>CAILBC010000031.1 GCA_903832325.1 uncultured Sphingomonadales bacterium | reverse complement strand
GCCGAAAAGATGGGCCCAACGATCAGGCTCCGCACCCCCGCCAAGGTGGCCGGGAATTTCTCGGAATGGTGGCCGGGATCAATTCGGAATCCCGGCCGGGATCAAATCGGAATGGTGGCCGGCATCACCTCGGAATCCGCATTTCCCATCGCCCATCGATTTCGGTGCGGGCCGCATACGGTGGCGCGCCCTTGAGATCACCGAATGGGTCAACGCTCGTCCCAAGCGGAGATACTGACGTCGCACTCGTGCAAGCAGGTTCTCTTTGCAGGACCGTCGTTTCAAAGACTGTCGGCAGCGGCAAATCCGCTGCTGCCGTCAAGCCGCAGAAATTGATCTTGCGTGCTGGATAGAGTGCGATCGCCTGGCTCTTGCGAGCCGGCTCTTCCAACCGCCCGCAGCGGTCATTGCGACCAAACCCAGAGCGCTCGAACCGATACTCCCAGGAACGAGAATTTGAGCTGCTTGGAGGTCATGTCACTGACCCTTTAGCGGGTCAAAAATGTGCCCATCGGACACCGCCATGGCGACTCTCTCGCGGCCACCATGTTGCATATCGACGCGATGCGTTTCACCTCGTTTCGGAGGTTTGCACCACCAGCGCACCACCAGAGGCGAATTTTTCCTCGCCTAAAAGCTGAGGATGAGGTGCTAAATACTTGAAATCGTTGGTCGGGACGAGAGGATTCGAACCTCCGACCCCCACACCCCCAGTGTGAGAAATGCGCTTTTTGGATCATGGGGTTAGTCAACGGGCTAAGCAAATTCAGTGCTTTATGTTTTATCCCGTTGCACCGTATTTAGGTTCGATGGTATCCGCGTGCTTACTAGGTGCTTTCTGGGAGGTTCCAGTAAGCACGGTGGAGGCAGCGCAATGGCAACGGGTGCAATCACGAAAAGGTCGGTGGACGCGGTCAAACCCGCTACTGCGGATCAATATCTTTGGGATGATGCCATCCCGGGCTTTGCCCTGAAGGTGACGCCAGCGGGCGGTCGCATTTACCTCTTTCAATATCGGATCGGCGGGCGCGGGGCCAAAACGCAGCGAGTCAATATCGGCAGGCACGGCAAGGTTACGCCGGATGAAGCGCGCGACATTGCCAAGAAACTCGCTGCCGACGTGGTGAAAGGCGCCGACCCCGTTGCCGACAAGCGCGAGGCCGAGCGCAAGAAGGCTGAGAAAACGGCGACTGAAAAGGAACTCGCGTTCGATGCCTATGCCGCAACCTATCTCAAGCTGCGCGTGAAGCCTGAGGGGCTGGCGTCGTATGGCAACATCGAAATGGTTTGCCGGCTTCACGCGATTCCGGTGCTGAAATCGAAACCGCTGCCCGCGATCACCAAGCGCGACATGGTGGCAGTGCTCGATAGCATCCCCGCCGAAAGCCTTGCCTTGCGCCGATCGGCCTACGCGATCCTGAACCGGTTGATGAACTGGGCTGTCGAGCGCGGCGATCTGCGCGAAAACCCCATGGCCGGAATGAAGCGCCCGCCCGCGCCGGATAGCCGTGACCGGTGGCTGGGCGACGATGAGCTTGCCCTGGCGCTGCGCGCCGCACGCGCGATGGCCATGCCATTCGGCCCCTTCTATCAACTCATTTTCGCGACAGGCCAGCGGCGCGACGAGGTTGCCGGTCTGAGTTGGGCCGAACTCGATCGGGCCAAAGCACTTTGGACTTTGCCCGCCAGCCGCACCAAGAACGGCGAAGCGAATCTTGTGCCGCTGAACCGGCACGCCATTGCTGCGCTCGATTCTGCTGCCGCATCGGTCGCTGCCGTTGCTGCTGTCAAAGCACTTGAGGCGGATGCACGTTCGAAGCGGCGGAAGGTTGACCCCGAGGTGCGCGCGGCGGTCGCGTTGGAGGCCGAACGTATTGCGCTGGCGGAATTGGCCGCTGGCAAGCGCAAATGGCCCGCCAAGGGCCTTGTCCTGTCGGGCACCGGGGAAACCCCCATCAGCGGCTATTCACGCGCCAAAACCCGCTTGGATGCCGACATGCTGGCACTGGCGCGCAAGGATGCGAAAGCGACCGGCGATGACCCCGAGGCAGTCGAGCTAGATCCTTGGCGCCTTCATGATGCGCGCCGCACGCTGGCGACCGGCTTGCAAAAGTTGGGTGTGCGGTTCGAGGTGACAGAAGCGGTTTTGAATCACACCGCCGGGGCCAGCCGGTCTGGCGTCGCCGCCGTCTACCAGCGGTACGGCTGGGGGCCTGAAAAGCGCGCCGCGCTCGATGCTTGGGCCGATCATTGCGACCGGGCAGTTTCGCCACTGACCGACGCTGGCAATGTCGTCGCCATGCGACCGGGGGCATGAGCATGGGCGAGGACAGTTATCAGCACTTCACCCGGCGCTGGAGTTGGCTCAGGCAATACCTTGAGAGTGAGCATGAACGCAGCGAGGCCGAACGATTGGCGACGGCGCGGGCAGAATGGTTTGCCGAATTAAAAAGGATGACTGCCGAAGTCGAAGCAGCGCAAGCGCGCGGCGACAACGCCACGGAAATCATCGCGGGGCTTGCGAAGGCGACGCAAAACATGCCGCAAACGCGCCGCTCGTTTGACATACGCATCATGGGCGGTGGCGACCTTGACCCTAAAGCGCGCGAGTGCGTGCGTGACTGTCTGACTTGTTATCGTTGCGCGGCGGCAGCGAGGCGGATCACGCCAGCTATGGATGAATTTGCGAGGTGGTTCGGCCATAGGATCGCTGCCGATCCGGATTGGAGCCGGGCGCTGTCAGACATGACGAGCGGCGGCGACCAACACGTCGGGACAACCCCACTTCGCGACATCGAAATCGCCGCAGATGTTGGGATACGGCGGTCGGCTGGCGTTGTTATTTACGACAATCGCGGCAAAGCCAAGGGCTGGAAGGCGCGTTCTCGTGAGTGTGCGATCGACGACGCGCAGAACGATTGGCCGGGGGTCAGCGTAAAAAAAGCGCTTGAGCGTCGTGAGAAGCTGCGGCGGGACGGAGAAGGTACACCCTGAACCGGCGCGGTTCGGGGTGTGCCTGAAAAATAAGTAGGCTGTAATTGGATCGCCCGGAACACCACGGAGCGAAACCAATGACCCAAGACATCATCGAAAATCCCCACCGCGTTCTCAAGGTGGCTGAGACCGCCGCGTTTCTCGGTTCGACCAAAAGCTGGCTCGATCAAGCAAGACTGCGCGGCGACGGCCCCCCATTCGTACGCATCGGCACCGGGCGCGGCGCGCGCGTCGGCTATCGGTTGCTCGATCTGCAAAACTGGTTGGCCTCTCGCGTTCGCCGTTCCACCAGCGACACTGGGGAGGCATGAGCCATGACCTCAAACAACGAAGCCCCGCGCGATGGCGGGGCAACGTGCGATAAGCTGGCGGGCGGTTCGCATGTTCTCTCTACTGTCGATGCGCACCGGGCGCAATTCCTGATCGCGGCGTATGCCGTCCGGCCCGAAATGGCAGTGATAGTTGCTGCGCTTGCATTCGGAGGTGGTCATGCGTGAGCCACCGAAATCCATAGCTCTACGGGCGGGAGACCCCGGCGACTGGAGCGAGGCAATCGACCCGGCCACCGGCGCATGGGAAGGGCAATGCCCTCGCTGCTATGTTGATGCGCTCGAAGGCAGCCACACCTCCACCAACCCCAACGCCGTGCTTGCCTGCTGCCATTGCGGCTGGCGCCTCGACAAGCACCGGAAGGGTGCCCCTCTGGGCCAGAACGGCCGGAAGCACTGCGACCTCTGCAAATGGTTTGCGCGTGGCAAACGCGGGTCGGGCAAGTGCTTGGATCAACGCCTAGTGCCGCTGCTCAATCCCCGCGCGCGCTGGGTCCATCCCACTGTCTTGGATCGCGACAAGTGCAACCGCTGGCGGCTGCTGGAACGGCGCGAACCCTAAACGCTGCGAGCCATCGGAATGTACACCCTGAACGAAAAGCCCCGCCAAGCTGGTTAGGCTGGCGGGGCAAGTAAGAAAGCAACATCATGTCTGCAATCGTTTCCCCCATCGCGCTAGCGGTGTGCGATACCGCTGCCTCTCCCGCCTGGCACTATTTCGCAGTGCCCGTGTTCGGTGGTCGTGAAAGCCACATTGAAACCGGCGAGCCTTACGCGACGATGCGGCTGGCTGATCTTTTCGCCATGGCGCCGACGGCCCATCCCAAGATTGACGCGCTGGCATTCATCCCAAGCACGTATCGCGAGCATGACGCGCGGGCACATGCTGTTCAGCAAGAGCGCGGCGCTTATGTAACGCTGACAGCAGACATCGACGCGGGCGACCATCCGCTCGCAACCATCGAAGGTGTGGTGAGTAAATTCGCGGGCAATGCCGCGTGGTCGATATATTCGAGCGCATCAAGCCGACCCGGTGATCGACGGTGGCGAGCCGTGATCCCGTTGCGCGCGCCGGTTGATTTCCAGACATGGCACGCGGCGCAGACCGTGTTTCACGACGAATTTGCAAGCGCAGGCATTGTGCCTGACCGTACTTTGGCACGCGCGGGGCAAATCGTGTTCGCGCCCAACGTCTCGCCCGTTCATGACAAAAGCGGCACGCACTTGCGGGAGGGTGGAAAGGCCGACGGTGCCCCGCTCTTTTTTGAATGCTCGCGTTCCGGCATTGCCGCGCCGGGCCTTGATCTGGACCGCTGCGGTTCCGCGCTGGAAATCCTTGCACAGAAAGAGGACAATCAAGCTGAGGACACGCGGCGGCGCGCTGCCGCCGACGCGGCGAAGCGCAAACGTGCAGAAAGCACGGGCACCGGCTCCACAGCGATCGAGCGGTTCAACGCGACAAAGGACCTGGCCGATTTGCTGGTGCAATACGGCTATGAGGATTCACCCAGCAACGGCGCGGATTGGCGGAGCCCTCACCAAAAGAGCGGTTCCTACGCCACGCGGGTGTGCGCCGACGATGATGACCGGCAATTCTGGGTTTCGCTATCGGGGAGCGACACGGAGGCAGGGATAGGCCGGGAATGCGCCAGCGGCTGCCATGGGGACGCATTCGACCTGTTTGTCCACTACAAGCACGGTGGCGACCGTGACGCTGCGCTGGCGGCGTTTAGGACGGCGGAGATGCTATCCGACTTCGCCAGTATCGACTTTTCAGTTTTCGACAAGCCCGAGGCGGCGCCCGGCAGGACGGCAGCAAACAGCGCGTCTCGCTTCCGTCTCCGGTCGCTCGACGATTTGGAGCACGAGGCCCCGCGCAAGCAAGTTATCAAGGGGCTGATCGCCCTAGGGGATTTGGTTTGCATCTTCGGCCTGCCCAGCACCGGCAAATCTGTCGTGGCGCCTTATCTGGCGTGGAGGGTTGCACAGGGCGTGCTGGCATTTGGCATGAAAACAGTCGCAGGCCCGGTGATCTATGTGAGCGCAGAAGACCCGCACGGCATGGGCCAGCGGCTCCGCGCCCTGCGCAAGGTATATGGCGACGTGGTTTCCTTTCACCTCGCAACCGGCCTTGCGGGTATGATGGCGAACCTCAATTCAGCCGAGATGCAAGACTTGCTCGCGTGCATTGCGCAGCTGAATCCGGTCCTTGTCGTGATCGACACCCTGGCAGTGGCATTCCCGATCGACGAGAACGCGCCGCAAGGTATGGGCGCGGTCGTGCAGATTTGTCGCATGATCGCCGATCTGGGCCCAACGGTTGCACTGGTTCACCACTGCCCGAAAGGTGACACATCGACACCACGCGGGCACAGCAGTCTGAACGGCGCCCTTGATACGTCTGTAAGAGTCGATCCGGCGGACACGGCTGGCGTGATCCGGTGCACCAGCATGAAAAATCGAAATGGCTTTCCACGGCGCTTTGGCTTCAAAATTCGGAGTGAACTGCTTGGCCATGACGAAGACGGCGATCCGATCACCGCGCCAGTCTGCGAAGAATTCGATTTGCGCAACCTTCCCAAAGACGCAAAGCTGTCCGGGGCCAAGCTGGACGCGCTCGCCGTCCTGGATGATCTGGCCGGCGGTAGTGGCAGGGTTGCAATGGCAGACTGGCGCGCGCGCTGCATCATGCCGGGGGTGCTTTCGGAATCGGCGGACGCGAAAGCCCGCGCGGACACGTTCGGACGCGCCAAGCGCGAACTCCGGCTCGCGGGGCTGATCACGATCATGGTTGACGGGGCCAGCGAGTGGGTTGCCCGAAAGAGTGATCTGGAAAACTTCGGTCCGGTCGAAATTCCAGATTTTTAAACCGACGCGGCAGACCCGCTGCGTTGCGACGCGACAGCGACAGACCCATAGGGGTCTGTCGCTGTCGGTCGCTTCCTCCGCCTTGCCCGGATAGCTGTCGCTTCGCTGTCGCCAAGCTGTCGCGTCCTGTCGCCAACCTATACAAATCCCAGAAATCTGGGCTTTCCGCCCCGCTGCCCTTTGTCGCTTGCCTGTCGCGCACCGTATGGGCCGCCGGGTTGCGCTCTAACTGCGCATCGAGCGCTTTCGTTCATGTTGAAAGCCCTTTACATGAACGCCATAGCGCGCGGGCGCGAAGCCACCTAGCCAGAAGACTTCGCGCGCTCGTAGCCCCCGGACCACAATTCCCCTCGCCAATTCGGCGCGGCCATGCGACGTGGCCCTTCCTCTGGGTCCTTGTAGGCCCTAGTTGTGCACTATTGCTGCGCATGGAACCGTCTATGTGGGGCAGGTCTCTACGGTGAGGTGCTTTAGATGAAACGCCGCGCTTGGATCGCACTGGCCATGGCACCGCTATGGCTATTCGCGTTGCGCTTTGCTTGGCTATGGGCCGGGTTTGCTGCGGATCATTTGTGGGACCGGGTGACTGCACCGGCGGAGGTCGCAGAAGCCACGTCGGAACCGTCGTTAAGTGGAACGGACGCTGCTGTTCCTGATTGGGCGCGAGCGCAAAAACCCCCGCCGCCTGCGTGGTTGAAAGATGAGCCCGCGCCCAACCCTGAAGGCAAAGGACCTACGCTGGTGCCGGTCGAAGGCGACCCATACGCGGGCTTCCGGCCGGCGGCCCCCGCCCCGGTTGTTGGTCAGCCCCGCAAACGGGATATGGAGCGCCATGGGCCGAAAGGCACCCCGGTGGATTATGATCCGTTCAAAGGAGAGCACCATAGGCCGGAAGGCACCCCGGTGGATTATGATCCGTTCAAGGGGGCCGCCGACCGACACGGGTCTGTGGCCGAAACGTTGCGTGCCGCCGAGGCCAGTAGGTCTAAGAGGACCGCCGACCAGCCGCCGTCCGGGGACCCCTCGCCTTAGCTCGCACTCCTGCCCCTAATTTCAAAAACTGGCGCGGTTTTTGGGCGAGGCCTTCATAAATTTTGACCTCCCGCCTCCCGGACCCGTTTCCCAAGGTTGGGCACGCGACAGCGGCGGCGGCATTGGCTTCGGCCCGCCGATCGGCTGGAATAGGGCGGGCGAGCGTCGGGCTAGTCGCGCCGGGTCGCATCAGCAAGCGGGAGCGGCAACCGTGAGGCGAAATCATGCCCGGTGCTTACTATGTGCTTACTGGCGAATGGCTTTAGGCAGGGTGTGTTGCCTAAGTATCTGATTTATTGGTCGGGACGAGAGGATTCGAACCTCCGACCCCCACACCCCCAGTGTGATGCGCTACCAGGCTGCGCTACGTCCCGACCGGAGTGCGGGCCTATACGGACCGGATGGGGGGATGGCAAGCCGGTTGCCGCCACAAAATCTCCGGGGCAATTTTCCAAAGCGGGCCAGGGCTTGGCAAAGAGCTTGGCAAAGGGCTTGGCAAAGAAGGGGGGCGGCCCCATCTGGCGGGCTGGTATTTGCCTTGGCGCGGGCAAGCTGCTACTCGCGCCAACCACGTATGGGTGTGCCGGGGCCACGGGCTTTGCGCTGCGCCCGATCCTGTCGATTCGAACCAGATTGACCCAGTCGTATGAACGGACCCAGCTTGCTTTCCATCCTTGATCTGGCCGCAGTCCAGTCGGCTGGCGAACCGCCCGCCTATGTGCAGTTTCTGCCGCTGGTGGCGATGGCCGCGATTTTCTATTTCCTGATCCTGGCCCCGCAGATGAAGCGGCAGAAGTCGCACCAGGCCAAGCTGCAGACGATCAAGCGCGGGGATCAGGTGGTCACGGCCGGCGGGCTGATCGCAAAAGTGATCAAAGTGGATGAAAACACGGTTGATCTGGAAATCGCGCAAGGCGTGAAAGTGCGCGCCATCAAATCGACACTGGGCGATATCGTGACCCCCGGTGGCACGGCCAGCGCGAACGATTGATGTCCGGCGATTGACCGCCAGCGACTGACACCCGCCGACTGACGCCGGTTTCATAGCCGGACCCAAGGATACAGGCAGAACCCATGCTCGAATTTCCCCGCTGGAAAGTTATCTGGCTGTGGCTGGTCACCGTAGTGGCCGCGTTGTCGGCGCTGCCGACGATTGTCGACATGGCCGGCTATCGCTGGCCCGCCGGCGTGCCCGAACCCAAAGTCAATCTGGGTCTGGACCTCGCCGGGGGCAGCCACATCCTGCTGGAGGCCGATCCTTCGCAAGTGCGCACCCAGCGGATCGAGGCGATGGAGGAATCGGTGCGCAACAAGCTGCGCACGATGGCCCAGCCGGTGCGGATCAGCGATATTTCCAACACCAACGGATCGCTGACGTTCATCGTCGATGACGTCACCAAGATCGATGCCGTGCGCGAGGCCGTGCTGCCGCTGACCAATGGCGCGGGGCTGACCGGAAAGCGCGACTGGACGATCAACGTGGTCGACGGCAATCGCTTTGTGCTGGCGCCCACGCAGGAAGGCATCGATCTCGCCGTCACCCAGGCGATGGACACCGCGGTGGAAGTGGTGCGCAAGCGGATCGACGCGCTGGGCACCAAAGAGCCGACGATCATCCGTTCGGGCGCGCGCCGCATCGTGGTGCAGGTGCCCGGATTGCAGGACCCGCAGGCGCTGAAAAACCTGCTGGGCCAGACCGCAAAGCTGGAATTCAAACTGGTCGATCAGGCCGCATTGCCCAGCGACGTGGCGCAGGGGATCGTACCGCCCGGTGATGAAATCGTGCCCTTTGCCGATGTGAAGGCGGGTGCGGTTGCGCCCAGGATCGCGGTCAAGCGGCTGGGCGGCATTCGTGGTGACCAGCTGACCAATGCGCAGCTTTCGAACAACCCGCAGACCAATGCCGCCACGGTGACGATCACGTTCAACAACGATGGCGGCGCGCGCTTTGCCAAGCTGACTTCGGCCAACGTGGGCAAACCGTTTGCGATCATCCTTGATGGCAAAGTGCTGTCTTCACCGGTGATCAACGAGCCGATTCTGGGCGGCAGCGCGGTGATTTCGGGCAATTTCACCACCGACAGCGCCAACAGCCTGGCGATTTCGCTGCGGTCTGGCGCATTGCCGGTCGATCTGAAAGTGGTGGAGGAACGCACCGTTGGCCCCGACCTTGGCGCGGATTCGATCCGCAAGGGGATGATCGCGATGGGCGTCGGCACGCTGGCGCTGGCGATCTTCATCCTGGCGACTTATGGCCGGTTTGGCGTCTATGCCTGCTGCGCACTGGCGCTGAACGTGTTCATGATCCTGGGGATCATGGGCCTGATCGGCACCACGCTGACGCTGCCGGGGATTGCCGGGTTCGTGCTGACAATCGGTGCGGCGGTCGATGCCAACGTGCTGATTTATGAACGCATCCGCGAAGAACGCCATCGCGGGCGGCGCGTCGTGCAGGCGGTGGAAATGGGCTATAAAGAGGCGACCCGCGCAATCTTTGACGCCAACATCACCAATATCATCGCGGCCACGCTGATGTTTGCCTTTGGCTCGGGCCCGGTGAAGGGGTTTGCCGTGGTGCTGATGATCGGCATCATGACATCGGTGTTTACCGCCGTCACCATGACGCGGATGTGGGTGGCGCATTGGCTGCGCCGCGCGCGTCCATCCGAACTGCATCTGTAAGGCGGGATTGGCATATCATGAAACTGCTCAAGCTCGTTCCCGACAACACCAACATCCATTTCCTGAAATGGCGCGTGCCGTTTTACATCGGCAGCCTGCTGCTGATTGCCGCGTCGTGGGGCATGGTGATGACGCGCGGACTTAATCTCGGCGTCGATTTCATCGGCGGGCAGATGATCCGCGTGACCTTTGAACACAGCGCCGCCGCACCGGTGGGCGTGCTGCGCGATGAAGTGACCAAGCTGGGTTTTGGCGAACCGATCCTGCAGCGGTTTGGCAAAGCCAACGAAATCTCGATCCGCATGAAGCTGCCCGAAGGGTCGGACAAGGACCCTTCGCTGTCGGACAAGATGGCGCGCACGATCACCGCCGCGGTAAAGGCGCACCATGCCGACGCGCGGATCGACGGAGTCGATTCGGTATCGGGCAAAGTGTCGAAAGAGCTCGGCTGGGATGCGTTCCGCGCGCTCGGGCTCGCGGCAATTTTCGTGGCGGCCTATATCTGGCTGCGGTTCGAATGGCAGTTCGGCATCGGTGCGCTGCTCAGCCTGGTGCACGACGTGTCGTTGACACTGGGCATGTTTGCGCTGACCCAGCTGGAATTCGATCTGAACATCGTGGCCGCGCTGCTGACGTTGATCGGCTATTCGCTCAACGACACGATCGTGGTCTATGACCGCATCCGCGAAAACCTGAAGAAGTATCGCAAGATGCCAATTCCGGAACTGCTCGATCTGTCGGTGAACGAAACGCTGGCGCGCACGATCGTCACCTCGCTGTCGATGCTGATCACGCTGGTTGCGCTGTTGCTGTTCGGGCCTCAGGTGATCTTCGGGTTTACCGCGGCGATCACGCTGGGCATTTTCATCGGCACCTACAGCTCGATCTATATGGCCGCGCCGATCCTGATCTGGCTGAAAGTCTCGTCGAAAAGCTTTGTGCCCTCCGAAGTTGCGGGTGACAGCCCCGCGATGGCCAAAAAGGGCGCCTGAAGCCCGCCGTTATGCGCTGGCGGCGTCGTAAAGCGCCGCCAGCGCCTCGGCATTCGCATCCCAGCTGAACCGCGCGGCGCTGGCGGCCACTTCGGCCTGTGGCGCCCGCGCGGCCAGCACTTCGGCCACCCCTTGCGCAATCGCGCCCGGTTCGCGCGCGGTGATCCGCCCGGCCGCAGCACAATCGACCAGTTCGCGCGCGCCGCCGATATCGGGAATGACCACCGGCGTGCCGCTGGCCAGCGCCTCTACCCAGGCATTGGCAAGGCCTTCGCTTGATGACGGCAGCACCATCGCCTCGGCACAGGCGAGCAGCAGCGGCAGATCATCGTGGCCCAGTTGCCCGGCAAAGCGTACCCGCGCCGCCAGCCCGGATGCATGTGCCTGATCGCGCAAGGCCCCTTCGAATGCGCCCGCGCCCACCAGCACCAGCACGACATCATCGGGCAGTTCGCCCAGCGCGGCAATCGCCAGGTCCTGCCCCTTGCGCGGGATCAGCGCGCCCACGCAGGCGACAATCCGCGCATCGCGGGGCAGATCGAGCGCCGGCAGGCGCGCGGCAAGCTCTGCGCGCGCCGCATCGCGCGGGCGCGGATGAAACCGGGCATGGTCCAGCCCGGTATAATGCACCCGGATGCGGTCACGCGGCAGGCCCAGCGCGGCCATGTCATCGGCCAGCGCGGATGACACCGCCAGCAGCACCCGCGCCTGGTCGGCGGCGGTGCGGATCTGGCGCAGCGCGCGCGGCCTGCTGCCCCAGTAATGAATATCGGCCCCGCGCGCCTTGATCGCCAGCGGCAGGCGCAGATCGCGCGCGATGCGCGCCGCCGCCGGCCCGTCGGGATAGAAGAATTGCGCATCGACCAGATCGAACGGCGTTTCGGCATGCAGCCGCCGCGCCAGGGGCAGCACGGCGCGCGTGATCAGCGCCGGATTGAGCCAGCCCGACATCCCCGGGATCAGCGCAAACCGCGGGCGATGCACGGTGACCGATCGATGGGCGCCCTCCGGCGTTTCGATCAGGGGGCTGGCGGCCAAT
The DNA here is from genome assembly GCA_903832325.1 of uncultured Sphingomonadales bacterium. GTDB lineage: Bacteria > Pseudomonadota > Alphaproteobacteria > Sphingomonadales > Sphingomonadaceae > Novosphingobium. The sequence goes on along the minus strand of CAILBC010000031.1, from coordinate 38,948 downwards.
GCGGCATAACGCGCCGGTTGCAGCGCCGCGGGCAGGGGCGGCAGGCCGATCGGGTTGATCACCGTCACCTCCCAATCGCCGCGCCGCGCCAGCGTTTCCAGCTGGGTTTCGACAAAGCGGCCAAAACCGGGGCGGGACGGCGCCGGATAGAGCGTCGACACCGACAACAGACGACGTTTCATGTGGATCAGAGCCTGCGCACCAGCATTTCGGCCACGGCCAGCCAGCTGGGGCGATCGATCACCACCTGGCGCTGCCCGATTCCGGGGGGCAGCACGGCAATGCGTTCGCCATCGCGGTCAATCATCCGGCCAAAGGCATAGCGGCCCCCGGGGCGCGGCACGAGCACATCGCGGTTGAGCACGCGGGGGAAATCATCGGGGCCGATCTGCCGCAGCCAGATCTGATCCCCGGTGCGATATTCGCCGGCGCTGCTTTCCACCGCCACCACCACCAGCTTGGCCTCGCCACCCGGCACGATCGGGATCACCGCCTCAACCGGGCGGGCCATCGCCTCGATCCCGCTCGGGCCGATCCGCGCGATCAGCGTGGGGGTGCTGCCGTTTTCCGCCTTCACCAGCATTTGCGGGTCTACATCGAGCGCGGCGGCAATGCGGTTCATCCACAGCAGCGACAGCGATCGCATGCCGGTTTCGAGTCGCCCGATAGTCTGCGCCGTGGTCGGCGGGTGGCAACGCAGCGCGACTTCGGCGAGTGTGAGCCCTTTTTGTCGGCGGATGTCGCGAATTCGGTTGATCATCTCTGACTCTCGGGTCGCGGGGCAGGTCCTGTTGCAGACAATCCTACCATATGCAATTTAGGGCAAGCAGGACTTTGGTGTCAGCTATTGCAAGGGTTGCCTGCGCCGCCCCGCCCGCAGGCTTATTCTTCCACCAGTTCGGCCAGTTCCAGCCAGCGCATTTCGGCCGCATCCTTGTCGGCACGCAATCCGTCGAGCGTTTTGGTGATCTGCGCAAAACCATCGGGATCGCGCGCATAGAGCGCCGGATCGGCCAGCGCCGCCTCGCCTTGCGCGATTTTCCGGTCAAATTCCTCGATCCTGGCCGGCAGCAGATCGTAATCGCGCTGATCCTTGTAGGACAGCTTTGCCTTGCGCACCGGTTGCGGCGGTGGCGGGGCAGCAGGGGCCGCTGCCGCCGGCGCCGATTTGCCCACGGTGCGCGAAGCGGCACGTTCGCGGCGCAGGCGGTCCCAATCGGCATAGCCGCCGGCCACCACATCGACGCGGCCCGATCCATCGAGCCCCAGCGTGATCGTGACCGTGCGATCCAGAAAATCGCGATCGTGGCTGACGATCAGCACGGTGCCATCATAATCGCCGATCACGTCCTGCAACAGATCGAGCGTTTCCAGATCGAGATCGTTGGTCGGTTCGTCCAGCACCAGCAGGTTTGACCGCCGCGCAAATTCGCGCGCCAGCAGCAGGCGCGACCGTTCCCCGCCCGACAGCGTGCCCACGCGCGCCTCGACCAGCCCCGGATCGAACAGGAAATCCTTCAGATAGCCCTGGATGTGTTTGCGCACCCCGCGCACGTCGATCCAGTCGCCGCCTTCGGCCAGCACATCGCGGATGCGCTTTTCGGGCGACATCAGGCTGCGCTGCTGGTCGATCATCACGCCTTCCAGCGTTTTGGCCAGGGTGATCGTGCCGGTATCGGGCGCGAGTTCACCGGTCAGCAGGCGCAACAGCGTGGTTTTGCCCGCGCCGTTCGATCCCACCACGCCGATGCGATCGCCCCGGGTGATGCGCAGCGAAAAATCGCGGATAATCGCGCGATCGCCAAAATTCTTGGTCACGCGGTCGGCCACGATCACTGCCTTGCTTTTGGCATCATCGGTGGCCAGCGCCAGCTTGGCCGCGCCCTGCGGGCCGATCATCGCGGCGCGTTGCGCGCGCATTTCGCCCAGCTTTGCCAGCCGGCCCTGGTTGCGCTTGCGCCGCGCGGTGACCCCGCGTTCCAGCCAGTGCAGTTCCAGCTTCAGCTTGGCATCCAGCTTTTCGGCGGCGCGCACTTCTTCGGCATAGACGGTTTCCATCCACGCCTCATACCCGCCAAAGCCGATGTCCTTGCGCCGCAGTGCCCCGCGATCAAGCCACAGCGTCGCCCTGGTCAGCCGTTCCAGAAACGTGCGGTCATGGCTGATCGCCACAAATGCGCCCGAATAGCGTTGCAGCCACGCCTCAAGCCATTCGATCGCGGCGAGGTCCAGATGGTTGGTCGGTTCGTCCAGCAGCAGCAGATCGGGCTCGCTGGCCAGCGCACGCGACAGCGCGGCGCGGCGGCGTTCCCCGCCCGATGCGCTGTCGGCGGCGCGCGACAGATCGATGCCCAGTTGATCGGCAATCGCCTCCACATCGTGGCGCGCCGGCGCATCGGGGCCGTGCCGCGCAAAATCCATCAGCGTGGCATGCCCGGTAAAAAACGGGTCCTGCTCCAGCGTGACAATCCGCGTGCCGGGCTGCACCGACCGCTTGCCGCGATCCGCCTCAAGGCTGCCGCCGATCAGCCGCATCAGCGTGCTTTTCCCCGCGCCGTTGCGCCCGATCAGCGCCAGCCGGTCGCGCGGGCCCACGGCCAGGTTGATGTCCTGAAACAGCCAGCCACCGGCCTGATTCGAAGCGCCCTGGATCAGGCCGAGGCCTTCCCAGCTGAGGATCGGTGCAATTGCCATGGCCGCGCGCATACCCCATCGCCGCGCCGATGCGATAAAAAAGATTGGCAAAAAAATGGCAATGCCGGTGCGCGCGGCGGCGTGCACCACAATGCAGGCCACCCGCATGGATTATTCACGGTGCATTCAATGGCTGTTGGCTATACCATTCCGCATGATGCTTCGTGGTCGTTCCCTTTTGCCGATCCTGCTGGGTGCCATGATTTGCGCGCCGGTGGTGGCCCACGCCACCCCGCCGCACGATGAACAGCACGAAGCGCGCCGCGAACTGCGCGCCGGCAATGTCCATTCGCTGCGCGATATCGAGCGCCAGATCCTGCCGACAATGCCCGGATCGCAATATCTGGGCCCCGAATATGATGCCGAAGCCATGGCCTATCGGCTGAAATTCATCCGCGACGGCCATGTCCTGTTTGTCGATGTTGATGCCCGCACCGGCCTGGTGCTCGGCCGTTCGCGATAGGCGGCGGCGCCCGGCGGCGGGAAGGGGCCAGGTGCCGGGTGCCGGGTGCCGGGTGCCGGGTGAAGCAACCGCCCCCATTCCTGAACAAAGGGCAACAGGCCCGTTCCTTGACCGTTCAGGATAGTGGGGGCAAGACAGCGGGGCAAAGGCGGGGCGCATGGCAGTGGTCCCCGCGGGCTTTCCGGCACGGGCCGGGATTGTCGGGCAACATGTATCGGGCAACAAGGGGCAAGACGTATCATGCGCATCCTGATCGTCGAGGACGAACCCACGCTGGGGCGGCAGCTCAAATCGACGCTTGAGGCCAATGGCTATGCTGTCGATCTGTCGACCGATGGCGAAGACGGGCATTTCATGGGATCGACCGAAGAATACGATGCCGTCGTGCTCGATCTCGGCCTGCCCGAAATCGACGGGCTGACAGTGCTCGGCATGTGGCGCAAGGAAGGGCGGAAATTCCCTGTGCTGGTGCTCACCGCGCGCGACAGCTGGTCCGACAAAGTTGCCGGGCTGGATGCCGGGGCGGATGATTACCTGGCCAAACCGTTCCAGACCGAGGAATTGATCGCCCGGCTGCGCGCGCTGATCCGCCGCGCCTCGGGCAATACCAGCGCCGAACTGATTGCCGGCGATGTGCGGCTCGATACCCGGTCCGGCCGGGTCACGCTGGCGGGCGAGCCGGTGAAGCTGACCGCGCAGGAATACAAGCTGCTGTCGTACCTGCTCCACCACAAGGGCAAGGTGGTCAGCCGCACCGAATTGATCGAACATATCTATGATCAAGATTTTGACCGCGATTCCAACACGATCGAGGTTTTTGTCACGCGCATCCGCAAAAAGCTTGGTCCTGATGTGATCACGACGATCCGTGGCCTCGGTTACAGCCTCGACGATCCCGCCCTCGCCGCGCGCGGCTGATGCCGCAGCAGCCGGGCCGGGCCATGCCGGAACGCCCCCGCCGGGCGCCGGGGATTACGCGCGCGCGCAAGATCCGCGCGCGCATGATGCGGCCGGGCCCGATTATACCGGCCACACCGGGTCGCTGCGCCGGCGCATGCTGTTCATCGCCTTTGCGTGGATCTTTGTGCTGTTGCTGGGCGGCGGCATCGCGCTCGATCAGACGCTGTCCGGCCTGGTCACGCGCAATTTCGATGATCAGCTCGGCCAGATGCTCACCGCCATGGTCGCCTCGGCCGAAGTCGGACCCGAAGGCGAAGTCTATTTCAGCCGCGTGCTCGGCGATCAGCGCTTTCTCGAACCCAACAGCGGGCTCTATTGGCAGATTTCGGGCAAAGGACGCGAAGATTTCCCTTCCCGTTCGCTGTGGGACCGCACGATCAAGCTGAAAAACGATCACTTCGACAACCAGCCGCATATCTATGACAGCAGCCAGTTCGAAGGCGAACCGCTGCGCGTGATCGAACGCTCGGTCATCCTGCCCGGCACCAACACCCAGTGGCAATTCGCCGTCGCCCAAAGCCGCAACCAGCTCGATGCCCAGATCAACCGCATCCGCGCCATCCTGATCTGGAGCTTTGTCGTGCTGGGCCTCGGCCTGATCGCCATGGCGGTCGCGCAGACGTATTATGGCCTTGGCCCGTTGCGCCGCGTGCGCCAGGCCATCGTGCGCCTGCGCGAAGACGGCGGATCACGCCTGACCGAGCCCCTGCCGCTCGAAGTGCAGCCGCTGGTGCTCGAACTCAACGAATTGCTCGCCCATTCCGAACGCCAGGCCGAAGAAGCCCGCACGCACGCCGGAAACCTGGCCCACGCGCTGAAAACCCCGCTGACGGTCGTAACCAACGCCGCGCAGGCCCACGCGCCAGACCTTGCCGAAACCGTTCAGCGCGAAGCCGCGGTGATGCGCCGCCAGGTCGATCACCACCTCGCCCGCGCGCGCGCCGTGGGCCGCCGCGCCATCGGCCAAAGCCGCGCCACCGTGACCGACAGCGTCGAAGCCGTGCTGCGCGCGGTGGAACGCCTCTATCCCGATGCGCGCTGCGATCTCGATGGCAACCGCGAAGCGCAAGTGGCCATCGAACGGCAAGACCTTGACGAAATCCTGGGCAATCTCATCGAAAACGCCGCCAAATACGGCGGCGGCAGCGTTTTCATCACCATCGACGCCCCGACCTCAAACGCGCAAAACTGCGACATCTGGATCGAAGACGATGGCACCGGCATCCCCGCCGCCGCCCGCGACCGCCTGTTCACCCGCGGCGCCCGGCTCGATACCACCAAACCGGGCACAGGCCTTGGCCTCGCCATCGTCCGCGATGTGGCGGAATTGTATGGCGGGTCGATCACGCTGGGCGAAAGCGAAGATCTGGGCGGGTTGCTGGTAACCCTGCGCCTGCCCCGGGCGCGGCAGGCGAAGTAGTTTGATGCCTCCGGCGGGGGGCATCGCGCTTCACCTCTCGCACAAGAAGCCTGATCCCGGATCAAGCAACCCTGGAACCCATTGGCGTTTCGGCGGGGATGGCTATGGTGCGGCGCATTCGGGCAGATTGGGGTAATTTCGGGGTGGTGAAGGGCGCGTGGGGGCCGGTGCGGTTCGGGGTGGTTGCGCTGCTGGCGGCGATGGCGATGTTGCTGGTGCCGCTGGCGGTGCACCGGTTTGACGTGACCGCGTTCATCAATGCCGGGGATGAATTTGTGGCGCGCGCGGCGGTGCCCGTGCCGATTGCCGTGCGCAGGAATTCGGGCGGATATGACGGGCAGTTCTATTTCCGCCTGGCGCTGAACCCCGATACGCGGCGGCGGACCGAAAACGGCATCACGTTCGACAATGCGCCGTGGCGGATGCAGCGCATTCTCTATCCGGCGATCGTGCATGTGCTGTCGGCGCCTGATCTGCGGCTGGTGCCGTATATGCTGGTCGCGGTGAATCTGGCGGGGCTGTTTTTTCTGGCGTTTTTTGCGCGATTGCTGGCGGTGCAGGCCCATTTGCCGGGGTGGTTTGCCATCGCGGTGATGGCGTGGCCGGGGTATCTGATCACGCTGGAGCATGACACGACGGAAATCGTGGCGGCGGCGTTTCTGGCAGGGGCGGTCTGGGCGCTGCTGGCGCGGCGCTATGCGGCCTATGCGGTGCTGGCGGGCTGTGCGACTTTGACTCGCGAAACGTCGATCCTGCTGTTTGGCGGGATTTTTGCGGCGCATGGGCTGGACTGGCTGGCATCGGCGGTGCGGGCGCGATCGTTGGCGTGGGGAAAAGCGGCGCGGGTGGGATTGTGCCTGCTGGCGCTGGTGCCGTTTCTGGTCTGGCGGCAGGTGATGACGCTGCGCTGGGGCCAATCACCGGGGGCGGCGGGGTCGACTTTGCTCGATTGGCCGGTGAAGGGGCTGGTTTTGCGGCTGGCGGAATGTTTTGGCGTGGCGCACGGGCCCGTGGTGGCGCCGTTTGCCTCTCGGCTGGAAAGCCAGTTGGTGGTGGTGACACTGGCGGCCTTTGCGGGGGTGATTGCGCTGGTGCTGGTGCGGCTGCGGCGGGTGCCTGTGTGGGATGTGCGGATTGCCGGGCTGGCACTGGGCTGGGCGCTGGTCGCCATGCTGCACCTGAGCATGAATGCGGTCGGCTGGGACCATATGACGGGCTATTTGCGCGGGTGCACCGAATTCTGGTTTGCCAGTGTGGTGTTGGTGGCGCTGTCCGGATTTCAGGTTTCGCGGGTGCAGGCGATTGGCGGGCTGGGGGTGGCAGCGATTGTCATGCTGGGCAATCTGAGCTGAAGGGAGGCTCCCGCTCCCCCGGGATCACGCCCTGGGGTGCGCGCCGCGGTACACCTCCAGCAGGCGCGCGGCGTCGACCCGGGTGTAGATCTGGGTGGAGGACAAGCTGGCGTGGCCAAGCAGTTCCTGCAAACTGCGCAGATCGGCGCCGGCGCCCAGCAGATGCGTGGCAAAGCTGTGGCGTAGGGCGTGGGGTGTGGCCGTGGGTGGCAGGCCCAGCGCAATGCGCGCGCGGGCCATGGCGCGGCGGATCATGCCGGGGGACAGCGGCCCGCCCTTGCTGCCGCGAAACAGCGGCTGATCGCGCGGCAGGGGCCAGGGGCACAGATCGGCATAGCGGCCGATGGCATCGCGCACCACGGGCAGCACGGCGATCAGGCGCTGGCGGCCGCCTTTGCCGGTGATCACCAGGCTTTCGCCCGGCGGCAGGATGGCCGGGGTCAGCGCCAGCGCCTCGCCAATGCGCAGGCCGGCACCATAAAGCAGCAGCAGCACGGCCATGTCGCGCGCGGCAATCCACGGTTCGGCGGCGTCTTCGGCCACGGTCTGCGCCAGGTGCAGCGCTTCATCGGGGGTGACGGGGCGGGGCAGGCCCTTTTTCACGCGCGGGCCGCGCAGGCGCGGGGTAGCGGGCGGCAGGCCGGCGCGGGCGCGGGCAAAGCCCAGAAACGCCTTTAGCGCGGACAATTCGCGCGCGGCGGAAACCTGCCCGATGCCCGCGGCGCGGCGGCTGGCCAGCTGGTTGCGCAATGCGCCGACATCGAGCGCGGCAATCGTGGCCCAATCGGGCGCGGGCGGCGCATCGGGCGCCAGCAGCAGGCGCTGCGCCGTGGCGACATAGGCGCGCACGGTGTGGGCAGAGCGGCGCCGATCATGCGTGAGGTGGTCATGCCAGGCGCCAAGAATTTCGGGGATGGTCATGCCGTGACCAGCGCGGCGGGCACCAGCTCGCCCAGCAGCGCATCGAGCAGCGGCATGCCCTGCGGTGTTACGGTCAGACGGTCGGGCGTCTGGTCGATCAGGCCGAGATCGCTGTAAAACCGGGCCTTTGCCGCATCGATCAGCGAATCGGGCGCAAAGCCGAAGCGCGCGGCGATGGCGGCCGGATCAATCCCTTCGCGCAGGCGCAGGCCCATCAGCAGCGCCTCGCTCGCCTGTTCACCGGGGCCGAGAGTGCGGGTTTCGGCAAGGCCATGGCCGGCGCGATCGATCGCGGCCAGCCAGTTTTCGGGCTTGCGGTGGCGCACCGTGGCCTGGCCCAGCCGGCGGCCATGCGCGCCGGGGCCGATGCCGGCATAATCGCCATAGCGCCAATAAGTCAGATTGTGGCGGCTTTCCTGCCCCGCGCGGGCGTGGTTGCTCACTTCATAGGCGGGCAGGCCGGCGGCGTCAGTCATCTCGCGCGTCTGGGCAAACAGATCGGCGGCGGCATCATCGTCCATCGGCGTCAGCGTGCCTTCGCGCACCAGCGTGGCAAAGCGCGTGCCGGGTTCGATGGTCAGCTGATAGAGCGAAAGGTGCCCGGTGCCGAACGCCAGCGCGCGGCCCAGTTCGGCGGCCCACATGGCGGGTGTCTGGCCGGGGCGGGCATAGATCAGATCGAACGTGACGCGCGCAAAATGCCGCTGCGCCACATCGAGCGCGGCCAGCCCTTCGGCCGCATTGTGCAGCCGGCCGAGGAAATGCAGCGTCTGGTCATCCAGCGCCTGAAGCCCGAGCGACACGCGGTTTATCCCCGCGCCCGCCAGCGCGGCAAAGTTTGCCGCCTCCACCGATGACGGATTGGCCTCAAGCGTGATTTCGATCGCGGGATCAAACGCCCAGTGCTGCGCGGCAGCCTTGATCAGCCGGGCGACCAGCGCAGGCGGCATCAGCGAGGGTGTGCCGCCGCCGAAAAAGATCGAACCCAGCCGCCGCCCGGGGGTCAGCGCCGCCTCGTGCGCCAGGTCGGCCAGCAGCGCGGCCTGCCACAGATCGATATCGACCCCGGCGCGGACATGGCTGTTGAAATCGCAATAGGGGCACTTTGCGAGGCAGAACGGCCAATGGATATAAAGCGCCAGCGGGGTCATCGGATATGTGCCTGTGGTGGCCCTCCCCCTGAGGGGGACGGGCTACAGCGCATTACCCCGGAAACTGGTCTGCCACCAGCCTGGCGAAGGCATCGGCGCGGTGGCTTTTGGCGTGTTTTTCGGCCGGATCGATTTCGGCGAACGTGCGCGTATCGCCCTTGAGCACAAACACCGGGTCATAGCCGAAACCCAGCGTGCCGCGCGGCGGCCAGGTCAGCGTGCCATCGACGCGGCCTTCATAGACCGCCTGCGCACCATCGGGCCAGGCAATGGCGAGCACGCAGGAAAACCACGCGCCGCGCGGGGCATCGGGGCCCAGTTGCGCCAGTTTGCCTTCGACTTTGCCCATGGCCATGTACCAGTCGCGGCCCGGTCCGCCCTCGAACACGTCGGCTTCGGCCCAATCGGCGGTATAGACCCCGGGCGCGCCGCCCAGCGCCGCCACCGACAGGCCCGAATCGTCGGCCAGCGCGGGCAGATTGGCGGCCTGCGCCGCAGCGTGCGCCTTGATCAGCGCATTTTCGACAAAAGTCGTGCCGGTTTCGGCCGGTTCGGGCAGGCCCAGATCTCCCGCAGACAGGCATTCCATGCCGAACGGGGCCAGCAGCGCGCGAATTTCGCGCAGCTTTCCCGCATTGTGCGTGGCGATCACCAGGCGCCCCGAATCCAGCCGCCTTACGGTCATTTGCCGACAGCCAGGCCCTGCGCGGCAAAGATGTTGCCGCAGCCGATCCGCGCCAGACGCAGCAGGCGCAACAGCGCCTCTTCATCATACGTCGCGCCTTCGGCCGTGGCCTGCACTTCGGCGATATGGCCGCCTTCGATCAGCACGAAATTGGCATCGGCATCGGCGCTGCTGTCTTCGATATAGTCCAGATCGAGCACCGGGGTGCCGCCGACAATGCCGCACGAAATTGCCGCGACTTTGCGCGTCAGCGGGTCTTCCTTGATTGCGCCGCTGGCCATCAGCTTGTCCACGGCCAGCCGCAGCGCCACCCAGGCGCCCGAAATCGATGCGGTGCGCGTGCCGCCATCGGCCTGGATCACATCGCAATCGAGCGTGATCTGGCGTTCGCCCAGCTTTTTCATGTCGGTCACTGCGCGCAAGGAACGGCCGATCAGCCGCTGGATTTCCTGGGTGCGGCCCGATTGCTTGCCTTTGGCGGCTTCGCGGCTGCCGCGGGTGTGCGTGGCGCGGGGCAGCATCGAATATTCCGCCGTAACCCAGCCTTCGCCCTTGCCGCGCAAAAACGGCGGCACGCGTTCTTCGACCGAGGCGGTAACCAGCACTTTGGTATCGCCAAAGCCGATCAGCACCGATCCTTCGGCATGTTTGGTAAAGCCGGTTTCGATGGTGATGGCGCGCATTTCGTCTGCGGCACGGCCGGAAACTCGCATGGGGGGCAGGTCCTTTGGGGTCTGGTGTTGGCTTGGGAAGGCCTGTGACGCATCGGCTTGCCCTTCGCAAGGCTTGTTCCCGCATCAGGGGCGGGTAATGTGGGGGGATGATAGCAGGTCCTTCGCTTCCCGAATTGACGGCGCGCGCGCGCGATATCTTTCGCATGGTGGTCGAAGGCTATATCGCCAGCGGGCTGCCGGTGGGATCAAAGACGCTGGCGGGCAGCAGCGGGCTCAATCTTTCGCCGGCATCGATCCGGTCGGTGCTGCAGGAATTGCAGGATGCCGGGCTGCTGGCCGCGCCGCATACCAGCGCGGGGCGGATGCCGACCGATATCGGCCTGCGGCTGTTTGTCGATGGCATCATGCAAGTGGCCGAGCCTTCGCCGGCAGAGCGCGCGCAGATCGAACGCGGGCTGGCGCAGGGCGGATCGATCGAGGCGGCGCTGGCCGCGGCAAGCACTGCGCTGTCGGAACTGTCGGCAGGGGCAGGGGTGGTGATGGTGCCCCGCAGAGAACCGCGGCTGATGCAGATTTCGTTTGTCGCGCTGTCGCCGCGCCGCGCGCTGGTGGTGCTGGTGGCCGAAGACGGCGGGATCGAAAACCGCGTGATCGAATTGCCCGAACCGATCGCGCCCGGCGCGCTGGAGGCAGCGGGCAATTACCTGACCGCGCGGCTGGCGGGGCGCACCCTGGCCGAGGCGGCGTCGGGCATTGCCGCGGAAATCGCCGGCGGCCGCAGCGCGCTCGACAGCGTGAGCGCGGATCTGGTGCGGCGCGGGCTGGCGGTGTGGAGCCGCGATGCCGCGCAGCGCCCGGTGCTGGTGGTGCGCGGGCAGGCCAATCTGCTGGACGAAGCGGCGATGCACGATATCGAACGCGTGCGGCAATTGCTGGATGAACTGGAAAGCGCCGAGGCCATCGCCCAGGTGCTGGATGCCGCGCGCGAGGCGCAGGCCACGCGCATTTTCATCGGCAGCGAAAACCGGCTGATCTCGCTTTCGGGATCGGCGGTGATCGCCACGCCCTGGCGCGATGGCGAAGGCCGCGTGGTCGGCGTGGTGGGGGTGATCGGGCCTACGCGGTTGAATTATGCGCGCGTCGTCCCCATGGTAGATTTCACTGCTCAATCGCTGAGCAAACTGATCGGACAAGACGGATTTTCACGAAAATGACCGACAAGCAAACGCGTGATCAAAGCGTGGATGAAGCCGCAGAGATGGCCAGGGAATCGGCCAGAGAATTGGCCAAGGAATTGGAAGGCGTACCCGCTGACATGATTGATGATACGACCCAGGCTCTGGAAGCGGATCTGGCCCGCCTGACCGAAGATCTGGAAACCGCGCGGCAGGATATCCTTTATGCCAAGGCCGAAACGCACAATGTGCGCCGCCGGCTGGAAAAGGACATTGCCGATGCGCGCGCCTATGCCGCCACCGGCTTTGCCCGCGATGTGCTTTCGGTGGCGGACAATATCGCCCGCGCGCTGGAAGCGATTCCGGCCGACCTGCGCGCCGATGACAAGTTCCGCAATCTGGTGGCCGGGCTCGAAGCGACCGGGCGCGAGATCGAAAAGGTGTTTTCCAGCCACGGGATCACGCGGATCGCCGCCAAGGGCCTGCCGCTCGATCCGCACCAGCACCAGGCCATGATCGAAGTGCCCTCGGACGATGTGGAGCCGGGCACCGTGGTGCAGGAATTGCAGGCCGGCTATATGATCAAGGACCGCCTGCTGCGCGCGGCAATGGTCGCAGTGGCGAAAAAGCCGGATTGAACCGATGATCCTCCCCGAAACGGGGAGGATCATCGGTGTTGGAGTCTGGCTCGAAACTCGCGAAAGGGCGAGTTTCGAAGTCGGTACCGACTTCCCGAAACGGAGTTTCGGGTCAGACACTTACATCGCCATGTCGCCGCCGGTGGCGGTGACTTTGGCGGTGCCGCTGATCTTGTCGCCGCTGTCTAGCGTGAGGGTCAGTTCGGTGGTGCCGCCGGGCTTCAGCGTGCCGTCGCCGTCAAACAGCATGACATGATAGCCGCCCGGGGCAAAAATCACCGGCTTGCCCGGCATCAAAGCCACGCGGTCGACCGGGTCCATCGTCATCGCGCCGCCTTCCATCCGGCTTTGGTGCATTTCGGCGCGGGCGAAATGATCGGCATGCACCGCAACCAGTGCGCCTTTGGCATCGGCGCCCGCATTGAGCGTGAAATAGGCCACCGCCGGGCGCCCGGGCACGGCGGGCAGCTGCACGCGCGCATCGCCCAGTTGCAGGCCGGGCGCGGCAGTGGGGCCCTCGACCGCTTCGGCTGAGGCGGGTGCCGCGGTTTCGGCAGCGTCGGTGGCCTCGGGCTGTTTCGCGCACCCGGCAAGCGCTGCGAGCAAAAGCGAAGTGATCAAGGCAGTGCGGCGCATATCGGGTCCTTCGGGCGGTCAATTTCGAACAAGCGCCCATCTAGGCTTTGGCCACCCTTGTGCCAAGCCAAAGCGCACCTATATCCCGCCTGTCTGAACCGCGAGACGGTCGTTCGCCCGGCAGGGGAACGCTGCAAGGCGCGGTGTCGCAATGTGCAAGGAAACGGGAAATCATGGCTAAAGTTATCGGTATCGACCTCGGCACGACCAACAGCTGCGTTGCGGTGATGGATGGCGGTACGCCCAAGGTCATCGAAAATTCGGAAGGCGCGCGCACCACGCCGTCGATCGTCGCCTTTTCCAAGGATGGCGAACGCCTGATCGGCCAGCCGGCCAAGCGCCAGGCGGTGACCAACCCCGACAACACCGTGTTTGCGGTCAAGCGCCTGATTGGCCGTCGTTTTGACGATCCGATGACCCAGAAGGACGCGGGTCTTGTTCCCTATGGCATTGTCAAGGGCAAGAACGGCGATGCCTGGGTAAAGGCCGGTGGCCAGGATTACAGCCCGTCGCAGATTTCCGCCTTCACCTTGCAGAAGATGAAGGAAACCGCCGAAAGCTATCTGGGTGAAACCGTGACCCAGGCGGTGATCACCGTGCCGGCCTATTTCAACGACGCGCAGCGCCAGGCGACCAAGGACGCCGGGCAGATTGCCGGTCTTGAAGTGCTGCGCATCATCAACGAGCCGACTGCGGCGGCGCTGGCCTATGGCCTGGACAAGCAGGATGGCAAGACCATCGCGGTCTATGACCTTGGCGGCGGCACATTCGACATTTCGGTGCTGGAAATCGGCGACGGCGTGTTCGAAGTGAAATCGACCAACGGCGACACGTTCCTGGGCGGCGAAGATTTTGACACCGTGGTGGTCGAATACCTGGCCGACAAGTTCAAGGGCCGCGAAGGTCTGGACCTCAAGACCGACAAGCTGGCGCTGCAGCGGCTGAAGGAAGCTGCCGAAAAGGCCAAGATCGAGCTGTCGTCTTCGCAGACCACCGAAGTGAACCTGCCGTTCATCACCGCGCGCATGGAAGGTGGCACGACCACCCCGCTGCATCTGGTCGAAACCATCACCCGCTCGGATCTTGAACGGCTGGTGACCAAGCTGATCGATCGCACGCTGGAACCCTGCCGCAAGGCGCTGGCCGATGCCGGGCTCACCGCCAGGGACATCGACGAAGTCGTGCTGGTGGGCGGGATGACCCGCATGCCGCGCGTGCGCGAAGTGGTGAAGGATTTCTTTGGCAAGGAACCGCACACCGGTGTGAACCCCGATGAAGTCGTCGCCATGGGTGCGGCGATCCAGGCGGGCGTGTTGCAGGGCGATGTGAAGGACGTGCTGCTGCTCGACGTGACCCCGCTGTCGCTGGGCATTGAAACGCTGGGCGGCGTGATGACGCGGATGATCGACCGCAACACCACGATCCCCACCAAAAAGGCGCAAGTCTTTTCCACGGCCGAAGACAACCAGCAGGCGGTGACCATCAAGGTGTTCCAGGGCGAACGCGAAATGGCCGGCGACAACAAGCTGCTGGGGCAGTTCGACCTCGTCGGCCTGCCGCCGGCACGCCGCGGCGTGCCGCAGATCGAGGTCGCGTTCGACATCGACGCCAACGGCATCGTCAACGTGTCGGCCAAGGACAAGGGCACCGGCAAGGAACAGCAGATCCGCATCCAGGCATCGGGCGGCCTGTCCGATTCCGATATCGACCAGATGGTGCGCGATGCGGAAAAGTTTGCCGCCGAAGACAAGAAGCGGCGTGAAGCGGCCGAAGCGCGCAACAACGCCGACAGCCTGGTCCATGCCACCGAGCGTCAGCTGGAAGAACACGGCGACAAAGTCGATGCCACGCTGAAGGGTGAGATCGAGGCCGCGCTGGCCGAAACGCGCAGCGCGATCGACAGCGGCGATACCGACGCGATCAACACCAAGGCGCAGGCCCTGACCGAAAAGGCGATGAAGCTGGGCCAGGCGATCTATGAAAAGGAACAGGCGGCGGCTTCTTCGCCGGGCGGCGCACAGCCGGCCGCCGATGATGTGGTCGATGCCGAGTTTTCGGAAGTCGACGACAAGCATTGATCCTTGCCTGCAAAACGCGCGGGGACGACTCTGCCCTGAAAGGGGTTGGCATGCCGGACCATGGCATGCATGACGTTGTCCTCGCGTCGGCGAAACCGGCCGACGCCCCGTGCCGGGCGGCGGCCGGTTCCGCAATTACCCCCCAGCCTTGACCGGGAACCTGCCTGATGTCGGCCGAGATCGATTTCTACGAACTGCTCGAAGTGGAACGCACGGCGGACGAAAAGACGATCAAATCGTCGTTTCGCCGGCTGGCCATGCGCTATCACCCTGACAAAAATCCCGGCGATGCCGAGGCAGAGGCCCGGTTCAAGCAGATCAACGCCGCCTATGCCTGTCTGTCCGACGCGCAAAAGCGTGCCGCCTATGACCGGTTCGGCCATGCCGCGTTTCAGCAGGGCGGGCCCGGCGGTGGCGGCGGCGGCGGCTTTGGCGGCGGCGAATTCGGCGATCTGGGCGATATATTCGAAACGATTTTCGGCAATGCCTTTGGCGGCGGCGGCGGGCGGCAGCAGGCGCGGCGCGGTGCCGATCTGCGGTACGACATGGAAATCACGCTGGAAGACGCGTTCCATGGCAAATCGACCGAGATTTCGGTGGAAGTGTCGCAGAAATGCGAACCTTGCAGTGGATCGGGCGCGACCCCCGGCACTGCGGCACGGCGTTGCAACATGTGCGGCGGGCACGGCAAAGTGCGCGCGCAACAGGGCTTTTTCATGGTCGAGCGCGCCTGCCCGACTTGCCACGGCCGCGGTGAAGTGATCGAAAGCCCGTGCCGCCAGTGCCGCGGCGAAGGCCGCGTGGATATGCCGCAGCGGCTGGAAGTGGAAATTCCGCCGGGCGTCGACAACGGCACGCGCATCCGGCTGGCGGGCAAGGGCGAGGCCGGCCCCCACGGCGCGCCCCCGGGCGATCTGTACATTTTCCTGCATGTCCGCGCGCACAAAGTGTTCGAACGCGAAGGCACCACGCTGACCACGCACGCGCCGATCAGCTTTACCACCGCGGCGTTGGGCGGAACGATCGAACTGCCTGGCGTCGACGGGGCCAAGCATGTGATCGAAATTCCCGCCGGTATCCAGTCGGGCAAGCAATTGCGCAAGCGCGGCGCCGGCATGCCGGTGCTGCAGGGGCGCGGCGCGGGCGATCTGGTGATCGAAATCCACGTCGAAACCCCCACCCGCCTGACCCCGCGCCAGCGCGAACTGCTGCGCGAATTCCAGGGATCGGAAACCGGCGAGGAATGCCCCCAGACCAAGGGATTCTTCGACCGCATCCGCGACGCGTGGAACGATCTGACCGAGTAGGCGCGCCTGCCAGCAGGAATTGCCTGCCAGCAGGAATTGCCTGCCAGCAGGAAATGCCCGCCAGCAGGAAATGACGGTCCACCGCTGTCGGTCAGACCGTGGGCGTTACGGCGCCGTTGCAACCGGATTCCCGCCTTCGCCGGAATGACTTGCGCCATGGGGCGGGTGTTGCCCGGTCAGGCCGTCAAACGCGCCCAGCACTTCCGCCCTGATGCCCGGCACCAGCGCCGGGTCGGCCATCAGGCGCGGTTCCTCTTCCGCCAGGATCGCGAGGAACGCATCGCGCTTGATTGTCCGGATCGTCGTTTGCCGCAGCGGCGGTTCGACGGACGATGCAATGATGTCGATGGTTCGTTCGGCACCGTGGAGCCGGCCCCACAGATAATCGTTTTCGCGAAAGGCGCGGCTGAAAAACGCGCCAAAGCTGTAGAACGCAATGCCTTTCAGGCAGGCGGCGGTGCCCCCGGCGCGGATCGAGCAGGCATCATCGGGCGAAATGCGGTCAACGCGGATCGGGTCGAATTCGCCCAGTGCGCCGGGCTCCACGCCTTCACCGTTGAGCAGCGGCAGGGTTGCGATATCGTACCAGGGAAATCCCAGATAGGCGTGGAGGAACTTGCGGCGCAGCGGCCGGTCGAGCGCGGCCAGCCCGTCGACCATCATGCCATCGACCACGACATCGATCCCGGTAAGATCGCGCCGCGTGGCAATGGCGGCAAGCACGCTTTCGGGATCGGCATGGACCTGCGCCGCGGCGGCGGCAAACCCGGGGCCCAGCCCGCGGCCGGTTTCCCGTTCCTGATAAAGCGCCTGCGCCTGATAGACGATTGCGCGCGCGGTTTCGCGACCGGGCACGGAGCCATCGGCGGGCAAGTCTTCGGTCAACCGGCGCGCCAGCAGTTTCAGCCGGCGGATGCGAAATCCGATATCGTGCGCGCGGAAAAACGCGATCGCCGCCGCGCTGGCATCGCCACGCCCGGTCACCAGCCGCGCCAGCCCGGATGCTTCCAGATGGCGCGCCAGGACGCGCACCACCCGATCATCCGGGCCGGCTTCGGGTTCGGCCTCGACAATCGTGCGCGCCAGATCGGCAATGATCGCATCCAGTTTGACCTGGGCATAGCCGTGATAGGTGAACCCCGCCTGTTCCGCCGCCGCCTGTTGCGCGCGCGCGCGCCACGCGGTCAGCCGCGCGCGTCCGGCGGATTCAAAGAACAGCGTATGCCCGAACAAATGCGCCACTTTGGCCTCGATATCGGGGCGCAACGTGTCGATCAGCGCGCGCAGCCGTTCGCGCGTGCGCGATTGGCGGGTGATTGCGGCCAGGTTATCGCGGATCGGCTGTTCGCGCGGGATCGCCGACAGCGCGGCAAAGATCGTGGTGAAAAATCCCGGTGCGCGCGGCCGTGCCGGGGTGGCGGTCGCGGGGTGCGGCTCGATATAGACAAACCGCCGGTCCACTTCGCGCCGCGCGGGCCGGTTGCGCAGCGCGGCCATCGCCTCGGCAAAGGGGCGGTTGTTGAGCACCGCACCATCGATCAGCGCCACCCCGTCAATCCCGCCTTCGCGCGCGTGGACCGGCATGATCCGCCGCAAAAAGGCGTCGCGGCCGGGCCAGTCCAGCCCGCGTTCGGCGGCCAGACCATCGATTTCACCGACCATCAGCGGCGGGAACGCGCCGGGAAAGCTGGCCGTGGCGCGCGCCGCCATGACAAGCGCGGGCAGGGGGGCCAGGCCCTTTGCCATGGTCGCCGGATCGGCATCGGCCCGGGCATGAAACCCGATTCCCAGGCGATGTTCGTTTTCGTGGACCAGCGGCGGGCTGTTGAGCGCCAGTTCTGCTCGATATCCGCCCAGATCGGTGGCGGTGACCACCAGATCGAGCGGGTGGCCGGCGGGCAGCAGCGGAGCCGGTGGCGCCTCGTCCTGGCCGGATTCCGGCTGTGCCGCGTTCGCCATCGCGGTAAAGGCATCGGCCAGCAGGCGGGCAAAACCGATGCCGCTGAACGGTGGCTGGAACCACCGCGCGCGGATCAGGCGTGACACTTTGGCGCGCACTTCGGCGCGGGTATCGGCGGCGAGCCCGGCATCGTCGAGCCCGGTGCCGGGCAGACGCAGCGCCAGCCAGACCACTGGCCAGGCCCAGATCTTGGCCAGCCGGCTCCACGGTTTGGCCTCGGGCGCGATCAGCACGTCGCTGTCGGCGCCATCCAGCCACAGCCCGGTCAGCGCATCCAGGCTTTGCCCGCTGACCAGCGCCTGCGCCAGAAACACCGCGTTGATGCCGCCCGCGCTCGTGCCCGACAGGATATCCGGAATAAAGCGCAGCGCCAGTTCGCGCTCGCGCCCGATCGTGTCGAACAGGCGGGCATAGACGCCGGCAACCCCGCCCGGCAGGCGCTCGCCCGCATGCCACGCCCGGCTGGCGCGCGTGGCATGCCAGATTTCCTTGGTCACGCCGTGCATGGTGACCGCCAGACTGATCCCGCCGTAACAGACCAGCGCGACGCGCAGTTCCTTTTCCCGCATGGCCCTGTCATCGCACCAACTGCGCGGCATATCCAGTAGGGTTATGGCCAGCAGGGTTGCGCCCCTGCGTTTATGCCCGTGCGCAGTGTAAGCAGATCCGACAAGCGGTTGCCCGGTTGCGCGAAAAACGGGGGCAAATCAGGAAATTCGGCGTACAATCGACCGATCGGGACTGTCAAATTTACCGACGCTTTACGGTTTTGCAGCTATGCCACCGGGGCAAGACGATCGCCGTGCCCGGATTGTCCGGCGCACGGTGCAGGACCACAAAGGGCGACTGCAAGCGATGATCCGCCTGTTCAAGCACTATATTCCCAATGCGGTCCTGCTGCTCGGGCTGTTCGATTTCGCGCTGCTGATGGCTGCGGGTGAGCTGGGCTGGCTGGTTCGCGCCTGGCAGATCGGCATCGATCTGGGCGATATCAGCCACCGCTGGGCGCCGCTGCTGATTTTTGCCGGGCTGGTGCAGACCGCGATGATCGCGGTGGGGGTCTATGGCTCGGACGCGCTGCGGTCGATGCGCTATGCCGCGGCGCGGCTGCTGGTGGCGATCAGCCTGGGCATCATTGCGCTGTCGGTGGTCTATTTCCTGCTGCCCGGGCGCACGCTTTGGCGGTCGAACCTGTTTTATGCGATGTTCATCGCGATTGCGCTGCTGATCCTGATCCGCGCCTTGCTGTCGGGCCTGCTGGGCACGGCCGCATTCCGCCGCCGCGTGCTGGTGCTGGGCGCGGGCGCGCGCGCGGACCGGCTGCGCAAGCTGGGCGAACGGCCCGAAGCCGGCTTTGTGATTGTCGGCTATGTTGCAATGAGCGCGCAGCCGCCGCTGGTTGCCGAGGCGATCCACCGCGATGCGATTGCCAATCTGACCCGCCATGTCGAAAACCTGGGGGTGAGCGAAGTCGTGCTGGCGCTGGAGGAACGGCGCAACGCGCTGCCGCTGAAGGACTTGCTGCGGATCAGGACCACAGGGGTCCATGTCAATGAATTTTCGACGTTTCTGGAACACGAAACGGGGCGGGTCGATCTCGATACGGTCAATCCCAGCTGGCTGATCTTTTCCGACGGGTTTTCATCGGGCCGCATGGTGTCGAGCGCGATCAAGCGCCTGTTCGATATTGTTGCCAGCCTGGTGCTGCTGATCACCACGGCGCCGCTGGTGGCGCTGTTTGCGCTGCTGGTAAAGCTCGACAGCCGGGGGCCGGCGTTTTTCCGCCAGGTGCGCGTAGGGCTGTATGGCGAAACGTTTTCGCTGATCAAGCTGCGTTCGATGCGCATCGATGCCGAAGCCGGCGGCGCGCAGTGGGCCGCGAAGGAAGACCCGCGCGTAACCCGCGTCGGGCGGATCATCCGCAAACTGCGGATCGACGAACTGCCGCAGGCGTGGACCGTGCTCCTGGGGCAGATGAGCTTTGTCGGGCCGCGCCCCGAACGGCCCGAATTCGTCGAGGATCTTGAGGAAAAGCTGGTCTATTATGCCGAACGGCACATGGTCAAACCGGGCATCACCGGCTGGGCGCAGATCAATTATCCCTATGGCGCCTCGATCGAGGATTCGCGGCACAAGCTGGAATACGACCTGTATTATGCCAAGAACTACACCCCGTTCCTGGACCTGCTGATCCTGCTGCAAACGCTGCGGGTGGTGCTGTGGAACGAAGGGGCGCGCTGAACCGGTGGGCCATATGTTCACCTGGACTGCCGCCGGGCACTGGCTGGAACTGGCCGTGGCCTTTGCCGCGATGCTGCTGGTGGTCTGGCTGATCGACCGGCATCGCCGCCGGCGTGGCACCAGCCGCGCCGTAATCGGCGCGGTGGCAGTTACCGCGCTGTGGTGCATGGTCGGATCGGCCACGGGTGGTACCAGCCTGATGGCGAGCGTGGGCGAAGTGGCGCGCAATCTGGCCTGGCTGTTTGTCGTGCTGAAACTGTTTGCGCGCGATCATCGCGATGAAACCGTGGCGCCGGTGCGCCCGGTGCTGGCGGCGCTGGCGCTGGTCGAACTGTTCCAGCTGGCGCTGGTGTTCCTGACCGTGCGGTTCGGCGCGTTTGCCGCGGCGGTGACCACGATCGGCAAAGTTTCGGACTTGTTCCACCTGCTGACAACCACCGGCGCGCTGGTGCTGGTGCACAACCTCTATGTCGGCGCGGTGGCCGGGCAGCGTGCGGCGGTGCGGTGGAACTGCCTCGCCCTGGCGCTGCTGTGGGGGTATGATCTCAATTATTACACCATTGCCTATCTTGGCCATGGCGTGCCCGATGAACTGGTCGTGCTGCGCGCGGTGGCGCAGGGCGCGGCGCTGGTGATGATCGGTATTGCGGCGCGCAGTGGCGGATCGCTGCGCCTGTCACCATCACGCGCGGTGGCGTTCCAGTCGCTGATGCTGCTGATCATCGGGGTCTATCTGATCGTGATGGTCGGCGCGGCGCAATCGGTGGCCTGGGCCGGGGGCAATACCGGCGCTCTGGTCCAGCTTGGCTTTGCGTTTGGCACCACCGTGGTAATCATCGCGCTGGTGCCATCCACGCGGCTGCGGCGCTGGCTGAATGTCGTGCTGGCCAAACATTTCTTTCAGCACCGGTATGATTATCGCGCCGAATGGCTGCGGTTTGCGCGCACCATCGGCCGGGCCGATGCCAATGCCCAGCCGCTGCACGCGCGCGTGGTCCAGGCGCTGGCCGATATTACCGACAGCGCGCGCGGGCTGCTGCTGGTGCCGGGCGAAGGCGGCGCGCTGGTGCTGGCGGCGCGCTGGCAATGGGCGACGCTGGATGTGCCGGCGGTGGCCGTGGCCCATGATGCGGTCGGCTTTCTGGAACGCAGCGGCTTTATCGTCGATCTCGATCAGGTGCGGCGCGGCACCGACCATGCCGGCGAAGTGGCGTTGATGCCCGAATGGATGATCGCCGAAGACGCGGTGTGGGTGCTGGTGCCGCTGCTCCATTTCGAACGGCTGGTCGGGCTGGTGGTGCTGGGCCGGCCGGCGCTGGTGCGCGAACTCGATTGGGAAGATTTCGACCTGTTGCGCGTGGTCGGGCAGCAACTGGCCAGCTTTCTGGCCGAACAGACCAGCCATGCCGCGCTGCTCGAAGCGAGCCGGTTCGACGAATTCAACCGCCGCATCGCCTTTGTGATGCACGACATCAAGAATCTGGCGAGCCAGCTGGCGCTGCTGGCGCGCAATGCCGAACGCCATGCCGACAATCCGGCATTCCGGGGCGACATGCTGGTTACGCTGCGCAATGCCGCGGACAAGCTGAACGCGCTGATTGCGCGCCTGTCGCGCTATGGCGCGGGCACGGTCACGGCGAGCGAACCGATCGATGCCGCCGATGTGGTCAGCGCGATTGCCGCGCGCACCAATGTCGCGCTGGGGCATGATCAGGTGTTTGTGGCCGATGCACAGCCGTGCCGGGTCCTGGCGGCGCGCGACACGCTGGAACAAGTGCTGGCGCATCTGGTGCAGAACGCGATCGATGCCACCGAAGGGCAACTGGGCGTGTTTCTGCACAGCCGGATCGAGGATGGCCAGGGCGTGATCGAAGTGATCGACAATGGCAGCGGGATGAGCGCCGAATTCGTGCGCACCCGCCTGTTTACCCCGTTCGTTTCGACCAAGCCCGGCGGGTTCGGCATCGGTGCGTTCGAAGCGCGCGAGCTGATCCAGGCGATGCGCGGGCGGCTGCAAGTGGAAAGCCGCGAAGGCCTGGGCAGCCGTTTCACCATCCGCCTGCCGCTGGCGACCGATCCGAAGATCGACACCGGTGGCGAGCCTCATTCCGTTCCGGGCCAACACATTTCCGCCCCACACATTCCTGCCCCACACATTTCTGCCCCACACATTCCTGCGACGAAAGCAGCCCTGTCATGACCGCGATCCAGCCCAAGCTTCTGATTGTCGAAGACGATCCCGGGCTTCAGGCCCAGCTCAAATGGGCCTATGAAGATTTCGAAGTGCTGATTGCCGGCGATCGGCAGACCGCGCTGACCCTGCTGCGCGCCGAAGAACCCCCGGTGGTCACGCTCGATCTGGGCCTGCCGCCCGATCCCGACGGCACGAGCGAAGGCTTTGCCCTGCTCGACGCGATCATGGCGATCAAGCCCGATACCAAAGTGATTGTCGCCTCTGGCCACGGCGCGCGCGAATCCGCGCTGCGCGCGATTCAGCACGGCGCCTATGATTTCTATGCCAAACCGGTGGATATCGATGCCATCGGGCTGATCGTGCGGCGCGCGCTGCATGTGCACAAGCTGGAGCTGGAAAACCGCCTGCTGGCCGAACGCGCGCCCGATGATCACCGCGTGCTGGGCCGGCTGATCACCGCCGCGCCCGAAATGGTGAAAGTGGCGCGCACCATCGAACGCGTGGCCAACACCAATGTTTCGGTCATGCTGCTGGGCGCAAGCGGCACGGGCAAGGAATTGCTGGCGCGCGGGCTGCACGAGGCTTCGGGCCGGGCCAAAGGCGCGTTCGTGGCGATCAATTGCGCCGCAATTCCCGAAAACCTTCTGGAAAGCGAGCTGTTCGGCCACGAAAAGGGCGCCTTTACCGGCGCGGTCAAGACCACCGAGGGCAAGATCGAACAGGCCAGCGGGGGCACGCTGTTTCTCGATGAAGTGGGCGATATTCCGCTGCAATTGCAGGTGAAACTGCTGCGGTTTTTGCAGGAGCGCACGATCGAACGGATCGGCGGGCGGCGCTCGATAGAGGTCGATACGCGCATTGTCTGCGCCACGCACCAGAACCTGGAGGCGATGATCGCCGATGGCCGGTTCCGCGAAGATCTCTATTACCGGCTCGCCGAAATCGTGGTGCGTATTCCCGGCCTGTCCGAACGCGCGGGCGATGCGGTGCTGCTGGCGCGCGCGTTCCTCGCGCGGTTTGCCGCGCAGATGAACCCGCAGATCAAGGGTTTTGCCCCCGATGCGCTGGCTGCGATCGATGCCTGGCCCTGGCCGGGCAATGTGCGCGAACTGGAAAACCGGCTGAAACGCGCGGTGATCATGGCCGATGCAAAGCTGATAACCGCCGCCGATCTCGATCTGGCAGAACCGGGCACCGCCGAAGACCAGATGCTCAATCTGAAATCGGCGCGCGAAGCCACCGACAAGCGCATGATCCGCCACGCCCTGTCGCGCAGCGAAGGCAATATCACCAGCACCGCGCGGCTGCTGGGCATCAGCCGGCCAACGCTGTACGATCTGCTCAAACAGTATGATCTGCAACATTAAGACCATTTTGCGCCTGGGCGCGGCGACAATCGCGCTTACCGCGGCGGTTGTGGCGGGTGCTGGTGACACCTTGATCGATGTCGTGCGCCGCGATGCCGCCGCCGCGATCGAACGGCGCGATCCGGTCAGCGCCGAAGCCATGGTGCGCAAGGCAATCGCGCGCACCCATGCCGACGATGCGCTGCGCGCCGCGCTGGCGCAGGCGCTGCTGGCCGAGGGCGATCGCGCCGGCGCGCGCAAAGTGCTCGATGCCGGGGCGATGACGCCGGACAGCGCGGGGCTGGGCTGGCGCGTGCGCGGCCAGATCGCGCTGGGTGACGGCAATCTGGCGGCGGCGGCCGCAGCATTTGACCAGGCGCTGCATTTTGCGCCGGGCGATGCCGATCTGTGGGTGGCGATTGCCTCGTTGCGCTTTACCGGCGGCGAACACGTGCTTGCCGTGGCTGCGGCCGACCATGCGGTGGCGCTCGATCCGCGCAATCCGCGCGCGCTGGCACTGCGCGGCATGCTGATCCGCGAACAATTCGGGCTGTCGGCCTCGTTGCCATGGTTTGAGGCCGCGCTGAAACTGCATCCGGATGAACCCGCGCTGCTCGATGCCTATGGCGCCACGCTGGGCGATATGGGGCAGGCGCGCGCAATGCTGATCGTGGCGCGCAAACTGGCCGAGGTCGATCCGAAAAACCCGCGCGCTTTGCTGATGCAGGCGGTGCTGGCGGCGCGCGCCGGGCAGACCGCGCTGGCCCGGTCGATCCTGCAGCACACCGGCAATGCCTTTCGCGACATGCCCGCGGCGATGCTGCTGTCGGGCGTGCTGGAATATCGCGCGGGCAATCACGATCTGGCGGCCGAAGTGCTGGAACGGCTGGTGCGCATCCAGCCCGACAATCTGCTGGCGCGCCAGGTGCTGGCGCGCGCGCTGGCGGCGCGGGGTGATTGGCGGCGGCTGGTCGATCTGTGCGATGGCGATGTTGCCGCCGGCCGCGCCGTGCCCGATGTGATCGCGCTGGATGGCCAGGGCTGGCTGCACATTGCCGCGCACGAACCGGTGGCGCAGGCGCGCGCAGACCGCGCGCGGGGCCAGGCGCTGATCGCGCGCGCAAAGGCCCTGCCCGGCAAGACCCCGGCGGCACCGCTGGCCGCCACGGGCACGGTGCCGGTGCTGGCGGTGCGTTATGCTGACAATCCGCGGCTGGCGGGCAATGCCGTGCCCTATATCCGCGCGCTGCTCGCCGCGCACCAGGCCGATCCGGCGCAAACCGTGGCCGACCGGCTGCGCGATGACAATTCCGGCAATGCCGAAGCCAATCTGTTGGCCGGCGATGTGCGCATGGCGCGCGGCGATGCGCGCGCGGCGCTGATCGATTATACCAATGCCGCTGCGATCCGGTTCAACGAAGCGGTGCTGGTGCGCATGGATGCGGCATTGCGTGCGGCGGGGCGGGCGGGCGATGCCGATGCCATGACCTCGCGCTATCTCGCGCAGAACCCCGAAAGCGCGACCGCGATGCTGCTGCTGGCGGCGGGTTGGGCCGGAAATCCGGCGCGCGCGCGCGATCTGGCCGATTTGCGCAAGGCGATGCTGGCGCGCGGCGGCGATTGGCCGCGTGCGGCACAAGCCCCCTCGACAGCGGCGGCAAAGCCGGGCTAGGTCTCCATTCAATTGACCGGTTAAATTCGCAATCGGTTGTGATGGAGAGAATGCCATGGCAGGGGCACTGGAAGGCCTGACGGTTCTGGAATTTGCCGGGATCGGTCCGGGGCCGTTCGCCGGCATGATGCTGGCCGATCATGGCGCGCGCGTGATCCGCATCGAACGCCCCGCTGCGCCCGGGCGCGTGGGTGATGCCGGCAATCGCGACATTCTCAACCGCAACCGCGATCGGCTGGAACTGGACCTGAAGGACCCGGCGGCCATCGCGCAGATCCGCGCGCTGGTGCGCGAAGCCGATGCGGTGATTGAGGGCTTTCGTCCCGGCGTGATGGAGCGGCTTGGGCTGGGGCCCGATGTGCTGCTGGCAGACAATCCGCGGCTGGTCTTTGCGCGCATGACCGGCTGGGGCCAGGACGGGCCGATGGCGCCGCTGGCCGGGCATGACATCAACTATATCGCGCTGTCGGGCGCGCTGCACACGTATGGCCCGGCGGGGGGCAAGCCGGTGTTTCCGGTCAATGCGGTGGGCGATTTCGGCGGTGGCGGCATGCTGATGGCGTTTGGCGTGATGGCCGCGGTGTTTTCCGCCGCGCGCACCGGCAAGGGCCAGGTGGTCGATTGCGCGATGGTCGATGGCGCGGCGATCCTGTCCGCGATGACCTGGACCTTTTACGGCAATCGCCGCTGGCGCGATGAACGCGGGGTCAACCTGCTGGATGGCGGCGCGCATTTCTACGACACCTATGAAACCGCCGACGGCAAGTGGATTTCGATCGGATCGATCGA
Organism: uncultured Sphingomonadales bacterium; assembly: GCA_903832325.1. GTDB lineage: Bacteria > Pseudomonadota > Alphaproteobacteria > Sphingomonadales > Sphingomonadaceae > Novosphingobium. Next base: position 12,592 of record CAILBC010000031.1, on the reverse strand, counting down.
GCCGCAATTCTATGCGCTGCTGCTCGAACGCACCGGGCTGACAGATGATCCCGAATTTGCCCGGCAGATGGACCCATCGACCTGGGCCCCGCTGAAGGAGCGGATTGCCGCGCTGTTCCGCAGCCGCACGCGCGCGCAATGGTGCGCGCTGCTCGATGGCACCGATGCCTGCTTTGCCCCGGTGCTGAGCCTCGCCGAGGCGCCATCGCACCCGCACAATGTGGCGCGCGGCACGTTTGTGGAAGATGCCGGCATGATCATGCCCGCGCCCGCACCGCGCTTTTTGGGCACCCCGGCGCCAAAACCGAGCCTTGCGGGCAAATAATCCTGCCGGCGTTACCCCCCCCGGCGTGATGCCAGCAGCGACAGGCCGATCAGCACCGCGCCGATCAGCCCGGTCACCGTTTCGGGCACGGCCACGCGCACCGAAACCAGCATGATCACGCCCAGCGCCAGGATCGCCCAGAACGCGCCGTGTTCGAGATAGCGATATTCCGCCAGCGTGCCGTGCCGCACCAGCAGCAGCGTGATCGATCGCACGAACATCGCGCCGATCGACAGCCCCAGCGCAATGATCACCATCGAATTTGAAAGGGCAAACGCCCCGATCACCCCGTCAAAGCTGAACGAGGCATCGAGCACGTTGAGATAGACAAATCCGCCCAGGCCCGATCGTACCAGCGCGCCCGCTGCGCGCCGCGCTGCTTCGCGCGATTCCAGCAGGGTGCCGATCGCTTCGACCAGCACATGCGCGATGATCCCGCCAAGCCCCGCCTCGACAAACACCAGCGCTTCGAGCCCGGGCAGGCCGTGGGCGATGACCAGCAACAGCGCGAGCACCAGCGCAATGCCGACTGCATGCACCAGCGCCAGCGCCGCCAGCCGGCGCTCGATCCAGCCGATCCAGTGCACCGATTTGGCGTCATCGATAAAAAAGCCCAGCCCCACCAGCAGCAGAAACGCCCCGCCAAACCCGGAAATCGCGCCGTGCGCGCTGCTGACGATCGCTTCGTATTGCGCCGGCCGGGTCAGCGACAGGCGCAGCGCATCGGCCGGGCCCAGCCCGGCGGCCAGCGCGACAATCACCAGCGGAAACACGATGCGCATGCCGAACACCGCGATCAGCATGCCCCAGGTGAGAAACCGGCGCTGCCACACCGGGTCCATGTCGGTCAGCACCGCAGCATTGACCACCGCATTGTCGAACGACAGCGAAATTTCCAGCACCGCCAGCACCAGCACGATCCACACCACGCCGCCGGTGGCCTGCATCGATCCCGTGCCCAGCCAGCCATAGGCCAGCGCCGCGATCAGCGCGGCCAGCGTAAACAGCAATGATCCGGCAAATTGGCGCAGCAAAGGGCGATTCCAGACCTGCAAGGATGGCAGCCGGCGATCAGCCTAGCTTGTCATCCGGTGCTTGGCCACGGGGTTGATACGTCTGTTCGGGCCCGGGAAAGCGCCGCGCACGCACATCATCGGCATAGCGCGCTGCGGCCTTGCCGATCGTTTCGGCGATGTTGTCATAGACTTTGACAAAGCGCGGCACGCGTTCGAACAGGCCCAGCATGTCATCGGTCACCAGCACTTGCCCGTCGCACTGCGCCGAGGCGCCGATGCCGATGGTGGGGCAGGCGATGGCCCGGGTAATGGCAATCGCGATCGGTTCCACCACGCCCTCGATCACCACGGCAAAGGCGCCGGCCTGGTCCAGCGCGCGGGCATCGGCCATGATCTTGTCCGCCTCGGCCGCATCGCGGCCGCGCGCGTTGTACCCGCCCAGCACGTTGACCGCCTGCGGGGTCAGGCCGACATGGCCCATTACCGGAATGCCGCGCCGCACCAGAAAGGCGACCGTTTCGGCCATGGCCTCGCCGCCTTCGAGCTTGATCGCGGCGCAGCCGGTTTCCTTCAGCACGCGCGCCGCGCTGGCAAAGGCCATTTCCGGAGAGGCTTCGTAACTGCCGAACGGCATGTCGACCACCACCGCCGCGTGATAGCTGCCGCGCACCACTGCCGCGCCATGGGCGATCATCATGTCCAGCGTCACCGGCACGCTCGATGGCAGGCCATAGATCACCTGGCCCAGCGAATCCCCCACCAGCAGCAGATCGCAATGGGCATCAAGCAATTGCGCCTGGCGCGCGGTATAGGCGGTCAGCATCACGACCGGTTCGGCGGTCGTGCCGCCGGCCTTGCGCGCGCGGACTTGCGGAATGGTCAGCCGCTTCATCGGCGCCGGGGTGGGGTGGGCTCGGCTGGTCGATGTATCAAGCTGAAACGTGGTCGACATGGTGCTGCGTTCCTTTTGCCGCGCCGGGGTTCCGCCATAACCTGCTCTGTTGCAAGGACAAGGGGCTATGGCGCCGGCGGCCATTGCGGCCGGCCACAGCCGGCGCCTCCTGCCATGGCGGCCGGCCGCAGCCGGCGCCGGCCAGTTGCCCGAAGGGACGGGCAATCATGCCCCGGCAAAAAGGTCTTTGCGGGCGCGGGCCATGCGTCTAGCGTCGCGCCCCACAACCTGGATGCCGCTGTGATCGGAACAGACAGCGGACCAAGGCGGGAGAATTCAATGTTTGGTCGCGTCAAATCACTCGACGCCATTCTTGCCACGGCCGAGAAAAAATCGCTTCATCGTTCGCTTGGACCGATCCAGTTGACCCTGCTGGGGGTCGGGGCGGTGATTGGAACCGGCATTTTCGTGCTGACTGCTGCTGCCGCGCAAAAGGCGGGGCCGGGCATGATGTGGAGCTTTGTCATCGCCGGCTTCATCTGCGCGGTGGCGGCGCTGTGCTATTCCGAACTGGCCTCGATGGTGCCGGTATCGGGTTCGGCCTATACGTATTCCTATGCGGTGGTGGGCGAATTGCTGGCGTGGATGGTCGGCTGGGCGCTTATTCTCGAATATGCGGTGGCGGCCTCTGCGGTGTGCGTGGGCTGGTCGGGCTATTTCATGGGCCTGTTGAAAAGCTGGTTCGGGCTTGTGTTACCGCAGGCGTTAAGCGCCGGTCCGGCGTGGACACTGGTCGGCTGGATGCCGCATGCCGATTTTTCCACCGGGATCATCAATGTGCCGGCAATCGTGATCGCAGGCGTGATCACCGCGTTGCTGGTCAAGGGCACCACCGAAAGCGCCACGGTCAATGCCGCGCTGGTGGCGATCAAGATCACCGCGCTGACCATGTTTGTGGTGCTGACCCTGCCGGTGATGCATGCCGAACATTTCACCCCGTTTGCTCCCAATGGCTGGTTCGGGCTGAAGGGTACATCGGGCATGGGCGTGGTTGGCGCGGCGTCGTCGATCTTTTTTGCCTATGTCGGGTTTGATGCGGTTTCGACCGCGGCCGAAGAAACCAAGAACCCGCAGCGCAACGTGCCGATCGGGCTGCTGGGCAGTCTGGCGATCTGCACGATTTTCTATCTGCTGGTTGCGGCAGGGGCGGTGGGTGCCATCGGGGCGCAGCCGACAGCCATCGGCATTTCGCCGGATTCGGCCGAATTTGCCCGGCAGTGTGCTGCGCTGACCGCCAAAGGCGCACAGCCGCTGGTCTGTTCGAACGAGGCGCTGGCCTTTGTCCTGCGCGGGATCAACCACAGCGTCGCGGGCGATCTGATCGGCATTGCCGCCAATCTGGCGCTGCCGTCGGTGATCCTGATGATGATTTTTGGCCAGACGCGCATCTTTTTCGTGATGGCGCGCGACGGGCTGCTGCCCGAAAAGCTGGCGACAGTGCACCCGAAGTGGAAGACGCCCTATATCGTCACCATCTTCACCGGCATCTTTGTTGCCTTTGCCGCCGCGCTTTTGCCGGTGGGCCAGCTGGCCGACATTTCGAATTCGGGCACCCTGTTTGCGTTCTTCATGGTGGCCGTGGCGGTGATGATCCTGCGGCTGCGCGATCCTGGCCGGACGCGCCCGTTCCGCACCCCGCTGATCTGGGTTACCGGACCGATCGCGGCGGCGGGCTGCATTTTCCTCTATGTCAATCTGCCGCTGGGTTCGATCCTGGTCCTGCCGATCTGGGGTGGCATCGGGCTCGCGTTCTACTTTGCCTATGGCTATCGCAAGAGCCATGTCGGGCGCGGCCTGATCGAAGTGCACGAACTGGATGCGGATATTCCGCCAAGCTCGGTGCCGCCGATCGACTGATCGCGCGCCATTTCGCAACCTGAAAAAGGGCCGGGGAACAAGGTTTCCCGGCCCTTTTTCTGTTCCCCGTTGCGCAATCGAAAAATGAGAACATAATGTGAACATATGAACCGATTCGCACTTTCTCAATCCTCCCCGGCACGGGGAGGGGGACCACCCGCCAGGGTGGTGGAGGGGCAGCATGCGCCAGCGCAGCCGCTGATTCCCGCAGCGCAGCCGTTGCACCCCGCAGCGCAGCCGTTGCACCCCGCAGCGCAGCCGTTGCACCCGGAGGCCAGGCCCCTCCACCACCCTGCGGGCGGTCCCCCTCCCCGTGCCGGGGAGGATTGGCGTGGACTTGGCTCTGGGCTTTGCTCTGGGCGCTGGCATCCCGGGCTGGGCCGGACGACGTGCCATACCGAACTGTTCGCCCCGGATGATGAGGCCAGCGGCGCGGCCATGGCGCTGGCGCTGGCGCTGGATGCGGCCGATGATCCGGCAGACCACCGCCCCTGGCTGTGGGTGCAGGACAAGGCGGCGATCCGCCATTCCGGCCGGCCCTATCGCCCCGGGCTGCCTGCCGCCTTGCGCCACCGGCTGATCCATGTCGCCGCCGACCGGGTGGAGGATGCGCTGTTTGCGCTGGAAGAAGGCGTGCGCTGCCGCGATCTGGCCTTTGTCGTGGGCGAAGTGGCGGGCAACCCCGCCGCGCTCGATTTCACCGCCTCGCGCCGGCTCAGCCTGGCGGCGCAGCGCCATGGGGTGCCGTTGTGGCTGGTGCGGCTGGCGGCGCGGCATGATCTGGGCTCGGCGCGGATGCGCTGGGATGTGTCCGCCGCGCCCAGTCCGCCGCCGCGCTGGAATGCCGATGCCCCGGGCGATCCGCGCTGGCGGGCCGATCTGTTCCGCGCGCATGTGTTTCAACCCGGGAAATGGATAGTGGGTCATGATGGAGAAGGGCACAACCTCGCCACCTTCTCGCCGGATCATGGCGGCGTGGTGCCCGGCGCTGGCGATCGATCGCTGGCACCTGTGCCGGCCATCGCCTGAATCATCCGAACGTTCCGATCAACCGCTGGTGCTGGTGGGCGAAACTGCCCACGGCCCGCGCATCACCGCCGCCAGCGCGCCTGCGCGCGCGGCCGGGGCGCAAACGGGCATGCTGCTGGCCGATGCGCGCGCGCTGGCGCCCGGGCTGGTGGTTCATCCCGCCGATCCCGCCGGCGATCGCGCCTTTCTGGAAACACTGGCGCTGTGGGCGCAGCGCTGGGGCCCGTGGAGCGCGCTCGATCCGCCCGACGGGCTGATTGTCGATGTTACCGGGGTGGCGCACTTGTTCGGGGGCGAGGGCGCGCTGCTGGCCGATGCAAAGACGTGCTTTGCCGCGCGCGGGCTGGCGGTGCGGGTGGGCATCGCGCCCACTGCCGGCGCGGCCTGGGCGCTTGCGCACCACGGGGTGCCGGGGCACCGCATAATGGAACACGATGCCGATCCGCTGATCGTGCTGCGCGATCTGCCGGTGGCGGCGTTGCGGCTCGATCATGCGGTGGAACTGCTGCTGGGCCGGCTGGGGCTGAAACGCATCGGCGATCTGGCGGCGATCGGGCGCGCGGCGCTGGCGCGGCGGTTTCGCGATCGGCGCGCGCCCGCGGCCAATCCGCTGGTGCGGCTGGACCAGTTGTGCGGCCGCGTGCCCGAACCGATCCTGCCGGTGGTGGCGGTGCCGGTGCCGCTGGTGCAGCGCCGGCTGCTCGAACCGATCCGCCATCGCCCGCTGCTCGACCAGGTGCTGGCCGATCTGGCGCAGGCGCTGGCCCGCCGGTTGGAGGCGATGGGCCAGGGCGCGCGGCGGCTGGAACTCGCCTTGTGGAAAGTCGATGGCGATGTGCTGCGCCGCCCGCTCGAACTGGCTGCGGCCACGCGCGATCCGGCGCATATCACCCGGCTGTTTGCGCACCGGCTGGATGATTGCGACGCCGGTTTCGGCATCGAACTGGTGCGGCTGAGCGCGCCCTGGGCCGAACCGCTGGCGCTGACGCAGATCGATCTGGATGCCGCGGCCGAAGCGCACGGCACCAGCCTTTCTGCCTGTATCGACCGGCTGACGGCGCGGCTGGGGGCAGGGGTGGTGGCGATGCCGGTGCCCCGCGCCAGCCACGTGCCCGAACGCGCGCAACGCTGGATCGCGCCCGATCCGGCACACGCCGTGCAAGAGGAACTGGCATTCCACGCCCGCCCGCTGAAACTGCTCGACCGCGCCGAACCGATCGCGGTGATCTACCAGGCGCCCGATGGCCTGCCGCGCCTGTTCCGCTGGCGCGGCGCGGTGCACGAAATCACCCGCGCCGAAGGGCCCGAACGCATTTCCCCCGAATGGTGGCGCGAAAAGGGCACCGCCCGCCTGCGCGATTATTATCGCATCGAAGACAGCACCGGCCGCCGTTACTGGATCTATCGCCGCGGCCTTTCCGGCGACGGCCGCGGCGGCGCGCCGGAATGGTTCTTGCAGGGTTTGTGCGCCTAGGGATTGTGTGGCAACCGGGCCATTCAGCGCTTGGGGAGTAGCACCAGCTTGTAAGGGATGTAGAGCAAGACTTCGGACAGTCCGGAACGTGCCCATTCCACCGGTCGGTTTAACCCTTCGATTTCGACCCCATAGCCATCGCCGAGTTTCGCAGCCATGGCCTTTGCATCTGCGGCGATGATATCCGCGATTGCGCCACGATACTGGTCCGGTCCGACAACAGAAAATGTCAGATCGTCGCTCGTTTCCATCAATGCGCGCCCGACCGGTTTCACCCCTTTCACGAAACTGGCAATTTTCGCTTGTGCCAACTTTGCATCGATTCCGGAGCCAAGAGGCGATTTTACCAGAAACGACAATTTCTGACTGTCTGGCCGGTTGTCCTTCTTCAGCGAAAGGTTGCGATAATTCGCCATCGTGACGAGTTGCAGCGTTTCTTCACCCGACGCAATTTGAACGCCTGCATGGGGCGCAGCACCAATCGCATTTGCGAGCATCTGGTAAATTTCGTCCTGACGGAGGATCGCATCGCGGGTATCGCCCGTGATAGTGACCTCCTGCACCGCAAAATCGGCGCTGCGCCTCAGCCCGACAACCGGCATGTTCGACGAATACCCATCCCCATGGCTGCGCTGGGCCGTAACGATGACCTCCTGGGTCCCGGTATCCTGCGCAAACACCGCATTTGGCACGATCACCCCCAAGATGGTCGCGATCACCAGGGTCAACTTCATTGCCAGTACCTCCTGCCAGGAATTCACGTGTCTATCAGGCTGAAGAAGACTGCGCATCAAGGGAAACCGGCTCGCACCAATCCTGAGCCAAAAACCGCCAGTGCATTGCGATGCTCGATGAACTGGCATTTTGCGCTTGCGGTTCTCCCCCCCCTTGCCGAAATCGCACCAATCGGCTCAAACGGGGGGATGAGCAGGCCACCGTTCCCCCCATTCACCGCCGAAACCGCCGCGCAAAAGGTGCGCATGGCCGAGGATGCGTGGAACGGGCGCGATCCCGAACGTGTCGCGCTGGCCTATACGCCCGACAGCCGCTGGCGCAGTCGTGCCGAATTCCTGCAGGGGCGCACCGAAATTGCCGCATTCCTGACGCGCAAGTGGGCGCGTGAACACGAATACCGGCTGATCAAGGAACTGTGGACCTTTGCCGACAATCGCATCGCGGTGCGCTTTGCCTATGAATGGCATGATGATGCCAACAAATCGCATTCTGGCCAATGGTTCCGGTCCTATGGCAACGAAAACTGGGAATTTGACGCGGCCGGGCTGATGCGCACGCGGATCGCCAGCATCAACGACCTGCCGATTGCCGCCGCCGACCGCCTGTTCCACTGGCCGCAGGGTCCGCGCCCCGCCGACCATCCGGGGTTGAGCGACCTTGGGCTCTAGGCCGGTCCTGCTGGGGCTGGCGCTGCTCGCCGGCCCGGCAATGGCCGCCGATTTTGGCCGCTTTGCCTATGTGATGCATGTGACTGCCGAAGAAGACCCGGTCGATCCGGCAGTCAACGCGCGCTACACCCAGGCCTTTGCTGCCTGCCAGAACAAGGCCCGCGTCACCTATGAAAACGCCGCCTGCTTCGAAGGGGAATTCGCCCGGCAGGATGCCGCGCTCAATGCGGTGTGGAAGGGCGCGTTTGCGCGGATCACCGGCCCCGATCACGCTCGCCTGCTGGCCGCGCAACGCGCCTGGCTGGCCGCGCGCGATCCGTTCTGCCGGACAAAGTCCGACGAATTTTCCGGCGGCACGATCGCGCCCGTCGTCTACTCCTCGTGCCGCGTCGAACTGACCATCCGCCGCACCCTGTGGCTGAAAAAATTGCGCTGAATCGGCTTGTGGACACCTGTCCACCAAGGCACTGGCCTTATGTGTTTTTGGAACATATAAGGAACAAATGACCCAGCTCAGCACGCTTGAAAAACTTGGAATTCTTGCCGATGCGGCAAAATACGATGCCTCATGCGCGTCATCGGGCACCACGCGGCGCGACAGCAAAAGCGGGAAGGGCATCGGATCGACCGAGGGCATGGGCATCTGCCATGCCTATGCGCCCGATGGGCGGTGCATTTCGCTGCTGAAGATATTGCTCACCAACCACTGCATTTTCGATTGCCATTATTGCATCAACCGCAAAAGCTCGAACGTGCGGCGGGCGCGGTTTTCGCCGCAAGAGGTCGCCGATCTGACGCTGGCGTTCTATCGCCGCAATTATATCGAGGGGCTGTTCCTGTCGTCGGGGATCATCAAAAGTTCCAGCCACACGATGGAACAGTTGATAGAATCTGCCAGAATCCTGCGCGAAGAGCATGATTTCAGAGGCTATATCCACCTAAAGACGATTCCCGAGGCCGATCCCGATCTGGTCCGCCGCGCCGGGCTGTTTGCCGATCGCGTGTCGATCAATGTGGAATTGCCGACCACCGCGGGGCTGACCCGGCTGGCGCCCGACAAATCGGTGCCGCGCATCGAAGGCGCGATGGACCTGATGGCGGGGGCGATTGTCGAAGGGCGCGATGCCCGCCGCCGGTTTCGCCACGCGCCGCGCTATGCCCCGGCCGGCCAATCGACGCAGATGATCATCGGCGCCGATGCCGCCAGCGATGCCGAAATCATCACCCGGTCCTCCGGGCTCTATGGGCAATTCGGCATGCGCCGCGTTTATTATTCGGCATTCAGCCCGATTCCCGATGCCAGCGCGGTGCTGCCGTTGAAGCGTCCGCCGCTGATGCGCGAACACCGGCTGTATCAGTCTGACTGGCTGCTGCGGTTCTATGGCTATTCGCTCGATGATCTGCGCGCGGCGGCCGATCCGGCGGGAATGCTGCCGCTGGATATCGATCCCAAACTGGCCTTTGCGCTGAAATTCCGCGATCGGTTCCCGGTCGATGTCAACCGTGCCCCGCGCGAGGCGCTGCTGCGCGTGCCGGGGCTGGGGGTGCGCGCGGTAAACGGCATCCTGTCGGCGCGGCGGCAGCGGCGGCTCGATCTGGCCGATCTGGCGCGGCTTACCGTATCGCTGACCAAAGTGCGCCCGTTCATCATCGCGGCCGACTGGCGCCCGGTTGTGCTGGCCGATCGGGCCGATTTGCGCGCGATGGTCGCACCGGTGCGCGGGGAACAGCTGGAACTGTTTGCATGACCGCGCTGCTGTCACGCATTTGTGTGGCCGTTGCCGCGCACGATGATTTCGATGGCTGGCGCGATAGCGCACGGGCGCTGATCCAGGCCGGGGTGGCGCCCGATCGTGTGGTGTGGACTTTGCCCGGCGCGGTGGCGGGCGATCTGTTTGCCGCATGTCCGGCGCCCGATCCGGCGCCCGATCCGGCACCCGATGCCCCACCTGTGCGCGCCTCGCGCGATTATCTCGATCTGGCCGGGCGCGCGGCGCTCCATGCCGATCCGGCGCGGTTCGATCTGCTCTATCGCGTGCTGTGGCGGCTGCAGCGCGCGCCGCGCCTGATGGCCGACCGTGCCGATCCCGATGTGCGCGCGATCGATGCGCTGGCCCGCGTGGTGCGGCGCGACATGCACAAGATGCGCGCGTTCGTGCGGTTTCGCGTGGTTCGGGATGCGGACGGGGCCGATCACCATGTCGCCTGGTTCGAACCGGGGCACCATATCCTGCGCGCCAATGGCGGGTTTTTCGTGCGCCGCTTTGCCGGGATGCGCTGGTCGATCCTTACGCCGCAGGGCGCGCTGCACTGGGATGGCGAAACCTTGCGCGAAGGCCCGCCGGCCAGCCGTGCCGATGCCCCGGCGGGCGATCCGGTCGAGGCGCTGTGGCGCACGTATTACGCGGCGATTTTCAATCCGGCGCGGCTGAAAATCGATGCCATGGTTAAGGAAATGCCGCGTCGATACTGGAAAAACCTGCCCGAGGCGGACCTGATTCCCGATCTGATCGCCTCGGCCCAGGCGCGCGAGGCCGAAATGATAGCGCTCGGCGGTCAGGAATCAGGCCGCCCGCCCGAAAGCCTGGCCGCGCTCGATGTGGCGGTGGCGGCGTGTCGGCGCTGTGCGATCGGGTGCAACGGCACGCGTGCCGTGCCCGGCCATGGCCCGGCGCAGGCCCGGTTGATGATCGTCGGTGAACAGCCGGGCGATCAGGAGGAACGCGCCGGGCGGCCCTTTGTCGGTCCGGCGGGGCAGGTGCTGCGCGATCATGCCCGGGCCGCGGGGCTGGATCTGGATGCGGCGCGGCTGACCAACGCGGTGCGCCATTTCAAGCATGTTACCGGCACCAAACAGCGGCTGCACCAGACGCCGACCGCGCGCGAAATCGATACCTGCCGCTGGTGGCTCGATGCCGAACGCCACCTGGTCCGCCCGCGCGTGGTGCTGGCGCTGGGGGCCAGCGCGGCGCGCGGCATTCTGGGGCGCACGGTCAGCCTGCAGCACGAACGCGGGCGCTTCGTGCCGCTGGATGACGGTGTGCGGCTGCTGATCACCAGCCATCCGGCCTATCTGCTGCGGCTGGGGGATGATGCGCGCGAAGCAGAAGCGGCGCGCTTTGCCGCCGATCTTGCGCTGGCGGCGCAGGCGTGACCGGCCATGCCCGAGGCGCCGCTGACCCCCGAACGCCGCCATGTCGCGCCCGATGGCGCAGGCACCGCGCCCGCGCGCGCGCCGTTTGTCGAACTGGGGGTGATGAGCTGCTTTTCGTTTTTGCGCGGGGCGTCGGATGCGGTCGATCTGGCCAGTACGGCGCGCGCGCTGGGCTATGATGCGATCGGCATTGCCGATGTGAATTCGTTTGCCGGGGTGGTGCGCCTGCATGGTGAGGCGCTGGCGCTGGGGCTGCGCCCGGTGATCGGCTGCCGCATCGAAACCACCTGCGGGCTGGCATTTCTGGCCTATCCGCGCACCCGCGCCGGTTATGGCCGCCTGTGCCGGCTGATTTCCGCCGGGCGCATGGCCACGCCCGATGGCGAATGGCAGGAAAAGGGGCGCTGCGACATCACCCTGGCGATGCTGGCCGATCATGCGGCCGATGTGGAGCTGGTGCTGATCCCGCCGCACGATCTGGATCAGATCCTGACCATCGCGGTGCCCAGCAATGTCGTGCCGCTGGGCAGCGAAGCGCCGATCGCGCCTGTCACCATGCTGTCCGCCGATTTTGCCGGGATTGTCCCCCATCTTGTCCACAGGTTGCCCGCCATGCGGCATATTGCGGCGTGTTATCTGCATCGCGGCGATGATGTGGCGCGGATCAACGCGCTGAATGCGCTGGCGCGTGCGCACGGCCTGATGCTGATGGCCACCAACGACGTGCTTTATCACGAGGCGGCGCGGCGGCCGCTGCACGATGTGATGACTGCGATCCGCCATCGCACCACGGTCGCTGCCGCCGGGCACTTGCTCGAACCCCATGCCGAACGGCATCTGAAATCGCCGCAGGACATGGCGCGGCTGTTTGAACGCTGGCCCCATGCGATCGATGCGGCGCGCGCGCTGGCCGATGCCTGCACGTTTGCGCTGACCGAGCTGAGTTATGAATACCCCGAGGAAATCTGCCCCGACGGGCGCGATCCGCAGGGCTGGCTGGAGGACCGGACCTGGGCCGGCGCGGCCTGGCGCTATCCCGCCGGGGTGCCCGATGCAGTGGCCGATACGCTGCGCCGCGAACTGGCGATGATCGCCAAGCTGGTGCTTGCGCCCTATTTCCTGACGATCAAGGACATTGTCGATTTTGCCCGCGCGCAGGACCCGCCGATCCTGTGCCAGGGGCGCGGCTCTGCGGCCAATTCGGCGGTGTGCTATTGCCTGGGCATCACCGCGGTCGATCCGGCGAAGCATGCGCTGCTGTTTGACCGGTTCATTTCCGAAGAGCGCAAGGAACCGCCCGATATCGATGTCGATTTCGAACACGAACGGCGCGAAGAGGTGATCCAGTATATCTATCGCCGCTATGGCCGCCACCGCGCCGG
>CAILBC010000030.1 GCA_903832325.1 uncultured Sphingomonadales bacterium | reverse complement strand
GACAACGGGAAATATGGTGCAATCTCCTGCATTTGCGCGTCTGACAACCAAATCAAATCGCTCATGGCAACGCCTCCTTGCGCCACCATTGAATCAATCAATCGTCGGTTATGCAAGGCTTTTAATAGGTCCTGAGCCTAATAACCGGGGGCGGTGATCGCCTGGCGCTCGGACAGGATCGCAGATAGCTGCGCCACTTGCGTACGCGCCGCGCGCAAGTCGCTGGCCATCTGCGCCGATTGCAGCGCGGTCAGTGCAATGCCCACCTCGTGCGCGGCCCATCCCAGCAGCGCCACTTCATCGGGCCGGTACAGCGCCTCGTCGTTTTTCAGGTCCATCAGCACCAGCCCGGCCAGCGCGCCATGATCGAGCATCGGCAGCGCCAGCACGCCGGGCAGGCCGGTGCGCGTTTCGGTGAGATCGAGTGGCGCGCGTTCGGCCCGCATCAGCGCGAAGGCGGGATTGTCTTCGCGAAAATGGCGCGGCGCACTGTCCCAATTGCCCGCCACGCGGTCCAGCACGCCCTCGTTGCGGCGATAAACCGCGACGCGCGCTTCCCCGCCAAACCGCACCAGTTCGTCGGCAAACCCCCGCGCCAGCGCGTGTTCATCCTCGAAATGCGCTGCCGATCCAACAAACCGGCGCAGCGCATCCTCGTTCGCCTGCCACTTGCCAAAGAACAGGTGTTCCACCCGGTGCTCCACCGCATCGTGCACCCGATGAAACGCCAGATAGACCAGTACCGCCGCGCCTGCATCGATCCACGCACTCGCCTTGACATATTCTTCGGGCAGAAGATGTTCAAAGCCCCATTCGACGAAGCCGAACCCACCGAGCAGAATCGCGCTGAACACGCCATAGACCACGGTGCGGTTCAAGGCGAAGTCGATATCGATGACCCGGCTGCGCAAGGCGACATAGGCCAGAACCAGCGGATTCAGCAGGCCGCCGATAAGCGTGAGGGCGGCGGCAAGCACGGGACTGAGCGCCGGCAACTGATCGCCGAGCCCTGCGCCAAAAGCGATTTCCAGCACGCTGTAAGCGATGCCGAAGGCGTAACCGTAAAAGATCGTGGCAAAGCGCTGGCGGTCGGCGCCGGTTGCATCGCGACCGCCGCGCCTGCTCCAATACAGCGCATGCGCGTCCAGCAGCAGCAACAACAGGGGCGATCCGGTCCGCTGGTTGGCAACCAGTTCGTAACTCGCGTCGTGAAATTCGAACCATGCCTGAAGCCCGAACACCGGCACGCACGACAAACCGACCAGGACAAACGCCGGAATCCACCGGCGCGACGGCGGACCGACCCGTTCAGCATAGAGCACAGCCGGAAACAGAAATATCCCGGCGTCTGCAAACGAAACAACGGCGGCCCCGAACAACATCGCGGCCGCGGCCGCCGGTCCGGTTGCCCACGATGGCACGGCAATGGTAACCACCCAACCCAGCATGCCAATGCCGAACGCGACCGATGACAAGCGACCCCAGCCGCGGGCAAGCGCGAGTATCCCGATTGAGAGGCCGAGCCATAGCTGCAACACAGTGGTCCAGCCGCTGACCTGTTCGACCGGCGAAAGATCGGCAAACCGCATCGGGCTTGTCGTGATGATCACATGGCGTGGCTTTTGACTTTTCGCCGCGGCGCCGTCGGGCTCGATCGTCAGGCCGATCGCGCGGCCCGCTTGCAGCAGCGCGTGGGCTTCGAAAGGCCGATCAAGGCGGACAAGCGCGCCCGGACGCAGCCCCGCCCGATCCGCAACACCGCCTTTGGCAACACCGGTAATTCGCTCGACGCCTGGATTTTCCGGCAGGTTTTCGGATGTGAAGCCGCGCGTGCCCAGGCCGTTCGCGCCATAGGCCCCGACCAGACGCAGACTGTCGATCGCGTTCGCGCCCGTGATCGCAATTGCAAGAGCGGCGACCAGGCCGACAGCAATTCCACGCCAGCCGGTGAACAGCCAGGCAAACCGGTCCGGCTCGTGCCGGGTCGTCCCGGTCATGCGCTTGCCCTTTCCTGCCATCCGGCGATGACTGCATGCAGTTCCGCATTCTTGACCTTCAAGCGGTGCACCTCGGCATCGGTGGCGCGCGCCTGCAGCGCCGCCAGCGCCAGCCCGACTTCGTGCGCGGCCCGGCCCAGCAGGGTCATTTCATCAGGCCGGTACAGCGCCTCGTTGTTCTTCAGGTCCATCAGCACCAGCCCGGCCAGCGCGCCATGATCGAGCATCGGCAGCGCCAGCACGCCGGGCAGGCCGGTGCGCGTTTCGGTGAGATCGAGTGGCGTGCGTTCGGCGCGCATCAGCGCGAAGGCCGGATTGTCTTCGCGAAAATCGCGCGGCGCATTGTCCCAATTGCCCGCCACGCGGTCCAGCACGCCGGCTTCGCGCCGATAGAGCGCCACCCGCGCATTACCGCCAAACCGCGCCAGTTCGACGGCAAACCCCCGCGCCAAGGCGCGCGGGTCCTCGAAATGCGCTGCCGAAGCGACAAACCGGCGCAGCGCATCCTCGTTCGCCTGCCACTGGCCAAAGAACAAGTGTTCCACCCGGTGCTCCACCGCATCATGCACCCGATGAAACGCCAGATAGACCACCACCGCCGCGCCTGCATCGATCCACGCGCTGGCTTTCACCCATTCTTCGGGCAGCAGGTGTTCCACTGCCCACTCAATCAGGCCGAAACTGCCGAGCAGGATTACGCTGAATGTACCGTAGACCAGCGTGCGATTGAACGCGAAACCCACGTCCACCACGCGATGACGCAGCACGGCATAGGCCAGCAAGACCCGCGGCGCGACGGTCAACGGCAGCAGGATTGCCAGATTCGGGGGCGCGTTCAGGATCGCCGTTCCGTTCAGCAGATCAGCCGCCTGGAAGATATTGCCAAGCAATCCGGTCAAAAGCGCCAGCAGGATCGTGCTAAAACGAACGCGGTCTGATCCAACCGTTTCGCGCCAGCCGCGCCAGCTCCAGTAGACGCCCGGAATCTTGGCGATCAAGCTGATGAGGTCTCGCGCGGCGCCACTGGTGATGAGCATCGAGTGAGAATGATTGGTCACCAGACCCCATTCACGAACGATGCTCTGTAGCACAAACAGCGCAGCGATACCTGCAACAATTGCCCGCCCGGTGCGCCCCACCGAACGAACCTTTTCGCTATAAAAGACCACGGGAAAAAGAAAATAACCGAACACCGCAAGAAGGGTCAGTCCCGAAGCCATTACCATGGCCTCCGTTTCGATCGGTCCCTCGGCCCATGCCGGAATCTGAAGATATATGCTGATCCCAACCAGTCCGAATCCCAGGATCAGGGCTGAACGATTGCCCCAGCCCCGCACCAGCAAAAGACCGCCAAAGAGGATTGACAACCATCTGGCAAATGTCGCGCCAGATTCTGCGATCCGGACGGACAGCGCCTGTTCGCCGAAGTGGACCGGTGAGAACACCAAAGTGACGTGCCGCGTGTGCGGGCCATTGACGATGGTGAAGCCCATTGACTGCCCCGCCCTGTAATCTCGAGCGAAATCATAGAGCTGATCAGGGCGGAAACGATCGCCTGCATGCACCCCGGATCGCGCCGCAGGGCCGCCGGGATCAACGGCGACAACCATGAAAAGCGCGTCCTGGCCGGGCAACGGTTTGATTGAAAAGCCGGGCGTGCCGAGAGCATTATCGCCATAAAGTCCCGTCCAGCGGGTCTGGTCCACCACGGACGACAGCGCGACGAGGAAGGCGAACAGCGCCGCCGTGGCAACCAGCACACCGCGCCAGCCGGTGAACCAGTCCGATTGCACGTCCTGTGCCTGCCCCACAAAAAAATACCCCCGTCGTCCGGTCAGCAGGGGTAGCAAGAAGGGGCATTCAGTCAACCAGCGATCAAACGCGACTTGCGCGCTGCACAATTCATGCGGACGCGCGATGAGTGAAACGCATCGCACTTCGTTGACGCTCAAGCGCCGCGCGCGCCTTTACCCGCGCGCCTTTACCAATGTGCGTCAAGTCAAGCTCACGGCACATTGGTATCAATTGGTTACCCGTTCCTGTGCAACGCCGGCATTGAGGGCGCGCCCGCCAGCCCTACTGCCCACTGCCCACTGCCCACTGCCCAATGCCCAGCTACCAGGCACAAAAAAAGGGCCGACTTGCGCCGGCCCTTGAAAGGTTTGGGAGAGGATGCCTGAAAAGGCATGGTCGTTATGGGCCGGGTTGGCAGGTGCTGCAAGTGCGAGAACGGCGTATATGATTGCAGTTTTTGCAACTGCGGGATTTGGCAGCAAGCCATCGCCTGGTCATCACGGATACTCTATAGCATGATGCGATTGGAAAGAATCGCATCATGCTAAAGGAGTCTTTGTTTACGCGTGATTTTTAGCGAAAAACCGGTGCCCACTTTTTCGCATCACGCTCTAACCCGACGCGGGCCGGCGGGTGCGCCAGGGGGCGGCGCGTTCGATCTGGCCGGCGAGGCGGAACAACAGGGCTTCTTCGCCATAGCGGGCGGTGACCATCACGCCGATCGGCAGGCCGTCCTCGCTCATGCCCAGCGGCAATGACATCGCCGGCTGGCCGGTCATGTTGGCCAGCTGGCAAAACGGGGTCCAGGCGGCGGTGCGCTGGCCCCAGGCTTCAAAGCCGTCGGCGGGGCACATGTCGATCGTGCCCAGCGGCAGCGGCGGCGCGGCAACTGTGGGGGACAGGATCACATCGTAATGCGCCATGAACCGGGCAACGGCGATCGCCGCCTGTTGCAGCACGATATTGGCGCGCGCGGCATCGGTGGCGGTGGCGGTGCGGCCGAACGCGGCCATGCCAAGCGTGACCGGTTCGAGCAGATCGGGCCCGGGCACCAGCCCCAGCGCCGCCGCGCGATCATCGATATCGGCGGCGAGCGAGGCCCCGATCAGCACGAAGCTGGCCCAGCCGAGCCGGGCACTGTCGAGCCCTCCACCGGCCAGCGCCGGCGCAGCCTCTTCCACATGGTGGCCCAGGCTTTCCAGCATGTGCGCCGCCGCGCGGGTGGCCGCAGCCACGGCCGGATCGACCGCCGTGCCCGACAGCGGGTGCAGCATCAGCGCGACGCGCAATCTGCCCGGATCGCGGCCGACTTGCGCCAGAAACGTGCCGTCGGGCGTGGGCGCGCCATAGCGCGAACCGGGCTCCACCCCGTGGGTGGCATCGAGGATCGCGGCGGAATCGCGCACCGATCGGGTGACGGCGTGGTGCACCGACAACCCGCCCCAGCCTTCGGTCCGCAAAGGGCCCGAAGGCACCCTGCCGCGGCTGGGTTTCAGCCCGAACAGGCCGCAGCACGATGCCGGAATGCGGATCGATCCGCCGCCATCGGTGGCATGTGCGGCGGGCAGCACGCCCGCGGCCACTGCCGCCGCCGCCCCGCCCGATGATCCGCCGGCAATTCGCGTGCTGTCCCACGGATTGCGCGTGGGGCCGCAGGCCAGGCTTTCGGTGGTGCCGGTCAGGCCGAATTCGGGCGTTGTGGTCTTGCCGAAAATCACGAACCCGGCGGCCTCGATCCGCCGCACCAGTTCCGATGTGACCGTGGCGCGATGGCCGGCATAAAACCGGCTGCCATTGCCGGTGCGTTCGCCGGCGATATCGGTGTTGAGGTCCTTCACCAGCCACGGCACCCCGGCGAACGGCCCCTGCGGCACCCCGGCGGCCAGGGCCGCGCGCGCGCGGTCATACAAGGGCTGCGCGATGAAGCCGAATTGCGGATTGAGCGCCTCGGCGCGGGCGATCGCTGCCTCCAGCAGGTCACCCGCGCCGATTTCGCGCCGCCGCACCCGGCCGGCGAGGCCGATCGCGTCCTCGTCTGCCAGCAGCGCCGTCGCCGCCGCAAGATCAGGCATAATAGCGCGCGTAGAATTTGCGGAACTGCGGAATCGGGCCGTCGCCATCGCAGATGATCGGGTTCACTTCGTATTTCTGCCGGTCCCAGATCACTTTGTCCTGATCGAACTGTTTGCAGATGTCGCGGATGATCGCGCGGGCAACCCCGGCGCGTTCGCCTTCGGCCTGGGCGCGCGGCTGGGCAAAGCAGAACCGCACGCGCACATGATCAAGCTCCACCGGGGTGATGCAGGCGACCAGCAGCGTTTCGGAAATGCCGGTAAAGCGCGTCCAGCTTTGCCCCGGGCCCATCGTGTCATAGCTGATGCAGCCATCGACTTCGCCCCAGGGCGTGCCCATCTTGGCCTTCACATCGGCGCCGCGGCCCCAATCGCCCCAGCGCAATTCGCCCAGCGGCACATTGGCGGTGCCGTGGATATAGCGGAAATGCGCCACATCGACGCCGTTTTCGGCCATGTTCTGGACCGATCCCCAGACATTCCATTCATAGACGTCAAAATCGGTCCATTCGGGATCGGAACATTCGGGCAAGTGCACCACATCGAACAGCGGGGCAGCGTCATCGGGGTGATACCAGCCCCAGATCCAGCGGTTGGCCTCGGTCACGCTCCAGGTGCGGATGCATTTGCGCTTTACCTGCGGCGGGATCGTGCGGGCATAGGGGATTTCGGTAACGACACCTGCGTTGCCATCATAGCGCCAGGCGTGAAACGGGCATTCGATCTGGTTGCCGTGGACTTTGCCACCGTGGCCCATGTGTGCGCCCAGATGTTTGCAATAGGCATCGACCATGCGCACTTCGCCGTCTTCGCCGCGCCAGATGGCCAGATCCTTGCCGAAATAGCGCAAGGGCTTCACTTCGCCCACGGCCAGCTCGCTGGCCAGCAGCAGCGGGTACCAGCCGAACGGAATGCCGATATCCAGCCCGCGTTCGGCGATCGAGGCGCGGCCCTTTACTTCGGCCAGCCGCCATTCGTTCAGCGCCTCGCCTTTCAGCTTTTCCAGAATCTGCCACACCGCCACGGGAGCAGTACGGGCATCAGTTGCCGCTTCGGTCATGATACGAGCCCTTTCCTTCAGGCAAGGTTGAACACTTTGCGCGCATTTTCGCGCAGGAATTTCGGCCAGACATCATCCTTGAACGGCACGTTCGGCATATCGCCCATGATCCGGTCAAGGCTGAGCCCCATCGGGAAATAGCCGGCATAGATGATCTTGTCGGCGCCGCGCGTGTTGGCGTAATCGATGATCGCCCTGGGGTAGTGCTTGGGCGCAAAGGCGCTGGTGGAATAATAGAGGTTTGGCCATTTCAGCATCAGCTTGACCGCCAGCGCCTCCCACGGTTCGGCGCCGTGGCGCATGACCACTTTCAGGTCCGGAAAAAACCAGCAGACTTCATCAAGATGTTCGACTTTCTGCGTTTCCATCGGGATGCGCGGGCCCGGAATGCCGACATTGAGCAGGATCGGCAGGCCCAGTTCGCAGGCCGTGGCGTAAAGCGGGAACATGTATTTGTGGTTGATCGCCACTTGCGGCAGCGTGCCCGAGGGAAACACGCTGATCGCCGACAGGCCGACTTCGGCATGGATCCGCCTGATCCGCCGCACGTCTTCCATCCCGGCATTGGGATCGCAGGGCAGGTCAAAGAAGAACCTGTCGGCATGGAGCTCTTTTGCGCGGCGCGAAGTGGCATTGTCGTTCCACCCGACAAGCGCGCGCTCGATATTGTGCTTGTCCATCTGTTCGACGGTCCAGCGGATGTAATCATCCTGCTGCCCGGTCTGCGGAATGTCCTTGAACATGTATTGCGCGGGCATCGCGAATTGCTGCAGCGTCTGCTGATCCTTGATCAGCGGGCGGAACGAGGCAAACCATTCCGAGCGGTCTTCCGCATCCGGGATGCCCATCATGGTATCGATGATCTTGATGTCGGTGGGCATGCCCATGGTCAATTCTCCGCAAGGATGGCGGGCCACGACTGGCGCAGCGCCTTTTTGTCAACTTTTCCCAGTGCGTTGCGCGGCAGGGCGCGATCGGCAATCACCACTTCGGCGGGCGCCTTGTAGCGCGCAAGGCCCAGCGCCACCGCCTCGATCAGCGCGGCGGGATCGAGCGCGTCACCGCGCACCACCGCCACCAGCCGTTCGCCCAGCCGTTCATCGGGCAGGCCGAACGCCGCGCATTCCAGCACGCCGGGCTGTTCACCCAGCACGCGTTCGACTTCGGCGCAAAAGATGTTTTCTCCGCCCGAAATGACCATGTCCTTCACCCGGTCGACAATGAAGATGTAATGTTCCTCATCGACAAAGCCGACATCGCCGGTGCGCAGCCAGCCATCATCGGTAAAGGCGGCCGCGGTGGCTTCGGGCCGGTTCCAGTATCCCTGCATCACGAAGGGCCCGCGCACCTGGATTTCGCCGGTTTCGCCCGGGCCCTGCACAGTGCCATCGGGCGCGACGATGCGCACATCGGCCAGCGGCAGCACACGCCCGGCCGAGGCGCGTTTGCGCAGGAAATCCTCGCCCACTGCCTGCGCCAGCGCGCCGGCGCATTCGGTCATACCATAGCCGGTGCCCATCATCGCCTGGGGGCAGACCTTGCGAATGGCATCGAGCAGATTGACCGGCAGCGCCTGCCCGCCGCTGGCCACATTGCGCAGGCTGGCCAGCGCCGCGGACGATCCGCCCTGTTCCACCACGCGCAGCAGGTCCCACAGCATGGTCGGCACGCCGGTGAGCATTGTCACGCCTTCGTCCGCGATCAGGCGCAGCGCCTCGGGCGGGTTCCAGCGGCGCAGGATGATGACTTTGGTCCCGGCCATCAGCGGCGACAGGAACCCCGATCCCAGCCCCGAAATGTGGAACAGCGGATAGACCAGCAGCGTTGCCTGCTGCGGCATGTGCGCCAGGATCGTTTCGACCGCCAGGCCCTGCGCGCGGGCAATGCCATGCAGCACCATCAGCCCCGAAAGCTGCACCGTCATCAGCCCGGTCACGAGATTGCGATGAGTCAACACCACCCCGCGCGGCCGCCCGGTCGTGCCCGATGTGAACAGGATGGCCGCCGGATCATCGTGATCGGCCCGGTGCGCCGCGGCCGGCGCGCCCTGCGGCACGGCAACAATCGTATCCGGCAGCGTATCCGGCAGCGTATCCGGCGCAGCAAAGTCGACACCTGTCAGATCGACGATTTGCCCGGCATGGCCCCCGGCGCGCAGCCCTTCGGCGGCGCGGGTGTCGGCAAAGATCAGCGCGGGCGTGACTTCTTCGACCATGGTCACCAATTCGGCCGGCGCGCCGCGGCTGTTGAACAGCACCGCAACGCCCCCGGCGCGCAGCACCGCCAGAAAGGCGATCATCCATTCGGCGCGATTGTGCATGCAGATCGCGATCCGCTGCCCCCGGCAATCGCCCAGCCGCGCCGCCAGCGCATCGCGCGCGGCAAACAGCGCATCGAAACTGGTGCGCCGTTCGCTGCCATCATCGCGCCAATCGACAATCGCCGTGCGCGCGCCGTGGCGCCGCGCAGCCTCGATCATCAGATTCAGGTCCGGCGGCGCCTTGGCAAAACCGCGCCCCCCGCCATGCGCGCGCCGGTGCGCGCGCCCAGGCACTTCCCCAGGCACCTCCCCAGGCACCTCCCCAGGCACCTCACCCCGAAGCTCGGCCAATTCGAACGGCATGCCGGGCCCGGTCAGATCGGCCAGCAGCGGATCGCTTTGCGCCGATGCAGGCACGGTCATGCGCGGGTGCCGCCCGGGCCGGCCCGGAACGCGACGAAATGCGTGGCTGCGGCGAGCATGTCCTCTCCTCCTGTTGGGCCGGGGTGCGCCGGGCCGGTGCGGCAGCGATTTCCGCCTGACGATTCGACGCACTTGCCGTTCCCGGCCCTCTTAAAAGTTCAATTTGCGAATTTCAATACCGTTCGTTCTGCGCATTGCCAATTTGCGCAGCGAAAATGCGCGATTGGTGCGCGGTGGCGCCAGCCTAGGACAGCGGCGCAAGGCCGGTCAGCACCAGCCGCACCAGATCGGCCTGCCCGCGCGTGGCGGTCTTGGCATAGACCCGTTTCGAATAGTTGCGCGCGGTTTCATCGCTCAGGTGCAGGCGGCGGCCGGCTTCCATCAGGCTTTCGCCCAGCGACAGCGCGTGGGCCAGCGCCGCCTCGTTGGCGGACAGGCCATGGCGCGCGGCCAGCGTGCGGATCGCGTGGCGCGCAGGTTCGCGCACCGCATCGCGCAACACGCCGATCACCGCCGGGCGCGCGCAGGGTTCGGCCAGCGCCATATCCGATCCGCGCAGCAACAGATCGATGCCGCGCGCGTCATCCACGCGCACGATCTGCGGTGCCGCGTGCGGATCGGCGGCCAGCGCCTGACAGGCCCCATCCAGCCGGCGCGCGGCATCGGGGCGCAGTTGCAGCCGCCGCCCGGGGCGGCCGCCCGGTTCGGGCATGAGCACCAGCGTGGCTTCGGCCAGCGGGTCGGCGGCCATGACGCGGCCTTCGCCATCAAAGGCCAGCTGCCCGATGCCCAGCCGGCCAAGCGCGGCCTGGGCCAGCGCGGTCTGCAACCGCTGATCGATCAGCGCCGCCAGCGTGCGCAACGCCGCGGCCAGATGCACCGCCACCGCATCGAGCAGCGCCACCGCCGAACCGCTGAAATCTTCCCGCTCGCGCACCAGCACCAGCCACGCATCGGCCGCACCGCCCGCCGAAACGCGCAGCCAGCGGCCATAGCGGATGCCCATTTCGGCAAGCGCGGCACGCTGCAGCGCCAATTGCGCCCGATCATCGTAATCGAGCATTTCATACAGCGCATAGATCCGCCCCGGGCGCAGCGCGCCATAAGGGTGCAGGCGCAGCGCCTCCAGCCGGCGGAAATCGATCGGCGGCTCCTGCGCGGCGCGCGGCGCGGCAGCATGGAGCACCATCGGTTCCTGCCCGGGCATGGCATTGGCCAGCGTGATCACCATGAACGCGCGGCGCGCCACCATGCGCCCGACCAGATTGCGCAGGAACGCCCCCCACGGCGGGCTTTCGTGAATCCCCTCGATCAACGGCAGGAACAATTCGCGATGATCGGCGGACAGGACGGCCATGGCGCGGTGGTCCCACAGCGCAGGAAGGGCGTCAAGCGAGCGGCGTGCCCGCGGCGCCGCTGTGGCCGTGCGATGGCGGGGCCGTTCTGCCACAACCGCAACGAACGCGTTGCCTTCGTTGCGGAATACGTTCTAGGTTCCCCGTCATGGCCACCAAAAACCCCGATATCGCCCGGTTCAAGGCCAATCTGGCCGATGAACGCGACAGCGCCGCGCTCTATCTGGCGCTGGCCGAGGCGGAGGCGGACCCGGTGCGTGCCGATCTGTTCCGCCAGCTGGCCCAATCCGAAACCGAACACGCCGATCTGTGGCGCGACCGGCTGGCCGCGCTGGGCATTGCCGAACCGCGCCACCGGCCGTCGTGGCGCAGCCGCATGCTGATCTTTCTGGCGCGGCGCATCGGCGTGGGCGCGGTATTGCCCACGATCGCCGCGGCCGAAGTTGCCGACCAGAACAAATATGCCGGGCAGGCCGACGCCGCCGAACTGATGAATGCCGAACGCAGCCACGCGGCGATCGTCAACGCCACGCTTGGCGCCGGGGGCAAAAGCGGGGGAATCAGCGGAGCGGACATTGCGCGCGCCGAAAAATGGCATCGCGGCGCGGCGGGCAATGCGCTGCGTGCGTCGGTGCTGGGGGCCAATGACGGGCTGGTATCGAATTTCTGCCTGATCATGGGTGTTGCCGGCGCCGGATTGACCAACCGGTCGATCCTGCTGACCGGGCTGGCCGGGCTGATTTCGGGCGCCTGTTCGATGGCGCTGGGCGAATGGCTGTCAGTGACCAACGCGCGCGAACTGGCCGCCAACCAGATGGCGCGCGAGGCGCAGGAAATTGCCGAAACGCCCGAAGCCGAAACCCGCGAACTGGCGCTGATCTATCAGGCCAAAGGCATGACGCGCGAATCCGCGCAGGCCGCCGCCGCGCAGATCATGCAGGACAAGGACAAGGCGCTGGATACGCTGGCGCGCGAGGAACTGGGCATCGATCCCGACGAACTGGGCGGCAATCCATGGACCGCGGCCGGGGCCTCGTTCGGCCTGTTTGCGCTGGGTGCGGTGTTTCCGATTGCGCCCTACCTGTTCACATCGGGCACGCCCGCGGTCCTGCTGAGCGCGGCGCTGGCGGTGCTGGCGCTGGCCGCCATCGGCGTGGTGACCTGCCTGTTCAATGGCCGCACCCCGCTGTTTTCGGCCACGCGCCAGGTGGTGATCGGCTGTGCGGCGGCGGCGGTAACCTATGGCGCGGGGCACCTGATGGGCGTGGCCGTATCCTGAACGGGGTGCGCGGGCGATGCTCTTGCGTAGATTCCGGTGCTGGCGCGGATGGCGGGTTGGCGTAGCGCGAAGATGTCACGCATCACCACCGATGCGCGCCTGCAATCGTGGCCATCCCGCGCTTCTGCGCCGCCGCGATCAGGCACCGGCCGTCGACCAATCTGCCAATTACGGGATACCCATCATGACCCATACACGCCGCCTTGCCGCCATTGGCCTGGCGATCGCCGCGCTGGCGCTGTCCGGCCCGGCCGAAGCCCGGCACCACGACCGCCATTATCGCAACGCGCGCGACGGCCATGGGCATTGCCTGCGGTTCAACAAGGCCACCGGGACCGTGGCCGGGGCCGTCGGCGGCGGATTGCTGGGCAATGTCATTCTGGGCGGGACCGGCGGCACACTCGTGGGCGCGGCAGCGGGCGGCGTGGCGGGCCACGAACTGGCGCACAACCGCCGCAAGCGGTGCCGCTGACCAGGGGCAGGTTCACACCGCGAAGTATTTGCGGCGAAATGATTGCGGCGGGCAATGCGCTGCTGCGGCATGACCGATGAAGATCTGCGCCACGCAGGCCCATACCGGTGCGCGGCAAGGCGATCTTGCCGCGCACCGGTATGAACGCACGGCTTGACCCCGCTGCCGAACCGGTCATGACAGGCCCCCGCCGCGCACAAGGGCGCGGGCGGCGGATCGGGATGGCGGATGATGGTTGCAGGTGTGCTGGTTCTGGTGGTTGCCCTGATCGCGCTGCTGGTGCTGTGGTCGGCGCGCGCGGCGCGCGCGGCAACCGCGCTGGTGCCGCCCGATGGCAGATTCATTGATGTGCCGGGCGCGCGGCTGCATTATATCGATGCCGGGTCCGACACCGGTTCTGGCCCGCCGATCGTGCTGGTGCACGGCCTTGGCGGGCATTCGCGCAATTTCACTTATGCCCTGACCGAAAGGCTGACGCCGCACCACCGTGTGCTGATTGTCGACCGGCCGGGATCGGGCCATTCGCGCTGGACCGGGCCGACCGACTGGCGGATCGGAACCCATGCCACGATCATCGCCCGGTTCATCGCCGCGCTGGGCATCGATCGCCCGCTGCTGGTCGGCCATTCGCTGGGCGGGGCAATCAGCCTGGCCGTGGCGCTGGACCATCCCGAGGCCGTGCGCGCCCTCGCGCTGATCGCGCCGCTGACGCTGCCGGTGGACACTGTGCCCGATCTGCACAAGCCGCTGATGATCCGTTCGGCGCTGCTGCGCCGGGTGATCGCGTGGACAGTGGCCATTCCGCTGGCGAAAAGCCAGGGCCGCCGCGCGGTGGAGGCGGTGTTTGCGCCCGAGCCGGCGCCTGCGGATTTCGAAACACGCGGCGGCGGCGCGCTGACCACGCGGCCATCGGGCATTATCGCGGTTTCGTCCGAACTGGTGGCCGTGGGCGACGACATGCCGCACATGGCGCAGCGTTATGCCGCGCTGAACCTGCCGGTGGGCATCATCTATGGCCGCGAAGACCAGGTGCTGGATTGTGCGCACCAGGGCGAAGACGCCGCAAAGCTGATCCCCGGGTGCGATCTGACGGTGATTCCCGGCGGACACATGATTCCGGTGACGGCACCCGATACGGTGGCCGACTGGATACTCAGCCGCGCGCGCTGACGCCTTGCAAGGTTGTGCGGTGAGTGCAAATCATCGCACATCGTGATACTCCCGCGTCGCGCGGGCTTACGAGTGAAGCTCACCACACGTTGGTATTACACGCTGCGTCGCTGGAACAGCCCGATCAGAAACAGCACGATCGCCACCAGCAGCACCAGATGGATCAGCGCGCCGGCAAGGTGAAACACCGACAGGCCGAGCAGCCAGGCGATCAGCAGAATAATGGCGATGGTATAGAGCATGCCCGTCCTCCTGGATGCGGGTGTGACGAAATCGTCCGCATCACAGCTTGTGACGCAGCGCATCCTTGGCGCCACCAATGGCATTGCGCACTTTTCCGGCGGCCTTGTCGGCGGCGCCATCGGCCTGCAATTTGGCATCGCCGGTCGCTTTGCCCACGGCGGCTTCGATCGCGCCCTTGGCCTCTTGGGCAGCGCCGGCAATCCTGTCCTTGTCCATGGTCTGGTATCCTTGTGCGGGGAAGATCGGGAAATTTGCGCCGCAGGTCAGCGGCGCGGGGGCAGCGGATTGATGCACCCATCGCGCAATTGCGCGGTGCACGGCGGCTAAGTCCGCACGGGCGACATAAGAGGCGGGGTGAGTGCGCCTACATGGGCCGGGCCGTGATATGCGGGAACGACCGGTGACGAAGGGACTGGCGGCGTGGCGGTGGGCCAGGGCAGGATCACGGTCGACTGGCCCGGCGTTGCCGCATTGATCCCTACCTGCACTGTGCCCGGTTGGCCGGCGACCCAGCTTTGTGCCGCAAGCGGCATGCCGCCCATTGCGAACCAGGCCCCTGCGGCCACGATCAGAAATTCGCCCTTGCGCATCGCACTGCCCCCCCTGCGTGGCGCCGGGGCACGGCGGGGGTGTGCCCCCGCCGTGCGTTCCATAGCCCGTCTGGCTCAGTTGTGGCTGGTGGTGGTGATCGTGGTGGTCTTGTCGTGGTGCGCACGATGATGATGATGCACCACATGGCGAACGGTGTGGTGGCGCACCAGCGGATGCGTCATCCGGTGGTGGCCGGCGGCCGGTTCGGCCATGTCATGGTCGCCGGTATCGTGTTCGGTGATCGCCACCGTGGTTGTCGTGGGCGCAGGTGCCGGCACGGGAACGGGCATGGGCATGGGCTGGGGCATGGGCTGGGGCATGGGCTGGGGCATGGGCTGGGGCGGCGGAGCAGCACGCAGCGCGTTGTTTTCGGCCGTGGCCGCGGCGGCGGTGCGTTCGGCAATGTCGGCGCGATGGTTGGCGCTGTCGGTGGCCGCTTCGGCGATGGTTGCGCGGGTGTTGGCGCTGTCGGCCGATTGCTGGGCACGCGCGCCGGCATCGCGCAGGTCATCACGGCGATCGCGGTCTGACACGGCCTTGCGATCATGCGCGGCAACGATTGCCTGATCGGCCAGCATTCCGGCATGCTGCGCGGCGGCAATCGCCTCGGTCTTCTTGTGGTGCGACAGCAGATCCTGCGCCGACATCAGCGCTTCACGCGCCTGGGCCTGCAGGCCGGGCGCCTGTTCGCCCACGCCGACCCGGTCACCGGCATCGATTTTGCCTTTGGCTTCGGCAATGGCGGCTTCGGCGCGGGTCTGTTCGCCGGCAAAGGCGGTGGCCGGAACCAGCGTGGTGGCAAGCATGACGGCCAGCGCCAGCCTTGAGGCGCGAAAGGGTGCAGTGATCATGGGGGTATTCTCCGTAGCGCGAACGTGCCACCCGGTCCGCCGCAGCCGGATCAATCCGGCTGCCATCTGGTGGCCTTTTACATTCACAGAGTCTGGTGAATTGGCCCGAAGCCTGAACCGCAATTGGCCGCCCTGGCACCGTGGTGTGCAGGGCATCAGGTGGGCATCAGGTGGGCATCACCAGAAGATCGCTAGGCGCAGCGCGCACGGCGGGCCAGCCTCGGAATATACGCAAGGGCCGGAAAATCCGGTCAGATCCCGTCGCGGCAGGCCAACTGCCGCAGCGCGCATCAGGGTGCGGTTGCAGCCATCTGCGTGGCGACCACCGCGCCCGCGGTCAGCGTCTTGTGCACCGGGCAGCGTTCGGCG
Source organism: uncultured Sphingomonadales bacterium (assembly GCA_903832325.1). Taxonomy (GTDB): domain Bacteria; phylum Pseudomonadota; class Alphaproteobacteria; order Sphingomonadales; family Sphingomonadaceae; genus Novosphingobium. The sequence continues at coordinate 68,797 of CAILBC010000030.1, read as the reverse complement.
ATTGCCAGCAGATCATCGCGCACCGCAGGGTCCAGCGCCGGATCGAGCGTGATGGCGCGATCGAACCGATCGGGCGGGGTGGCGCCGGCCACGCGCGAATGGGTGACCGTGGTTGCCACCGTGCCGATATCCCAGCCCTTGCGCGCGGCGTGCCAGCGCAGCGTCATCGTGGTGCAGGTCGCCAGCGCGGCGGCGAGCAGGTCATAAGGGTTGGGCCCGGTATCCAGCCCGCCCAGCGCGCGCGGTTCATCGGCAATCAGCGTGGCGTGCCAGGGCGCAGTGCCGATTTCCAGCCGGGTCTGAAACATGCCAGCGCCGGTGCTGGCGGCCGTGGCGACGGGGGTGTGGGTGGTGGTCATCATCGGGCTCCTGATCAGAAGACGGGTTCCAGGCCTGGCGATGGTTTTCAAGCCAGGCGGGCGCCGGGCACATCGGCGGGCAACGGGATGAATTCGCTTTCGCCGGGCACCGGGTCGAACCGGCCGGCGCGCCAATCATCCTTGGCCTGTTCGATGCGATCGGCGCGCGAGGATACGAAATTCCAGTATATCAGGCGCTTTTCGGGGAAAGGTTCGCCGCCCGCCAGCATCAGCCGGCTGGGTTCGTCGCTGGTCAGCACGACTTCGGCACCGGGGCGGATCACCACCAGTTGCGCCGCGCCAAAGCTGCCATCCTGACCTTCGATGCGCAGCGACCCGGTCACCACATAGACCGCGCGTTCGACATGGTCTGCGCCAAAGCGATAGCGCGCGCCCGGCGCCAGCACGAGATCGGCATAGATCATGTCGGACAAAGTCTGCACCGGCGATGTCAGCCCGTCGGCCGTGCCCGCGATCAGCGCCAGCCGCGCGCCGGCGTCTTCGGCCACGGGCAGCGCATCGGCGGCATAGTGGGCAAAGGCCGGCGCGGTTTCCTCATGCGCGGCGGGCAGCGCCACCCAGGTTTGCAGCCCGAACAGGCTGCCCCCGGTGGCGCGGACGTGTGCCGGGGTGCGTTCGGAATGGACGATGCCGCGCCCGGCAGTCATCCAGTTTACTTCGCCCGGGCGGATCGGCAATTCGTTGCCCAGCGAATCGCGGTGGAGGATTTCGCCTTCGATCAGGAATGTCACCGTCGCCAGCCCGATATGCGGGTGCGGCCGCACATCGAGCGCATGATCACCGGCAAAGGCGACCGGCCCCATCTGATCCATGAAAATGAACGGCCCGACCATGCGCCGGTGCGCGCTGGGCAGCGCGCGGCGCACGGTGAACCCGTCGCCCAGATCGCGCGAGGGGGGAATGATCACGGCTTCGACGGGTTCGGTCATGGCATGGGCCCCTTGTCCAGGTGTGTAGGCGGCAGGGATCAGCCTGCCGACATCAAGTATATGTCTGGCCCGAAACTATCGTTTCGGGAAGTCGGCACCGGCCCGCTCCCCCGTCCGACCGCCCACGAGAGTGCCCTGTTGGGCGGTCGGGCGGGGGATCGGGCCGGTGCCGAGTTCGAAACTCGCTCTTTCGCGAGTTTCGACTCAGACCCTCAAAGCGTATCGACCAGCACGACCTCGGAGTCTTCAAGCGCAGTGATCGAAATGGTCTCTTCCCCGGCTATTGCCAGGCCGTCGCGGGCGCGGGCCTCCACCGTGCCGATGCGGATATGCCCGGTTGCCGGCACCAGATAGCCCTTGCGATCGGCCCCCAGCGCGTAATCGATGGTTTCGCCGGCGCGGATCGTGCCCGCAACCAGCCGTGCTTCGGTGCGGATCGGCAGCGCATCACCATCTTCGGCATAGCCGCTGGCGAGCACCACCAACTGGCCCGACCGGTCACCACGCGGAAACTGGCGCGCGCCCCAGCCCGGGCTTTCGCCGCGCCGCGTGGGCATGATCCAGATCTGGAACAGCGTGGTTGCCTCATCCTCCAGATTGTATTCGGCATGGGTGATCCCGGTGCCCGCGCTCATCACCTGCACGTCGCCCGCAGCAGTGCGGCCCTGGTTGCCCAGGCTGTCGCGGTGGGTGATCGCGCCGGTGCGGACATACGTGATGATTTCCATGTCGCGGTGGGGGTGCGCGGGAAATCCGCTTTTGGCGGCAATCGTGTCATCGTTCCACACGCGCAGGTTGCCCCAGTGCATGCGGGCCGGATCGTGGTAATCGGCAAACGAGAAATGGTGCCGCGCGTCAAGCCAGCCATGGTTGGCATGGCCGATGCCGGCAAAGGGACGCAGTTCGATCATGGCGGGTCTCCGTTGCGCCGACGCGCTGTGCAGATGCGGGGTGCAAATGCGCTCCGCAAATTCCGGGCGGCGGCTGTTGGCACCAATCTAGGGCTTGCCTGGTGCAAAGAAATGGCAATGATGGAAATGCTTCGGTGAAGGATTTTTATTGATGAGCCTGCCCGATCTGGAAGCCTGGGCGATTTTTGCCAAAGTGGTCGATGCCGGATCGTTCGCCGGCGCGGCAGAAGCGCTGGGCCTTTCCAAACCCACCGTGTCAAAGGCGGTGTCCCGGCTGGAGGCGCGGCTGGGCGTGCCGCTGCTGCACCGCACGTCGCGGCGGCTGGCGTTGACCACCAGCGGCCAGGGCGTGCTCGATCGCGCGCGGCGCATCCTGGCCGATGGCGAAGCGGCCGAGGTGCAGGCCAGTGCCGAACGCGACGCCCCGCGCGGCACGGTGCGGCTGGCCGTGCCGATGAGTTTTGGCCTGCGCCACGTCGCGCCGATCCTGCCGCTGTTCCTCGCCACCTGGCCCGAAGTGCGCGTGGATCTCGATCTGTCGGACGCGCTGGTCGATGTGGTGGGCGGCGGGCACGATGTGGTGGTGCGCATTGCCGGGCTGGAAGACAGCAGCCTGCGTGCGCGGCGGCTGTGCACGGTGCGCCGGCCGCTGGTGGCCGCGCCCGGCTATCTGGCCGCACACGGCACGCCGGCGCATCCGCGCGATCTGGCCGCCCATGCCGCGCTGATCTATACCCTGCCCGATTTGCCCGCGATCTGGCGCTTTGCCCACGACCGGCAGGGCGATTACATGGTTCAGGTTTCGGGGCGCCTGTCGGCCAACAATGCCGACGCGCTGACCCCGGCACTGCTGGCGGGGCTGGGCATGGCATTGCAACCCGATTTCATGGTCTGGGACCATCTGGCGCAAGGAACGCTGGTCGAAGTGCTGCCCGATTGGCGCATTCCCGATATCGCGCTCCACGTGGTAACCCCGCCGGGCACGGTGCGCGCGGCGCGGGTGCGCGTGCTGATCGATTTTCTGGCGCGCCATCTGGCGCAGGCCCCCTGGGCGCGGGCAACCACAGCGCCACGCAGCCATGCATCATGACCGCGCGTCTGCTTGATCTGCTGGGCATTGATCTGCCCATCCTGCAGGCGCCGATGGCCGGGGTTTCCTCGCCCGCCATGGCCATCGCCGTATCCGAAGCCGGCGGCCTGGGGGCCTTGGCTGCGGGTGCCGGCGGGGTTGAGGCAGCGCGCGCGATGATCGGCGCGGTGCGCGCCCGCAGCAACCGGCCGTTCAACCTGAACCTGTTTGTCCATGCCCCGGCGCGGCGCGATCCCGCGCGGGAGGCGGCGTGGATCGACCGCTGGCGCCCGCAGTTTGCGCAAGCGGGCGCCGCACCGCCCGATCGGTTGCACGAAATCTACACCAGCTTTGCCCGGGATGATGCGATGCTGGCCATGGTCCTGGCCGAACGGCCGGCCGTGGTCAGCTTTCATTTCGGCCTGCCCGATGCGGCGCGGGTGGCGGCGCTGCGCGCGGCGGGGATCGTGCTGCTGGCCAGCGCGACCAGCCTGGCCGAGGCGCAGGCTGCCGAGGCCGCCGGGATGCACGCGGTGGTGGCGCAAGGGTGGGAGGCCGGCGGCCATCGCGGCTGTTTCGACCCCGATGCCGCCGATGCGCAAACCGGAACGCTGGCGCTGGTGCGCCTGCTGGCCCGGCGCATCGCGCTGCCGGTGATTGCCGCCGGCGGGATCATGGATGGCGCGGGAATCGATGCGGTGCGCGCCGCTGGCGCCGGCGCGGCGCAATTGGGCACCGCCTATATCGCCAGCGACGAAAGCCTGGCCGATGCGGCCTATCGCGCCGCGCTGCTGGGCGATGCGGCGCAGCACACGACAATGACGCGGGTGATTTCCGGCCGCCCGGCGCGGTGCCTGCCCAACCGCTTTACCACGGCAGGCGCCACGATCGCGCCCGAGGAGATACCGGCCTATCCCGTGGCCTATGACCTGGGCAAGGCGCTGAATGCAGCGGCCAGGACCGCGGGGCAGACCGGGTTTGGCGCGCAATGGGCCGGCCAGGGTGCGCCACTGGCGCGTGCCATGCCGGCGGCCGTGCTGACGCGCACGCTGGCCGCCGAAATAAAGGCCTGACCGTGCGCGTCAACCAAAAGCGGGATCAGGCGCCCGGGTGCTGATGCTCCGGGCGATCGCCACGCGGATCAGTGTGCGGAGCTCCGTGCGGATCGCCATGCGGATCGCCATGCGGATCAATGTGCAGAGCGGGGTGCGGAGCGGGGTGCGCGGGCTCCACGCGGGCTGGTACCGGCTGTCCAGGCGCCGGACGGTGCATGGCCGGAAGGGGCACAACCGAAGCCGGTGCGGCGCGCGGCGCGGGCGCAACCTGCGGGGCGCGGGCAGCCGGAGCCATCGCCGGTGGTGCCTGCCTGACAGGTGCCTGCCTTGAGGCTTCTGGCCTTGAGGCTTCTGGCCTGATCGGGGCCGCGGCGACCGGGACAGGCCCCCTGGGAGCATAGCCGGGCTGCCTCTGGTACTGCGGCACGGGATCGCGACGGGGGCCCGGGGCGCCGTTTGCCGGCCCGGCGGGTTGGGCATAGCGCTGCGGCGGAACCGGATAGGGCGCCTGGGCCGGTGCACCTCCCTGCTGCGGCATCACGGGTTGCGCCTGCTGCCGGGGCTGCTGGATTTGGGGTTGGGGTTGGGGTTGGGGTTGCGCATGGGGGGCATCGCGGTGGCCAAACACCGCGGAGATGCCCGCCGCGATCAGCCCTGCGCCCACCACACCGCCGACAATCGCGGCCGTGTGATCATGGTGCCGACCGCCATCCCCGCCGTTTCCGCCACCGTTGCCCAAGGAACCGTCATACGCGGGATAATATTGCGGTTGTGCACTTTGATAGTGGTTCTGCTGCCAGGCGCCGAACTGCTGCGCGGCCTGCTGGTGCGTATCGCGCACATCGCTCCACCGGCGTTCTTCATCGCTGCCGTGCGCGCGATTCCATTCCGCCCAATCGGCATTGGCCTGCCGCTGGCGTTGCCATTCGGCGCGTTGCGCGGCCAGATCCGGGCGGCGATCGCCCCAGGCATAGGCGTTTACCGGCTGATGCTGCCCGCGCGTGGCCTGCGCCCACAGCGCCGCGCCGCGATCGCCATAGCGCCCGGCATAGCGCAGCGGGGCGCCATCCGTGTTCAGGTCAACCGGCACGCCCCGCGCCGTAAACACCGCAACCAGCGCACCGTTGTCATAAGCATAGGAATAGCGCGGATCGCGCACCAGATAGGGGCGGTTGGACCCGGCGTTGTAATAATACGTGCGATAGCCATCGGCCACAGGCTCGGTAATCACGCGTGCGCCATCGCCGGTCGCCCAGGTCCACGGCCGCACACCGCCATTGTCAAAGGCATAATCGGGCGGTGCATCGGTTACCGCATTGTCCTGATAATAGGCCCGATCGAGATAGGCATAGCCGTCGCGCGGGTTGGCCAGCCGCCGCCGCACCAGGCCATGCGCTTCGGGCAGTTCGGTCACCGGCGGCGCAACGGTCTGCGGCGGCGCGATGGTGGTGGTGAGCGGCAGGGACTCGGGCGGAAGGGCCTCGGCCACGCCGCTGCCGCTGTCCGACGGGGCAGGCCCCGGCACACCCCCACCCTGGCAGGCGGCCAGCATCAGCATGGCAGTCGAGGCGGCAAGTGCGCGGGGGCGCGACCTGAATCCGGTCATGGCGGGCAATCTTTTTTTCAATATCCCGGCCTTGTTCCATATCCCGATCGCGTGGCTGCATCAGGCAACCTTTTGCGGCAATGCGACGGGGTCACCGCAATCGCGGCGCGCTGCGGGCCCGGCACGTTCTGGTGTGGGGCCCGAGCGGGTATATCAACTAACGAAGGTTAGCCCACGGTGAACCGGCACGGGTCATGCCGTTCAGGCGGCCTGCGGTCGCGCAGTGCGCGCGGCTTAAAGTACCAGCGCCGCGCCGCGCGCGATGATGCGCGTGCGGCCGCCGATCCAGATCGCACCATCGGGATCGATTGTTACGCCGATGCGCCCGTCGGCGCCGATGCATTGCCCCTGCCCCGCGGCATAGCCCGGCGCGGCGGCGCGACCGGCCGCCACCAGATATTGCGCCACGGCGGCGTTCAGGCTGCCGGTCACCGGGTCTTCGGCGATGCGCCCGTTGGCATCGGCAAAAAAGGCGCGCACTTCGAATTGCCGATCGTGCCCGTGCGGCCAGGCGCCCACCAGCCCGATATCGGTGGGCACCGGAGCGCCGGAAACCGGAACCGCAGCCAGCACCGCCTCGGCAGAGGCCAGATGCAGCAGCCGCCAGCCCGGCCCATTGTCACCATGCACGCCCGCAATCACGTCGCGCCGGTCCACCCCGGCCACGCGGATCGCCTCGGCCAGGTCCGCATCGTCCAGCGGGCCGGACCGGCGCAGCGGCGGGGCGCGAAAGGCCATGGCATCGTCGGAAAGGCGCACATCGATCAGCCCGGCGCCGCATTCCTGCACCACCAGCCCGGGTGTCGCCGGGGTTGCACCCGTGGCCAGCCAGGCCGCCGCGCTGCCCAGGGTGGGGTGCCCGGCAAAGGGCAATTCGCCCGCGGGATAGAATATGCGCAAGGCGTAATCCGCCCGGTGATCGGTCGGCGGCAACAGAAAGGTGGTTTCCGAAAATCCCAGCCAGCGGGTGAGCGCCAGCATCTGGCCCGCATCCAGCGCATCACCGCCGCGCACCACCGCCAGCGGATTGCCCGAAAGCGGCCCCGCACCGAAAACATCGACCAGATCAAGCTGCATGGTGCAGGACATAGGCGCGCACCCCGCCGCAAGCAACCGTGACGCCTTGCAAAGACCTTGCAAAGACCGCAGGGTAAAGGCCATTCATCCACGACCACCAGCCACCACGGGTTTTGCTGACGATGTCAATGTTCCTGCTTGATGCCGCGCTCAAACGTCTGATCCATACCGGCACTGTCACGCTGACCGAGGCGGGCGGCCGCCAGCGTGTCTATGGCACCCCGCGCGAAGGCTGGGCCGATCTGGGCCTGGTGCTGCATGACAAGGGCGTGCCGGGCAAGATCGCGCGCAACCCCAGCCTGGGCTTTGCCGAGGCCTATATGGATTGCCGGCTGGACATTACCGGCGGCGACATCATGGATTTTGTCGGGCTGGTGCGGCGCAACAACCCGTGGGACAGCGGGCGCGATCTCGACAATCCGGGGCTGTTTGCCAAATTGCGGCTGGCCGTGGTGGGGCGGATCAACCGGATCAACGCGCGCGCCGCCAGCCTGCGCAATGTCGCGCACCATTATGACATTGACGACCGGCTGTATGACTTGTTCCTCGATTCCAACCGGCAATATTCCTGCGCCTACTGGGCCGACGGCGTGACCACGCTGGAAGAGGCGCAGATTGCCAAGATGAACCACATCGCGGCCAAGCTGGCGCTGAAACCGGGCGACACCGTGCTGGATATCGGCTGCGGCTGGGGGGGCCTGGCCATCCACCTGCACAAAGTATCGGGTGCAAGGATTCACGGCATTTCGCTGAGCAAGGAACAGATCGGCTATGCCAAGGCCTGGGCCGCACGCGAAGGGGTGGACCACGCGGTTACGTTCAGCCTGACCGATTATCGCGATGTTGCCGGCAAATTCGACCGGATCGTGTCGGTGGGCATGTTCGAACATGTCGGCACGCGCAATTTCCCCACGTTTTTCCGCACCTGCCACAATCTGCTGGAACCGCACGGGGTGATGCTTCTGCACACCATCGGCCGCGCCGCGCCGCCGGCGATCACCGACGATTTCACGCGCAAATACATTTTCCCCGGCGGCTATATTCCCAGCTTGAGCGAAACCGTGGCGGCGATCGAGCCCAACAAGCTGATGCTGGCCGATTGCGAGATTTTGCGCCGGCATTATGCGCCCACGCTGCGCGCGTGGTTCGATCGTTGCGTGGCGCAGCACGATCGCATTGTCGAACTGTTCGATGAAAAGTTCTATCGCATGTGGCTGTTCTATCTGGCGGGCGCGGCGACCGGGTTCGAACATGCCAGCCTGGTCAATTTCCAGTTGCAACTGGTGCGCGATCGCGATGCGGTGCCGATTACCCGCGATTATATCGAAGCGACCGAAAAGCGACTGAATGCGGTTCAACCAGGCGCCGGACAACCAGGGGCCGGGCAACCGGGGGCCGGACAACCAGGGGCCGGGCACATTGACGCAACTGTGGCGCCGCTGCGCCGCGATACCGCCCCCGCCTGAACCCGTTGGGCAGGATATCCCGCCGGCCGCGCAAAACCCGCGCCGGGGCCTGGCGCTGCCTGTTGCACTGCACCCGAGTTTGATCCATTTCGGCGCGGCGCTAAGTAAAATGTATTAAGCATTGCGTTCCAGTGCGTTAGCCGCAGCGGCCGCGCACCATTCCGGCGCGGGCCATGCGCCAGTCGGTCCGATCTCCACTGATCTGGAGATGCCCTAAGGCAAAGTCCCTGTTTCACTCCGCCTTGTCACTGCAACGGGACCACCTGTCCCCGGATCCCGTGGTGCGAAGACGAAACAGGCGACAGGCGGATTGGCCATAGCTCCGGAGGGTTGCACCAGGCAGGGGTTGTCGGTGCAGCTGCTATCCGTCGGGATTCGCATGCGATCCCGACCCGCCCACCCGGCGTAGCATGGGGCCGCGCCCACGCGCGGGCCCGCTGCGTGTTGCACGAACCGTCATCGCATCCCAGCCGGGGGCGACGAATGAAGGAGCATGATACCGCTATCCCCAACCGTAACACTGCAGCCGTAACACTGCTGCCGGAACACTGCTGCCGGTTTTTGCCTGCGCTCAGTCGGTCAGTGCCACTGCGCCGCGCGGTGTGCCCGCGCAGACCGCGCGCATGCGATCGGCGAGCACCAGGTAGAATTCGGCAATCGCGCCCAATGCGGCATCGCCGATGACCATGGCGTTGACCGCGGTATCATCGGCATGCGCCAGTCCGCGCGTGGCCACGGCCAGATCAACCTGGGGCCGGCTGCCGGCTTCAACCGCCATATCGCCGCAGGCCATCGCGCGCAGCCGCCCGATGGCGCGCAAACGCGGCGCATCGTGTGCAAAATGGCGCCGCAGCGCCGCAATCCGGTGCAATTTGTGCGCGGCATCGCCATCACGCGCATAGACCCCGTGCACCCGCGGCGGCGCACCATCGCCATGGCCACTGGCATCGATCAGCACCACCAGCATGCGATCGAGTTCGCGCAGGCAATTGCCCGCGCGGCGCATCGCCACGCCGCGATGCGGCTGGCGGATCGCCGGAACCCCCACCGGCCGGTCTGCCCGCGCGATCAGGAACCGGCACCCCGCGGCCATGGCCGCATGCGCCGCCGCAAAGGCACGCGCCTGCGCCGGCGCGCGATCGCCCCCGTTTGCCGCAGCCGCCAGTGCCCCCGCGCGATCAGGCACGCCAAAATCCGGCCAAGGCATCTCCGGCAGGGGCAAATCCGGTATGCCAACAGGGCGGAAATGCAAAAAGAAGGACCATGAGCCACGCTTTCGATGCAAGCGAGAGCACGATTGGCCCTCTGCCGCCAGCGACTGGACCCGCAAGCTGACGTTGGCCAAGGCCCTACACGCCGCAGCCGGGGCCGTCCAATCGAATGATGCGGCGCAGCGCACCCGCCCTGGTGCGCCGTGTTCCCGGGCCCCGCGATTGCGCGGCACAGGCTATGGAACCCCGATCAGGCCGCGTGTGCGGCAAGGTGAAGCACGCCCGGCCCGTTGCCTTGCGCCGCCGTCATCAGGCTGCCGGGCAGCAGTGTGCCCGCCGATTGCGGCGTGGCGGCAATCGCCTGCGCCAGTTGCGCTGCGGCATAGGCAGCCGAGGTTGCGCCCGCAGGCGATGTTCCCTTGGCAACGATGAACCCGCTGGAGGCGCCGTTGCCGGTGGTGCCGCCCCACAGTTGATCGATGCTTTGTTCGAATACGCCGTTCCAGCTTGATCCGCCGGCCGCACCCCATGGATTTTGCAGGATGAAATTCCCGGTAGCGGTGTCGAACCCGGTCACCGCGAATTCGTGATCGCTGACAAGGTCGGTCTTGCCGTTGGCGGCGTCCTTGTCATCGATAAACGATCCGAACAGCACTTCCTGCCCGGCCTGCAACGCGGCGATCACCGCGTTTTTCACCGTCGTGTCCCATGCGGTCTGCGATGCGGTATAGGCGCTGATGTAGTTGGTGCCCGCCTTTCCGGTGATCGCGGTCAGCCCGTCGGACCAGCCGCCATTGATCGCATCATACGTATAGGCATTGCCGTGCACTTCGTTGCGCCAGGCGACAAAGGCCTTTTCCAGCAGCGTGGTCCACAGCGATCCGTTTGCGGTGCCCGCAGTCCAGCCATTGGCCGGAACTTGTCCATTCACGGTGAAATAGACCGGTTTGCCCCCCGGCGCATACATCCGCACGCCGACTGTGCCATTGCCGTTGTCGGTGAACATCGATGCGATCAGCCCGGGCTGATCCTTCGCCACTTCGACCATTGCGGCGATCAGATAGCAATCGCCGATGCCGCCCTGCACCGGATCGGTGGAAACCGGCCCTGCCGTGCCGAACAGATCGCCTGTCCGCGTGGTCCAGACCGTTGCGCTGGTGGTGGACCAGCTTGGCAAATCGGTGCCGAGAAACCATTTGCCCAGCAGTTCCGTAAACTGCGTGGCAGTGCTGCCCACGGCCAGATTGCCCAGGGGCGTGGTCGCCATGGCGCCCCCGGTCCATGTGGCATTGGCGGCATTGCCATTGACCAGCGCGCCCAGCACCCCGGCCAGATACGATCCGGTGCCCGTAACCGTGCCCACCGCCTTGGCCAGCGTTTTCAGATCGGCCAGTTGCGCCGCCGTCAGCCCGCCGGTCCCGATTGCGCCGCCGGCGGCTTTCAGCACGGAGAGCAGCCCCTGATAGCTGAACAGCGATTGGCCCGAGGCGATCAGCGCGGTAACCGGCGCGAGCAGCCCGGCAGAAGTGAGCCCGCCCGCCGTGGCCGGCCCGATGAGCGTGGCGAGAACCGATTTGGCCAGGGCAACTTCCGCGGCCTGCGCCGCCGACAGCGCCGCCAGTTGCGACGCGGAAAGCCGGGTATAGACCGCCAGCAGCCCGGCCTGGCCCAGCCCGGCCAGCGCCGCGGGCACGAAAGCCTGAACCTTGATGCCCAGCGCCTGCAATTGCCCGGGCGACAGCCGCGCTACTTTCGCCGCGGTCAGCGTGATGATCTGCCCGGTGGTCAGCGCACCGATCTGCGCCACAGTCAGGTCGGCCAATTGCCACCCGGTCAGCGCGCCAATCGTCGCCGGCGCCAGCGCCGCGATGGCCGCCGTGCCCAGCCCCCGGATCGCCATGCCCAGCGCCGCGAGCTGTGCCGTGGTCAACCCCGCCGCGCCTGCCGCGCCAATGCCGGCCACTTGCGCCGCCGACAGCGTGGCCAGTTGCGCCGTGGTCAGCGCGGCCACCTGCTTTGCGCCCAGCGCGCCAATCTGCGCGGCGGTAAACAGGTCGATCTGCGCAATTTTCAGCGCCGCAATCTGCGCCGCGGTCAGCGCGGCAATCTGCGCCCCACCCAGCGCGCGGATCTGGGCCGAAGCAAAGGCCGCAATCTGCGCCGTGCCCAGCGCGGCAAGATGCCCGGCATCCAGCCCCGAAACGGTCGTGGCGCTCAATTGCGCAATCGCAGTGGCCGACAGCCCGGCCAGCGCCGCCGGCGTGATCGCGTTGATCTGCGCCGCGCTCATCCAGTTCCAGCTGATCGACACCGCCGCCACTTGCGCTGCGGAAAACCCGCCAAAGGCCGCCGGCGTCAGCCAGTCGGCATGCGCCATCGCCGCGACTTGCGCCGTGGTCAGCGTGGCGACTTGCGCAGCGGTGGCGGCCTTGTAATCGGCCGAAGTCCAGGTGGCAGTATTGGTGTTGAATGGCATGCGAACCGCCCTTGTCCCAGGGATGGCAACATCCGCAGCAATGACGGCCAAGACTTAACGAGTTGCCCGGGCCAAAGGCTTAACATCGGATTTAAGCACATCCGTAGCCACAGGCCTTTGCCGAAGGGGGCTTGCGCGCAGGCGCTCAAGGCGGGATGGCTGGCGACGATGCCCCTGCCCCATGCCCCGCATACCCTGACCCGGCGCGCCGTTATCGCGCAGGCCTGGCCGATCATGATCGGGCAGGCTTCGGTGCCGTTGGTCGGGCTGGTCGATACGCTGATCATCGGGCGCAGCGGCAGCGCGGCGGCCCTGAGCGGGGTGACACTGGGCGGGGGGGCCCTGGCCGGGGTGGCAATGGGCGCGGCGGTGATCGACATGGTGTTCTGGAGCTTCGGGTTTCTGCGCATGGGGCTGTCGGGGCTGGTGGCGCAGGCATCGGGCGCGGGCGAACGCGATGAAGTCGATGCGCTGCTGATCCGCGGGGTGGTCATGGGCCTGGCCATCGGGGCGGTGCTGATGCTGTTGACCGGGCCGATCATGGCGGTGGGCTTTCTGGCGCTGCCCCCGGGCGGTGCGGTGGCGGTGCCGGCGCGGGCATTCGTGGCGGCGCGGTTTTACGGGGCGCCGGCGGCGCTGGCCGGGTTTGCCGTGAATGGCTGGCTGATCGGGCGGCGCCAGACGCGGCTGGCGCTGGTGCTGCAATTGGCGATGAACGCGATCAACGTGGCGCTCGATACCACGCTGGTGTGGCATTTCGGGCTGGGTGCGCGGGGCGTCGGGCTGGGCACGGCGGCGGCGGAATGGCTGGCGCTGGCGATCGGGCTGGGGCTGGCGCTGGGGCCCGGCGGGGCGCGCCCGCGGGCGCTGCTCCGCCGCACCGGCCTTGCTGCCGTAATGGCGCGCGACCGGCTGGCGCGGCTGTTTGTGGTCAATCGCGATCTGATGATCCGCACGGTGGCGCTGCTGATCCTGTTCACCTGGTTTGCCAATGCCGGGGCGCGGCTGGGCGCAACCACGCTGGCCGCCAACCACGTGCTGATGCAGTTTGTCGCGATTGCCGCATTCGTGCTCGATGCCTTTGCGCTGACTGCCGAAGAACGCGTGGGCCATGCCATCGGCAGCGGATCGCGCGGCACGTTCGACCGGGCGCTGCGGCTGACCGGGGAATTTGCCGCGATCGGCGGTGCCGGGCTGAGCGTGCTGTTTGTACTGGCCGGCCCCTGGGGCGTGGCGGCGATCACCACCGATCCGCACGTGCGCGCCACGGCGCTGGCCTATCTGCCCTTTGCCGCGGTTGTGCCGTTGATCGGTGCGCCCGCCTGGCTGCTCGACGGGGTGTTCATCGGCGCCACCGAGGGCCGCGCGCTGCGCAATGCCGCGCTGATTTCGATGCTGGCCTATCTCGCCTGTGACTTTGCGCTGCGGCCCTTTGCCGATAGCGGGGTCTGGCTGGCGCTGTTGATCAGCTATGCCTTGCGCGCGGGCAATCTGGCGGTGCGGCTGCCGGCCCTGAGGGCGCGGATGGCGCAGGCGGGGCTGCGCGCGCCGGTTGCGCGCGGGTTGCACATGGCATCCACCCCTGATACCCGCGCGCCCTGATCGTTTGCCCCTGTTTCACGCGGAGTCGCCCATGTCCGATATCAAGCGGGTCGTCCTTGCCTATTCCGGCGGGCTCGACACCTCTGTCATCCTCAAGTGGCTGCAAGTCACCTACAATTGCGAAGTGGTGACCTTCACCGCCGACCTGGGCCAGGGCGAAGAACTGGAACCCGCGCGCGCGAAAGCGCAGCTGATGGGGATCAAGCCCGAACATATCTATATCGACGACCTGCGCGAAGAATTCGTGCGCGATTTCGTGTTTCCGATGATGCGCGCCAATGCCCGGTATGAAGGCGATTATCTGCTGGGAACGTCGATTGCGCGCCCGCTGATTTCCAAGCGGCTGATCGAAATTGCGCGCGAAACCGGCGCCGATGCCGTGGCCCATGGCGCCACCGGCAAAGGCAATGACCAGGTGCGGTTCGAACTGTCGGCCTATGCGCTCGATCCCGGCATCAAGGTGATTGCGCCGTGGCGCGAATGGGATCTGACCAGCCGCACCGCGCTGATCGCCTGGGCCGAAGCGCACCAGGTGCCGGTGCCCCGGGACAAACGCGGCGAAAGCCCGTTTTCAACCGATGCCAACCTGCTGCACACCTCGTCCGAAGGCAAAGTGCTGGAAGACCCGTGGGCCGAAGTGCCCGACTATGTCTTTTCGCGCACCGTCAATCCCGAAGACGCGCCCGATCAGCCGGAATATATCACCGTTGATTTCCAGCACGGCGATGGCGTGGCGATCAATGGCGAGGCGATGAGCCCGGCCACGCTGCTGACCGCGCTCAACGAATACGGGCGCAAGCATGGCATCGGCCGGCTCGATCTGGTGGAAAACCGCTTTGTCGGCATGAAAAGCCGCGGGATGTACGAAACCCCGGGCGGCACGATCTATGCGGTGGCGCATCGCGGCATCGAATCGATCACGCTCGATCGCGGCGCGGCGCATCTGAAGGATGAGCTGATGCCCAAATATGCCGAGCTGATCTATAACGGGTTCTGGTTCGCGCCCGAACGCGAAATGCTGCAGGCGGCGATCGATCACAGCCAGGCCAAAGTGAACGGCACTGTGCGGCTGAAGCTGTACAAGGGCCAGGCCAGCGTGGTGGGCCGCCAATCGCCCGACAGCCTCTATTCCGAACGCCACGTGACGTTTGAAGACGATGCCGGCGCCTATGACCAGAAGGACGCCGCCGGCTTCATCAAGCTGAACGCGCTGCGCCTGCGCCTGCTCGCCCAACGCGACCGGTAAGGCGCGCTGCAAATGCCCTTCCGCTTTCAGCCCGCCCCATCAGGGGGCGGGGCTTAAAGGGGATAGCGATTTCGGCCCTGCGCCAGCGCCCGGAATCACAATTCAAATCCGCGTCAAACACTTGCAAAGTTGTCCACCGGCAAGATCGCGGCTTGTGGATAACTTCGCAGATTTTGGCTTGATCGACTCGGGTCAGAGGCGCAGCTTCTGGTCATCGGGAGCACAAAAACCCGTCAAGCAACCAGGCAAACACCTGATTGCAAAGCGGATTTTTTGATCTCGCACCGGCTCACCGGACTTTGCAGGCAAACCGACCTGATGGTTCGCATCTTTGGATGCGATCCATCGAGCGAAGGCGCGCGGCAAGGCGATGACCGGGAGGGTATCACGCGAATGACACTGGCGGGTCTGCCTGCGGCACCCGGCCCGGAAAGAGCGATCTTTCCGGCGGCGGAGACTGTAAAGCCTGCGAGGCGTCAAACGGGCGATATCCGCGCCTTCCCCGGGTGCGGGGCCGGCACGATCAAGGCGGGATGACCGTCCGGCAGGCGCCCCTTGCAAACGGGATGTGCGCCCAACCGGGAGCGGCGCCAGCCAGACCGCGCCGGCAATGCACAAGGGCGAAGGTTACACCCGCCGGAGCGGGTGCCAGGGACCAGCCTTGCGCAAGCAGGCGGGCACCGGGGGCCAGCACCGGAACCGGGCCGCACCGATCGCACCCTGCAAAGGACGACTGGACGGCCGGGGGGCAAACCGACTGCCAGGCCGGCAGCGGCACGCACGGGCTTGCGCCACGCAAGGCCCCGGGCAACCGCGAAAAGGCAGGGCGGACGACAGGCACCCCGCACGGATGCCGGGCAGCAAAGGCGAGTGACAGTGGGGGCCGGCGGCAACGCCGACCCCCATTTTGTTTCGGCATTTTTGGGGGGACCGGCGGCAACGCCGACCCCCATTTTGTTTCGGCATTTTTGGGGGGACCGGCGGCAACGCCGACCCCCATTTTGTTTCGGCATTTTGCTGGAGCCGTTATGCGGTCATCCGGCCAACGCCGCGCCGGACAGCCTGTCACCCCCGCCCGCTCGCAGGGCGCAAAAGCCTTATACGGAAGTGCGATGAGTGAAACTCATCGCACAACGTGACGCTCAATCGCCGCGCGGGCTTATACCAACGTGCAGTGAGTCAAGCTCACTGCACGTTGGTCTTACACCAGATCGGCGGGCACATCCGGATAAGCGGTTTCCACCGATCCCAGCGCATCGCGCAAGGGGCCAAGGTAGGGTTCGAACAGGCGCCAGTGGTCAACCCCGTCGGTAAAGATCGGCTGGCGCACTTGTTCAGAGCTGGCGGTGCGCACTGCACGGCGGTTGCGGTAGAATTCCAGGCACCCATCTTCGAACGGCACGCCGCAATGGTCCAGCAGGCGGCGCACTTCGCCTTCGGTATCGGCGACCATGCGTTCATAGATCACACGGTGCACGCTGCCCGGCAGTTCGCGGTCAAACGCCGCCATCTGCCCGACATAGGCGCGATAATAGCGGCCGATTTCGTCCAGATCATAAGTAAACAGCTGCCCGCGCGCGAAAAACTGCTTCCACCCGGAAAAGCAGCAGCCCATCGGGTGGCGCCGCGCATCGATGATCGTCGCCTTGGGCAGGATCAGCCGGATCAGCCCGGTGTACATCCAGTTGTTGGGCATCTTGTCGATAAAGCGCGGCTTGCCCTCTTTGCGATGAACGCGCGTGCGATCGAGGTATTCTTCGCCCAGCCGGTTGAGATCGGCGGGTGACAGCGATTGGATCACATCGGCAAAGCTGGCGAATTCGCCGTCTTCCACGCGCGAATGGATCCGATCGCCGATCATCATCAGATCGGGCAGTTCCATCGTGCCTTCGATCATCGAATGGCTCGACAGGATCTGTTCGACCAGCGTCGATCCGGCGCGCGGCAGGCCCACCACAAAGATCGGATCATCGGCCTGGCAGCCATGCCCGGCGTGGCCGGCAAAGAACGGCGCGGTGAACAGCGCCGCGTGCGCGCGCGCGCCGTCCTCGATCCGCGCGCCGTCGTAATCGAGATCCTTGCGCCGCAGCGCGTTGGCACGCGTGTAATGGTCAAAACTGTGGTGCGCGTCGCCCGCGTCTTCATAGGCCTTGCCCAGCGCAAAATGGAGCTGGCTGGCCTGTTCATCGTCTTCCACCGCGCCTTGTGCGCCCAGCATCGCGGCAATGTCGGCCTCGGTCAGGCTCACGGTCTTGAGATTGGCAAGGCTCCACCAGGCCTCACCCAGCGCGGCATCGAGTTCGAGCGCGCTGCGATAGGCGGCGATGCTGTCGGCCTGGTTGCCCAGCGTCTTTTCGACGTGGCCCAGATTGAGCCAGACCCGCGCGCTTTTCACCCCGCGCGCGATCAGCCCGCGATAGATTTCGGCCGCAGCATCCTGTTCGCCCAGCCGCACCTGCAACGATGCCTTCAACAGCGCATGGCCCGGATTTTCGGGATCGTCGTCCACCAGAATGGTCGCATGGGCCAGCGCGCCGGCCACATCGTGGCCCATCTGCACGATGCGCACGAGCAATTCGCGCGCCGCGGCAAAGCCAGGGGCAATATCCAGCGTGCGCTTCAGGAAATCGACGGCAATATCCAGCTGCCCCTGCCGCCAGGCGACTTCACCGCGCAACCGCATCGCCGCGGCATCACGCGGCACCAGCCGGATGCGGTCATCCAGCATGGCCTCGGCCGTGGGGAAGTCCTTGGCATGCATCGCCATCGCCGCCTTGACCAGCAGCGGATCGCGCGCCGCGGCAGCCACGCCGCGCAGATCGGCCTGGCGCGCCTCTGCCTCGCGGCCGGCGGCGCGCAGCGCCACGGGCAGCGCGTGCCACGCCGGCATCAGATCTGGCTTCAGCGCCACCGCGCGTTCCAGCGCGGCCGCAGCCAGATCGTGTTCGCCCAAGCCACCGTGGACCATCGCCAGTTCGAATGCGGTCATTGCCGAACGCGGCTGCTCCGCGCTCAGCCGGGTCAGCACGGCGCGCGCAGCGGGCAGATCGCCCAGCAGTTGCAGCGCCTGCCCTTCGATCAGCATGGCCTGCGGGTGCCCGGGCACGGCATTGAGAATTTCGCGCGCCTGCGCCAGCGCCATGCGCGGATCGCGCCCGCGCAGCGCCGCAGCATGGGCCAGCGCGGCGTCAAGGGAAACGGTCCGCTGATCTGCCGCGTCGGGTCCGGCCATGGTCTTTCTGTTCCTCGCGCAGGGTCGATTTCAGGGGAAAGTCCTGCGCCAAGTACCCGGGATTGTCGAGTCCCGGCCGGGGCCGCTGGATGGGGTGCGCCACCCTTTTAAGCGACCGGCACGCTGTGACATTGACTCAGCAGTGATCACAGGCAGACTGCGCATTGGTTGACGCCTTGCAATTGCAGGAAAGGCGTTTTGCCGCAGGTTCACGAAGGATGTGATGCCACACGTTCGCGGCGGCATCACGATTTTTTGCACCTGAAATGCCAGAATTGCTCGTGCCGTCCGCTGCACGGCCGCATCCGGCAATGCCGGGCGCAATGGCTGTGTGACGCGGCAGCCTAACAATAAAGCCACGGCCAAGAGGCCGGGTGAACATGGGGTGTACTGATGACACAGACAAACGGGGCAGCCGCGCGCCGCAGGGCAGCGCGTGATCCATCCACATTCGCATCATCGGCTTTGGCATCACGTCTTTTGGCCGGAACGATCCTGGCGGGAACGGTGCTGGCCGGCGCCATGCCCGCACTGGCCCACGCCAGCGAAGCGCCACCTGCCGCCGCAACGCAGGCCACGAGCCCAGCCACGAGCCCAGCCGATTCCGGCACGATCGGCGAAATCGTGGTTACCGCCACGCACAAATCGGAGAGCCTGCAAAAGGTCGCGATCAGCCTTCAGGCGTTTGACAGCACCAAGCTGGAACAGAACCACGTCGCCAATTTTGCCGATTATGCCAATCTGCTGCCTTCGGTATCGTTCGAAACCTTGGGGCCCGGCCGCAGTGAGCCGTTTTTCCGCGGCATTTCGGTCAGCGGCGGCCAGGCATCGACCGTGGGCATGTATCTGGACGACATGCCGATCACCTCGACCGGCGCGAATCCCGAAGTGCACATTTACGACATCGAACGCGTCGAGGCGCTGTCGGGTCCGCAAGGCACGCTGTTTGGCGCGAGTTCGCTGGCCGGCACGCTGCGCATCATCACTGCCAAGCCCAAATTCGGCAAAGTCGAAGCCGGGATGGATGTCGAAGTGAACAAGTGGGGCAAAGGCAACGCCGGCGGCACGGTCGAAGGGTTCATCAACCTGCCCGTGGCGCCCAATGTCGCGGTCCGGCTGATGGCATTTTATGAAAAGACCGGCGGCTATATCAACAACACCCACGGCACCTATCACTACCAGTCGGTGCCGATCACCATCGACAACGCCAACCTGGTGCAGAACGCCTATAACCCGGACGAGGAATATGGCGGGCGCGCCGCGATCAGCTGGCAGCCGGCGCCAGACTGGACGATCACGCCTGAAATCACCTATCAAAACCTCAATGCCAAAGGCAGCTACAATTTCGATCCGCGCGTGGGCGATCTGGCAGTGCACGATTACAGCCCGACGTACCTTAAGGATCACTGGTATCAGGCCGAACTGTCGATCCAGGGCAAGATCGGCGATTTCGACATTGTTTCGGCAACCGGATATTTTTCGCGCACAAATTCGAACGCCAACGATTATACCTATTATTCAGTCACGTATGACCAACTGGTCGCAGCTGGCAATGTCGGAACGTATTATTCGAATTTCACCGACAAGAACGGCCACTTCATCAATCCGACCCAGCAATATTACGCGCACGAACACGATACCAAGTTCACCCAGGAAGTGCGCCTGTCCACGCCCAAATCCTGGCCGTTCCAGCTGACCCTGGGCGGGTTCTACCAGTACCAGGGGTTGGCCTTTGACCAGGATTATTACATTCCCGGCCTTGGCGATGCAATCAACACCGGGGTGCCCGATGCCTATCCGCCGTTTTCGCCCGCACTGAGCGGGGTCTATTCCAATGACGTCTATTACCTGGTCGAGGAAAACCGCCACTTCAAGGATGGCGCGGCCTTTGCCGAAGGCAATATCAACATTACCCCCACGCTGAAGGCGACCGGCGGCATCCGCTATTTCGTTTCGGACAACGGGACTTATGGTTTTGCCGGTACGTGGGGCAGCGCCGACAGCCCGACCAAATCGCACCAGGCCAACGGCACACCGGGGTGCTGGAACGAAGATCCCACGGTGCTTTATGGCAAGTTCATCCACCCTTCGCGGTTGAGCTGCATCGACAACGACAGCAGATATCACCAGACCGGCGAGACCCACAAACTCAGCCTGACCTGGCAGTTTGAACCGTCGAAAATGGTCTATGCCACGTATTCGACGGGCTTTCGTCCTGGTGGCGGGAACCGGCTGGCCAATGCCGCGCCCTACAAATCGGATACGCTGTCCAACTTTGAATTGGGCTGGAAAACCACCTTTGGCCGCAATTTCCGCTGGAACGGCGCGGTCTATTACGAAAAGTGGCAGGGCATCCAGTATGTGGTGATCCCGCCCGGATACCAGGGCGCCGGGGTGACAGTGAATGCCGGCAATGCGCGCGTTTTCGGCATTGAAACCGACTTTGAATGGAAACCGGTAGAGGGCCTCTCGCTGTCGGCCAATGCCGCCTATAATGACGCGAAGCTGTCGAGCAATTTCTGCGATCTGATTTCGCGCACCAACCTGGCCATCCGGCCAAGCTGCACCACCTATGGAGTCGATCTGGCCGCCGCAAAGGGCACCCGCCTGCCGCGCCAGCCAAAATTCAAGGGATCGGCCACGGCGCGCTATGCCTTTGGTGGCAAAGCCTTTGTGCAGGCGACAGTGCTGCACCAATCGGGCAGCCTGTCAGACCTTGACGTGTCGAACGATGCGCTGCTGGGCGATACTGCCGGGTTTACCACATTCAACTTTTCGGCCGGGACCACGATCGACAAGGTTTCGATCGAGGCCTATATCCAGAACGCGTTCGACAACCGGGGCATCTTGTCGAAAAACACGTTCTGTTCGATCCAGTACTGTTCGGGATCATCGCGCAGCTATCCCACCCGGCCGCAGTTTTTCGGGGTGCGGGCCTCGTTCAAATACTGATCCGCGCACCTGCGCATCGCATCGGGAAAAGGGGGCCGGCAAGGCCCCCTTTTTTTGCGCCCGCAAGGCCTGCGCCACCCTTTTTACGCAAGTGCGAGCAAGGTCGTTGACTGCGGCGTGATCACAGGCAGATTTGCATGCGGCGGGGGCCATCCGACACGCAACGCACAGTGCGCCGCCCCGGGTTCACGAACGTTTTCGTCCATCACGGCATGGTGAATGGGCCGGGACGGCTGCGCTTTGCTGCGCCGCAATCGTGAAGCCGTGACTACCATCGACGCCCGCGGCGCAGAGTCCGGAAAGCCGGGCGGCCGCGGCACAAGACGAACATGCCGCGGCCAATGCGCCGCGCAAACAGGGCCAGAAACAGGGCCAGGAACAGGGGTTTGCATTGATGAACACGAACAGGGCACGTCACGCATCCTTGGTGATGGCATCGAAGCTGTTGGCCGGCACCATGCTGGCCGGCGCGATGGCCGCAGGCTTTGCAAATCCGGCGCTGGCAGCCGACGGCGCGCCGCCCAGTGCTCCGCAAGGCGCCCCGGACGCCGCTGCGGCGCCTGCCGACGCGGGCACCGGCCTGACCGAAATCATCGTGACTGCGACGCGCGACAAATCGAGCGTGCAAAAAGTGCCGATTTCGATGCAGGCGCTTGATTCGAGCAAGCTGGAAGAACGCCAGGTCAAGGGTCTGTCGGATTTTGCCGCGCTGCTGCCGTCGGTTTCGTTCGCCGGGATCGGCCCGGGCCGCAGCACCGCCTATTTCCGCGGCATCGTGCCGGCGGGCGGCAACTATGCCTCGGTCGGCTATTACCTTGACGACATTCCGATCACCGGCACCGAAGTGCCCGATATCCACGTCTATGACTTTGAGCGGATCGAGGCGCTGTCGGGCCCGCAGGGCACGCTCTATGGCGCAGGCTCGCTGGCGGGAACAATCCGGTTCATCACCAACAAGCCCAAAATCGGCAAGTTCGACATGGGTTTCGATCTGGAAACCAACAAATACGGCCACGGCACCGTGGGCGAGCAAGTGGAAGGCTTTGTCAACCTGCCCGTCACAAGCACGCTGGCGGTGCGCGCGATGGCCTATTACCGCCACGACGGCGGCTATGTGAACAACACGCCCAACAACGGCAAGTTCAACGATGGCACCCCGTCGATCCTCAATCTGGGTGACAACAACCCGGCCACGTTCCAGGTGCTGAACAACGCCGCGATTGCCAAGAACGCCTATAACCCGATCTATGAAGTTGGCACCCGGATCGAGGCGCTGTGGGAAGCGGCCCCGGGCTGGGACGTGATGCCGGCGATCACCGCGCAGCGCCAGATCAGCGATGGCTATTTCGGCTATGACCCGCGCGTGGGCGATCTGCAGGTGCACGATTACGACGGCACGCGCCAGGATGACAAATGGATGCAGGCATCGCTGTCAATCCATGGCCACATCGGCGATTTCGACCTTGTGGCGGCAACCGGGGTGTTCCGCCGCAAGACCGTGCTGAACAACGATTACACGTATTACACCGTGACTTATGACAAGTTTGGCGCGGGCTATGAAAGCTATCTGCAGTTCTTTGATAAGGCGGGCTGCACCGGATCGGGCGCAACGCTGAAATGCAGCCATCTGATCAATCCGACGCAATATTATCATGACGATACGCTGCGCAACAAGTTCACGCAGGAAGTGCGCCTGCGCACCCCCGCCAGCTGGCCGTTCGACCTGACCATCGGCGGCTTCTATCAAAGCCAGCAGCAGCAGAACAACAACCACTATGCCATCCACGGGCTGGACCAGATTGTCGGCTATACCCAGTCCGGCGGTGGTGACAGCAATCCGGCCGGTTTCGGCATTCCCGTGGACCAGGGCGGAACGATGGTTCTGGGTTCGCCCGCGGTAAAGGAAGACGGTTTCTACATCATCGAAACCAACAGCTATTATCACGACGAAGCGATCTTTGCCGAAGGGCACTACAAGATCACGTCGAACCTGAAAGCCACCGGCGGCATCCGCTATTTCTGGACCGATTATGCCACCCTGGGCTTTTCGGGCGTGGCCGGATCGGCGCTGAACACGGTAACATCGCTCAACGTGCCGACCGGGACATATGGCTGCCCCGTGCCGCTCCCCACCGCACGGCTGACCTGCCTCAATTCCAACTTTGCCGCCAAGGATGAAGTCGGCCGCTACAAGGAATCGGGCGAAACGCACAAAGTGGCGATCGACTGGCAGTTCGAACCGTCGAAAATGCTCTATTTCAACTATTCCACCGGGTTCCGCCCGGGCGGATTCAACCGCCCCTTGCGCATCCGCAATGTCGGCATTGCCACGGTGCCCTCGTTCAAATCGGAAACGCTGACCAATTTTGAGCTGGGGATCAAATCGACCTGGAACAACATCTTCCGCTTCAACGCTGCCATCTATCTGGAAAATTGGAACAATATCCAGTATAGCGTGGTTGTTTCGGGCACGCAGGGCGCCGGGATGACCGGCAATGCGGGCAAGGCGCAAGTGAAAGGCGTGGAATACGATGCCGATCTGAAACTGGGCAAAGTCACGCTGTCCACTTCGGGCGCGTACAACGATGCCAAGCTGAAGGGCAACTTCTGCAATTTCGCGTTCAGCGCGGCAACGCTCAGCATTTCGCAGCTGCCAACTTGCGCGCTGGGCGCCTTTGTCGAAGGATCGAACCCGCCAACCCCGCAAGTTGCTGCGGCCGACGGCACCCGCCTGCCACGCCAGCCCAAGTTCAAGGGCACCACGTCCATCCGCTACGATACCGAAATTTCGGGGCACAAGGCCTTTCTGCAGGGTGCCGCGCTGTACCAGACGGGTGCGACGCAGGATCTGAACGTGGCGGATGATGCGCTGCTCGGCGATACGCCCGGCTTTGTCAGCTTTGATTTCAGCGGCGGGCTGACTTTGGGCAAATCGCGGCTGGAATTCTTCATCACCAACGCCTTTGACCGGCGCGGGCAGCTGACCAAGAACACGTTCTGTTCGATCACGTTCTGTTCGGGATCATCACGCACGTTCACGATCCGGCCGCAATTTTTCGGCCTGAAATACGCATGGCACTACTGAGTATCGCAGCCGGCAGATCCGGTTGAAGACGCAACGATGCCCTCCGTGCCCGGCACGGGGGGTATTTTTCGTCGGGCCCCGGCGCGCACCGATTCCAGCCCGCCAACCGACCGGAAAATCATGATCCGCCGTCGTGCAACCCTCTTTAGGGGGCAATCGGACAAGGGCGTTGACTCGATATCGCGATGCAGCATTATCAATCTCGGACGCTTGTCATGAATGCCAGATGAACAGCAGGCGCCCGGGGGATTAAATAGTATAGCCATAGGCGTGCCCCTTGGGGCACGGCGCCGCAGCGCAAGCGCGCTTTCGGCGACGGGGTCGCTTTGCCTGTCGTCAAATGCCTTGCCGAGCGGATGACCGTTCATGTTGCGCTGCAACATGAAGGCGATGGCGCTTGTCTTTTGCAGGCGGCGATAGCCGGCCAAGCCGGGCCGGGCCGCACAGGTACTTTGCTACAGGGGAGCGTAGGCAATGACTCGACAATCTCACCACAAGGCAGACCGTCGCGCACGGGTTTTGCGGCTGCTGGGGGCATCCACCATCCTTGCCGGGATGGCGCTGCCGACGCTGGCAATGGCCGACCAGGCCACCGCGCCCGCACCGGCCCCTGCGACCAGCCCCGCGCCGGCAAGCGAAGGGTTTGCCGAAATTGTGGTGACCGCCACCCACGAAAAGCAAAGCCTCCAGAAAGTTCCGATCTCGATGCTGGCGCTCAGCACCGCGACGCTGGAAGAACACCAGGTCAAGGGCCTGTCCGACCTTGCCACGCTGCTGCCGTCGGTGTCTTTTGCCGGGCTCGGGCCTGGCCGCAGCACCACCTATTTCCGCGGGATCGTTCCGGCAGGCGGCAACTATGCCTCGGTCGGGTATTATCTTGACGATATCCCGATCACCGGCACCGGCGTGCCCGATATCCATGTCTATGACATCGAAAATATCGAAGCGCTGTCGGGCCCGCAGGGTACGCTGTATGGCGCAGGTTCGCTGGGCGGGACGATCCGCTTTGTCACGGCCAAGCCCAAGCTCGGGAAGCTGGAATTCGGCATCGATACGGAAGCGAACAAGTATGGCGGCCATGGCGCCGGCGGTCAGTTGCAGAGCTATATCAACATTCCGCTGGGCAACACGGTCGCGCTGCGCGCGATGGCCTATTACCGCAAGGACGGCGGCTATGTGAACAACACGCCCAACAACGGCAAATTTGCTGACCTTGCCGGCACGCCGTCATCCACGCTGCAACTGGGCGACACCAATCCGGCCACGACCTATACGCTGAACAACGCCAGCATCGCCAAAAACAACTACAACCCGATCTATGAATATGGCGGCCGCCTTGCGCTGTTGTGGGAGCCGGCGCCGGGCTGGGACGTGATGCCCGAAGTGACCGCGCAGCGCCAGACCGCCTATGGCTATTTCGGGTGGGACCCGAAGCTGCCCAATCTGCAAGTTCACGATTACACCGGCACGCGCCAGGATGACAAATGGTTCCAGGCCGCACTTTCGATCCACGGCCATATTGGCGGCTTTGACCTGGTTTCGGCCACAGGCTATTTCAAGCGCCACATCGATCTGCACAACGACTACACGTATTATACCGTGACGTACGACAAGTTTGGTGCCGGTTACGAAAACTATCTGCAGTTCTTTGACAAGGCCGGCTGCACCGGATCGGGCGCAGCGATGAAGTGTTCAACGCTGATCAACCCGACGCAGTATTTCTATTCGTTCACCAACCAGAACAAGTTCACCCAGGAACTGCGCCTGAAAACACCGGCCACCTGGCCGTTTGACGTGACGCTGGGCGGGTTTTACCAAAGCCAGCAAAACCAGAACAACAACAACTATGCCATCGAAGGGCTGGGCAACATTGCCGGCTATACCACGTCCGGTGGCGGCAGCACCGAGGCGGGCTGGGCCGGGTTCGGCATTCCCACCAGCGCCGGCGGCACGATGGTGCTCGGCACCCCGGCGGTGAAGGGTGACACGTTCTATATCAACGAAAACAACCAGTATTATCATGACGAGGCGGTCTTTGCCGAAGGGCATTACAAGATCACCCCGACTCTGAAACTGACCGGCGGCATCCGCTATTTCTGGACCGATTATGAAACGCTCGGTCTTGCCGGGGTCATGGCCTCGGCACACAGCACATCGTCTTCGCTGTTTGTCCCGACCGGCGTGAAAGGCTGCCCGACGCCGCTTAGCGCCGCTCGCCTGACCTGCCTCAACACCAACCCGGCCGCGTCCGATGAAGTGGGCCGCTACAGCGAAAAGGGCGAAACCCACAAGATCGTCGTTGATTGGCAGATTGATCCATCGAAGACCGTCTATTTCAACTATTCCACCGGGTTCCGCCCGGGCGGGTTTAACCGGCCGCTGCGCATCCGCGGCTATGGCCTGGCCACGGTCGATCCGTTCAAATCGGAAAAGCTGAGCAACTTTGAACTCGGTTTCAAGACCACCTGGAACAACGTGTTCCGGCTGAACGTGGCGGCCTATTACGAAACCTGGAACGCCATCCAGTACAGCGTGGTCGTGGCAGGCACGCAGGGCGCGGGGATCACCGGCAACGCCGGCACCGCGCATGTGAAGGGCGTGGAATACGATGCCAGCCTGAAACTGGGCAAAGTCACGCTGTCGACCACCGGCGCCTATAACGACGCGACACTGGCCAAGGATTTCTGCAACTTCCTGTTCCAGCCTGCGACCGGGGTGATCGGCCAGTTGGCCACATGTTCGGCCGGAACCGACGCCGGCGACAACCTGCATACCCCGACTGTGGCCGCCGCCGCCGGCACCCGCCTGCCGCGTCAGCCCAAGTTCAAGGGCAACACCACCATCCGCTATGAAACCGCGATGGGCGAATACAAGGCCTATGTGCAGGGCGCAGCGCTGTACCAGACCGGCGCGACGCAGAACCTGAACACCTCGCTCGACGCGCTGCTGGGCGATACTGCGGGCTTTGCCAGCTTTGACTTCCTGGGCGGCGTTTCCAAGGGGCCCTATAAAGTCGAACTGTTCATCCAGAACGCCTTTGACAAACGCGGGGCGCTGACCAAGAACACGTTCTGTTCAATCGTGTTCTGCAAAGATTCGGCGCGTACTTTCGGAATCAAGCCGCAGTTCTTTGGCATCAAGATCGGATACAAATTTCAGTAAGTGATAAGGTTACCCTGCGTGCCAGGGACACCCTGCCAGAAACACCCTGACTCCCCTCCGTGGTTCGCCACGGGGGGGTATTTTTTTGGGATGATGGGGGTGCCCCGGCCCCTGCCCGCGCCCCTGCCCCCGCCCATTCCCCGGCCCATTCCCCGGCCCTTTGTTCCCACTAAACTCCGCTCATGCTGAGCCTGTCGAAGCATGCGCACCAAGGTTGCCAATCATCCTGACACCCCATCCGGTCAGGCGTTGCGCGCGTGCTTCGACAAGCTCAGCACGAACGGAACGGGGTAAACGGGGCTGGGATAACGGGGCTGGGATGAACGGGGCTGGGATAACGGGGCTGGCAAACTTGGCTGGCAAAACCGGGCTGGTAAAACGCCGTTCGGAAATTTCGGTCCGCTTCAGACCAGCCGCCCCGCCGCGATCAACCCGCTGACTTGCGCGGTGGCAAAGCTGATGCCGTGCAGGTTGCGGCGCTGTTCCACCCCCGGGATCGGGCGCGGATAGCCCGAGGCGTGGAGCAGACCATCGGCCATGCGCGTGGTGCCGCGCGGCAGATCCCAATCGAGCGCCACTTGTATCACCCCGGTGCATTGGCCGGGCCAGCAGGCGCGATCATCGGGGCCGGTCATCGGCGCGACCACGCGCACCCCGGCGGCCAGCGCGCCGGCCACGGCCGCGTCAAACAGCGCCGCATGCGCCGGATTGGCGGTGCCCAGGCTGCAATTGATCACCCCTGCCCCCGCCTCGACCGCCCAGTCGATCGCGGTGACCAGCGCGCGGGCGCTGGTGCGCAAGGCATCGTGAAACACGCGGATCGGCATGATCAGCGCATCGGGCGCGAGTTCCTGGATCGCAGCGGTGACAGCGGTGCCGTGCCCCAGCCGATCGATCGTGGCATCGGGCGCATCGCTGATCATACCATCGGCAGCAATCGCCACGCCGGGCCCGATCCGGCCCGCCAGAATATGCGGATGGCCCGGAAAAACCCCGCTGTCGATCACCGCGACACGCAAGCGCTCAACCCCGCACGACAACTGCGGCGCGCCCGGCATCGAGCGTGATCACCATGTCGGCCAGATCGGCAAGCGCCGGCTTGTGCGTGATGATCACGATGGTTGCGCCGGGCAGCACATCGCGCAGGCCCGCCGCCACGCGCGCCTCGGTTTCGCCATCGAGCGCGGCGCTCGGTTCATCGAGCACCAGCACGGCCGGGCGCCGCAGCAGCGCCCGCGCCAGCGCAACCCGCTGGCGTTCGCCGGCCGACAGCGCCAGCCCGCGTTCGCCCACCGGCGTGTCGAGCCCCTGCGGCAGGCGCGCGATCAGATCGCCAAGGCCAGCGGCATTGGCCGCCGCGCCGATCGCGCCATGGTCCGCGCCATCGACCGCAAAGGCGATATTTTCGGCAACCGTGGCGTTGAACAGGAACGGCGTCTGATCGATCAGCACGACCGCGCGGCGCAGATCGGCCAGCGCCAGATCGCGCGCATCCACCCCGCCGATGCGCACCGATCCGGCATCGGGATCGCGCATCCGCACGATCAGATCGGCCAGCGTGGATTTGCCCGCGCCGCTGGGGCCCAGAATGGCCGCCATCTTGCCCGCCGGAATGCAGCAATCGACGCCAGCCAGCACGGCATTGCGATCATGGCGGAAATGGACATCCGAAAATTCTACTGCCAACGGCCCCGCGGGCAGCGCGCGCGGCACGGCCGGTTCGTGCACATCGGGCGCGGTGTCGAACAGTTCGAAAATCCGCGCCAGCGACACGCGCGTGGAGGCCAGCCCCGCCGACAGGCCCAGCAGCGACTGCACCGGCGCAAACAGGCGCGACTGATAGGCCATGAACGCCACCAGCGTGCCGATCGTGGTTTCCCCGGCCAGAATGCGCCAGCCGCCATAGAGCGTGACCACCGCGCTCGACAGCGCGAGCACCGCGCCGGGCAGGGCACCGGCGAGAAACGAGGCCATCTGCATCTGCAGCATCGCACCGACAAACGCGCGGTTGCGCGTGGCAAAGCGCGCGGCCTCGTGCCGTTCACCGCCCAGCGCGGTGACCACGCGCATGCCCATGACCGTATCGACCAGAAAACTGCCCAGATCGGCGCCGCGTTCGCGCATCGTGCGCGTGATCGAAACCAGCCGGCGCTGCAGATAGACGAACATTCCGGTGGCCACCGGCACCAGCACCGTGCCCGCCAGAAACAGCCGCCAATCGAGCCAGGCCATCATCACCAGCGACCCGATGAGGAACAGCACATTGCCCAGCACCGCCAGCAGCGTATCGCCCGCGGCACGCTGCACATCGCTGACATCGCTGTTGATCCGGCTCATCAGGTCGCCCAGCCGGAACCGCGCATAGAACCGGGGCGAAAGCTTTTGCAGGTGCTCAAGCAGCGCGATGCGGATATCGAACAGCATCGCCGCCGAGAGCGCGACATAGCGGTATGAGGCGATGATATTCAGCACCGACCCCGCGACGGTTACCGCCACGATCAGAATCGCGATGCGCACCAGCATCGGAAAATCGTGCCGCAGCAGGCCATCATCGATCATCAGCTTTGATAACCAGGGCTGAATCAGCCCGACCCCGGTGGCCATCAGGCTGACCATCAGCACGCCGACCAGCCGCAGCCGATAGGGCATGAGCCAGGGCAGCAGCCGGCGATAGGTGCGCCAGCTGGCCACCGGTGGTGCCGGCGCGGGCTGGGCCACGGGGCCGGTTTGCGGACGGGATTCGGGCGGTTTCAGGCGGCCGATTCCCGGTGAATCAGCCGGTCACCCGCCAGCACGAAGCGCGCTTCACCCGCCGCGCCAAGCTGGCGCGTGCACCAGGCGTGCCCATTGGCCAGCGCCTCTGCCTCTGCCTGCCACCACGGCCCGGCACCACCGCGCGCATAGAACGGCCAGGACGTGGCAAGGTGGCGGCGCATCGCGGCAATCAGCATCAGGCGGTAATGCATTGCCAGCGCCGCGCCGTCCACTGCCGGATCGACCATCGGCGCATCCGCCCCCAGCAACGCCGCCGCAACCGCCGCCGCCAGCAAGCCGCCGCGCGTGGCCGTGGCAGTGCCATCGCCGCAGATCGGATCGAACGCCAGCGCCGCACTGCCCAGCGTGAGCAGGCCCGGCGCGCCCGGATCATCAAGCAGGCGCGGCGCCGTTTCAAAGCGTGCAGCAATCGCCCCGGTTTCGGCAACCACCGGCGCAATCACCGTGCTGTCGGCCAGGGCATCGGCGGGATCGGCCCCCACCGCGAGCAGCCAGCCGGTGCGCGCGCCCGTGGGGATCAGAAACAGCCAGCCGGCACCCAGCGATTCCACATAGGCGGCATGGCAATCGGCGGCATCGCCCAGCACGACCGGCGCGGCCGCCGCCTCGCGCGCACCAAAACGCAGCATTGTGGCACCGCCGGGCGGCGTGGTGGTGAGCACAAAGCGCGGATCGCCGGCCCAGGGTGGCGGCGGCGACCACACCGCCTCACCCAGCGTATCGCCGCCGATAACGCGCGCGGAATGGGGAAATATCTGCGCCGGCGCATCGCCCCAGCGCACGATGCGCCGCGCGATGGGGTGCGCCGCATTCAGCGCGGCTGCGAGCAGAGGATTACCGGCAAAAACATCACACAGCAGCGCCTGCGCCTGATCGCCCAGCATCACCAGCGGCGCCTGGCGCGGCGCCGGCCCGCAATCGGGATCGGCGGTGACACCGACCCCGCGCGCAGCGAGCGCCTGTGCGGCCGTGGCGGCGCCAATGCCGCGCCCAGTTACCCGCACCCCCGGCAGCATGGTCATGTGTTGCGCATCACGGGGGTGTCAGGGTCGCATCAACGCAGTGCGACCATCCCGGCCATCGTCGCATCGGCACCCAGATCCCAGGTTTTTTCGTATTTCAGCGTGGCCGCATCATAGACTTCGATGTCGTAGCTCGCGCCATAGATATACAGCTTCACGCCATCCTGCGACATGCCCAGCGTAAAGCGCGAGCGGCAGTGGAATTCCTGCTTGTCGGTCAGCGTGGCGCTGGCCAGATCGAATTTCCAGAATTCGCAGCGCTTGTTGCCGGTCGTGCCGGTGGTGGCCACGGTATAGGCGGTCTTGCCATCGGGGGTGACTTCCAGACCGGAAATCTGGTTGGTGATCGGCCCGATCGGGGTGAACGTAAACTTGCGCGCGCTCAGGTCGAATTTGCCCAGGCCAAAGATCTTGTTGTGTACGAACGGATCGGACGCGGTGAACAGCGAAACCAGTTCGTTCGGCGTGGTCAGCTGCAGACCTTCGACCCCGCCGCCAAAAGCAACGTTTTCATAGCCCGTGGCATCGGCCTTTTGCACATCGATGCGATCAACCACTTTGAGCGTGGCCACATCGACCAGCAGCACTTTGTCCTTGAACAGATACAGCGTCTTGCCATCGGGCGAAATCATCATCGGCGCGCGATAGCCGCCGCCCATGGCATCGTCCTGCGGTTCCAGATCAGCCGTGCGCACGACCTTTTTCTGCACCAGGTCGATCACCGCAAATTGCTGTTTCGACACGACATAGCGATCGATCTGTTTGTCGGTGCGCAAGATCGTGGTGTAAAAATAGCGGCCCGTGGCATCGGGCGCCCCGCCATTGAAGCGATAGCGTTCGGTTGGGGTGTTGAGGCTGAACTGGGTCAGGATCTTGTGCGTATCGGCATCGAGCACGATCACGCCGCTGGTGGTGATCGTGGTGGCGTAGATCTTCTTGCGATCATTGCTCAGCCGCAGCGACACCGGCAGCCCGGCTTCGAGCTGGATGCGGTCCTTTACCGCGCCGGTGGCATCATCGATGGTGAACAGCTTGTCGGGATACGTACCCAGCATCAAGGTACCGGCGTGAGCGGGGGCGAGGACAGCCGGAACCGTGGCACAGGCGGCCATTGCGGAAAGCGTAAGGACGGATTTGAACAGGCGCGAACGCGTCAGCATGGCAGGCCCCCGGCACAAGGAGAGAAGGCACGCGACGACCGCCGCGTGAACCCGAAAAAGGCGCGAAATCAGGGAAACACAACGTCCAGGCTGCGCCAGTCCTTGGTGGCCGCAGCGCAATTGCTGGCCCAGTCGGGCGAGTAATTGACGTGGTCGGCCATCTGCACCGGCCAGAAGCAGGTGACATAGCAGTCATAGATATCACGTTCGGCCGGCTGGCACAGACCGGCGGTACCGCCGGTGCCATCGACTTCCCAACCCGGGGAAAACGACAGCGAACACCCCAGCGGCACATGCGGGCGCGGGGCCTGCTGCAGCGCAACGACATCTTCTTCCATGGCCGCGGCGTCGATCGCGGTCAGATCGGCGTCGATGCGGCGCGCCTTGGCATTCAATGGCTTCAGGTGCTTCATGACAAGCCCTTTCGGTCGGCAAAGCGTTCAAGAAATTCGGGATTACGGACGGCCAGCGTACCATAGATATCGAGCACGCGATCGGTCCACTGGCGGATCCAGTCGCAGTAATGCAGGTTGGCGTGGCCCGTGTCGCCATAACGCACAAAGGCCTCGTGATGGCAGCCCCCGGCGCACAGCGGGCGCGCCCAGCAGCTGGTGCATTCGTACTTCGCCCCGACATGGCCGCGCGTAAGGAAATCGCTGCGTTTGGCCTGGTCCACCCCGCTGTCGATATGCCCCATCACGTGCTCATCGGCATCGGTGAAGCGATGGCACGGCGACAGATCACCCGAGGGGCTGACCCCGAGCAGGCCCAGCCCGGCGCCGCACGGATGCGACTTGTTGGTGCCGACGACCAGCTCGCTAAGCGTTTCCGATACGTTGGAAAAACCGTGCATCTGCCCGCGCAGCGCGTATTCCAGCCATTCCTGCGACAGCGCGTGAAACCCGGACAGGACCGCGCTCATCCCGTCACCGTTCAGACCGAAATCGTGGCCATCATCGGTGGTGGTAACGGGCGCAAAGCCGACTTCGTGAAAGCCGATTTCGTGCTTCAGGTGGTGATAGATCCCCACGACATCGGTCACGCCCGCGCTCAATGTCACGCGTGCGGCAATCGCGCGCGTCTTGTGCTTTGCGATCAGCGATTTCAGCCGCGGCAGGATCACGTCATAGCTGCCCTTGCCGCTTTTGTAGACGCGGCGGGCATTCTGCATTTCGGCCGGGCCGTCGATCGACACCGTGACGCCGACCGCGTTTTCCGCGAGGAAATCGATGATCGGATCGGTCAGCAGCGTGGCATTGGTCGTCATGCTGTAGGTCACGCGCTTGCCCAGTTCGGCAGCGCGCGCATCGGCATAAGCCACCGCCTCTTTCAGCAGGCGGAAATTCATCAGCGTTTCACCGCCGAAGAACGTGATGTGCACCGCTTCGCGGCCTTTGGCCGATTCCAGCAGGAAATCGACCGCGGCCTTGGCGGTTTCCGGGGTCATGTATTTGGTCTTGCCGGTCTGGGTCGAAATCTTGTCGGCCCCGAATTCATAGCAATAGGTACAAGCCAGATTGCACTGGTTGGTAACATTGAGCACCAGCGCCTGGAGCGGGAAATCCTCGGGCGGGGTATCGACCACCGGCGCGCGCGCCACGACATGTTCGGCCTCGATCAGCCGGACCTGCCGCAATTCGCGCAGCAGCCCCTCGGCATCGCTGCCGGGCATGCCCTGATCGACCAGCGCGGTGACCAGATCGCCGTGCGCCACCGGCCCGTCGCCCAGCCGGGCGAGCACGCCATGCGTGGCCTCATCCAGTGCAAAGATCGCGCCGGCCTGCGGCATATAGACAAAATCGGCACCGGCTGCACCAAACCGGTGCATTTCCCCCATGCGATAGCGGTGTGAAAGCGGCGCGGTCACTGTGCCACCTCCGGCTGATCCCAGCGTTTGAACGACGGAATGGTTACCACCAGATAGGCCTTTGCGGTCAAAGGCGCGCCTGCGGCATCCTTCAGCGCCTTGGCCTTGGCCACGACCCAGACATCGCCATAGTTGTCACGGTTGCCGGGGCGCTGGGCATTGGGGCCATCGATGTTGGGCGTGAAAAACCCGGCCGGCGTGATCTTGCCGACGAATTTGAGGTCATCGTCATACCAGGTCGACCGGAATTCCTCGAGCGTGAAATCGGCATCAACCACGCCGATCTTTACGTCATCAGCGGTATGGGGCTTGCCATCGGGGCCCGCATCAAAGCCAACCGCTTCGAACTGGCCATAACCGGCAGGATGCGCCGCGCCGCCAAGCCGCGCAAGCGCGCTGTCGGGCGTCACCGCGATATAGGCAACGCTGTGCCACACGGGCAGCGCTGCGGACAGCACTGCCGAACCGACAGTGACATCATGCAGGCCCGCAGGCACATCGGCCGCAGCATCGACCGTGACCACCAGTTCGCCCGGCTTTGCCGAGGTGATCCCGGTCACGGTCAGCCCGCGGCCCAGATCGACATCGTGCGCGGTCAGCCCGGCGGGGAACGCATCGCCCAGGATATGCAAGGACTGGCCTTTGCCCCCGGCGCGGATGCCACCGGGCGAAATCGCGCCGATCACCGGTGCGCCATCGGCGCGGGTGAGCGTGACGTCATAGCCGAATTCCTGGTATTCGCCCCAGAACCAGCGGCCCGTCGCGCTCTTGCGATCGGGGGTGAACTGCAGCACTTCGCGCACCGGCTGGTCGAACGAATCCGGCGCCGGTTTGCCCGCAGCCCCGGCCGCAGTTGCGGCGCGGCCGCGCCACGAATACCCGGCATAGACCACGCCGCTGCCGGTCTGGCTGATCGCCGGACCACCGCTGAGCGAGGTGAGGCTGGTTTGGGTGACAAAGGCATCGCCGGCGTTGCCCGGGGACACCACCATAGTGCCGAAAAAGCTGCCCTTGCCCGGCAGGCTGGCGCTGACCAGCCATTTGCCGGCCAGGTGCGGGGTCTGTTCGCGCTGGCTCCACGCCGACCATTCGGGGGTATGCAGCGGCGCAGCCTTGCGCAGATACGTCAGCGCGACCTGCCCCGCCGTCATCGGAATGGCGCCCAGCTTGTTCACCACCGGGGTGGTGTGGCCGAACACTTCGCCCGGTTCGTCCACCGCCGGGCGGCGATATTGCGAATCGGCCTGCGAATAGAGCGCAACGTGGAAATCCTGCAGCAGCTTCCATTCCGCTGCCGAACGCCGCCACGACAGCGGCTGGGCAAAGGCGTGGCACGCGGCACAGGCGGTGCGCACCGATTCGCTGGGAACATTGGTTTCGTCGATCATGCGCTTTTCGACGTAATACGAAACCGGGCGCGCCTCTTCGGGGGCCAGGCCATGGCTGCCCGCCAGATAATGCACGATGTGCCGCGCATCTTCGGGCGACAATTGCGCGCCGTTCAGCTTGACCATGCGCTTGATCGCCTGGTCCCAGCCTTCGGGCGTGGTGCGCACCCAGGAAATGCGCGACAGATTGCCCTTTGCATCGGCGGTGTGGCACGTTCCGCACTTTTCACGCGTCAGCGTGTCGGTAACGGGAATGCCTTCCTCGGTTTCGGCAGTGGCCTGCGACGATCCGCCGCCCATCGCCTGCCCGGCCACCGCGCTGGCCGTGGCGAGAGCCGCCGATGCGAGCAGCAGACGGCCGGCACGATGTGCAAACACTGTTGCCGAGCGGACGGGGAAATTCTGTTCCGGAACAGGGCACGCCATGCGCATTAGGTCCCCTTGCCAAACCCGGCCGCACCGGCAACATGATCGGCCAGGCAGCACATTCTGCCCAAAACCACCGTGAAGCCGCAGCCAGGTCGCTGATTCGCTACTGAAGCAACTCAAAACTGTACACCTGTCCAGAGTTGGTCAAACACTTTGTTGACGCCCATGCCGCAAAAGCCCAAAAAGGGAGATATGGCGCAATTATGCGCCGCAAACGGCGCAATGGGCATATTTGCGGGTTTCATTGCGGGTATCATTGCGGCCGGCGGACGGGCCAGGGTTTCGAGGGCAAGCGATTGACGACGCAGACGCGGGAACCCGGCCAGCATGCACACGACGTGCGGGTGCCGCCCAAAACCATCGGCATACCGGCAGATGGCAACCGGGCCGATCCGGCGCGGGTGCACTTGCCCCCGCACGAGCACATGGCAGCAGCCGGGCGCCCGGGCACCTATTTGCGCGGCACCGAAACCGTCGATGCGATTTTGAAGGCGGCGCTGCGCGTGCTGATCAACGAAGGCGCCGGGGCCTTTACCATCCGCCGCATCGCCGCCGAATGCGGGATGAAAGTGGGCAATGTCAGCTATCACTTTCCGCGCAAGGAACTGCTGATCCAGGTCATGCTCGATGACTTGCTCGATCGGTATGACAAGCTTCTGGAAGACCGCGTGCGCCAGCCGGCGCTGAGCACGGAGGAACGGCTGCGGCTGATCATCGTGATGTGCCTGGATGATATTGCCGGGCCGCGCACCACGCGGCTGTTCACCGAATTGTGGGCGCTGGCCAATCACAACCCCTTCATCGCCGACCGGGTGCGCGCGTTTTATCAAAAAGTGCACGATTTCATCGCCGAATATGTCGCGGTGCTCAATCCAGCGCTTGCCCCGGACGACGTGCAGACTGTGGCGATCTACCTCAGCACGACAATGGAAGGCACCACGCCCTTTGCCGGCCATGGAAAACCCTGGGCCGCCGAAATGCCCCGGCTGAAGCGGATTGCGGTGCACAACCTGATCATGCTGGCGCGCACCATCACTGCCGAGGATATCCGCGGCCTGCCTGTTGCATGAATTGGGGCCTGTTGCGTGAATTGGGACATCTGAATGCGGGCCTTCCCCGGAAGTCCGGGCAGTTGGGCAAAAACGGGCAACAAAGATGTCCGAAGGCACCGAAAGCCGCTTGACTAAAATTGGACAGGCGTCAAATCTTGGATCACAGATGTCCGCTGGCAGCGCGGACGGGAAACGCTGTGGCGCATCCGCGCACCTGCCAACCGAAGCGCCGCCCGCGTCACCCGTGTCCAGAGGGGGCCAGTAACGATGAAGTCCGTCGCGCAATTCCTGTTCACCGGAGCCAGGCTGTCGGCTGCGATCCGCCTTGGGTCGGCTGCCACGCTGGCCGCAATGGCCCTTGCAACCACCCCGGCACAGGCCGCACCCGGCTCGACCGAGCCCGAAGAATCGGGCGTCCGCACGCTTGAGGCACCCAAGGCCAGTTGGGTTTTCATCCAGCGCGGCTTTGTGCTGCCCGGCACTGCGGTCTATGACACCGCCACCGGCAAATATGTCGCGCAAGTCGAAACCCCGCTGCTGGGCGACATGGCGATCGATCCCGAAGGCAAGCATTACTATGTGGCCGAAACCACCTGGACCCGCCGCCTGCACGGCACGCGCCAGGATTTCATTTCGGTCTATGATGCCTCGACGCTGAAGCTGGAAGGCGACATCGACATTCCGGGCCGCATCCTCGTCGGCGGGCGCGAGCACAACTTCATCGTCAGCGACGATGCCAAGACCGCCTATGTCTACAATTTCAGCCCGGTTTCGACAGTCAACATCGTCGATCTGGCCAAGCGCAAGTTCGTGCGCAGCTTTGAACTGCCCGGCTGCGCCGACCTCATTCTCAACCCCGGCGTGGGCCTTGCCGCGCTGTGCTCCGACGGGTCGATGGCCTCGATCAACCTGGCCGGCGGCAAGACCGAGATCACCCGCACCGAACCGTTCTTCAGCGCGACGGCCGATCCGGTTTTTGACAACGTGCAGTATGACAAGGCCAAGGGCGAAGTGGTGATGATGACCTATACCGGTCTGATCTACACCGCCAAGCTGGGCGCCAAGCCGACCGTGGGCACGCCGTTTTCGATCCAGGAAGCTGCCGGCCTGCGCAAGGGCGATACCAAGCCGCTGGATGTCAACTGGTATCCCGGCGGTGGCCAGCCGATGGCGCTGCACCGCGCTTCCGGCCACCTTTACGTGCTGATGCATGCCGGTGAATACTGGACGCACAAGGACGGCGGCAAGGAAATCTGGGACGTCGATCTGGCCAAGCACAAAGTGGTCAAGCGGATGTCCGTTTCCGGCGATCCGGGCGCCATCAATGTCACGCAAGGCGCCTCGCCGATGCTGACGACCGTGGGCGAAGGTGAAGGCGAAGGCACCGGTGCCGGCCTGCCCGGTACGCTGCATGTCATCGATCCGGCAACCGGCGCCGTGATGCACAGCGTGCCGCGCGCCGGATCGGGCCTGCTCCAGGTCGCCGGATAAACCTGAAACCCCATGGCCGCCCCGATGAGCATGATCCTTCTTGAAACCGGCATGGCAGGCGCCATCGGCACGGGGATCGTGTTCGTGGGGGCGGGCCTTGGCAAACTGCGCCATCGCGAACTGGTGCCCGGGGTCGTGGCCAATTACCGCATCCTGCCCGGCGTGCTGGTCGCACCGGTGGCGGCGCTGTTGCCGCCGGTGGAACTGGGGCTTGGCGCGGGCCTGATCGCAAGCGTGCTTGTACCGGGCATGGCGGGAACGGTCCTGCGGCTGCTGGCCCTGCCGGCGGCGGCGTTGCTGGCCATCTTTGCGGCCGCCATGGCGATCAACATCGTGCGTGGCCGCAGCCATATCGATTGCGGATGCGGCCGGTCGCAACTGCGCCAGCCGCTGCATTGGGGCATGGTCGTGCGCAATCTGCTGCTGGCGGCGCTTGTCGCGGTGCATGCCGTGCCGCCGGCTGCCGGGGAATCCCCGGCGATTGCCGAAATCGCGCTGGCGCTGGCCGCAGGCACCTGCCTGTTCCTCATCACCGTGCTGTTCAATGCCCTTGCTGCGCTGGCGACTTCGCCGCTGGCGCGCGGACGGAGTTAGTCCTTTCCATGTTGATTGCCCTTATCCTTTCCGCGGTGTTCGCCTGGGTGGTGATCCTTGCCCTGGTGGTTGCCGTTCTGGCGCTGGCGCGCCAGGTGGGCGTGCTGCACATGCGCGTGGCACCGGCCGGCGCGCTGACCACGTCGGGCGGACCTTCGGTTGGCGCCAGTTCGCCGGCGATTCCCGCCAAGACGCTCGATGGCGCAACAGTCAGCGTGGGCGGCCCTGCCCCGGGATCGGCACTGCGCCTGCTGATGTTCGTTTCGGCAGCCTGCCCGCTGTGCAAGAACCTGATCCCGATGGCCAAGAGCTTTGCCCGCGATGAACGCGTCCAGCTGATCTTTGTGGGCGATGACGCGCCCAACGTGCAGCGCGACATGATCGAAAAGCAGGGGCTTGCCGGGTATCAGTTCATCAACGGCCCCGATGTCGGCATGGCCTATGAAGTGGGCAAGCTTCCTTATGCCGTGCTGCTCGATGCCGATGGCGTGGTGCTGTCAAAGGGGCTGGTAAACAGCCGCGAGCATCTGGAAAGCCTGGTGATCGCCCACGAAATGGGTGTGAATTCGGTGCAGGATTACATCGACGGGTTGAAACCCGCGCTGACTTGAAACGTTAACCGCGCCTGTGGCAGGCTTTGGCATGCCTCAGGCTTGTTCTTGAACCACCAAGCCCGGCATGGGCCGCAACTGGGAAAAGCCTTCGGGCAATCACGCGGTCCCTGCCCACCGACCGGACGACGGGGGAATATATGACGATTTTCAATGCTGACAGCTTTGGCGAGAAGGTTCTGCGCCGTTTTGCCGGTGGCACGTCGCGGCGCGGCATGCTGGCGCGAATCGGCGTGGCGCTGGTTGCGGCCCCTGCGTTTCCGCTGCTGCCCGTCAGCCGCGCCGACGCTGCCAAGCCCGACCGTTCGCCCGAAGCCAAGACGGTGTTTGCCCGCCAGGCGCAGACCTCCGACGATACCAAGTGCACCTATTGGCGCTATTGCGCGATCGACGGATCGCTGTGCACCTGCTGCGGCGGCGGCGTCCATTCCTGCCCCCCGGGCGCCGAACCTTCGCCGGTTTCGTGGGTCGGCACCTGCATCAATCCCGATGACGGCAAGGCCTATCTGATCGCCTATCGCGATTGCTGCGGCAAATCGTTCTGCGGCAAGTGCAACTGCAACGGCGAAGACCGCGAAACGCAGCTGTACACGCAGCAACTGAACAACGACATCATCTGGTGCTTTGGCACCAAGAGCATGGAATACCACTGCTCGACCGCGGTGCTGGTGGGCGCCGCCTGACAGCATGCACAACCGGCTGGGACTGATGAACGGATTGCGGGCAAAAACGGCGCGACTGGCGCTGCTGGGGCTGGGGGCGGTGGCATTGGCAACCGGCCTCGCCCTGCCCCGCACCGGGCTGCGCGCGGCCCCGGCAGATGGCCCGGCAGATGGATCGGCGGATAGCCCGGCAGGCCCTTCATCCGAAACGGCCGCTGCAAAGTTCGATCCCGAAACGACCATGTCCGATCCCGGGCAGGCGCGGCTCGATTACATCGAGAACTGCGGCGGCTGCCACGGGGTCAACGGTGATACCGTGCCGGCGCATCTGCCCGAACTGGAAGGCCGGGTGGGCTGGTTCATGTGCACACCCGAAGCGCGCGCCTATCTGCTGCGCCTGCCCAACGTGGCGCACAGCCGGATCAAGGACAACGGCGAACTGGCCGATCTGATGAACTATGTGGTGTTCGTGCTCGGCAAAGGCACCGCGCCGGCGGGCACATTGCCTTTCACCGCCGATGAAGTGGCGCGCGAACGGCTGCAGGCGCTGACCAACACCAATCTGACTGCGGAACGGCTGCGCCTGGCCAAACAGTTGATCGACCGGTGCCATGCCCCGGCTTCGATCCGCCTGCTCTATCCCGGCAGCCGGGCCGTGCTGCCAAACACCGCATCGGTGCAATGATGATCGCCGCGCGCCCGATTGATGCCTTGCGGCTGATCGACCGGGGCGCGCGCGAAGGGATTCCCGGCGTGCTTGTCACGCTGACCGGGATCGAAGGCAGCTCGTCGCGATCGATCGGCACGCAGATGGCGGTGCTGGCCGATGGCCGCAGCGTCGGATCGTTTTCGGGTGGCTGTGTCGAACGCGCCATCGTTGCCGAAGCGATGGATGTGCTGGCTGCAGGATGCGCGCGCACTGTGCGTTATGGCATCGGATCGCCCTATATCGATGTGCGCCTGCCCTGTGGCGGGGGAATAGACCTCTTGTTTGTGCCGCGCCCCGATCCGGCGCTGGTGGCGGTGGCACTGGCGCGGATTGACCGGCGCGAACCGGCGCAGATCCGGCTGGGCGACCATGTGCAGGACTATGCCCCCGGGCTGCGGCTGATTGCGCTGGGCCATGGCGAAGACCTGGTCGCGCTGGTGCGGCTGGCGCGCGCCTATGGCATCGAGGTCAGCGCGCATGCGCCGATGCAGGATGGTGGGCTGGATGAAGGCATCCAGCCGATGGTGACGCGCATGCAGTTTCCCGCATTGTCGGTGGACCCGTGGACGGCGATCGTGTTCCTGTTTCACGATCGCGATTGGGAGGAATTCCTGCTGCCCCAGGCGCTGGCGCTGCCCGCGTTCTATCATGGCGCGGTGGGCAGCCGGCGCACGCATCGCACGCGGATCGAGGCTTTGCGCGAACAGGGCGTGCCGGCATCGTGCATCGATGCCCTGCGCGGCACAATCGGGCTGATCCCCGGCACGCGCAACCCTGCCACCCTGGCGCTGTCGATCCTGGCCGAGCTGGTGCAGGATTATGAAGCCTGCGCCGGGCGCGTGGCATGGACCCCCGGTTCTGCCCAGACTGCCTGATTTTGGCGGCGTGACCAATCCGGACATTGCGCTGATCCTGCTTGCCGCAGGGCGTGGCGAACGCTTTGGCGGGGGCAAACTGGCCGCGCCGCTGGCTGGCAAGCCGGTGGCGCATCACGCCGCAGACATGCTGCGAGCCATTCCCTTTGCCGCACATATTGCAGTGGTCGGCCCTGAAACCCCGCCCCTGCCCGGCTATGCCACGGTCCTGCTCGATCCGCCGGGCGCCCCGCAGGCGCGTTCGCTGGCGCTGGGACTGGCGGCGGCAATCGCCGGCGGAGCGCAGGCGGTGATGGTGGCGCTGGCCGATATGCCGCTGGTGCCGCGCAGCCATATTATGGCGATGCTGGCCGCATTCGACGGGGACCGCCTGGCCAGCACGGGTCCAGTAAGCGCGATGCCACCGGCGCTGTTCGGCGCGCGCCATTTTGCCGCGCTGGGCGCGTTGCAGGGGGATCGCGGCGCGGGCGCCCTGCTGCGCGATGCGCCCGCGCTGAGGCTCAGCGCCGATGCCGCGATCGACATTGACCGGCCCGAAGACCTTGCCCGCGCGGCGATCCTGCTGGGGGCATAGAGTGTGATGGCAGGATTCACTATCATGCCATCAGGTGACAACAAAAGCCCGTAATACTCTGATATTTTAACAAAATATCATCACAGTCCGGAACCCGGTCACCAGATTTCGGGCACGTGCATCGCATCGGGGATGGGGTGGCGTGTATAGTCGGGATTCCGCACGCGCGGCGGCAGGACCACCGTCGGCCGGGTGATTTCGCCATGCGGCACTTGCGCCAGCAGATGGGCAATGCAGTTCAGCCGCGCGCGGCGCTTGTCATCGGCGCGCACCACCCACCACGGCGCCTCGGGGATATGGGTGTGTTCCAGCATCGCCTCTTTTGCGCGGGTATAATCTTCCCAGCGGCGGCGGCTTTCCACATCCATCGGCGACAGTTTCCACTGTTTCAGCGGATCATGGATGCGCATGTGAAAGCGGAATTGCTGTTCGGCATCGGTGATCGAAAACCAGTATTTGATCAGGATGATGCCCGATCGCACCAGCATGCGTTCGAATTCGGGCACGGAGCGGAAAAATTCCTCGACATCGCCTTCGCTGCAAAAGCCCATCACGCGTTCGACCCCGGCACGGTTGTACCATGACCGGTCAAACAGCACGATTTCGCCCGCCGCGGGCAGATGCGGCACATAACGCTGAAAATACCACTGCGTGCGTTCGCGTTCCGATGGCGCGGGCAGCGCAACAGTGCGCACCACCCGCGGATTGAGCCGCTGGGTGATGCGCTTGATCGCCCCGCCCTTGCCCGCAGAATCGCGCCCTTCGAACAGCACGACCATTTTGAGGCCCTGATCCACCACCCAGTCTTGCAACCGGATCAATTCGTGCTGCAGGCGGAACAGTTCGTGGAAATAGGTCCGCCGATCCAGCTCGGCCGCATGGCGCGTGGCGGCTTCGGCCAGTTCGGCATCGTCGGCCATCATGTTGGCCAGGCTTTCCGACAGCTCGATTTCAAGCTCTTCGTCGAAACTGTCCTCGATTTCCTGCTGCAGCCGCGCGGTGGTCTGCGCGTCAAATTTTCGCATGCCGGAACCTTTCATGGGCCGGAACCTTTCATGGGCCGGAACCTGTCATGGGCCGGAACCTGTCATAGGATCGCCTGTGGTGTGGTACGACGTGCTTGGCGGTACCCGGTGACAATTCGATGACCTGATGGATCAGGCCTCCATCGCCTGCGCCAACACCCGCAGCGCGCGGTCGCTGGTCTGCGTGACGTTAAAGCGCAAAAAGGCGGCGGCGCTCTGGCTGGGGCTGAACACATTGCCTGGCGCCAGGATCACCCCCTGATCGAGGCAGCGACCGGCAAGCTGCGCGCTGTC
The DNA here is from genome assembly GCA_903832325.1 of uncultured Sphingomonadales bacterium. Classification (GTDB taxonomy): domain Bacteria; phylum Pseudomonadota; class Alphaproteobacteria; order Sphingomonadales; family Sphingomonadaceae; genus Novosphingobium. The sequence goes on along the minus strand of CAILBC010000030.1, from coordinate 24,810 downwards.
CTGCCCATCGGGCAACCGGCACCACAGGGTAAAACCGCCCTGCGGATCGCCCTGCGGCACCACGCCCAGTGCGGCCAGTCGCTGGCCCACAGTGTGCCGCGTGCGATCGAGCTTGCGCCGCAGATCGTCCATGTGCCGGCGATAGGTGCCGCTCGCCAGCACCTGGCTGATCACCCCGGCGGCCAGCGGACTGGGCCCGCCAAACCCGGTGGCCAGTTGCAGATCGGCCAGCGCGCCGATCCATTCGGGCCGGGCCGCGATATAGCCGGTGCGCAGCGAGGCCGACAGCGTCTTGGAAAAGCTGCCGATGCGGATCACTCCCGACAAGCCATCGAGCACGGCCATGGTCGGCGCCCCGGGGGCGAAATCGGCAAAGATATCATCTTCGACGATGATCATGCCGTGTGCGGCGGCAATCACCGGCAGGCGGTGCGCGGTCGGCAGCGTCAGGCGGCCCCCGGTCGGATTGTGCAGCGCCGAATTGGTGATGTAAAGCCGGGGCCGATGCGCGGCGACCACTTCGGCAAACCCCGCCGGATCGGGACCGTTCGCGGCAAACGGCACGCTGATCGCCCGGGCGCCATGCGCCGCCAGCAGCGCCTGGTAATTGAAATAGCACGGATCATCCAGCAACACGGCATCGCCTGCGCGCAGCAGCAGGCGGCAGATCAGATCGATCGCCTGGGTGCCAGACCCTGTCAGCAGGATCTGTTCGGGATCGCACAGCAGCCCTTCTCCCGCCAGCCGCAGCGCGATCTGGCGGCGCAGCACCGGATCGCCCGCGGTGGTGCCATAATCGGTGAGCAGCGCCCCGTCTTTGCCCACATCGCGCAGCGCACGGGCCAGCGCGCGCTGCGGCAGCCAGTCCGATGGCAGCCAGCCACAGCCGGGCTTGTCCGCCGCATCGGGTGAATCAAGCGATTGGCGCGATACCCAGAACGGATCGATCGCATGGTCGCGCGCGGGCGCGCGCTGCGACGGGCTTTGCGGCGCGGCGGCGCGGCTGCTCACGAAAAAGCCCGATCGCGGCACTGCGGTGATCAGCCCTTCGGCCACCATCCGGTCATAGGCTTCAACCACTGTGGCGGGCGACACGCCGAACAGCGCGGCACAACGCCGCACCGAAGGCAGGCGATCCCCGGCATTGAGCAGACGCGTGGCAATGCGATCACGAATGCCCTCGATCACCCGTCCGATGCGGTTTGTGCGCATGCCTGTATCCCTTTTGATGCAGTACAGATTATGCGATCTGTATTGATCTGTCTCTGTTTGCGCCAGCCCTGTTTGCCTAACCCCGATGTTCGGCAGGGAGAATGACAATGCAGGGTTCCACACGCGGCTGGGGCAGCGGATTGCTGGGGGTGGCGATTTTCAGCGGATCGATGCCTGCAACGCGGCTGGCCGTGCTGGGGCTGTCGCCGCTGTTGCTCACTGCCCTGCGCGCGCTGATTGCAGGGGTTCTGGCGGCCGCGATGCTGGCTGGCACGCGCCAGCGGTGGCCCGATCGTGGCCAGTGGCAGCGGGTGGCGCTGGTTGCCGGCGGCTGCGTGGTGGGCTTTCCCTTGCTCAGCGCGCTGGCGTTGCAGCACATGACATCGGCGCGCTCGCTGGTGTTCATCGGGCTCTTGCCGCTAAGCACCGCGGTGTTCGGCGTGGCGCGCGGGGGCGAGCGACCGTCGGCCGCGTTCTGGATCTTTGCGCTGACCGGCGCGGCGGCGGTGGCGGGGTTTGCGCTGCTGCGCGGGGGTGATGGCACGCCGCTGGGCGATGCGCTGATGATCGCGGGGATCGTGCTGTGCGGGCTGGGCTATGCCGAAGGCGCGGTGTTGACGCGCGATCTGGGCGGATGGCAGGCGATCTGCTGGGCGCTGGTGATCACGCTGCCGCTGTCGGCGCTGGCGGTGGCGCTGGTCTGGCCGGCGGCGGGCGTTGCAAGTGTGCGCTGGGCGAGTTGGGCCGGGCTTGCCTATATTTCGGTGTTTTCCATGCTGATCGGGTTTGTGTTCTGGTATCGCGGGCTCAGCCTGGGCGGGATTGCCAGCGTGGGGCAATTGCAATTGCTGCAGCCGTTCATGGGTCTGGGTCTGGCCGCGCTGGTGCTGCACGAAACAATTGCGCCGGCGATGGTGGCAGTGACGCTGGTGGTGGTGGGCAGCGTGGCTGGCGCCAGGCGGTTTGCCTGATCAGTCTTTGAACCATTTCTGCATTGCCGGACGGCGGCGCAGAAACCAGCGATAGCCGCGTTCGAGCAGCCAGCCCACCGGCGCCCAGCGCGCGGCCAGGCCCAGCGGGCGCAGCAGCGGGATCGCGCGCCACATTGCGGCAAACGCCGCCGCGCCCGACAGCACTTTGCCATCTTCGCGCGCGTGGAACCGCGCCAGCAGGTCGGCACGATCGATCGGGCAGGCGGTATCGGGATCGGCCGCGTCGATAAAGGCGATCCGGTGCGCGCGATCGAGCCGCCGCATCAGCGCGATTTCACGGCGGCACAGCGGGCAACCGCCATCATACCAGACGGTCACGCGGGGGATGAACCAGGGGGATGCCATGCTGCGGGGCATGAACCCCGCGCCGCGCAAACGCCACCTGCCACTTGAGGCAGTTCAGCCCAGCATCTGCCGATGTTCGTTGGCCATGATGCGCGCAGCATCGGCAATCGTCTGCGCCTCGTCGGCATCGGCGCGATCGCACAGCATTTCGATCACCGCATAGCCGAATTCGACCATCAGCCGCACATGGCGCCGCGCCAGATCAAGGCCGATCGGCGGCCATTGCGCATGGGTCCATTCGGCCAGCATCGCGGTGACCTGGGCGTGGCTGGCGTGGCGCACTTCGGCCAGCACCGGGGTGGCATGGAGCGCGCGCATTATCCAGGCCCCGCCGATTTCGCTGCGCGTGGCGGCCAGTTGCCCGGCCAGCATCGCGCGATAGCTGCCATCGAGATCATCGGGATCGAATTCGCCCGCCACCCAGGCATCGAGCGCGGCGTTCTGGCTGGCCATCAGCCGCTCGCCCAGCGCCTTCAGCACGGCATATTTGTTGGGGAAATACCGATAGATCGCTGGCGGGGTCAGGCCCGCAACGGCACAGATGCGGTTGGTCGACAGCCGTTCAAAGCCGATTTCCTCCAGCAGATGCGCCGCGGTATCGAGCATCAATGTGACGGTGGACGCGCTGCGCGATTGCACCGGCCGCGCGCGCGGATCGGTATCAGGCGCTTCTTCGGGTCTGGCATCGTGCATGCGCATGATCCTAACCGGCTTGACAGTGCTTGAAAAGCCCATAATGATAGTGATAGCTATCGTATGGAGCGAACATGGGGATCGATCAGGCAATCGGGATGAGGCGCATTGCGCTTGTGGCGCGGGCGGGGGCCTTGCTTGTGGCGCTGGCGGGGGCCCTGGCCGCCTGTTCGCCGCATGCCGGCGACGTTGCTGCCCCCGGCCCTGCCGACATCGCCTATGCCGAAAGCGCGGCACCCGCCGATCCGGCGCTGGCCGCGCGCTATGCCCGGTCGTGCAAGCTGTGCCATGCCGTGGCCGGGGCGGGCGCGCCGCTGGTGGGCCACCGCGCCGCCTGGGCGCCCCGATTGCAGGCGCGGGGCGAAGCGGGGCTGCTGGCATCGATCCACGGCGGGCGCGGCGCCATGCCCGCGCGCGGCCAGTGCCCCGATTGCAGCGATCAGGATTACCGCGCGCTGATCCGTTTCATGGCGGGGGCCCAATGATGCGAGAGGCAAAGGCTGCTGCAAAAACCACCGGCCTGTCGCGGCGCACGCTGCTGCTGGGCGGCGCCGGTGCCGCCGCGCTGCTGGTGCCAGGGGTGCCCTATGCGCTGTGGCGCAGCCGCAATTTCCAGCGGCCCGATTTCAACCCCGCACCGCTGGCACCGGGCGAATGGGCCAACTGGTCGGGCGCGCAGCGCATCACCCCCAAATCGATCGCCGTCGCCCAGACCGAGGCGGATATCGTGCGCATCGTGAAATCTTCGCCCGCGCCGATCCGCGCAGTGGGCAGCGGGCACAGTTTTACCCCGCTGGTGCCCACACCGGGCACGATTCTGGATATCGGGCCGGTTTCGGGGCTGATCGCGCACGATACCGCCGCGCGCACGGCCACGCTGCACGCGGGCACGATCCTGCAAGTCGCCGCGGGGCAGCTCGATGCGGTGGGGCTGGCGCTGCCCAATCTGTCGGATATCGATGTGCAGACGCTGGCCGGGCTGTTTGCCACGGGCACGCATGGCACCGGCCGCACGCTGGCACCGCTGCACGATGCGATCATCGGCTTTCGCCTGATCCCCGCCTCGGGTGAGCCGATCGACGTGACCGAGGCCAGCGATCCCGCGCTGTTTGCCGCGGGCAAAGTGTCGATGGGCACGCTGGGCGTGATGTCGCAATTCACGTTGCGGCTGGTCGATCGCTTTGCGCTGCACCGCAAGCTGACGATCATGCCGATGGACGATCTGTATGACCGGATCGAGCCGATGTCGCACCAGCATCGCAATTTCGAAATCCTCTATCTGTCGGGCACGGGCAAGGCGGCCGCGATCACCCACGATCTGTGGCAGGGCCCGATCAGCGGCCGCCCGCCGAGCACCGACGAAGACACGTTGAAAGGCATGCGCGACCTGCGTGACCAGTTCGGCTGGTTCCCCTGGCTGCGGCGGAGGATGAGCGAGGGGCTGATTTCCTCGGGCGTGCACGAAGACACCACCGACCGTTCGTGGAAACTGCTCAGCACCAGCCGCAATACCCGTTTCAACGAGATGGAATACCACATTCCCGAGGCCAATGGCCTGGCCGCGCTGCGCGAAGTGATCGCCACGATGGACCGCCGGCCCGACGCGTTCTTTCCGATCGAAATGCGCCTGACGCACGAAGATGACGCCTGGTTGAGCCCGTTTCAGGGCGGCACGCGCATGTCGATCGCCATCCACGCCCCGGCGGAGGAAAGCTTTCAGATGTTTTTCGACGTGTTCCAGCCGATATTCCGCCGCTATGGCGGGCGGCCGCACTGGGGCAAGCTGCACACCCTGACCACCGCCGATTTGCGCCCGCTATACCCCCGGTTCGATGATTTCCGCGACGTGCGGCGGCGGATGGACCCCGCGGGAAAATTCCTTAATCCGTTCACCGCGCGTCTGTTCGAGGGATAGCACCATGGCCAGGATCAATCGCCGCACGATGCTGATCGGCGGGGCCGCCGCCACCGGGCTGGGCGCCTGGGCGCTGCGCCCGGGCGATCACAGCGGGGCGCGGGATGGCTATTTCCTGGGCCTGCAGCGTGCGCTGGCGGCCGCGGGCATTGCCACGCCCACGCTGGTGATCGACCGCGCCCGGCTCGATGCCAATGTCGCGACGCTGAAGGCGGCGCTGCCACCGGGCATGGCCTATCGCGTGGTGGCAAAGTCGCTGCCTTCGCCCGATCTGATCGCGCATGTGCGCAAAAGCGCCGGGACCGACCGGCTGATGACATTCAACACGCCCACGCTGATCGCGCTGAACCGGCTGATGCCCGATGCCGGGCAATTGCTGGGCAAACCGATGCCGGTGGCGGCCATGGCGGCGGCATTGCCGCAATTGGTTGCGCCCGATGCGGTGATCTGGCTGATCGACAGCAATGCCCGGCTTGCCAGCTATGCCGCGGTGGCCGAGGCGCGCGGGGCCACGCTGCGGATCGCGCTGGAACTGGATGTGGGGCTGCATCGCGGCGGATTTGCGCCAGGCGCAGACCTTGCCGCCGCGCTGCAGACGATCCGGGGCAATCCGCGCCTGCACCTGGCCGGGCTGATGGGGTATGAACCGCATTTGGCCGCGCTGCCCACTGCGCTGGGCCTGCGTGAGGGCGCGCTGCATGATGCGTGGGACATTTATGGCAAGGCCGTGGCACAAGTAAGCGATGTGCTGGGCGCGCAGACCGCCGCAACAATGCTGCGCAATGCTGCGGGCAGCCCGACCTATCGGCTATACCGCGATACTCATGTGGCCAACGAGGTTTCGGCCGGTTCGTGCCTGGTCAAGCCGACCCATTTCGATACCGACGTGCTGCGCCCGCATGTGGCGGCCGCGTTCATCGCCACCCCGGTAATCAAGGCAATGGACGGCACACGGCTGCCCGGCCTGGAATCGCTGGGCCGGATAAAGGCGCTGTGGGACCCCAATCTGGCGCGCACCGTGTTCATCTATGGCGGCAACTGGATGGCCGATCCGGTCGATCCGCCAGGGTTGCAAACCAATGGCCTGTTCGGCCTGTCATCAAATCAGGAAATGCTCAACGGCGGCGCCGGGCTGCACCTGGCGCCCGACGACATGGTGTTTTTCCGCCCGCACCAGAGCGAGGCAGTGTTCATGCAGTTTGGCGACATCGCGGTCTATGACGGGCACGCCATTGTCGATCGCTGGCCGGTGTTTCCGGCTTCGGCCTAGACTGTGATGACGTTTCGTTGAAACATCATCACAGTCTAGGGTTTTGTTCTCGCATGATTTTTTGGCAGGACGCGCTAGAGCGAGATGACTTTAGGTTGAAGCAAGCTTCAACCTAAAGTCATCAGCAACGCTCAAGCGCCGCGCGGGCTTATCGCCTGATGACATGATTCAATATCATGTCATCAGGCTCTAATTGATCTTGCGCATATCGTCATTCTTCCATGGATGGTTCGCCACGGAATTGGCCGCTGCCGCGGTCACGCCATAGAAAAACGCGTTGAAATCGGCCGCGGCTTGCCAATCGATCGGGGTGGACAAGTCGTCTGCCGGGTGGTGATAGCGGCGCTGATACCAATCGTAATAGCGTTCGAGCGAAGTCTTGTCATAAGTCGCCAGCACGAAGCTGAGGCCCGGAATGCCCGCCTGCATGAACGGCCAGTTGTCTGACCGGCGCAGCAGATTGCGTTCGGGCTCAAGGTCTTCCTGCACGGCAAAACCGATGGCAGCGGCAACCTGGCGCACCGGATCGCCCAGATTGCTGTCGCTCAGCCCGTGCACCGTCATCAGTTTCAACGGATAGAGCGGGCGGATCTGATCAAGATTGATCATCGCCTCGGTCTTCGCCAGCGGCACGGTCGGGTGCGCGGCATACCACACCGAACCGAGCAGGCCCTTTTCCTCTCCCGTAAACACGGCAAACAGCACCGGCCGGGCAAAGCCGTGCCCGGCACGCACCGCCGCCAGCCGTTCGAGCAGCGCAACATAGGCGGCATCATCCAGCGCGCCATTGTACAGCCCGTCGCCCTTGACCGGCTCCCCATGGCCATAGCCATCGAGATGCGCGCCCACCACGATCACTTCGCCCGCCAGCGCCGGATCGGTGCCGGGCAGCAGGCCCAGCACATTGGCCGACTTTGTGGCGGTCTTCACGATCGTCAAATCGGCGACAAAGCCACCGAGTTCGGCATGGGGCAGATCGGCCCCGGCGGCGCCTTTGGCCAGCACGGCCGCCGCATCGGGCAGGATGCGCGCCACGGCATCGGGGTTCAGCGTGCCGGCCAGAAACGGTTTGCCGGTGGGGGCCTGCGTGCCGGCAATCGAAACGCTGCGCGAATAGGCAAAGGGCCAGCGGATCGGTTCGCTGGCCAGGCCCGGCGCCGCGATGGTCAGCATGCCCGCCGCTCCGGCGGCGCGCAGCGCCTTCGCCCGGTCAAATCCGGCCAGCCGTACCGGGGCGGGCCGGCCATAACAGACCACCAGCTTGCCCGAAACATCGGCGATATCGTTCGGGCCGCAAAACCCGCGAAACGTGGTGCCGGTGGCCAGATGCGCCGGCGTGTCGGGCCCGGGTGACAGCAACACCTCACGATTGAACGCCAGCGACACGCCGCCGATGGACAGCGCGGAATGCGCCTCATCCAGCCGCAGATCGTCAAACGCGATCATCTGGAACCAGCCGCCATCAGTGCCCGCAGGTTTCAGCCCGGCTTCGGCAAAGCGCCGCGCGACAAGCGCGGCCGCGCGGTCATACCCGGCCGATCCGGTATCGCGCCCTTCCATATCGTCGCCCGACAATTCGCGGGTCAGCGCCCACCACGCGCGCGTGTCGGCATCGGTGGGGCCATCGGCCGCCAGCGCGGCCGGCGCCAGCAGTGTGGCAACCGCCAGGCCAAGGATTGAAACCGCAAAACGCATGGAAACCCCCGTCAATCGTCGCGCGATCATCACCGCACGCAGGCAAACGGGCAACCGCAATTTTCATCCTCTCCGGCACGGGGAGGGGGACCACCCGAAAGGGTGGTAGAGGGGAATCGCCGCAGGACGCGCTGTTTGCATCGGAGTGCAGAGCGCAGGGTTGCGCGGCGGGGCCCGGCCCCTCCACCAGCTTCGCTGGTCCCCCTCCCCGTTTCGGGGAGGATCATGGTGCGCTAAATGCCGCCGGGCTTGCCAAAGGCGGGGCCCATGCCCGGCGGCGCGCTGGCGTCGGGCGGCGTGGGGGTGACGGGTTTTGGCGGTGAAACCGCGCAGGGATCGGGCCCGGCGTCCGGCTGGAATTCCAGACGGACACCGCCGGCGATCAGATCATCGTGCGCGGGGCGCGCGGGCTGTGCGTCACCACCGCGCAGCGCGGCCAGCGCGGCAGGGCAGTCAACATGGTTGATCCGGCCGACAACACCCCAATGCCCGGCGCTGTCGCGGCCCAGGACGGGCAAAGACGCCATCGGCGACAGCACGATATTGGCGACCCGATTTGCGTTGCGCACGTTGCCCTCTGGCTGTGTTTCGCGCACGATCAGCAAGTGCGATCGCTGTGCCGTGCCGGGCCAGAGGAACACATCGCAGGGCGATCCATCGCGCAAACATTGCGCCATGAACCCCACATCCTTGTCGAAATGCGCCGGGTTGAAATCATCGGGCAGCTTTGCGCCCTTGGGATAGACGGTGGCATGCGACAAGGGCGCCTCGGTCACCGCCGGGTCGGGCTTGTCTTCCCTGCCATAGCTGCGCGCGGTGCTGCCCTTTGCGACCCGCGCGCGTGATGCGATCTGCGGATTGGCGTCGTGCATCAGCAGCGCCAGCGCATCGCTGCCATAGCGGCCGGCGTCAAATCGCAGGAACTGGTAATCGAACTTGTCCGGCGCCACCGATCCTGCATGCAGCCGCGCCACCTGGCTGTTCACCGCCAGCCGCGCCGGATCGGCCAGCGGGGTGAACAACGCGGCCAGCAGCGCCAGGATCACCAGGCTGGCCACGACATTGACCCGCTCCAGCCGTTTCATCCAGTCGCCGCGCGCAAATGCCGCCCAAGTGTATCCCCCACCATAGATCAGCGCCATCACCGCGACCGCGACCGATCGCACGCGCTGCGGCGTCCAGCCGTGCTGGCCGACGCGCAAGCCAATGGCATAGGCGGCGAGCAGCGCAAGGATCAGCATCATCGGCCCCGCCGCGCGGCCCGCCCAGCGCAACGGCAGCATCGGGCGGTGTTCGGGCGTGCCATCGTTATAGGCGGCGTTGAGCAGGACCAGTGTCTGCCACACCGCCCCCAGCAGGATCGATGCGGCAAACCGCGTGCTCCACAGCGGGGCAAGCCCGGTGAACAGCAGCGCGCCAAGGAACGCGCAACCCAGCGCCACCTCCAGCGGCAGCAGCCACGACAGCAGCGTCAGCCCCAGATTGCGCATGCCGCGCAACAGCGCCGGGCGTACATCGGTGATATGGACCGAGGCGGCAAAGGCCATGGCCAGCGCCGGGCAGCGGAACCAGTTGTGTTCGATCATGTGCCCGAACCCGGTCAGGTGGATCAGATCGAACAGGCCGCGCCCCAATTCGAGCACGCCCCAGAACAGCCCGGTAAAGCCCAGCGACAGCACCAGCTGAAACCCGCGCATCCAGCTGTCTTCGAAATGCGCGGCATAGTGGGTAAACAGCGGATGGCGCCGTTCGCGGTGTTCCAGCAACTGGTTGACAATGAACAGCCCCAACGCCGCCCCGGCCATCAGCCCGGACGACGGCCAGATGCGCACCTCGTCACCCGAAGGATCGCGCCACAAGTCATAGACCACCAGCCCGGACAGGCCCGCCACCGCCACCGCAAGATAGATCGCCAGCGCGCGCGCCCGCATGCGCCCGGCCTCTGCCAGCGCGAGCAGCGGCACATAGGCAGTGACCAGGGCCATTGCCGCAAACAGCATCGGATGCGCCTGCGCCCAGGTGTGGGTGGCCACCGGTTTGCCGTTGGAATCGTAGGCCGTGGTCCAGGGAACCAGCCGCAGCAGCGCCCAGGCCGCCAGCCCCTGCACCAGCCCGATGCCCAGCCGCAGCAGGGCAATGGACCGCGTGGCGGTGCTTTCGATTGCGCTGTTGTCGTTCACCGCAGTCCCCCGTTCCGGCCCCAACGCATCTATGACCATTCGCATCCTTGGCCATGCGCACGGGTGTGGCAAGCACCGTTTGGGTCAATCCGGACCGCCGTGGGTCAGCACGATCTTGCCGACATGGCGTTTGGTCAGAAAATCCTCCTGCGCACGGGCAATATCGCGCAAGCGATAGGTCGCGGCGATCAAGGGGCGGATGCGGCCCGCTTCGATATGGCCGACCAGTTCGGCAAACACGCCCGGGCCCAGCACGGTGCAGCCATGGAGGCCCAGATCCTTGAGGTAGAGCGTGCGCAAATCAAGCTCCACGATCGGCCCGGCAATCGCGCCCGCCACGGCATAGGCGCCGCCGGGGCGCAGCACCCGCAACAGCGCGCCAAACTGCGCGCCCCCGGCCACATCGATCACCACATCGGCGCTGTTTTCGCCAAACGCCGCGATCAGATCGGCATCGCGCGCCACCACCCGGTCGGCGCCCAGCGCCATGACGGCTGTGGCCTTGTCCGCCGCTGCCAGCGCCCAGACTTGCGCGCCCCGCGCATGCGCCAGCTGCACCGCCGCCGATCCGACCCCGCCCGACGCGCCGGTGACCAGCACGCGCATGCCCGGCCCCTGCCCTGCCCGCGTCAGCATGTTGAGCGCCGCGCTGTAGGCGCAAGGGAACGAGGCCAGTTCCGCATCGCCAAGCGCACAATCGATCGCGTGGGCCTGTGCCGAAGGCACCACGGCATAGCGGGCAAAGCCGCCATCGCATTCCGATCCGAAATAGCGCGAGGTGCCATCCGCGCCCGGAAACACCGGCTCCACCAGCACGCGCGCGCCAATCCGCGCATCGGGCACACCCGGGCCCGTTGCCACGATCACCCCCGCGGCATCGGCGCCCTGGATGCGCGGAAACGTGAACGGGGCGCCGCTCCACCCATCGTCCTGCGCATCGGCAAAGCCGGTTTCGGCGCCGGTGGCGGTGTCGGCCGCGACCGCCTTGGAATACCAGCCGATGCGCGTGTTGATATCGGTGTTGTTGAGCCCCGCCGCGCCGACACGCACCAGCACTTCGCCCGCACCGGGCATCGGCACCGGCAGATCGTCACGCCAGACCAGCCGGTCATACCCGCCAAAACCGGTGAGCACGACACCGGACATCGTGCCGGGGATCGGGGGCCTGATCGTATCGTGCATGGGCCTACTCGCGCGATTTGGCGACCATGGTCACCGGGGTCTTGTCTGCGGCAATCCGTGCAAACAGCGCGCGCACATCCTCTGGCGTGACGGCGGACAGCCCGTCGCGCGTTTCCAGCACCGATTGGCGCACGCGCGGATCGCGCAGCACCATCGGCAGCCAGGTCGACCAGAACGCGTTGCCTTCCATATCCTTGGCGCGGCCGGCGATCAGCGGGCGGCGGGCGCGTTCGAATTCGTCGGCCGAAACCGGCGTTGCCGCCAGATCGGCCAGTTGCGCATCGAGCAGCGCGCGAAACACCGGAAAATTGGCCGGCGGGGTTTCCAGCACCGCGCCGAGATAGCCCAGCCCGGCCAATTGGACGGATGCGGCGGTGTCGGTCATCGGCGTATAAGTCAGCCCCAGTTTTTCGCGCACCGTGTCAATCAGCCGCGCCTGGAGCACGCCCGCCGCCACGCGCGCGGCATAGCTGCCGCGCGGATCGGTAAAATAATCGGGCAGCAGCCAGTATTCGCCATAATAGGCCTGATCCGCCCGCCCCTGGTGAAACGCGACATGCGGCACCGCCGATGGCGCGGGCAGCGCCGGATGCGGCACCACTTCGGCCCGCGGCGGCAGCACCGGCCCTGCGCCAAAAGTGGCCGCCATCGCGCGGATGGCGGCATCGACCGCAATATCGCCCACCACCACCACATCGGCGGGGCCGGCCAGCGCCGGGCGCACCAGCGCGGGCAGATCGGCCGCATGCGTGGCGGCAATATCGGCGCCGGCGGGCACATCGGCAAAGCGCGTATCCCCTCCGGCAAGCAGGGCATGGAGCGCGCGCGAAAACACCGCGCCGGCATTGGCATCGACCTGGCCGGTAATCATCGGGCCCACCGCGGTCAGCTTGTCCGACAGTTCGGGGCGAAACCCGGGATCGCGCGCCTGTGCCGCCAGCAATTGCATTTCGCTGGTGAAATCGGCCGGACGAGTCTGGCCGCTGAGCGTGAAAAACAGCGGATCGGGCCTCATTTCCACGGCGATCGTGCGCCCGTCGGCCTGGGCCCAGCGCTGGATATCGCCTGCCGCCAGCCGCCCGGTGCCGCCCAGTGGCACCAGGGCCGTGGCCCACAGCGCATGGACCAGCGCAGGATCGGCCCCGGCGCGGCCATTGCCCAGCGCCACGCGCACGCTGATATGGTCTTTTTCAAACGCGGTCGGCTTTACCATCAGGCGGCTGCCATTGGCAAAACGCACCGTGGTCGTGCCCAGCGCGGCATCTTCGACACGCTGCACCACCGCGCCCGGCGTGCCAAAGCCGGTATAGGGCCAGATCACCGCCGCATCGGCGGTGCGCGCGGTGAGCGGTGCCTGCAGATCGCGCGCCAGTGCCGCCTGCAGCGCGGGCGCGCCCACCGGGCCGGCCTGCGCCGCGCGAAACAGCACCGGGCCCGATCCGGCAAACACCCGGCCCAGCGCCGCGCCGATATCCGCCGGTGAGAGCGCAGCCAGAATCGGCCGGGCAATCGCCAGATCCTGCGCCGGGCTGGTATAGAGCTGATCATCGTTGACAGTTGATACCAGCGCATCGGCAATATCGCCGTCCTTGCGCGTGCCGGCATTGGCGGCGGCGGCTTCCAGCATGGTGATCAGCTGGGTCGTTGCGCGTTTCAGATCGGTATCGCCGCTGGCCCCGGTGACCAGCCGGCGCTGTTCCTCGATCACTGCGGCAAGCGCATCCTGCCATTTTTCGGGCGCGGCGGAAATCTGCAGGAATGTCAGCGCGGCCACGCCAAACAGCGATGGCAAAGCCTGACCCTGCGCCACCAGATAGGGGCTGCCCGGCTGCGCCGCGCGATCGGCCAGGCGGTTGTTGACAATGGTGACGGCAACCAGTTCGGCCAGCTTTTCCCGATCATAGGCCAATGTTTCGGCGCGCGGATCGGGCGGGCGCTGCCACGACAGGCTTAGCGTATCGGGCGCGCCGGGGGCGATGAATTCGGCCGCCGGTTGCGCCGGTTGCGGCGTGCCGGGGTCGATGTGATCGGCCGGCGCGGCGGGTTTCCAGTCGGCAAAGCGCGCTTTCAGTTCCACCTCGACTTTGGCCGGGTCGATCGCGCCGACAATCACCACGGTGGCATTGTCGGGCCGATAATTGGCGGCATAATACCGGCGCAGCCGATCGGGGGTGGCCGCCTTGATCGTTGCGACCTGCCCGATGGGCCAGCGCTGCGGCACGCGCGTGCCAGCCAGGGCATTGTTCAGATTGGCCTTTGTCGCCTGATAGGGCGGCGTATCGCGCAGCCGTTCTTCCGACAGGATCACCCCGCGTTCGGCCTCGACCGCTTCGGGCGACAGCGCCAGCCGCTCACCGATTTCGCGAAACAGCGTCAGCCCGGTATCGAGCGCACCCGCGTCCGCGCGCGGGAACGTGAACATATAGACGGTCTGGTCCTGCGCGGTGAAGGCATTGGTATCGGGGCCAAACCGCAGGCCCTGGCGTTCGAGCATGCGCACCACTTCGCCATCGGCGATATGCGCGCTGCCGCGAAATGCCATGTGTTCCAGAAAATGCGCCAGCCCCTGTTCGTCATCACGTTCGGCGAGCGATCCCGATCCGATGCGCAGCCGCATGGCGACGCCATCGCTGGGGGTAAGGTTGCGCATGATCGCATAGCGCATGCCATTGGGCAGCGTGCCAAAACGCACATCGGGATCGGCGGCGCGGCGCACATAATCCTGCACCCAGCGGCCCGGCTGTTTGAGCGGGGCTTCTCCGGCCGGTTTGGGGCCGGCAAGCGCAGGCGCCGCAGCGAGCGCCGCAATCGCCATCATCACGACGCCAAACGGGCGCAGAACCATGAAAACAGACCTTTCAGATCATATTGGTCAAATCAGATGGCGCGCAATCAGGGGGTGAAATCGCGCAAATCCGCCACGGTGCGCGCATCCAGCCGTTTCAGCAGCGCCACCACCAGATCGACCATGCCATCGAAATCATGCCGGTTGATCACCCCGGTATGCACATGGGTATAGCGCGCCGGAACCACCAGGTTCACCGTTGGCGCGCCGCCGGCCACGGTCTGCATTTCGGCCGAATCGTCGCCATAGCCCTGGACGAGATCGGCCTGGAGCGGGATTTTTTCGTCCCCCGCCACTTTGCGGATCAGCGCGACGAGCTTGCGATTGGGCAGTGCGCTGCTGTCATACAGGAACATGCCCGGCCCGCCGCCCAGCCGCACTTGCGATTCTTCGGGCCGGGCGCCGCCGGCATCGCCGGTCACCCCGCCTTCGATCGCGATGCCGATATCGGGATGCACGATCGCGCTGGCCGCGCGTGCGCCGCGCAGGCCGATTTCTTCCTGCACGGTAGCAACGAAAAAGATCTGGTTGGGGTGGCCGCTGGCTTTCAGCCGCTCCATCGCCATCAGCAGCACCGCGCAGCCCACGCGATCATCCCAGGCCTTGCCCGCATAGTTGCCGGTGCCATTGAGTTCGGCAAAGCTGCTGTCGGGCACGATCGGATCGCCCGGCGCGATGCCCAGCGCGGCCACTTCGGCCGGGGTTTTGGCGCCAACATCCAGAAACACCGCCTCACGCTTGATCAGGCTGGTGCGTTCTTCGGGCTGGGCCAGGTGAATATCGCGGATCGAGCTGACCGCGTGCACCGGTCCCTTTTTGCCGATGATCACCCAGCGCTGCCCGGCCAGCGCCTGGTCAAGCCAGCCGCCGAGCATCTGCATCGAAACAAAGCCATCGGGCGTGACACGGCGCAGCACCCCGCCGAGTTCATCCATATGCGCATCGACCATCACGCGCGGGCCCGAATTGCCCTGCCGCGCGATTACCGACCCCAGCCCGTCGTAATGCAGTTCGTCCGCTGCCGCCTTCATCCGCGGCACCATGATCGCACGCACCGCCTCTTCAAACCCCGAAGGCCCGGGCGCCTCGCTCAAATCGTGGAGCAGGCCGGTCACCGGGTCGGCCTGCGCAGGGGTCGCAATTGACAGTGCCAGAGCGAGTGGGGACAGCGCCAGAACGAGTGGGGACAGCGCCTGAGCAAGTGGCGCCAGCGCCTGGGCTAGTGGGGTACGCATCAAGTTCGCCCTTTGGATCAGGAGTTTGAATAGACCAGCCTGCCGCCCACAAAGGTCATGTCGACATGGCTATTGAGGAAGGTTTCGGGCGCGGCGGTCAACGGATCGAACGGCAGCACGATCATGTCGGCCAGCTTGCCCGCCTCGATCGTGCCCTTGTCATGCTCTTCGCGCGACAGGAACGCACCATTGGCGGTATAGGCGCGGATCGCCTCGGGCCGGGTCACCGCTTCTTCGGGGCCGTGGACAATGCCGCTGGGCCCCTTGCGCGTGATCGCGGCATAGAGCCCGACCAGCGGCCCGACCGGCAGATTGTCACTGCCAAAGGCCATGAACAGGCCGAATTTGTGCACCGGGGTGCCGACCGGATTGTTGTGCGCCAGCCGCCAATCATCGAGCAGCGCAACATAGCGGTTTTCCAGATTGTAAAGGAAATTGGGCTGCTGCGCGATCCAGATGTGGTCCTTTGCCATGGTGGCCATCGTCGCATCGGGCGGCATGATCGTGAAATGGTCGGTAAACCAGCGGCGATCCCCGGGGCCATTGGCATCACCGGGATGCGCGGGATCGGGAATGGTTTCCAGCGATCTGGCATAGGCGTTGATCGTCTGCACGATCGCCGCATCGCCGATGCAGTGCAGCCCCAATTGCCAGCCCAGCCGGTTGGCATTGTCGACCATGTCCTGCAATTCGGCATCGGTATAGCGGCCCTTGCCGCGGAAGCCCGGCTGCCCCTTGTAATCGACCAGCAGCCACGCAGTCGGCCCGGTAAACCCGCCGTCGACCAGATTTTCGCCGATCGCGCCCAGCCGCACCCGATCATCGCCATAGCCGGTGTGGTGGGGAAAGGCCTTCAGCCGTTCGGCCCCGGGATAGGAAATGTACATCGTCACGCGCGGCAGATCGGCGCCCATTTCGGCATAGAGCGCGCGGGCGCGGGCAAAAGTCATGTCGCCGCTGGCAACTTCGGCGCCGGGCGTGGCGGGGGCAATGCCGCCGGCGCCCGCCGGTTCGTCATCGATCCGCCCGCTGGCATCGTGAAAGCTGGTGATGCCGAGCGCCAGAAAACCCTTCAGCGTGCGGATCATCGGCGCCTTCATTTCGGCCCAGGTCGGCGGCGGGATAAATCGTGCGACAATATCCTGCCGTTCGCGGATCACGCCGCCCGGTTCGCCCATGGCATCGTGTTCGATCAGCCCGCCCTTCGGGTCGGGCGTGTCGCGCGTGACCCCGGCAATTTTCAACGCGAGCGAATTGGCCGTGGCCGAATGCGCCCCGGCGCGCACCAGCAGCACCGGATTGTCTGGCGCGGCGGCATCAAGATCGGCGCGCGTGAGGTTGCGCTTTTCCGCAAGCGCAGCCTCTTGCCAGCCATAGCCGGTGATCCATTTGCCCGGCCCCAGTTCGGCAGCCTTTTTGCGCACCATGTCCTGGATTTCGACAATCGAATGCGCCACCAGCGGGTTCACGTCGCTCGGCCCGATCGGAATGGGGTGAACGTGCGTGTCGATGAACCCGGGCATCAGCGTGCGGCCCTTCAGGTCGATCACTTGCGCCGCGCTGTATTTTTCGAGCAGGTCCTCGCCACCGGTGGCAACGATCCGCCCGGCGCGGACCGCCACTGCGCTGCGCGTCGAAAACGCGGCATCGACAGTAAGCACCTGGCCATCGTGGAGGATCAGATCGACCGCTTCCCTGGCAGCCGCCGCGGCCGGCAGCGCAGCGGTACCCAGCAACAGCGCCATGGTGGCCAGGTGCTGTCTGGTCAGGTGCCGTGTGATCAGGTGCCGTGTGATCAGGTGCTGTCTGGTCGCGCCAGCTTGCCCCTTGATACCCTTGCGCATCGGCATTGCCCTCCCCTTGCGAATTTTGCGGTACCATGGCGCAGCCATGGGGCGCAGGCAAGCGCATGCCGCAACAAGGCGATTTTGTGCTTGGCATAAGGGGGGCTGCGGTGGTTTGGTGGCAGAAACAGGCCAATGGAAACCCGAACACCCATGACACCAACCGTTACTGACGCCCCGCGCCCTGCTGCTGCGCGCCGCCTTTCGCCCGAAACCGTGCAGACTTTCCGCGAAGATGGCGTGGTCGTGCTGCGCGGGCTGTTTGCCGACTGGATCGAACCCTTGCGCGAAGGTGCCGCGCGCAACATGGCCGCGCCCGGCCCGATGCACCGCAACTATACCAGCGGCGGGGCGCGGTTTTTCGGCGATTATTGCAACTGGGCGCAGATCCCGGAATATCGCGCTTTTGTCGAACAGGGCCCGGCCGCCGAAGTCGCGCGCCAGTTGATGCAATCGCGCGTCGCGCGCATATTTCACGAACACCTGCTGGTGAAAGAGGCGGGCGCAGACATCCCCACGCCCTGGCACCACGACAGCCCCTATTATTGCGTCAGCGGCCAACAGACCGTCAGCCTGTGGTTGCCGCTGGACCCGGTGTCGCAGGCGATCTGCCTGGAATCGGTGGCGGGCAGCCACGCCTGGGGCAAACTGTTCCGCCCGCGCCGGTTCGATGGCACCGCCTATGACCACAAGACCGACGATCTGGTGGAAATGCCCGACATTTCGGCCGATCGCGATGCCTATCGCATCCTGTCGTGGGATCTGGAGCCGGGCGATTGCATCGCATTCCATTTCATGACCGTGCACGGCGCGCCGGGCAACACCACCGGCGGCGCTCGCCGCGCCTTTTCCACGCGCTGGATGGGCGAAGACGTGGTCTATGCCGACCGCGGCGGCACGACATCACCGCCCTATCCGCACCTGGCCGAACGCCTGCGCCCCGGCGACGCCCTGCCCGACGATGAATTCCCCATAATCGCCGGCGGCTGAAGCGCCTCCCCCTGAGGGGCAGGGCTGACTATGCGACAGCCCTGCCCGGCACGGGGAGGTTCAGGGTTGCGCCGGGTCCAGCGCGATCACGCGTTCGGCGGCGGCGGCGACCGCCGCGTCGCTGTATACGAAGGGCACATAGCGCCCGGCCGCCCATAGCGGAAACAGATCGCGATAATGCGCGCTGGCCGGATCGCCCGACTGGCCCGGGGCGTTGATCACGCGCGAATTGTCCCAGGCGCCGACATCCATTACCAGCCGCACCGAGGCGCCGCCCGCCACGCCATAGGCGTTGCGCCCGTCCCACGTGGCCATCGGGGTGCTGCCCGATCCGCCCACGCCCAGCGGGCCGACAGTCCACCGGTCGCGGTCTGTAGCGGGCACGCGCGGGGTGATCGCGGGGGACCATTGCGCCAGGTGCAGATCGCCCCAGGCCCACTTCGCCGGATCGGGGCCCAGCCGTTCCACCGCATCGCGCCAGGCGGCGGCCAGCGCGCTGACCAGCGCGATGCGCCGCGATCCGGGCGGGAGCCGGCCATCATCGCGCGCCAGCCAGTCGATCATCGACCTGATGGACGATCCCGCCAACAGCTTCAACGCGTCGCGTTCACCGCCGATCGAGCCGGCGACTTTATCACCCAGATGGGAGACCAGCAGGATTTCCGCCAGCGCCGCCTGGCTGCTGTCGGCGCGTTCGTTGCCGTCCCAGCCTTTCAGCCAGGCCAGCGCGCGGATGGCATCGCGATCATCGGGGTACAGTTTGGCCAGCGGCCCCGACGGATCGCCCGACGACGTGGTTGCCGGGCGCTCGTTCGGGCCAAAGCCGGCCGCGATCTGCGCCGTTATCGCCTCGCTGTCTTCGGAATAAAGCCAGCCGAACGAGTCCAGCGCGTGCAGCGCCAGCCGGCTGGTCGTGTCGGTCTGCAGCGCGGTCATGTCATCCAGCGTCAGTTTCGGTTTGGCCGACAGCCGCGCCTCGATCTCGTCGATGCGCGACGGGTCGGACCAGACAAAGCTGATCGGGCGGCGTTCGCTGTTCCAGTCGGGCGGCAGGTTCATGGCGTTGGCGGTGGCGACAAAGCCGCGCGCCGGGTTGCGGATGGCCGGCAGATCGGTGCCCGGGATCATGCCGCGCCATTCATAGCGGCCATCGCCCGGCACCGGCAGCAGCCCGTCCCAGCCCTGCCGCTGCGGAATGAACGCTGACGGGCGCCAGCCGATGTCGCCGTGCGTGTCGGCATAGACCAGATTGAGCGGCGGGGCCGACCAATGGTTGTGCGCTTGCGTGAAATCGGCCCAGGTGGTTGCACGATAGAGCCAGGCGGCGTTGAAATAGCCCGCGCCTCCCGGTTCGGTCCACACCGTGCGCAGGGCAAAGGCATGTTTGTCGTCGGTGTGGATGACCGGGCCGTGGCGGGTATAGGCCAGTTCGATCGCTTGCGGCGCACCGCCGCGCACGGTCACGCTTTCGCGCTCGATATGGAATTTTTCCCATTGCCCGTTGATGAGGTAGGCGCCGGGATGGTCGGCGCTCAAAGTATAGACGTAAAGATCTTCCTGATCGGCGGGAAAGATCGTCAGGCCCCAGGCCACGGTATCATTGTGGCCGAAACTGACCCCGGGCAGCGACGGTTCGCCGGCGCCGGCGATGTGCAACCCGGGCGCGGCCATATCGACCAGATAGCGCAAGCTGGGCACGCCGTGCGCACGGTGCGGATCGTTGGCGACGATTGGCCGCCCGGTGGCCGAATGCGCCGCATCGATCGCCCAGTTGTTCGATCCTTCCTGGCTGGCGGCGCGGTCCCCGGTTTCGGCCAACACGGTGTCGGGAATGCCGGCGTTGGCCATCCCCGGTCCGGCAAACGTGACGCCCCTGGTACCCAGCAGATAGTCGCCCAGCACATCGGCGGGAATGCTGCACGGGTCGAGCCCGGCGGGCACCGTTACCTCATGCGCCGGTTCGATCCGCCGATGCAGGGCCAGGAACCTGGTGCCGGTGCGGCACACCAGCTGCGCACGTTCGACCTCGTCGGCCACATTGCCGACCAACGCGTGGCTGCGGATGCGCACGACATCGTCGGTGCTCCAGCGTTCGGGGCTGGTGCCGGTAATCGCGAATTCGCGCGGCAGTGGCTGCGTGCCGGCGGCGACTTGCGCAACATAGGCGTTGATTCCGGAAACAAAAGCCTCGGTTTCGGCGCGTGCACCAGCGGGATAGCTGGCCCATTCGGCCGCCATGTCACCGCGATAGAGCAGCAGCCGGCTGGCACGGTCCTGCGCGACATAGGCCGGGCCGAAACTGGCGGCGAGGCGCCCCAGCCCACGTTTGCGCCACAGATCGATCTGCCACAGCCGGTCGCGCGCGGCGTTCCACCCCTGGACAAAGAACGCATCGTGAATATTGCCCGCGCGGATATGCGCAATGCCCCAGTGATCGATGGTGATCTGCGCCGGCGCGGACAGGCCAGGCAAGGCTTTGTGTTCGGGAACCGGCGCAGGATCGGCCAGTACCGGTGTTGCCAGGGCCGGTATCGCCAGTGCCACGGCCAGCGTGGCCACCAGCCCGCCACCCCTTGCTGCCCTGCCCGGCGCCATTCTGTTGCGTCCGATCATCGCCATCCCCTTCGCGTCTTTTGCCGCGCAGACTGCGCCGCGCCGGCACGGCTGGCAAGCCCGATCCGCGATGTGATCACAGCGCAAAGCTAAAGCGAGAGGCGTTCCCAATCCTGCATCAGATCGGCGCAATCGCCGATATCGGCGGCGATTGCGGCGGCCAGTGCCTCGCGATTGCCGGCAACGATCGCGGCAATCGCCTCACGATGCTGATCGACCAGATTGGCGGTGCCATAGCGGCCATAGACCACGCGCATGAACGGACCAAACTGCATCCACAGGCTTTCGATCATGCGCAACGCCAGCGGCAGCCTGGCCGCAGCATAGATCAGCGCATGAAAGCGGTGGTTTGAATCCATATAGGCGCGCACATCGCCCCCGGCGAGCGCGGCATCGGTCGCTTCGTCGGCGGCGCGGATCTGGCGCAACACATCGGCAGTGATATGCGGCAACGCGGCGCCCGCGACCATCGGTTCGAGCACCCGGCGCAGGCGCATGATTTCGTCAAACCGGGCGGGCGTCATGCGCGGCACCATCACCGCGCGTTTTGACCGGATCTCCACCGCGCCTTCGGCGGCGATCCGGCTGAGCGCATCACGCACCGGCATCTGGCTGACGCCCATTTCCTGCGCCAGCCCGCGTGTCGAAATGCCCACCCCCGGTGCGATGCGCCCGGTGATCAGCCGGAAACGCAAATCTTCGTACACCTGCTGGCGCAGCGAGGCAGTCCCGTCGCCGATCTCTGCGCTGTCCGGATGGTCGCCCAGATCGGGATCGACGCTCAGCAGTGCTCTCATCCTTCTGCCTGTCCTTCGCCTGCGATCGGGCGCTGCCGGCACACCAGAGTGCCAATTCAGCGCCGGTATCGACAGTGTTGCGATCGCATCGCTTTTGCAAAGCGGGAATGCCACCCTTTTTGCTGAAACAACAGATAGAGATTGAAAAACAGGGATTTTTGTCAGTGTTTCGGCCAAAAAGGGTGCACCCGGCGGGGCCTCGCCAGATTGACGGGCCGTTCTGCGCGGGGTATCTGTGATCTTAGTTTGCCCGACAAGCGACGTGCCCGGGCCTGTTTCGTGAAAGAGATCGATGGTCACTGTCCGCAATCACGACATTCCGGCGCTGCGCCAGCTCGATGTCGCGCACCACCTGCCCGCGCAATCCAGCTATGGCCTGCAGGTCGAACTGGGCGGCAGCCGGATCATCACCCATGCCAAGGGATCGACCGTTTATGACGGCGATGGCCATGCCATTCTGGACGGCATGGCCGGGCTGTGGTGCGTCAATGTCGGTTATGGCCGGCCCGAACTGGTTGAAGTGGCGGCGCGCCAGATGGAAGAGCTGCCGTATTACAACACGTTTTTCCGCACCGCGACGGTGCCGCCGATCGAACTGGCGGCCAGGATCGCCGGGCTGCTGGGCGGCAATCTGCAACACGTGTTTTTCAACAACAGCGGGTCGGAATCGAACGACACGGTGTTTCGCCTGGTGCGCACATACTGGACGATGAAGGGCCAGCCGCAGCGATCGATCTTTATCAGCCGGCACAACGCCTATCACGGATCGACAGTCGCCTCGGCCAGCCTGGGCGGGATGGATTACATGCATGTTCAGGGCGGGCTGCCGATTCCGGGCATCGAACACGTGATGCAGCCCTATCATTTCGGTGAGGCGTTTGGCGAAGACCCCCACGCCTTTGCCGCGCGCGCGGCCGATGCCATCGAACAGCGCATCCTCGGGGTTGGGCCGGAAAATGTCGCCGCCTTCATTGGCGAACCGGTACAGGGCGCGGGCGGCGTGATCATCCCGCCGCCGGGTTACTGGAAAAAGGTCGAGGCGATCTGCCGCAAATACGGCATCCTGCTGGTTTCGGACGAAGTTATCTGCGGGTTTGGCCGGCTGGGCGAATGGTTCGGGTTTCAGCACTATGGCATCAGCCCCGATATCGTATCGATGGCCAAGGGCCTGTCATCGGGATATCTGCCGATCTCGGCCACGGGCGTGTCGCACGAAATCGTCGAGACATTGCGCGCCTCGGGCGAGGATTTCGTCCATGGCTATACCTATTCAGGCCATCCGGTGTCGGCCGCGGTGGCGTTGCGCAATATCCAGATCATCGAGGATGAAGGCCTGGTGGAGCGCACCCGCGAAGACACCGGCCCCTATCTTGCGCAGGCGCTGCAACGGCTGGCGGCACATCCGCTGGTGGGCGAGGCGCGTTCGCTGGGTCTGATCGGCGCGGTCGAAATCGTCGCCGAAAAGGGCACCAACCGTCGCCATGGAAAAGGCGGCCAGGCCGGGCCAATCGTGCGCGATGCCTGCATCGCGCGCGGCCTGATGGTGCGCGCCATCCGCGATTCGATCGTGATGAGCCCCCCGCTGGTGATCACCCACGCCGAAATCGACCGGATTGTCGACACGATTGCCGCCGCGCTGGATGCCAGTGCAGGCGCTCTTGCAGCGCTGGATTAGGGCCGCGCTGGATTAGGGCCGCGCAAACAGCGCGGTGGTGGCGCTGCCGGCGACTTGTTGCAGCGTTTCGCGGCTGGCGTGGGATCGTGCCAGCGCCATCAGCCCCAGTACCATGGCAATCAGCGTGTTGGCAGCGGCGGCGGGATCGGCATCGGCGCGGAATTCGCCGGCCTGCTGCCCCTGTTCGATTTGCAGGCGAAACCAGCCGCGCACCTCTTCGACGAAATGCTGCGCCATATCGAGCGTTTCGGTGCTGTGGGCAAAGCGTTCCATGATCGTGTTGCAGATCAGGCAGCCCTTGCGATCGGGATCGTTGGCAAGCCCTTCGGCAAAACCGCGCATCCACCGATCGATCGCCGCCGCACCGGTAACATCGGTGGGAATGGTGCTGCGAAACCCTTCGCCATAACGCTGAAAAACCCGGCGAAAGAGGTCATTCTTGTCCTTTACAAAGGCATAGATGCTGCTCGCGCCCAGGCCGGTCGCTTCATAGATGTCCGCCATCGAAGTCGCGGCAAAACCCCGCCGCCAGAACACGTCGAGCGAACGGTCCAGAAAAGCCTCTGCATCGAAACTGCGCGGACGCGCCATGCGGGAGATACTCCAACGAAAAAAAACCTATCGTTGATCGGAAAAGCGCTTGACCAATTCCGGAACGGCCATTACGGTAACAGTCATTACAGAATAATGCAACGCAAGACTCGCAAAGCCCCGCCGGGGCCGCTTTTTCGCAACTCCCCACGCAAAGGACCTGACCAATGGCACGCATTCTTGCCGTACTGACTGTCGCGCTGGCGCTGACCACACCCGTTCTGACCAGCCCGGCCGCTGCGCAAAGCGCGGACGGCTTTTACCACGCCGTGCTGGAAAAGGCCCCGGCGCCCGGCAAGCTGGTTTCAAGCGAAGTGGTCTGGTCGGGCCACGACAACATGATGGATGCCCCCGTCGCCGGCGACGTGGCAAAGCGCGTCTGCGCCACGCTGGCCCAGGCCGTGGGCACGGTCACCACGTTCACCGCCGAAGGCAAGGCGCTGTCGGCCGACGAACTGGCGTATTGCAACAAGCACGCACGCAAGACGAAGTAAGACCAACGCGCAGTGGGCTTGGCTCACTGCGCGTTGGTATAAGCCCGCAAGGGTCGGGGGCCGGGATCACGTCCGGCGCCCCGGGCTTGTATGGTCAACCGCGGTTGGCGCGCATGCTTCGACAGGCTCAGCATGAGCGGGTGTTTGTTTCCGGGATTGAAGCATGACGACATCAGCCGCCAGCTCGCCCCTACCCCCAACCCCGCTCATCCTGAGCCTGTCGAAGGATACGCGCCCGGCTT
>CAILBC010000029.1 GCA_903832325.1 uncultured Sphingomonadales bacterium | reverse complement strand
GTCCCGCTTTCCTTCCGCGCTGCGCGTCGCAGCGGGACCCCGGGTCAGGCCCGGGGTGACGAAAGGGGAAGGGCAATCGGAAATTCGCACGCTTATTCGGCCGCCTGCAGCTCTTCACCGGCCGGCGGCATGTTGTGCCCCAGCAGGCGCAGCATGTCGGCGGCGCATTCGACCACGTTTGATCCCGGGCCATAAATGCCCTGGACCCCGGCTTCGCGCAGGAATTCGTAATCCTGCGGCGGGATCACCCCGCCGGCGACCACTTTGATGTCGCTGCGCCCGGCATCGCGCAGCCGCATGACCAGTTCGGGCACCAATGTCTTGTGCCCGGCGGCCAGCGACGAGGCGCCGACGGCATCGACATCGTGATCGAGCGCCAGCCTCGCGGCTTCTTCGGGAGTCTGGAACAATGGGCCGCTGATGACGTCAAAGCCC
This sequence comes from uncultured Sphingomonadales bacterium, assembly GCA_903832325.1. Lineage (GTDB taxonomy): Bacteria > Pseudomonadota > Alphaproteobacteria > Sphingomonadales > Sphingomonadaceae > Novosphingobium. The sequence goes on along the minus strand of CAILBC010000029.1, from coordinate 25,575 downwards.
ATGTCGCCAAACGCGCTGGCGATCACATTGGCGCCGCGATCGTGGCCGTCCTGGCCCATCTTGGCGACCAGCATGCGCGGTTTGCGGCCGAGCCGGCGGCTGACCGCCTCCACGCCATCGAGCACCTGCCGATACCGCGCATCGCCTTCGTAGGCCGCGCCATAGATCCCCTTGACCGGAGTCGGGAACGTGCCGTGGCGGCCAAACACGATTTCCATCGCATCGGAAATTTCGCCCAGCGTGGCGCGATGGCGCGCCGCCTCCACCGCAAGTTCCAGCAGATTGCCCTGGCCCCGGGCGCCTTCGGTCAGCGCGGCGAGCGCGGCGCGGCATTGCGCCTCGTCGCGGGATTCGCGCACCCATTTCAGGCGCGCGATCTGGCCTTCGCGCACCGCATGGTTGTCAATGTCGAGCGTGTCGAGCTTGTCCTCACTGGGCAGGCGGTACTTGTTGACCCCCACGATCACGTCTTCGCCGCGATCGACGCGCGCCTGGCGGCCGGCGGCGGCTTCCTCGATCATCGCTTTGGGCCAGCCGGCGGCCACTGCCTTGGCCATGCCGCCTTCGGCTTCGACACGTTCGATGATCGCCCAGGCCGCATCGACCAGCTGCGTGGTCAGTGCTTCGATATAGTACGACCCGCCCAGCGGATCGACCACGTTGCACATCCCGGTTTCTTCCTGGATCACGATCTGCGTGTTGCGCGCGATACGGGCGGAAAAATCGGTGGGCAGCGCAATCGCTTCATCCAGGGCATTGGTGTGCAGCGACTGGGTGCCGCCCAGCATCGCCGCCATCGCCTCGATCGTGGTGCGGATGACGTTGTTGTAGGGGTCCTGTTCCTGCAAGGACACGCCCGACGTCTGGCAATGGGTGCGCAGCATCTTGCTGCGTTCGTCAGCCGCGCCCAGTTGGGTCATCACCCGGTGCCACAGCACGCGCGCGGCGCGCAGCTTGGCCACTTCCATGAAAAAGTTCATGCCGATCGCGAAAAAGAACGACAGGCGCCCGGCAAACTTGTCGATGTCGAGGCCACTGGCCACGCCGTATTTCACATATTCCATGCCATCGGCGATGGTGAAGGCCAGTTCCTGCACTTGCGTCGCGCCGGCTTCCTGCATGTGATAGCCGGAAATCGAAATCGAATTGAACTTCGGCATTTCGCGGCTGGTATAGCCAAAGATGTCCGAAATGATCCGCATGCTGGGTTCGGGCGGATAGATATAGGTGTTGCGGACCATGAACTCCTTCAGAATGTCGTTCTGGATGGTCCCGTCGAGCAATTTGCGATCGACACCCTGTTCCTCACCCGCGACGATGAAGAACGCCAGGATCGGGATGACCGCGCCGTTCATCGTCATCGAAACCGACATCTGGTCGAGCGGAATCCCGTCAAACAGGATCTTCATGTCCTCGACGCTGTCGATCGCCACGCCCGCCTTGCCCACATCGCCGACCACGCGCGGGTGGTCGCTGTCATAGCCGCGGTGCGTCGCCAGATCGAACGCCACCGACAGCCCCTTTTGCCCGGCAGCCAGGTTGCGGCGATAGAATGCGTTCGAATCTTCGGCCGTCGAAAACCCGGCGTATTGCCGGATCGTCCAGGGCCGCCCGGCATACATCGATGCCCGCACACCCCGCGTGAACGGGGCAAAACCGGGCAGGCCGGGATCGGCGGTGACATCGTCCGCCGTATAGAGCGGCTTTACCGCGATGCCTTCGGGCGTGTGCCAGGTCAGGTCTTTCCCCTTGACCTCTTTCGCGGCGGCCTTTTGCCAGTCGTCAATGTCCGCCACGGGGTGTCTCCATGATTTCGGTCAGTTGCCCCAGCATGTCCTTGGGGTGCAGGAAGAAAATCGGCGTGCCATGGGCCCCGATGCGGGTGGGGCCGAGGATGCGCTTGCCCTGCGCGGTGAACCAGGCGCGCGCCACCTCGATATCATCGACTTCGTAGCAAAGGTGGTGCTGCCCGCCGGCGGGGTTTTTGGCGATGAACCCGGCGATCGGGCTGGCATCGCCCAGCGGTTCGATCAGTTCGATCTGCGTGCCGCCATTTGTGCCCGGGGCGCCGCTGTCGTGCGGGGTGTTGACGAAGGCGACCTTCACGCCCTGTTCGGGCATGTCGAACGGCTCGGTAATCAGGCTCGCACCCATCACATCGCGGTAATAGGCAATCGCGTCCGCCATCGAGGGCACAGCCACGCCGACATGGTTCAAACGACCCAGTTTCATGGACGAACCTCTTTGATAGCGCTCCCCCGTGCGGGGGAGGGTTGGGTGGGGGCGTACTGCGCGGTGAATGAAGCGTGCCCCATCGGCGGCATACACCCCTCCCCAACCCCTCCCCTGAGGGGAGCGGCGAGCGGGGCAAGCGCCGGCGCGTGTGCTGCGACAGGCCCGGCACGAACGGGGTACGGGAATGGAGGCTGTGAGTCGCGGTGCATGGTCTGCCTTTCGGGCATCACAGCGGAATATTGTCGTGTTTCTTCCACGGGTTTTCCAACGCCTTGTGCCGCAGTTTGCGCAGGCCCAGCGCGATGCGGCGGCGGGTGGAATGCGGGTGGATCACTTCATCCACAAACCCCTTTGACGCGGCGACGAACGGGTTGGCAAAGCGGTCTTCGTATTCGCGGGTCTTTTGCGCGATCCCTTCGGCATCGAGCCCGCGGAAAATGATTTCCACCGCGCCCTTGGCGCCCATCACCGCGATTTCCGCAGTGGGCCAGGCATAGTTGAGATCGCCGCGCAGGTGCTTCGACGCCATCACGTCATAGGCCCCGCCATAGGCTTTTCGCGTGATCACGGTGATCTTGGGCACGGTCGCTTCGGCATAGGCAAACAGCAGCTTGGCGCCGTGCTTGATGATGCCGTTGTGTTCCTGCGCGGTGCCGGGCAGAAATCCGGGCACATCGACAAACGTCAGGATCGGAATTTCAAACGCATCGCAGAACCGCACGAACCGCGCGGCCTTTTTCGACGCATTGATGTCCAGCACGCCTGCCAGCACCATCGGCTGGTTGGCGACAACGCCCACGGTGCGCCCCTCGATCCGGCCGAACCCGCACAGGATGTTGCCGGCGTGTTTGGGCTGCACTTCAAAGAAATCGCCTTCATCCAGCACTTTGCGGATGACTTCGTGCATGTCGTAAGGCTGCGTGGCCGAGGCCGGGATGACGGTATCCAGGCTGTCATCGCGCCGGTCCCAGGCATCGCTGCTGGGCCGCACCGGCACCCCGGTCTGGTTGGTCAGCGGCAGGAAATCAAAGAATTCGCGCGCGGCAAGCAGCGCATCGATATCGTTTTCGCAGGCCAGATCCGCCACCGAGGTCTTGGTGGTGTGGGTAACCGCGCCGCCCAGTTCTTCCTGCGTGACAATCTCGTTGGTCACCGTTTTCACCACATCGGGCCCGGTGACAAACATGTAGCTGCTGTCTTTCACCATGAAGATGAAATCGGTCATCGCCGGGGAATAGACCGCGCCGCCCGCGCAAGGCCCCATGATCAGCGACAATTGCGGGATAACGCCCGAGGCGAGCACGTTGCGCTGAAAGATTTCGGCATAGCCGCCCAGGCTCGCCACGCCTTCCTGGATGCGCGCGCCGCCCGAATCGTTGATGCCGATCACCGGCGCGCCGACTTTCATCGCGGTGTCCATGATCTTGCAGATCTTCATCGCGTGGCGTTCCGACACCGCGCCGCCGAAAACCGTGAAATCCTGGCTGAACACATAGACCAGCCGGCCGTTGATCGTGCCCGACCCGGTGACCACGCCATCGCCGGGAATGACCGTTTCGGGCATGCCGAAATCGACGCAGTTGTGTTCGACATAGGCGTCGATTTCTTCAAAGCTGTCTTCATCGAGCAGCACGTCGAGCCGTTCGCGCGCGGTCAGCTTGCCCTTGGCATGCTGTGCGTCGATGCGGCGCTGGCCACCGCCCAGTTGTGCCGCCGCGCGGCGCTTTTCCATTTCGGCAATGTTGGCGGACATGGTCTGCGGTGCTGCCCTTTTGTCATGCGGATGCAAGGAGGCGCGAATGGCGCATTGCCTGTCGCCTGTCCAATGTTAATCTGCAAAGTTGTGAAGCCATACTTTGCAAAGAAAGGCCCGAACCATGCAGCCCCGAGTGCCGCCCGCGCGCCAACGCGTGTTTGCCGGAACCCAGCTGCGCACCCTGCGCCAGCGGCGCGGCGTGCGCCAGGCCGAAATGGCGCAGATGCTGGGCATCAGCGCCAGCTATCTGTCGCAGCTGGAAAATGACGAACGCCACCTGACCCCCGCGCTGACCGATGCGTTGCGCGGGGCGTTTCCGCTCGATTGGGCAGACCTGGCCCCGGCCGATGGCAATGCGATCACCGCCGCGCTGCACGAAGCGCTGGCCGATCCGCAACTTGGCGACACCATGCCCGGCGAACAAGTGGAGCGGCTGGTGCGCCAGTTCCCCGGCTTTGCCGAAAGCTTCGTGCGGCTTCATGCGCTCCACGCGCAGACCCGGCTGCGGCTGGACATGCTGGACGAAACCATCGGCACCAGCCTGGCCGCCGGCGGGCGCCTGCCATGGGAAGAAGTGCGCGACTGGTTCCACAACGCCAACAACTATGTCGATCCGCTGGATCGCGCGGCCGAGGCGCTGGCCGCCGACATTGCCGGGCGCGAGCTGAGCCCGCGCGTGCAATCGATGCAGACCTGGCTGCGCGCCAACGGCGTGACCATCGCCTGGACCGGGGGCGGGCCGATGCGCCGGTTCGATGCCGGGCGGCGCCATCTGGAGCTTGATTCCACCCAGCCGATCGAATCCGGGCGGTTCCAGCTGGCCTATCAGGTGGCGGCGCTGGCGCTGTCGCGCGAGATCGCCGCGATTGTCGATGCCGCCGCGTTGCAAAGCGATGCCGCACGGCATCTGCTGATGATCGGCCTTGGCAATTATGCCGCGGGCGCGCTGCTGATGCCCTATGAACGGTTTCGCGAAGCCGCGCGCGATCTGCGCCACGATATCGACCGGTTGCGCCAACTGTTCCACACCAGTTTCGAACAGTGCTGCCACCGCCTGTCGACGCTGCAGCGCCCGCGTGCGCGCGGCATCCCGGTCTATTTCTGCCGGGTCGACATGGCCGGCAACGTGACCAAGCGCCATTCGGCCACGCGGCTGCAATTCGGCCGGTTTGGCGGCGCCTGCCCCTTGTGGATCGTGCACGAGGCGGTGGCCATTCCCGACCGCATCCATGTGCAGCTGGCCGAAATGCCCGATGGCATCCGCTATGTCTCGATCGCCAAGGGGTTGGTCAAACCATCGAGCAGCTATTACCGGCCGCCGCGCCGTTATGCGGTTACGCTGGGCTGCGAGGCGACCCATGCCGCCGAATTCATCTATGCCGATGCGCTGAACCTTGGTTCTGACGAGGCAGTATCCCGGATCGGCGCGTCGTGCCGCATCTGCCCGCGCGACACGTGCGACCAGCGCGCCTTTCCCCCCAGCGACAAGGCCATCGATGTCGACCCGGCGCGGCGCGAGCCGGTGCCATACCGCATTGTCGGGTAATCGCTGCCGCCCGGCGCGCGCCAATGCCCAAATGGCGAAGGCAATCCCGCCACGATGAAAGGTCGGCGCGATGAAAGGTCGGCGCGATGAAAGGTTTACGGGCCGAAACGCTGAAAGCGGTGCACGGGTCGCGATCGCCGCACCATCATCCCGCTCCGCCAGGACCAGGCAGGCCCTGTCCTGTCGGGCTTATTTCGACGCAGCCACCATGTCCTGCACGGCGATTGCCTGCCATTTGCCGCCGCGGCGCATCAGCGTGTCGGTCCACACCAGCGTGCGCAGCGCCACTTTGCCATCGGCGCCCTTCACCATCGCGCTTTCGCGGCCATAGATCACCGCAATGGTACTGCCGAAATAGCGCACTTTGGCGCTGATCATCTGGCAATCGTGTTCGGGTTCGGCCGACAGTGCCGCGGGGCTGGTCATGTCGGAGCGGGTGTAGATCGACGAATCCGGCGCAGTGCCGACGAAATCGGGGGCGATGAAGCCATCCAGAAACGCCTTGGCCCTGGCCGCCCGGCCTTCGCCCGTGGCGCAGGCGAGCAGCGCCCAGGTGCGTTCCAGATCGATCAGACGCGCGGCAACCGGATCGCCCGGTTTGGCCCAGCGGCCGACACCCGTTCCCTTGGCCATGGCGGTGCCATCAACGGCAAGCGGCGCCGCCACCAGCAACAGGGCGGCAAGCGCTTTTACATGTGCGGGGCGGGTGGTGGGCATCGCATCGGTCCTTCCGGCGGCAGATCGTGGCTGGCCACCAGACCTACCGGCAGCAGAGCCGCCGCGCCAAGCGCTTTTTGGTCAGGCCTCATACGGATGTGCGATGCGTGGAACGCATCGCACAACGTGACGCTCAAGCGCCGCGCGGGCTTATACCAATGTGCGTCAAGCCAAGCTCACTGCACATTGGCCTCAGCCGATCGCGCAGCCGGCCAGCACCGCCGCGCCGATTTCGGCCAGCGGCACTTCCTTGCTGGCGGCATCGAGCGCGATCACCGCCTCGGGCGCTTCGCTGACCAACGCAGTCTTGCGATCCTGCACAAACGTGATCGCGCCGCCTTCGCGCAGCAGGCGCATCCCGCGCGCGCCATCGCTGCCCATGCCGGTCAGCACCGCGCCGACTGCCGGAATGGCCCCGCGCGCAATCGATCCAAACAGCAGATTGGCCGAAGGCCGCGCCCCGTCCACCGGATCGCGCGCCATCAGGCGCAGGCGCGGCGGCTGGCCAGGTTCGACCACGACATGGTGATCGGGATCGGCGGCGATGTGGATGGTGCCCTGCACCAGGCTGGCGCCGTCTTTCGCCTGGTGGACATGGCATTTCAGCATCGCATCGAGCCGCCGCACAAACGTATCGACCACCATCGGTTCGGCCTGCAGACACACCAGCGTCGGCGGGCAATTGGCAGAAAACTGGGCCAGCATCGTGGTCAGCGCGTCGATCCCGCCCATCGAGGCGCTGATCGCGGCGATGTGGCCATTCCATTCAAACGGCGCATCCCCCGATTTCGGGCCCGATTTCGCATCGCCGCGCGCGCGGCGATCGCGCACGTTGGAATTGGCCGCGGCGAGCACGATCTTGCCCAGTTTGCCCACCGATTTGGCAAACTGTTCGGGCGTGGCCTTCAACGGCTTGGGAAAACAGTCGACCGCGCCCAGCTCGATCGCGCGCAGCGATATTTCGGTGCCGGCCTGGGTCAGCGATGACAGCATGACCACCGGGCGCGGATCGGTTTCCATGATTTCTTCAAGGAATTCGATCCCGCTCATCCCCGGCATTTCGACATCGAGCGTGATCACGTTGGGTTTCAGTTCGGCGATCTGTTCGCGCGCATCATCGGCGTTGCGCGCGGTTCCGACCACGGTGACGTTCTTCGCCTGATCGAGAATGTCGGAAAACAGGGCGCGCATCGCTGCGGAATCATCGACGACCAGAACGCGGGCTTCATGCATGGGCCGGATATCCTTTTTTGCGCCCCCGGTGCCCGGCGATGGCCGCGTGGGGCCGGGGGTGCGTTCCCAGCCCCCGCAAATACCCGCCGGGCCCACAGCAAATCCTGATGCCGGACCTAGGTATCTCACCCTAAGCCCAGCGAAAGCCGACCTTTGCCGCTTTGCCCCTAAGCCGGATCGGCGGACGGGCCCTGCCCATCACGCCATTGCCCAGTCGGGCCGGCATTTGGACCGGCAATCAGGAACCCTTGCGATCATGCCCACGATCAGCCTTCCCCCCCGATGCGATCGGGCTGCCGCCGAGGCGCTGTTGCCCGAAATGATCGCCGCGCTGGGATCGGGCCCGCTGGTGATCGATGCGCGCGACTGTGCGCAGATCGGGCAGGCCATGCTGCAGATCCTGATCAGCGCGCGCCGCACCGGCGAAGGCGCGCTGATCGAGGCATCGCCCGTGCTGCGCGATACCGCGCAGCGGCTGGGTCTGGAATCCGAACTGTTCGACGATGCACCGGGATTGCCCCGAGCGACCAATATGGCGCCGACCAATATTTCACCGGCCAATATGGCACCGGCCAGGACGGCATCAGCAGGCGGGCCGGACGGGGGGAGCACGCGCGGATGAACGCCGAAGACATCCAGGCCATCTTTTTCGCCGAATGCGAGGAATCGCTGGCCGCGGCCGAACAGGGGCTGGCCGCGTGCAAGGCCGGAACACACGACGATGACACGGTGAACGCGGTGTTCCGTGCCGTACATTCGATCAAGGGCGGGGCCGGCGCCTTTGGCCATCTCGCGCTGCAGGCCTATACCCACACGCTTGAAACGCTGCTGTCCGATGTGCGCGAAGGCACCGTGCCGATCACCGCCACGCTGGTCGATCTGCTGCTGCGCGCGCTCGACGCGCTGAGCGACCATGTTGCCGCCACGCGCGGGCTGGGCGAAACGCCCGATGACCGCGCGCTACAGGCCGAAATGACCGCGGCAATGGCGGATTCGGCACAGCAGGGCCATGGCAGTGTTGATCAGGCCAGCGTTGATAAGGCCGGGGGGCCGCCGCCCACCCGGCCGGAACCCGCCGACAGCGAGGGCGGCGACGACGATTTCGACTTCGACGCGATGCTCGATTCGATCACCGGCGCGTTTGATCCGCCTGCCGGTGCGCAAGCGCCCGCACCCGTCCTTTTTGCAAAAGTGCGCCCCCATGCCGGGGCCATGCGCAACGGCAGCGAGCCGCTGCTGATGCTGCGCGACATGCTCGATCTGGGCGCGCGCTGTGTCGAATGCGATGTCAGCGCCGTGCCCGCGCTCGATACGATCGAGGCCGGCACCGGCTATCTCGGCTGGTGCTTTGTCCTTCCCGCCGCAGTGGGCGAAGCGGCGGTGCGCGACATTTTCGATTTCGTTGGCGACGAATGCGCGCTGGCCTTTGGCGAAGATGCGCCGATGCCGGCAATGCGGGCCACTGCACCGCGTGCCACCCCGGCGCCCGGCGCGCAAACCGCGCCCCTGCCCGCCGAACCTGCGCCCCTGCGCGGCGAAGCGGCCACAGGCGCCCCGCCTGCCCCGCCCGCCCCGCCGGCAATGGGGCAATCGATCCGCATCGAACTGGGCAAGCTGGACAAACTGATCGACGCGGTGGGCGAACTGGTGATCGCCTAGGCGATGATGGCGCAGCGGCTGGCCGGCGATGGCCTGGCCGTGACCGAAGAGCTGACTCTGCTGGAAGGGCTGACCCGCGATATCCAGGAATCGGCCATGGCGATCCGCGCCCAGCCGATCGGATCGGTGTTCAGCCGCGTGCCGCGCATCCTGCGTGAACTGACCACCAGCACCGGCAAGCATCTGCGGCTGGACGTGTCGGGCGAAACCACCGAGCTGGACAAGACGGTGATCGAACGGCTGGGCGAACCGCTGACCCACCTGATCCGCAATGCGGTCGATCACGGCATCGAACCGGCGGCGGAACGGCTGGCCGCGGGCAAGCCCGCCGAAGGCACGCTGACCCTGTCAGCCGAGCACCGTTCCGGGCGCATCGTGATCCGCATTGCCGATGATGGCCGCGGCATCGATCGCGACCGCGTGCTGGCCAAAGCCATCGAAAAGGGGCTGGTTGCCGCCGATGCGGCGCTGTCAAAGGAAGAGATCGACTTGTTGATCTTTGCCCCCGGTTTTTCGACCGCGCAGCAGATTTCCAATATTTCCGGGCGCGGCGTCGGCATGGACGTGGTGCGCCAGAACGTGAAGGACCTGGGCGGGCGCATCACCATCGAATCCGAACCGGGCCGCGGCACCACTTTTACCCTGACCCTGCCGCTGACACTGGCGATTTCGGACGGCATGGTGGTCAATGTCGGCGATCAGACGCTGGTCGTGCCGCTGGCCAATGTGGTGGAAAGCCTGCGCCCCGATCCGCATGAAGTGCAGGGGCTGGGTGCAACCCGCGCGATGATCAATGTGCGCGGGCGGTTCATTCCGGTGCTGCCGCTGCACGCCTCCGTGGGCGCCAGCGGCGCAGTTCAACACCCCGAACAGGGCGTGCTGATCGTGGTGGAAACCGAAGGCGCCGGCCGGGCTGCATTGCTGGTCGATGCCATTGTCGACCAGCGCCAGGTCGTGATCAAAAGCCTCGACACGCATTACCGCGCGGTCGAAGGCGTGGCCGGGGCAACGATCCTGGGCGATGGGCGCGTGGCGCTGATTGTCGATGTGGACGGACTGGTGGCGCACAGCCTGGCCGAAGCGGGCGCGACCGATGCGCGCCAGAATTCGCCATTGGCCGAGGCGGCATGACCATCGACGCACCCTTTGCCGCGATGCTGCCCGGGATCAGCCCCGGGGTCTATGGCGTGGACGATTTCCGCGCGATCAGCGCGATTGCCCATCGCGAGGCGGGAATCGTGCTGCCCGAAGGCAAGGCGATGCTGGTCTATTCACGGCTGGCCCCGCTGGTGCGCACATCGGGCTGCGCCACGTTCGCTGCCTATGTCCTGCGCATCCGCGAAGACCACGCCGAACGGCAAAAGGCGATTTGCGCGCTGACCACCAACCACACCTTTTTCTATCGCGAAGCCCACCATTTCGACCATTTCCGCGACACCGTGCGCCCGCAATTGCTGCGCCGTCTGGAACAAGGCGGCAAAGTGCGGCTGTGGTCGGCCGGCTGTTCCAGCGGCGAAGAAACCTGGTCGCTGGCGATGACGCTGCTGGGCCCCGATCGCAACGCCGGGCTGGCGCTGGCGCGCAAGGATCTGCGCATTCTGGCCAGCGACATCGCCACCCACGCGCTCACCCGGGCGGTGGCCGCGCGCTATTCGGCCGATGATCTGAAGCCCGTGCCCGAACCGCTGCGCGCGGCGTGGACCGTGCGCAATGGCGACACGGTGGAAATCGCGCCCGAATTGCGCGCGCTGGTGCGGTTCCGCACGCTCAATCTGCTGGGCGAATGGCCGATGCGGACCCGGTTTGACGTGATTTTTTGCCGCAACGTCATGATCTATTTCGACAATCCCACCAAGGAAACGCTGGTCGCGCGCTTTGCCGGCATGCTCGCCGGCGAAGGCACGTTGTATATCGGGCACAGCGAACGGGTTACCGGCCCGGCGCTGGACGATCTCGTGCCGATGGGCCCCACCGTCTATCGCAGGAGTGCGCGCGCATGACCGCCCCATCCCCTTCAAATTCGGCCCTGTTGCACCGCGAAACCCCGATCCGCGTGGTCGTGGTGGAAGATTCGCACACAATGCGCGCAATTCTGAAAACCCGGCTGGAACGCGATGGCGATATCGTGGTGGTGGGCGCTGCCGCCAACGCCAGCGAAGGCCGCACCATGATCCGCGAACTGGACCCCGACGTGATCACGCTCGATGTCGAAATGCCGGGCATGAACGGGCTCGATTTTCTGGAAAAGATCATGGCGCTGCGCCCCACCCCGGTGATCGTGGTGTCGGGTTCCACCCAAAGGGGCACTGAAACCACCGCCCGCGCGCTCGCCCTGGGTGCGGTCAATTGTTATGCCAAATCGGAACGATCGGGCGCACTGCCGTTCGATGATTCCGGGCTGTTGGCCGGGCTGATCCGCGAAGCTGCCAAAGTGCGGTTTGGCGAACGCGTGGCCGCTGGCTCACGCCCCGTTTCACCGGGCGCGGGTGCGTCGAACGCCGGCACCGAACCACGCCCTGGACCGGCCGAACGGCCACGCGTGGTCGCGGTGGGATCGTCCACCGGCGGGGTCGAGGCCCTGCAGATCCTGCTGTCGCGCTTTCCGGAAAACTGCCCGCCCACCTTGATCGTGCAGCACATCGCCCCCCGCTTTGCCCCGGCGGTGGCGCGCACGCTGGATACGCATTGCGCGGCGCGAATCGTGCTGGCCGAACCCGATCTGCCGCTGCGCGAAGGGCATGTCTATCTGGCGCCGGGCGATGATCGCCACCTGACCGTGGCGGGCAGCACCGCGCTGTGCTGCCGCCTGCGCCAGGGCGAACGGGTATCGGGCCATTTGCCCTCGGTCGATGTGCTGTTCGGCTCGGTCGCGCGCTGTGTCGGCGCGCGGGCGGTGGGCATTTTGCTGACCGGCATGGGCTGCGACGGGGCGCAGGGCCTGCTGGCCATGGCGCAGGCCGGCGCGCGCACGATCGCGCAGGACGAAGCCACCTGCACCGTGTTCGGCATGCCACGCGCGGCAATAGCGCTGGGCGCGGCGGGCCTAGTTGCGCCGATCGGGCAGATTGCCCGACATGCCATCAGCCAGGCGGCCTGAACCATGTTCGAACAGCCGATCCTGCCGCGCGGCCGGCCGGGCCAGACAGCATCCAGCCTGACTTCACCCGGCCCTGCTGCGCCGGGCAGCCCACAGCCCGAACGCATCACCGTGATGCAGGGCCAGGCGCTGGTCAGCGACGATCCGCGCGTGCAGTTTTCCACCGTGCTGGGCAGTTGCGTCGCGCTGTGCCTGTTCGACCCGGAGGCGCGGCTGGGCGGCATGAACCATTTCCTGCTGGCCGAACCGCCGGCCAGCGCCAGCCACGCGCCGGTCGACGAATATTACGGCACGTACCTGATGGAACTGCTGGTCAACCAGATGCTGGCCGGCGGCGCGCGCAAGGCGCGGCTGCGCGCGCATCTTTATGGCGGCGCCAATGTGAACCGCACGATGATGCGCATCGGCAGTGCCAATGCCGAATTCGCGCGCGATTTCGTCTGCCGCGAAGGCATCGAGCTTGTGCGGACCGATCTGGGCGGAAGCGGCGCGCGGCGCGTCGAATTCCGCCCGGCATCGGGGCAGGTGCGCTGCCGCACCGTGGAAGACCGTTTTGCCCCGCCGGTGCGCCCCACCGCGCGCCCGGAAAAGGCCACCGGCGATGTCGAACTGTTCTGATCCACCCACCACCCCGAACCCGCCCCACCCCGAAACACCCTCAGCAAGCGAGCCTTTCTGCATGACCACCGTGACCCGCATTCTTACAGTTGACGACAGCCCGTCGATGCGGGCGCTGCTCAACCACGCCTTGACCACCCAGGGCTTTGACGTGGCCCAGGCCGAAGATGGCCTGGCCGCGCTCGACTGGCTGGCGCTCAACGAGGTGGATGTCGTGATTACCGACATCAACATGCCGCGCCTTGACGGGTTTGGCCTGATCGAGCGCCTGCGCGAAGGCAGCCGGCACCGCGATCGCCCGATCCTGGTGCTGACCACCGAAAGCAGCGAAGAGAAAAAGGCGCGCGCGCGCGCCGCCGGCGCCACGGGCTGGATCGTCAAACCGTTCGATCCGGCCAAACTCGTCGCCGCGGTGCGCCGCGTGGCGCATTGACCCCGATCCCTACCCCCACCTCCCGCAACACCCCCCGCAAGGACAAACCGTCATGCTTCGCGAACTGATCACCTTTGAAGTCGAAGGCCAGGTGTTCGGGCTGGACATCATGTCGATCCGCGAAATCCGCGCGTGGAGCCCGACGACGCGCCTGCCCCGCGTGCCCGCCTATGTGGCCGGCGTGGTCAATCTGCGCGGCACGGTGCTGCCGGTGATCGATCTGGCCGCGCGCCTTGGCTGGCGCGCAACCGAACCGACGCCGCGCCACGCGATCATCGTGACCCAGCTTGGCGCACAAGTGGGCGGATGGATCGTCGATTCGGTCAGCGACATCGTCACCGTGCCCGACAATGCCCTGCAGCCCCCGCCACCCACCGCCGGGCACGACACCGTGGTGCCGTTTCTCGACGGGCTGGCCGCGATCGAGGACCGCATGGTGATGGTGCTCAACCTGACCGCGCTGAGCGACCGGCCGCACGTGGCCGAGGCCGCCTGACCGGTGCCACATCCGACCAGGGGCCTGCCGGACGTGCGCCCGCGCGGGGATTTGCCAATGACAAATGATGCCAGCCACCGCCAGATCGCGCCGCGGATCGCCGCTGTGCTCGAGGATATGGCGCACGATGTCGAGGCGCTGGGCGCCGCGCTTTGCGCCGACATGGCCATTGCCATGCGCCACCTCGATACTTTGCAGGCGATCGATCTGATCGCGCAGAAGCAGCGCTCGCTTGCCGCCTTGCTGGCGACCGACTGCCCTGGGGCGGAAATCGAAACGATCGCGCTCGATGCGCTGCGTGAACGGCTTCGCGCAGGATAATCACCATACCGGTCTTGGCTTTATCGCCCCGGCCATTATGGCAGGGGGCATGTGGTATCTCTACCAGTTCCCGATCTGCCCGTTCAGCCGCAAAGTGCGCCTGCTGCTCAGCGAAAAGGGCGTGGGCTATGAACTCGTGCGCGAAAACCCGTGGGAACACCGCGAGGAATTCCAGATGCTCAATCCGGCGCTGCGCACGCCGGTGCTGACCAATCCGGAACGCAGCCTGGTGCTGGTGGACAGCCGCGCCATCGCCGAATATTTCGAGGAAACGGTCGACAAGGCGCCGATGATCAACGGCACCGCCGCCAATCGCGCCGAAATCCGCCGGCTGGTCGCGCTGTTCGATGAAAACTTCTTTGCCGGGGTGACCGGGCCGCTGCTCGACGAACGGATGAGAAAGCGGCTGATCACGCGCCAGCCGCCCGATGCGCGATCGCTGCGCGATACCATTCGCCTGGCCAACGACTATCTCGATTATGTCGATTTCCTGATCGACAACCGCCCCTGGCTGGCGGGTGCGACAATGAGCCTGGCCGATCTTGCCGCTGCGGCGCAGATTTCGGTGGCCGATTATCTGGGCGGGATCGACTGGTCGCAGCACGAACAGGCGCGCGGCTGGTATTCCGCGCTGAAAAGCCGCCCCAGCTTTCGCCCGCTGCTGACCGAGCGGATGGATGTGATCAAGCCGCCCAGCCACTATGGCGATGTGAACGCCTGAACATCAGGCGGCCTGACGGTTACGCACGATTGCGCGTGCGCGTGCCGAACCGGCCGTGCCGGCGATAAGTCACCAGCCAGCGATCCAGAAACAGATCGAGCGGGCGCGCCTGCACGCCAAGCTCGGCCAGGCCGGGCAGCGTGCCCGATGCCACATTGCCCTGGCGCAGCAGCGCATATTGATCGCGGCTGATCGGAGTGAGCGGCATTGCGGCAATCAGCGCGCCCAGCCCGTCGGACAGCCCCACCAGCAGCGGCGACCGGCGCGTGGCGCGTGCGATCCGGCGGTTGAGCTCCATCATGGTGAGCACTTCGGGCCCGGCCAGTTCATAGATCCGCCCGGCATGCGCCGCGGGCGCGGCCAGCACATTGCCCACCGCCCTGGCCGCATCGTCGATATCCAGCGGCTGCAACCGCGCATCGGGGGCAAACACCGGCAGCACCGGCATGGCCATCAGCCCGGCAAACATGTTGAGGAAAGTATCGTCCATGCCGAACAGGATCGACGGGCGCAGCACCACAGCATCAGGAAACGCGGCCAGCACCGCGGCTTCGCCCGTGCCCTTGGTCCGGGCATAGCCGACGGCCGAGGCCGGATCGGCCCCGATCGCCGAAATGTGCACAAAGGCCTGCACCCCGGCTGCGCGCGCGATCGCCGCGGCACGCCCCGCGCCGCTGCCCTGCACCGCATCGAGATCGCCGGCAAAGGCGCCCACCAGATTGACCACCGCATCCGCACCGGTGCACGCAACCTCGATCGAGCGCGGGCGGGTAACATCGGCGGCGACCACCTGGACCTGGCCCAGATTGCCCAGCGGCTTTACCCGAAACGCCTTTTCCGGATGACGCGCGGCAATCCGCAACCGCGCCCCGCGATCGAGCAGATCCTGCGCCAGATGTGTGCCGAAAAACCCGGTCCCGCCGATCAGCACGATCAGCTTGCCCTCCAGATCGCGCGTTCTGCCGATGGTCATGCCCAATCCTTCACGTCAAAACCTGTGCACCAAATCCTGTGCGCCAAACCACCGGTGTCGCGCGGCGCAAGCCGGCACCTGCACGTTACCATGATTCGCCTGCGCGAATAGCCGCCCACCCGCGCCCGCGCCACCACCGCGTGCAGCCCAACGGGGCATCACGCCCCGATCCACCCGAAACCACGCCACGCCCACGCGCCCATTTCCAGCCCCCCGCCCCCCAGATTCGCATTCTTTCGCCAAACCTGTGTTGACAGCCCCGCCGCCACCGCTTATCGGCGCCCTCCTACCCGGCAGAAGGCCCCGCGCCCCATGCCCCGTGCCCAGATGGCGGAATTGGTAGACGCACCAGCTTCAGGTGCTGGCGCTCGCAAGGGCGTGGAGGTTCGAGTCCTCTTCTGGGCACCATTTCACCTTCCGCGGCGGTCCGCGGAAGGTTTCTAAACCCATCAAAAACTGCGATAAATAGCATTACGGCCTCCGTCGTGGTCCGCTGCTGTTCACCGCTATCCGGTGGCCATTGGGGGCCGAAAAGGGGGCCAATCGTTTCTGCACCAATTTGTGGCCCCCCAGAACCATGCCTTTGGCCGGGCAGCGCACCAGATCCATTAAGATCAGGATTTTGGCGGCTTCCTCCTCGGCGAACCCTTCAAGCACGCGGGCTTCGCGGGGCGCCTGCATCAGGCTAGCGGCCGCCGTCCAAAAGCTCTCGGCGCTGGCGAGGATCACCGGCAATCCTTCAGCGATCAGGTCGAGCCGCCGCTCAGTCGGGAGATTGCACAAGATGCCGGCCTGTCGGTTGCCGAAAGTCACTTTGGCCGTGGGTCATTGCTCTCGAGTCTTCGCTGGAGCGATCACCACGAGCGGTGATGTCCGGCGCTTTGTGCAACGCGATGGCGTCCGTTACAGCCATATTCTCGACCCGCGGACCGGCTGGCCGGTGCGCAATGCCCCACGCGCGGTAACCGTTGCCGCGGCAACCTGCACCGAAGCCGGGATTCTTTCGACGCTGGCCATGCTGCATGGCGCAAAGGCAGAGCGTTTCCTGCGCAAGGAAGGGGTCAAAGCCTGGGTTTCACGATAAATTGCAGTGAACAGCGATGATCAAGAGCAGCCAGGGCGGCCGATAGTGGCGCAAAAAGGTCGATCACACCTCGGCAAACGGGTCGATCCCGGTGTGCACCGATACAAGGCCCAGGCGGACGATGCGGAACCGCCACCAGAGGAGGCCGCAGACCAGCCATAGCGTGCCCAGCACCAGCGCGGCCTGGTTCATGTCGGACAGGATGGCCAGCACCACGCCGATGCCCAGCACGGGCGAGACCACGTGGAGCAGCAGGTTGCGCGCGCCGGCGCGGGCGAAGTGGACCAGCACACAGACGTGGATCAGGGCAAAGCCGAACAGCGCGCCGAAATTCACGAACGCGGCCAGTTGGTCCATCGCATTGCGCAGCCACAGCGCCACCACCAACGAAACCACCGTAGAGGCCAGCATCGCGACGTGCGGCGTGTTGTAACGCGGGTGAAGGCGGGCAAGGCCTGCGGGCAATTGCCGGTCGCGCGCCATGGCATAGAGCACCCGCGCCACGCCCACCTGCATCGGCAGCGCATTGCTGAGCCCGACCAGAATGGCATAGGCCCAGGCCAGCGCGATCCGGCTCCACACCCCGCCCAATTGCCCGGCCAGTTCATAGGCCGCGGCATCCAGGCTGTTGAACCGGACGCCGACCATGGCATTGCCCAGAATCCACGCGGACATCACGAACAGGCTGGTGGCAAAAGCCAACACCAGCAGGATGGCGCGACCCAGCACCCGCCCGCTGCGGTCTGCGGTGTCTTCGGCAAGCGTGGAAACCGCATCAAAGCCCAGGAACGACATCACGCAGATCGAGGTGCCGGCCAGCACCGCCGACAGGCTGAACGGCGTGTGATAGAACGGCACGATGCCAAGGCCCGCCGCACCATGCAGCCGCAATTGCACCGTTGTGGCCAGGGCCATCAGCAGCACCATCACCACGACCTGGGCAATCACCGCGCCCAGCGACACGCGCGCGGTCGACCGCACGCCGAACCAGTTGATCGCCGTGGTGAACCCGGCCAGCAGCACGATCCACACGCCCCGATCGATCCCCGGCACCAGTTCGCCCAGCGCGACCGCAATCACCACATAGACAAATGCGGGAATCAGCAAATAGTCGAGCAGGATCATCCACCCCGCGACAAACCCGACAAACGGCCCCAGCACCGCCCGGGCAAAGCCATAGACCGATCCGGCACTGTGCACTTCGCGCACCATCGCGGCATAGCTGAACGCGGTGAACGCCATGCACAGCCCGCCCAGCAAATAGGACAGCGCGATCATCCCGTGCGAGGCCTGCCACACCAGCCCGAGCGTCGACAGCACGGCGATCGGGGCGATATAGGCCAGGCCATAGGCGATCAAATCGCGCAAGGTCAGCTGGCGGCGGAACCGGTCGGCGGCGGCCGTGTTCATGCGCGGCCGGTTTCAAAGCCGGAGAGCACCGCGGCCACATTCACGCCGATATCGGCCACGGCATAGCCGCCTTCCATCACGAACAGCGTCGGCCGGCCCAGGCTGGCCACGCGCTGGCCGATAGCGGTGAAATCGGGCGCGTGGAGGCGGAAATGGCTGATCGGATCTTCGGCAAAAGTATCCACGCCCAGCGACACGACCACGAAATCCGGCGCAAAGCCGGCAATATCGCCCATCGCACCGTCCAGCGCGGCCAGATACGTGGCGCCATCGGTGCCCCAGGGCAGCGGGACGTTGCGATTGAAGCCCAGCCCTTCGCCCACCCCGCGTTCATCGGCATGGCCCAGGAAAAACGGATATTCCTGGCGCGGATCGCCGTGAAGCGAGGTGACATGGACATCGCTGCGGGCATAGAAAATATCCTGCGTGCCATTGCCGTGGTGATAATCCACATCGAGCACCGCCACGCGCGCCGCACCGTGATCACGCAGATATTGCACGGCGATTGCCGCATTGTTGAGATAGCAGAACCCGCCCATCGTGCGCGCGCCGGCATGGTGGCCCGGCGGCCGGCACAGCGCAAAGGCGGCAGGCGCGCCACCGGCAACAAGCTGCGCCCCGGTCAATGCGCAATCGGCGGCAGACCGCACCGCAGTCCAGGTGCCGGCCGTAATCGGTACCGCCGCATCGATCGAATAGAAGCCCAGCTTTCCATCGATATGATCGGGCGGCGCATCCTGGCGCAGCCCGCGTGCCGGCCAGACATAGGGCAGGGCATCGCCGGTTTCGCCCAGCGCGGTCCATTCGTCCCACGCGGTTTCCAGAAAGGCGACGTAATCATCGGCGTGCACCCGGGTCAGCGCGGCGCGATCAAACCGGTCGGGCGCGATCACCGCGCCCAGCCCGGCGGCGCGCACCGCATCGAGCACATGATCGGCGCGCGACGGCATTTCGAAACAGGGCACCAGCTGGCCGCGATAGAGCTCGGCCGCGCCGTGGTGCAGCCGGTGGTCGTCGCTGTAGATGGTGAGCATGGGCGTGTCCGATTTGGCGTGATCACAGATGCGCAAGACCCTGCCTGCTGGGCCGGGGCAATGCAAGCCGGGCCATGGCGGAGCGGATAACAAGGGCAGGGCAACAGGGCCGCGACCTTACGCGATCAGCGATAGCGCCCCAGCGCCTCGGCCGGAACCCCGTCGAGCCGGCACACCCGGCACGACAGCACGCCATCGGCAAAAGTCAGGTCGTTGAACGTGGGCGGCGTGGTGCGCAACCGCTGCGACAGCGTGCCGGCGCCGATCATCCGCACCGGGCCCGCAGCCGTGGTGTGGCACAGATCAAACGCATCGTGCACATGGCCCGACAACACCGCCAGCACCGGGCGCCGCGCCAGTTCGGCCAGCGCGCGATTGCCGCCGCGGGTCAGCGCGCGGCCTTGCGTGCCGGCTTCGACCAGCGGGTGATGGCACGTGACGATCGCGGGCATGCCGGGCGGCAGACTGTCAATTTCGGCAAGCGCACGCGCCAGCGCCGCCGCACCGGCAATGCCCTTTGACCAGTTGAGCCGCCATTGCGCCGCCGCGGTGGTGGGCAGGCGCACGATCGCCAGTTCATCCGTTGCCTGGCCGCCGAGCATCAACGGCCGCGCAATGGCGGATTCGAGCGCGCGAAACCGGCGATAGGGATCGATCATCCGTTCGGCCGGGTTGAAATAGGGCAAATCATGATTGCCCGGATCGATCCGCACCGGCACCGGCAGCGCCGCGATCCAGCGCGCCGCGGCGGCGAATTCGCGGGCGCGGGCGCGCATTGTGAAATCGCCGGTGATGATCACCCCGTCGGGCGCTTCATCGTGCACTGCCTGCACCACCCAATCGAGCGCGCGGGTGTCTTCGCGCCCGAAATGCAGGTCGCTGATGTGGAACAGCCGGATCATGCCTGCCGCCTTGCCGTTCGCGCGGGGCGCAGGTCAAGCGCCAAGCGGTGGCTGTCATGACGAAGCGCAAGGACCGTGGGGCATCGATCGATGTCGTTCACCGGGCGCTGCGCGCGGTTTGTCCGGCGGTCGGCGCGCCACGCCCGCCGATCGATGGCGGGATGCATCGCTACCCCGCCAGGTGCAGACCGGGATCAGGCGATGGATCGCACCGCATGCCGAAAATGCCCCCGGATCATGAGGTTGCATGCATCGTTGCCGGCGGGGCCGTTGGAGGCGAGCCCCGCCGGCGCCCACGATATTCCGCACGTTTTCAGACAGCACCAAACATAAGGACCCCGATCATGACGCACCAATCAACCCGCCGTTTCGCCGCCATTGCCGGCCTGGCGCTGATCACCGCGCCGCTGCTGGCAGCAAGCCCGGCCAGCGCGCACGCGGCCAACCCGCCCGCGATTCCCGGCGATGTCGACCTCCGCCAGCTCACCGTGGATTATCACGATCTGGATCTGACCACCGCGCGCGGCCGGGCGCGGCTGGAACAGCGCATCAACCAGGCCGCCGCGACGGTGTGCGATTATGATCGGGGCAGCCGCCCCCCGGCCGAAGCCGCCGCCGGGCACCACTGCTATGTTGATGCGCTGATGCACGCGCGCGCCACGGTAGCCAACAGGATTGCCGCGCAGACGCTGGTCAGCCGTTAACCGGCCGGCGGCGCTATTCCAGCAGGGTGACGGTTTCCGCCGGGATCGTCACAGGCCGGCCCAGCACCAGGTCGGCACGATCGCGCCAGGTCAATTCGCGCGGGCCCAGCACGCGATCATCATGCGCACGGATGGTGATCGCCGAAATTGGCTGGCCATCGCGCGCATCGCACAGCACCGGGTTGCTGGGCACGCCCAGCGCCCACTTTTCGCCCCACTGGCGCAGCGCCAGCATGGCCGGAAGCAGGTCATAACCCTTTGGCGTGAGGCAATATTCGATGCGGCGGCGATCATCAGCGCAATGTTCGCGGACCAGAATGCCCGATTCCACCAGCCGCGCCAGCCGGTTGGACAGGATGTTGCGCGCAATGCCCAGCTGGTCGAGAAATTCCTCGAAATGGCGCACCCCGTTGAACGAGGCGCGCAAGATCATGAAAGACCAGCGTTCGCCCATCACTTCCAGCGCCAGCGGCAGACCGCAGCCGGCCACGAACGAGAGCGGTTCGCGCAGTTTGGAAGGGTGGGAGGCGGTCATGGCCTGTTCGCATAGACCATGACGGGTGAAATTATAAGGCACCTTGTAACATGCGCGTCAAACGAGCGCGGGCAGGAGCCTGTTCCGGCGACCGGGCGGCGGTGCAGGTTGCATTCTGGAACGCAAAATATTAGGTTCTCATTCGAAACTTATTCCTATGGCTCTCCAGCAGCGCGGTTCACTTTTGCACACCCGGTGGACATCGCCTCTGGCACCTTGGGCCCCGGATGGGCCCGGCGATTGTGCCGGCGCTCCGTCCGGGGCCCTTTTCTTGCGGAAAATGGGCCGTCGTTTGGCAAAAACCGCTGCGCGCTTTTTTGCGCGATGGTCTATGGCGCGGGGCGATGGCTCATTTCCGAACCGTGCCGGCGCTGCTTGTCGCCTTGTCGTTGATCACGTCTGCCGGGCCGGGCATGGCAACGCCCGGGCCCGTCGTGCTGAACGCGCACCAGGCGCATGATCTGCGCTGCGCGGCGGCGATTGCGGTGGTGGCCGCGGCGCAAGCCAATGGCGATGCCGCGGCGCGTGCGCTGGTGCCGCTGGGTCAGCGCGGCCGGCGCTATTTCGCGCAAGTGGGCGCGCGCCTGGCCGATGAAACCGGCATGACGCAGCCGGCGCTGCGCGATCTGTTTGCCGATGCGGCGCGCAGCGTGGCCCGCGATGGCGCGATTGGCGCGGCGCAAGGCTGCCTGCCCGATCTGGATGCCGCCGTGCCGCCGCATCCGGCGCCCGACGCCCTGGCCTGCCTGGCGCTGCTGGAGGTCTATGCCGAAGTGCTGGGCGCGCGTGGCGGGGCCGATCCGCTGGCGCCGGCATTGCGCAGCGAAGCGGCGGCATTGGCGCCGGCGGCGCGCGCGCTGCTGATGGCGCGGCGGATCGATCCGGGGGCGCAGGCCGACGCCATCGAACACGAACGCAGCCGCGTGCGCAGCGCGTTGACGGGTGGTGCGGGCACGATCGATGGCGATGATTTCGCCGCATGCCGTCACCTCGCGCAGCGCACCGGCCCAACCGCGCGCCCGACCGGTTGAACCCCGGGCCGCCAGACACCAGATTGCGCAAGACATTTTCCCACACCATTTGCGCCGGCGCCCCGGCACGCAGGAGATCCGGACAATGACCGACAAGCTGAACCTGACCGATGCCGAATGGCGCGAACGGCTGACCCCCGAACAGTATCACGTGCTGCGCGAAGCGGGCACCGAACGCGCCTTCACCGGCAAATACAATGCCAACAAGGCGCCGGGCGAATATTTCTGCGCCGGCTGCGGCGCGCCGCTGTTCGAATCCGACACGAAGTTCGACAGCGGCTGCGGCTGGCCCAGCTTTACCGCCCCGGCCGAACCCGAGGTGGTGACCGAATTGACCGACAGGTCGCACGGGATGATCCGCACCGAAGTGCGCTGCGCCCGCTGCGACGGGCACCTGGGCCATGTTTTTCCCGATGGCCCCGCGCCGACCGGGCTGCGCTATTGCATGAACAGCGCCGCGCTGGACTTTGCGCCAAAGGACTAGGCGGCGTGGACGAATTCCGCAGCGCCACGGCTGGAGGCCAAAGCCGCCAGCGCGAGGAGGCGAGGTGAAGGCATATGGGCAATATTCCGAGCCGAGCCGACGCTGCGATGGCGGCTTTGGGTCCAGCCCCGAAGGGGTTGCCCTGCAAAAGGCCCCTGCGGCGTCACTCAGCCTTGCAAGAGGCCCACTCTGGCTGCGTCTTCGCTCCTTGCCGGGGCCTTTTGCAGGGCAACCGTGGCGCTGCGGAATTTGTCCACGCCGCCTAGGCCGCAAACGACGCTGCATTGCCGCGCCGTTCACCGCAGGTTACAGACCATCAGGGCATAGCCCCCGCACGCCCCGTACCAGATCATGAGGGGGCCAGATCATGAGGGCGCCAGATCATGAGGGAACGAAGCAAGTCCGATGGCCAAAAGGGATGATTCCGGACGCGATCGCCCCCGCGGGGGCGGCTTTGTGATTCGCCTGTTCAAGGGTCTGCTGATCTGGACGTTTGCAGTGCTGCTGCTGGCGGGGCTGGGGCTGACTGCGGCGGTTCTGGTCACCGCGCGGTCGCTGCCCAGCTATGAACGGCTCAAATCCGGCCAGGCCGGGCAGATGATCGTGGTGCGCGCGGCCGACGGCTCGGAAATCGTGACGCTGGGGCCCAGCTATGGCCGGTGGATTCCGATCAGCCGCCTGCCGCGCGTGATGCAGGATGCAATGACTTCGGTCGAAGACCGGCGTTTCCGCGATCATTGGGGTGTCGATCCGGTGGGCATCGCGCGGTCGGTGATGGTGCGCGTGGAAAAGGGCCACTGGAAACAGGGCGGTTCGACCATCACGCAGCAGCTGGCGCGCAACACGTTCCTCAATTCCAGCCGCACGTTCGATCGCAAGATCCGCGAAATCGTGCTGGCGCTGGCGCTGGAGACAAAGTTCAGCAAGGACCAGATTCTCGAGCTCTATCTCAACAAAGTTTATTTCGGCGGTGGCGCCTATGGCGTCGATTCCGCCGCGCGCAAATTCTTTGGCCACACCGGCGAACAGCTGAGCCTGGCCGAAGCCTCGATCATCGCTGGGCTGGTAAAGGCGCCATCGCATTATTCGCCCACCGCCGATGCCAAAGCCGCGGTCGATCGCGCACAGATCGTGATCAGGACGATGCAGGAGGCGGGCACCATCACCCCTGCGCAGGCCGAAGCGGTCGATCTGAAAAACGTGAAACTGGCCGAAGAGGCGGGGCAGAATTCGGCGCGGTATTTCACTGACTGGGTGCTGCCGCAGCTGGACCAGATCCTGCCCGACAACGACCAGCCGATCGAAGTGTGGACCACGCTCGACCCCGCTGCGCAGCGCGCCGCGACCGAGGCAATCGTCGCCAACGCGCCCAAGGATGCGCAAGGCGCGCTGTTCAGCGTGGATCGCGATGGCGCGGTGCTGGCGATGGTGGGCGGCACCGATTATGTCACATCGAATTACAACCGCGCGACCAATGCCGTGCGCCAGCCGGGATCGGCATGGAAACTGTTCGTCTATCTGACCGCGCTGGAGGCCGGATACAAACCCGATGACAAAGTCGTGGACGAGCCGGTGACGATCGAAGGGTGGAGCCCGCGCAATTCCGGCGGCAAATATGCCGGGCAGATCGATGTGCGCACCGCCTTTGCCTATTCGAAGAACACCGTTGCGGCGCAGCTGGGCAACGAAATCGGGTTTGGCGCCGTGGCCAACATGGCGCGCCGCATGGGGATCAGCACGCCGGTGGCGACCAATCCGTCGATGGTGCTGGGCACCAGCGATGTGCGCATGGTCGACATGGTGCGCGCCTTTGCCGAAGTATCGGCCAAGGGCGCCTCTGTTACCCCGTATGGCATCCGCAAAGTCACCACGACCGAGGGCGAAGTGCTGTACAGCCATCGCCCCGATCCGCCGCAGCAGCTGGTGCCCGATTATGTCGCTGCGGGCATCACCGACCTGTTGCAGACTGCGGTGGCCATCGGCACCGGCCGCGCGGCGCAGATCGGGCGCCCGGTCGCCGGCAAGACCGGCACCACCACATCAAACAAGGATGGCTGGTTCCTGGGCTTTTCCAGCGGGATTACCACCGGGGTGTGGATGGGCCGCGACGATGCAAAGCCTGTGCCAGGATTGCAGGGCGGGACCGCGCCGGCGCGCGCCTTTGCCGCCTATATGCGCGTCGCCACGGCCAAGCGGCCGCCCGAAAAGTTCCAGACCGACCTGAAACTGCCGACGCAGCAGCTCGAACCCGACGACGAAAGCCTGCAGAAAAATCCCGACAGCTATTTCTTTGTCGATCCCGGCGGCAATATCGTCAACCACCAGCCCGATCCCGTCGATGCGCCCGTGCGCCAGCACGACGATACCGTGCCGGTGGGCGAAGACCAGGCCGCAAACGACGAATTCCTTGACCGCGCCACCGGCCGTCCGGCCAATCCCGCCAACCCGGCGCGGCGCCCGGCAACGGGCACGGCGCCGCGCCCCGCGCACACCAACTGAGCGTCTGACCCGAAACTCCGTTTCGGGAAGTCGGTACCGGCCCGTTCCCCCACCCGACCACCCGATACCTTACAATTACGCGGGTGG
>CAILBC010000028.1 GCA_903832325.1 uncultured Sphingomonadales bacterium | reverse complement strand
AGAGCCCGGCGTTGGCGAAGCGCCAGCGCCCCCGGCGCCGCCGGCACCACCGGTGGCGCTCGCAGTGGCAATCACCGGCACTGTTCCGGTGTTCGAACTTTGCGCCACCGACACGGCAGTCGCGGCACCGCCAGCCACGCCAGTGCCGCCACCGCCGCCAGTGCCGCCGACGGCGGTGGCCTGCGCCCCGTTGCCGCTCGGCCCGCTGATCGCGCCTGATCCGCTAACGGTGATCTGCGATGTGGCAGAGCCGGCGGCGCCGCCGATGGTATTGCCCACGCCGCCGCTGCCGCCGTTGGCGGAGGTGGTGATGCCGATGCTGCCGGCCGTCGTATCGGTCAGGGTCAGCGTGGATGAGGCACTGCCACCTGCGCCGCCAGTGGCGTTATCACCGCCGCCAACGCCGCCAACCGCGGTCTGGGTCAGGGTCAACGTGCCGCCATGGGTGCTGCCTGATACCGCGTTGGCCATGGTGGAGGCGGCGCCCGCTCCGCCGGCCTGGTTGTGCCCGCCATTTCCGCCGCCACCGCCCGCCTGGTAGGCCCCGACATTGACCGCGCCATTGCCCGCCGTGCTGCCGCTGGCCTGCGCACTCGCCTGGCCACCGGCGCCGCCGTTCAGCCCGGTGCCTTCGGCAAAGCCGCCGCCGCCGCCGGTCGCGTTGGCCTGCACGCTTACTCCGGCATTGCCGCTGCTGGTCGAATTGGCCGCGATGGTCGCGGTGGCACCGCCGCCGGTGCCGCCGTTGCCATAGGTCGAACCGCCGCCACTGCCGCCCGTGGCAATGGCATAGGCGGGAAAGTTCGTGCCGATCGCACCTGCCGATGTCAGCGTGGTGCTTGCCGTGGCGTCGCCGCCGTATGCGCCATCGCCCGAACCCTGCGCCGCACCGCCCGCGCCCCCGGTGGCCTGAACCCGCGCGTTGATCGATGCGCTCTGCGTGGTCTGCGCGGTGTCATCCAGCGTCAGCGCCGATGTGGCGCCGCCTGCCGCACCGCCATTGTATCCACGATCTCCGTTGCCGCCCACCGCTTCCTGGTCAAGCACCAGCGATCCGCCATTGCTCATCGCCGAAACCGCGTTGTTCAGGGTCGAACTCTGGCCCGATGCGCCATAGGCAAGGCCGGTGCCGCCGTGTCCGGTGTCCTGGAAATTGCCGCCGGTGCCGCCGGTCTGGAACACGGTTGCCGATACCACCCCGTTGCCCGCGCTGATCGCGGTGGCGGTTGTTCCGCTGGCGATGCCGCCGGGGCCGGCGATCGTCCCGTTCAGGTTGGCAGCGCCGCCCTTGCCGCCGACGTCGATCGCAGTGGCGGATACCGAATCGGATGTGGCGGCGGTATTGGTTGCAGAGCTTTGGGCGGTGGCATTGCCGCCGGCGCCGCCGTTGCCGGTGGCGGCATCTGCGCCGTTCCCGCCATAGGCCGTGGTCTGGGCCGAGGCCGCGCCGGCCACCACCGTGGTCGCCGTGGCAGTGGCGCCACCGCCGGAATAGCCGATGCTGCCACCGCCAGTGCCGCCCGCAGCATTGGCGATGTTGGTGTTGTCCGAAGGGGTGATGGTGATGGCCTGGACCGTCTGCCCGTTGCCTGGTGTACCATTGGCGCCCTGAACGGTGACGGTGCTCATCGCGATGCTTCTCCCGATATCTCCACATCGGTTTTAAGCAGAGGTCAGGATCTATGTAAACATACCTAGGTTTTGTTGCGGATTTTTTAGAAAAGTCCCTGAATTGCTCCCCAACATGGTGATAAATACCAGTTTCAGTGGTGTTAACGCACTATCACCGGAACGGTCACGGTCATGGTCATGGTCATGGTCATGGTCACGGGTACGGGCACGGTCATGGGCCGGGGCGCGATTGCCGTGCCGCAATTGCGCCCGATATCGGGACCCTGCTGCTGCGCTGTCGCTCGGCGCTTGTCCTTCCTTGCACGTTTGCCTAGGCCATTGGGCGATCCGGCGCGTCGCGTGATCGGTGGCGACCTCAAGGAACGAATAGTGGCTGGCGGATTGCCCTCTCGATCGCACGGCATCAGCCAGGCCGAACGCCGGCGCGGGATTGTCATGGTTGCCGGATCGGCGCTGCTGTGGAGCACGGCGGGGCTGTTCGTGCGTTGGGCCACGCTCGATACGGCCACGCTGGTGCTGTGGCGGTCGGTCTTTGCCGCGCTGACGCTGGGCGCGCTGGCCATCGCGCGTGGCGGGGCAGGGCGGCTGTGGGCGGTGCGACATGGCGGGCCGGTCGGGCTGCTGTTCATCGGCACGTCGGTGGTATCGAGCATTGCCTATGTCCTTTCGTTGCGGCTGACGACGGTCGCCAATGTGATGACGGTCTATGCCGCCCTGCCGTTTCTGGCGACGGCGATCGGCTTCGTGTGGATCCGCGAAAGGGTCAGCCCCCGCTTTCTGGTCGCCGGGGCGCTGGCCTCGGGCGGGATCGTGCTCATGGCCGGGGGCGCGACCCGCGCTGGCGATCTGGCGGGTATCGCTGCGGCATTCGTGATGACGGCGGGCTTTGCGGTGCAGTTGGTCGCGATCCGGCGCTATGGCCGGGTCGATGTCATGGCGCTGAACGCCTGCGCCGCGCTTGTCTGTGTGCCGCTGATGGCGCCGTTTGCCGTCCTGACGCTGCCTTCGCCGGGGCAATTGGCGGCTTGCGCCTGCTATGGCGCGCTGACCACCGGGTTTGCCTATGTTCTGGCGCTGGAGGGCGGCCGCCGGGTATCGCCGGGCGAAGTCGGCTTTATTTCGATGCTCGATGTCGTGCTGGGGCCGCTGTGGGTCTGGCTGGCTTTTGCCGAACAGCCGGGGTTGCCGGTGCTTGCCGGTGGCGCGGTCGTGCTGGGGGCTGTGGCCTGGTATTTGTGGACCAGCGGCAAAGTGGCGCCAGCGCAGGGCGGGGACGCAGCCATGGCCGGCTGACGTATGTCCCGAAAACGGCGCGCGTCCAATAAGGGCGCGGGGCCAAAAGGGTGAAGCGCAGGGGCCCTGTGGTGAGGGTTTGGCATTTCCGGCGGCATGGACTAGAAGCCCGCCATGCCCGGAGATATTCTAGACAACCGGGGTCGAGGTACTGCCGGCTGGAGCTGGCCCTCGATCCACCCCGAAGGCCGCAAGTTCGGCGCGATTGCCGCCGTTGCCACGCTGGCCATCGCCTTTCTGGGCCTGGGCTTCATTGCCTGGCCCATGGCGGTGCTGACACTGGGCATTCTGGCCTTTTTCCGCGATCCCGAACGGGTTACCCCGCGCGACGATGCGTTCATCATCGCCCCGGCCGACGGCATGATCACGCTGATCCAAAAGGTTTCGCCCCCGCGTGAGCTGTCGGCCAACGATGGCACCGGGGTGATCGGCATGGGCATCGCGCCGGTTACGCGGGTGTCGATCTTCATGTCGGTGTTCGATGTTCATATCAATCGCGCGCCGATCGGCGGCACCGTGCGGCGCGTGGTCTATATTCCGGGCAAGTTCCTCAATGCCGATCTCGACAAGGCGAGCGAGGAAAACGAGCGCCAGCACTTCCTGATCGAACGCGGCGACGGGTTGCAGATCGGCTTTACCCAGATTGCCGGGCTGATCGCGCGGCGGATCGTGCCGTTCGTGAAGGCGGGGGATATCGTCGCGGTGGGCCAGCGGGTCGGGTTGATCCGGTTCGGCAGCCGGGTTGATGTCTATCTGCCCGAAGGTACCGAACCCAAAGTGCTGGTTGGCCAGCGCGTGGTGGCGGGCGAGACTGTGCTGGCCGAACTGGGGCAGGCGCCACTGATCGAAGGCGTGCGGCAGTGATCGACACACTGCGCGCAGGCCGGAACGACGCGCACGACGAAGACCACGACGACGATCATGATGGCGCTGAAGATCATGATGATGGGGCCGATTTTCACGGGCCCGAAATCGGCTATGATTTCGGGCGGCGGCCGCTGCCGCGCGGGCTGACTCTGCGCGCGCTGGTGCCCAATGCCATAACATCGGCGGCGCTGTGCTGCGGGTTGACCGGAATCCGCTTTGCCATCGGTGCCGATTTCCGCGCGGCGGTGCTGGCGGTGATTCTGGCCGGGATGCTCGATGGTCTTGATGGCCGTGTGGCGCGGGCGATGCGCGCGCAATCGCGCTTTGGCGCAGAACTCGACAGCCTGTCCGATGCCATCGCGTTCGGGGTGGCGCCGGCGCTGATTCTCTATCTGTGGTCGTTGCAGCAGATGCCCCGGCTTGGCTGGTATGCCGCGCTGGCACTGGCCGTGTGCTGCGCGCTGCGCCTGGCGCGATTCAACGCGCAGATCGACATGGCCGATCAGCCGCACAAAAGTGCGGGGTTCCTCACCGGCGTACCGGCTCCGCTCGGCGCTGGCCTGGCGATGATGCCGCTCTATCTGTGGATTGCCAGCGGCCGCGATGAATTCCGGTCACCCATCGGGGTCGGGCTGTGGACGATTGCCGTGGCTTTCCTGATGATTTCGAACACCGCCACGCTCGGCTGGGTGGCACTGCGCCCGCGCCGCTCGATCCGGCTGGAACTGATCGGGCTGATCGGGCTGGTCTTTGCCGCGCTGCTGACAGAGCCGTGGTGGACGCTCGTCGGGGTCTGTGCGCTTTATGTTGCGCTGCTGCCGGTGGGCGTGGTGCGCTATCGCCGGGTCAGGCGGCTGCGCGCAACCCCGCCGCAACGGACGAACCCGGTGCCGGCACCGGACGCGCCGCCCGCCGCCTGATCGGCGCGCCGGCACGGATAACCGCCGGGATCACCTGCGGCGCAGGGGCCCCTGCATGGCGCGGCGTTTCGATCAAACTGACAAGATAGACCCGGTCTTCGGCCAGGCTGTGCCGGTCTGCGGCCAGTGCGCGCAAATGGGGCAACGCCGAACGCAGGCTGGTGCCGATCACGGCTGCGCTGGCGCAGCCGGCCGTGGCGAAAACAAGCGTGGAAAACAATGCGAGCATCACAACGCCCCTTTTGCAAACGATGAACCGCGAAATCTGGTATTCGTATAATGCCTGCACACATCACCCGGTTGGCCGGACCCTTTTTCGGCGCATTCCGGCCCGCCAGACCCTAACATCAGACCCGACCGCCAGACCGCATCGGGCAAAGCCGGGGCGTGGCGCGAAGCACGCGCAAACGGGGCTTGACACCCTGTGGATGACATGTGGATAACCTGTCGGGCGCAAGGCTGTTTCCGGCCCTTTGCTGTGGGATATTTGTTCCACTTTTGTTCTGGTTGGTCAAGCGGAAATCCGCGTTACCCCTTAGCATTCGTCCAAGAATCTGAATTTGTATCGCTTTTTTGGCTCCGAAGCGGATCGTTACGTGACGTTCCGCGACCTCGCCCGGGGCATGCCGATTCGCGTTTCCGCCACATTGCGCGGGCGATGTGCCGGATTTGCGCTGGATATTCCCGGCGCAAGCGGCTAACGGCGCGCATCGCTCTTGCTGCGATTCGGTGCGAATGTCATCGGATCGCGGACTTTCAGGGGCGTGTCCATGGCGTGCAACCCGCACGCAATCCACATGGGCGGAGCACATACCGGTGCCCCGCGCGATTGTCGCGCAGGGTTCCTTCCGCCCAGAGGTCTAACCGGAAAGGAATACTCCTATGGCGGCACCTGTCGTCTCCATGCAGCAACTGATCGAGGCCGGGGCCCATTTCGGCCACCAGACCCACCGCTGGAACCCGCGGATGAAGCCGTATATCTTCGGCGCCCGCAACGGCATCCACATCCTTGACCT
This sequence comes from uncultured Sphingomonadales bacterium, assembly GCA_903832325.1. GTDB lineage: Bacteria > Pseudomonadota > Alphaproteobacteria > Sphingomonadales > Sphingomonadaceae > Novosphingobium. The sequence goes on along the minus strand of CAILBC010000028.1, from coordinate 69,047 downwards.
GTCGCAGACCGTGCCGCTGTTTGCGCGCGCTCTCGAATTCATTTCGTCCACGGTCCAGGCCGGCGGCAAAGTGCTGTTTGTCGGCACCAAGCGCCAGGCGCAGGAACCGATTGCCCAGGCCGCACGCGCGGCTGGTCAGCATTATGTCAACCACCGCTGGCTGGGCGGCATGCTCACCAACTGGAAGACCATTTCCGGTTCGATCAAGCGCTTCAAGGCGCTGGAAGAACAGCTTTCGGGTGACACCACCGGCCTGACCAAAAAGGAAGTGCTGCAGCTGACCCGCGAACGCGACAAGCTGGAGCTGTCGCTGGGCGGCATCCGCGACATGGGCGGCATTCCCGACGTGATGTTCGTGATCGACGCCAACAAGGAAGAGCTGGCGATCAAGGAAGCCAACGTTCTGGGCATTCCGGTCGTGGCGATCCTCGATTCGAACGTTTCGCCGCACGGCATCGCGTTTCCGATCCCGGCCAACGATGATGCCAGCCGCGCCATCCGGCTTTATTGCGAAGCGGTTGCCGCTGCTGCCACCCGTGGCGGCCGCGATGCGCAGATCGCATCGGGCGTGGACCTGGGCGCGATGGACGAACCGATCGCCGAAGAAGCGATCGAAGCCTGAGCCCTTGCAGGCAGGCGGTGACGGGGTCCGTCACTGAACTGTCGCGCATTACGAATACGGGCCGCGGCACAGGTTGCTGCGGCCCCACCTGTTTTGAACAATGAAGGACAAACGCAATGGCCTATACCGCCGCTGACGTGAAGAACCTGCGCGAGCGCACTGGCGCCGGCATGATGGATTGCAAAAAGGCGCTCGACGAAACCGCCGGTGATTTCGAAGCCGCGGTTGACGCGCTGCGCGCCCGCGGCCTGGCCGCCGCCGCCAAAAAGTCGAGCCGCACCGCCGCCGAGGGGCTGGTCGGGGTGGCCGTTTCGGGCACGCGCGGGGTTGCTGTCGAAGTCAATTCGGAAACCGATTTCGTTGCCAAGAACGACCAGTTCCAGGATTTCGTGCGCAAGACGACGCAAGTCGCGCTCGACACGGCGGCTGCCGATATCGACGCGTTGAAGGCCGCTGCCTATCCCGATGGCGGCACGGTCACCGAAAAGCTGACCAGCAACGTGGCAACGATTGGTGAAAACCAGCAGCTGCGCCGGCTGAAGCATGTTGCGGTTACCAATGGCGTGGTCGTGCCCTATATGCACAACGCCGCCGCGCCTGCGCTGGGCAAGATCGGCGTGCTGGTCGCGCTGGAATCCGAAGCGCCTGCCGATGTGCTCGAAGCACTGGGCAAGCAGATCGCCATGCACATCGCCGCCGCGTTCCCGCTGGCGCTGACCGCTGATGATCTGGATGCCGAACTGATCGCGCGCGAACGCAAGATCGCCGCCGAAAAGGCAGCCGAAAGCGGCAAGCCCGCCGAAGTCCAGGCCAAGATGGTCGATGGCGCGGTGGCCAAGTATGCCAAGGAAAACGCGCTGCTGTCGCAGCTGTTCGTGATGGACAACAAGACCCCGGTTGCCCAGGTGATCGACGCCGCCGGCAAGGCTGCGGGCGCGAAAATCGCGCTGATCGATTATGTCCGTTTCCAGCTGGGCGAAGGCATTGAAAAAGAAGAAACCGACTTCGCTGCCGAAGTGGCTGCGGCTGCCGGCATCAAGTAAGGGTTGCCCGGGGGGTGCTGCCTTGCACCCCTGCCTGAAATGCAGGATCCCCGCATCGAGGCGCACCCATTTGCGGCGCGCCGGGATGCGGGGATTTTTGCACCTGCAAAAAGACCGCGGCAACCCTTGGCACGCATGGCCCGGTGCGTATAAGGGCGCGCATACAAGGGTGTGCGCACAAGGCCTGCCCGCACCCGGCCCGCAAAGGACACCTGACCCCCGATGACCAGCGCCACGACTTTGCCTGCGTTCAAGCGCATCCTGCTGAAGCTGTCGGGCGAAGTCTTGATGGGCAACCAGTCGTACGGCATCGATACCGATTTCGTCGCCAGCCTGGCCGCGGAAGTAAAGGCGGCCAAGGACACCGGGCTGGAATTGTGCCTGGTCATCGGCGGCGGCAACATCTTTCGCGGCATGGCGGGCGCGGCCAAGGGCATGGACCGGGCCCAGGCCGATTACATGGGCATGCTCGCCACGATCATGAACGCGCTGGCGATGCAGTCCGCGCTGGAAAAGCTGGGCGTGGATACGCGCGTGCAATCGGCGATCCAGATGGACGCGGTGTGCGAACCGGTGATCCGCCGCCGTGCCGAACGCCACCTGCAAAAGGGCCGCGTGGTGATCTTTGCCGCAGGCGTGGGCGCACCCTATTTCACCACCGATTCCGGCGCGGCGCTGCGTGCGGCAGAAATGCGCTGCGACGCGCTGTTCAAGGGCACCAGCGTCGATGGCGTCTATAATGCCGATCCGAAAAAGGACCCGGCCGCGCGGCGCTATGACACGATCGATTATGATACCGTGCTGGCTGCCAATCTGCAGGTGATGGATGCCTCTGCCGTGGCGCTGTGCCGCGACAATGCCATTCCCATCGTGGTCTTTTCGATCCGCGAACAGGGCAATCTGGCCCAGGTTCTGGCGGGTCGCGGGACCCAGACCATCGTCAAGAAGGAGTGCTGAACCATGGCCAAATACGACAAGGCCGATCTCGATCGCCGGATGAAGGGCGCGGTGGAATCATTGCGCCATGATCTGGGCGGGCTGCGCACCGGCCGGGCGAACACCGCGCTGCTGGAGCCGGTGATGGTCGAAATCTATGGCTCGCGCATGCCGCTGAACCAGGTGGCGACGATTTCGGTGCCCGAACCACGCATGATTTCGGTGCAAGTGTGGGACAAATCGAGCGTTGGCCCGGTGGAAAAGGCGATCCGGTCTGCGGGCCTGGGGCTCAACCCGATCAATGATGGCACCACGCTGCGCCTGCCGATTCCCGATCTGACCGAGGAACGGCGCAAGGAACTGGCCAAGCTTGCCAGCCAATATGCCGAAAAAGCGCGCATCGCGATCCGCAATGTGCGCCGCGACGGCATGGAAAACCTGAAAGCCGATGAGGCGAAAAAGGAAATTTCCGAAGACGAGCGCAAACGCGCCGAAACCGAAGTGCAGAAACTGACCGACGAGATGATCAAGGCGGCCGACGAAGTGGCCGCCGAAAAGGAAAAGGAAATCCTGGGCCGGTGAGCGCCGCAGCGGCCACTGGCGGCAAGCCCGCAAAGGGCGGCGGTGGCCATGGGCCGCGCCATGTCGCGATCATCATGGACGGCAATGGCCGCTGGGCCAAACGCCGCCACCTGCCGCGCGTGCTGGGCCACCAGCGCGGGGTGGAGGCGGTGCGCCGCACGGTGCGCGCCGGGGCCGAACTGGGCCTGTCGGCGCTGACGCTCTATGCCTTTTCGACTGAGAACTGGCGCCGGCCAGAGGACGAAGTGTCGGCGCTGATGGGGCTGCTGAAACACTTCATCCTGTCCGATCTCGAAGAATTTGCGCGCAACAACATCCGCCTGAAAGTGATCGGCGATGTCAGCGTGTTTGCGCCCGATATCCTGGCGCTGATCGATCACGCGCTGCAACGCACCGCGGGCAACACCGGCATGATCATGGTGGTCGCGCTCAATTACGGATCGCAGGACGAAATCGCCCGCGCCGCGCGCGCCGCCGCCGCCAAAGGTGACATCACGGCCGAAACGATCGCGGCCGAACTCGATACTGCCGACTTGCCCCCGCTCGATCTGCTGATCCGCACCTCGGGCGAAGTGCGCCTGTCGAATTTCCTGATGTGGCAGGCGGCCTATGCCGAAATGCTGTTCCTCGATGTGCTGTGGCCCGATTTCGGGCGGGACCATCTGGAAGAGGCGATTGCCGAATTCGTCCGGCGGGAGCGCCGCTTTGGCGGACGCTGAACCGGCCGCCACAAAGCGGTCCGACCTGCCGGTGCGGGTGGCATCGGCGGTGGTGATGGTGGCGGTGGCGGGGTGCGCGTTCTGGCTGCGCGGCTGGGTGCTCGACGGGTTTATCCTGGCGATAGTTCTCGGCATCCTGTTTGAATGGCACCAGCTGGTTTTCAGATTCGAATCGCGCCAGCTGGCGCGCGGGATCTGGATGCTTGCCGGTCTCGCCTATCTGGGCGTCGCGGCCTATTCCGCGCTGGTTTTGCTGGCACCGGCGCCGATGGACTGGCCACTCCCGATATTTGTCGGGTCAGTCATTGCTGTCGATGTTGGCGCCTATTTTGCTGGCCGCACATTTGGCGGACCAAAGATCGCCCCTCGCATCAGCCCGTCAAAGACCTGGAGCGGGCTGGGCGGAGCGGTGCTTGCTGCGAGCGCCTATTTTCTGGCGCTGCAGTGGTGGGAATACCGGCAAAGCATCGAGGAAATGCGCGTCGTCATGGCGCAGCATGGCCTGGCGGAAATCGGATACAGGCCGTCCTTTGAATGGTCGTTGGGATTTATTGGAGGCGCCTTCACCGCCATCATCGCGCAAACGGGCGACTTCTTCGAAAGCTGGATGAAACGCCGCGCAGGCGTCAAGGATTCGGGGCGTCTGATCCCGGGACACGGCGGTCTGTTCGATCGCGCCGATGGCCTGATCGCGGTGCTGTTTGTCATTGGCCTGGTTACGCTGGTCACACAATAACCTCGTCTCCCCGGGCTTGACCCGGGGTCCCGCTGTTTCTTGCAAGTCCATGGCTTGTGGTGATTCCCGCCGGTCACGATGGATTGGGTCGGGCGGGTGTGCAAAAGGAAGCGGGACCCCGGGTCAAACCCGGGGCGACGGCGGGGGGTTGGGGAGACGACGGGGGGTTGGGGAGACGACGGGGGGTTGGGGAGACGGCGGGTCAGGGTTCGCGCTTTCGCGGGGGTGACGATCAGGCTAGGGTGGCTTGGCGAACTGCACGCGCGGCGGCCGACCCGGCGGTGGTGACGGTACATTGGGATCAGAGGTTTTTTGACAATACGCACACTCACCATCCTTGGCGCCACTGGCTCGATCGGCGCATCGACGCTCGATCTGGTGCGGCGCAACCGCGACGGATTTCGTGTCGTTGCGCTGACCGGGCACAGCAATGTTGCGGTGCTGGCGGCGCTGGCGCGCGAGTTCGCGCCCGAAATTGTCGTCATCGGCGATGAAGCGCGCCTGCCCGAATTGCGTGAGGCGCTGGCGGGCACGCAAATCGAAACCGCTGGCGGTGCACAGGCATTGATCGAGGCGGCACAACGCCCCGCCGATGTCACCGTGGCGGCGATTGTCGGCTGTGCCGGTCTTGCGCCCACCATGGCCGCCATCGAACAGGGCCGCACCGTGGCGCTGGCCAACAAAGAGGCGCTGGTATCCGCCGGCGGGGTGATGACCCGCGCCGTGGCGCAGCATGGCACCACGCTGCTGCCGGTCGATTCGGAACACAACGCGATTTTCCAGTGCCTCGCCGGCAATGATCCCGCCCATGTGCGCTGGATCACGCTGACCGCGAGCGGCGGACCATTCCGCGACTGGGCGGCAGACCGGTTGCAGCACGCCACCCCGGCCGAGGCGGTGAAGCACCCCAACTGGTCGATGGGTGCAAAGATCAGCGTCGATTCGGCCACGATGATGAACAAGGGCCTGGAATTCATCGAGGCCTATCACCTGTTTCCGGTGGGCGTCGACCGGCTGAGGATCATCGTGCACCCGCAATCGATCGTCCATTCGATGGTCGAATACCGCGATGGGTCAACATTGGCGCAACTGGGCCCCAGCGACATGCGCGTGCCGATCGCATCGGCGCTGGCCTGGCCGGCGCGGATGAACACGCCGTGCGAACCGCTCGATCTGGCGGCGATCGGCACGCTGACGTTTCGCGCGCCCGATGAAGTGCGCTTTCCCGCCACGCGGCTTGCGCGCGAAGCGGTGATGGCCGGCGGCGCGGCGGCGGCGGTGCTCAATGCCAGCAACGAAATCGCGGTGGCGGCATTCCTGGCCGGACAGATTGGGTTCACGCGGATCGTGCAATGCTGCGAAGACGTGCTAGGTTCAGGCGTGCCCTCGCCACCGCAATGCCTGGACGAAGTGATTGCCGTGGACCGTGAGGCGCGCGTGCGGGCGCACGAGGCGCTGGTGGGCGCGCTGTAACCGGGCCCTGCGGCAAATGTAATGATCTTGTGATGGAGCCTGTATTTTGACGCCGCTGCATTCTCCCGGCCTGCTGATGACGCTTGTTGCCTTTGCCCTGGTGCTCGGGCCGCTCGTGTTCATTCACGAATTTGGCCACTATTTCGCCGGGCGCCTGTTCGGGGTGCGCGCCGATGTCTTTTCGATCGGGTTTGGCAAGGAACTGGCCGGCTGGACCGACCGGCGCGGCACGCGGTGGAAACTGTCGGCGCTGCCGCTGGGCGGCTATGTGCAGTTTGCCGGCGATGCGAACCCGGCCGGGCAGCCCAGCGCCGAATGGCTGTCGCTGTCGGCCGATGATCGCGCCAGCACGTTGCAGGGGCGCCCGCTGTGGCAGCGCGCGATCATCGTCGCCGCCGGGCCTGTTACCAATCTGGCGGTGGCGGTGCTGATTCTGTCGGGCTTTGCGCTTGCGTATGGCACGCTGGTGGCCCCGCCGGTGATCGGCCTGGTGGCGCCCGGGTCGGTGGCGGCGCAGGCCGGACTGCAATCGGGCGACCGGGTGATTTCGCTGGCCGGCGGGTCGATCGACGGCTTTCTGGGCATCAAGATGGCGGTGTCGGAACACCCCGGCGAACGGCTGGACATGGTGATCGATCGCCACGGCAAACGTCTGACGCTGGCGGTAACGCCCGCCACAAAAGTGGAAACCGACCGTTTTGGCAACAGCCAGTCGATCGGGTATCTGGGCGTGGCCCCGGCCAAAGTGGAACGCCGCGCGCTCGGCCCGATCGGCGCGCTGGGCGAAGGATTGACCGAAACGCGCGATATCATCGGCATGACGGTGACCGGGCTCGACCAGATTCTCACCGGGCGGCGTTCGGCCAAGGAACTGGGCGGGCCGATCAAGATTGCCAAATATTCGGGCGAACAGCTCGTTTCGGGCTGGCAGAATTTCGTCAGCTTCATCGCGCTGATTTCGATCAACCTGGGGTTCATCAATCTGCTGCCAATTCCGGTGCTCGATGGCGGGCATCTGGTGCTGTTTGCGGCCGAGGCGATCCGGCGCAAACCGGTCAGCCAGCGCGCGCAAGAGCTGGCATTCGGCACCGGGCTGGTGCTGGTGGTGGCGCTGATGCTGTTTGTGACGTTCAACGATGCCGGATCGTTGAAACTGTTCGGAGGATAACGCCGCCTGCCCCGTTGATGGGGCGCGGTGCTGCAACAGGCCTGCCCCGGGGCCCATCAACGGGGAAATCGGCCCATAATCTGGCACGGTTCCGGCAAGCTTGCTTGCACGAACGGTCGGGTTCGGGCAGAGGCAGGCGGGCTGTGGATTGGCGTGCCGGGGTCTATACCGGTGCGGCAGGCAACAAGGCAGCCGGGACGGTTCGCGGTGCGGACCGCCAGGTGATACGGATTTTGCGGCCCGCCGGGCGGTCCGCGTGACAGAACGGGATGGCGCTTGGTGATGATTGCATGGAACGCGAGCCGGACCGCAGCTGGCCATTGGGGCACGACCGCTACGGTCGCCATGCTTCTGGCATCCAGCTGCCTTGCCGCCGTGCCGGACAGCGTCATGGCCGCGCCGCAGGACGCCGCTGCCGCGCAGGATAGCGCCACACCCCCGCCGCCACCGCCGCCCAAGCGGGTGAATGCGCTGCTGGCCAAACATCGCCGCCCGCGTCCCGATGCCACCACCAGCATTGCTGCGCCCGCGGCGCCGGCGCCGGTTGCGGCCCCTGCACCCGATCCTGCACCCGCGGGCGTTGCGCCGGCGCAGGCTGAAACCATGGCTGCGGCGCCCGCACCCATGGCCCCTGCGGCCGAACCCGCCGCGCCGCGCCCCGTCCGGCCAGCCAGGATCAAGGCGGTAACGGCCAAAGCCAAACCTGCCGCGACCGAGGCGGTTGCCGAACCGGCGCCTGCCGCACCCGCGCCGCGCATGGCGGCTCCCCGTGCCGCTGCCCCCCGTGCAGCCACTCTGCGTGCGCCGGCCCCGCGCGCCGCAGCAACACGCGGCGGCCAGGGTGGCGCCGTGCCGATCTCGCTCGATTCGCCCGCGCCCGAGGCGCCGCGCGCTGCGCCGGCCCCGGCCGAGGGCAACCAGCCGGTGCGCTCGATCACGGTCGATGGCGCGCAGCGGCTCGAAGCCGATACCATCCTGTCGTACATCCGCATGCACATCGGCGACAAATACACGCAGGCCGCCGCCGACCAGGTGCTGAAGGACCTGTTTGCCACCGAACTGTTTTCCGATGTGCGGCTGCGCAACGACAACGGCGCCGTGGTGATCGAGGTGAAGGAAAACCCGGTGGTCAACCGGATCATCCTCGAAGGCAACAAGCGGTTGAAGGAGGACAAGATCCTTCCCGAAATCAAGCTTTCCGCGCGGCAGATCTTTACCCGGTCGAAAGTGCGCGCCGATGTGACCCGGATCATCGAACTGTACAAGCGCGAGGGCCGCTTTGCCGCCTCGGTCGAGCCGAAGATGGTTTCGCTCGATCAGAACCGCGTCGATATCGTGTTCGAAATCACCGAAGGGCCCAAATCCAAGGTCCGCCAGATCAACATCATCGGCGCCAAGACCTTTACGGTCACGCAATTGCGCACGCAGATGGTCACCAAGCAGTCGCGATCGTTCCGCGCGTTTTCTTCGGGCACCAGCTACGATCCCGACCGGCTGGCATTTGACCAGCAGAAACTGCGCCAGTTCTATCTCACGCAGGGCTATGCCGATTTCCGCGTGGTCTCGGCCGTGGCCGAACTGACCCCGGACAAGCGCGATTTCATCGTCACTTACGTGGTCGAGGAAGGCAAGCGCTACAAGTTTGGCGATGTGAAAGTCGAAAGCCAGCTGCGCGATTTCAACGGCGAAGCGCTGGCCAAGCGTTTGGCGATCAAGAAGGCGCAGTGGTACAACGCCAAGGCGGTGGAAGACACCGTCGATGCGTTGACAGAAACCGTCGGCAGCTTTGGCTATGCCTTTGCCGACGTCCGCCCCGATTTCCAGCGCGACAAGGACAAGCAGACGATGTCTGTGACGTTCCGCATTGCGGAGGCACCGCGCGTCTATGTCGAACGCATCGATATCAACGGCAACACGCTGACCGAAGACAAAGTCATTCGCCGCGAATTCCGCCTGGGTGAAGGCGATGCGTTCAATTCGTATCAGATCAAGCGGTCATCGAACCGCATCAAATCGCTGGGCTATTTCCAGGAAAAGTTCGAAGTCGAACAAAAGCCGGGCACCAGCGCAGACCGCGTCGTGCTCGAAGCCAATGTCGAGGAAAAGCCGACCGGCCAGCTGCAGCTTTCGGCGGGGTATTCCAGCCTTGAAAGCTTTATCTTCCAGGCCTCGATCCAGCAGAACAATTTCCGCGGGCGCGGGGAAACGATTGGCACCACGTTCAACTATTCCGCCTATTCCAAGGCGGTGCAGCTGAACTTCACCGAACCTTACGTGTCCGATCGCAACGTGTCGCTGGGCGTCGATCTCTATCGCCGCGATTCGTCCAGTTTCAATTTCTATAACGCCAACCGCAACACGACCTATCGCCAGAACACCACCGGGTTCCAGGTGCGTGCCGGGGTGCCGCTGACCGAATTCAGCTCACTGATCGGGCGCTACACGCTCAATTACGAACAAGTCACGCTTGACCAGGCGACCTATTACATCAACGGGTCGTGCTCGGTCTATCTGGCCGGGCAATACTTGTGCGATGCGATCGGCACGCGCACCAGCTCGATCCTGGGTGCGTCCTATGTCTATGATACGCTGGATAACCGCCTGCATCCCACGCGCGGCACCACGTTCATCATGGGGGCCGACGTTGCGGGGCTGGGCGGTACGGTCAAATATGCCCGCGCCACGATCAATGCTGCGCATTACGTGGCGCTGCCGCACGGCTTCATCTTTTCGCTGCGCGGCGAAGCGGGCGCGGTCCATGCGCTGCAGAACAACGCCATCAACCAGTACGAAGATCCGGTGCGGCTGACCGACCGTTTCTTTCTGGGTGAGCCGCAGATCCGCGGGTTTGACATCCGCGGCGTCGGCCCGCGCGTGCTGCGCAAGTATTTCCAGGGCTATAACCCCACCAGCGGCAACGGCGGCACGCTGACCACCGATCCCAACACCTGGGTCAACGATGCGCTCGGCGGCAGATATTATTACCTCGGCCATGCCGAGCTGGAAATCCCGCTGGGTTCGGGCGCGCGCGAACTGGGGCTGCGGCCATCGATCTTCCTCGATGCGGGCGCCGTGTTCGGCGTGACGCGGCCAGCGGCGGTGGGCACAACCATTTTGTATACCGATGCCGTGACCGGCAAATATACAACCAATGCAACGGCTTCGAACGGCACCGCGAATGCGATCGCGCAAAAGTTCGAGGAAGATTTCGCCGGCGACAGCCCGAAACCGCGTATTTCGATCGGGTTCGGGGTAAACTGGAATTCGCCGTTCGGACCGTTCCGCATCGATATCGCCAAATCCCTGACCTATGTCTATGGCGATACTCGCAAAACCTTCAGCTTCAACGTGGGAACCCAGTTCTGATGAAACGCTCGATCCTTACTGCCGTGCTTGCCACGGCCGCTTCGCTTGCTCTTGCACCGGCCGTCATGGCCCAGACAGTGCCCGGCATCGCTTATGCCAATCCGCAGGCCGTGGTGCTCAGCTCCAACGCGTCAAAGCTGGCCGGCCAGCAGCTGCCCGTGACCTACAAGCCGCAGATCGATCAGGCCAACACGCGCAAAGCGCAGATCCAGGCCCAGCTCAAGCCGATGTATGAAAAGCTGGATGCCGATGCAAAGGCGCCCAAGGCTGACCGCGCCCAGCTTCAGGCCGAATATGCCCAGATCCAGCAGCTCGAACAGGCCGGGCAGCGCGAACTGCAGCAGATCATCGAGCCGGAAAAGCTGGCCGAACAGTATGTGCTCGAACAGATCGCCGACAAGCTGGAATCCGCGACCCAGGCCGCAATGACCAAGCGCAAGGTCACCATGGTGGTCGATGCGCAGTCGGTGGTGAAGGCCGATCCGGCCTATAACCTGAACCAGGATATCCTCGAACAGCTTAACCTGATCGTCCCCTCGGTCAGCGTCACGCCGCCGGCCGGCTGGCTGCCGCGTGCGCAGCGCGAACAGCAGGCGCAGGCCCAGGCCGCCGCCGCTGCCGAAGCCGCGCAGGCCGGTGCTGCTGCTCCTGCCGCCGCGAAAAAGGCACCGCAGGGTCGCTGAGGCGGCCCGCGGACCAACGGTACGAACTGATGAGCGAAACAGGTGACGGGCCGGCGGCAGCGCCGCTGGCCCTCGATATCCAGGGTGTGATGGCGGCGCTGCCGCATCGCTATCCGTTGTTGCTGGTCGATCGCGTGGTCGAACTGATCGTGGGCGAACGGATCCACGCGATCAAGGCGGTCAGCATGAACGAACAGTTTTTTCAGGGGCATTTCCCCGGGCGTCCGATCATGCCCGGCGTGCTCCAGATAGAGGCGCTGGCCCAGGCGGCCGGCGTGCTCGCGGTCGAAACGCTGGGGCTCGCCGGAACGGGCAAGCTGGTCTATTTCATGGCCATCGAAGACGCCAAGTTCCGCACGCCGGTAGAGCCGGGCTGCCTGCTCGATCTGCACGTGTCGTTCACGCAAAAGCGTTCGCGCGTGTGCAAATTTGCCGGCAAGGCCATGCTGGGTGACAAGATCGCCACCGAATGCAGCTTTACCGCGATGATCGCCGACAGCTGATCCACCTTTCACGCGAGTGAACTTGTGATCGGCCATTCACGCGAGTGAACCCGAAACAGGCAAGACTCCTGTCGACAAAGCCCCGGCTTTGCGTTAGGGGCGCCGCTTCGCATTTCCTGCGGCCGGTCGGAACCGGGCGCGCCAAGGAGCATACCCATGAAGGCCAAGATCCACCCCGACTATCACTTCATCAATGTCCAGATGACGGATGGCAGCGTATTCCGGACCCGTTCGACCTGGGGCAAGGAAGGCGACACCATGACGCTGGATATCGACCCGACGTCGCACCCGGCCTGGACCGGCGCGCAGCGCCTGATGGACCAGGGCGGCCGCGTTGCCCAGTTCAACAAGCGTTTCGGTGGGCTCAGCCTCAAAAAGTCCTGATCGCGCGGTTCACGCGCAGGCGGATTTTTGCGAAAAAGGCGGCCTCGTGCCGCCTTTTTTTGCCCGACACCATTTTTGTTTTGCCCGACACCGTGTTCTGCCAACCACAAATCGGCAGGGCGGCACCATTTTTCCCTTTCCATTTGCGCCCCGTTTTGCAAAGGGGCGCGTCTCGTGGCGATCATAGCTCAGTTGGTTAGAGCGCCGGTTTGTGGTACCGGAGGTCGTGGGTTCGAACCCCATTGGTCGCCCCATTTTCCCACACAGTCCAGATATGCAGGCGCCACCGCGCGCGCCCGGGGCGTATTGGCCTGAGGCGCAGAGGTCCTGAGGCCCTGAGGGCCCGGACGGGGGGGCATTTCCCTCATGTGTATATGGGCCGCTTTCGCTTTTTGGCAGGTCGCGTTTTGGTCGGGTCCGTTGTAGGGCCCGATTCGATCACGGGTTGATGCGCGGCGCACTTGCCGCCGGGCCTGAAATCGGGAATATCTGGCGCTGCATATGCATGGTTTTGCCAATCCTGCCCGTTTCCTGCGGCTCGCGCGCTGGCTGATGCCTGCGCTGCTGGTGCCGGGGCTTGTCCTGTCGCTGGGCGCGCTCGCCTGGGGGCTGGCGCTGGCGCCGCCCGACCATCTGATGGGCGTAACCGTGAAAATCCTGTTCATTCACGTGCCGTGCGTGTGGCTGGGCATGGCCGGTTGGTCGACCATTGCAATATCGAGCATTGCCGAACTCGTCTGGCGCCACCCGCTGGCCGGGATTGCGGCGCGCGCGGCGGCGGTGCCGGGCGCAGTGTTCACCGCGCTGGGGCTGATCACCGGGTCGATCTGGGGCCGGCCGACCTGGGGCACCTGGTGGGTGTGGGATGGCCGCCTGACCAGTTTCCTGATCCTGTTGTTCCTCTATTTCGGGTATATCGCCCTGTCTGATGCGGCGCAGCGCGATGCCGGCGCGGGTGGGCCCGGCGCCGGCGGTGCGGGGCGCGTGGCGGCGATTTTCGGGCTGGTCGGCGCGATCAACATTCCGATCATCAATCGGTCGGTGGTGTGGTGGAACAGCCTGCACCAGCCGCCATCGATCACCATGGGCAAATCGGCGATCGACGGCACGTATCTGTGGCCGCTGCTGATCGCGGCGCTGGGCTTTTCGCTGGTGTTTGGCGGGGTGGTGCTGGCGCGGATGCGCATGCTGCTCGCCGAAATCCAGACCGAGGCGCGGCTGCGGCGCAAGGCGCTTGGCTAGGCCCCGCGATACTGCCATGGCCGTGATCACCGACGCACCTGCAAAGGCACAAGAATTTTCGCATGCATGAACGGATCGATCAGTGGGAATTCGTCTGGGCCGCGCTGGCAATCGGCGTGGTGGGGACGCTGGTGATGGTCGGGTGGTCGCTGTGGGCGATGATGCGGGCCGAACGGCGCCGCGATTCGGTGCGCCGCAAGTGAGCGGCGCCGATGCCATGCCCCGCGCGCTGATCAAGCCGAAGCACCAGCGACTGGTGCTGGTCCTGCTGGCGCTGGCCGCGCTGATCGGGGCCGGCCTGCTGGCGGCCTGGGCGCTCAGCCGGCAGGCCAGCTATTTCTACATTCCCAGCGATCTTGTCGCGCGTCCACCCGAACAGGGCCGCGCGGTCCGGCTGGGCGGCATGGTCGAAAAGGGCTCGCTCAAAACCATGCCCGATGGCGTGACCATCCATTTCACCGTTACCGACGGCAAAGCCGAAGTGCCGGTGCGCTTTTCCGGGATCACCCCCGATCTGTTTGTCGAAGGGTCGGGCGTGGTTGCCGAAGGGCGCATGGACGGTCGCAGCTTTGTCGCCGACAATCTTCTCGCCAAGCACGATGAGAAATACGTGCCGCGCGAAATGAAGGACATGAGCGCCGCACAGGCCAAACAGGTGGTGGCGCAAACCAAGTGATGGCGAACCGGACAATGCATGACAGGCGCACCATGGCGCGGGGCCGGGCCCGATGATCGCGGAACTGGGGCTGGCCATCCTGTGGATGGCCGCGGCGCTGGCGGCGCTGCAACTGATCGCCGGGTCGCTGGCGCTGCGGCCCGAAGGTCGCGCGCTGATCGGCCTGGTGCGTCCGGTGGCGGTGATGCAGGGCGTGCTGGTGCTGGTCGCGTTTGCCGCGCTGATCACGCTGTTTGTTACGACCGATCTGTCGGTGAAGCTGGTCGCGGACAACAGCCATTCGGCCAAACCGCTCATATTCAAGATCGCCGGCACCTGGGGCAACCACGAAGGCTCGATGCTGATGTGGGTGACGATCATGGCCGTGGCGGGCGCGGTGGTCGCGGTGATCGAACGGCGGCTGGATGAGGCGACGCTGATTGCCACGCTGGCCGGGCAGGCGTTCATCAGCCTGGGTTTTTATGCGTTCCTGCTGTTTGCCTCAAACCCCTTTGCGCGGCTGGCGCAAGTGCCCGAAGAAGGGCAGGGGCTCAATCCGCTGTTGCAGGATGTCGGCCTCGCGTTCCATCCGCCTACGCTTTACATCGGCTATGTCGGTCTATCGATCGCGTTTTCGTTTGCGGTCGGCGCGCTGGTCACGCGCAATGTCGGGCCGGCCTTTGCCCGCGCGATGCGCCCCTGGGTGCTGGGGGCGTGGATTTTCCTCACGGTCGGGATCACCGCCGGGTCGTACTGGGCCTATTACACGCTGGGCTGGGGCGGCTGGTGGTTCTGGGACCCGGTCGAAAACGCCTCGCTGATGCCGTGGCTGGCGGCGACGGCGCTGCTCCATTCGGTCTCGGTGCTGTCAAGCCGCGATGCGCTGCGCACCTGGACGGTGATGCTGGGCGTGCTGGCCTTTTCGATGTCGATGGTCGGCACATTCCTGGTGCGGTCGGGCATTCTGACTTCGGTCCATGCCTTTGCGGTCGATCCGCAGCGCGGCGCGTTCATCCTGGCGCTGCTGGCGATCGATATTGGCGGCGCGCTGGCGCTGTTCACGTTGCGCGCGGGCACGGTGACCGAGGGCAAGCGTTTTGCCTTCATCAGCCGCGAAGCCGCGCTGGTGTTCAACAATGTCATGCTCTGCGGCATTCTGGGCATCGTGCTGATCGGCACGCTCTATCCGCTGGTGACCGAGGCCTATGGGGTAAAGGTTTCGGTGGGGGCGCCCTATTTCAATCCGGCGGCGGCGATCTTTGCCTTTCCGATGTTTGCGGTGATGACGGTTGGCCCGCTGCTGCGCTGGCGCAAGGACCGCCTGACCGGCGAACGCAGTGCGCGCACCACCTGGCCGCTGCTGGTCTGCGCCGGGGTCGGGCTGGCGGTGTTTGCCGGGGTGGAACTGGCCGCGCGCGATATCACGATCCTGCCCGCGCTGGGGCTGGCGATTGCCGCCGCGCTGCTGCCGGCCAGCCTGCTGCCGCTGGTCGGGCGCAATCTGCGCCGCACTCCGCTGCCGGTGTGGGGCATGGTGCTGGCGCATGCCGGGATTGCCGTATCGCTGTTCGGCATGGCGAGCGAAAGCGCCTTTTCGGTGGAACGGCTCGCCGCGCTGTCGGTGGGTGAGGCGCGCGATGTCGGCCCGTGGACGGTGCGTCTGCAGGGCATCATGCCGGTGGCCGGGCCGAACTGGACCGCGCTGGAGGCGACCGCTGCAGCAAGCTATGCCGGGGCCGCGCCGATCATGCTCCATCCCAAGGCGGAAACTTTTACCAACCCGCCCGGCACGCGTACCGAATCGGCGCTGTCGACGCGGTGGAACGGGCAATTGTATGTCGTGCTGGGCGAACATGGTGCCGATGGCCGCTGGCAGATGCGGTTCTGGTGGAAACCGTTCGTACCGCTGATCTGGATCGGCGGGGCGATGGTCGCGCTGGGCGGCCTGCTCGCGCTGGCGGGCCGGGTGTTTGCCGATCTGCGGCGTTTTATCGCCAAGGCAAAGATCGCCGTGCGCCGGGTGGACCAGGGCCGATGAGCGAACCCATGCCCCCCGCTGCAAACCCGCCCCCGCCCGCAAGCCAGTCGCCGGCGCCGTTCCGGCTGGGTCTGTGGCTGCCGCTGATCCTGTTTGCGGGGCTGTTCGGGTTGTTTGTCCATGGCCTGATGCGCCCCGGGCAAACCACCGTGGCCAGCGCCTTTGTCGGAAATCCGCTGCCGCAGTTCGATTTGCCGCCCGCCGCGGCCGACCGGCCGGGCCTCGCTACGGGCGCGTTCCGCACCGGCCGGCCAAAGCTGTTGAATGTCTTTGCCAGCTGGTGCGTGCCCTGCGCGGCAGAGGCGCCGCAACTGGCCGCGCTGGCGCGGGCCGGGGTGGAAGTGGACGGCGTGGCGATCCATGACCGGCGCGAGGATCTGACGCGGTTTCTGGCCAGCAACGGCAATCCTTATGCCGCGATCGGGCGCGATGATGCGCGCGTGGTGCAATTGGCGATCGGATCGTCGGGCGTTCCCGAAACCTATGTGATCGATGGGCGCGGGGTGATCCGGTATCAGCATATCGGCGATATCCGCGCCTCCGACGTGCCGATGCTGCTCGACAAGCTGAACGCCGCCGCTACGCCGGGGGGCGGATCATGATCCGCCTGCTTGCTGCCGCGCTGCTGGGCATGCTGGCGCTGGTATCACCCGTGCTGGCGCAGGAAAGCGTGGCGCCCGCGCCTTATGCCTATCGCCAGCTCGCCGATCCCGAGCAGGAGGCGCGTGCCAAGGCGCTGATGATCACGCTGCGCTGTGTCATGTGCCAAAGCCAGTCAATCGCCGATTCGGATGCGCCGATCGCCGGAGACATGCGCAGCGAAGTGCGCCAGCGCATCGCCCGGGGCGAAGATCCCGAACATATCCGCCAGTGGCTGATCGCGCGCTATGGCGATTTTGTGAGTTACACGCCGCAGGTCAAGCCGATCACCTGGCCGCTGTTTGCTGCGCCGGTGGTGATCCTGCTGCTTGCCGCGCTGCTGCTGCGCGGGCGGTTTGCGCGCACGCCGCCGGCCGGCGAAGGAGATCGCGCATGACCTGGGTGGTGATTCTGGCCGTGGCCGCGGTGGTGTTCGGCGTGATGGCCGCGGTGCAGAAAATGCCGCGCGCCGGGTGGGAAGTGACCGGCGCGGCGCTGCTGTTCGGGCTGGCCGGCTATGCCATCCAGGGCCACCCCGGCGCGCCCGGCGCGCCCAAGGCCCCGGTGGAAGACCAGCGCACCGCCGATGCCGAATTGCTCCGCCAGCGCCAGGCGATGGGCGCAAAGTTTGGCCAGGGGCAATCGTGGCTGGTGGTGTCGGATGCGCTGTCGCGCGCCGGGCAATTCCGCGCCGCTGCCGATTTTCTGGGCGAAGCGGTGCGCCGCAATCCCGGCGATGCCGATCTGTGGGTGGCGCTGGGCAATGCGCTGACCGGGCATACCGACGGCACGATCACCCCGGCGGCCGAATTCGCCTTTCGCCGCGCCGCCGCGATCGATCCCAATCATCCCGGGCCGCCGTTTTTCATGGGCATGGCGCTGGCCCAATCGGGCCACCTGAACGAAGCGCGCGAAGTCTGGGCCGGATTGCTTGCCCGATCGCCCAAAGACGCCCCCTATCGGCTCGATCTGGCCGAAAAGCTGGCCCGGTTGGACCAGTTGATCGCGATGTCCAGCGGGCAGGCGCCCAATGGCGCAGCACCGATGCCGCCCGCAGCATCCGCACCGGAAGCCCCTGCCGCCGCACCGACCGGCCGCTGATCGGCGCCCGCCTTGCGGGCCATTGCCGCGATGGCGGGGCAATGCTAGAGGCGCGGCGCGGCCGAGACCGGTTTCGGTATCCGGCGTGAACAGGCCAGGGCCCAGCGCATCATGACGACACCATCGGGCGAAACCGCAGCGACAACGTCTGCGGTTGCCGTGAACCGCCCGGCGCCTGACAAAGGCGGCGGAATCGCGCGGCTGGCCGTGGGCGCGATGGGCGTGGTGTTTGGCGATATCGGCACCAGCCCGCTCTATGCCTTGCGCGATACGTTTGCCGGGCGCCACCGCCTGCCGCTCGATTCGCTGCACATCCATGGCATTGTCAGCCTGATGTTCTGGTCAATGCTGATCATGGTCACGCTGAAGTACGTGATCGTGATGATGCGCGCCGACAATCGCGGTGAAGGCGGCAGCCTGGCGCTGCTCGCGCTGATCAACCGCGAAGGCAGCGACAAACGCTGGGGCCGGGGCATTGTCCTGCTGGGCGTGCTGGCCACTGCGCTGTTCTATGGCGATGCGATGATCACGCCGGCGGTGTCGGTGATGGGCGCGATCGAGGGTGTGGCCGTCTATCGCCCGGAACTGCATTTTGCGGTGGTGCCGCTGGTGGTGCTGATCCTGATTGCGCTGTTCCTGTTCCAGTCGCGCGGCACGGCGCAAGTCGCCGCGTTCTTTGGCCCGGTCATGCTGGTCTATTTCACCACGATCGCGGTGCTCGGGCTGATCAGCATGGCGGGCAATCCGCAAGTGCTGGCCGCGCTGTCGCCGCATTATGCCGTGGTGATGTTTGCGGCCGATCCATGGCGCGGGTTTCTGGCGATGGGCGCGGCGGTGCTGGCGGTAACGGGCGCAGAGGCGCTTTATGCCGACATGGGCTATTTCGGGCGGCTGCCGATCCGGCTGTCGTGGCTGGCGGTGGTGCTCCCGGCGCTGGTGCTCAATTATCTGGGGCAGGCGGCGCTGCTGCTGCGCCAGCACGATGCGCTGGAAAGCCCGTTTTTCCTGCTGGCGCCGCACTGGTTCCAGTGGCCGTTGCTGATTTTGGCCAGCCTCGCTGCGATCATCGCGTCGCAGGCGGTGATTTCGGGCGTGTTTTCGGTCACCCAGCAGGCGATCCAGCTTGGCTTCATCCCGCGCATGACGATCCGCCACACCAGCCAGGCGCTGGGCCAGGTCTATATCCCGGCGATCAACCAGGCGCTGCTGATCGCGGTGATCGTGCTGGTGCTGGTGTTCAAGCAATCGACCAACCTTACCGCGACGTATGGCGTGGCGGTGACCGGCGCGATGCTGATCGACAATGTGCTGCTGGCGGTGGTGCTGCTGCGGCTGTGGCATTGGCCGCCGCTGCTGGCGGGCGCGCTGATCGCGGTGTTCTTTGCCATCGATGCGCTGTATCTCGCGGCAAACCTGACCAAAGTGCCCGATGGCGGCTGGGTGCCGCTGCTGATGGGGCTGGTGGTGTTTACGCTGCTGACCACCTGGTCGCGCGGCCGTTCGCTGCTGCGCCAGACGATGTCGGCCGGCGGCATTCCGCTGGAAGTGTTCACCAAATCGGCGCACGCCAGCGCGATCCGCGTGCCCGGCACGGCGGTGTTCATGGCCTCGGCCGCGGCGGGTGTGCCTGCGGCGCTGCTGCACAACATGAAGCACAACAAAGTGCTGCACGAACGCATCGTGCTGATGACCGTGCAGATCGAGGATACGCCGTTTGTCGATCCCGACAGCCGCGCGGTCGTGCGCGATTTCGGCAACGGGTTCTACCGGCTGAAACTGCGTTTCGGCTTTCTGGAAGAAACCGATGTGCCGGCCGCGCTGAAGGGCCTGACTTTGTGCGGCGATCCGTTCGACATGATGCGCACCAGCTTTTTCCTGTCGCGCCAGACGCTGCTGCCGTCGGATACGCCGGGCATGGCGCTGTGGCGGGAAAAACTGTTTTCGTGGATGATGCGCAATTCGGCCAGCGCGATGGAATTCTTCCGCCTGCCGACCAACCGCGTGGTGGAATTGGGCAGCCAGATAAAAATCTGACGCTCAGGCGCCGCGCGGGCTTATTCCAAGGTGCAGCGAGTCACGCTCACTGCACCTTGGTATAAGCCCCAATTGGCGCTTGGCGCGTGGGGCAGGGCACGTCTATGACCGCGCGCAAAGCCCGGTTGGAGAGCGCCATGCCAAAATCTGCCCACACCCCCGTTTCGCGCCCGCGCCTGTCGCGCGCCGGTGCCCTGGCCACACTGGCGATCGCCGGGGCCGGGCTGGCGGGGCTGGCCACCACCACCCGGCTGACTGCAGCGCCCGATGCCGCATCGCCGATGGCTTGCGCGCCGGACAATGGCGGGCTCACGCTGCCGCCCGGGTTCTGTGCCACGGTGTTTGCCGATCATCTGGGGCATGCGCGCCATCTTTCGGTGGCGGCGGATGGCACGGTCTATGTCAACACCTGGCACAGCGAAGAGTATTTTCCCAAAGGCTCCACCCCCGCCGGCGGGCTGATCGTGGCGCTGAAAGATCGCGATGGCGATGGCGTGGCCGATGTGATCGAACGGTTTGGCCCCAGCCTGGCGCGCGGCGGCAACGGCGGCACCGGCATCGCGCTGTGGCACGGCGCGCTCTATGCCGAAGAATCCGACACGATCGTGCGCTATGCCATGCAACCGGGCCAGATGGCGCCGGCCGGTCCGGCCCAGGTCGTGCTGTCGGGGCTGGTGCTGGGTGGTGACCATCCGATGCACCCTTTCGTGATCGATGGCGCGGGCACGTTGCTGGTCAATTCGGGATCGGCCACCAATACCTGTGAAAGCCCGAACCGTCAGCCCGGTGCCAAAGGCGCCGATCCGTGCATTGAACAGCAAACCCGCGGCGGCATCTGGGCCTATCGCGCCGATGCACTGGGGCAGCGGTTTTCGCCTGCCGAACGCTGGGCCACGGGCATCCGCAACACCGGCGGCATGGCCTTCGATTCGGCCGGGCGGATTTTTGCCACGCAGCACGGCCGCGATCAGCTGTCGCAGAACTGGCCCGCGCACTACACCGCCGAACAGGGCATCGAATTGCCCAGTGAAATCCTGTTTTCGCCGACCAAAGGCACCGATTTCGGCTGGCCCACCTGCTATTTCGACGGACCGCAGGGGCGCCACGTGCTCGCACCCGAATATGGCGGCGATGGCGGCCACACGCAGGGCCGCTGCGCCGGCAAGACGCTGCCGGTGGCGGCGTTTCCAGGGCACTGGGCGCCCAATGACGTGGCGATCTATACCGCGCGCGCCTTTCCGGCGGCCTATGCCGAAGGCGCATTCATCGCCTTTCACGGATCGTGGAACCGCGCGCCCGCGCCACAGGGCGGATACCAGGTGGTGTTCCAGCCGCTGAAGGATGGCAAACCGGCGGGTGCGTGGATCCGCTTTGCCGATGGGTTTGCCGGTGCCTATCGCGAACCGGGCCGCGCCGCGCATCGCCCCGCCGGGCTGGCGGTGGGGCCGGATGGCGCGCTGTATATCGCCGATGATGTGCGTGGCACGATCTGGCGCGTAACCTATCGCGGCCCGGCCGAAACCCCGCTGGCCCCGGCGCCCGAGGCCGCGATCAAAAGCGCGCTGACCGTGGGCGATGCGTTCAGCGGCGCACCGCCCGTGCCGCCGCCGGGTTTCACCGCCGAAGAGGTCGCGCTGGGCCAGCGGATCTATTTCGGCGAAGCCAAGGGCGGCACGTGCACCGGCTGCCACGGATCGGACGGGCGCGGCAGCAGCGCCGGCGCCTCGCTGGTCGGGCCGGGATATCTGTGGAGCGACGGGTCGCCCGCAGGCCTTGCCGCGACGATTGCCGCAGGTGTCGCCCATCCCAAAAAAGGCGGCGGCGGCATGCCCGCCCGCGGCGGTGCGCCGCTTGATGCGGGCGACATCAGGGCGGTTGCGGCCTATGTCTGGACTCTGGGCCACCACGCGGGGTGATCGGCGGGCCGGCGGGCGTTTTTGCCCCCGGCTGTCTGACCAGGCCGCGCGGGCGCTCCCTGATCAGGGAGTATGGGCCTGGTCAGGGGGTATTGCCGTCGGGTTGCGGGTTGGCCGGGGCGGTATCGATGGTCGGCTGGCCGTTTGTGGCGGCTTCGCGCGCGACATCGTCGGCCTTGCGCTCCTGTTCCATTTTGGCCTGTTCGTCGGCCAGGTCGGCCTGCATTTTCACCGCGTCGCCCACGGCTTCCCGCATGCCGGCATGGTGCACGACATCTTCGGGCCAGCGATAGGCGGTCGCGCCTTTGGCCTTTTCCGCGTCATAGGCGCGGCCGTTGAGCGTCGCGTCGACCATTTCGATCACCGCATCGCGGATCATGGTGTTCAACATGCCCGTTGCCGCGCCCGATCCGGCGCCGCCGCCGTCGCACGACACTGCGACTTTGGTGCTGGTCGCGGCAATCGGGTTCAGATGCAGCGCGCAGGAAAAGCCCGCCATCGATCCGTGCGCGGTCCATTCCACCGTGTTCTCGCCATTGCCCGTCACGGACGCGGTCAGCCGGCCAAACGGCCCTTCACCACCGCCAGGTGTCAAGTTCGCGTGCGACAGCCGCTGATAGGTATCGGCCACGCTCAGCGGATATTCGTCGGCCGGATGCGGCCGCGCCATAAAGAACACACCGGCGCCCGCCGCCACCACGAAAACCGCCCCAATCGCATAGTTCATCGCACGCCCCCTCGCGCTCCAGACACGCGCAAGATTACCGCAAGGTGGTAAAGGGCAGTTTAGCGCGTGCGGAAAAAAGGCGCCCGACAAGGGCACCCGGTCGCGTTTCATACGGATGTGCGATGAGTGGAACTCATCGCACATCGTGATGCTCAAGCGCCGCGCGGGCTGATAGCAATGTGCAGTGAGTTGAGCTCACTGCACAATGCCATCAGTCGCCCGGGATGGTGGTTTCCGCCTCGATCTCGGCGGTTTCACCCAGGCCATGGCGGATCAGCATCGGCACCTGGGCAAAAGTGAACGCAAATGACAACGCGGTCACGCCCCACACCTTGATCGTCAGCCAGGTTTCAAACCCGCCGTTGTCCTTGTTGTACCAGTGGCGCAGCACTTCGTTCAGCACCGCCAGAAACACGAAGAACCATGCCCAGTTGCGCGACAGTTTCAGCCAGCCATCTTCGTCCAGCCCGTCAAACGCCGATTGCAGCAGATCACGCAGCATCGGCCGGCGAAAGCGCAAGCCGCCAAACAGGATCGCGGCAAACAGCACATAGATCACCGTGGGCTTGATCTGAATCCACGTCGGATCGCCGAAAAACACGGTCAGCGTGCCAAATCCGATGATCAGCGTGGATGACAGCCACAGCATCGGCGAAATTCGCCCGAGCCGCCATTTTGATACGATCAGCGCCGCAACGGTCGCGATCATGAAGACAATCGTGCTTTTGGTCACGGCCACCACCGCGCCCACCCCGGCCGCCATCGCGGGATCGCCGCCGCGCGGGGTGAAATGGCGATAGGCCAGGAAAAACACCAGCAGCGGGCCATAATCGACCAGCAGATTGATCCACGATGCGCCATGGGCGCGCGGCTTTCCTGGCGTTTCAGCGTGTTCAGGGGTGGTCATGCCACGTCTCCGGCAATCACCCGGGCGACCAGCGCGGGGTCGAACGGGCGCAAATCATCGATCTTTTCGCCCACGCCGATGGCGTGGATCGGCAATCCGTATTGTTCCGCCGCAGCCACCAGCACGCCGCCGCGCGCGGTGCCATCCAGCTTCGTCATCACCAGCCCGGTCACCCCGGCCACTTCGCGGAAAATTTCGATCTGTTGCAGCGCGTTCTGGCCATTGGTGGCATCGAGCACCAGCACCACGTCGTGCGGCGCAGCGGGGTTCAGCCGGCCGAGCACGCGGCGGATCTTGGCCAGTTCGTCCATCAGTTCGCGCTTGTTGTGCAGCCGGCCGGCGGTATCGACGATCAGCACGTCGGTGCCGGCCTCGGTCGCCTGCTTTACCGCGTCAAACACGATAGAGGCCGGGTCCCCGCCTTCTTCGCCGCTGATCACCGTGATCCCCAGCCGATCGGCCCAGACGCGCAATTGCCCGATTGCGGCGGCGCGAAAGGTATCGCCCGCGGCCAGCATCACGCTGTAATCCTGTTCCTGAAACAGATGCGCCAGCTTGGCGATGGTGGTGGTCTTGCCCGATCCGTTCACCCCGATCACCAGGATCACTTGCGGTCGGGGAAAGGCGACAATGTCCAGCGGCCGCGCCACCGCGCGCAGGATCGCCTCGATCTCGGTGGCGACCGATCCGCGCAGCGCCGCTTCGTCCAGCCCGCTTTCGAACCGCCCGGCAGCGAGCCGCGCCCTGATCCGCGCCGCCGCGCGCGGGCCCAGATCCGATGCGATCAGCGCATCCTCGATATCGTCAAGCTGCGCCTCGGTCAGGCGGGTCGATCCGCCCAGGCCAATCAGGTTTCCGGCCAGGTTTTCGGCCAGCCGTTCCTGGGTTTTGCGCAGGCCGCCCAGCAGCCGGTCGCTCCAGGTGTCGCTGCTCATGCCAGGTATCCTTGCTCTATCGTCCCGGGGGTCAGGGTAATCAGGCTGCCTGGTACCGTGCCGGGCGGCAGGCGGTAGGGGGCGAATTCGCCCGAATGGCCGGTGCCATCGCGTTCGGCAAGCACGATGCGCGCCTGCCCCACCAAACTTTGCAGCCAGGCCGCGCGATTGGCGGCGACGGCGGCGCGCAACTGTGCCGCGCGTTCGCGCACTTCCACCGGATCGACCTGCGGCATGCGGGCCGCCGGGGTGCCGGGGCGCGGCGAATAGGGAAAGACATGGCCGTGCACGACGCGCGCCTCGGCAATCAGGCTGATGTTGTTGGCATGCATTTCGGCCGTTTCGGTCGGAAACCCGGCGATGACGTCGGCGCCGATGGCAATGTCGGGCCGGCGCGCGTGCATCCGCTCGATCAGCGCGATGGCCTGCGCGCGGCTATGGCGGCGCTTCATGCGTTTCAGCACCATGTCGTCGCCTGCCTGCAACGACAAGTGGATGTGCGGCATCAGGCGCGGCTCTCCGGTGATGATGTCAAACAGCAGATCGTCGATTTCCACCCCGTCGAGCGAAGACAGGCGCAGGCGCGGCAGCGCCGGAAAGGCGCGCAGGATCGCCGCGACCAGATCGCCCAGCCTGGGTCGTTCTGCGCGGGAGCGTTCGGGCAAATCCGCGCCCCAGCCGGTAACATCGACCCCGGTCAGCACCACTTCGTTCACGCCCTGATCGCAATGTGCACCGATCCGGCGCAGCACATCGTCCACCGGGCTCGACACGCTGGCGCCGCGCCCGGCAGGAATGATGCAGAACGTGCAGGCATGGTCACACCCGTTCTGCACCGGAACGAACGCGCGCGTGTGGTGCGCCGAAGTTGCTGTGGGTGCAGGGGCTGGGGTTGAGGCTGGGGCTGGGGCTGGGGCTGGGGCAGGGGCACTTTCGCCAGGCGCGCGCCAGCTTTGCGGCGATAGCTTTGCCGGGTTGGCCACCACCGCATCGACTTCGGCCATGGCGGCAAAATCGCCGGGCGCGATCGTGGCGGCGCAACCCGTCACCACCAGCCGCGCATCGGGATGATCGCGGCGCAGCCGCCGCACCGCGCGGCGCGACTGGCGCACCGCCTCGGCGGTGACTGCGCACGTGTTGACCACCACCGTCTGGCCAGGCGCCTGCGCCACCATGGCGCGGATCGCCTCGCTTTCGGCAAGGTTCAGCCGGCAGCCCAGCGTGACCACTTCGCCCGGTGCCCTGGATGGTGCGGTGGACGGTGCGTTGGATGGTGCTTGGATTTGGGCGGGCAGAGTCATTCGGGGTAATCTTCCCCGGCAAAATCGCCGGCAAAGCTTTCGCTGGCGGGCCCGGTCATGATGATCGTGTCATCGCGGTCCCAGGCGATGGTCAGCGGTCCGCCGGGCAGGGTTATCGTGACGTCGCGCCCGGTCAGCCGCCGGCGCATCGCCGCCACGGCCGTGGCGCAGGCCCCGGTGCCGCAGGCGCGTGTCAGCCCGGCGCCGCGTTCCCATACGCGCAGATCGATTGCATCGGGCGCGGTCAGCGTGGCAACATTGACATTGATCCGCTGCGGAAACAGTGGGTCAGTCTCGATCAGCGGGCCCAGCCGCGCCAGATCGACCGCGTGCGTATCGGGCACAAAGAACACGACATGCGGATTGCCGACATTGACCGCAACCGGATTGGCAAGGTCTTCCCACGCCACCGGCATGGCCATCGTATCCATCGCATAGGCCAGCGGAATCGCCTCCCAGTCGAAACGCGGCACGCCCATCGCCACGCTGATTGCGGGCCCCTTGGCGCGGGCGACAATCGTGCCGCCCAGGGTTTCGATCCGGGATTCGATCCGGGTTTCGCCCGCGTGTTCATCGGCCAGCAGCAGGCCGACCGCGCGGCTGGCATTGCCGCAGGCTTCCACTTCGCCGCCATCGGGGTTGAAAATGCGCATCCGCACATCGGCAAAGTCCGATGATTCCAGCACGATCAGCTGGTCGCAGCCGATGCCGGTCTTGCGGTCGGCCAGCGCGGCGGCGCGGCGCGCGGTCATCGCCACGGCGCGGGCGCGCGCGTCGATCACCACGAAATCATTGCCCAGGCCGTGCATCTTGCGAAAGGGAATGCGCATGGCGCGGGCTAGTAGCCCAAACCCGCCGGTTTGCAAAATTGTCGTCGTTGTTCAGAACGCGGGGCCGGTTGTCAGGGGCCGGTTGTCAGGAGTCAGTAGTCAGGGGCCAGGGGTCAGGGGTCAGGCGGTGCGCCGGTCTACTGGTGCGGGTGGCACGGTGGCCGGGGCCAGCAGCCGCTGGTCGGCCAGTTCCTCGCGCAGCGTTTCGGCGTTCATCGGCCGGCCATAGAGATAGCCTTGCCCTTGCAGCGCGCCGATCTTGAGCAGTTCCGCCAGAATTTCGGGGGTTTCGATCCCTTCGGCGGTGATTGGCATGTCCATGCCCCGGCCGATTGCGGCAATCGCCTCGACCACGGCAGAACTGTCGCGGTTGTGCCCCAGCCCGGCGATGAAATTGCGATCGATCTTGATCCGGTCAAACGGCAGCGTGCGCAAATGCGCCAGGCTCGATGCGCCATGGCCGAAATCATCCAGGCTGATCCGCACGCCCTGGTTGCGCAGCGAGGTGATCAGCGACCGCACCATCGGCAGATTTTCGCGCAGGCTGATTTCGGTGATCTCGATCTCGATCCGGCTGGGCGGGATATGCGCCTCCACCAGCAATTTCAGCAGCCGTTGCGCAAACCACGAATCGCGCAGTTGCACCGGCGAAATGTTGATCGCCAGCGTCAGATGCGGGGCCCAGTCCTGCGCATCGATCAGCGCCTGGCGGATCAGCGTTTCCGATAGATCGGGCATCAGGCCGATATCTTCGGCCACCGGCACGAACACTTCGGGCCCGATCAGCCCGCGCGCCGCCGAATGCCAGCGCGCCAGCATTTCAAAGCCGGTGATCGCGCCCGTGGTCAGATCCACCTGCTTTTCATAATAGGGGCAGAATTCGCCCTGTTTCAGCCCGGCGCGGATATCCTGTTCCAGCCGGTTGCGCGCCAGCATGTCGGCCTCCATCGCCGGATCAAACCAGCAATGGCGGCTGCGCCCGCCCTTTTTGGCCTGATACATCGCCACGTCGGCACGATGCATCAGCCGGTCGGTCGCTTCGGCCAACGACATGCCCGGATCGATCGGGGTGCACTCCGCGCCGATCGACGCGGTAACCCCGATGGTGTGATCGCCGCAATGAATCGGCAGCGCGATGGCGTGGCCGATGCGCGTGGCCAGCCGCTCGGTCTGGCCCATGCCGTCTGCACCCCGGCCAAACGGCACCAGCGCGGCAAATTCATCGCCCCCCAGCCGTGCCAGCGCGGCATCGGCGGGCAGCATGGCGCGCGCGCGCCGCGCGGTTTCGGTCAGCACGGCATCGCCCACATGGTGCCCGTGCGAATCGTTGGCACGTTTGAACCGGTCAAGATCGATCAGCATCAGCGCCAGGCAGCCTTCGCGCTGTGCCGCTTCGCCCGCCAGCCGCATCAGCGCCGTGTCAAAGCTGCGCCGGTTGAGCAATCCGGTCAACGGGTCGGTATCGGCCAGCCGCAGCGCGGCGGCTTCGGCATCGCGCCGCGCCGCCACTTCGCGGATCAGATCGGTGTAGCGCCGCCAGCCGAACACGATCAGCGCGATGTTCAGCAGCAGCGCATTGGTCAGCAGCGAATCGACATTGGTTTCGCCAAACAGCAGGTGCCGCGCCAGCCGGGTCAACACCGAAGACCCGGTGCCGATGAACAGGATGATCGCGGCAAAAATGATGCCCAGCGCCACGATATCGCGCTCGGTGCGGCTGATCGCGGCCGGCGTTTGCGGCTTTGCCGCGGCGCCGGGGATTGCTGCAATGTCAGGGATCAGGCCGGCCGTCGCGGCAATCCCCGGCGCCGCGGCCGGCACAGCCGCCATATCCGCCACCGGCGAACCAGTCACGCCAAAAGCCGGCGCCGCAGCGCCTGCCTGGTCATGCTGATAGTCCTGCCGTGGCATAACGTCTGGCCTGCTCCTTGCTCGACGCGATCCTGCGATGCGTCTCGTAACCGACTTTGTTGAAGTTTGGGTTAAGCCGTGGGGGCCGTTCCGGGCGGCGCATGGGGCATTTGGGCGCCTGCGCGGGTGGGTGTGCGGCGTTTGGGCACCGGCTTGCCAAATCCGCAGGCAAAGCCTATGGGCACCACAGCGAAACGGCCGATCATGGCCGAATTGCTGGATTCGCTTTCGGCTCTTGCAGCGGAAATGCCAACGCTGGTCGGCGAGGTTTCGCCCACCGGCGTTTTTGTCGTTTCGGCTGTGGACGGGTGTCTGCGGGCGGTGTCAGGAGTGGTGCGCAGTGTTCGATAGTCTGTCAGATCGGCTGAGCGGCGTTTTCGACCGCCTGCGCGGTCGTGGCGCGCTGTCCGAAGAGGATGTGCGCGCCGCCATGCGCGAAGTGCGCATCGCGCTGCTCGAAGCCGATGTGGCGCTGCCGGTGGTGCGTCGTTTTGTCGATGCCGTAACCGAACAGGCGATTGGTCAGCAGGTGCTCCGCTCGGTCACTCCGGGCCAGCAAGTGGTCAAGATCGTCAATGACGCGCTGATCGAAATGCTTGGCGGCGGCACGGCCGAACTTGATCTGGCGGCAACCCCGCCGGTGGTGATCATGATGGTCGGCCTGCAAGGATCGGGCAAGACCACCAGCACCGCCAAGATCGCCAAGCTGTTGAAAGACCGCCACGGCAAAAAGGTGCTGATGGCCTCGCTCGACGTCAATCGTCCCGCGGCGCAGGACCAGCTGGCCGTGCTCGGTGTCCAGGCCGGGGTGGCAACGCTGCCGATCGTGCCCGGCCAGCAGCCGGTGGCCATCGCCACGCGCGCGGTGAATGCGGCAAAGCTGCAGGCGGTCGATGTGCTGCTGCTCGATACCGCCGGGCGGCTCCATGTCGATCAGGCGCTGATGGACGAAATGAAGGCGGTCAGCGCCGTTTCCGCCCCGCGCGAAACGCTGCTGGTGGTCGATGCGCTGACCGGGCAGGACGCGGTCAACGTGGCGCAGAACTTTGCCGGGCAGGTGTCGCTGACCGGTGTGGTGCTGACCCGCATGGATGGCGATGCGCGCGGTGGTGCGGCGCTGTCGATGCGCGCGGTGACCGGCCAGCCGATCAAATTTGCCGCCACCGGTGAAAAGCTCGATGCGATCGAAGCGTTCGATCCGCAGCGCGTGGCCGGGCGCATCCTGGGCATGGGTGATATCGTCTCGATCGTCGAAAAAGCCGCCGCGGCGGTTCAGGCGGACGAAGCCGAACGCCTGGCCCAGCGCATGGCGAAGGGCGAATTCGACATGACCGATCTGCGCACGCAGTTGCAGCAGATGCAGCGCATGGGCGGCTTGGGCGCACTCGCGGGCATGATGCCGGGCATGAAAAAGGCCAAGCAGGCCATGGCCAATTCGGGCATGGACGACCGGGTTCTGCTGCACATGGATGCGATCATCGGATCGATGACGCCCAAGGAACGCGCCAAGCCCGAACTGCTTAACGCCAAGCGCAAGATCCGCGTGGCCAAAGGGTCGGGCACGCAAGTGCAGGATGTCAACAAAGTCATCAAGATGCACCAGGAAATGGCGCGCGCGATGAAGCAGATCCGCAAGATGGGCGGGCTGAAAGGCCTGGCCGCGATGTTCGGCAAAGGCGGTCTGGGCGGGGCAATGCCCGGGCTGGACCAGCAGATGGGCGGAATGGGCGGAATGGGCGGCGGGGGACCGAAACTGCCCGGCCTTGGGGGCATGGGCGGCGGAATGCCCGGCAACCTGGGCGATCTGTTGAAACGCAAATAACGAATTTTGAACACTGTTTTCGATATTTACTGGAAAGGTCAAACGAATGTCTGTTTCTCTGCGGCTGTCGCGTGGTGGTTCGAAAAAGCGCCCCTATTACAAGATCGTCGTCGCCAACAGCCGCGCCCCGCGCGATGGCAAGTATCTGGAGCAGGTGGGCACTTACAACCCGCTGCTGGCCAAGGACGATGAAAACCGCGTGCGCCTGACCGAAGACCGCGTGCATTACTGGCTGGGCGTCGGTGCGCAGCCGACCGACCGCGTCGCGCGCCTGCTCGACAAGCGTGGCCTGAAGGAACGCGCCCCCACCACCAACCCCAACAAGGGCGTGCCGGGCAAGAAGTCCAAGGAACGTGCCGAAGACCGTGCGGCCAAGCTGGCCGAGGCACAGGCTGCTGCGGCGGTTGAAGCAGCGCCGGCAGAAGCCGCTGCTGAAACTGCTGAAGCCTGAGCATCGATACGCAGATCGGGCAGCATATGCCGGCTGACATAACGCTTGCGGCCGTAACCGGTGCGCATGGCGTGGCCGGCGAAGTGCGGCTGAAACTGTTCGGGGACGGGGTGGCGACGCTGAAGCGCCACCTCAACCGCGCCGGCGCGTTCAACGCCGGCGCGCTGACTCTCACCACCTTGCGCGATGATGGCAAAGGCGGGGCGATTGCCCGGTTTGCCGAATGCGCCGACCGCACCGCGGCCGAAGCCTTGCGCGGCACGGCGCTGGCCGTTCCGCGCGATTCCCTGCCGCCGCTGGGCGAAGGCGAATACTATTACGCCGATCTGATCGGGCTCCATGCGGTGTCCACCGATGGCGCAGACCTTGGCACCTGCATCGCGGTCGACAATTTCGGCGCCGGCGACGTGATCGAACTGCGCCGCCCCGATGGCAAGACCTTCATGGTGCCGATGCGCGAAGAAGCCGTGCCCGAATGGAATGACCAGCGGCTGGTCATCACCGCCGCCTGGGCGCAGGACTGAGGCGCCACACAACAAAGGCGGGCGCGCCAAATACCCCTGAACCCTGGCCCGGTTGACGCCCGATGCACAACGGGCTTTGATACGCGCCGCACCGGCAGGGTGCCAAGCAGGGGGCAGGTCATGCGCAAAAACCGGATCGTCAGGGGCCTGATGGCCGCACTGATGGCAACAACGCCGATCGCCGCACTGGCTGATGCGCCGCCGCCGCCGGCAGCCGATCTTGCCGCTGCCGAACCGGCCATCGATGCGATCTTCACCCGCTGGATGGCCGAAAACCATGTGCCGGGCATGGTCTATGGCGTGGTCGCGCAGGGCAGGCTGGCCTATGTCCATGGGCTTGGCGTGCAGGATCTGAAAACGCGCCGCGCGGTCGATGGCGAAACGCTGTTCCGCATCGCCTCGATGACCAAGGCGTTCACCGCGCTGTCGATCCTGTCGTTGCGTGACAAGGGGCTGATTGCGCTCGACGATCCGGCGGAAAAATACGTTCCGGAAATGCGCGGCTGGGGCAATGCCACCGCGGATTCGCCGCGCATCACGATCCGTGACCTGCTGCACCATGTCGCCGGGTTCGTCACCGATGATCCCTGGGGCGATCGCCAGACGCCGTTGCCGCAGGAGGCGTTTTCGCGCCTGCTCGCCGCAGGGGTGCCGTTCGCCCGCGCGCCCGGAATGCGCCACGAATATGCCAATCTGGGCTATGCCATCCTCGGCCGGGTGATCGCCAATGTCACGCACGCGCCCTATCGCGCCTATGTCGAACAGACGCTGCTGGGCCCGCTGGGCATGACGTCGAGCGGATATGATGTCCACGCGCTGGACCAGGCGCGCCGGGCGCTCGGCTATCGCTGGGAAAATGATGCCTGGGCCGAAGAACCGACAATGGATGATGGCGCGTTCAATTCGATGGGCGGCCTGACGGTCAGTGCCACCGATTATGCCAGATGGCTGGCCTTCGTGGTGTCGGCCTGGCCGCCGCGCGATGATGCCGATACCGGCCCGGTGCGGCGCGGCACCGTGCGCCAGATTGCCGAAGGGCTGAATTTCCAGTCGGTGTTCCACCGCTATGGCGCCAGCGGGGCCACCGCGTGCCCGGGCGCGGTCGCCTATGGCATGGGCTGGCGCGTGGTGCAGGATTGCGATCTGGGCCTCACGCTCAACCATGGCGGCGGCTATCCGGGCTATGGCAGCCACGTGCTGCTGCTGCCCGAATTCGGCGTTGCGCTGTTTGCGCTGACCAACAAGACGTATGCCGGACCCACCGCGCCGGTGTGGGATACGGCGGTGCTGATGTTGCAACAGGGCCTGCTGAAACGCCCTGCGCCAGTGGTCTCCCCCGATCTCGCCACGTTCTACACCGCCACGCGCGCAATCTGGGCCGCGGGCACGGTCGCGCCGGTGGCGGGCAAAGTGGCAATGAACTTCCCGCTGGACCGCAGCGACGCGCAATGGGCCAAAGTGCTGGGCGAAACGCGCGCGCAGGCCGGCACGTGCGATACGGCCGCGCCGATCCATCCCGATCACGCCATGGCCGGCAGCTTCATCTGGACCTGCACCAAGGGCACGATTGAAGGCACCGTGCTGCTTGCCCCCACGCGCCCGATCACGCTGCAGGCGCTGCGCTTCACGTATGTGCCCGCGCCCTGAATTCGCAACCAGGCTGGACAAACAGTCCGAATTTGTATATACATTGCGTATATACAGGAGTCGATGATGGGCAAGGAACACCACGCCAAAAGCTTTCGGTCGGGCAATTCGGTGGCCATCCGTATGCCTGCCGCGCTGGGTATCGAACCTGGTGCCGAATGGATCGTCGTCGAACAGGACGGCGGACTGGTGTTGCGCCCGAAGCAATTGGCCCGTCGCACCATTGACGTCAGCGGCTTTGCCGGCAAGGCGCCGTGGTTGAAGCCGTTGCCACCCGAACTGCGCGAATTTGAAGAGCGCCCGAGCACGATTGCTGCGCATATGGCGGATGAAAAGGCCGCGTGATCCGGTATTTGATCGATGCCAATTGCGTGATCTTTGCGCTGGCCGATGCCGCATCCCCGGTCACGAAGCGGATTGCACTGTCCGAACCGGGAACGTTGGCGATTTCGGCAATCACATTTGCCGAAGTTGCCTTGGGTTCCCAAAGCGGAAAGCCGCCGCCATCGGATGCGCTTGATGCGCTGATCGCGGCGGTCCCCCTGGCCCCGTTCGATGAAGCGGCGGCGCGACTTTATGCGACGCTGCCATTCCGGCGTGGTCGGTTCGACCGCCTGCTGGCCGCTCACGCGCTAAGCCTTGGTGCGGTGATTGTGACCAACAACGTCGCCGATTTTTCGGACGTGCCAGGGCTGCTGATCGAAGATTGGACGGTGTGATGCTCAGGATGCTTGGCGATGTGGCGGTCATCCTGATCCTTTCCGCCATGGTTGCAGGTCCGCCGTTGCTGACGCGCGGTATTCTTGGCTGGCGCCCGGGTTGGAGCGGGCGGGCCGTCTCGCTGGTTACCGCCTGCCTTGTTCCAACCTGCCTTGTCGCTCTTGCAATCCTGGTTGTGATGCGAACCCATTCGATGACGTTTGCCCAATGCGGGATTGACGCCTGTGGCATGATGATCGCCGCGGCGATGATGCTTGCAAGTGTTGCCGTGGTGGTCTTTGCCGTCGGGCTCATTCTCAATGCCCGCGTGCTGAGCACTATCAGGCGATCAGCCAAGGCCCAGGGGGCAAACACGACGCAATGACCTTCGCCGCCACCATCCTCACGCTCTATCCCGACATGTTCCCCGGCCCGCTGGGGCACAGCCTGGCCGGGCGCGCGCTGGCCGAGGGCACGTGGTCGCTCGATACCGTGCAGATCCGCGATTTTGCCGCCGACAAACACCGCACCGTCGATGACACGCCCGCAGGTGGCGGGGCGGGGATGGTGCTGCGCGCCGATGTGCTGGCGCGGGCGGTCGATCATGCCCGCGTGCTGCACCCCGATGCCCCTGTGGTGGCGATGACGCCGCGCGGGGCGCCATTGACGCAGGCGCGCGTGCGCCAGCTTGCGGCAGGGCCCGGGGTGACCGTGCTGTGCGGCCGGTTCGAAGGGTTTGACGAACGGATCTTTGCCGGGCGCGCGGTGGAAGAGATCGCGGTGGGCGATGTCGTGCTGTCGGGTGGCGAATGCGCGGCGCTGTTGTTGCTCGATGCTTGCATTCGGCTGCTTCCCGGCGTAATGGGCGCGGCTTCCAGTGGGCACGAGGAATCGTTTGAAAACGGTCTTCTCGAATACCCGCATTATACCCGACCCGTTGAATGGGAAGGGCGCACGATCCCCGAAGTGCTGCGATCGGGGGATCATGCGAAGATCGCTGCCTGGCGAAAGTCGATGGCAGCCGATCATACCCGGCTACGCAGGCCGGACCTTTGGGAACGCCACGCCGGCGTTCGGGTCCAGTCTGCCTCTGGTGCGCAGCGTGGAACGATGGACGAAAAAAATGAACCTGATTCAGCAGCTTGAAGCTGAAGCCATTGCCGAGTTCAAATCCAAAAAGGAAATCCCGGCGTTCCGCGCCGGCGATACCGTGCGCGTGGGCGTGCGCGTTGTCGAAGGCGAACGCACCCGCGTCCAGGCCTATGAAGGCGTGGTGATCGCGCGGTCGAACCGTGGCCTGGGATCGAACTTCACCGTGCGCAAAATCTCGTTCGGCGAAGGTGTGGAGCGTGTGTTCCCGCTCTATTCGCCCAACATCGATTCGATCACCGTGGTTCGCCGCGGCGTCGTGCGTCGTGCGAAACTCTATTATCTGCGCGGCCGTCGCGGCAAATCGGCACGTATTGCCGAACGTCGCGATATTCGGCCCAGCGCCGAAAGTTGACCAGGACAGGCTTGAACAGCCCCCGGCCGTAACACGCAAAACACGTGAAAAGGCGTCCTGGCACACCCGCCGGGGCGCCTTTTTGCTGTCTGTCCTGCCCGCTTGCGTCCTGCCCACCCTCTTTGCACCAGAGCCCACGCGCGATGCCCAGATGCCTGATCCCGATACTGGTCGCCGCACTGGCTTGCGGCCTTGCCCCCACGCCCTCCACCGCCCGGGAGAATACCGTGACCACCTCCGTTGCCCCCGGTTCGATTTCGCTCGAACGTGTCTTTGCCAGCCCCGGCATCGCCGGCGCGGTGCCGCGCGGTGTGCGCCTGTCACCCGATGGCCGGTTCCTCACCGTGCTGCGCAGCCGGCCCGATGATCGTGAGCGGTATGATCTGTGGGGGTTTGACCGGCACAACGGCAAATGGCGCATGCTGGTCGATTCGGCCAAGCTGGCAAGCGGCAAGGACTTGTCCGAAGTCGCCAAGATGCAGCGCGAACGGCAACGCATCGGCGAATTGAAGGGCATTGTCAGCTATGACTGGGCCCCGGATTCGCAAAGTGTGCTGGTACCCGTCGATGGGCAACTGTTCATCGCGCATGTCGCCGGGCGCGATGCCGGCACTGTCACGCCGATCGCAGCAGCGGCTGGCGGCGAAGTGCTGAACCCCGCGCTGGGGCCAAAGGGCGGCCATGTCGCGTTTGTGCGCGATCGCCGGCTGTGGGTCGGCGCGCTGGCCGGCGCGGCCACAGCCGTTACCCCGGCCGAGCCCAATGCCGATGTCCATTGGGGTGAGGCGGAATTCATCGCGCAGGAAGAACTGCACCGCTTTGCCGGATATTGGTGGGCGCCCGATGAAACCCGGCTGGCGGTCGAACGGTTTGATGAAAGCGGGGTTGGCCTCGTCACCCGCGCGGCAATCGGCGCGGGCGCGACCAGCGTGACGCAGCAGCGCTATCCGGCGGCGGGCACGGCCAATGCGGTGGTGTCGCTGCATGTGGTATCGGCCGACGGGCAGATCGACGTTCCGGTCGATCTGGGGCCGGACAAGGACATCTATCTGGCGCGCGTCGATTGGGCGCGCGATGGCAAGACACTGTATGTGCAGCGGCTCAACCGGGTGCAGGACCGGCTGGACATGCTGGCGGTCGATCCCGCGACCGGGGCAAGCACTGTGCTGTTCAGCGAACAGGCTGCACCCAAAAGCTGGATCAACTTGTCGGATTCCTATCGCTTTCTGGCCGATGGCAGCCTGATCTGGTGGTCCGAACGCGATGGCCACGCGCATTTGTGGCACTTTGCCAAAGGCGAATGGACGCAACTGACGCGTGGTGACTGGGATGTCACCGGGCTGGTCGCAGTGGATGAAAAGGGTGGTGCCGGTGCCGCCGGGCGCGTGATCCTGACCGGCAACCGCGATGATGTGCTGGCCAGCCAGGTCTATGCGCTCGATCTGGCGCAGCCCGATACGCTGATCCCGCTGGGCGATCCGGCCTATGACAATCACGCCACCGCCGATGCCCGGGGCAAGACGCTGATCGTCACGCGCACGGCCGATGCCCAGCCTTCGCAATCCTATCTGGCTGATGCCGATGGCAAGCATCTGGCGTGGATCGAGGAAAACCGGGTGGCGGGCAATCACCCCTATGCGCCCTATCTGGCGCAGCACCGCCCGGCGCAGTTCGGCACGATCAAGGCGGCCGACGGCACCGATCTGCACTGGATGATGATCACCCCGCCGCTGGAACCGGGCAAGCGTTATCCGGTGTTTGCCTATCACTATGGCGGGCCCGGGGTGCAGGTGGTGCGGCGCGGCTGGCAGGGGGCGCTGGCACAGGCGGTGGTCGCGCGCGGCTATATCTGGTTTGCCATCGACAACCGCGGATCGGCCAATCGCGGCGTCGCATTTGAAAGCCCGATCTGGCACGCGATGGGCAGCGTCGAAGTCGAAGACCAGCTGGCCGGGGCGCAGCATCTCAAATCGCTCGATTTCGTCGATCCCGCGCGGATCGGCACGTTCGGCTGGTCCTATGGCGGGTACATGACGCTGAAAATGCTCCAGGCGCATCCCGGCACCTGGGCGGCGGGCATTGCCGTGGCGCCGGTCACGCGGTGGGAACTGTATGATACCGCCTATACCGAGCGCTATCTGGGTGATCCGAAGGCGCCGGGCGGGGTCTATGACCGTGCCGGGGCGATTGTCGATGCGGCAAAGATGACCGACCCGCTGCTGGTGATCCATGGTATGGCCGATGACAACGTGGTGCTGGACAACACCACCGCGCTCGCCGCGACGTTGCAGGCCCATGCGATCCCGTTCGACATGATGCTCTATCCGGGCCAGACGCACGGCATCGGCGGGCCAAAGATCAGCGTGCACCTTTATGAACGGGTGTTCGATTTCCTCAACCGTCACGGGGTCGTTCCCGGCGGGAAGTAAACAATTGCCCGGCTGTGGCCGGGATCAAAGGAGTGAAGGCAATGGGTTATCGCGTGGCAGTCGTTGGTGCGACGGGCAATGTCGGTCGGGAAATGCTGACCATTCTGGCCGAACGGGCGTTCCCGATCGATGCCATTGCGGCGCTGGCATCGTCGCGCTCGCAGGGCACGGAGATCGAATTCGGCGATACCGGCGAAATGCTCAAAGTGCTCAATGTCGACAATTTCGACTTTACCGGCTGGGATATCGCGCTGTTTGCCGCCGGATCGGGCCCGACCAAAGTTCACGCGCCGCGCGCAGCGGCTGCGGGCTGCGTGGTGATCGACAATTCGTCGCTTTACCGCATGGACCCCGATGTGCCGCTGATCGTGCCCGAAGTGAACCCGGAGGCGATCGACGGCTACAAAAAGCGCAACATCATCGCCAATCCCAACTGTTCGACGGCGCAGCTGGTTGTTGCGCTGAAGCCGCTGCACGACCGCGCCACGATCAAGCGCGTGGTCGTATCGACCTACCAGTCGGTGTCGGGCGCCGGCAAGGAGGGCATGGACGAACTGTTCGAACAGAGCCGCGGCATTTTCGTGGGCGACGGGGTCGATCCCAAAAAGTTCACCAAGCAG
Source organism: uncultured Sphingomonadales bacterium (assembly GCA_903832325.1). GTDB lineage: Bacteria > Pseudomonadota > Alphaproteobacteria > Sphingomonadales > Sphingomonadaceae > Novosphingobium. Next base: position 30,900 of record CAILBC010000028.1, on the reverse strand, counting down.
ATCGCGTTCAACGTGATCCCCCATATCGATGTCTTTCTGGATGACGGGTTCACCAAGGAAGAATGGAAGATGGTGGTCGAAACCAAGAAGATCCTCGATCCCAAGATCAAGCTGGTGGCGACCTGCGTGCGCGTGCCGGTGTTTGTCGGCCATTCCGAAGCCGTCAGCATCGAATTCGAAAACGAACTGAGCGCGACCGAAGCGCAGGATATCCTGCGCGAAAGCCCGGGGATCATGCTGATCGACAAGCGCGAAGACGGCGGATATGTGACACCGGTCGAATGCGTCGGCGATTATGCCACGTTCGTCAGCCGCGTGCGCGAAGACCCCACGGTCGAAAACGGCCTGATGCTGTGGTGCGTTTCGGACAACTTGCGCAAGGGCGCCGCGCTCAACGCGGTGCAGATTGCCGAACTGCTGGGTCGCCGCCACCTGAAAAAGGGCTGATTGCGATCACCCCGCCCGGTTCGTCATGGCGGAACCGGGCGGGGGCGATGCTGTGCGCGCGCAACGCCAGCCCCAGTTCGTGCACCGGCGCATCGCGCCCTTCGTCGCTCAGCGGGAACACGCCCCAGTGGATGGCGATGGCCTGTTTTGCGTCCAGATCCTGCAGGATGCGCACCGCTTCGGCCGGATCGGTGTGCTGGTCGGCCATGAACCAGCGCGGGGCATAGGCGCCGATCGGCAACAGCGCCACATCGGGCGATCCCAGGCGGCTGCGGATCGTGGAGAACAGGCTGCCATCGCCATAGCCGGTGTCGCCCGCGAAATAGACCGTATCCGCCCCGGCGCGCACGTGGAACCCGCACCACAGCGCCATGCGCCGGTCCCGGATGCCGCGCGCAGACCAATGCTGGGCCGGGACGAAAGTGACCTCTACCCCGGGCAGGACGTGGCTTTTGAGGGTTTGGCTGGCCCACCAGTCTCCGGTCACGATCCGCGCCCTGGGCGCAGCCTTGCGCACCAGCGTGTCGTTGCCCAGCGGGGTGATGATCAGCGGGTCATGATCGCGCACCAGCCGGCGCAGCGTGGCCATATCCAGATGGTCGTAATGGTTGTGGCTCAGCAACACGGCATCGATCGGCGGCAGATCATCAAACCGCACGCCTGGCGCACAGACCCGCTTTGGCCCGGCAAATTGCACCGGGCTGCACCGGTTCGACCATACCGGATCGGTCAGCAGGTTCAGCCCGCCGGTCTGGATCAACACCGTGGCATGGCCGACCAGCGTGATCCGCGTGCCATCCACGCGCGCGTCGGGCATGGCCGGGTGCACCGGCACCCGCGCCGGCCAGTGGGTGCGTTGCGATGTGCGGCGCCAGCGGCGGATATCGGCCAGTGTCTTGTCGCGCGTCGGTGGTGCAGTGTTGAAAAAACGGCCGTCGAAATGGTCGCTGGCCGGCCCGTCGTAATAGCGGTTTTTGGGCATGGGGTGTCCGTGCTGGGATGCCCGCCGGATATCAGGGCGATGGCCGGCGGTTACAAGCCCGCGGCGGCGCGTTCGCGAACAAGGATTTCAACCGCGCGGCCGATCAGGCGCGCAACCGCCTCGGGGCTTTGCCAGCCGGTGTGCGGGGTCAGCACGGCGCGGGGCGCGTTGCGCAAGGGGTGATCGGCGGGCAGCGGCTCGGCCGAATAGACATCAAGGCCTGCACCCGCGAGATGACCATCGTGCAGCATGGCCAGCACTTCGGCCTCGTCGGTCAGTTCGGCGCGCGCGGTGTTGATGAACACCGCGCCGCGCTTCATCCGGCGCAGCCGCGCGGCATCCAGAAAGCCTGCGGTTTCCGCAGTGTAGGCCAGATGCGGCGAAACGATGTCGGACTGGGCCAGCAGCGTATCGAGATCGACTTGTTCGACCCCGGGAATATGGACCGGCCGCCGCGCCCAGACGATCACTTTCATCCCCAGCGCCAGCGCCAGCCGCGCCACTTCGCCCCCGATCGCGCCAACGCCGATCAGCCCGATGGTTTTGCCAAACAACTCGCCGATCGGTGCCCCGGCCCAGCCGCCCGCGCGCACGCTGGCATCCTGTGCGGCGATATCGCGCCAGACGGCAAACAGCAGCGCCAGCGTGTGTTCGGCCACCGCGCGATCGCCATAGCCCTTGATCGTGTGCACCGGAATGCCGCGCGCCGCGGCCGCCTCCAGATCGACGAAATTGGCTGCGCCCGTGCCCAGAAACAGGATCTGGCGCAGCGCGGGGCTGGAATCCATCACTGCCGCGCTGATCCGGCTTTCGTTGACCACGATCACCGCATGGCCGGCAACGCGCGCGATCATCGTCGGCTCGTCCGGCTGACCCAGCACATGGGTGACGAGGCTGTCATCGGCGCCGGCGCGGGCAAAGGCTTCGACCAGCAGGTCGGTCGAATCGGCAAGCACGGCAAAGCTGGTGGTCATGTCAGTGGCTCACAAAATCCGCCCCGGACCGGGGAGGGGGATCACGCAAAGCGTGGTGGAGGGGGGGCGGGGCTGGGCACCAGTCTGGCGGGGGTTTGCGCGGGGGGCAAGGCTCCTCCACCACCTTTCAGGCGGTCCCCCTCCCCGTTTCGGGGAGGATCTCAGTTGACGAAATCGGGGTCGGTGCGATGCAGATCGCGCACCAGCGCGGTCCATTCGGGCAGGCCGGTGTCTTGACCGCCGAAATTTTCGTTTTGCCGCGCGGTCAGTTCGCGCACCTCTTCGCGCACGGGATAAAGCGCGGCGCCGCCGCTCATCGCGGCGATCTGTACCTGGCAGGCGCGTTCCAGATTGATCATCGCGGCAAAAGTTTCGGCAACCGTGGCATAGGCGGTCAGCAGCCCGTGGTTGCGCAGGATCAGCGCGCCATGCGTGCCCAGATCGCGCACCAGCCGCGGCTTTTCCTCGTCCAGCAGCGCGATGCCTTCGTAATCATGATAGCCGATGCGGTTGTAGAATTGCAGCGCATGCTGGCTGATCGGCAGCAGGCCACCGGCCTGGCAGGCCACCGCGATCCCTGCCCGGGTATGGGTGTGCATCACGCAGCCGACATCGTGGCGCGCGGCATGGATCGCGGTGTGGATCACCGTGCCGGCGGGATTGACCAGATGCGCCGGCGGCGTGTCGCTGATGGCAAAGCGCACCAGGCTGCTGGCGGTCACTTCGTGGAACAGATCGCCAAAGCGGTTGATCAGGATGTCTTCAGTGCCGGGAATCCGAGCCGAAATGTGCGTGTAGATCGTGTCGGTCATGCCGAACTTTGCCGCCAGGCGATAGCACGCGGCCAGATCGAGGCGGGTCTGGTGTTCGGCAGTGTCGATGCGGATCGCAGTGGCCATCAGCACGGTTCCCCCAATTCGCGTCCGAGCACGCGCCAGCGCGAATTGATCTCGTCGCGATCGACATAGGCGCCCTGCAAATGGCGGTCCCCGGTCTGCGGATCGAATTCGCGCCGCGCATGGAGCACGCGGCGGTTGTCAAAGGCCCACATGTCGCCCGGCGCGAGCCGCCGTTCAATGAAAAAGCGCGGGTCGCGCGACATCGCCTGAAACAGCCGCAGCGCGCGATAGATTGCCGGCATGCGTTCGGCCGGCGCATCGATCGGCCCGCGCAGGAAATTGGCAAAGCGCACTTCGTCCAGATCGCCTTCGGCATTCAGCGCGATCAGCGGGGCAGACCAGCGATAATCGGTGCGATCATCGCGGTTCCAGAACGCCATCGGCGTGGTGGTGATCGTGGCGAAATCTTCGGGATGTTCGGCGCGCATCGCCTCGCCAATGGCAAAGCCATCGACAAACACGCTTTCCCCGCCGACCGTATCGTTGATCAGGCAATGCAGGAACTGCACCCCCGGCTGCAATTCGCGCGTGGGCAGGTCGCTGTGCGGGGGCAGGTTGACGCTGGTATAGGCGGCGCTGTCGGCGCGCGGTTTGGACTTCACGTCGAACACGCGGCCGAAATTGGTTTCGCGCAAATGCGAAATCCGCGCGATCGGCGCCAGCAGCGCCTCTTCGGCCAAGGGCACATTGCGCACCAGCGTCATGCCCGATGATCGCAGCGCACCCAGCCAGGTCCACAGCGTGTGATCGTCGGCCATGATATCGGCATAGTCGAACGATTGCAGCCGGTCGGCATATTCGCTGCCCCAGATGAACGGGCGCGGCCGGGCAGCGTGGCGTTCGGCGCGGCTGGCGGCATCGGGGGCATGGCTGCGCAGCCAGCCGGGGGCATAGCGGCTGGCATGGCCATCGGACCAGCCAATCACCAGGTCGCCGCCAGCGTCGATCGCTGCGCTGGCCGCTGCCAGATCCTCGGGCGCATCGGTGATTTCAAACAGCTGTTCGCGGGTCAGCGGCAGATAGCATTGCGAACACGTGCAATTGTCGCGCAGGAAAAACCGGTGAAACGCGGTTTCGCGGCCATCGCTCCAGGTGACCACAATAGTGTCGCCGGCCAGTGCCACGCTGTTGAGCGCATGGTCGGTGGCAAAGACGCGCCAGTCGTTGACGGTTTCAAGTTCGGTGGTCATCGCAGTCTATTCCCCGGTTCCGGCGCTGGTATGTTCGCCCCAGGGCGTGCGCGCGAAAATGCGTTCCATCGCCGGCAGGAACGCTTCGATCGGCAAAGTATCGTAATCGCGGTCAAACGCCTTCTGGTCCCACAGATCGGTAAACATCGCGGTCCGGTCATAGGCGGGATGGTTCAGATATTTGTTGCGCGCGTGTTTGTCCTGGCCAAAGAATTCGGCGTAGTAGAACCCCTGGAATTCCTCGTGGTGTTCGACCATCCACACGTTGAGCGGGGAAACATAGGGGGCCAGGATCGCGCCGGCCATCGCCCCGTGGTTCACCGGGGCCAGCGTGTCGCCGATATCGTGCAGCAGCGCGCAGACCACCATTTCGTCATCCGCCCCGTCGCGCAGCGCGCGAGTCGCGGTTTGCAGCGAATGGACATAGCGATCGACCGGATAGCCCAGATCGTGATGCGCCAGCGCCTGCAAATGCGCGACCAGCTGCCCCGCCAGACCCTGCTGATAGATCACGAATTTTTCGTCGATCGGTTTCCAGTCTTCGGCGGTTGCTTCGTCGAAATGGCGGAACATCGGGTCTTCTCCCTTCAGGCGGTGCGCAGCAGGCGGCGGCGGCTGCCCACGGTGTCACGATCCATATAGCATTGGCGCATGTGGCGCGATCCGCTGGCCAGCGAATAGCCGGTGCGGCCGTGAAACAGGCGGTAATTGTCCATCATCAGCAATTCGCCCGGTTGCAGCCGGAACCGCAGCGTCAATGGCGAGGCCGGGGCGATCAACGCCCAGAACGCAGCGCGCGCGGCGTAATAGCGGTCGAGCTGGCCCACCGGCAGGCGGCCGACCATTTCGGTGCGGTTGTTGTATCGCACCTGCACCACATCGCCCGCCGCGTTGCATGCGATCAGCGGGCAATCGTGCTGCAAAAATGCGGTATCATCGTGATAGCGGAACGTGACATCGGTTGTCGTCAGCGTGTGAAACGCGTCCGGATTGTCCCGGGCCAGGATCGCGGCGGCGTGAAACCCGTCAACCAGCGTCGAATCCCCGCCATCGGCATCGTTTTGCAGACAATGCAGCAGGATATAGCCCGGCACCGGATCGCGATAGGGATTGTCGCTGTGCGGTTCGAGATGGCGCGGCGTCATCGTCAGGTCATAGGCATTGGGAATGGCCTTCACATCGGCCATGCCGCCCCAGTTGGTCACGCGGATCGGCCCGAGCAGATCGGCCAGGCGCAGGCCGCCATCCATTTCGATCGGCACCCCGCGCACCACGGCAAAGCCATAGGCATCGAGCCCGTCGAGCAGCGCACCCAGCGCCGCCGGGCTGGATTGCACATCGGCCAGATCCGCCCGCGGAAAATCCGCAGGGTGCAGTGTGCCGTCCCAATGCACATGCGCGGGCCCCGGTGCGCCCATGCCCAGCGCCGCGCCCATGCCCGGCGCCGCACCAGCGCCCAGCGCGGACGCCAGCCAGGCCGCGGGCAGGGGGCCGCTGCATCCATCGGAAAAGGATATCGTGCCATCAACCGTGGCGGCAGTAACGCGCAGATCCTGCGGGGTTTCGGCGGCTTCTTCGAGCCGCTGCCCGGTCTGCGGATCGATCACGGCCGGATCGGGCAGGCGTTCGCGCAGCCAGATCGGGTGGAACACGACCGGCGCGCCGGCGGGGCCTGCAACCTGCAACCGGCCATCGGCGGTTATTGTCAGATCCATGGGCCATTCTCCTGTATTGCCGGGCGCGCGCCCGCGCGCCGTGTCCCAGGCGCTGAGTCGAACCATCACCGGCGGTCCAGTCTAACCGTGCCGGCGCGTTGCACTTGCAGCCTTGCGACATTGCGCACCGATTTTGCGACATTGCCGGCTGGGGGGCCGGCTTGTGTCCTGGCCGGGCGCCAGCCTGAGCCCGCCTGACCCCGGGCATAAGTGAAAACGGGGTTTGTGCCACCGCGAATCTGTGATTGTGTGCAGCAGATGGCCACCCAATTCGCCCCGATACAGCAGGAAACCTATGGTTTTTACCTCGTTCCGGGGTTTTCGGCGATGGGTTTTGTCGCGGCGATGGAGCCTTTGCGCGTGGCCAACCGGCTGGCGCGGCGGCCGGTCTTTGCCTGGCGGCTGTTTTCTGCGGATGGTCTGCCGGTCGAGGCGTCTTGCGGGCTGAAAGTCGCGGTGGACGGCCCGCTGGACGAAAGCGCGCATGTGCTGATCATCTGCGCCGGGTTCGAACCGCGCCGCGGGATCACCCGGCCGCTGATTGCGGCGCTGCGCCGCATGGCCCGGCGCGGCACCGCGATGGGCGCGCTCGATACCGGGGTCTATTTCCTGGCCGAAGCGGGCCTGATCGGCGATCAGCCGGTCACGCTGCACTGGGAAGCGGCGCCTGCCTTTCGCGAAGACTATCCGGCGGTGCAAGTGACCGACGCGCTGTTTACCCTGGGCGACCGGCTGTTTACCTGTGCCGGGGGCACTGCGGCAATCGACATGATGCTGGAACGCATCGCTGGCCAGCGCGCCTGCGCCGGGGGGCCGGCGCTGGGCCCCGCGCTGGTGCGCGCGGTGTCTGAACAGTTCATCCATACCCGCATCCGTCCGCATGAAGAGCACCAGCGCGCCGATCTGGGATCGCGCATCGGCACACGCGATCCGCGCCTGCTGGCCGTGATCGCGCGGATGGAAACGCACATCGAAAACCCCTGGCCGCTGGAAAAGCTGGCGGCGCTGGCCGGCGTGACCCGGCGACAGCTGGAACGGCTGTTCGTGGCGCAATTCGGGATCGGTCCTGCGGCCTATTACCGCAACATCCGGCTTGACCGCGCGCGCGCGCTGCTGGGCGAAACCGGCCTGCCGCTGATCGAGGTTGCGGTTGCCACCGGCTTTTCATCGAAAAGCGCGATGGCGCGGGCCTATGCCAGCCGTTTTGGCCATCCGCCGGGAACCGAACGCGGCCGGTGGACCGCCGCCGCGCCGCGCCGCGCGCCTGCCGCCTGAATACGCCCATCCCAGCAAGCCCCCATCCCAGCACGCCCCATCCCAGCACGCCCCATTCCTGTCAGCCAAAGGATCGCCCCTTGTCCCCACCCCCAGTCAGCGCGTCAACCGGGGCGCCGGATGCGCGAATTCCGCTATTGCTGTGCCTGGGCCTTGCCGCGGCCAGCGGCGCGGCGCATCTGGGCATCAATTATACCCCCTATCTGGTGGGCGGGCTGATTGACCGGTACGGGTTCGGCCCGGCGCTGATGGGCATTTTCGCCACCGCCGAAACGCTGTCGTTTGCCTGCGCGATGTTTGCCTTTGCGCCGCGCGCGCACGGCTTTCGCCCCAGGCGCATGGCGCTGATCGCCAGCGGGGTGATCGCCGCGGTGCAAGTGCTGTCATCGTTTACCGGGCTGTTTGCGCCCCTGCTGGCGGGGCGCATCGCCACCGGGTTCAGCTATGGCATGCTCAACACCGCGGTGAATGTGGCGGCCGGGCGCACCGCGCAGCCGGCCCGCGCCATTTCGGTGGGGATTTCGCTGCAGGTCGTGCTGTTTGCGGCGATGAACTGGACCATTCCGACGATCGGCAAATATGGCGGGGTGGGGGCCATGTTCATCGCGCTGGGGATGATTTCGGGCACGCTCGCGCTGGGCATGCTGCCTTTGCCCGACAATACCGAAAGCGGCGCCTCGGGCGGGGCGGAACAGCCCGTGCCGCCGATGGCGCCAGGCGGCTGGCCGGTGCTGGCGGCGATGGCGCTGTTTGCCTTTGGCACGATGGCGATCTGGCCATTCATGGAACGCGCCGCGCATGCCATCAACCTGCCCGCCACGACCTACGGCCTGTATCAGGGCATTGCCATGGTGCTGAGCTGCCTCGGCAATTTCACGCTGACCATGGTCCTGGCAAAGGGCCCCCGGCGCGGATTGCTGGAGGTTGCGCTGATGACGTGCGGCACGATGTGCGCGCTGCTCACCACGGTGAACAGCCAGGTGGTCTTTGCGATCGCGTTGCAATTGTACAATGTCAGCTGGTACATCACTTATCCGCTGCTGCTGGGCCTCGCTTATGCGCACGATCCGCACGGGCGGCTGGCGGTGCGCACCACCGGTACCTGGCTGCTGGCGCAATCGGCCGGATCGCTGGCGGCAGGCTTTGTCGCGCAGGCGACCGCCGGCTATGGCCTGGTCGGGTGCCTGGGCATGGGCACGTGCGCAATGGCGGTGGGCATCGTCATCTGGTTTCAGGCCGGCCTGCGCCGCGATGCCCTGCGCCGTGATGCCGCGCGCGCGCCGCTGCCGGCGCATTGATCACGGGTGTTTTTGCCAGAGGCACAGGCCAATCCCGGATTTTGCCGCAGGATTGCGCACGAGCCGCGCCCTGCCTCCGCTGCACACCAGCGTGCGCGCCGTTGGCCCCGTGCCCGCCAGCCCCGACAGGTCGATCAGCACCTGGTCCCAGTGGCGATATTGCACATCGTGGGCTTCGCCCGGATAGCTGCGCGCCATGGCCGGGCCGCCTAACAGGGCGTGCCAGCGCGCGGCATTGGCCGGCGGGACCAGCGGATCGGCCGTGCCGTAATAGGTGAACACCGGCGCCGTCACGCTGCGCAGCGGCAGGTCGGCAAGGTGCGCGGCGCAATAGCGCTGCATTTCCGCCGCTTCGGGCCGGGCATCGCCCATCTGGCCGCGGATGAAGAACGCACGCGCGCCTTCGTCATAGGCGCGGTCGGAAAAGCCGGGGATGGCGTGCGTCGGGCTGTTGGCGGGAAACGCCCACCAGCTTTGCGGGTTGTCCACGGTCGGGGCCAGCGCCTTTGCCAGCACCTCGGGCGGGGCGGCGCAGCGTTCGGTGCCGCCGGCGGTCACATCGGCCAGTGCCGCGGCGAAATGCAGCGCGATGATGCGATCGGGCATTGCGGCGGCAACATGCGCGGCATAGGGCCCGCCACCCGAAATCGCCACCACGGCAAAGCGCGCCACCCCCAGATGATCGATCACCGCGCGCACATCGCCGGCATAATCGGCCAGCGTCCAGCCCGGATCGAATGCGGCATCGCCAAACCCGTTGCGCTCCACGCTGATCAGCCGGATGTGCAGGCGCCGGCGCAGCGTTTCCAGATAGCCGGTCATCAGCATCGCCCGCGCGCTCGTGCCGGTGCCGCCGATATAGAGCACCGGGCGCCACCCCGCCTCTCCGGTATCGGCAAAGTGCAGCGTGCGGCCCTGTGCACCGGGCAGCGCCTGCATGGCCGGACCGATGGCATCAAACCGGGTTGGCATCGGCGGCAAGGCGGCCACGCTGGGCGGTTCGGCCTGCGCCGGGATCGCCAGGCCCAGCGCAAGCGCGATCATGGCCGCGCGCGCGATCATGCGCGCAGGCCCCCGGTTTCCAGCCCGGCATCGGCCTGCGCGATATAGGCGCGCTCTGCCGTCAGATCGAGCGAGCGGCAGGCGACATAGTAAAACAGCGCCGATACCGGCAGGCCGACCAGCATCGACACGTCCGCGCCGCCGAGCATGCGGGAAATCCGGCCGACAAATCCCTCGGCGATGGTGCCATCGAAGGCCTGGGTCGCAAAAAACGGCATCATCGCCACAAACCCGATGACATAGGCCGAAATTCCGCGCCAGTTCCACCGGCCATAGATGCCGTCGGGATTGAAGATTTCGCGCACCGAATAGTGGCCGCGGCGCACAAAGAAGAAATCCACCAGGTTGATCGCGGTCCACGGCGTGAACAGGTAAATCAGCACCGACAGCAGGTTTTCGATCAGTTTCAGCACATTGGCCCCGGCAAATGCCGACAGCCCGGTGGACATCGCCCCCAGCACCACCAGCGCGATCAGCCGTGCCCGCCCGGGGTTTTTGATATGATGAAAACTGTCGATGATCGACAGCATCGTCAGCGATCCGCCATAAAGATTGAGCGTGGTGATCGTGACCAGCGACAGCGACGACAGCACCACCAGCGCCGGGCCGAAACCGGGCCACACCAGATTGCCCGTGGCCAGCACCGCGCCAACGATTTCGTGGCCCGGAAAGATCGCCACCGCCACATCGCCAACCAGCATCATCCATGCCCCGCCGATGAACGCGCCGATGAACGTCCACCAGAACGAGGCGACCAGCCCGACATCGCGCGGCAAATAGCGCGAATAATCCGACACATAGATCGACCATGACAGCTGATACCCGGCCACGGCAAAGAACTGCACCAGAAACGGGATCGTCGCCCAGTGCCCCATGCTCATCTGCGGCAGATGTTGCGCCACCACGGTGACCCCCACGGAATAGATCAGCAGCGCCACGATCACAAAGGCCGCCAGCGCCCGCTGCGCCAGGTGGATCATGTCATAGCCGGCCACTGCAAAGGCCAGCGCGGCCACGCTGAACGCGGCATAGACCGCCACCAGCGCGCCCGGTGACAGCGGCACCCCGGTCAGATCCTGCACCGCCACGCCAAACACCACATCGTTGAACACGGTATAGCCGACATAGGTCACCAGCGCGAAGCACCACACCAGCAGCGCGCCCTGATAGCCGAATTGCGGCCGCGACTGGATCATCTGCGGCAGGCCAAGCTCTGGCCCCTGGCTGGAATGCGATGCCATGAACAGCGTGCCCAGCGCGCACCCGGTCAGGATCGCGATGACCGACCAGCCAAACCCCAGCCCCATCGCCATGCCGATCGCGCCGGTGGCCAATGTGGCCAGATGCGCATCGCCGCTGAACCAGATCGGCCAAAGGTGCCACACTTTGCCATGGCGTTCGGCCAGCGGCACGTAATCGATCGAATGGCTTTCAACGAGCTGCATCGGCGGCCTTTGGAAAATGGTGGCACACAGCCCGCCAGACCGGACCGCAGGAGCGTGATGCCCCACAGCGTCTGTCGGGGAAAGGGGCAATGGGCGAAGACGCCTAGAAAAAAAAGCGTGGTACGCGCACATGGCGCGTACCCGCAGGCAACGTGGCGTGGTGCATGCGGCTGCTTGCTGCCAGGCCGGTCTTGCTGCCATGGTGGTCTTGTTACAATACCGGGTTTGCTGATAGGCAAGGGGGTGCGCGGCGGGCGAGATCACGCAACACCATGCCCCGCCAATCCGGGGGCCCGATGCCATGGACCATGCAGTGGAACGCCTGCTTTTTTCCAGCCGCTGGCTGCTCGCGCTGTTCTATGTCGGGCTGATCTGGGTGCTGGTGGTGCTGATTGCGAAATTTGCGCTGAAACTGGTCGATCTGACTATCCACGTGATCACCATGGAAATCAGCGACCTGATCATCGCGGTGCTGAAACTGCTCGATATCACGCTGGTCGGCAATCTGGTGGTGATCATGATGCTGGCCGGCTATGAAAATTTCGTATCGAACATCGATCATATGCAGGATGCAAACCGGCCATCGTGGATGGGCAAAGTCGGCTTCGGCGATCTGAAGATCAAGCTGATCACCTCGATCGTGGCGATTTCGGCGATCCAGTTGCTGGAGGCGACGATGAACATTGCCGCAGTCGCCAAATCCGATCTGGCCTGGATGATGGGCGCCTATGGCCTGTTTGTGGTGTCGGGCGTGCTGCTGGCGGCAATGAACCTGCTGTCGCACGCCGCGCCCGAAGCGCACGGCGCCCCCGCCGACGCTGCCAGGGCTGCGGCGGAAAATAGCCTGGCCTGAACCGAAGACACACCATGCCGCCGGTCGGTGCATGGCCGCCATTCGCAGGGGTGCGCTTGACAAACCGTGCGATCCAACGGAACGGGCAAGGCACGAGTTTTCGCACGCAGGGACCATGAACACAGTCGATTTTCCGGCCTCAGGTTCGGGCGATTTTCCGGCCCCAGGTTCAGGCGATTTTCCTGTTCCGGGCGATTTTCCTGTTCCGGGCGGGCAGGCCGCGCGTGCTGCGCTGCTGCACGCCTTTCTGGATGCGCCGCTGGCGCACGATCCGGCGGGCGTGGCGATCGATGTGCCGCCGGGGCGGGGCCGGCCGGACCGCCAGACGCTGACCTATGGCGAACTCGATGCCCTGTCGACGCGGATCGCGCGCGGGCTGGTCGGGCGCATCACGGGCGAGGCGGTGGTGGCGCTGCTGATCGCGCGCACCACGCCCCTGCTTTATGCCGCGCAGATCGCCGTGCTGAAGGCGGGCGGCGCGTTCACTTGCCTCGATCCGGCGTTTCCCGATGATCGCATGGGCGAAATCATTGCCGATGCCGCGCCGGTGGCGATTCTGGCCGATGCCGAGGGCCTGGCCCGGCTGGACCGGCTGGCGCACGAGCCGACCGGGTTTGGAGCCGGAATGCTGATCGACGTGGCGGCGCTGGCGGCGGCCCTGCCGCCCGATTTGCCCCCGGATTTGCCCCCGGATTTGCCCCCCGATCTGCCCCCTGATCTGCCAGCGCCTGATGCGCTGGCGCCGTCGCGGCTGGCTTATGTGATCTATACCTCGGGCACCACGGGCAAGCCCAAGGGCGTGCAGATCGAACATCGCAACATTGCCAATCTGATCGCGACAGACATTGCCGAATTTGCCTTGGGCCCGGGCGATCGCGTGGTGCAGGGATCGTCCACCGCCTATGATTCCTCGCTGGAGGAAATGTGGCTGGCCTTGTCCTGCGGGGCGACGCTGGTGGTGATGGACGATCACGCCGCGCGGCTGGGCCCCGATGTGATCGGTTGGTTGCGCGATGAACGCGTGACGGTGTTCTGCCCGCCGCCCACGCTGCTGCGCAGTTCGGGCTGCCCCGATCCGCAGGCCGCGCTGCCCGATCTGCGGCTGCTCTATGTCGGTGGTGAGGCGCTGCCGCAGGATCTCGCCGATCTGTGGGCGGCCGGGCGGCGCATGGTCAATGGCTATGGCCCGACCGAATGCGCGGTGACGTGCCTGCGCTGCGATGTCGTGCCGGGCCGGCCGGTGGGCATCGGCCGGCCGGTGCCGGGGATGATGGCCTGGGCGCTGGATGATGCGTTGAACGAAGTGGCGCCCGGTGAACGCGGCGAATTGTGCATCGGCGGCGCAGGGGTGGCGCGCGGATATCGCCATCGCGACGATCTGACGGCGGAAAAGTTTGTCGATCACCCGCGGCTGGGGCGGATCTATCGCACCGGCGATCTGGTCGATTGCGATGCCGATGGCGTGTTCTTCTACCACGGGCGGATCGATGCCCAGGTCAAGATCCGCGGCTATCGCGTCGAACTGGGTGAGATTGAAACGCGGCTGGCGGCGCTGGGCGGGGTGCGTGCCGCGGCCTGCCGGATGCAGCCTTCGGGCGCGGGCAGCGAACTGGTCGCGTTCATCGTGCCCGCCAATCCTGCGCGCCCGCCCGAGCCGGAATGGCTGCGCGCCGCGCTCGCCAAGCATTTGCCCGCCTATATGGTGCCGGTGCAGATCGGGGTGATTGCCGAATTGCCGACCACGATGGGCGGAAAGCTCGATCGGGCGCGCCTGCCGCAACTGGCTTTGCCACCCTCCACCGGTGCACGCGCGAAAATTGCGCCAAACGGCGAACTGGAAACGCTGCTGGCCACGGCCATGGCCGATATCCTGCAACGACCCAAAGGGATTGCCGGCGGGGTTTCGGTGGAGGATGATTTCTTTGCCGATCTGGGCGGTGATTCGCTCAGCGCGGCGCTGCTGGTCACGCTGTTGCGCGATGATCCGCGCACGCAATGGGTCACCGTCAGCGATATATACGAGGCGCGCACCGTGCGCGCGCTGGCGCGGCAGGCGCATGGCCTGTTCGAAGGCAGCAGCGGTGAAGCCGAAGCCGCCCCTCCTGCCGAACTTGACCAGCCGCGGGTCGGCACGATCCGCCCGGTTCTGGCCGGCGTGGTGCAGATGGCGTGGCTGGCGGTGGAGCTTGCCATCGGTGGCTGGCTGGCCTGGGCGCTGGGCTTTCGCGTGCTGCCTTCGCTTTACGCTGCACTCGGCCCGGTGGGGCTGGTGCTGGCCGCGCCGTTGATCGCGATTGGCGTGCTGGTGGTCTATGTGCCGGCGTCGGTGGCGTTTGCGGTTCTGGTCAAGCGGCTGCTGATCGGCCGCTATCGCCCGATCCGCGCGCGGGTGTGGAGCGGCTGGTATCTGCGCCACTGGATGGTGGTGGCGGCGGCGCGGCTGATCCCCTGGCCGCTGTTGCAGGGATCGGGCTTGCAGCAGGCGATCCTGCGCGCGCTGGGCGCGCGCATCGGGCGCGGGGTGCATATCCATCGCGGGGTCGATCTGGCGCGTGGCGGCTGGGATCTGCTCGATATTGGCGACGATGTGGCGATCGGGCAGGATGCGATGATCGGGCTGGCCGATCTCGATCGCGGCGATGTGGTGATCGGCCCGATCGTGCTCGACCAGGGCGCCGCGCTGATGACGCGCGCGGGCATCGGCGGCTGGTGCCGCATGGGCCGGGGCAGCGTGCTGACCGCGCTGTCGGTGCTGAACCCCGGCATGGCAGTGCCCGATGGCGAAATCTGGGATGGCGTGCCGGCGCGCACGGCGGGACAGGCCCCGGCCATGCCCGCCGCGCCGGGCGACGCGCTGCCGCACTGGCTGTGGGACATGCTGGCCATGCTGGGTGAGGCGGGCCTGGCCTTTGCCGCGGCCATCCCGGCGCAGGTGCTGGCGCTGGGGCTGTGCCTGGCCACCGGCACGCGCGCGGCCGATGTCTGGCGCTGGGCGTGGCACCCCACGTTTTTCACGCGCGCCGGCGCGGTGGTGCTGGTGGTGACGGTGCTGTCGCTGCCGGTTACGCTGGTGTGGAGCGCGGTGCTGATGCGGCTGATGGGGCCGGTGCGCCCCGGGCTCCATTCGCGCTGGAGCCTGGCCTATTTGCGCGCCTGGCTGAAGGCGGGGCTGCTCACGCTGTCGGGCGAATGGCTGACCGGCACGCTGTTCTGGCCGCGCTGGCTGCGGCTGGCGGGAATGGACATCGGCAAATCGTGCGAAATCAGCACGATCATCGATGTCGTGCCCGAACTGGTATCAATCGGCGCGGAAACCTTTTTTGCCGATGGCATTTATCTTGGCGGTGGCACGGTGCGCGGCGGCACGGTGCGGCTGGGCCACACGCGGCTGGGCCGCGCGACGTTTCTGGGCAACCACGTGGTCATTCCGCCGGGCGAACATCTGCCCGATGATATCCTGATCGGCATTGCCACCGTGGCCAGGGCGGCAGACATCGTTTCGGGGCAATCGCGCTTTGGCCATCCCGCGTTCGATCTGCCGCGCCGCGAAGTGGTGGTGGTCGATCGCCGGCTCACGCTCGAACCCGATATGCTGCGTTATGCCAATCGCCTGTTCTGGGAGGCGGCGCGGTTCGTCCTGCCGGTGCTGCCGGTGGTATTGACCGCGCTGTGGTTCATGGCGCTGACCATGGGGCAGGGTGCGACATCGCCGCTGGTCTATGCGCTGGTGGTGATCCCTGTGGTTACGCTGATGCCGCTGGTGGCGCTGTGCCTTGCGGTGCTGGCGCTCAAATGGGTGCTGATCGGGCGCGTGCGCCCGGGGCAGCACGCGCTGTGGTCGTGCTGGTGCAGCCGCTGGGACTATGTCTATGTGGCCTGGGCACGCTATGCCGCGGCCACGCTGCGGCGGCTCGATGGCACATTCCTGCTGCCCGTCTATTTGCGCGCGATGGGGCTGAAAATCGGGCGGCGCGCGGTGCTGGGGCCGCAATTTGCCCAGGTGGTCGATCCCGACATGATCGAAATCGGCGATGGCGCCACGGTCAGCGCGATGTTCCAGGCGCACACGTTCGAAGATCGCGTGCTGAAGGTTGATCGGGTGCGCATCGGCGCGGGCGCAACGCTGTCACGCGGCACAGTGCCGCTGTATGGCGCAGTGATTGCAGAAGGCACGCATCTGGGCGCCAACAGCGTGGTGATGAAACGCGAACACCTGCTGCCGCATCTGCGCTATCAGGGGGTGCCGTCGCGCGCGATCGGGCCCGAAATGGCCTGATACCGGCCAGATGCCGGCCAGATACCGGCCTGTCGTTGGAGCTATCCTGCCGATGTCGCAAAAAGAGTGCGATGTTTCGTAAAACGTCGCTTTCGGGGGTCATATCGGCTTATCCTTTGCGCACACGATCCCAGGACGGACAGCACCCATGAACTTTGAACCCTTCATCACCTGCGCCGTGACCGGCTCGGGCGAAACCGCCGACAAGCATCCCGATCTGCCGATCACCCCAAAGCAGATCGCCGCCGCCGCGATCGATGCGGCCGATGCCGGCGCGGCAATCGCCCATATCCACGTGCGCGACCCGGAAACGGGCAAAGGCACGCGCGATCCGAAGCTCTATCGCGAAGTGGTCGATCGCATTCGCGATTCCGGCAAGGACGTGATCATCAATCTGACCTGCGGCATGGGCGGCGATATCGTGTTTGGCCCTGGCGAAAATCCGCTGCCGCTCGATCCGGCCGGCACCGACATGGTTGGCCCGCTGGAACGCGTGGTCCATGTCGAGGAACTGCTGCCCGAAATCTGCACGATCGATTGCGGCACGATGAACTTTGCCGCGGGCGATTATGTGATGACCAACACGCCCGGCATGCTGCGCACAATGGCGCGCCGCATTCAGGAACTGGGCGTGCGGCCCGAACTCGAAGTGTTCGATACCGGCCACCTGGTGTTCGTGAAGCAGCTGATCAAGGAAGGCCTGCTGGACGATCCGGTGATGATCCAGCTGTGCATGGGCATCCCCTATGGCGCGCCCGATGATGCGCTGACGACAATGGCGATGGTCCACCAGATCCCCGCCGGGGCAGTTTTCAGCGGCTTTTCGATCGGGCGGATGCAGATGCCCTATGTCGCGATGGCGGCGCTGGCCGGGGGCAATGTGCGCGTCGGGCTGGAGGACAATCTCTATCTCGGGCGCGGGCAGCTGGCCAGCAACGGGCAACTGGTGGAACGCGCCAGGCTGATCCTCGAAGGCATGGGCGCGCGCCTGCTCGGCCCGGCCGAAGTGCGCGAAAAGCTCAAGCTGACCAAGCGCTGGGGCTGATCATGACCGAAACCTTCAGCATCCGCAGCATCGGGTTGATCGGCGCCGGCGTGATCGGCGCGGGCTGGGCGGCGCGCTTTGCGCTCGCCGGGCATGACGTGCGGTTGTACGATCCCGATCCTGAAACCGGGCGCAAAGTGGCTGCGGTGCTGGACAACGCGCGGCGTGCGCAGACGCGCATGCTCGGCGCGCTGCTGCCGCGCGAAGGCACGGTGCATATCGCCACCAGCCTGGCCGATGCGGTGGCCGATGCCGATTTCATCCAGGAAAGCCTGCCCGAAATCGAAACGCTGAAAATCCGCGTGCTGGGCGAAATCGAGGCGGCGGCGCGGCCCGATGCGGTGATCGCATCGTCCACATCCGGCCTTTTGCCCAGCCGGTTGCAGGCCGCGATGGCGCATCCCGGGCGCTTTGTCGTCGGGCACCCGTTCAATCCGGTCTATCTGTTGCCGCTGGTGGAAATTTGCGGCGGGGATGCCACCACGGCGCAAACCAAGGCGCTGGCCACCGCGCTTTACACCGCCTGCGGCATGCAGCCGTTGCAGGTGCGCGTGGAAATCGACGGCTTCATCGCCGATCGCCTGCTTGAGGCGCTGTGGCGCGAGGCGCTGTGGCTGGTCAACGATGGTGTGGCCACCACCGCCGAAATCGATGATGCGATCCGCTATGGCGCGGGGCTGCGCTGGTCGTTCATGGGCACGTTCCTGACGTATCGGCTGGCCGGCGGCGAAGCGGGCATGCGCCATTTCCTGGCGCAGTTCGGCCCGGCGCTGAAACTGCCGTGGACAAAGCTGGTCGCCTGCGAGCTGACCGATGAGCTGACCGACCGGGTGGCGCAACAGTCCGACGACCAGGCGGCGGGCATCGGCCTGCGCGCATACGAACAGAAACGCGATGATTGCCTGGTCGACGTGATGACCGCGCTGCGCGCCAATGATTTTGCCGCCGGGGCGACGCTGGGCGCTTATGCCGACCGGCTGGCGGCGCAGGCGGCTGCGGCAGCCGGGCCTGTCTCAGCCGGGCCTGTCTCAGTCATTGATGGCGCGCCGGTGCTGCTGGCCACGCGGGTCGATGCGGGGTGGATCGATTACAACGGCCACATGACCGAATGGGCCTATCTCAAGGTGTTTGGCGATACGACCGACGTGCTGCTGGCACAGATCGGCGCGGGCGCGGACTATGTGGCCGGCGGCCATTCGTTTTACACCGTGGAAAGCCACTTGCGCCACCTCGGCCAGGCGCGGCTGGGCGAAGCGCTGCGCGTGACCACCCAGGTGCTGGGTGCCGATGCCAGGCGGTTGCACGTGTTTCACACCATGACCGGCGGCGATGGCGGCGTGATCGCCACGGCCGAACACATGCTGGTCCATGTCGATGCTGCGGCCGAACGCGCGGCCCCGATGCTGCCCGCCGTGGCCGATGCGGTGGCCGCGCTGGCTGCGGCGCAGGCCGGGCTTGCGCGCCCCGATGCGGCCGGGCGCAGCATTGGATTGCCGGCCCGGCAGGCTTGACCGCAGCCGCGCGGGCCCCGCATAACCGCTGCCGATGGCGAACCGGCCAGCGGGAGAGGCGGGGATGATCGACGATACCGATTTTGGCGGGCGGCGCGTGCTGGTCGTTGGCGGGTCGAGCGGCATCGGCAATGGCATTGCCCGCGCCTTTGTGGCGCGCGGCGCGCACGTTCATGTGTGGGGCACGCGGGCCTGTGCCCGCGATTATGACCCGGCCAAAGGCAGCGATCTGGCCGGGCTGGGCTATGCACAAGTCAACATGGCCGATCCCGATGCGATTGCGGCGGCGCCGGCGCCCTTTGCGGGCGGGCTGGACGTGCTGGTGCTGTGCCAGGGCACGGTCGTTTACAAACGCGGCGAATTCGCGCGGCCCGGCTGGGACCAGGTCATGGCGGTGAACCTGGACAGCGTGATGCATTGCGCGATGCGGTTCCGCGCCGATCTGGCGGCCAGCCGGGGGTCGGTGATCATTGTGAGTTCGGTTGCCGGGTTTGGCGCCAATATCGGCAATCCGGCCTATGCCGCATCAAAGGCGGGCGCGATCAGCCTGACGCGCACGCTGGGCCATGCGCTGGCGGGCGAAGGCATCCGCGTCAACGGGCTGGCGCCGGGGCTGGTCGATACCAAGCTGACCAAAGTGACCACGCAGCACCCCGAACGGCTGGCCGGCGCGATTGCGCGCATTCCGCAAGGACGATTGGGCACGCCGGCCGACATGGCCGGGGTGGCGCTGTTTCTCGCCTCGCCATTGGCGGCCTATGTTACCGGGCAGACGCTGGTGGTCGATGGCGGCCTGACGCTATGAGGCACATCCGCCACAAGGGGATCGGACGATGAAGGCCCTGCGCTATTACGGTGCGCGCGATATCCGGCACGAAAGCATGGAGGACCCGCGCCTGCACAGCGATCGCGACGCGATCGTGCGCATGACCGGCTGTTCGATCTGCGGCAGTGATCTGCACATCTGGCACGGGCACGGGTTTTCCGAAGACATCGGCTTTTGCGTGGGGCACGAAGCGGTCGGCGAAGTGGTTGAAACCGGGCGCGCGGTGACGCGGGTGAAAGTGGGCGACCGGGTGATGGTGCCCGCCGCGGTTGGCTGCGGCGCCTGCGGGCCATGCCTGCGCGGCCAGGTCTTTGCCTGTGAAAACAATGCCATGGCCTGCTACGGCCTGTCCAGCCAGTTGCAGGGCGTGCAGGCCGAGGCGTTTCGCGTGCCCGCTGCCGATATGAACGCGGTGCCGATCCCCGATGGCGTCAGCGAGGATCAGGCGCTGTTGCTGACCGATGCCATGGCCACCGCCTGGTTCGGCGCGCGCCAGGCCGATATCCGCCCGGGATCGAGCGTGGCGGTGATCGGGCTGGGGCCGATCGGGCTGATGGCTGTCGATGCCGCGTGGATCATGGGCGCGCAAGTGGTCTATGCGATCGATCCTGTGGCCGAACGGCGCGCAATTGCGGCGCAGGGCGGGGCGATTGCACTGCACCCCGACGCGGCCGCAGACATGATCCGCGAAGCGACCAGGGGGCGCAAGCTCGATTGCGTGGTAGAGGCGGTGGGATCGGACGCGACGGTCGATCTGGCGCTGCGGCTGGTCACGCGGCGCGGCACGGTATCGGTGATCGGGGTGCAGCAATCGCGCCGTTATGCCTTTCCGCTGGAACGCGCGTTTGGCGCCGGGCTGACCTTCCGCACCGGGACGTGTTCGGTGCCCGAGGAACTGCCCGCGCTGTTTGCGCTGGTGCAGGCGGGGCGGCTGCGGCCCGAACGCTATATCACCCACCACCTGCCGCTCAGCCAGGGGCCCGATGCCTATCGCCGGTTCGATTCGCGTGAGGCGGGCGCGCTGAAAATGGTGCTGATCCCCGATTGATGGTCTGGCGTGGTCGCGCGCGATGCGCCAGAATGCCGCAATGACCGAACCTGCCGTCCGTATCGATCGCAATTTTGCCGCGCGGGTCGATTGGAACCTGCTGCGCACCTTTGTCGAAATCGTGCGCGCCGGGGGCATCGGCGCCGCCGCGCGAAAGCTCAATCGCCAGCAGCCCACGATCAGCGTCGCGCTGAAACGGCTGGAGGATCACATCGGCACGCAATTGCTGCGCCGGTCGGCCAGCGGGGTGGAATTGACCGTGGCCGGCCGCGCGCTGCTGCTGATCTGCGATGACATGTTCGAGGCCGCGCGCATGGTGCCGCACCAGGTCGCGCAGGCGATGAAGCAGGTCGAAGGGCTGGTGCGCATCCAGATGATTTCCTCGATCGTGTCGCCCGAATTCGATGAAGCCATCGCCACGTTCCGCCGCCGCCACCCCGCAATCCAGATCGAATTGCGCGTTTCGCCCTGGCGGCAGGTGCTGGAAAGCCTGGAACGCGGCGAAGTCGAAATCGGCGTGGGGTTTGACAGCAGCGTGCGCGCCGGGCTGAATTACGAACCGCTGTTTGTCGAAGTGCAGCAGCTTTATTGCGACCGCAATCACCCGCTCTATGGCAGCCGCGTCACCCGGCTGAGCGATCTGCGCGACCAGGGCTTTGTGCTGACCGGCGATGACGAGCTCGACACGATCACCCGGCTGCGCCAGCGTTATGGCCTGGGCACGCTGGTCAATGGCCTGGCCGAAGACGTGCACGAGGCAAAGCGGCTGATCAGCCTGGGTGTGGGGCTGGGCTTTCTGCCGGTGCTGGCGGCCGCCGATCTTGTCGCGCGCGACCGGCTGTGGGCGCTGCTGCCGCATGATGTCGAACCGTCGTACGATATCTATCTGCTGTCCCGCCAAAAGGCCGCGCGTGACACACCGACGCAATTGTTTCTGGACGAGATCCTGCGCAGGCTGCGTGCGCGGCCGCATGCGTGAAGGTTCGCCGAAATTTCGCAAAACCGGCGCGGCGTCACCTCATAGACAATTTCTATGCCCTGCATCATGAAACAGGCCCTAGCGTGATGGCCTGCGCTTGGGCACTCCTGCCCACCACAGCCTTGAAGGAATTGCAGCCGTGATCCGTCCGCCCCATTTGCTTCGTACGCTTGCCCTTGCCGGCCTGTTGGCGCTGGGCGGCTGTGGCCATTCTGCCAGGACGGCCGGTGCCGATGGCATTGCGGCCGAAGCACCGAAGAAGGATTTTTCCATCGGCTGGTCGATCTATGCCGGCTGGATGCCCTGGCCATATGCGCAAGAGGCCGGGATCGTGAAGAAATGGGCCGACAAGTACGGCATTTCGATCAAGCTGGTACAAGTCAACGACTACGTCGAATCGGTCAACCAGTACACCGCGGGCAAACTGGACGGCGTGGTTGCCACATCGATGGACACGCTGACCATTCCGGCCGCGGGCGGCAAGGATACCACGGTGGTCGTGCTGGGCGATTATTCCGACGGCAACGACGGCGTGGTGCTGAAAAACGCGCATTCGCTGGCCGATATCAAGGGGCGCTCGGTCAATCTGGTCGAACTGTCGGTGTCGCAGTATCTGCTGGCGCGGGGCCTCGAAAAATCCGGGCTGAAGCTGTCGGACATCAAGATCGTCAACACCGGCGATGCCGATATCGTGGGCGCCTTTTCCTCGCCGCAAGTTACCGCGGTGGTCACCTGGAACCCGCAATTGTCCGAAGTGAAAAAGGCGCAAGGCGCCACGCTGGTGTTTGACAGCCACCAGATCCCCAACGAAATTCTTGATTGCCTGTCGGTCAGCAGTGCCACGCTCAAGGCCAATCCCGCGCTGGGCAAGGCGCTGGCCGGCATCTGGTACGAAACGATGTCGATCATGCAGCGCGACGATGCCGCCGGCCGCGCCGCACGCGCGCAAATGGCGCATGATGCCGGGGCCACGCCCGAAGGCTATGACGCGCAGCTGAAAACCACGCACCTTTATTATGCGGCCGGTGATGCGGTAAAGCTGGCGAAAAGCGGTGAACTGGTGACGGTGATGGACCGCGTGCGCCAGTTTTCGTTCGCCAAGGGGCTGTTTGGCCCGGCTGCGACTTCGGTCGATACCATCGGCATCCAGTTTGCCGGCGGCAAGACGCTGGGCGATGCCGGCAATGTGAAGCTGCGGTTTGATCCGGTGTTCATGCAAATGGCCGCCGACGGCAAGCTCTGACCCCGCCATCCAGGTATCCGGAGTAGCGCCGCAATGACCCGCCTGATCAATCTGCGGCCCAGCCGGCGTGGCCGGATCATGGCCGGCGCGGTGCCGATCCTGATTCTGGCGCTGACTTATGCGCTGGCCGCCGCGCTGCGCCATGCCGACAATCCGGCCGACAAAGTGCTGCCCACGGTGGGGGCCATGGCATCCGCGCTGTGGCGCATGGCCACGCAAGTCGATCCGGTATCGGGCCAGATCACGCTGCTGGCCGATACCGTGGCCAGCCTCTATCGGCTGGGCGCGGGGCTGGCGCTGGCCACGGCGACCGCGCTGACGCTGGGGTTGCTGCTGGGCGTGCTGCCGCTGGCGCGCGCGGTGCTTGGCCCGGTGATCACGGTGATCGCGGTGATCCCGCCGATTGCGGTGCTGCCGATCCTGTTCATCGCGCTGGGCCTGGGTGAAGCGGCCAAGATCGCGCTGATCGCGATCGGCATTGCGCCTTACATGACGCGCGACCTGGCCGCGCATGTTGCCGGGCTGCCCGCCGAACAGTTCATCAAGGCGCAGACGCTGGGCGCCAATTCGTGGGTCGTGGCGATCCGCGTGGCGCTGCCGCAGATGATGCCGCGGCTGATTGAAACGCTTCGTTTTTCGATGGGGCCGGCCTGGGTGTTCCTGATCGCGGCCGAAGCGATCGCATCCGATGTCGGGCTGGGCTATCGCATCTTCCTGGTGCGCCGCTATCTCGCGATGGATATCATCCTGCCCTATGTCGCGTGGATTTCGCTGCTGGCGATTGCCGCCGATGCGCTGCTGCAGCTTGCCTCGCGCAAGGGCTTTCCCTGGGCGCAGGGGGCGGCACGATGACCGGCCAGGAGAACGCAAACGCGCCCCAATCTTTGCCGAAGGTGGCGCCGCTGCTGCAATTCCGCAATGTCTGGGTCGAATACGGCGAAAAGGTCGTGCTCGAACGGGTCAATCTGGAAATCCCGGCCGGCGCGTTCGTTTCGGTGGTCGGGCCTTCGGGTGCGGGCAAAAGCACGTTTCTGCGGCTGATCCTGGGGCAGGAAGCGCCCAGCCGGGGCACCGTGCTGTTCGATGGCGCGCGGATGGCCGCCGAATGCGGCCCCGATCGCGGCGTGGTGTTTCAGCGCTATTCGGTGTTTCCGCATCTGACGGTGATCGGCAATGTGCTGTTCGGGCTGGAATGCGCCGCCGCGCCGGTGCTGGGCCGGCTGTTTGGCGCGCGCCGCCGCGCCGCGCTGGCAGAGGCCGATGCCATGCTCGATGCGGTGGGGCTATCTTCTGCGCGCGACCAGTATCCGGCGCAATTGTCGGGCGGGATGCAGCAACGGCTCGCGCTGGCGCAGGCGCTGGTCAAACATCCGCGCGTGCTGCTGCTCGATGAACCGTTCGGCGCGCTTGATCCCGGC
Source organism: uncultured Sphingomonadales bacterium (assembly GCA_903832325.1). GTDB lineage: Bacteria > Pseudomonadota > Alphaproteobacteria > Sphingomonadales > Sphingomonadaceae > Novosphingobium. The sequence continues at coordinate 6,414 of CAILBC010000028.1, read as the reverse complement.
ATCCGGGTTGACATGCACGAGCTGGTCACCGGGCTGTGGCGCGATCACGGGCTGACCGTGGTGATGGTCACCCACGACATCGGCGAAGCGTTCAAGCTGGGCACGCGTGTGCTGGCATTCGACAAACGGCGCCACGATCCGCACGCGCCGCAACGCTATGGCGCCACCGCGACCTATGACGTGCCGCTGCTGCGCAAAACCGGCGATGCCCGGATGGCCAACGTGACCCAGAACACCGCTGGCCCCGCTGCGGCCAGCGACCATCCGGCAGAAAGTGCCTGAATGACATCCCGCGACATGATGCCCGAAACCACACCGCCGTTCCGCAAGGTGCTGATTGCCAACCGGGGCGCAATCGCCTGCCGCATCATCCGCAGCTTGCGCGCGATGGGCATTGCGTCTGTCGCGGTCTATAGCGAGGCCGACGCCGGATCGCGCCATGTGACCGAGGCCGACGAGGCCGTGGCGATCGGCCCGGCACCCGCGACCGAAAGCTATCTGAACGTCGATGCCATCCTGGCCGCAGCGCGTGCCACGGGCGCGCAGGCGATCCACCCCGGCTATGGCTTTTTGTCGGAAAACACCGGTTTTGCCGAACGCTGCGCCGCGGCTGGCATCGTGTTCATCGGGCCCACCGCCGACAATATCCGCGCCTTTGGCCTGAAACACACCGCGCGCGATCTGGCGCAGGCGCATGGCGTGCCGCTCGCCCCCGGGACCGGCCTGTTGACCGACGCCGCCGAAGCCGCGCACGAGGCGGCGCGGATCGGCTATCCGGTGATCCTGAAGGCCACTGCCGGCGGCGGCGGCATCGGCATGAAAGTCTGCGCCGACGAAACCGACCTGGCAGAGGCCTTTGCGATGGTCGCGCGGCTGGGCGCGGGCAATTTCGGCAATGGCGGCGTGTTTCTGGAACGCTATGTGGCGCGCGCACGCCACATCGAGGTTCAGGTGTTTGGCGATGGCCGGGGGCATGTCGTGGCGCTGGGCGAACGCGATTGTTCGCTGCAACGGCGCAACCAGAAAGTGGTCGAGGAAACCCCCGCGCCGCTGTTGCCCGCCGCCACGCGCACCGCGCTGATCGAGGCGGCGGTGCGGCTGACTGCGGGGGCGCACTATCGCTCTGCCGGCACGGTCGAATTCCTCTATGATGCCGAACGCGATGATTTCTTCTTTCTGGAGGTCAACACCCGCCTGCAGGTCGAACATGGCGTGACCGAGCAGGTGACCGGGGTCGATCTGGTTGAATGGATGATCCGCGGTGCGGCGGGTGATTTCGCGTTTCTCGATGGCTTTGTGGCACGGCCCGTCGGCCATTCGATCCAGGTGCGGCTCTATGCCGAAGACCCGGCGCGCGATTTTCAGCCAAGCTCTGGCCGGCTGGTCGAAGTGGCCTTTCCGGCAGGCGATCGCGCCACTTTGCGCGTGGATGGCTGGGTGGAAAGCGGCAGCGACGTGCCCGCGTGGTATGATCCGATGCTGGCCAAGCTGATCGTGACCGCACCCACCCGCGATATGGCGATTGCCGCGCTGCAATCCGCGCTCGATGCCACGCGGCTGGCAGGGATCGAAACCAATCTGCGCTGGCTGCGCGCGGTGGTGCGCGGGGCAGATTTTGTCAGCGGGCAGGTTTCCACGCGCGCGCTGGGCGAATTTGCGTGGGCGCCGCGCGCCATCCGCGTGATTGCGGCGGGCGCGGCAACCACGGTGCAGGATTATCCCGGGCGCACCGGGCTGTGGGATGTCGGCGTGCCACCATCGGGGCCGATGGATGCGCTGTCGTTCCGGCTGGGCAACCGGCTGCTGGGCAATGGCGATGATGCGGCCGGGCTGGAAATTACCGCAGCCGGCCCCACCCTGCTGTTTCAGGGCGCGGCGCGGATCTGCCTGACCGGGGCCGAATGCGGCGCCACGCTCGATCATGTGCCGGTGCCGCGCTGGGCCCCGGTGGCGGTGGCGCCGGGGCAGGTGCTGCGCATCGGCCGGGTGCAGGGCGGCGGCATGCGCGCCTGCCTCTGCGTGGCCGGGGGGATCGATGCTCCGCTTTATCTGGGCAGCCGCAGCGCCTTTACCCTGGGCGAATTCGGCGGGCATGCGGGCCGCGCGGTGATGACCGGAGACAGCCTGCATTATGGCGACGATCCGGGGGCTGCGGCGCCCGAAACCGCGCTCGATGCCGCGCTCGAAACCGGGCTTGATGCCGCGCTGGTGCCCGCAATCGGGCATGAATGGCGCGTGCGCGTGCTTTATGGCCCGCACGGCGCGCCCGATTTCTTCACCCCCGCCGATATCGCGATGATCTGCGCCACGCCCTGGAGCGTGCATTACAATTCCAACCGCACCGGGGTCCGCCTGGTCGGGCCAAAACCCGAATGGGCGCGCCGCGACGGGGGCGAGGCGGGGCTGCACCCGTCAAACATTCACGACAATGCCTATGCCATCGGCGCGGTCGATTTCACCGGCGACATGCCGATCATCCTGGGCCCCGACGGGCCGTCGCTGGGCGGGTTTGTCTGCCCGTTCGTGGTGATCCAGGCCGATTTGTGGAAAGTGGGCCAGCTTTCGCCCGGCGACACCGTGCATTTCGTGCCCGTGTCCGAGGCAGAGGCCCGCGCTGCCGAATGCGCGCAGGATGCGATGATCGCCACGTTGCAGGCGCCCGCGCCGTTCGCCGGCGATACCACGCCGCCCGCCTCGCCGATCCTGCACATGATCCCGGCGGAGGGTGCGCGCCCGGCGGCGACCTATCGCCGGCAGGGCGATCGCCACCTGCTGGTCGAATATGGCCCGATCGTGCTCGATCTGGAATTGCGGCTGCGCGTCCATGCGCTGATGCTGGAGCTGGATCGTCTCGCGCTGCCCGGGGTGATCGATGTGACACCGGGCGTGCGGTCGGTGCAGATCCATTACGATGCGCGCGTGCTGACGCAGGCCGCGCTGATGGAGGCGCTGGTCGGCGCCGAGGAACGGCTGGGCGGGCTGGATGATTTCGCCATTCCCAGCCGTGTGGTCCACCTGCCGCTGTCATGGCAGGACCCGGCGATCTATCAGACGATCGACAAATACATGGCCGCGGTGCGCGATGATGCGCCGTGGTGCCCGGACAACATCGAATTCATCCGCCGCGTCAACGGGCTGGGCTCTATCGATGATGTGCAGCGCATCGTGTTCGATGCCGATTATCTGGTGCTGGGCCTGGGCGATGTCTATCTGGGCGCGCCGGTTGCCACCCCGGTCGATCCGCGCCACCGGCTGGTCACCACCAAATACAACCCGGCGCGCACCTGGACCCCGCCCAATGTCGTGGGCATCGGCGGCGCGTATATGTGCATCTATGGCATGGAAGGGCCCGGCGGATATCAGCTGTTTGGCCGCACTATCCAAGTGTGGAACACCTGGCGCCAGACCGATGCATTTGTCGATGGAAAGCCGTGGCTGCTGCGCTTTTTCGACCGGATCAAATTCTTCCCGGTCAGCCATGACGAACTGACCGAATGGCGGCGTGATTTCCCGCTGGGCCGCCGCGCGATCACGATTGAACAGGGCGAATTCCGCCTGTCCGACTATCGCGCGTTTCGTAACGCCCATGCCGAGAGCATTGCCGCGTTTGAAACCACCCGCCAGGCAGCGTTCGACGCAGAACGCGCCCGCTGGCAGGACAGCGGCGAATTTGACCGGGTTGCCGCGCTGGTCGATGCCGGCAGCGGAGCGCAAGTTGACGATGCCGCGATTGACCTTCCGCAAGGGTCCGAACTGGTCGAGGCGCCGTTTGGCGGCAGCGTGTGGAAAATGCTCGCCGGCGAAGGCAGCATGGTGGCCGCAGGCGAACCGATTGCAGTGATCGAGGCGATGAAGATGGAATGCCCGGTGCCCAGCCCCTCGGCCGGCGTGGTGCGGCGGGTCTATGTCAGCGAAGGGCAGGTGATCCAGCCCGGCGCGGCCATGCTGGCGATTGAACCGGCATGACCACCACCGCCACCAAACTCGCCGCCGCCACGATCGCCGCTGCAGTCAGCAGCGGCACCACCAGCGCCGAAACGGTCGCGCGCGACACGCTGGCGCGCATCGCCGCCTATCACGCGGTGCAGCCTGCGGTGTGGATTTACCGCCTGCCCGATGCCGAGGTGCTGGCCATGGCCCGCGCGGTCGATGCGCGCGTGGCCGCGGGCGAAGTGCTGCCGCTGGCCGGCGTGCCGTTCGCGATCAAGGACAATATCGATCTTGCGGGCAGCCCGACCACCGCAGGATGCCCCGATTTCGCCTATGACCCGGCGCAATCGGCGGGTGTGGTCGCGCGGCTGATCGCGGCGGGCGCGGTGCCGGTGGGCAAGACCAACCTTGATCAGTTTGCCACCGGGCTCAACGGCACGCGCAGCCCGCACGGCGCGCCTGCCTGTGTGTACAACCGCGCCTATGTCAGCGGCGGATCAAGCTCCGGATCGGCGGTGGCGGTGGCGGCCGGGCTCGTGCCGATCGCGCTGGGCACCGATACCGCCGGATCGGGCCGCGTGCCCGCCGCCTTCAACGGGTTGATCGGGTTCAAGCCGACCAAGGGCCGGTGGAGCACCGCCGGGCTGGTTCCGGCCTGTCGCTCGATCGATTGCATCACCGTGTTTGCACACGATGCCGCCGATGCCGCGCTGGTCGATGCGGTGGTGGCCGGGCACGATCCGGCCGATCCCTGGTCGCGCGAATTGGGCGACCGGCCGCTCACGCTGTGGCGCGTCGGCGTGCCCCTGCCGCACCAGCGCCAGTTCCTGGGCGATCTGGCGTCCGAACGGCTCTATGCCCAGGCGCTCGACCGGCTGGCGGCGATGGGCTGCGATCTGGTGGAGATCGACCTTGCCCCGCTCAGCGAGGCGGCGCGGCTGCTCTATGATGGCCCCTGGGTGGCCGAACGCACCGCGGCGATGGGCGATTTCCTGCACACCCATGCCAGCAGCATCGATCCCACCGTGCGCACGATTGTCGAAGGCGGCCTTGGCCGCTCGGCAGTTGAGGCGTTCCGCGGCATTTATCGCCTGGCCGAGCTGAAACAGGTGGCCGACGCGATGTGGGGCACCATCGATGCGCTGTGCCTGCCGACCACGCCAACGATTTATCGCCTGGCCGAAATGCGTGCCAGCCCGATCGCGCTGAACAGCAATCTGGGGCTCTATACCAATTTCGTGAACCTGCTCGACATGGCTGCGATTGCCATTCCGGCCGGCTGGCGGCGCAACGACACCGGCTTTGGCATCACGCTGATCGGCCCGGCCGGGACCGATCGCGCGCTCATCGATGCCGCATCGCGCTGGTGCCGGAACGATGCTTATCCCGTCCCGCCGCTTGATCTGGCGCCCGATCTGGAGACCAAAGTGGAAACTGTCGCTCTCGCCGTTGTCGGCGCCCATCTCGAAGGCATGCCGCTGCACTGGCAGCTGACTTCGCGCAATGCCAAACACCTGGCCACCACCACCACCGCGCCCACTTATCGGCTTTACGCGATGGCCGACAGCGTCCCGCCAAAGCCGGCGCTGGTGCACGATGCAGAAGGCGCCGCCATCGCGGTCGAAGTCTATGAACTCGACATGGCCGCCTTCGGCAGCTTCGTGGCCGAAGTCCCCCCGCCGCTGGCCATCGGCACAGTCACGCTGGCCGATGGCAGCACGGTAAAAGGCTTTGTCGCCGAACCGCGCGCGCTGACCGGCGCGACGGAGATCACTGCCCTGGGCGGCTGGCGCGCTTATATCGCCAGCAGGGGCTGATACCAATGTGCAGTGAGCTTGACTCATTGCACATTGGTAAAGGCGCGCGCGGCGCTTGAGCGTCACGTTGTGCGATGAGTTTCTCTCATCGCACATCCGTATGCGGCGAAACGCCGCGCTGAATTGCTGCGGCGAAACAAAGTGATGCCCTGACACTGGGCATTGGTACGGATCGGGCTGCGCAAGGTTTGTTTGCCCGCCTGCCATGGCGCGGTGCTGGGGCAGGGGCGCGTTGCGGGCAGCTTGCCGGTGCGGGTCGATGGTGATGTGCCGGTGATTGCCTTGAATTACGGTGATGGTGTGGATGGCGCTCCCTTGGGTAGACCTTCGACAGTCACAGCGTTTTCTGGGGCCTCGCTATCCGCGAATCAAATCCCCAGTTGGAGCGCCGTCCACACCATCACCGGAATTCCTGTGGGGCAATTTAGTATACTGTCCCCGGAATTCGTAGTATACTGTCCCCGGAATTCGGTCCCCGGAATTCGCGCTGCTGTCCCCGGAATTCGCGCTGTCCCCGGAATTCGCGCAGCCATTTGCTAAGCGCCTCGGGATCGCTCACCACGCAATCGCGGCGGATCACAGCGCCATCGGCATCAACCACGCAAATATGAGTCTGCTTGTCAGACACGTCCAATCCTGCATAAATTGTCATCGGTCATCCCCTTGT
>CAILBC010000027.1 GCA_903832325.1 uncultured Sphingomonadales bacterium | reverse complement strand
GTCAGCTCCCCGTTGCCCGCTGGCACGAACTGATCGGTGATCCAACTTATGCAGACGCCATCCTGGACCGCCTTGTCCACAACGCCCACCGGCTCGAAATAAGCGGTGAGTCCATGCGCCGCCACACCACCGCCATAGCGGGTTGACCGCAGCCAAAACCCAGTGCCATTACATACCTGCGATCAGGCTCAGGCCGGCCGGCATCATATCGGAATGGTGGCCGGGATCAGATCGGAATAGCCGACCGGCATCGTCGGAATCCGCAGGGAAATCGCCGGCCTGGACGCGCCTCCAGATGGTGGTCCGGCTCCGTATGCCGGTGATCTTCATGACATCTTGGCAAGTGAGCAGTTCAGGGACAGACATAGCAGCCTCATTCGGTTGGGTGGTTCATGGTTCTGGTTCCCTCCAAGTGATTGAAAACGCGCCCCGCTCGAGCCGTGCAATGCCACATTTAGCGGCTCGAGTTTCTGTTTTATCGGCGATGGGTCTTGAAGCGGCCAAACGGTCTGCGAGAGCTTGGGCTACCGAGAGAACAAGGGGTTGCCTGGCAAAGGGCAAGGCGAGAACGGGGAGATTGGACATGCGAAGCCTCCTGACAAAACCCGCGCCGTGCAGGTCTCAAAGGCTCCAGGCCCCCTCCCCTCTCTTGGCCGTCAGACCTCGAATGCCTGACCTGCCACCAGCACATCGTTGAAGTCGGTTCCCGGCTGCGGCGGACGATGCGTCAGGATGGTGCGACCTTCCCGCGCATAAGCAGCGCGTGCACGCGCTTCGGCCTGCGCGCCTCCGGCATCGTGGTCGATGAACAAGTGGAGCTCGCTCACGCTCTCGGGGATCGCGACCAGCCCGAAGCGTTCGGTACCCAGCGTAGCCCAGCAAGGAATGCCGGACAGCTGTTTCGCAGACAGGGCCGTCTCGATCCCTTCCGCGAGGCCCAGCTTCCCGCCGCGCGGTCCATGCAGGCGCATGGCGCCCCGCCCTAACGAACCGAGCGCGCGCTTCGGGCCATCGAACCTCGCTACTTTGCCTGTTTTGGCGTCGAGGAAGGTGCGGTGGAGTGCGAGGATGCCCAGGTCGTTGCGGACGGCCGCGACCAGCGCTGGCAGGAACTGCACCGCGCCCTTGGGCCCCAGAGGCGTTCGCGCCAGGAAGCGCAGATCAGGCGAACCAGCCACAATGCCGCGCCGCGCCAGATAGCGTTCAGCGAGACTGCCCGTCAGACAAGCGGCCTCACGCCAAAGGCGCTGAACATTCTCCGGTGGAGCTTCGTCCGATCGAACGGCGCGGACCGGTTCGGATCGTCCGTCGAACAAGGTTGTAGCCTTGACGCCCCGCTGCACCAGCGCGGCCAGAACGGCCTCGTTCGCGCAGCCGGCAAAGCAATGAAACAGGATCGCCCGCGAGCCCAGGCTAACGCTGAGCGACGGAGTGCGGTCTTCATGAGCAGGACAGCAGCACATGCCGCGCGAGCGCGACCACGTGCCGCCAAGATCAGCGACAATCTGCCGGGCGCGGATTTCAAGTCGATCGGTAGTAAGGGCATTCGACATCGGGCATCTCCTTCGTGGATGCCACCGCCCGCGCAGCCTCCGCTCTGCGCCCATTCGAAATGCGCTTTCCTGCGCAATATGTTCTATATATGTTCTCACTCGAGTCGGCTAGAGAAAGGTTATCCCATGACACGCCTTCTGAGCGGGGCTTTGGCATCCATCCTCGCAATCGCTTTGGTCCGATCAGCATTCGCTGCCGAAGCGCCGTCCCCAGCAATCGGGGAAGGTTCGACATTGCAGACAGGCGTCACGACTATCGTTCGGCCGAACGGTTTCGCGCTGGTGACATTTGGCACCTGGGGCACGCCCAAGCAAAATGAGCCAGTGGTAGCACCAAGCCAAACGACCAACCCAATTGCCAATGTACGCTGGCACAGTACATCTGGCAGCAGCTTCCGCCGCGCAGCTTATCTTCCTTACGTGCAGGCGGCCGAACAACGTTTTGGCATTCCCCGAGGTTTGCTCGACGCGCTGATTTGGACCGAATCCCGCTACAATCCGTTAGCGCTAAGCAAGGCAGGAGCGGTTGGTCTTGGACAACTCATGCCGCCAACAGCGGCAACGCTTGGCGTCTCGAACCGATATGACGCGCGCTCCAATATAATGGGAGCCGCACATTACCTGCGCCAAATGCTTGACCAATTTGGTGCGGTACATCTTGCCGTTGCAGCCTACAACGCTGGTCCTGGGGCAGTGAGGTCGTCAAACGGTATTCCGCTAAACAATGAAACCCCCAATTACGTGCGAAATTTGCTCTATTTCTGGAAGCATTTCACGCGCTGACATGCGTGGTCTCCGCGGCGGATCAGCTATAACCTAACTCGTCCCACCAAGGATAAAAGTCAGGCATGTGTTCACTGACCGTCATGGCAAACCGCGGTGGGCGCTTTTCAAAGAACGACGTCACGCCCTCGGCCGCATCGAGCGACTGGCTGCGCGCGACAATGGCGCGGCTATCGATGCGGTGCGCCTCCATCGGATCGGAAAGCCCAAGCCCTCGCCAGAGCATCTGTCGAGTAAGCGCAACGGAAACTGGGGCGGCGTTGTCAGCGATCTCACGCGCGATCTTGCGGGCCGCAGGCAGCAACTCATCGGCGGGCAAGACTTTAGACACGAGCCCACCTGCCAATGCTTCATCTGCAGGGAAAACCCTGCCAGAATAGCACCACTCAAGTGCCTTCGAAATGCCGACGACCCGTGGAAGGAACCACGAAGAAGCCGCTTCCGGCACAATTCCGCGTCGCACGAACACAAAGCCAAACCGGGCCGATTCCGATGCCAGGCGAATATCCATCGGCAGTGTCATGGTCACACCGATCCCGACGGCAACACCGTTGATGGCTCCGATGATGGGCTTGGTCAGTCGGAAAAGCCGCAGTGTGACGAGCCCGCCGCCGTCGCGAGCCGCATCGCTCGTATAGTCATATGTACCATCAGGCCTGACAACCGAGTCATCACCGCTGGTGAGAAAGTCCTTCGCGCCGCCGGATATGTCGGCACCGGCGCAATAGGCCTTGCCCGCTCCGGTGAAGATCACCGCACGAATGGCGTCGTCTGCGTCGATCCTGTCACAGGCATCGATGATCTCGTGGATCATCTGCGTTGTCAGCGCATTCATTTTGTCGGGTCGCGACAAAGTTACAGTCGCGACGCCCTCTTCAACCGCCAGCGCAATGGTTTCGTAGATCATAGTGGTCTCTCTGGATTAGAGGGTCTGGCCATCATCGACCGTAATGTCCGCACCCGTCGTGTTGTGAGCGGCATCAGACAGCAGGAATAAGAGTGCGCCATCGAGGCCATCATCCTGCACCAGTCGCCGACGTGGGAACCGGTTGATTTGCTTCTGACCTGCCTCAGTGGCAAACCAGTCATTGACCATATCGGTACCGATATAGCCGGGTGAAATGCAATTGACGTTGGGCCCGCTGCGGACCCACTCACGCGCAAACAAGCGCCCCATATGGCTGACCGCTGCTTTTGAAGCACTGTAACAGGCGATGCCTGGGCTGGTTGTGCGCGCCGTGATCGAGGATATCAGCACGATGCGCCCGCGCTCGGTTATTCCCGCCGCCCGCATACGCTTTGCCGCTTCGCGCGCAGTCAGAAAAACGCCGCGCACGTTTACAGCAAACACGGTGTCCCAATCGTCCACGTCAAGCGTATCGACCGAGCCGGATTTCTCGATCCCCGCATTCGCGACAATCGAATCGAGTGGCCCTACTTCGGACTCCGCCTGGTCAAAGGCTTGCTGGACGGAGAGCTCGCTGGTGACGTCCATCGGCACAGCCAGGGCGCGCCCGCCTGTCGCCACGATTCCATCGACTATCGTCGCCAGTCGGTCGATCCGGCGTGCGCCCAGCACGACGGTGGCACCCGCCGCAGCGCAAATGCGGGCAAAATGCTCACCCAGTCCACCGGACGCACCGGTTATCAGGACCTTGCGTCCTTCAAGCATTGCACTGCTCATCGCGAACTCCCCTCACCCGGATCATGCCATCAAGTCTCCAACGATCGCGCAATGAGCAGTTTCATCACTTCGCTCGTGCCGCCGTAAATGCGCTTGACCCGCACATCCTTGTACATTTGGGCGATGGGGTATTCGTTCATATAGCCATACCCGCCGAAGAACTGCTGGCAGGTGTCAACGATCGACTGCGCGCGCTCTGAAACCCAGAACTTGGCCATGCTTGCGGTCACGGCATCAAGTTCACCCCGCATGTATCGCGTTATGCAATCATCGACGAAAGTCCGGGCGATAGTCGCCTCGGTCTTGCATTCGGCAAGCTTGAACTGAGTATTCTGGAAGTCCAGGATGCGTTTGCCGAAGGCCTTGCGATCGCGCACGTAATCCAGTGTCACATTCAATGCGCTTTCGATCATGGCAAGGCATTCGATGGCGATGATGAGGCGTTCCTTGGGCAGTTCCTGCATCAATTGATACATGCCCTGCCCTTCGGCACCACCGATCAGCGTGTCGGCAGGCAGTTTCACGTCGTCGAAGAACAGCTCCGACGTGTCGCCCATTTCCAGGCCGATCTTGTCGAGGTTGCGCCCGCGCCGGAAACCTTCTGCACCGGCAGTCTCCAGCCCGAATAGCGAAATGCCGCGACTGCCCGCGTCAGGATCTGTCCGGGCAACAACTATGATCAGATCGGCATGCTGGCCATTCGTGATGAACGTTTTCTGTCCGTTCAGGCGATAGCCGTTGCCATCTTTTTTGGCCGAAGTCCGCACGCCCTGCAGATCAGAGCCAGCGCCCGGTTCCGTCATCGCGATGGCTGTTATAAGTTCTCCGGAACAAAGTTTGGAAAGCCAACGGGACTTTTGCTCAACGGTTCCGAATTTGGCGATGTAGGCTGCACAAATTGCATTGTGCAAAGGAACGCCAAAGCCTTCTGCCCCTGCCAGCCCAAGCCGACGAATAAGCACGGCTTCATGACGGAAATCACCGCCTGCACCACCATGCTCCGCCGGCACCGAAAGACCCAGCAAGCCTGCCGAAGCCATTTCGTTCCACGCCGCACGTGGGACAATCCCATCGGAGCGCCAGGTGGCCAACCGTTCAGGATCCAGCTTGTCGCCGACGAAGCGGCGTACCGAATCGTCGAACATGACAAGTTCGTCATCCATCCATACTGCAGGATCGGCGAAAAGCTCTGCCATCTCGCCGGCCTGCCTAGCGCGGCGCCATGCGAATAGCGCCGTCGAGCCGCACGTCTTCGCCATTGAAATAGGACGTCTCGATCATCGTCAGGGCAAGCCGGGCGTATTCCGGCGGAAGGCCAAGGCGCTTGGGGAACGGAACGGAAGCGGCAAGCGCAGCCTTCACGTTTTCTGGCCCGCTTTCCATCAACGGTGTCGAAAAAATACCAGGAAGAATGGTGTTGATCCTTATCCCCTCGCCCATGAGGTCGCGTGCGATCGGCAGCGTCATGCCGACAATACCCCCCTTTGACGCTGAATAAGCGGCTTGCCCCATTTGCCCGTCCTCGGCAGCGACCGAGGCGGTCAGGACCATCGCGCCGCGTTCCCCGTCTTCGCCGGGATCAAGTGTGAGCATACCGGCTGCCGACTTGGCAACACAGCGGAACGTCCCGACCAGATTGACCTGGATGATCTTGTCGAATGCATCGAGCGGGAAATGGCTGATCGAGCCATCCTTCTTCGACCGGCCGGCCGTCTTCACTGCGTTGCCAATCCCGGCACAGCTTACCAGAACGTTTTCCTGTCCGTGGATCGAGCGCGCATCGGCAAAGGCCGCATCGACCGATGCCTCATCGGTGACATCTACTTTGCAGAAGATGCCGCCGATCTCGCTTGCAACTTTTTGGCCGAGCTCGGCGTTAAGGTCGAACAACGCGACGCGTGCACCTTTGGCCGCCAGTGCCCGGGCCGTTGCTGCACCAAGACCGGATGCGCCGCCAGTTACGACAGCAACGGTGAGATTGTCGACTTCCATACATTCCCCCGCAATCAAGAAATTTGGCGCGTTTGGTCATGACGGCAGAGGCATCCCGCCCGTCTTGGGCATTGCCGCACAACCGTGCCGCCAAGAATCAGAAATTTAATCGATCGATTAGATGTTAAGCCTTGCTAAATCTTCGGTCAATAGATTTATGCCTCGGGCGGTCGATATCGAATGAGCAAATGGGTCCAAAGCATCGCTGATCGCATCAGCCAGTAGCAGGCTCCCTTGGCCGAGATAATCCCGCTCGGCTGCGAAACGAACCGGATATCCGCGATACTGCCTTCAAGCGAAGTCGCTACGATCTCGAGCGACTTCACAGCATGCATCACCGCGGCCCCCGTTCAGGACTTTCGATTTTTGGGCTAATCGACTCCGAATATGGCCGAACTGACGGTGGGTGCGCCCGGCCCCCCGGCGAGCAAGCAGGTGCGCGCGCCTGGCACTGGGTTCACACTCTCCCTTCGCAGGCAGCGGATCGCCTCGACGGCCGTGCCAATGCCATGCACGAAACCGTGCGCAAGATTGCCCCCGGAAGTGTTGACCGGCAGGCGGCCAGAGGGCGCAATCAGGTTCTCATAGCGCACCACCTCGGCGACGTTTTCATAAGTGCAGAAGCCATGGTCAATCAGTGACGCAATGCCTTGCGCACTGAAATTCTCATAAAGCTGCACCACGTCGATGTCGGCCGGTGTCAGCCCGGCCATCTTGTACAGTTTGTCGGTGATTCCCCGGAATCCGCCCGTGGCGAACAACTCTATATTGTCGTTTTCGAGCAGGTCTCCCCACCCTTTTTGAGTACCCTGGGCAACAGACAACAATTTTACCGGCGGTTTGCGCAAATCCCGCGCCGCCTCGCTTGAAACCATCAAAAGTGCGCCAGCGCCGTCATTTTCCCGGCTGCAATCGAACAGGCGAAACGGTTCAGCAATCCAGCGCGCAGTACGAAACTGCGCAAGATCGAGTTCCTTCCCGTATGCTGTCGCTTCGGGATTGCGGCTGCCATGGAAGTAGGACGCGCGAACCAACTCCTCGCAGACGGAACGGGGCACGCCGTGGTAATCGAGCAGCCGCTCGGCACGCATGGCACAGGCTTGTGCCGGAGCAACCATGCCAACGCCGACCATGTGATCATTCAGATGGTGCGCCATGACGGCGGCAGCCAGCCGCCCGCTGTTGCCTTCCGCCAGCGCACGATAGATGATTACCGCCTTGGCTTGCCCGGTCAGAATTGCCGACGCAGCCAGGCCAAAAGTACCGGCGATCCCACCGCCGCCACCGCCCCATACTTGCGCCGACCAATTGAGTTCCTTTGTCCCGAGGTCAGGCATCAACCGCACCGGCTCATTGTGATCACCTGCGTAAGACACAAAGCCATCAATATCGGCAGGATCGAAGCCGGCATCGTCACAGGCGTCGACAATTGCCCGCACCAGCACGCCGCGTTCGGGCCAAGGCGCCGTGCCGCGTTTAAATTGCCGATAACCGACCCCGGCGACCGCCGTTTTGCCCGAGAGGTTCATTGTCATGCCAGCATCCAGCGGATCGAGGGAATTTCGTCTTTGCCGAATTGCGTGAAGGTCGTCCGTCCTGTCACAGGCGCACCGATCCCCAGATGCTCCTCGCTACCTTCGATTAATCCGTTAAGCCGGATTGGCACCGCATCAAGCAGAACGAGCGCAGTAACATAAGGCAATGCCAGACCCTCAGTCCCCGCAAACCTATGGTGCGTTCGTGTCCAGGCAAAGATTGTTCCGGCCAATGGCTGTTCAACCCATTCGTGGTCCCACGATCCGCAATCCCCACATCGCCAAACTGCAGGCCAGTGCCATTTGCCGCAGCCATTGCAGCGTGGAAGGACAAGCCTGCCTTTGGCCAGCCCATCCCAATAGGGACCTTCAGCGCCAAGTTGTCCGGTGACCATTCGCGCCATTACGCATTATCCTGTGTAATCTGCCTGTTGCCATCACAGACAAGCGCAGCATTGGAATTAATATTTCGAAGCATGTGTTTTTCATAATACTGTAATCACGACCTTTTCGATATTGTACCAGTGATTTGCCATATCTCGCCAAGGCCATCCCACAGCGCATTATCTAACAAGAATAAATATAAGCGAGCCTCACCGTCAACCAAAATCTACCCTCATAAGAATGCTGCGTCTGCGGGCGTATTTTTTCATTTATTATCAGATTTTTGATTGTTTTTTGCGCGCTGCAATAGACCTTTGAATAGGCGCAGCTCAACCGTCATTTCCTGCTGCTTGATGACATTGCCGGTGCATCGCTCGTTTCAAGCTGGGGTGGCTCGCATGGCCCCACACATTCCAGGTTTTCACCGCCAATCCTACCGGCGCAGCGCTGGGCGCTGCGATCGATCTGACCGAGGTTATTTCTGCGCAGCCAGCGACTGCGGTTGCAGGGATAAAGCAATGCGTCAGCGCATCGCAAGCCACGATACCTCGGGTTTCCTGAGCTGGCGCAACTCTGGTCGCGCGTAAGGCAATTTGATCGACGTCAAAGATCGACCTTAAATCTATCTATAATAGATTTAAGGAGCCGGTCACTTGGCTGCGCGTTTGTCAGGAGAGAATTGATGCCCGACAGCCAGGAGAACACTGTCAGTCGCCGTTACGGCATTCCGCTAAGCGCACTGAGCACCAGCCAGATCGATGCAATTCGCCGAATTCCCCGACATCAGGACGCTCGCCCACCGAGCCTGCTGGAACGCCGGTCAGTCGAGATATTTCTGTCGGACGAGTACTGGAAGCTGTAAAAGGCCCGCATATTTCGCGCCAAGCCTGTCGTTGTTGCGCCATCGGTGCTGCTGCCCGAACCCGGCATGGTGGTCGCGCAAGATGGTTATGGCATCCCTTTGCTCATAACGCGCGACAAGGCAGGCAAAATCCACTTGTTTCTTAATGCCTGCACACACAAAGGCGCGGCTCTGGTCGACGATTGTGCCGCACGCAAGTGGAGCACGATCAGTTGCCCCTATCACGCGTGGGCATTCGGCCTGGACGGTCGCTTGATCGGAGTTCCGCGTGCGGAGTCCTATGCTAATTTCGACAAGACCACGCGCCCGTTGACCAGGTTGCCCAGCCAGGAAAGCGGTGGTTTGATTTGGGGCATTCTGGATCCCCACGCCGAAGCCGATTTCTCGATTGTAGACAATCAGATTGCCGTCGATTTCCAACATCTTGGTTTGCCGAACTGGCACCTGTACGGACAACGTCGGTTCAATCTCGATGCAAACTGGAAACTGGTGATGGAACCGTTTCTTGAAGGCTATCATGTGCAGCGCTTGCACGTGAACTCGATCGGCCCCCAAGGGATGGACATGTTCGCCGACGTCGTTGGCGTTGCCGACAGGTTCGGTCTACACACGCGCCAGACTTCGGGACGCGGCAATTACAAGCCTGAGGTGCTAGATGATCCGCAGATCAACATCAGAAATTTCGTGACACACGCTTACAACCTGTTTCCGAACACAGTCGTGATCACCAGCCCATATTATACCAGCGTCATGATCATTATGCCGGTCGACGCCGCGCACACCCGAGTCGACTATTACATGCTGACAGAAACCGCGCCAGACAATCCCAAAGCCGAAGAACTTTACGCCCGATCCTTCACAATTATTCAGGATGTGTTTGGCAACGAAGATTTCAAGGCTTCCGAACTGTGCCACCGCGGCCTTGCCTCTGGCGCGGTGCCCGATGTCATTTATTGCGGAATGGAAGCTGCGATCCCGCAATTTTACGAGGGTATCGAAGGCGTGTTGCGCGCCGAAAGCCAATCCTGAATGTGCCGACAGGGCGGCGCTTTCGTACGCCCTGTCGGCACCGCTTTTTCGTGGGTTGTCACACGTTCGATATTGCGCTTAAAACTATTTACCATAGATAACGGCTGACGCAGCCTGACAAACCGGGGGAAGCTGGAAAATGGTGCGTATCGTGTTTCGCGATGTGGCCGGAAACGCCCAGGAGATCAACGCAGAGCCCGGCGTTTCGCTGATGGTCAGCGCCAAGGCCCATGGCATCGCGGGCATCGAGGCCGAATGCGGCGGTTCGATGGTCTGCGCAACATGCCATATTTATGTCGATGAGCCCTGGTTCAGTGCCATCGGCGCCGCTGGCCCGATCGAGGCTGAAATGGTCGAATACACCCGTCACCCAAGGCTCACTTCGCGCCTGTCATGCCAGATTTTGGTGACCGAGGCGATGGATGGCATGGAAGTGGGCGTGCCGCTTTCCCAACGCTAAATTCAAGACAAATGGAGATCTGCTGAAACTGCAGGCAAAGGTGAAGAGGATATACAATTAAACCCTGGCTTGGCCATGACAGGACCATGATAGTCCCCTGACGCAAACCATGGGCATCCTCGATCCAGATGCCGGCGTGCCCCCCCCCTTTCGGACTGGAGATATTTGTATGGCATCCCTTGCACACACAATCCCGCCCCACGTGAAGCCGGAGCAGGTGTTCGAATTCGACATCTATGCCGACCCGCGCATATCCGATGACGTGCAAGGCAGTTATGCTGAAGCGCTGCGCCATGCCCCTGACATCTTCTGGTCGCCACTCAACGGTGGCCATTGGCTGGTTCAGCGGCATGACCTGATTGCCGAAGTGGTCAAGAATCCAGCGGTCTTCTCGGCGCGCGAAATGCAAATCCCCCGAGTTAAAAACCCGCCGTTGTTTATTCCGTTGAACCTCGATCCACCCGGTAATGTGCCTTATCGCCACGTACTGATGCCCAAGTTCTCACCGCGCGCGGTTGCGGAAA
The DNA here is from genome assembly GCA_903832325.1 of uncultured Sphingomonadales bacterium. Classification (GTDB taxonomy): domain Bacteria; phylum Pseudomonadota; class Alphaproteobacteria; order Sphingomonadales; family Sphingomonadaceae; genus Novosphingobium. Next base: position 488,688 of record CAILBC010000027.1, on the reverse strand, counting down.
TGGAAGGCAAAATGCGCGCGATGGCCGCTGAAATCGTTGCTGACGTGGCCGACGCCGGCACCTGCGATTTTGTGCACGATGTCGCCGCGCGTTTCCCGGTATCGGTATTCATGGAAGTGATGGGCCTGCCGCTGGAAAAGCTGCATGAATTTCGCGCAATCGCGGATGGCTTTTTCAAGGCGCATACAAATGAGGAATATCAGGCCGCGTCACAGCAGATCGCCGCTATTTTTCACGAACTGATTGATTTTCGCCGTAAAGCCCCGGGAGAAGATCTTATTTCCCACTTTATCACAGTCGATTTCGAGGGGCGCAAGCTGAGTCTGGAAGAGATCATGGCGATGTGTACCGTGCTGTTCCTGGGCGGGATGGATACAGTTACCAACGTCACGGCATTTACGTTCCAGCAGCTGGCCGACGATCCGGCTTTGCAAAGCCGACTTGCCGCAGATCCAGCCCTGTTGCCGCAATTTGCAGAAGAAGGTTTGCGGATGTTCGGCGTTATCGGAACCCCGCGTCTGGTGGTTCAGGACTTCGATGCCCACGGCATTGCATTCCGCAAGGGCGACATGGTGCTGAACGCACTTTGGCAAAGCGGCCGCGACCCGACCAGGATCGCCAACCCCGACCGGTTCGACATCGACCGCAAGGATATGGCCCACCTCAACTTTTCAACCGGACCGCATTTGTGCCTCGGCCACGCACTGGCGCGGGCAGAAATGCGTATTCTGGCGGAAGAATGGCTGAAGCGGGTGCCTTCATTCAGGGCAATCCCCGGAGCGCATCACGGTTTCCGCATGGGCACGGTGATCGCCCTGAAATCACTGCCGCTTCAATGGGATATCGCGTGACGGTATGGGCTAGTTTGCCATGGCCTGAGTGCGCACGCGCACGCCAGCAAGGAACATCCGTAAAGCCTCCAGAAAATTGCCATCGTCGTCAAACTGGCTGGCTGCAACCGATGCTGCCAAGTTGGGGTAGTCGTCTGGGGTGATATGCGGCATTGCAGACACGCCAGCCGTTTTCGCTGCAGCCGCGAACAGCGCTGAACCAAAAGTCAGTTTCTCGATTCCTTCCAGAATCGCCATGTGCAGGCTGCGCGTTTCCGGATAACCCGCAATCGCCGCTTCATACGCATCGAGCAGCAGATGGCGAGGAAAGAACTGGAGGATCAGCGGCGCGGCATTTGGATGTTCCAATAGCGCCCTGCGCGTTTCGAAGCAGAGCTTGAGCGTGCTGTCTTCCCAGTGTTCCTTGCCAACCTGGCGATAATTGCTCTTGCTCAGCAGTAGTCGCGCCACTTCGGCCAGAAGCTCTGCTTTATCATGAAAATGGTAATAAAGCGACGGCGCCTTGACCCCAATAGAGCGAGCAACCGAATTGAGGCTGAAGCTTTCCAGGCCTTCGGCGTCAATTGCCGCCAACGCTGCCAGCGTGGCCGCCTTGCGCGTTATCAGGGCTTGTTTCGGACGACCCAAGGCCAGCCTTTCCGGTGTGCAGCTGCGAACGATTGGGCTTTATGCTGATCCCTCGCACCAATGCAAGCAGCGGACCGGGACGGTCCGCTATTTGGCAATCAGCGTGCCCAGCCCACTCACCCCGCCGTCGATTTCCTTGAACAACCGACGATGCAGGTGCTGCGCGACTTTCCATTTCGCGCATAGATCGAAGTTGGCTCAGAGTGGTGCGCCGACCGGCTGAACCCACCTTCTCCATCGGACAATCATCTTCGGCCGCAGCGGAGAGCCCAGCCGTGAGAATGGCACCTGAAAATGGCGCGCTGGCCATTTTGCTCTAGTTCGACCTTACCACCACGATCTCGGCACAAATTCGGGAAGAGCTCAACCCTGCTTCCGCGCTGTCGGACCATCAGCAGCAAAACGCACAGCAGGTCGCAAGTACAAAGCACGCCACGTCGCACACCTCGGATCCATTCGACGCTGTCAGCCATTCTCCTTCTCAGCGATGTTTGCGCCAGTTTCCGTTGCATCAATTACCTAACATCGTTAGATTGTAAGCACGGAGATCTAGTCGAGGCAGGAAGGCCTTCAAGGGAGAGAATTCCATGTCAGAAACCGCCGAACTCGAACGCCAGGTCGCCATTCCCACCAGTGTCGAGCAGATGACCACCGAGTGGTTCAATTCGGCGCTCAAGGAAAAAATCGTCGGCTCGCGGATCCTGGAAGTCATCCACGGCACCGCGACCAAAGTTAAGGTCGAGCTGGATTTCGAACTGGACGACGGCACGGTCGAACCCCGGGTGTGCTGGATCAAGACCGGGCTCGAACCGCACAGCAAAAAGATCGGCAGCGAAAAGGTCTATGCCGGCGAGACGTTCTTCTACCGCAACTTCGGCCAGAAGTACGAAACCCGCACCCCTTACTGCTACTATGCCGACAGCGATGACGAGGGGAACAGTCTGATCGTGCTCGACGATCTGTGCAAGATCGGCGCGAAGTTCTGCGAGCCGGCCGAAGCTGGCACGTCCGAAGTCATCGCCGCCGGGCTCGAAGCCATGGCCCGCTATCATGCAGCGACCTGGATGAACGCCGAGATGCGCGCCGACCCGTGGATGAACAGCGGCGGCTCGTTCGACAACGCCGATTGCCTCGCGTGGATCTACAACCAGGAGCACTGGGACGAATATTCGCTGCGCCCGCGGTTTCAGAAGCTCGACCCGTCCCTGCGGGACCACGACATGCTGCTCGCCGCGCACACCGTGTTGCGCCGCGACTGGGTGCGCGGCAAGGAGCCCTTCGCGATGAGCCACGGCGATGCGCATTTCGGGCAGATGTACATCCTGCCCTCGGGCGAGGCGCGGATGCTCGACTGGCAGTGCGTCCAGACAGGCTATTACATGACCGATCCGGCCAACCTGATCGTTAGCGGAATGAACCCGGCCGACCGCCGCGCCACCGACAAGGACTTGCTGAAACACTACCTCGGCAAGCTGGCGGAATTTGGCGTGGAGAACCCGCCGAGCCTTGAGGACGCGTTCCAGGGCCTGCGCGCCGGGACGATGCACCAGCTCTCATGGGTGATGTGCCTGGTCGCGATGCAGCCGGAAGAAAACTGCGCCGCAATCGCCGAACGCGCCAGCCACGCGGCGATCGACTACAACACAATCGGATGGTTGCTGCGCGGGGAGTAAGCGTTCGGGTCGCTCCGTGGCGCACATTATTTTTCCATTTCCCGAAATCCAGCGCCGCACGTCGTCACTTCGATGAAGGCGCTGGACTCGGCCGTTGCAGGAATTTGCCCTGACGGACATTTAAACTACTCCGCTCCTCAGAAGCGCTGCCGAAAAGCCCGCCACATCCGCTCCAGGCACGCCGTCTCGCGAGAAGAAGCGCGACATCAGCGCCATCACAATTCGATTGCGCAGCTCCAACGAGCCGAGCGAAAACGGCTCGAACAAGCTGGCGAGGGCGTCGTCGCGGGTGGGAGGCTGGTCTGGCAGGGCCCGATTATTCGCCATCGATCTCAGCACCCCGACTTTCCCGGCGTGAAGACCGCCGGAAGTTCGCGCCGCGAGCGCGCCTCGCTGATCTGGAATTCAAGCTCGCTTTCATCGACCGCAACGCGAAGATCCAGCATCCGCTCGAAGATCGCGGTCAATACTTCCCTGCCTTCCAGCCGGGCCAGACTGCGTCCGAGGCCAATATGCAAGCAGCATCAAGTCCGAAGTTGCGAGCGCTCTCGTTCTTCCGCCTGTTGCGCCGATGGGCACCCGTCGATGAGCACCCTTGCCAGCGTTCGTGCATCAGCCCCTTTAGGCGCCATTCCTGCTCCTGGTGGTTTGCCGCAAGGACCTCCACGTTCGACACTGCACGACGAAGTGGTGGGTCAGCATGGACTCAGGGTGCAAACGGATTAGAGGCGACGCATTCCGTCCGCGATCTTCTCGGCGATCATGATGGTGGTCGCGTTGGTGTTGCCGCTGGTGATCTGCGGCATGATCGACGCATCGACCACCCGCAGGCCGCCGATCCCGCGCACCCGGCAATCCGGATCAACGACCGACCCGGCATCGCTGCCCATCCGGCAGGTGCCGACCGGATGGTAGGCCACGGTGGTCTTGGCACGGGCATAGTCGGCCCATTCCGCATCGCTGCGCGGGATTGGATCGGGCGTGCGATCCCCGATGACGATGGCTGCCAGGGCGGGCGTGCGGAACAATCGGTCGACCGCCTTCAACCCGCTGACCAGCGTGTCGACGTCGCGCGGGTCACCCAGCAACTCGTGGTCGACCACCGGCTCGCCCGCCTCGCCCAGCAACACCTGCCCGCGCGATTTCGGTCGGGTCAGCGTGGCATTGATGCTGATGCACGGCTCCGCCGGCATGACCGCCATCGCCGCCGACACCGTATCGGGTTCAAGGTTGTAGGCCAGCGGCATGAAATGGAGCTGCACATCCGGCTCGTCCAGCCCGTCGGCACTGCGCAGCAGGCCCATGGCCTGCACCGCCGGAGCCGACAGCGGGCCGGACCGGTTCCAGAAGAACTTCGCCAGGTTGCGGATCATGTCGAACGGGGCCATCTGGCTGTTGATCGTTGGCTGGTTGACGTACTTGTTCTGCCCCGCGCCGGCGTGTTCCTGCAAGTTGCGGCCGACTTCAGGCAGGTCATGCACCACCGCGATGCCTTTGCCGCGCAAATAGTCCGCCGCGCCGATGCCTGAACGCAGCAACAGCGCCGGACTGCCCATTGCCCCGGCGCAGACGATCACCTCGCGCTGCGCGTGCAGCACTTCCTCGGTGCCGCCGCGTGCGATGCGCACGCCCGTCGCCTGCCCGCTCTCGACCAGAATCGCGCGTGCCTGCGCTCCGGTGATGATCCGCAGGTTCGGTCGCTGCCGGGCTGGCCGCAGATAGGCCTTCTCGGTGCTGCAGCGCCAGCCGCCGCGCTGGTTGGTCTGGGCCAGGAAGGCACCTTCCATTGACCCGGCGTTGTAATCGCCGGGCAAGTCCATTCCCAGCTGCGCGCACCCGTCCAGAAAGGCCGAACAGAGCGGATGGGGATCGCACATCGCGCCCACCGTGACCGGACCGTGCGCGCCCCGGCTCTGGTCCGGCGCACCCTGCCAGCTTTCGCTGCGCCTGAACCAGGGCAGGACGTCGTCATAGCCCCAGCCGGTCGCGCCCAGCCGCTGCCAATGATCGAAATCATCCCGCGTGCCCCGGATCCAGACTTGCCCGTTGATCGAACTGCTGCCGCCCAGCATCCGCCCCGCCGACCACACGAACCGGCGGCCATTGATAGAGGCATCGGGCAACTGGCGATACTGCCAGTCGTATTTGTCGTTCACCAGCATCCGGGCGAACCCGACCGGGAACTGCACCATGAAGCCATCGCCATCGCCGCCAGCTTCCAGCAGGATCACGCTGGTCGCCGGGTCTTCGCTCAGGCGGCTGGCCAGCACACTGCCCGCGCTGCCCGCGCCGACGATGATGTAGTCCGCGCGCGTCATGCCTCGTCCCCTGCCGCGAAGCGGGTGATCTCAACGGCAACCCCGGTCAAGTGCGCCATGTTGCTCAGCGGCTCGAAACTGTCCGGCCCGGTCGGCATCAGCGCATTTACGTTCACTCCCGGCACGGCGCTGGCGTTGCGCAGGCCAAACGCCTTGGCGTGGCCATAGCCGTGCGACATGGCGACCACGCAGCGGCGCAAGCTGCCGTCAAGCCGCACTGGCGAGACGACCCGGCCATAGCGATTGGCGATGGCCGCCGTGTCACCCTCTGCCAGCCCCAGCCGCGCGGCGTCGTCCGGGTGGATATGCAGCGGATTGCTGGCATGCTTGCCGCGCTTGAGCGTCGGCATATTCGCCAGATTGGAGTTGTGCATGTAATTGGTGCGCAGTGAAATCAGCTTGAATTGGTCTTCGGGCTCGGCCTCCAGCTCGGCAAAAATCACGTGGCTGCGTGCGATGGCATCGGCGAAGAACGGTGGGCAGCAATCGACCTTGCCGTCGGGATGAAACACCACCGTATCGTAAAAGTCGGCCCGCTCTGGCTGCGGCAGGAGGGCGGTCTGCGCCGGCTGCGCGCGAATGGCGTCCAGATCGAGGCCGATCCGCGCCATGATCTTGCGGGTCCGTCCCAGGATATCGGGATTTTCGCCATCGAGCGCACTGGGGATGCCTAGTTCCTGCTGAAGCCGCGAGATGATCCACCAGTCGTCGCGCCGATCATGCTGCGGCGGGACGACCGCATCGACAAAGTGCACGAACGGACGCGGCTGCATCGCGTTGGCCGACATGTTGCATTCGCTGCGCTCCAGCCAGTCGGCGGCGGGCAGGATGTAATCGGCATATTCGCCGGTCGCATTGCGGAACAGATCGATGTGGACCATCAGGTCCAGCCCCGGCAGGGCCTCACGCAGCTTCGCCTCGCCGGGCATCGACAGCACCGGATTGCCCGACAGCACGATCAGCGCCCGCACCGGATCATGCTGCTGCGCGATCACCTCGCCCAGCGCGAACCCCGGCAGCGCTCCGGCGATTTCAGGCAGAACCCCAACCCCGGTTTCCACCGGGTGCGGCGGAGCTAGCGTGGCAGTTCGCGCGTTGGGATAGAACCCCCGGGCATAGTAATCGCCGCCCGTGCGCCCAAGGTTGCCGGTGACGAAGCTCATCATCAGGAGCAGCCAATAGGCCAGCGTCCCCTGCCGCCCCTGGTTGATGCCGGTCGCCATGTACGCCGCGGCGCTGGGCGCATCGGCATATTCGCGGGCTATCGTGCGGATGGTGGCGGCGTCGATCCCGGTCACATGCTCCACCCGCTCGGGCGGATAGTGCGCGATGAACGCCAGCAGACCGTCCAGATGCTTGCCCCGCTGGTCAATCAAGGCCCGGTCGAATCGCCCGGTCCGGTGCAGCTCATGCAGGATCGCGGCCATCAGGTAGAGGTCGCTTTCCGGCTTGATCAGGGTGACTTCGCCGGTGGAGGCCGTCGCGGATTCTATCCGGCGCGGATTGATGAACCGCACTTTTCCGCCGCGCCCGACAATATCCTGCAACACCGACAGGGGCTGGTGCAGCGAAGTATAGGTCCAGTGCGAAATCTTCGGATTGCCGCCAAAGCACAGCAAGTACTGCGTGTTCGCAAAGTCCGGGATCGGAAACAGGTTGAGCGTGCCGAACACCGCCTCGGTCGCCGCCGGCTTGTTCGCGGTGTCCTGCGTCCCGGCATTGAAGTTGCGGTGGCTGCCGATCCGGCTGCCCAGTGTGGCCGCCAGCGGAAAGGCATTGCTGTTCAGGCTGACCGGATTGCCGAAATAGGTGGAGATCGCATCCGGCCCGTGTGCATCGCGGACCGCGCGCAGCCGGAAACCGATGTCGGCCAGCGCCTCGTCCCAACTGACAGGTTCAAACTGCGCGGGCAGTTCATGCTTGGGGTTTACCCGCTTCAGCGGCTGGTTCACCCGGTCAGGATCGGTGTGGACCTCGATGAAGTTCAGCCCCTTGTGGCAGGCGAACCCCTGCGAAACGGGATGTTCGCGGTCAGGCTCCAGCTTCGCGACGTTGCCATCGCCGTCCAGCGTGGCGACCATCGGGCACAGCGGCTCGCAAATCCGGCAAAAGGTGCGCTTGCGGTTCATTGCGCTTCGCTCCGCGCCGCGAACAGGGGACTGGCCCCTTGCGCCGTCGGGAACTGGTCGCGCAGCGTCGGCTTCGACACTTTGCCCGACAGCGTGCGCGGCAACGGCGTGTCGATGAACACCATGTGCCGTGGCCGCTTGAACCGGGCGAGCGTATCCGCACCCGCCGCTTCCAGGGCGCGCATCACCGCTTCCTGATCGCCGTGGGCATGCGCCACCACCATCGGCACTTCGCCCCATTCGGCATCCGGCACGCCGATCACAGCCAGCTCGGTTACCCCTGCGACCCCGGCCAGCGCCTGCTCGATTTCAGCCGGATAGACGTTGATCCCGCCCGATATCAGCATGTCCTTCGACCGGTCGACCAGCTTCAGGAAACCTGCCTCGTTCATCAGGCCGACGTCGCCCGTGCGCAGCCAGCCATCGACGATGGTTTGGGCCGTGATATCGGGCTTGCGCCAGTATTCGCGCATCACGTGTGGCCCCTTGACCATGATCTCGCCAGTTTCGCCCAGCGGCAGGGTATTGCCGTGCTCATCGCCGATCCGCACCTCCGAACCCATGATCGCCCGCCCGGCCCAGCCGATATGCTTCATCGCGTCATCGCTGTGCATGGTTGCGACCAGCCCCGACGCCTCGGTCAACCCATAGGACTGGATCAGCGCCAGCCCCTTGGCGCGATAGGCCTCGATCAGGTCGAGCGTGACCGGCGCGCCGCCTGCGGCCGCCGAAATCACGTGGCCCAGATCGGCGCCGGCAAAGTTGTCGGAGCGCAGCAGGCGCTGCCAGATGACCGGCACGGTCGTCATCGCGGTAACCCGGTGACGCTGGATCACGTCGAGATAGCGATCGACGTCGAAATCGGATTCCAGCACCATCGTCGCCCCGCCGTTCACCGCGATCTGGATGAAGCAGGATATGACCGCGCCGGTGAACACGAACGGCACCGCCACCAGCACGCGGTCACGCCAGGTCAGCCCTTCGGCTAGATTCTTGGCCATGCCGGGATACATCGCGCTGCCATGCGTCAGCAGCGCGCCTTTCTGGCGGCCGGTGGTGCCGGAGGTATAGCAGATGAACGCTGGATCGGTCAGGCCGATGGCGGCCGTCGGCAGGCCCGCTTCGTCCACTTCCAGCTGGCCGAACGCCCGCACATCGCTGGTATCGGTGGCATAGACCGTGAAGCCCAGCTGGCCCGCTGCCAGTTCCAGCTGCGGCAGCAGATGCGCCTCGCTCACAACGACCCGGCATTCGGCGTCTTCCAGCAGCGGTAGCAGTTCCACGGCGGTCAGCCGGAAATTGAGCGGGACGAAAATGGCCCCCAGCTTCAGGCATGCCGCGACCAGCAGCGGCGCTTCGATCCGGTTGGTCATCAGCAGGCCCACCCGGTCGCCCTGCTCCACCCCCGCCGCGCGCAGTCCGCGCGCCAGCGCGTCGGACCGGGCATCGTATTCGGCCCAGCTCATTTCTCGGTCGTTGTGGATGACAGCCGGATGGTCCGGCCGCCAGCGCGCCCAATAGCGGATCAGCTCGGCAATGTTCATGATCTCTCCCGATATTTCGACGCCCGCCTGCATCCGGTGATGGAGGGGCGTTCTGATTGTTGTCAGACCGGTCCGGTCAGGACGGAGCGGCCGCCAGTTCGCGCGCCATCTGGCGATGCAGGTGCTGGCAGGGCGCTTCGCTGCGGCCATAAAGGAAATCGCCGACCGGGCGGGCCAGCGCGTTGGCCTGGATGGTTTCCTCCATCGGGAAATCCTCTTCCAGCGCGGCCTGCTCCAGGATTTCCCAACTGCGGTTGATCCGGCCCGCGATCCGTTCGTCCAGCTTCGCCGCATCGACAACGAAACGGATATGAATGAAGCACTTGCCGGGATCCTTCAGGTCCGGCCAGACGTTCCAGAATTCAAAGTGATCGGGCGTGGGGATCAGGTTGACGTTGGGGAACAGCACCATGTTGCCGGTCACGTACCGGCGGTCTTCCGGCTCGACCGTGCCTGCCTTGATCTTCTCCGCCAGCTTCTTGTAGACCGAGAACGACCGGCCATGGCGGCCCAGATCCTGCCAGACGCTGGCATTAGTCTGGATCAGCTTGCCCACCCCGGTCGGGTGCAGGAACTGCGGGTGCAGCACGTCGATCGCACCGTCCATCACCAGCTTCCAGTTGATGTTGCTGTGGATCTTCTTGTCCATGTGGATCACGCTGTTTTCCAGCCCGTAATCCGCGAGAACTGCATCGGCTGCGCCAAGAAATTCGGTGAGTGTGCCGGGTGCATCATCGGCAAAGTTGATCCAGACGATCCCGTGGCGCTCTTCGCAGTGGACCGCGTGCAGGTTGTTGCAGCCGCGATCGACCGGGCCAAGCTGCTCCTCGAACGGCACCCCGCGCAAGGCCCCGTCGCCGTCATAGCTCCAGCCGTGATAGGCGCAGACGAAGAACGGCTTTTTGCCGCGATCCTCCAGTTCGACCTTCCCTCCGCGATGGCGACACATATTCAGATATGTCGCCACTTTGCCGGACTTCTGCCGCACGAACAGCACCGCGCTGCCCAGAATGTCACGCGTCACGAAGCTGCCGGGTTCAGGCAGTTCCGATGCCATCGCACCCACCAGCCATTGTCGGCGAAACACTTCCAGTTCCCGCGCAAGGTGCTCTGGCAAGGCGAAATTGCTCACCGGAACGTGCAGGACCGAGTCGGCCTGGTCGGTCGTTCCGTTGTTCAGGTGATCGACCATTCGATCAAAGACTTGCGCGGAGATGCGGTGGTTCATCGGGATGCTCCCTTGTTCGTCACAGCTTCGTGCGCCGGCATTCACATTTATCTAATAATGTTAAATTAAGCCATCTTCCTGTCAAGTGCGAAACGCGGCGAGCGGTCAGGCGAGCCGGTCAAGCGCGTCGCCATCCGCCACGAACCGTTCCAGCCGCGCCTGCACGCCCGGCGCGCCCAGCACGGCGGCAAACGCCAGCGCCTCATCCTGCAGGCTGGCGGCGTCGTCGGCGGCGGTCAGCGCCATGATCGCGGCCACGGCATCTGGCGACCGCTGCGCAAAATCTGCCGCCAGTTCCAGCGCGCGGACCAGAGGATCGGTGGCAACATCGTCAACCAGCCCGGCCGCCGCTGCCTGTCGGGCATCGACCACCGCACCAGCCAGCATGAACAGCCGCGCGCGGTGCCGCCCGATCAGCCGCGCCAGCCGCTGTGTCCCGCCCGCGCCCGGAAAGATGTCGATGCGGATTTCCGGCAACCCGATAGCCGCCACCTCTGCACCCGCCACGCGCATGGTGCAGGCCAGTGCGATTTCGAACCCGCCACCCATGCAGACCCCGTTGATCGCCGCGATCACCGGTTTTCGCGCACCGTCCAGTAACGCTCCCAGCCGCTGGAACGGCGCGCTCAGAAACGCCTCCGGACTGGTGCGCCCATCGGCCAGCGCCTGCGCAGCGCGGGCGATCTGGCCGACGTCGGCGTGGCGGATGAACACCCCCGGCGCTGCGCCCGTCAGCACCACCGTCCGGATCGCCGGGTCGGCCAGGACCGCCTCAACCGCATCGGCCAGCATCCCGGCACCCTTGTTGGTGATCGTTCCGCTGGGATCGGATGCAAACCGGATAACCGCCGTGGTGGCTTGCACGTCCTGCGTGACACTCTCCTGCGATCGCATCGTTCACTCCTCGTGCATGATTGGTCACTCAAACCGGGCGCTAGTCGACCCCGAAGATCGCCGAACTGATCGTTGGCGCACCGGGACCGCCCGCCAACAGGCAGGTTTTGGCATCGGGTACCGGATTGGGGCTTTCCCCGCGCAGGCAACGGATCGATTCCACCGCCGTCACGAAGCCATGCACGAACCCGTGGGCCAGATTGCCGCCCGATGTGTTTATCGGCAGCCCGCCGCCGGGTGCGATCAGGTTCTCATAGCGGACCACTTCGGCGACGTTCTCATAGGTGCAGAACCCGTGGTCGATCAGCGAGGCGATGCCTTGGGCGCTGAAATTCTCGTAAAGCTGGACAACGTCGATATCCGCCGGGGTCAGCCCCGCCATGTTGTAGAGCTTGTCCTTGATCGCACGGAAACCGCCGGTAGCGTATAGGTCGATATCGTCGTTCTCGATCAGATCGCCCCAGCCCTGCTGGGTGCCTTGCGCGACCGAGAGCAGCTTGACCGGCTTCTTCTTCAGGTCGCGCGCCATCTCGTCCGACACCATCAGCAGCGCGCCCGCTCCGTCGTTTTCGCGGCTGCAATCGAACAGCCGGAACGGTTCGGCGATCCAGCGCGTGGTGCGGAACACGTCAAGGTCGAGTTCCTTGCCGTATGCCGTCGCCTCGGGGTTGCGGCTGCCGTGGAAATAGGATGCGCGGACCAGTTCCTCGCAGACCGATCTGGGCACGCCGTGGTAATCGAATAGGCGCTGGGCGCGCATCGCGCAGACTTGTGCCGGGGCAACCAGACCCACGCCAACCATGTGGTCGTTCAGGTGGTGCGCCATGACGGCTGCGGCCAGCCGCCCGCTGTTGCCTTCGGCCAGCGCGCGAAAGATCACCACGGCCTTGGCCTGACCGGTCAGGATCGCGGCTGACGCCAGCCCTAACGTGCCAGCGATCCCGCCGCCGCCGCCGCCCCAGACTTGGGCCGACCAGTTCAGTTCCTTGGTCCCAAGGTCAGACATCAGCCGCACCGGCTCGTTGTGGTCATCGCCGTAGGAGACGAACCCGTCGACATCGGCGGGGTCAAACCCGGCATCTTCGCACGCATCGACGATGGCGCGGGTCAGCAATCCGCGCTCCGGCAGCGGCGCAGTGCCGCGCTTGTATTGACGATAGCCGACCCCGGCGATGGCAGTCTTGCCTGAAAGATTGATGCTCATGCCAGGTTCCAGCGGATCGAGGGGATCTTGTCCTTGCCGAATTGGGTAAAGGCGGTCCGGCCGGTCACGGCAGCGCCGATCGCCAGAGCGCTTTCATCGCCTTCGATCAGGCCGTTGAGCCGGATCGGCACCGCATCCAGCAGCACCAACGCGGTTGCATAGGGCAGGTCGAGCCCCTCCGTTCCGGCAAAGCGGTGATGGGTACGGGTCCACGTGAACACAGTGCCCGCCAGCGGCTGTTCGTGCCAGGCGTGGTCCCACGAACCGCATGCGCCGCAGCGCCAGACCGCTGGCCAGTGCCATTTGCCGCAGCCATTGCAGCGCGGCAGCATCAGCCGTCCTTGCGCCAGTGCATCCCAATAAGGGCCTTCCGCCCCAAGCTGCCCATTGACCATCTGCGCCATCATGCCTGATCCTGTAGAGTTGGCCGCCGCCCCATCCGGGGCGCGGCTTGAGTGCATGCCATCACGCTGAACATCGGCTCAGCGCACCTTGGGCAGCGTCAGATGCGCGTTGCGATATTCATCGCGCAGCGCGGGTTTGGAAATCTTCTGGGTGGCCAAACGCGGCAACGGCTCGTCGCGCACGGCGACATAGCGCGGCACCTTGAAATCGGCCAACCGGGCGTTGCAATGGGTGATCAGCGCCGGAACATCGACCGGCCCATCGGCATAGACCACCGCCAGCGGCGTTTCCTGAAACTTCGGATCGTGCGCCGCAATCACTGCCACTTCGACAATGCCCGGATATTCCAGCACCGCCCGCTCGATTTCCGCCGCCGAGATGTTCAGCCCGCCTGACACGATGATGTCCTTCACCCGGTCGACAAAGGTGATCAGGCCGCGTTCGTCCATCTTGCCGATGTCGCCAGTATGGAGCCAACCATCACGGATCGCCTCGGCCGTGGCCTGCGGATTATTCCAGTACCCCAGCATCATGCCGGGGCCGCGGATCAGGATTTCACCCTCGGTATTGGGCGGTACATCGTGGCCCGCACGATCAACGATCCGGTGGTGGGTAAATATCCCGCCCCAGCCGCACTTTTCCGGGAATTCCGCCGCGAATCGCAACGGCATGATAGTGGAAGTGCCGCCCGCTTCGGTCTGACCATAGATCTGGCGGATGATCAGCCCCTTGGCCGCCCAGGCATCGAACAGCTCGCGCGTCACACGCGCCCCGCCAACCGATACCATCCGCAGCGCCGACAGGTCCGCGTCCATGAAGCCCGGCAAGGCCGCGATCCGTTCGAAAAAGGCGGGCGCCCCGGCGAAGTTCACGATTCTTTGCTGTTCGAGAATTTCGAGGAACCGCTCGGCCACGAACGCCGGTTCGAAATAGAGCGTGCAGCCCAGCACTGCGTAATGGACCAGCTGGACCATGCCCGCCGATGTCGCCAGCGGCGCAACGACGATCACCCCGCCGCCATCGGACAGCGCGCTGTCCTCCATCACGGTGGCCTGGATATAGGCCAGCATCGTGCGGTGCGAGAACATCACGCCCTTGGGCTTCGCGGTCGACCCACTGGTCGAGATAATGACCACGCAGTTGTCCGGGCTGGTTTCGCGGTCGATCCGCGCCAGCGGCCCTTGGCGCAGTTCTGCGACTTCCGCGATGTCGAGCACCAGTACGCCGCAATCCATGAATTTCGCGGTCTGTTCAGCTTCGGCAATGATCAGGCGCGGGCCGTGATCATCCACGATTTCGCGCAGTTCATGGGCGGTGAAGCGCGTGTTGAGCGGCGCGACGATGGCGCCCGCCCGCATGATCGCCATGCTGAGCGTGCAGTATTCGATACTGTTGGTGGCGCACACGTTGACCCGGTCGCCCGTTTCCACGCCCAGTTCGATCAGCCGCACCGCGACGCGATCGATCCATGGCACCCATTCCGACCAAGACACACCCTCGCCGCCGAGCGAGATGGCCACCCTGTCGCCCCTGCTCTTTGACCACCAGGCCAGTGCGCTATTGATTGTCAGCACAGTGCCACCTCGCCCCTTGGCTGCGATTCTTCGAAGAATCCCCTTGCCGCATCATTTCAATGGAAGGTAACATCGGCATTATCTACACGCAATTGATTAAGTGCTGCAGACCGCAGAAATCCTCACCTTCTGACCAAATTCTTGCGTCATCGGACGGGCCGGACAAGACAAAAAGCCCTGCCATTGCTGGCAGGGCTTTCCGTGTCATGCCAGGGTGCCGTCAAGCCGGATCAGAACTTGACCCGCACCGAGCCGCCATAGGTGGTCGGCGAACCCCAGGTCGTCTGGATCGCGAACGGACCCGGCAGGATCTGGGTCTTGTACTTGGCGTTGGTGACGTTATCGCCGAATACAGCCAACGTGAAGCGGTCCGACGGATCAGTCCATTCGGCGCGCAGGCTGAGCAGTTCATAGCCCTTCTGCGAGAACTGCTGGACCGTGTCGAAATAGGCCGACGAGGTATAGGACAGCGTGCCCGACAGGCCCAGTTCGCCGCCCGCCAGTTTAGTGCGATAGCGTGCGCCGGCCGATCCGGTGAACTTGGGTGACCGTGCCATCCGGAAGCCGGATGCATCGACATTCTGGTTAGCGAACAGGCCATAGCCAGCCCCGCACAGCACCGGATCAAGGCACTGCGAGTAGAATGGCGAGCCCTTGAAGGTATCGTACTTCGCATCGAGGTAGGCACCGGCGAGGCTGAACGAGAAGTTCGGCGTGACTTCATAGGCAAGCTGCGCTTCGACCCCCTTAACGCGCGAATTCGCCGCGTTGGTCAGCAGGCTCGTCGTGCCTATATAGCTGGCCACCTGAAGGTCGTTGTACTTGTAGTAATAGGCCGACGCGTCGAACGACAGACCGCGCGCGGCATACTTGTAGCCGACTTCAAACGCCGAAATGTGTTCCGGCTTGATCGTGCTGGTCGAATAGCCATTCACGTTCAGGATCGGCGCCTTGTAGCCGCGCGAGAACGAGGCATAGATGCTCGACGAGGGCGTCGGCTCGTACCGCAGCGTCACGCGCGGGGTGAAGCTGCCCTTCGACAATTCGGGAACGGTGGTACGGCCTGTGGTCGACGCACCGGCCAGCACGGTCGTATCGAAGAAGCCGTTGTTGATCTTGTCTTGGCCATAACGGGCGCCGACGCCCAGGAACAGCTTGTCGGCCAGCTCATAGGTGCCATCGGCGTACACCGCGATCCCGGTGGTATCGGTGCCGGTCGACGAAATCCGCGCGAACGGCGCGCCCTGGATGCTGCCATTGAGGTAGTGGAACAAGTTCTTGTCCGAGAAGAAGAACGCGCCCGCCGACCACTTCAGCCGCCCTTTGCCTTGCGAGGCCAGGACGAATTCCTGGGTTAAGATCTTGTCGGTGATGAAGAATTCGACATCAAACACCGACAGGCTGGTGCCATCGAGATCCAGCGCCGAATAGGACGATTCATTGCGGAACTGGGTGTAGGACGTCAGCTTGGCGAAGCCGAGATCGAACTTACCCGTCAGCTGGAACGCATCAACTTTCGACGTGAAGTCCGTTCGGCCGTTGTTCGAAACCTCGCGCGGGTTGGTGGCAGTCTTCACGCCAAAGGCAGGCGGCAGGACCGCGCCGAAGCTGTAGATGCGCCCGGCATCGTCGACATAGGCGTTGGTGGTGTTGGGATTCGGGTCATTGGTATCCGCGTGCGTGTAACGCAGCAGGAACGAGGCGGAATCCGACACATCCAGCTTCAGGCCCGCGCGAACCGACCAGTCTTCATAAGCTCCGTCCTTGGCGTTGCCGGTGGTGATGTTGCGGATATAGCCATTGCCCTTGCGGTACAGCCCGGTCAGGTCGACCGCGATGGTGTCGGACAGGCCGCCCGTCACATAGGCCTGATACTTCTGCGAGTTGAACCGGCCGTAGGACACCTCAGCGACGCCGTGCGCGTCATGGCTGGGATCGCTCGTCGTTACCTGGATCGCGCCGCCGGTGGAGTTGCGCCCGAACAGCGTCCCCTGCGGCCCCTTCAGCACCGTCACGCTTTTCACGCTGAGCAGCTGGAAATCCGCCGACAGCGGGTTGGGCGCATAGAACCCGTCGATGTAGATGCCGACATTGGACCCGGCGCCCGACGCCGAAACCGCGGTGCCCACGCCGCGAATGGTCGGCTGAACAAACCCGCCGTAATTGTCGAACCGCAGCGCCGGGGTCAGCTTGGAGATGTCGCTCAACTGCTGCACATCGCCCTGGCCCAGCTTTTCCGCCGTAATCGTGGTCAGCGCGATCGGAACGTCCTTGGCCTTTTCCTCGCGGCGCTGGGCGGTGACGACGATACCGCCGGAGTCATCGCTGACCGCATCGGTATTCTGGGCATAAGCCGGAGCGGCGATCAGGCCAGCCCCAGAGACGGCCAGAAACGCCGCTGAACCACACAGCCGCTGCCGCAATCCAAATTTACGCATGACGTAGCCTCCCAAGGTATCTGGCGCTCAACCCGGCGCCATAATGCATCCTCACTCTGATCCTAAATGGCACCGCGCTTGCCAGTCAAGTAAAAATCTATAATCATTAGGCAAAGGCGATATCGGGAGAGGGTTTATGATTGTCAAATAATTGTAATTCCATACATTTACCGCCATTCACGCATAGCTCGCAGGCCGCAGATATCCGGCTGGAAACCCTTTCCGGATGGCTCAGACAGGGCATCGCGCCAGCGGGTTCGCGGTTGCGGCACCGCGCCGTGGACCGGGCCTGAGAATGGCCGATTTCCCAACATCGCTGGACGAAATCGGCACGGGCCAGATCGGACAGTGGCTGGCCGAGCGTTTTCCCGGCACGGCGGTGACCGGGCTGGACCGCGGCACCGTCATCCACGGCACGGCCACCAAGGCCGAGTATTGCCTGCGCTATAATGTGGCAGGCATGGCCCACGGCCTGCCGCCATCGCTGTGGTTGAAATGCGGGCTGGACACGCAGATTCCGGAGCAGGCGCCGCACAGCACGATCGAAGCGCAGTTCTTCCGCGACCTCGCCCCTCTGCTGGCAATCAACCTGCCGCGCCCGTTCGCCACCGCCATCGCGCCCGGCCTGTCAAGCGGGATCGTGCTATACGAAGACCTGAACCGCCGGCCAGTGCGGTTCGGCACCCAGACGCAGCCCCTGTCGCATGACGCGATGCGCTTGCGTTGCTTGGGGCGATCATGCTTCCCATCGTGCTGCTGCTGCTGATCGCCGCAGCCGAAGTGCCGGGGATCGCGCGCTAGGCGCAAAGCCACAGCCCGCCGGAGAACCCCGCCTTTCTGCTCGCCGCCGTGCGCGGATCGGCGCGCATGGATTTCGACGTCGTGGCCGAATTATGGTGGCAGGACATGGCCAGTTTCGGCGCAGCCGGGTTGACCCCGGAGAGGCGCGCGGCGGGGCAACTGCTGCTGGAACACGAGGCCCGGTTCATCGACTTGCCGCGCTCACCGATTTTTCTGGTCGAGGAAACGCAATTCGTCGGCTGACCCGGCTTGCAACCGCACGGCGACTTCATTATCGAATATTGTTAGATAATGGAGTCGGACAACGGGAGAGGGGCCTGCCCGCGCGCAGACATCCGCCACGATCCGACTGCACAGTGACTGACGCCTGCGCGCCGCTGCGATCGATGGCTCACGCGCGCAGGTGAGGCAGGCACGCCATCTGGAGAATGTGTGGTGACTGAACGCAGATACCCGCTGGCTGGCCTGCGGATCGTCGAAGTGATCGACGGCCCGCTTGGCCCGGCCACCCGCATGCTGGGCGAGCTGGGGGCCGAAGTGACCCACATCGCTGGGCCCGACCAGCCCGGCCAGCTGGCGGCGGTCGATCCCCGCACCCGCGCCGGACTGCGCGCGTTGGCCGATCATGCCGGCAAGCGCTGGCTGCGGTTTGACGGCACCAACACCGCGCCGGTCGAGGCCGAACTGGCCCGGGCCGACGTCATCGTGATTGACACCAGCCATGGGCTGGGCAAATCCGGCCCCTGGACGGCCGATGTGCTGAGCGCGGCGCATCCGGACGCGATCGTCATAACCGCCAGCAACTTTGGCAGCGGCAACAGCTTTTCCGGCTGGCAGGCGACCGATCCGGTCCTGCATGCACTGACGGCGGAACTCTCCCGCTCGGGCATTCGTGGCAAGGCGCCGCTGTTGCCCCCCGGCGAACTGGCGTTCCAGTGTGCATCGGCGCAGCTAGCCTATCTCATCCTGCTGGCGGTCTATCACCGCCAGCGCACCGGGCGGGCCGACCGGATCGATTTTTCCGCGCTCGACGGAGCGATGCAGGCGCTCGATCCAGGTTACGGCATCAACGGTAGCGCCACTATGGGCAAGCCCGCGCGACTGCTCTCGCCCGACCGCCCGGCCAAAGGCATCCAGTATCCGATCTTTCGCTGCAAGGATGGGCTGGTACGAATCTACATCGGTGCGGCGCGGCAATGGCGCGGGATGTTTGAATGGCTGGGCTGTCCGGAGCAGTTCGCCGCCCCAGAGATGGATCGCATCGGCGTGCGGCTGAAGACCCCGGAACTGAACCCGTTCATCGCCCGGTTCTTTGCCAACCAGACCCGCGCCGAACTGGAAACGGGCGCAACGCAGCACGGCGTGCCGCTGTCCGCCCTGATCGAACTCGACGAAACCGTGAGGACCGAACATATTGCGGAGCGTGGAATTTTCGCCGATTTTCAAATCGCTGACGGGTCCGTAATCCCCCTGCCGAACGGGATCATGGAGATCGACCACGCGCGCATGGGACGCACCGGATCGCCGCCCGACATGGCCCTGCCCGCACCCGGCAATGCAGTGCTGCATCGCCCGCTCGACGGGCTGAACGTGCTGGACCTGGGAGTGATCGTGGTCGGCGGGGAATCGAGCCGCCTGCTGGCGGATAATGGCGCGGAAGTGATCAAACTGGAATCGCGTGCCTTCCCCGATGGCACCCGCCAGACAGATATGGCAACCGGCATGGCCGTCAGCCTGGCCGCCGGGCACCGCAACAAGCGCAGCCTTGGCCTCAACTTGCGCGCGCCCGAAGGCAAGGCAATCTTCGAGCGAATGGTTGCCCGGGCCGATGTGGTGCTGACCAATTTCAAGCCCGGCACCATGACCTCGCTCGGTCTGGGGTTTGACGATCTGCGCCGGATCAAGCCCGACTTGATCATGGTCGAAAGTTCCGCCTTCGGGGATACCGGACCGTGGCGCACGCGGATGGGTTACGGCCCGCTGGTGCGCGCCGCCACCGGCCTGACAGCCAAGTGGTGCTATCCGGGCGATGACGAAGGCTATAGCGACTCCCTCACAATCTATCCCGATCACGTCGCCGCGCGAATCGGCATCATCGGCGTGCTGGCCCTGCTGATTGACCGCGCACGCAGCGGCACTGGCGGCCACGTCGGCACGGCCCAGTGCGACGTGGCGCTGGCCCATCAGGCCTGGGAAATCGCCGCCGCGCAAAGCGGGCTGGTCGATCCTGCGGAACCGGAAGACGCGCCCTGGGGCGTTTTTCCCACGGCTGGCGATGATGACTGGTGCGTGGTTACAGCGCGCGGCGATGCCGATTGGGCCGCGCTGTGCGCCGTCGTTCCGGGGCTGGACGCCAGCTGGAACCGAACCGAGCGACTGGCAGGCCGAAAGGTGATCGAGGCCGCGTTGACCGCATGGCTGGCCCAGCACAGCGCGGATACGGCCATGCGCCTGCTGCAAGGGGCAGGAATTCCCGCCGCGAGAATGCTGCGTGTGTCCGAACAGCCGGACTTTGCCTATTGCCGGGAGCGCGGGATCTTTCGCGAGGAAACCCACCCGCACCTCAATGAACCCTATCACACCGAAGCGATGCACGTGCGCTCTGCCGCGATCGCTCCGCCCGAGGGACGCCCCGCGCCGCTGATGGGCGAGCACACCGCGGAGGTCATGCGCGACTGGCTGGGCATGGCCGACGCTGAAATCGACGCTCTGATTGAGCAGGGCATTCTGGAACCTGTCAGCCCGCAAGTCATCGCTGCCCTCGCCCGAGCAAAGGAACAATCGGCATGAACGAATCCCCTAACCCCGCCGTACTGACTGAGCAGCGCGGCAATGTGCTTATCGTCACGATCAACCGGCCCGAGGCCCGCAATGCGGTCAACGCGGCGGTCCATGTCGGTCTGGGTGAGGCATTGGAACGCGCTGAGCACGACCCGGAAATCCGCGCGGTGGTGCTGACCGGCACGGGCGATCAGGCATTTTGCGCCGGGGCCGACCTGAAAGCGCTGTCACGCGGCGAGCGGCTTGAGCCAGCGGACCAGGCGCAGCGCGCCTGGGGCTTTGCCGGAGTGGTGCGCCACCCGATCAGCAAGCCGGTGATCGCGGCGGTCAACGGCTTTGCGCTGGGCGGTGGGACCGAACTGGCGCTCTATTGCGATCTGGTGGTTGCGGCCGATCATGCGCAGTTTGGCCTACCCGAGGTAAAGCGCGGGATCTATGCGGCGGCGGGCGGGGCGTTTCGCATCGCCCAGCAGATCCCGGTCAAGCTGGCGATGGAATACCTGCTGACGGGCGAGCCGTTCACCGCCCAGCGCGCCGCCGAACTGGGCTTTGCCAACCGCGTGGTGCCACTGGCGCAGTTGATGGACACCGCGCTGGACCTGGCCGCGCGCATTGCCGTCAACGCGCCGCTGTCCGTGCAGGCCAGCAAGCGCATTGCGCGCGGGATTGCCGATGGAGCGATCGCCAGCGACGCTGAATTCTGGGAAGCCAACAAGCGTGAGGGCAAGATCGTGATGCGCTCCGAAGACGCACGCGAAGGCCCGCTGGCTTTCGCGCAAAAGCGCAACCCTGTCTGGAAGGCCTGCTGATGAACGAACTGACCCCAATCATCGTCGGCGTTGGCCAGATCAATGATCGCCCGCCCATTCCTACCGATGGCCTTGATCCCATCGCTCTGATGGAAGCAGCGCTCCGTCAGGCCGAAACTGACGCCGGCACCAGCCTGCTGACGGAGGCAGATTATCTGGGCATCGTGCAGCAGATCGCCTTTCGCGATCTGGGGGACCCGTGCGCACCTCTGGCCGAGAGGCTAGGCGCGCATCCCGCTGTGGCCTTTCAGACCGATGGCCCCAACGGTGACAGCCCGATCATGCTGCTGAACGATGCTGCCAACCGGATCGGCGCGGGCGAGGTAAAAATCGCGCTTGTGGTCGGTGCAGAGGCGTTGCGTACGGCCGCTGCCCGCATCGCGGCGCAACAGGCCGGGCGCAAGCTGGACGCCACCCGCGACGCAGCGACCCGCGCCAGACCGGGCTATACGCAAAGCTATGGCCTGGTGGCCCCGGTCGACGTCTATCCGCTGTATGAAAACGCGATGCGCGCAGCATTGGGACAAAGCCTGGCCGAAGCGCAGCAGGAAAGTGGCGAGATCTGGTCACGCTTTTCAGAAGTCGCCGCCGCCAACGATGGCGCATGGCTTCGCCAGCCGGTAAGCGCATCCGAAGTTGTAACCCCGTCGGACCGCAACCGCCCCATCGCTTTTCCGTATAACAAGCTGATGGTCGCCAACAGCTCGGTCAACCAGGGTGCCGGCTTCATCGTCACCAGTGTTGGCGAGGCGCGGGCGCGGAACATCCCAGAGGATCGCTGGATCTACGTCGGTAACGGCGCTGCCGCGCACGAAGCGGACAACACGATGCGCCGTGACCGGTATGACCACAGCGCCAGCATGGCCGTATCGATTCAGCGGACGCTTGAACTGAACCAGCTGACCCCCGCCGATCTCGATGCCGTGGAACTCTACAGCTGCTTTCCCTGCATCCCGAAGCTGGCCCGCCGCCTGATCGAATGGCCGGTTGACCGGCCTGCCACCGTGTTCGGCGGACTTACCTTTGGCGGCGGCCCGATCGGCAACTACATGAGCCACGCCGTGGTCAGCATGGTAAAGCGACTGCGCGATCAACCCGGCACGGGCTTGTTGTTCGCCAATGGCGGCTATGCCACCCACAACCACACCATTGCCATCAGCAGCCAGCCGATTGCCGCAGCCCGCTTTCCGCGCAGCTTCGACTATCAGGCCGAAGCCGATGCGGTGCGCGGCGCGGCGCCAATGCTGAATAAGGAATACACGGGTCCGGCCACCGTCGAAAGCTACACCGCCTTCTTCCGCCGCGATGGAAGCGTTCGGTCAGGTGTAGTGGTGGCTCGCACGCCCTCTGACGAGCGCACACTCGCCCACGTCCCTGGCAGCGCTGCTAACACGCTGGCCGCGCTGATGAGTCATGAGAGCGAACCTGTCGGCCGTAGCGGCGCTATTGCCGCCGCAACCGATGGAGAATTGCGAATCTGGACTTTCACCTGATCCAGACTGACCATCAGGCCTCTGCCAGCGCGGCGTGGCGGGCGAGATGCCAGTCGGCGCTGCCGTTTTCGCTTTCCAGCAGCGTTGCGCGCAAGAAATAGTAGCCGATCGCCAGCTCATCCATCATCCCCATGTCACCGTGCAGCTGCACCGCGTTCTGGCCGACGAAGCGGCAGGCGTTGGCCACGGTGACCTTCGCAGCGGATGAGGCCCGCGCGCGTTCCACGGGATCGCAGTTCAGCCGCAGCGTCACCCCCCCCTGCCGGATCGACCACGAACAGCGATAGCCCATCCGCATCGCCCGCCTCCCCGGCGGTGCGCGCGGCCACGATCAGGCGATCGGCCCAGGGCGCAGCCCGCTTCCTACATCAGGATCATCTGTTCCAGCGCCCCGCCGCCAGAGCCGCCTTGTGCTTCGGGGATCGTCATCCCCAGCACGCCCGCAGCAGGGTGTGTTCTTCACTCAAGGTAAATCCATGGTCCCTCAGTCCGCTTGCTTCTTGGGGATGAACACGGTCTTCAACGCGGTGTATTCGCGCAGGCCATCTTTCCCGTTCTCCACACCAAAGCCGGATTGCTTGGCTCCGGCAAACGGAATGTGCGGTCCGCTCTGAAGGTTGTCGTTGATCCACACGGTTCCGGTCTCCATCCGCCCCGCAATCTCGACCGCCTGGTCGATGTCGTCAGACCAGACTGCCCCCGCCAGGCCATATTCGCTGGCATTGGCACGCGCGATCACTTCGTCCACATCGCTGAAGCGCAGCAGCGGCAAGATCGGGCCGAAGGCTTCCTCGGCTACGACCGGCGCATCCTCGGGCGGATTGTCGATCAGCGTGATCGGCACGAAATAGCCATCACCCGGCGGCACCGCGCGCCCTTCCAGGATCGTCAGCCCCTGTTCGCGTGCCCCGTTCAGCAATGCGATGACGCGGTCATACTGCATCCGGTTCTGGATCGGGCCAAACTGCACGCCCTGCTGCGCTCCGTCGCCGACCACGGCCTGCTGCGCCAGCGCGTGCATGGCGTCGCGGATTGGCTCGTACACGTCATTGTGAATGTATAGCCGCTTGGTCGCGATGCAGACTTGCGCACTGTTATAGAACGCGCCCGCGAACAGCTTTTGCGCCACGCTCGGGACATCGACATCGGGCATCACGATGGCGGCATCATTGCCGCCCAGTTCCAGCGTGATCCGCTTCAGGTCACGCGACGCGGCTTCCATCACACGCTTGCCAGTCGCGGTGGAGCCGGTGAAGCTGATCTTGGCAAAACCGGGATGCGCGGTCATCAGCGGGCCGAGATCGTTCTCTCCCGAGATCACGTTGTAGACCCCGGCAGGCAGGATATCGCGCCACAGTTCCGCCAGCTTGAGCGAGCAAAGCGGCGTGAAGGGCGACGGTTTCAGCACCATCGTGTTGCCTGCCAGCAGCGCCGGAGCAATCTTCCACATCGCCAGCAGGAACGGGAAATTCCACGGCACGATCGCCGCGACCACGCCCAGCGGATCATGCCGCACGATCACACGGCGCGCGTCGGTGTCTTCGACCACTTCGTCGTCCAGTTGTTGCCGCGAAACCGCTTTCAGCCAATAGGCGCCAAGCTGGATTTCGCCCTTCGCCTGATCGAGCGGACGGCCCTGTTCGGCGGTGAACAGCGCCGCAAACTCATCCACATGCGGCTCGATCGCTTTGGCTGCCCGCAGCAACACTTCGCGCCGCCCGTCCCAGCCCAGCGCCTTCCACGCTGGCAAGGCCGCTTGCGCCGCGTCCACGGCAGCATTCAGTTCATCCGCGCCGGCTACCGGCACGGCGGCAAATGGCTTCCCCGTGGCGGGGTTGATCACGTCCATCAGCCGCCCGGTGGTCACCGCCCGTCCGGCGATGGTCATCGTGCAAGCGCTTGCGAAATTCATATCGGCCACTTCCCGGCTCCCTGTGCTCTTTTGCCAATCCTGGCATTATCAGACGCATTAATCAAATGACATAAGATAAAGTCAGCGCTAAACATTCACCAGTGCCTTCGGGCGCTGATCCGGGCGGATTGTCATAGCCAAGGGCGGCTTGGGACATTGGCAGATCGTGGCAAGGGGGCATGATCATGACTGGAAATCCGAGAAAGCGCACACGGCCCGGTCGGCCGCTGAAGCCGCTGATCACGCGCGAAGCCACGGCCGCGCATGCGATCCGGATCATCGATTCGGAAGGGCTGGACGCGCTGAGCGTTCAGGCCGTGGCGCGGGCGATGGGCGTCACCGCGCCGTCGCTTTATTACCATTTCAAGGACAAGGACGAATTGCTCGCGCTTGTCGCCTACGAGTTGCTGCTCCAGATGGGCGAAGGCGCGCATCCCGACGCCGTGTGGGAAGAACGCATGATCGAGCTGAGCGTGAACACCCGCCGGGTGATCCTGCGCCATGCCAACGCCGCGCCGCTGATGCTACGGTTCTTTCCGCGCAAGCTGATGCTGGGCGCCTATGAAAGTTCGCTGAAGGACAACCCCTATCCACTGCACGCCCAGGCCGCAGTGATGGATGCGATCGAAAAACTGACGTATGGCGCTGCGCTGTTCGGCGCGGCGGCTGAGGCGCACCACGAACCGGCGATGCCCGAATTCTCGGCCAGCCGCTTCCCCTTGCTGGCCGCCGCACTGGATGCGGCCCCGGCAGACGAGGAAGACTTGTTCATCGAAACACTGCGCGCGCTGCTCGATGGGTTCCGCGCGCGTTATGGCCAGAACTGACACAACATAAGGAGCATCGAAATGATCGAAGGTGGCTGCAACTGCGGAGCGATCCGCTACAAGATCGACGCCAAGCCTGTCGTGGTGGCCCAGTGCCACTGCAAGAACTGCCAGCGCCAGTCGGGTAGCGCCTTTTCGATAAACCTGATGGTGCCCGTCGCTGCTGTGACCACCTCGGGTGAACTGACCACCTATACCGACACCGACACCGCATCGGGCAACCCGGTCTATCGCCGGTTCTGCGGGACGTGCGGTTCGCCGATCTTTTCAGACCTGTCGCAGGGCAACGGCATGACGATCGTCAAGGTCGGGACGCTGGACGAACCGGGGAAATTTGCCCCCGCCGTTGCGGTCTGGACCTCGACCGCCTGGCCGTGGGTCAAGCTGCCCGAAGGCGTGAAAGGCTTCGAACGGAACCCGCGCTGAGCGCCAGCCCGGGCATCGTCCGACCGGTGCCTTACAGCCCGGTCGGCCGTTCGGGCAGGAACACCGTCTTCAGCTCGCAATAGGGGTCCATCCCCTCAGGCCCGCCTTCACGCCCGACGCCCGATTTCTTGAAGCCACCAAACGGATTGGTCAGGTCGAACTCGCGTCCGTTCTGGGTGAAGTGCCCGGTGCGGATGCGGCGCGCCACGGCATAGGCGCGGTCGGTATCGTTGGTATAGACGCCGCCGCTCAGGCCAAATTCGCTGTCGTTGGCAATGGCAATGGCTTCGTCGATGGTGTCATAGGGGATCGCGGCGGTGACCGGGCCGAAGATTTCCTCGCGCGCGATCACCATGTCGTTGGTCGCGCCGCGAAACACGGTCGGCGCGATGTAGTAACCGCGCTCCAACCCGGCCGGGCGCACACCGCCCGCCGCCAACTGAGCGCCTTCGGCCAGCCCCGTGGCGATATAGCCCTGCACGCGCTCCAGCTGCCGCTTCATCGCCAGCGGACCCATCTGCGAGCTGTCCTGCGTGGGATCGCCCACCACCAGCGCATCCATCGCGGCAGCCAGACTGTCGACATGCTCGTCATAACGCGCCCGCGGGATCAGGATCCGGC
Source organism: uncultured Sphingomonadales bacterium (assembly GCA_903832325.1). Taxonomy (GTDB): domain Bacteria; phylum Pseudomonadota; class Alphaproteobacteria; order Sphingomonadales; family Sphingomonadaceae; genus Novosphingobium. Next base: position 462,133 of record CAILBC010000027.1, on the reverse strand, counting down.
TGTAGTTGATGCAAGCCTGCCCGCACAGCTGCGTGACCAGCGGCGCCAGCATTGGCCCGGTCTGCGCCGGATCGAAATCGTCGAGGATGATCGCCGCCGACTTGCCGCCCAGTTCCATCGTGTAACGCGCCATGCGCGACGCGCAGAGCGCCGCAACTTGCAGACCCACGGCAGTCGAACCGGTGAACGCCACCTTGTCGATGCCGGGATGCCGCACCAGCAGATCGGACACTTCGCGGTCGGCGGGCAGCAGGTTGAGCACGCCCGGCGGCAAACCGATTTCCTCCGCCGCCTCGGCCACCATGAACGCTTCCAGCGGCGTTTCGGGCGATGGCTTCATCACCACTGTGCAGCCCGCCGCCAGCGCCGGGGCGACCTTCATCATCATACCCATCAGCGGCCCGTTCCACGGCGTGATCGCCGCGACCACCCCTACCGCTTCCCGGACGACAACCGCATATTTCGACACGAACCCGTGCGAAGGGCGCACATCCTCGAATGCCGTTCCTTCGGCGATTCCCGCGTAATAATTCAGCAACGCCGAAGCCCCCATGCTCGACCCGCGCGACATCCACACCGGGGCGCCCATCTGACAGGTCCACGCGGCTTCCAGCGACGCCGCGCGCCGATCGAGCGCCGCGCCCAGCTCGCGCATTTTCACCGCGCGCTCATGCGGGGACAAGCGCGGCCACGGCCCGGTATCGAACGCCGCCCGCGCCGCCGCCACCGCCGCTTCGACATCGGCCGGGCCAGCCTCGGCCACCGCCAGAAATTCCGCTTCGGTCGCCGGATTCACCAGCCGCAGGCGGCCCGTTCCTGCGGGAGCCTGCCATTGTCCGCCAATGTAGAGTTTGTCGGGGTGGGCAATCCTGATCGATTCCTGCATCGGCTAGTCCTCTTGTCACGTTGCTTGACAGAGGCTGGATTCGCCCCTTTATCTAATGACTATAAATTAATTGTAAGGCTGGCAAGTAGGATCGATCATGCGCACACCTCCCGGCAATCCATCCGCCCCCGACGCGCAGCTTTCACCAGCGCCATTCGTCTCACGCGGCGGCGGGTCAGTCCCGCTACGCCGGCCCAACTCGGTGCGCCGGACCACATCGATCGATATCGATTGGCCCGGCGGAGACAGCAGCGCGATGCGTTTTAGGGGACACAGCCGCGATGCGCGGACCGGAGCCGATGGCGCGCTGGTCACGCTGGCGCAAAGCTGGGTCGAGGCGCAGGCCTCCGAGACGCGTGAATTCAGCCGGGTCTGCTCATCGGAACATCCGGCCGGGATCGCCGCACTGGCTGGCAGCCGCGCCGGGGGCAAGCTGCGCGCCTTGCTGCGCAGTGCGTTTCCCGATCCAGCCGATCAACTCTCCGGCCACTTCCTGTTGCTGGATGATCTGGCTGGGGCATCGCTGGTTTCAAGCTGGGGCTGGCTGGCCTGGACCCGCGAGTTTGAGGCGTTCACCGCGCGGGCCAAGGCCAAGGGGATTGGCGGCAAGGATGGCAACATGCGCGGGGTCTGCATCGGCCTGGGGCCGGATTCGCAATCGCTCGATGCCGATGGCTATCCCTTGATCGAGCAGCAGGGCAGCACACTGGTACCGGACCTTGCCAACCCGGCCGATCCGGACGGCTGGCAAAGTCCGCCCGACCAGCCGGGAGTCACCCCGCCCGGCCCCGGCACGCGCCGCGCCCGCTGGATCGACGTCTGGCGCGAAGACGATACACTGCACGCCTTGGGCGGATTTCAGGACAGCGCTCTGGAACGCGGCGGCAGTCGGCTGGCCATCCACGAATACAGGTTCGAAGTGCAGGTGGACGCACCCAGCGGCCTGATCCGCATGGTCCGGGCCATCCCGCACGTCCTGCCTCACACCGAATGTCCCGCCGCGGTCCACGGCGTCACACGGCTGATCGGTCGCCCCCTCGCCGATCTGCGGTTCGACGTCCCCACGCTGTTTGCGCGTGAAGCGGGCTGCACCCACCTGAACGACGTCCTGCGCGCACTGGTATGTCTGCCAGCACTGGCGGATAGTCGCTAAAGCCCCAGCAGCGCTTTCGCGATGATGTTGCGCTGGATCTCGTTCGATCCGGCATAGATCGATCCGGCCCGGTCGTTGACATACTTCAACGGCGAGATTGCGGCGGCTTGCGGTCCCTGCCAGCCCGGGGCCCGTGGACAATGACGTTCGATGTCGCGCACAGCCGGGTCGACTATTCCATGCTGACCGAAAGCACGCCGGACAATCCCAAGGCCGAGGAACTCTACGCCAAGTCCTTCACGATCATCGAGGACGTGTTCGGCAACGAGGACTTCAAGGCCTCCGAACTGTGCCACAGCGGCCTTGCCTCGGGCGCAGCGCCGGACGTGATCTATTGCGGGATGGAAGCGTCAATTCCGCATTTCTACGAAGGCATCGAGAGCGTGATGCGGGCGTAAGGCCGGTCTGGGGGGCAATCACCTTGCCCCCCAAACGCGCCTCACCGGTCGCGCAAGATGATATCTGCCGCGCGCCAGGCCATGGCCATGGTCGGACCATTGGTATTGCCCGACGGGATCACCGGCATGATCGCCGTATCCATCACCCGCAGGCCCTGAACCCCGCGCACGCGCAGCGCCGGATCGACCACCGATGCGTCGTCCTTGCCCATCCGGCAGCTGCCCACCGCGTGATAGCCGCACATTCCGAACTGATCATAGGCGGCGAGGATTTCCGCATCGCTCTGATAGGCAGCGCCGGGCGAGGTTTCCTCGGCGATCAGGCTCGCCAGTGGCTCGGTCGCCAGATAGCGCCGCACCGCGCGGACCAGTGCGACCATCTCGGCGCGGTCCTTGGCGGTCGCGTGATGGTTGGCCGAAAGTCCGGCGGCGGCATGGGGATCAGTGGTGTCGATATGGATCGACCCGCGTGAGCTCGGCCGCAAGGTATAGGCCGTCACGTGCATTCCCGGCACCTTTTCCACCTGGGTGCGGTCATCCATGTTGAAGCTGAACGGCGCGACCAGAATTTGCGCGTTGGGGCGGTTCTGGCCTTCGTCAGTCTTGAGCCAGCCGACGATCTCGTAGGACGCGGCCGACATCAGTCCGTCCATACCGAGGAAGTATTTCAGCGCGTTCTTTATGACGCGCCAGCCGCCATACTGCTTGTTGTGCGAGATATCCTGCCTGAGCCGGCTCTGGATCAGGATGGCGCGGTGCTCGATCAGGTTTTCACCGACTTGCGGGCTGGCATGGACCAGCGGGATCCCCAGCCGCTCCAGCAGCACCGGATCACCAATGCCGGACCGCTCCAGAATCGCCGGACTGGCGAGCGCGCCGCCGCACAGGATCACTTCGCCATCGGTCAGGATGTCGCGCGCCGTGCCCGCCACGACCACCCGCACGCCGGCGGCACGCTGGCCATCGAACAGCACTTTATCGACGACAGCGTCGGTCAACACGGTCAGATTGGGACGCGCCATCGCGGGCTTGAGGAACGCCTTGGCGGCGCTTTCGCGCTTGCCTTTATAGACCGTACGCGGCGCATAGCCGATTGATACGGCATCGTCCGGCTCGTTCATGTCGCGCTTGGCGCCCCATCCCAGCGCGTGTCCGGCAGCGACCTGTGCTTCGCTGAGCGCGTCCGTGTGGGTTGGCAGGGTGATGTGGATCGGACCGGATGCACCGCGCGTTTCGGCCGCGCCCAGTTCGTGGTTTTCCAGCGCCGCATAGGCCTTGCCGATGTGCTCCCAGCCCCAGTCGTCGCTCGACAGTTCGGCGATCCCGTCGAAATCGGCGGGCATCCCGCGCACGTACATCATGCCGTTGATCGAGGTCGAACCGCCGAGCACCTTGCCGCGCGCCCAGTATTCGGCCTTGTTCGCTGTGGAAGCTTCGGGGCGGCTTTCATGCGCCCAGATGTGCTTAGGATCCGCCATCACCTTGGCGATGCCCTTGGGCATGTGGATCAGGGGATGCGTATCGCGCGGCCCTGCTTCCAGCACCAGCACGCGGTTCGCTGGGTTTGCGGACAGCCGGTACGCCAGCACACAGCCCGCTGCGCCCGATCCGGCGATGATGTAGTCATAGTCCGCCATGTGATGCCTTTCCCCGATCCACTCCATTGCCGTCGTCGCGGCGCTTAAATCTAATTTACATAGATAAAGGCCCAAAGCAACATGTCGCCCCAAGGGAGACAGCAATTGTTCGGATCGTATTTCGCAATGAGGCTGGTCGCATGCACGAGATCGACGCCAAGGCAGGCGTCTCGCTGATGGAAAACGCCAAGGCGCGGGGCATGGACGGGATTGAGGCCGAATGCGGCGGCTCGATGAATTGGGGCACTTGCCAGGTCTAAATTGCTGAGCCGTGGTTCAGCACCATTGCCTCCGGCCAGCGCAATGGATGCCGAAATGGTCGAATACACCAGCTACCCGCGTCCCACCTCGCGCCTGTCATGCCAGATCGTCGTGACCGAGGAGATGGACGGTCTAGAAGTGGGCGTCCCCAAGGCGCAGCGCTGAAAACTATTGTTGATAGATAATAGCATGCTATATTCGGCGGCACTGGTGGAGAGGATAAACCGATGAACGCTACCGTGGCTGAACGCGCCCATGATCGCCCCCTGATGCAAACCATCGAAATGCTGAGCGAAAGCCAGCAGGCCGCGATCCGGGCGATCCCACCGCATGACAACGCGCCGATTCTGGCGATCGATCACAAGCGTCCGGTTTCGATGTTCATCGGCGACGATTTCTTCCAGCTCGAACAGCAGCGCCTGTTCCGCCGCCAGGCCGTGCCGATCACCATCTCGGCCCGGCTTGCGGAACCCGGCAGTTCAGTCGCGCACGATGGCTATGGCACCCCGCTGCTCGTCACCCGCGACAAGGACGGCAAGGCCCACGTTTTCCTCAATGCCTGCACCCACAAGGGAGCCAAGCTGATCGACGGCTGTGACGTGGCCAAGGGCAACCGTCTAACCTGCCCCTATCACGCCTGGACCTTTTCGACAGACGGCAAACTGATCGGCGCGGCGCGGCCCGAAACGTTCACCAATCTCGACAAGGGTGCGCGTGGACTGGCCGAGCTGCCCAGCCGCGAGGCCGGCGGGATCATCTGGGCCATGCTCGACCGCCATGCCGAGCCTGATTTTTCCGGTGTGGACGAGCAACTCACAGCCGATTTCGCGGCCTTCGACCTGCCAGACCTGCATGTCTATGGGCACAAGACCTTCCACCTCAACGCCAACTGGAAGCTGGTGCTGGAACCGTTCCTGGAAGGCTACCATGTGCAGCGGCTCCATGCCCGCACGGTCGGCCCCCTGTTCGCGGACGTACCCAACGTGGTCGACAAGCTGGGGATCAACATCCGCCAGATTTCGGGCAAGCTGAACTTCACGCCCGATTGCCTCGACATTCCGGGCGAGAATATCCACGCGTCCGTCACGCACGCCTACAACGTATTCCCGAACTGCGTGGTCGTCACCAGTCCATACTACATCAGCGTGATGTTCCTGATGCCGACGGCAGCAGACAAGACCACGGTCGACTATTTCATGCTGACCCGCCGCCCGCCCGACAATCCCAAGGGCGCGGCGCTTTATCAGAAGTCCTACGACATGATCGTCAGCGTGTTTGGCGGTGAAGACTTCTACGCGGCGGAAATCAGTCACGCCGGACTCAGCACCGGAGCCATCGAGGAGACCGTCTATTCCGGCCTCGAAGCAACGATCCCCGTCTACTACGGCATTCTCGACCGCGTGCTGGCGGGCTGAGCGGCCAGCAGCAGGATTTCGGCGCGCATGGCATTTCATTGCGCAAGGGCAACATGGTGCTGAACGCGCTATGGCAATCGGGCCGCGACCCGGCCAAGCTGAACAATCCGAACGCCTTTGACATAGACCGCAAGGACATGCCGCATCTGAACTTCACGACCGGACCGCGCCAGTGCCTTGGCCATGCGCTGGCGCGCGCGGAAATGCGCATCCTGGCTGACGAATGGCTGAAGCGTGTACCCACGTTTCGGGCCGCACCCGGCGCGCGGCATGGCTTCCGCATCGGCACCGTGATCGGGCTGGAATCGCTACCGCTGGAATGGGAACCGGCCTGACAGGCTCAGGCTGGGTCGGATTCAGCTAGGTTGGAATAGTCCTTGGCCGTGACTTCGGGCATGGCTGGCACCCGCGCGGTCGAGGCAGCGGCGGCGAACAGGGCTGACCCGAACATCAGCTTTTCGATCCCTTCCAGGATCGCCATGTGCAGCGCGCGGGTCTGCGGATAACCTGCGGCCGTGATTTCATAGGCGTCGAGCAGCAAGTGGCGCGGGAAGAATGGCAGGATCAGCGGCGCCGCGTTCGGATGCTTGAGCAGCGCCCAGCGCGTTTCCACGCAGATCTTGACCGTGCTGTCTTCCCATCTTTCGTCGCCGCTGCTCTGATAATCTGCCTGGATCGGCAACAGCCGGGTCACTTCGGCCAGCAGTTCGGCCTTGTCCTGAAAGTGGTAGTAGAGCGACGGCACCTTCACTCCGATCGGCCGCGCCACGGAATTGAGGCTGAAGTTATCAAGCCCATCCACATCGATCGCAGCCAAAGCGGCCTTGGTCGATGCCGCCCGGGTAATCAAAGCTTGCTTCGGACGGCCCGAAGCTACCCTTCCCGGTCGAGCGGTTACCGCCCGCCAACACTGCGCGCCACTAGACCGATCCCCGCCGACATTGGCCGCATGTGCCGCCAGTTAGAGCGGGATAGCCCCGGCAGGCGCCTCAGGATAGCGCTGCCGCAGCGCCAGCTTGGTAATCTTGCCGCTGAACGTGCGCGGCAGCGGTTCCGGATGCGCAATCAGGAACCGGGGCCGCTTGTAATCGGCCAGCCGTTCGCGGCACAGCGCCCGCAGCGCGTCGAGATCGACCCCGGCGAGGTTGGATGTGACCAGGATGGGCACCTCGCCCCAACGGGCATCCTTAACCCCGATCACCGCGATGTCTTCCAGCCCGGCGAACCCGCCAAGGGCCTTTTCGATTTCTGCGGGATAGACGTTGAGCCCACCCGAAATCAGCATATCCTTGGTCCGGTCTACGATCTTCAGATAGCCATCCTGATCCATCACGCCAATGTCACCGGTGTGGAGCCAGCCGCCCGCCAGCGCCGCCGCCGTCTCGTCGGGGCGGTTGATGTAGCAGGTCATGATCGAAGCGCCGCGCACCCAGATCTCGCCGGATTCGCCCGGCTGCGCCTCGGTGCCGTCATCGCGCATGACCCGCACATCGAGATTGGGCATCGGCAGCCCGGCGGAACCGATCCGGCTGAGCGCCTCGTCCGTGGTCAGGATCGTGATATACGAACCGGCGGATTCGGTCTGCCCATATCCCTGCGACAGATGCACCCCGCGTTCCTGCCAGCGCCGCAGCAATTCCATGCTGACAAACTGTCCGCCTGTGACTGCGCGGCGCAGCGACGACAGGTCAGCCTCGGCAAAGCGCGGGTGGCTCATCATCATTTCGTACAGCACAGCAACGCCTTCGATCGCAGTAATCCGTTCGCGCTCGATCATGTCCAGCATCGTTTCAGCGGTGGGCTTGGACAGGAAGTAAGTGGTCTGCCCGGACTGGATACCGTCGCGCAGGAAGAACACCGATCCGGCGGTATAGGCCATCGGCATCGGCAGCAGCATCCGGTCATCGAACGACTGGCGCACGACGTAAGTCTTCGCCGCACCGGCGGCATAAATCGCCTGGTGGCTCATCGCGGCGCCCTTTGGCAGGCCGGTGGTGCCGGATGTATAGCAGATCATCGCGATATCCTCGCCGCTGACCGCCACGCCGGGATCGGCTGGATCGTCCGCCAGCACCTCGGCGAAGCTGGCATAGCCCGTCACCGGAGTGGTGGTCACCACTTTGACCCTACCAGCGTAGTCGCCAATCCCGGCGAGCAACGGCAACAAGACTTCGTCCGCGACGACCACCGACAGCGCCGAATCCGTCACGGGATGGTGAATTTCATCGGGGGTATAGCGCACATTCAGCAGCACGATCGCCCCACCCGCCCGCAGCGTGCCGAGCATCGCCACAGGAAAGGCCAGCTGGTTGTGCATGAGCATCCCGACCCGATCGCCGGGGCGGAACCCCTGCGCGATCAGGCCGTTTGCAAAGCGGTTGGCCTGATCGTTCAGTTCGCGCCAGGTCAGTGCCTGCGCGTCCACGACCACCGACTTGGCATCGCCGCGTACCCGCGCCCAATAGGCCAGGTTGCGGATCAGGTTGTCACCATGCCCGATGGCAGGACGGCGTCCCGGTTGCGGTTGGCCTTCGTCATGTGTCCCAGCCATGCCCCCGGTCACTGCGAGTCACCCAGGCCGAACTCCGCCCGGACGCGCGCGGTGTGTTCGCCCAGTTCCGGCGCGAGCGGGACCGAAAAGTCCTGCCCGGCAACACGGATCGCGCTGGAGGTCAGCGTCAGCGCGCGCCCGTCGGGCAATTGTACGGCATAGGTGTTGGGACGCGCCGTAAAGTGTGGATCGGCGATCACGTCCTCGAACGTGTTGACCGGCATCGCCGCGACATTCTCCTGCGCGAACGCCGCCAGCCATTCATCACGCGTGCGCGTGGCAAGGATCGGCGCAAGCACGGCGTGGACTTCGGCATCCTCATGCCCGGTCGGCTCGGCGCGGGTGTAGATCCCAGCCAGGTCTGGCCGGCCGATCACCTTGAGCAGAGCCTGCCAGCTTTTGTCGGTATACGTCATCAGGAACAGGATGCGGCCGTCACTGCACGCATAGTTTTCCATCCGCGCCCACAGCCGCATTCGGCCGCTGGCATCCAGAAACCCGGCGCGGTCTTGCGTCACGGCGGGATTGAGCAGCGGGTCGAGCGCTTCCGGCATCCAGTGCGCCGCGCATTCCGCAGCCGCGACTTCCAGAGCAACGCCTTCCCCCGTCCGCCGCGCCCGCAGCACGCCGCAGACCACCGCGAAGGCCGCTTCAAGGCCGTAAGCATACATCCCGACCGAGGTCGGCTGACGCCCCGCCGCGCGGGTGATGTCATCGCCAACCGGCAGGCCCAGCCCGGCGAAGGCATCGAACGACGGGCCGTGCGAGGCCAGCTTGGCGTAAGGCCCGGTTTCCCCCATGCCCGACAACGAGCAGAACACGATCCGCGGGTTGACTGCGCGCAGCGCCTCAAAGCCCAGCCCCAACCGCTGCATCACGCCCGCGCGCATTCCTTCGATCACGACATCGGCCTGGGCGGCCAGCTTCAGGAAATCGGCGACCCCGGCGGGTGTCGACAAGTCGATCGCCACGCTCTCCTTGCCCCGGTTCCAGCGCAGATGGAGATAGGAGAACCCATCAGGCCCGCCGACCGCATACAGGCTTGCGCGCCGGACGGGGTCGCCGCCGTCCGGGTCTTCGACCTTAAGTACCCTGGCCCCCATGTCGGCCAGCCGGCCGCCCAGCGCATCGGGCCCAAAGTGCGCAACCTCAAGGACCAGCAGGTCCGCCAACAGATCGTATGCCATGTCTTTCGTATTCTCCCGGCCAGACCGTCTTGTGCGGTTCCGGCGCCGCAACGCGCGTAAAAGATCCCGGCCGCGCCGCATGGCACGACCGGGCAAGAGAGCTACCGCATGATTAGCGTGCCCGGTCCGCTCACGCCGCCGTCGAGGTCCTTGAACAACTGCCGGTGCAGATGCTGCGCGGACTTTTCGTTGCGGGCATACGTATAGGTTCCACCCGGCCAGGCTTCGGCATTGCGCTGGATGGTTTCCTCCATCGGGAAATCCTCCTCGGTCGCGGCGAAGCGCAGGATTTCCCAGCTGCGGTTGATGCGATCCTCGATTTCCGGGGTCATAATGCCCGATCGGACCATGAACCTGATCCGGACAGTGCACTGCGCGGCATCGGTCGGGTGCGGCCAGACGCTCCACAGTTCGACATGATCCGGCGCCTCGACGAAGATCGAGTTGGGATAGAGCATCATGACCGACGCCATGTAGCTGGAATTGGCTTCCGGCTCATCACCCGCATCGACGATCTTCTTCAGGCGGCGGCGCGCCATGATCATCTTGCCGTGGCGGCCATAGTCGCGAAACACCATCGCGTGATTGACCGAGCGGGCGCCGACCCCGCCGGGCTTGTTGTGCAGGAACTGGGCGTGCAGGCTGTCAATCGCCCCGTCCATGACCAGCTTCCAGTTGATCGGCATTTCCATCACGTGTTCCATGTAGACCACGCTGTCGTCCAGCTCCCACGGCTGGATCTGCGCGTCCACCTCCTCACCCAGGAAATCGGCGATGGAGGGCATTTCCCCTTCGGACAGCAGCGTCCAGACCAGTCCGTGCCGGACTTCGCTGGGCAATTCGATCAGGCTGTTGCAGCCCTTGTCGATGCCGCCCGACGTTTCCTCATAAGGCACGACTTTCAGTTCGCCGCCATCGGCTGCGGCATAGGACCAGCCGTGATACTGGCACATGAAGATCGGGCGCTTGCCCTTCTCCTCCAGCTCCACCTTGCCGCCGCGATGACGGCACATGTTGCGGAAAACCTTCACCCCGCCGCCACGCTGTCCAACGATCAGCAGCGGCAACCCGAGCAGGTCGCGGGTCACGAACGATCCAGGTTCCGGCACTTCGGAGACATGCGCGACGACCAACGGAACCCGGCGCAACAGTTCACGCTCACGCGCGGCGCGTTCATCGCAGAAATACTGCGTTGTCGGCACGATCAGCGCCGCATCGGCCGTATCGGTCGTATTGTTGCGGATATGGTCCACCAGCCCGCGCAAGGCGTCGATGTCCATGCGAATTGCCGTCTGCGCTTCAGCCACCGATCCAAACTCCCATGATTCCCGCTTCACACATTGGGAGACATTTAAACATTTTCGTCAACTCAAATTCCGCAAACCTTGTGCATTCAATTTAACGTATTTCTATTTTTGTCTGATTTCTGGCAAAGCAACCGTGCTGTGGCTTGCCATGCCCGGCCATGATGCTAATCGCGCCCGACAGGTGCGGCGAATGTCGCCCATGGTTGGGTTCATCACTCACAAGGAAGCAAAGTTGGCTTCGCGACCATCGCCCCGAGACCTTGACGCCCGACTGTCCCGCACGGAACAACGCATCGTCGATGCGGCCAGAACCTGCTTCGAAGCCAGCGGCATCGGCAAGACCCGGCTTGAGGATATCGCCATCAGCGCGGGCGTATCCCGGCAGACAATCTACAAGTACTTCACCGGCAAGCAGGATATCGTCGACCAGATCGGCTTCCTGGAAATGGTCAAGATCAACGGCATCCTGCGCACCACGCTGAACAGCGCCGAAGGTTTTGCCGATCGGCTGACCAATGCCATTGTTCTGTCGGTCGAAATCTCGATCGAGAACACCTACATCAGCCGCGCGATTGAGGACATCAACGCGCTGCCCGGCTTTCCCGGCGCGAACGAGCGGATCCTCGACTGGCAACGCCAGAAGTGGCGCCCCATGATGGAACGGGCCGCCGCGCAGGGCGAACTGGCGAGCGATCTTGATGCCGAGGCGCTGCTACAATGGATCATCCTGTGCCAGTTGCTGCTGACGCTGTCCTATCGGCGGCTGGTGGCGAACGGCCTCGAAGTCCGCCCGTTCGTCCGGCGGTTCATGGTCGAACCGCTGCTCGCCAACCGCAGCGGCGCGGCGACGGCCCATGCTGGCGACACGGACGCCGACCAGCTGCGCACCGAAAATGCAATGCTGCGTGCGCTCGTATCCGATCAGGCGCTTGATCTATTCCGGCTGAAAAGCGATCCGCGGCGTCTGTAAACACACCATTCCCCTTACAGCAAATGCGAGTACCCCATGCGCCTAGAACGATCCCAAGCCGATTTGGAATTCCGCCAGAAGGTGCGGGCTTTCTTCGAGACGCAATATCCCCAGGACGTCATTGACCGAAATCGTCGCGGCGTCCTGCCAACGCGCGACGATCATGTGCGCGGTCAGTCAGCGCTCAACGCTGTCGGTTGGCTGGCGCCAGGGTGGCCAAAGGAACACGGCGGCGCGGGCTTCGACCCGGTGCAACGCTTCATTTTCGAACAGGAATACGAGCGCGCGGGCGCCCTGCCGTTGCAACCTATGGGCATAATTTATGTTGCACCAGTGATCTATACATTTGGGACCGCTGCGCAAAAGGCCATGTGGCTACCTGACATTCTCGAATCGCGAGCTTTCTGGGCGCAAGGCTATTCCGAACCGGAAGCGGGTTCCGACCTTGCCAGCCTGCGAACCAGTGCTGTCCGGGATGGAGAAAACTTCATCGTGAACGGCGAAAAGATCTGGACCAGCATGGCGCAATGGGCCGACTGGATCTTCTGCCTCGTTCGAACCAGCACGGAAGGTCGCAAACAGGAAGGCATATCCTTCATCTGCTTCCCGATGAATCTGCCGGGCATAACTGTGCAGCCGATCATTTCAATCGACGGATCGCATCACCTCAATCGCGTCGTACTCGATAACGTCAAAGTACCGTCTGAATACCTGATTGGCGAGGAAGGTGCGGGCTGGCATTATGCCAACGTGCTCTTGGCTCGGGAGCGGCTGTCGTATGCCCATCTTGGGGAAAAAAAGGATCTGCTTGCCCAGATAATCCAGCGTGCAGCCGCGATCCCCCTTGGTGAGGGGCGCATGCTCGGCTCTGATTCAAGTTTTCGCGCGCACGTCGCCCGATGCAGTATCGCCATAGCGGCTCTCGAACACGGCGTACTCGGCGAATTGGCCGAGCCCGACGCATCTGGCGTGAAGGTCTCGATGCTAAAGATCGCCGCCACGCAACTCGCTCAGGATCTGACCGAACTGTTCCGCTTGGCGGCGGGCGAATTCGGCCATGTCTATGTCGATCGGACAGTCGATGACTGGGCACAGCGGTTGCCGACAATCCCGGCATGGGCACCGGTCGCGACGGCCAATTACTTGTTTGCGCGCGCGCAAACGATCTATGGCGGGGCCACAGAAATCCAGAAGAATATTATGGCAAAGCGTCTGATCCGGGCGTGACTATCAAGACATTTTGGGCATAATCAGATCGGTATAGCGGCTCAGATGGTAGTCCGTTGATCCAAACTCGTTTTCAAGAGTGGTCGTGCGCCTGAAATAATGACCGATGGCAAGTTCATCGGTCATGCCCATGCCACCATGAATCTGGATTGCGCTCTGCCCGACGAACCGTGCTGCTTCGCCAGCCTTGACTTTGGCCGCAGCACAGGCCGCGGCCTGATCCGCCGCCTGATTGTCGATCGCTTCGGCAGCAAGACTGGCCAGCGCGGCAGTTTCCTCGATGGCCATGTACATATCGACCATCCGATGCTGCAAAACCTGAAAATTGCCGATCGGCTGGCCAAACTGACGCCGTTGCAAGGCATAGGCGATTGTTTGGTCGAGCATCGAGCGCATGCAGCCTACGCATTCGGCCGCGAGCGCGGCCAATGCCCTATCGACCACTTTCTCGACCAGCGGCAAGGCATTGTGTTCCTCGCCGATCAGCCAACTTCGATCTATCTCGACACCATGAAACCGCACATCGGCCGCACGTCGTCCATCAACGATCGAATAAGATTGTAATTCAATGCCTGGGACGTTGGCAGGCACAGCGAAAACCGACACACCGTGATCTGCCCACTGCTCGCCGCCCGTGCGCGCTGTAACGATGAAGTGCGTAGCGAGGGGAGCAGCCACAACAACAGATTTCAGCCCGTCCAGTCTCCATCCGGCGCTAGTCCGCGTGGCGGTTGTCCGGATGTCACGCAGACTGAACCTGCTTTGCGGCTCAGCTTGTGCGAAAGCGAAAATTGCCGACCCGGCCACGATCCCATCGAGCAGTGCTTCACCAACCGCACACTGGGCCCCTACAAGAAACCCGCTAGCGATAACCGCCGTCTGTAGAAACGGTTCAATGACCAGCGCCTGGCCGAGTTGCTCCATAACCAGACCAACATCTTTCGCGCTGCCACAAAAGCCCCCCAGCGATCGGGGAATAGCTACGCCCAGCACACCCAGTTCCTGCGCAAAGGCATGCCAGATTTCCGGTTGCCAGCCATCGCCCGCATCAGGCTTCTGGCGAGCATCCAATCGATAACGACTATCAAGAAAGCCACTGATAGACCGTTGCAAGAGAGATTGCTCTTCAGTCAGAAACCCGCCCATTTGACTCTTCCCCTCACTGGCCAGAAGCCGACCTTTGGGCGCGCAACCACTTTATCTCATGCGCCTGATCAACCACGGTTTCCTTCAATTCACCGAGCTGTGATTAAAGGATAACGATGTGCCCGGCATCATCCGAAACCGAACTTGCAGTCTTCGTCAGCACTGTCTCCACCATGAAATCCCGAATGAAAACGCGCAATTGCTCTTCGCTCATGGGCTGCTGGGCCGTTCGCAATAGCAGCTACAACTGGCTGAAACTGGGCCACGCCACAATCTGCAAATCATCAAGATCGGGCCGGAGTTCGCCCCTTGAACGACCAAACTCCAAGGGCGAGCGCCACCGATCCTGACGCCGTTCGAACAATGAACCAGAATCCGTGCTAAGCGGGATAGCCTCAGGATCAGTTTCAATAAAGTCCATGTTATGCGGTCTCTTGCGCATGCCGGCGCATATTTGCAATGTGCGCGAGGCGCGCTGGCTTGGCGGAAATACAAGGCACACAGCCGCACTTAAGCGCGTTGACAGATTTTCAATCTGTCATTGTTGGACGATTGGAACCTGACCGAAGGTCAGGTTCCGCCGTTGCCGAAGCGGGTGCGTATGCCATCAAGCAATGCACGCAAGCCTTCGACAAATATCTCCTCGTCTGGCGGAGCGAGCTTCAGTGCGTGTGCAAGGCGCGGGTAGCGCTCATGATCGACCGGCGGCATTGGCGGAATGTGCTGAGCCTCTGCGGCGGCGGCAAATAACGTTGAACCGTATGTGAATTTTTCGGTCAGATCGCTGACGACAATTTGCACTTCGGGCGGGTAGGGGCAATCTTCAAGCGACTTTTCATAAGCCGCCAACAAGACTTGACGAGGGAAAAAGCGCAGCACGAGAGATGCCGCATTAGGGTGTCGCAACATGACCCGCCGCGTGGCAAGCCCGAGTTCGAGCATCCGTTCTTCCCAGTTGGACGACCAAACCTCCTGCTCCTTGCCGATTTCCTGGAGCAGGCGGCGAGCGACATTTGCGAGCAATTCGTCCTTGTCACGAAAGTGGTGGTAGAGCGAAGGCGCGCTAACTCCGAGCACGCGCGCCACACTCAACAAGCTGAGCGCTTCCAGACCATTCTGGTCGATCATGGCCAACGCGGCTTCCGCGGCGGACTGGCGCGTTATGAGCGCGGTAGTAGGCCTACCTGCGCGTATAACGCGACTGTTCACTTTCAATGCCGATGAGTCCTTCATACCAACCGCCTGCCGCTTCAACATTTATCCGCCCTCGGCATCAAACTTCGTTCTATCGCTGCCGGCCGCTAGACCGGATCTTCGGGATGCGCCAGAAAGCATTGCCAGCGCTTCCGTATGGGCACAAGCTCACGTCGCACTCATTTGCGGCACCATAACCGCGAGTTCTGGATATAGAACGTTCCTAGCTAAATTTATCCACGTTAGATATGCACTCTCCGGCGAGGAGAATGGATCATGGCTAATGAGGATCAAATGCAGTCGACGCGAGGCGGCCAAAGGCCCCAGATTCGGTGCTTTGAAACCGCTGACGGAGTACGCCTCACTGCCGACGAGCTTGGCCCACCGCACGCGCCTGTTGTAATTCTCCTGCATGGTGGCGGTCAGACAAGGCATAGTTGGTCAGGCGCGATGCATGCACTGGCTGGTTGCGGGTATCGTGTCATCAATTTTGACGCACGCGGCCATGGAGACAGCGATTGGTCACCAGACGGGGCCTATGAATTGGATGACAGGGTTCGTGATTTGCGCACGATCGTCGAGTCGCTGCAATGCCGGTTTGCTCTGGTTGGCGCATCACTTGGCGGGGCAACCGCGATTCATGCCGTTGCTGGTGGTATGGCGCCTGCCGCCATTGTCCTTGTAGATATCGTTCCTCAGCCCGAAAAACAGGGCATTGATCGAATCGTCAATTTCATGCGCGCAAATCCCGATGGCTTTGCCAATTTGGACGAAGCAGCGGACGCTGTTGCGGCTTACAACACCGACCGCCCTCGCCCCGCTGAATCAAGCGGCCTGATGCGCAACCTTCGCTTGCGCGACAACGGACGACTTTACTGGCATTGGGACCCGAAGATCGTGACAGATCGATCGGAAAGCCATCATGAAATCTTGCAGAAATCGGCCAGCGGGCTGGCCGAGCGCCGCGATGTCGCGGTTCTGCTTGTGCGCGGCATGAAGAGTGATGTGGTCAGCGATGCCGGCGTCGAAGCCTTCAGAGCGCTCGTGCCTTCGCTGCACGTTGCAGATGTTGATGGCGCCGGCCACATGGTAGCTGGCGATCGCAACGATGCCTTCAACACGAGCACAATCGCGTTTCTGCAAGCCCATTTGCCAACAGATCGAGTGTCATGATGCCAAAGGCGTAATTATCTATTGTCAGTAGATTATTGGCGCGGTATTAGAGGCATAAATCAGGAGAGCAAGGCCAGCCATGACCGACGTCAGCGAGACAAAAAAGCCCGGCGATCGAAAAATCACCCGACTGGCCGATTTAACGGCCAGTCAGCAGGCCGATATCCGTCAGATCCCGGCGGAAAAGGATTTTGTGAATGTGCCGTTGGCCGCAGAACGACCCAACGGCATATTTACTGGCCGCGACCGTTTCGATGCGGAACAGACAGGGGTTTTTCACCGCTTCCCTGTGCCCGTCACACTCGCCGCCGTTCTGCCGGAACCAGGCTCTGTCGTGGCGGTGGAGGCTTACGGCTTGCCGCTTCTGGTTTCGCGCAACCGCGCCGGTGAGATCAAGGTTTTCATCAATGCCTGTCAGCACAAGGGTTCAAAGCTGATCGAGGATTGCGAAGTACATGAACAGAGCCGCATCACCTGCCCCTACCATGCATGGACATACGGTATCGATGGCAAACTGCTGGGCGTTGCGCGCTCCGACATGTTTGAAGGTCTCGACAAGTCAAAGCGGGGGCTAAAGCAGCTTCCGTCCGTTGTTTGGGGCGGCGTGGTTTACGTGCAACTTGATGGACGCGAACCTGATTGTTCGAACCTGTCCGCTGAAGTGGCCGGCGACTTTGAAGCGCTCGGCATCCCCGAGGCTCACGTCTACGGTCGCAAGACATTCGATCTGAAGGCCAACTGGAAACTCGTGCTCGAGCCCTTTTTGGAAGGGTATCATGTTCAGCGGTTGCATGCCGCCTCGATCGGTGATCTGTTTGTCGATGCTCCAAGTATCGTTTCTACGTTTGGCCCAAACATTCGCCAGGTTTCGGGGCGCATTGGCTATTACCCGGAAATGTTGGATGAAGATCCGGATAACAACGTCCACAAATTGGTCACTTTTGCTTATACGGCCTTCCCCAATCTCGTGATTGTCACCAGCCAGTATTATATCAGCGCGATGATTTTGATGCCGATTGATGTCGATCGGACGATCGTGCATTATTTCATGCTAACGCCCGGCCCCGCGACCACAGCGAAAGCAGAGGAAGTGTTCAAGCGGTCGTACGAATTGATCCTCAACGTTTTTGGCAACGAAGATTTCCGGGCTGCGCAGATCACCCATGAAGGTCTGGCTGCGGGTGTGCCGGAAACGTCGACATACTGCGGGCTGGAGGTGAATATCATTCACTATTACGAGGCGTTCGAGCAGTTGCTTTGACCGTCGGTCGATCCCGGGCTTCGGCGCAGGCCAGGACGGTGATCAGATTGTTGGCCCAAATCACGGATATTCCGCATGAACGATGACCAGAAGATGTTACGCGATGCCCTGATCGGGCGGTTGGCCACAAAAGATGGCGATGCGGCGTGGGCCGAACTCGGCCAGGCCGATGTACTGTGGCTGTGTGTTCCCACCGCGCTGGGAGGACTGGGCTTATGCGTTGCTGATGCGACACCTGTCATGGAGGCGCTGGGCGAGTATTGCCTGCCGACGCCGTTTCTAGAAAATTCGATCATCGCCGTGCGTCTGCTGACGGCAGCGCGCTCCGCGGAAGGCGATCGGCTGCTTTGCAGCCTGACCGCTTCTGGCGGTCACATTGCAGTCGCGGGGCTGGATTCCGGCCTATGGGGCGACCTTCGGGCCGAATCGCTAGGTGGCAACTGGACTATCAGTGGTACCGCAAGACTTGTGCTTGACACTGACAAGGCCAGTGCACTCCTGGTGATTGCCCCAAATGCGGGTTTGCCGGCACTGTTCCTGTTGCCAGGGGACGCGGGTTCTGAACGTCATCATTATGCGACGATCGATGGCCGCAAAGCATCTGACGTCCGTTTTGATCAGGAGCCTGCAACTCTGCTGATTGCCGACGCGTCGGAGATCGTTGAGGCCGTCACCGACGAGGCCATTGCCTGCCTTGCGGTCGAAGCAGCAGCGTTGATGGCGCGTCTGGTCCGCGACACGGTGGACTATGCAAAACAACGCCAGCAATTCGGTCAACCCATTGCAAAGTTTCAAGTCGTACAGCACCGACTGGTCGATATGAACATACAGGCCCGTCGCGCGGCAGCCATTGCCAGCCGTGCAATGGCTGCACTGGCGGAATCGGGATCCGAGCGGGCTCGCGTCGTAAGCGCGGCCAAAGTGACTGTCGCGCAGGCCGGGCGCAGTATTGGCCAGCAGGCGGTACAATTGCATGGCGGCATGGGCATGACCATGGAACTGACCATCGGCCGCTATTTCAAGCGACTGACCGTCATCGAAGGCGAATTTGGCAATGCTGACCGGCATCTGCAACGATATGCCGCCACCCTGGCGGCATGACTCATTCACTTCGCGCGCACGGCGACCGGGATCGCGGACTGATGCGGCATGAAATTGGTCGACGCGAAATATTGGCCAAGCGAAACAAGGAACCCACTAAACGATCCGCCGGAAAGCGGCACGGTCCTTGATTGGCCGGCAGGATCGGGCTTTCCCCATTGGTGCGTCATCGGAACAACGCACTCGCTTCGGCTGCTACCAATGCGGCTGGGCGTGGAACATGCCGATCCCGTCTGGCGCGGATATGTTTGATGTCGTGCTACCGAACGGGCTGACCTTGCAGATGATCGAACCGCTCAAACGCCATCGCCACATCTACAATGCTGAAGGCTGCGCGTTCGATCTCACTTTTACGGCCGACCGCGCGCCCCATGCAATGCTCGCCAGCGAGGGCGAGGCGAATGAAGGCCTTTCGGAGTTTGTTGGCGAAGTTGGCGAGTCTGTGAAGATTGGCCATTTCGAACAGTCGGGGGTGATGAACGGCTCGCTGGTCGTGAACGGCGAGCGGATCGATGTCGTCAACGCAGCGACGCTGCGCGATCGTAGCTGGGGTCCACGGCCCATGGTTCAATCCATGAACAAGTCGCGAGGCGCACTGGTGTTCGCGCGTCAGGACGCGGACAACTGCTTCCAGGCCTGGTTCAAAAGCGCGCTGCCCTGGGAGACGGACCCGCGCCTGGTGGCAGACTTGCCATCTCAGACCAGTTTCAAAGTCTCATCGGCCATGCCCAGCTCCCCATCGTGTTTGGTTGCCGAAGCAGGAACCAGCCTTGCGCACGCGAGGCTCAGCCTTTGTCGACGGACAGCGAAAGATAGCGTGCGCAATGCGCGTCAGCATCCCCGAACGCTGCAGAAATTACCATCAAACGCTTGAAATAATGTCCGATATCCAGCTCATCGGTCATTCCCATGGCGCCATGCAACTGGACCGCACTTTGCCCGACAAAGCGGGCGGCGGCACAGACCACTGCCTTTGCAGCAGATGCCGCAAGCTTCCGCACCTGGGCCGGTCCGTCCAGCCTGACGGTGGACATGTAGACAGCTGACGTCGCGAGCTCGATCTCGATCAGCATGTCGGCCATCCTGTGCCGCACCACCTGAAAAGATGCGAGATCCCTGCCGAACTGCTTGCGGTCGCTGGTATAGGCCACGGTGGCTTCGAGCAGGTGTCCCATCGCGCCGACCGCTTCTGCACACAACGCGGCGATCGCGCGGTCAGTCACTTCGTCGAGCAATGGCAGGGCCTTGCCCTCCTCGCCTAACAGCGCCTCTGCAGCCAGGTGCACGTCATCAAAGGCGATGTCCGCGGCCCGCCTTCCATCGATTGTCGCACAACAATCCAGCGTGATCCCCGGCAGCGCCGGGTCGACCAAAAACAGGGAAATTCCAGAGGCATCACCGCTTGCACCACTGGTTCGTGCAGCAATCAGCAGCTGAGACGCCCAGGGTGCACCAGTGACCAGCGTCTTGCGCCCGGACAATCGCCAGCCCTCGCCTTTGCGTTCTGCTCTGGTCGCAATGTGCGATAAGTCCAGTTCAGTTCCTGCCTCGGCAAAGGCGCTTGCCAGCAAAATTTCTCCGGAAACAACCCCAGCGAGCACGCCTTGCGCCGTGGTTCCGCCGCAGCGAGACAGCAATTCGGCGCCGATCACGATCGTTTCCAGATAGGGCTCCAGCGCAACCACGCGCCCCAACTCTTCCATAATGATCATGTGATCGACCGCGCCGCCACCAAGCCCGCCGTGATCTTCGGGCAAGCCGACGCTCAACAGTCCCAACTCGTTAGCCAGAGCAGCCCATACCCCGGACGGAAGGCCGTTTGCGCTGCGCGAGGCAGCGAGCCGCTGATCAAACGGGTAGCGATCCGCCAGAAACCTTCGCAGGCTGGCGCGGAGCATCTGCTGCTCTTCGGTAAATGTGAAATCCATGATGCAGAGCCCTCAGCGCAACATGATCTTGGCAATGATGTCGCGCTGGACCTCATTGGCTCCGGCATAGATCGACGCCGCGCGGTCGTTCAAATATGTCGCAACGGCCACGCCTCGCCCAGTCTGTTCGGGCCGATCGGGCATCCTGATCGCGTCACGGCCGGCAAGACTGACGCCCAGCTCGGTGATCTCCTGGCGCAATTCCGTACCGCTAACTTTTGAAATCGATGACATCAGCGACGAGCGCGTTTCATCCATCTCTTCAAACAGCATGCGCAGTTCGCTGACTTCGAGCGCGGATAGTCGCATGTCGGCCCTCGCAATTCTAAGCTGCAAGGCAGGATCACATCCTGCTGATTGCGCCTTGATTCGCTCGAGCCGCGCCCTGAGCAAAGGGCTCCACATGCTGGATCGCTCGTGTCGCAACAGGTATTTGGCGACTGTCCATCCGTCATTCTCCTGACCGATCAACCCAGCAACGGGCACTCGCACATTGTTGAAGAACACCTGGTTGAGTTCATGATCACCAGAAATTGAAATGATCGGACTGACCTCGATGCCCGGTAAGTCGAGGTCGAACAGCAAGAACGAAATCCCTTGCTGCGGCTTCCCACTGCGATCAGTGCGCACCAGGCAGAACATGCGATTGGAAAAATGCGCGTGGGTGGTCCAGATCTTTGAACCGTTAAGGACATAGCAGTCCCCGTCGCGTTCTGCCTTTAAC
Source organism: uncultured Sphingomonadales bacterium (assembly GCA_903832325.1). Classification (GTDB taxonomy): domain Bacteria; phylum Pseudomonadota; class Alphaproteobacteria; order Sphingomonadales; family Sphingomonadaceae; genus Novosphingobium. The sequence continues at coordinate 440,614 of CAILBC010000027.1, read as the reverse complement.
GTCAGCGACGCGAGATCCGATCCCGAATTGGGTTCTGAATAGCCTTGGGCCCACCAATCCTCGCCCGACCTGATCCGAGGTAAATAGTGTGCCTTTTGCTCATCGGTTCCAAACGCGATGATCACCGGGGCGACCATGTGGGTTGAATTGGGCGAAAGCGGCGGCGCGTCTGCGCGCGCCATTTCCTGCTTGAATATCAAATGCTGTGCGGGGGTCCAACCTGTCCCCCCATACTCGATCGGCCAATGCGGTACGCTCCACCCCTTTGCCGCAAGGACACGGAACCAGTCGCGCGCAATCGGCAGCTCGCAATAGATGCCGGCACAATTGCGCCCGGCAAACGCAAACTCAGGGGTAAGCTGCTCTGCCAGAAAGGCACGAACTTCATTGCGAAATGCCAATTCCTGCGGACTGAAATCAAGATTCATCAGTCTAGGCCTTGCGCGCGGCGAAAGCGGCTATGCGTGCCTCGACATCGGGGGCATGGCCCTCGTTGCGATAGGTTTCATGGGCCAACCCGGCAGAAAGCGAAAGCCCATCGGTTTCGACCAACAAGCGCTTATTTGCCCGCGCGCTGAACCAGCTGTTGGCAAGGATCAAGTCAGCCGTTTTTTGGACTTCGGTATCGAATTCCTCGTTTGCATAGCACGTATTGGCAAGCCCGATGGCAACCGCTTCGTCTGCCTCGACATTGCGGCAGGTAAACATCATCTCGCGTGCCTTGGCGTTGCCGATCCGGCGGGGCAAGCGCTGGCTCATACCCCAGATCGGCGTTAGCCCCCAGCGCCCGTGGGTATCTGCAAACCGCGCATTGGCCGACGCAAGTATGATGTCACCCGCCAGCGCCAATTCGAGAGCCCCCGTGTAGCAATGGCCATGCACCGCAGTGATCACCGGCTGCGGCAAGTTGGCCAGTTGCTCGATCACCGTTGCCTGCAGATTGAGCTGTGCCCCGCTTTCGCCTTCGCCGATTGCACCAAGATCATGCCCGGCGGAAAAGCAACGACCGGCACCACGAACCACCACGCAGCCGATCGTGTCGGTGGACTTTGCAATGTCTGCGACATGTTCGCCAAGCAATTGAAACATTCGCGTGTTGAGCGCATTGAGTTTATCGGGACGGTTGAGCGTCAGTGTCGCCAGCCCGTCCTTGTCGCTGCGGATAATGTCTGGGCCGTTCACCGGCGTTTCTCCTCTCATCAATTCCTGAGTTTATCTGTGCAGCTTGCATGCGTGCCGAATTTCTTACCCCTGGGGTCAGGTCAACGGCATCGGCCGATGCGCGAGGACTTCCACTTTGGCCCAAAGCTCATCAGCGGCCTGTGGGTCGGTCGCCCACGCCATGACACCATTCAGTGTATCCCGACGCTCAGCCGGTGGAGCAATGCCGCAATCCTCAAGATAAGCAAACTGCCCCTCGAGCTCTGCCGCTGTTGCAGCGAATAGCGATGTTGCCGCGCCTTGTTCGACGTTCTTGTAAGTTCGGGTCTTGGGTAGCTCGATATCGGTGCGGCTTTGCATGGCGACATAATCATCGCGCGACAGATGCCGCATAAGATCGGTCTGAATGAAGCCGGGATGCACCGCGATACCAGTCACCCCATAGGGCGAAAGTGCTCTGTGCACCTTGAGCGCGAGCAGCGCGCTGGCCGTTTTCGACTGACCATAGGCAACCCACTTGTCATAGGTCCCGTTTTCAAAATTTGGGTCTTCGAAGCGGATGCCCGAAAAATGATGGCCCGACGAAGTCACCGCGATCACCCGCGCCTTGTCCGCCTTGCAGATTGCCGAAGCCAGGCGGCTTACCAATGCCGCGTGGCCAACATAATTTGTTGCCAATTGCAGTTCCAGCCCGAGCGAATTGCGTTCAAGTGGACAAGCCATAATGCCGGCATTGGCAATAAACCGATCGATTGGGCGATCCAGTGCCAGGACGGCATCGGCAAAAGCGTCAACGCTTTCCAACTCCGCCAGATCGAGCGGAAGGTATCCGACAAAGCGTTGCGGAAACTCGGCCCGCAAGGCAGCAGCAGCTTCTTCCAGTTTGCCGGGTGTGCGCGCGCCGATGAAGACATCAGCACCTGCTGCGATCAGCGACTTTGCAGTCTCGTACCCAAGACCGCCGCTTCCTCCGGTAATGACTGCAAATCTGCCTGACAGGTCAACCCCGCGCATGATCTCGTGGCTCGCCGTTTCCGGACCGTATGACGCAATTTGTGCCATGATCGTTTTCCTTTGAATTACGCCATTTCCCACAAGCCCGGCGTAACCGCCGGATCGGATTCCTCACGGAAAATCCATTTGCAAAGACGCCGGACCGGCTCGACACCGTCTTGCGGCGATCCAAAGCCAGTGGTTGCAGCCCCCGCATAGCCCAGCGTCACGAGGCGCTGCCCGCCAGCCAATGCCAGCTGATCCTGGATCTTCCCCACCAGCGATTCCGGATAGATCCCGATCGTCTGGCAATAGGAATCAACCCGCGGCAGGATATCGGTGATCGAATCGACTGGCACGAAATTGGCCACACGGTTGGTCAGACTTGTCGCGAAATCGACCGGTTCAGGCAATTTCGAAACGACCACGCCGCCCTCGCCCTGGCGCGTGCCAATGACGGTGTAAAAGTCGTCAAGCATTGACGCAGCGTCAATGTGGCTTAACAAATCGCGATTGATCCCGCCTTTGGGTGCGGTGCTGATCTGGACCGGCAACTTCAGCAATCTGCTGTAGGCGCGCCGCGCCAGTTCTTCCGCTTTGGCAATGCCATCGTCATCCGATCCGGACATCACGTAAACCACGCGCGCGCTGGCGCAAACTTCCTGATTGTTGGCGCCGAAATCCGTGGCAACCCGCTGCGCCGCATCATCCATCGCTGCATCGCTCTCGAATGCTTCCGCCCCGATGATGCTGATGCTGCGCTTGGGGTCAAACGAGACAAGTTCGAGCCCGGGCTGAATGTATTTGGTCACGTGCTTGACTGACGAAAAGCCGCCCCAGGCAATGATCTTTTCAATGTTGTGCGGCTGATAGAGCTTGCTCTCGAAGGCTTCGTCGCCGCCCTTCCAATAGGCAATGCTGACATGTTTGGTCAACGGATGGTCAGGTGCCATGTCGATCATGGTGCGCGCGACTGCGATCCCCGTGAACGGGTCGTTGGACGGTGCCTTGATGATAGCATCGCCGCGTGCGACTGCATTGCGGATCACAGTGACAGCAGACAGCACTGGCGTATTGCCGGCTACGATATGCAGGGCGCGCGCGCCAAACGCCCGCACATATCGTTTTGAACCACGCGATGCGGTCCGTTCCAGAACCCAGCCATCGAGATAGTCACGACCGACTTGAGAGACCATATCTTCCAGCTCTTCGCGCAAAAAGAGCGAAGGGAGACGGGAATATTGGTGTCGGACAAGGCTCTCGGACATCGGCGCCGTTTCCAGCGTGAGTTTGAGAGCATGTTGAAGGTGGACATTCGTCCTGACATCGAGCGCTTTGCCAAGCGCTTCGAGATAGTCGAGTATCTCGTCAACACTCAACGCGTAGACATCGGCCAGCCGGCTTGGGTTGCCGAGCGGGAGCCGTCCGAGGATGGACATCGGATCAGGCGCCAGAAATTCGAGATCGCCGTTGCGGCCTCCGAAGCGGACCAGATCGGTTTCAATCACCTGGCCGCGGATCACCGCCGGGGCAATCTCCAGCTCTGCATTCACCTTGGGACTGTTAGCCATTTCAGGTTCCTCGCAGGAATTAGGATGCCGTTGCTGAGGCGTGAATTTCAGACAGATAGTCCATTGCTTCCTCATGCGCCTCGGTCGAAGCCGCACAGCTGATCTTGTCATCGCCTCCGCGCAGTTCGCTGTATCGAGCAATTTGCCGTTCGATGAAGGGCCCTTCCCGGCCGCAGCCGCAATCGCTGTCCCAAGTCATGGTCACTTCATCGCCGCTGATGAAACCGCCCCAATGCGTGTCAGGAAGCAGGTCATAAAAAGCCAGACGACCCGTTACCGTGCCTGTGCGCGCCAGTGGTTTGCTGGTGTCAGGATCGAGCACGAACGGAATGATCCATGGCGCGATATGGTAGTGGTCATTTTCGCACAGCATGTTGTTCGCGTTCATTTCGGTCATTGCGTAATTGAACGGAAGGCGGCTCACGCCCGCAAAGGTCATTACCCGCTCCATCCAGTCGTCGGGCAAGACCATACCCTTGGCACCGCCGCCGGTCGAAATCACAGAGTCCGGCGCAAAGATGTTCTGACGCCCCTTTGCCAGACCCTTTTCCGCCAAAGGCCAAAGGTAGGTCGGCGCACAGGCCATGAACACCCGCTGGCCCGCCAACGACGAGGTAATCTCTTCAAGGAAATTTTGCATCTGTTCTGCGCGCTTCGCATTAGCGGCTTCAAACTCGGTGAGGCGCGCCAGAAGAGTGGGCTGTACTTCAAGCCTATCGAGGTCGCCGCGTGCTTTTGCCGCCCGCAGTCGCCCGGCCAGATAAAGCACGTCTGCGCTCATGTGCCCGGGGAACGCCGTATGCATGAAGGCTTCATCGCCGTGAGCGATACGCTCGAAATATTCCTGGTTGATACGAAAATGCGCCGAACTTCCCGAACGGAACGAGGGACAGACGACATGCGCCTTTGGCTGAACATCATTTGGGCACGGATCGCCAAAGCCCTGAAAGCGCAATGGATAGAGCTTTCCAAATGCAGACAACTCGCCCTTGGTCTTTGGAAACAGCGAGACAGTGCCGCTGGTGCCCGAAGAATGATGAATGCAAAGCTCGGTCTGCTCGTCCATCACGGCGATCCAGCTGTCGATGCTGTCGCAATGCGACACATCGATTTGCCTCAACGGAACAGTTGTCAGTTTATCCAACCAGCCATTGATCATGCCAAAGCGATTTTGTTCGAGCAGTGATGCTGGGTAAGATTTGTAGACGGTATGTTCAAACAAGAGCGGGATTACATCATCGATCTTTTCCAGGGAATCGATGCCATCCCGATCGGCCAGCTTCTTGAGATAACCAACACGATCACGCAGCTCGGCAAAGCGGATTTGAAGGCCTTCCCATTGCTTCGCCTCGCGTTCGGCACGCGGCATTGACCACAGGCGGGTGGCAGACCAATCGAAATATTCGACCGGGTCCGAGATGAAGTCCCTGGTGTCACTGTGGCCAGCCATCCTGCATCTCCCAAAGCGTGTATTCGCGGTCATGTGCAATCTGGCGCGCCGGACTCTTGCGGCGATTTCCGGCGTGATACAAAATCAGTCTCTTGTATCATTTTCCGGCTAACTGAGCTATCGCGATTCGGCAAGAAGTATTTTAACGTCATTAGATTTTGGAGCATGATCATGGAACAGTCGGCCCTGGATATCGTGCCGGACCATGTGCCTGAAAATCTTGTTTTTCCATTGGATTTCTATGCATTGAGCGACGACCCCCGGCTTACCGATGACACGCAAGCAGGTCTGACTTTCCTGCATCGGGAAGCACCGGACGTGTTCTTTACGCCGCACAACGGTGGTCACTGGGTCGTAACCCGACATGACCTGATGTGCGAAGTTCTGCTAAACTCGGCGCTGTTTTCGTCGGCCAGGGTAGGCGTGCCGAAGACCACGCAGCAACCGACGCTTATCCCGCTGACGCTTGATCCGCCTCAGCACACGCCATACCGGCGCATACTGATGCAATACTTTGCGCCAAAACGTATTTCGCGAATGGAAGAGGATATCCGCAACCGCGCCAAAGCTTTGGTGGAAGCTGTGCGCGACAAGGGGGCTTGCGATTTCCTGAGGGACGTCGGCATGCCTCTGCCGGTTCTTGTGTTCATGGATATGATGGGATTGCCGACCGCAAAGATCGGTATTTTTCGCGAGATCGTCATCGAATGGTTCGCTACGCCCAATGGCCCACGCCGTCAGGAAATTGCCCAGACCATCATTGGACATCTGCGCGAGACGATTGCCGAGCGACAGGCCATGCCGCGCGAAGATCTGGTCAGCGCCCTGCTTGCCGAGCAGATCGACGGCGTCCCCCTATCACAGCAAGAAATCGAATCGATGTCGTTTCTGCTGTTTCTCGCCGGCCTCGACACGGTGGCGAACGCTGCCGGTTTCATGTTTGGCCGGCTGGCAAAAATGCCAGCACTTCAGCAGCAAATGCGGGAGGATGCCGCACAGCTCGACCCGTTCATTGACGAAGTCCTCCGCATGTCGGGCGTGGTGACAACCGCTCGTCTGGTAACCCAAGACTGCATATTGGGCGACGCGCAGTTGGCAACAGGCGACATGGTGCTGTGCCCCCTCGCCCTGGCTGGGCTGGACGAACGCGTAAACACTGATCCTCTGGATTTCCAGGTCCATCGCAAGGGCGCCAACCATTTGATGTTCGCAACCGGTCCGCATTTGTGCGTGGGGCACTTCCTCGCTCGGCTGGAATTGCGGGTGCTGCTGCAGGAATGGTTGAAGGCAATACCCGATTTTGCGCTGGACCCTGCGCTGCCTCGCGATGTTCGCATCGGATCGATGACCGCCGTCTTGCAATTGGGATTGTGCTGGCATTGATGCGCGAGGCGAGGAATTCGAAGATGGCAATGCAGCGATCGGATGGGGCAGATTATTCCGAAATTGTGCCGAACGAGCGGCGCCGGAAACTGCTCTATGCTGCCATGCAGGTTATCGCCAAACATGACCTGCAGACTATAACGATGGATCAAATCGCACTTGAGGCGGGCGTGACCCGGGTGACGTTGTATCGCGAATTCGGCAGCCGAGGCACCCTGATCGAAGCCGTGGCTGCATTCCGGCTAATGCTGTTCGATGAAGTGTTTTTCGCGAGTACTGATCTGGAGGCGTCCTTCGCCTCAGTTGTCGAACGCTACCTGATTGAATCGATACGCGTCTTGAGAAGCAACCCGATATCTCGGCGATGGGCAGGTGGCGGCATGAAATTTCTTCATCCCGGCTCCTTGATCCACCGGGTTGCGACGGCCACCTGGAGCCCCGTACATGCGAGATATTCTGCCAATATCCGCACCTGCGACGGTGATCCGGTCGAGCAGCTTGCCCATTGGCTGATAGTCTTGCAGTACTCACTTGGCCGCATGGTCGTGGAAACCGAGTGCGATGATCAGTCGGTTATGGCCATGGTGCGGCAATTCGTGTTGCCTGCTTTTGCCAAAGTCTGAGGCGCCACAACGCTACACCAGGCCTTACGAAGCGGCCGCCATGGTTTCCCCCAGCGCGGGGCCGTCCTCGATTTCGACATCAAGGGAAACAAGGACTCCGGCGGTCATGATGTAAAACCCGGCGACCAGCAAAAGTTCAACCAGTTCCTCGTCGGTGAAATGCACCTTGGCCAAAGCGATCGTATCCGCTCTGGCACCGCTGTCTTGCCTGATTTGCTCAGCAATGGTGACCGCGATTTGTTGCGCCGGGGTCAATCGATCAAACGCCTGGCCGGCGATGGTCTGCAGGGTCGCCTCGGACATGCCAACGGCCCGCGCAACGCTGACATGCTGGTGCCATTCATACGCGGATCCGCAAAGCTGGCCGATCCGCAAAATGACGATTTCGCGCAAGACCGGATCAAGCTTACCCTTAAGCAACAAGCACGTGCCAAGCCGGGAATATGCCAACATGGCCCGCTCCGCATGGCTTAGCATGCGGTTGATATTGAGTTGACCGGTGCGTTGCAGCCGATCGCGCACTTCTTCGCTTTGGCTGGCGGGTTCAGGATAGGCGATGCGCGCCATCAGTGCCGATCGCATGCATTGTTGGCGGGAGGGCACGAGATCATGCGACGGACCATTCGATCGGCAGACTTTCCAATGCCATGACGGTACCGGTGCGGAACGCATGGCGTTCACCTGGCGTCGCGGTGAAGGCCGGAATCTGCTTGAACCATTCTTCGGTCAGAATGCGAAGTTCAGTCCGGCCGAGGACGTGTCCGATGCACAAGTGTGGCCCCGTTGAGAACGTGAGGTGCGCCGCACGTTTGCGATCGAGGTTAAATGCATTGGGAGAATCGAATTTCGACGGATCGCGACTGCCGACACAAAGTATGTTCAACACCATGTCGCCGGGCTGGAAGTTCGCGTCCCCGATGGTTTTGGCTTTTACCACCAACCTTGGCGTATTGATCACGCCGAACAAGCGAATAGCCTCATCGGCAAACGCGCCAACAAGCGTCGGATCATCAGCGAGACGCACTTGAACATCGGGCATCTGGGCAAGCTGCTGGAAGGCGAAGCCGGTCACATTGGTTACCGTATCCATCCCGCCGAGGAAAAGCACAAAGCTCATGGCCAGGATTTCGTCCTCGGTCATGGTCCGCCCGCCGATATCAACGTTGACGAAATGGGTCATCAGCTTGTCGTCAGGACGCACCCGCTTTTCATCGATCAGATTCTTCATTTCGGCCAGTATAAGGCCACTCAACCGCTGCAGTTCCTGGCCATTGTTTTGCGTAGTGAAGAACGCCTCGGCGAGATGACGGAAGTCCTTGAGCCGCGATAAATCCATTCCCATCAGTTCCATGAACACGGTCACGGGAAAGAGCTTGGAGACTTCGGTCTGGAAATCGCAAGTTCCCTTGTCGACAACCGCGGCCACCATCTGCGCGGCCAAGACCCTGATCCGCGGTTCAAGCGCCTTGATTGCTACGGGCCCGAACATCGGCGCCATGGCACGGCGAAACGGCAGGTTTTCCGGGGGATCAAGGCTGAGCGGGATGAAGAAGGGCGGGTTTTCAACGCGCGGAATCTGCATTTCCCGCACGGAAAAATGAACTGGATCGCCAACGACTTCAGTTATCCGGTCAAACGTCTTGACCATCCAATGGCCACCATTGAACCGCGTCCAGAATATTTCCGGGGCATCAGCCAGTGCGGCCGCATATGTACCCTGCACATCCTGGTCGATCCGCGGATCGTTGTAGATGTCAAAATCGAAAACCAGATGGCTAGCCACGTGGGGCGGTGCGGGGGCAATCGAGGCGAGAGTGTTCATGTCAGGGGACCTTTCGTATCGTCTTATCGAACCCGCGGCAGGCGTTCGTAAGCATCAGCGTACATTTCACGAACGGCCGGTTTCGATAGCTTGCCAGTGGCAAGGCGCGGCAACGGTTCAGGAGAGAACGCCACGTAGCGCGGCACTTTGTAATTCGACAGATTGTCGTTGCAGTATTGGATCAGCGCCGCGACATCGATTTCGCTAGGCCCGTGATAGACAACCAGCGGTGTTTCGCCGAATTTCGGGTCCGGCGCGGCGATGGCGAGAGCTTCAACGACGCCGGGAAATTCACAGACAATGCGTTCGACTTCGGCCGCAGATATGTTCAGCCCACCCGAGATGATCAGATCCTTCAACCGATCGATGAAGGTGAGTAAACCGTTTTCGTCCAGCGAGCCGATGTCGCCCGAATAGAGCCACCCTTCCCGCAACGCCTTTGCCGTCTCGTCGGGGTTGCGCCAGTACTCGGTCATCATACCGGGTGAGCGCATAATGATTTCGCCGGGCTCGTTCGCATCGCAGTCACTGCCGTCGGGACGCACGACCCGAAGATCGATAAACACCCCTCCCCAGCCGCATTGGTGCGGTGCGTCAATCGCAAGATGTTCAGGCATGATCGTCGCATTGCCACCGACTTCCGTCTGGCCGTAAATCTGACGCAAAACGATGCCTTTGGCCTTGTAAGTCTCCAGCAGCTGCCGACTCACTCGCGATCCACCGGCGGTCGCCAGCTTGAGCGAAGACAGGTCGGCATCAGCAAACTCCTGCAAGGCGGCAATAAATTCAAAAAACGCAGGGACCGCTGCAAAAATTCCGATCCGTTGTTGTTCAATCAGCCTGAGCGCGCGCAACGGAACGAATTGAGGCTCCATGAACAACGTGCCGCCTTGGATGGCGTAGTGGACAAGCTGAACAAAGCCGGCCGACGTATTGAGTGGCGCCAGGCAGATCACGCGTGTCCCGGCTGCTGCCTTGGTTTCTTCGATGGCCCAGTTTGCCGCATAAGCAGTCATCGAGCGGTTGGTAAAAACCACACCTTTGGGTTTGGCTGTCGAACCAGAAGTGGCGATAATCACCACCGGCGCATCAGGGACAGGATCATGATCAACGAACGCTGGTGGACCTTCACGCAGCGCGTCGATGCCCGACAACGCGAGCGGCAAGAGCCCGGCATCAGAGATGCTTTTGAATTGATCTGGCGCTGCGAAAGTCAGTGCCGGTTCTGTGTCTTCGCACAAGTCGGCAATTTCGCGCGCTGTGTAGCGAAAGTTTATTGGACTTACGATTCCGCCGGCACGAATCGTACCCATGATCAGCGCGGCATACGTCAGGCTATTGGGAGAACAGATCGCCACGCGGTCACCCGGCTTCAAGCCCTTGGCAATCAGCATTGCGGCGACACGGTCTGACCACGCCTTGTACTCCGCATATGTCATGCTTTCATCACCGATCGCCAGCGCGATCTGGTCCCCGCGCATACGGGCCCACCAGCCGAGAGCGTTCGATATTGTCTGCGACATCTGTCTCTCCTCAAGGGCTAAAAATACCTGCGTGCCACGCATTGTTTGGACGCATGCTAGGCATCCCCCAATCTAATGGCAATAGATTTTTGGCGATTGGGCTTGCGGCTTGAGCAACTTTGCGTTTATCTAGGGTCTGTAGATAAACGGCGCTGGACGTCGATGAGGAGGATGCGTGGAGAGCTTCGACTATGTGGTCGTTGGCGCAGGTGCCGCAGGTTGCGTGCTTGCCTATCGGTTGTCTGAAATACCGCAGATCAGGGTCTACCTGATCGAGGCCGGACCACGCGACAGCCATCCTTTTATCGCCATGCCGAAAGGTCTGCCAAAAGTCATGGCCGATGCCCGGCATTTGTGGGCCTACGCCAGCGAACCCGACGCATGCACCGCCAACACGTCTGAAGTATGGGTGCGCGGCCGCGTGCTTGGCGGATCAAGTTCGGTCAACGGCATGATGTACGTGCGCGGCCAACCCGCCGATTTCAACGCCATTGCCGAAGTCAGCAGCGAAGACTGGAATTGGGAAAACATTGGTGCAGCTTATGCTGCGCTCGAATCTCACGAACTGGGCGCGGCAGAAACGCGCGGCGCCAGCGGCCCTCTGAAAGTTACCATGCCAACTCTGCGAGACACACTGTCCGAAGCACAGATCGCGGCTGGCGAAGCGATGGGCTGGCCCCGCAAACACGACGTAAATACACCCGACGACGATGCTGGCATCGGCTATGCTCCGCGCACTATCGCCGGCGGCAGGCGCCAGAGTGCAGCTGTGGCCTTCCTGAGACCGGCCGAACGGCGACCAAACCTGACGATCCTTACGGATTGTACGGTCGACCGGGTTACGTTTGATGGAAAGCGCGCGGCCGGAGTTGAATTTATCCGCAATGGTCAACGCGAACAGGTCCTCACCTCTGGCGAAGTTATCATCTGTGGCGGCGCCATGGCCAGCCCGGCCATTCTCGAACGATCAGGCATTGGCAAGGCAAGCCGCCTCGAATCGCTCGGCATCCCGGTCGTTTGCAACAACGAGGAAGTCGGTGAGGGCTTGATTGAGCATCGCGGCCTTATCATGCAGTGGAGACTGAAAAAGGATCTGTCGCAAAACAAGCGGTACTATGGTTGGCGCCTGCTGCGCTCTGTCCTCCAATACTACCTCACCAAAAGCGGTCCGATGGCCACCGCCGCCTATGAAATCGGGGGCTGGTTCCGCACTCGCCCAGGCCTCAATCGCCCCGATGCGCAAGTCCTGATCGCGCCGTTTTCGTTCGACATGGCAAAACAGCGCAAGGATGTAGAGCGATTTCCAGGCATGCATGTTGTAGTCTATTCGTTGCGACCAACCTCACGCGGCAGCATCCATATCAGCACGCGCGATCCGGATGCTGCGGCAGCTTTCCAACCCAACTATCGCGCTAATGATATCGACAGACAGTCCATGATCGGGGCAGTTCGGGTCGTTCGCGAATATATCAGCCAGAAGCCATTGGCCGATCTGGTTGGCGAGGAAACTTCGCCCGGGCTTGAATACCAAAGCGACGACCAGATTCTTGAAGCTTACGATCGGTTTGGAACGTGCGCTTATCATGCCGTGGGCAGCTGCCGGATGGGCAAGGATCCGCTGTCGGTGGTTGATCCGGAACTGCGGGTGCGCGGTGTAGAAGCTCTGCGGGTGATGGATACGTCAATTATGCCCAGCATCCCTGCCGGCAATACCCAGGGCCCGACCATGGCGATGGCCTGGCGTGCGGCCGATATCATCCTGCGGGACCGGCCAAGTGCAAATTCATGAACCGACAATCCGGTCGGGTTTCCCGACCTGTATGCAATAGCTGGAGAGCGGGAAATGGGTTCGCAAGCAGTTGACACGTTTTGCATGACGATTGACGGCAAGTCGGTCCTTACTGAGCTTACGATTCCGGTTATCAATCCGGCCACGGGCTCGCCTTTTGCACACGCGCCGTCTGCCACAGCGGACGATCTGGACATTGCAGTCGCCGCCGCGGCACGTGCTTTTCCAGCCTGGCGCGACACACCTATGGTAGAGCGAAAGGCTGCGTTGATCGATGCCGCCGGCATTATCGAGGCGCATCTGGCGGAACTGACCGCGCTGTTTACCCGCGAACAAGGCAGGCCGATAGAAGGTGCGAAGGGCGAAATCGCAGGCGCAGCCATGTGGCTGAAAGCGACGACCATGCTCGACATTCCGGTCGACGTGACTGAAGATACCGAGACACGGCGTATCGAGGTGCACCATGTTCCGCTTGGGGTTGTCTGCGGCATAGTGCCTTGGAATTTCCCTGTACTGCTGGCGATCTGGAAAATCGCGCCTGCCCTGATGGCGGGCAACACGCTGGTTCTGAAACCATCGCCGTTCACGCCGCTGACAACATTGCGGATTGGCGAACTTATTCGTGACTGTTTTCCGGCAGGTGTGCTCAACATCATTTCGGGTGGCGACGAACTGGGCCCGCTGATGACGGCGCACAAAGGCTTTGCAAAGATCACCTTCACCGGTTCGAGCGCGACTGGCCGACGGGTCATGGAAACGGCTGCGAAAGATCTGAAACGCATCACGCTTGAACTTGGTGGCAACGACGCAGCGATTGTGATGCCCGATGTCGACATCGACACGATTGCGGAGACCTTGTTCCACGGCGCATTTCACAACACCGGCCAGGTTTGTGTGGTGACCAAGCGGATGTTCATCCACGCCGATATCTACGACCGCTTGCGCGACCGACTGCACCAACTGGCCCGGCAAACTGCGGTTGGCGATGGTGCCGACCAAGGCAACAGGTACGGTCCGATCCAAAACAAGATCCAGTACGATCGCGTCGTAAACCTGATTGAAGATGCAAGGTCGGCCGGCCTGACTTTGCTTGAGGGCAGCCCAGTGCCGGATCGCGGCTATTTCGTTCCGCTGACGCTGGTAGACAATCCACCAGACGACAGCCGCGTAGTGGTTGAAGAGGCGTTCGGCCCAGTTCTGCCCTTGCTCAAGTTCAGCGATGTTGATGACGTGGTCAGCCGCGCCAACGATACCGAATATGGTCTGTCTGGTGCCGTGTGGTCAAACGACATTGTCCAGGCAACTGCGATAGCGCATCGCCTCGACACCGGCACGGTGTGGATCAACCAGAACCTTCAGTCGACGCCGTTCACTCCGCTGGCAGGTGCCAAGCAATCCGGATTTGGGCAGGAAAATGGCCTCGCCGGTCTGCTCGAATTCACTCGCCCCAAATCGATTTATATTCCCAAGGTGGTCTCATGACTCTGTCTCTTTCCCCCGCAGATGAAGCTTTCCGGCAGGAAGTTCGCGAATTTCTCGCCACGTACTTGACCCCGGATATTCGCCGCTCTGGCAGCAGGATGACGAGTGTCTATGCCGATCATACATCACAGATGGCATGGCAAGCGATCCTCCACGCCAAAGGCTGGGCTGCGCCGGGTTGGCCGACCGAATATGGCGGCGCCGGCTGGAGCGCAGTGCAACGGCACATCTACGCGCGCGAGCGCGTTCTTGCCGGAGCCCCGCCGACCTCGCCGATGGGTATCAACATGGCTGGACCCGCGATCATCGGATACGGCACGCCCGAACAGAAAGAGTTCTTTCTGCCCCGAATGCTCAATGGAGAGCATTTCTGGTGTCAGGGATATTCCGAGCCGCAGGCCGGTTCCGATCTTGCAGCGTTGCAAATGCGCGCAGACCGCGACGGTGATCACTTTGTCTGCTCGGGTTCGAAAATCTGGCTCACACATGCCAATGTCGCCAACTGGATGTTTTGCCTTGTCCGCACGACCCGCAGCGAGCGGAAGCAACAGGGCATTACCTTTCTGTTGATCGACATGACCACGCCCGGCATTGAGGTTCGGCCGATCGTGATGAACTCGGGTGAGTGGATCCAGAACCAGGTCTTTTTCGACAATGTCCGAGTTCCAGTGAGCAATGTGCTCGGCTCAATCGACGATGGCTGGACGGTCGCCAAATACTTGCTTGAATTCGAACGGGGTGGGACTGCATATGCACCCGAACTGCGCGCGCACCTGGATGCTTTGCTGGAAAATCTGGCGGTCTTGCGCGAACGGGACGGCAATCCGGTCAATCCTTTGCTGACCGCGCGCATTGCCGATTTCGCCATCCAGATCGAAGTGCTCGACGCATTGGAAATGGAAATCCTGTCGGCCTTGTCCGTGGGTCATTCAACCGGCACTGATGCCTCGATGATGAAGATCCTTGGAACCGAGTTGCAACAACGCATGACCGAATTGGCGCTCGAGGCGGCCGGGCCGGTGGCCCGCGCGTGGCAACCCGGGGTTTCGATGCCGGGTGGCCCAATGCTTGGCTATCCTGGGCCGGTTGAGGATTATGCCAGCGGCGAGCCTTGGCAAGCGATTGCACCAATACGCTATATCAATGAGCGGGCTGGCACGATCTACGCAGGTACCAATGAAATCCAGCGCGGGATTATCGCCAAGGCCGAACTGGGGCTTTGAAGCACCACAGCCAACGTCAATCTGAATGGTCAGGACGAGACAATGTTTAAAACACGCTTCACTGAAATGTTCGGCGTCGAGCATCCGATCGCCCAGGGCGGGATGCAGTGGGTCGGAACAGCAGAACTTGTTTCCGCGGTTGCCAATGCCGGTGCACTCGGTTTTCTGACTGCGCTTACACAACCCGACCCCCGCGCTCTGGCCGACGAAATCGCCAGGTGCCGCACCATGACCGACCGGCCGTTCGGCGTTAACCTGACTGTATTTCCCGCGATCAATGCGCCCGATTATAACGGCTATGCGCAAGTTATCATCGATAGCGGCGTGAAGATCGTCGAAACTGCCGGCACCCCCGCGGTCGCCGAACAATGGGCAATGTTCAAGGCGGCTGGCATCAAGATCATACACAAATGCACCAGTGTCCGCCACGCTCTGTCAGCGGAGCGCAAGGGAATCGATGCCATCTCGATCGACGGGTTCGAATGCGCCGGACACCCGGGCGAGGACGATATCCCCGGACTGATACTGATCCCGGCGGCCGCAGATAAAGTCAAAATTCCGATGCTGGCCAGCGGTGGGTTTGGCGACGGTCGCGGCCTGGCCGCGGCTCTCGCATTGGGCGCAGAAGGCATCAACATGGGCACCCGCTTTTGCGCAACCAAAGAGGCACCGATCCACGACGGAATCAAACAGGCGATCGTCGACAACGACGAACGCGCAACTGAACTGATGTTCAGAAGTTATCGCAATACAGCGCGTGTTGCAAAAAACTCGGTAGCGGCGGAAGCAGTCCGCATTGAGCGCGAGGGCAATCCGTTCGAAGCGATTGCACATCTGGTCAAGGGCGCGCGTGGCAGAGAAGGCTTGCTAAACGGCGACCCGGAGCACGGTATCTGGAGCGCAGGACTGGTTCAGGGACTCATTCATGATGTACCGAGCGTCAAGGATCTCGTGAACCGCATCGTAGCCGATGCTGAAAAAGTAATCAGCGGGCGAATGCGGGGTATGATTAGCCCACCCGAATAAGAAATGAGCCTTGGTTACCGCCAGTCTGGCCACTTTGCGACATGATCGATTTTCTCAAGCGTCAAAAGGTGTCAGCCGCCAACTGCGCTCTTACCATATTTGCGCACCACATCATCGAACGCCTCGGCCATGAGTGCTTTCAGACTGAGGCCCTACTTGCGGGCGCAAAGGTGCATGGCAAGCGACTACGCCTCGTCATAGACGACAACCATGTCATCCGTGGCACCACGGTATCGGCGCAAGCAAAGGAGCGGGTTGCCGTGCAACCGGAACTGATCGAGGTTGCCTGGCAGCAGGCGGTTCGAGCGCGTTGGAAGATGATCTTCGTGATCGCATATTCCTCGAACTCGGGATTGATCATGTGCGTGCCGTCCACTGTGTGATCTTCCTGGGCGACTACCAGGCCTACGGGCGCCCAACCGTTCAGGTGGCTTCAAAGGAGAACAAGGGTATCGGCCATGAGCTTGAGTCAAGGCGACTGGGCGAGATCCAGATCGATGTGAAGCCACCCGTTGTACATGAAGCCACGCGTCAGTTCTGTGGCATGCTTTTGACCCATCAGGAGCGTGTCATGTCCTCGCAGTTCAAGTTGCAGACCTGACGCTGCAATAGTATTCTAGATCAGCATGATAGCTGTTAAAAACTATCACGTTCGGTGTGCCCCGTGTGCCCCGTGTCTATCGACCAAGTGGGCCATCGTTGAACGCAACCGAGGCAACCCGCTGGTACTTAGGAACTGGTGTTGCGGATTTGGGTTGGGCTGCCATTCCGAGCATGAGTTGCCTTCTTATGAGGCGCTCCCAGTTCGTCACTATCGTGCGGACGTATTCCCGTGTTTCCCTGATGTTTGGAACCCTGCCCGCAAGGAGCGACGGGCGCTCTGGCCCTGCGTTGTAAGCGGCCAGCGCAAGATCAATTCGGCCAAAGCGATCGATTTGTTGACGGAGGTAACGTGCGCCAGCCCGCAGGTTGGCGATCGGGTCGAAAGGATTGGTAAGGCCAAGGCCCGTAGCCGTCGCTGGCATGATCTGCAGCATGCCCTTGGCGCCGGCAGGGCTTACTGCAAGCCTATTGTACCCTGATTCCTGCGCGACAGCAGCATCGAGCAACGATGTCGGGATTCCGAATTCGCAAGCGATCGATACGACGGCATCGTAGTGTGCTGCGCGGCGGAGCTCGACATCAGGCTTGAGCCACCATGCCGGAGCGTATTTGCTCGGTGCGCAAAAATAGTGGAAAGACTTGGTACGTGATGCACTATTCATTACGCGACGTTTACGTTTTATTGAAATTGCCGATGGCTCATTTTGATTGGGCTGCAGCTGATACACTGCCTTCAGAAATCTTGGCCTATCGAGATATTCTCGGGTGTCATCAGTCATTTCATTGAAAGTGATCAGCTGCACCTCACGCGCATGTGCGGACGTGATCCACACGCCCGCCGCAAAGAAGAACCATCCAGTCCTATAGATTAACATGACACACCCCAAGGGCGTGCTGACTAGTTGAGACTGCGCACCAGCAGTCCAGCAAAAACGAGGCTGGGAGTCAATGCAAACAAGATGTTTTGGGCCAAACCCGCTATGTGGCTTTTGCAAATAATCACAGCAAGATGTGATGTCATCTCGCGGGCAGATCAGGACACTTTCGCGCTTCGCAGCCAGCACTGCTCACCTGCAACGCAGCGAGGCGGCTTCTTCAGGGAAAAAATCATCGCCGTTGCCGCACCTGGGCAATATGACGGCACTGCCGACGTTATAAATGTGTCATGCTCCGTACTACATGAGCTCGACTTGCGGTTTCACACGTTCAAAATGTCGAAGGCTACCGCTTTGCTATGGGCGGAGATTGAGACCCGCCACGACTGCAGGTTGGCTGATCAGGTTAAAGAAATCAGACCGGTGGGCACGATCGGTCAGGCACCAAACACGCTGTGAGCCTTGGGTCCGCTGCCGTTGGAACTTGCTGCCCCGTGTGGTTATATGCCTGATCTTTCCAATAAGAGACCCAGTCCATGAGCCGCCAATTCATCGATCTTTCCATCATGCTTTGCAACGATGTGGTCAGCGATCCCCCGTTCCTGCGCCCTGAGATCACTTATCAGAAGCACGGCGAGACAATGCCTGAATTGGAGCATTTTTTCCCGGGTGTGACGGCAGAGCAAACCCCCGACGGTGCGGGCTTCGCGGCGGCTGAATGGGTGCGGCTCACCACGCACAGCGGCACGCACCTTGATGCGCCTTGGCACTTTCACCCGACCCAGGATGGTGGCGCGCCCTCGCTCACGATCGACGAAATACCCCTCGAATGGTGCTTCCAGCCCGGCGTGAAGCTCGATTTCCGGCATCTGCCCGATGGCCATGTCGTCACAGCAGCCGAAGTAGAGGCAGAGTTGGCGCGCATCGGCCATGAGCTCAAGCCGCTCGAAATCGTGCTGGTCAACACTGCGGCGGGCAAGGCACTGGGGGATCCGGACTACGTGAGCCGTGGCTGCGGCATGGGCTACGAGGCGACTATTTACCTCACATCAAGAGGCGTCCGCGTCACAGGCACCGATGCCTGGAGCTGGGACGCACCCTTCGTCCACACCGCACGCAAGGTCGCCGAAACAGGCGACACCTCGCTGATCTGGGAAGGCCACAAGGCAGGGCGCGATATCGGCTACTGCCACCTCGAAAAGCTCCACAATCTCGAAGCGCTTCCAGCTGACGGCTTCCTCGTCAGTTGCTTCCCGCACAAGATCAAAGGGGCGTCAGCCGGCTGGACCCGCGCAGTGGCTATTCTCGAAAACTAACCGAAGGCCAAGCGCCGCTCGTTTAATGACACCGCGCCTGCCCCAACAAGCGACGAGCGTGGCGCATCCAAGCTTGCTCGGCCTGCACAGGCCGGCTTGGTGCCTGATCAGAAGGGTTCGTTAAGCCGCGCAAGGGCGCCTTGCAGCAGCCGGGCGAACTCTTCAGGCGGCCCTTGATCAAGCTGGAGCTGGCCCATGCGCACACTGGTTTCGATGACATCGCGGCAGCGCTCGAACCGGCGTGCCTCATAGGCGTCGAGGCCACCTTCGACCGTCTCTGCCCTCGCCAATTCCTCTGCCAGCGCGATCCCACTTTCCACGGCCATCCCGGCCCCTGAGGCCAGATGCGGCGTTGTGGCATGAACTGCATCGCCTACCAGAACAATGCGTCCTTTTGACCACGGAGCGGGCTGCAGGGCAGCGGCCAGCGGGCGGTAGTTGATCCAGTCCTCGCGCGTCATGGTGTCACGGATCCAGCCGGCATGCCCGCCGAAGTCCGCCAGCAGCGCGTGCAGCGTGGTGAAGAGCTCTTCTTCATCCATGAAGCTCTCACGCTCAACGTGCGGCGTGAGCAGCCACATATAAACCTTGTCGGCGGCGCAAGCAGTGATCCCGCATGGATTGGCGTGGCCAAGGAAAAACTCCGCGGCATTGAAGCCCGGCGGCCTGGCGATCGAAATGCGCCAACAGCCCTGCCCGGTCGGCCGCGCCGGTGCCATATGAGGGAACGCCAGTTCCCGCACGCGCGACGATACGCTGTCTGCACCGACGACGAGATCGTAGTGATCGCGCGTGCCGTCGGAGAAAGTGACGTCAGTTCCCGTCGCGGTGTTCTCCATCCAATCCACTGTCAGACCAAGGCGCACGGGAATATCGAGCTCGCGCACCCGCGCCTGCATGATGCGGTGCAGGATGGGCCGCATGATCCCGCCGGTGGCAGGCAGGCCTTCCTCGATCACGGGTTCCTCCAAATCGTGGAGATGCGTGCCATCGAAGCGGAACAGGCGGGTCTTGTTGGTTATCGCGCCCTGCTGCTTGATCGCATCGATCAGCCCGAGCCGGTGATAGGCGCGCAAGGTAGGGCCGGTGATCGTGATCCCTGCGCCGTAAACCCTCCATTCCGGATCGAGATCAATGAGATCGACTGCAACGCCGCGCTCCGCGAGGCTGATCGCGCTCGCCATTCCGGCGATGCCGCCGCCAACGACCAGTGCCCGGGCGATATTGCTGATGCTTTGCATGCTCATACTGCTTTCCTGCGCAGACACTGTGGCCGAGGCAAATCCGAACCGTGGATGCAACGCTATCGATACAATCGGAGGGACGCTTTGGCTCGCGTGGAGTATCGACCGGCCCCATCAAAGCCCGAAGCAATGGGCTGAAGCGCAAACCATTTGGGGAGGATTTCGATGCGCAAGGCACTTCTGGTCACCACGGCCATAACCACCCTCTGGATGGCAGCACCGGCGTTTGCCGAGGACGCTACGGCTTCAGCCGATGGCGCCGCTACACCAGAAGCCGGCATCTCCGAAATCATCGTGACTGCGCAGCGCCGCGTGGAATCAGCGCAAAAGGCCGCAATCGCCATCGACGCGGTGAAGGGCGACGATCTTCTTCAGCGCGGCATCGGCAGCGCATCCGATATCACCAAGGCGGTCCCTGCCCTGTCCGTTCCGGCCAACGGCGGCAGCATTGCCTCAATCTTCATTCGCGGCGTCGGCAACATCACTACCAGCAGCTACAATGATCCGGCAGTGACGCCGAGCTACGACGGCGTGGTGCTTGGCCGCGGCGGCGGAGTGTTTGGCGCGGCGTTCTACGATCTCGCCCGCGTCGAAGTGCTGAAGGGGCCGCAAGGTATTCTCTATGGCCGCAATGCTACCGGAGGCGCGGTCAATATCATCCCGGCCAGACCTGAAATCGGCAAGAACGGCATGGGGTTCAACCTTGGCTACGGCAACTACAATGCGGTTGATGTCGATGCCCACGTCAACCTCGCGACCGGCGCCACCAGCGCGCTGCGCATCGCGGCGGCCCATTCCTCCCGCGATGGCTACAACAAGGACGGCACCGATGACCTCAAGCGGGATTCGGTGCGCGCCCAATTCCTGATCGAACCTTCAAGCGATCTGTCGCTGCGCATTGGCGCGGACTATACCAAGCTTGGCGGCCTTGGTGTTGGCGGCAACTACATCGGCGGCTTCATTCCGGGCGCGACCTACACGTTCTTTCCCTCAGGGCTCGATGTCAGCGAAGGCTTCAACAGCGCGGCCGGCAACGCCTTTCGCCAGCACAACCTCGCGGCGCCTGCGTTCGGCTTCCTCAGCGCGATGAACCGCGAACAGAAACTGGACACGACCTACTGGGGCGTGAACGCTGAACTTACATGGAAAACTGGCATCGGCACGTTGACGGTGATCCCGGCCTACCGAGAGAGCACCGATCACACATTCTTCTACGGCCCGGCTTTCAACACCGCCAACACCAACGAGAAGGTCAACCAAACCAGCCTCGAGGCGCGACTGGCGGGCAACGTCGGTGTGATCGATTACGTGGTTGGCGGCTTTTATTTCAACGAAAAGATCAAGGCCAACAACCAGTACAATCAGGAGTTCGTCCTTCCGATCCAGGCCTATGATCACAAGACCAACAGCTACGCCGCGTTCGGCCAACTGACCGCGCATCTTGGCGACCGCATCCGGCTGGTGGGCGGCGCGCGCTATACGCGCGACAAGAAGTCGCTCAACGGGTTGATCAACAACTTCATCACATTCTGCGGCGGCCCGCCCCCGTTCCTGATCACCCCGCCCGCATCGTTCGGCGCAGGCTGCGCCACACCGGGCAACATGCCGTACTACCCGAACTTCCTGAACACTGGCGACACGATCGGCTGGCTGAAATCAAATGGCTGGATCGCCCCGACCAGCAGCGATCAGCCCGGCTATCAGGTGTTCCCGCTGGTGAACGGCGTTGGCGCGATCCTGAAGACCTACAATCCGGTGGCCGATACCAAGTCTTTCTCGCGCGTCACCTGGAAGGCTTCGGCCGAGTTCGATGTGACGCCGACCAGCTTGCTCTACGCAACCGCGGAATCCGGATACCGCGCTGGCGGCTTGCAGTTGACCGAGAGCAAGACCGTCTACAAGCCCGAGTTCATCACCGCCTACACCATTGGCTCCAAAAACCGGTTCCTCAACAACCGCTTGCAGGTTAATCTTGAAGCGTTCTGGTGGAAGTACCGCGATCAGCAGATCACCTACTTCACCGTCGATACCAGCGGCACTCTGATCAGCTCGAACGAAAACGCCGGGCGCTCGACGATCAAGGGCGCGGATATCGATGTCGTGGCAAAGCCCTTCTCTGGCACCACGCTCACCGGCAAGGTGCAATACCTTGATGCCAAGTACAACGATCTGCACCTCTTCACCGCCCCGCCGCGTGACAACTTCGGCTGCCCGTTCACCTTCACCGGAGGAACGGCAGGCGGCGCGCCGGTCAAGGACTTCAATTGCTCGGGCAATCCGCTGCTGTTCAGCCCCAAGTGGACGGTAAACCTCGGCGCCGAGCAAGTTGTGCCGCTGGGAAGCACGCTGGAACTGGTAGCCAACGTGAACACCGCCTGGCGCGATACCCAGTGGGGCGCGTTCGAATACCTCGATTTTGAGCGGATCCCAGCCTACTGGACCACCGACGCGGCACTCACGGTTCGCGCACCCGATGGCGGTTGGGCGCTCACCGGCTATATCCGCAACATCGAGAACAAGCGCCGCAACCTTGCGCCGCAGGCCTCGCCGCTGGGCATGGCCGTCGGCCACTACAGCGCGCCGCAGACCTATGGTCTGCGCCTCTCCGCAACGTTCTGACGGGCAGACAACGATGACCATCGTGGTGACCGGCGCCGGCGGATTTATCGGGCGTGCCCTTGTCGGGCAATTGCTTGGCGCCGGTCACTACGTTGTAGGGATCGATACGGTAACAGGCGGCATTCCCGATGGCGTGCACGCCATCGCTGGAGATCTGGCAGATCCCGCAGTCCGGGCAGCCGCTCTGGCGTACGGGTGTGAAGCACTGATCCATCTTGCCACCGTGCCGGGCGGTGCGGCGGAAGCGGATCCAGCTGCGTCGCGTCGCATCAATGTGGACGCGATGTACGATCTTCTGCTGGAAGCGGCGGCTGCAGGCCAGCGCCCGCGCGTCGTTTATGCCAGTTCGATCGCGGTACTTGGCGATCCCCTGCCAGCGCATGTTGATGACACCACGCCGCTTTCGCCGAAAATGATCTACGGCGGACACAAGGCGATGATGGAGCACGCGGTCGCGATGTTCTCCAATCGCGGCTTGATCGATGGGGTAACGGTTCGCCTCCCCGGCATTCTTGCGCGGCCCAAGGGGCCTTCGGGCATGAAGTCAGCGTTCATGAGCAATCTGTTCCATGCCTTAAGGGCCGGCCAATCGTTTGTCTGTCCGGTGTCCGCCGAAGCGACCATCTGGGCACAATCGGTCACACGCGGTGCGGCCAACTTTGTTCATGCGCTGTCGCTTGACGCTGCGCTTCTGCCCCCAACCCGCGCAGTCACCCTGCCAGCGCTGCGCATCACGATGGGGGATCTCGCGATCGAAATCGCACGGCAGTGCTCCGTTTCAGCCAATCTGGTGACCTACAATCCCGATGCCGCGCTTGAAGCCGCCTTTGGCACGCAGCCACCGCTGAAAACTCCAGCTGCCCTTCACGCGGGTTTTGCACATGATGGCGATCTTGCTAGTCTCGTCACCAGCGCTCTCGCTGCGATCTGATCGCGGCCGAGAAGGAGCGCGCGGGAGATGGCAATGCGGTTCCAGAGGCTCGATCTCAATTTGCTCGTTGCGCTCGATGCGCTGCTCACCGAACGAAGCGTAAGCCTCGCGGCGGAGCGGCTGTGCCTCTCGCAATCCGCCACATCGAGCGCACTGGGTCGGCTGCGCGAATATTTCGGCGACGAGCTTATGGTCGTGCGCGGGCGCAACATGGTACTCACGGCTCGCGCCGAGGAACTGATCGATCCGGTGCGCGCGGTGCTTGATCAGATCAGCAAAACGATCGCGGTCGCTCCTGAATTCGATCCGCTGACATCAGACCGGCAAATTCGCATCATGGCCTCGGACTATGCCACCGAGGTGCTCCTGGCCGAGGTCCTTCGCGACATGCGGATTTCCGCACCGGGGATGCGCTTCGAGATTCAGCCGATGCTCGATCAGCCCACAGAGGCGCTTGATCGCAATATGATCGATCTGCTGCTGACAATCGATACCAGTCTCGGACCTGATCATCCCTCACGCATTTTGTTCGAGGATGATCACGTCGTTATCGGCTGGGCGCAGAACCCGGCGATGCACGAGCCTATGACCCGCGATCTCTATTTCAGCCTGGGCCATGTCACTTGCAGGTTCGGCAAGACCCGGGTCCCCGCCTTCGAAGACAGCTTCATGCGACGGATGAAACAGCAGCGGCAAGTCGAGGTTATCGCGCCTTCGTTCATGTCGGTTCCTGGCCTGGTATTCGGCACGAACCGTATTGCGACCGTGCACCGGCGCCTTGCTCGCCACTTCGCCAGCTTCGGCCCGCTGGCCGTGCGCGAGCTGCCGTTCTTCGTGCCCCCTATCCGCGAGGCCGTGCAATGGCACATCGCCAGCAACAACGACGCGGGACTGCGCTGGGTGATCGAAAGGATCGCCTTGGTCGCAGCCGAATCGAACGAGCGACTGCAGGCGCAGTCCGCCAGAACCGTGGTGGAACTGAGCAGCGCCCGCCGCTCTGAACACTAGTCTTCGGAGCGATCGAAAGCCTCGCGCGCCGCGCGGATTGCTACGGCACGGCTGTTCACCCAGCCGATCAGCCGCTCTGCCTCCTGCCGCAGGTCCGCCCCCAGCGGGGTTAGCGCGTAGCTGACCTTGGGCGGAACGCTGTCCACCACACGACGCATGACCAGCCCCTCGCGCTCCAGCGTGCGAAGCTTCAGCGTCAGAACGCGCTGCGAGATCTTCTCTTCCGCGCCTAATCGCCCCAGCACGCGGCGCAACTCGGCGTGGCGCCAAGTCCCCATGCCGAGCACCAGCAGGATGAGCGTGGTCCAGCGATCGCCCAAGAGGCCGAAGATCATGCGTACCGGCTCATCGCGCCGGACGCCGTGTTCATCCATCTGCTCGGCAAGCGATGTAACCGAGGCGTGGAAGGCGGGATCGATGCCGGAAAGATCGAGCGTGCGCGTAATGCCGGGGTGCCCCTGATGCTGCAGAGCCGGGCACAAAAAAGTGCCGTCTTCCGCTTTTCACCCGCCGGTCTAAGCCAAGCCGCGAGGCGCGATCAAGCGCCGTGGTGGGAGACTTTCCAGATGGCAGGCGATGCAACCCGCTTCGATGGCAAAGTGGCGATCATCACCGGCGGCGCAGGCGGGATCGGTGCAGCAACCGCGCGGCTGATAACCGCACGCGGCGGGCGCGTTGCCATCGCCGATATCGCGTTTGATCGCGCCCAAGTGCTGGCTTCAGAGCTGCCCGGCGCGCTGGCCATCGCGCTCGATCTGGAAAGCGAAACTTCGACCGAGGCGATGATCGCCAAGACCGTGCAGCATTTCGGGCGGCTCGATGTACTGCACAACAATGCCGCGTTGCTTGGGCCCGATATCGCGCAGGCCGACGGCGATATCGAGCGCATGGACACCGCGCTGTGGGACCGCACTTTTGCGGTCAACGTACGCGGCACGATGATCGCCTGCCGCGCTGCCCTGCCGTACCTCAGGGCCACGCGCGGCAATATCGTCAACACCGTGAGCAATCTTGCGCTGCAGGGCCACGTGATCCAGGCCGCTTACAGCAGTTCCAAGGCCGCCATCATCCAGCTCAGCCGCGCCATCGCGGCCAGCCATGGCAAGGCGGGCGTGCGTTGCAACGCGCTCGCCCCCGGCATGACCATGACCCCTGCCCTGCGCGAAGCCTTTCCGCCCGCGCTGCGGCAGGTGGTGGAAGACGAAACCTTGCGCGACCAATTAGGCGATCCCGAAGACATCGCCGAGGCTGCCGCCTTCCTCGCCTCTGACGCTGCGCGCAACATCACAGGACAAGTCCTTGTCTGCGATGGCGGCGGAGCAAGCCACGTGCCGGGCCTATCGGGCTTCCGCACCTTCTTTTCGCAGGAACACTGAGCATGAGCCAATACGACATCGTGGTGATGGGCGCGGGCCACAATGGCCTCACCGCCGCCGCCTATATGGCCAAGGCCGGCAAGAAGGTCCTCGTGCTCGAAGCCAAGCCTTTTTACGGCGGCGGTGTATCCACGCGCGAGCTGATCCGCCCGGGCTTCTGGCACGACGAACATTCGAACGTGCACATCATGATCCAGGGCAACCCGCTGCTGCGCGATGACGAGCTGGGGCTGCTCTCCAAATTCGGGCTCGAATATATCTACCCCGATCTCGTTCATGTCAGCATCTGGGATGATGGCACCGTCATCCGCAGCTACAAGGATCTTGACCGGACCTGCGAGGAACTCGCGCGCGTAACCTCGGAAAAGGACGCCGAAGCCTATCGCAAGTTCGTGAAGATGAGCCAGACCGCACTGCCGATGCTGATGAGCGGGATGTACAGCCCGCCCTTCCCGCTTGGCGCGTTCGTGGCGATGATGGACCAATCAGAAGAAGGGCGCTTCCTGCTCGACCTGATGCAGCGCACCGCGCTTGATATCGTCGATGCCTATTTCGACAGCGACCTGCTCAAGATCCACATCGTGCGCATGGTGACCGAGAACCTGCAGATGCCCGATGAACTCGGCACCGGCATGGGCGCGTTCGTGATGCCGGGTATCGTCCACACGTTCGGGTGTTCGATGCCCAAAGGCGGATCGGGCCAATTGAGCCACGCGCTCGTGCGCGCGATCGAACATTTCGATGGCGAAGTGCGCGTCAATGCGCCCGTGAAACGCGTGCTGGTTTCCTCCGGCAAGGCGACCGGGCTGGAACTGGAGGACGGCGAGCAGATCATGGCGCACGGCGGCGTGATCGGGCAGATCCACCCGCACAAGCTGCGCCAGTTTGTTGGCGAAACGCCTGAGCCCGTGCTGGCGCGGGCCGAACGCGTCACGCAGTCCACCTTCTCGATCAACCTCACGCATTTGGCGCTGAAGGAGCGGCTCCAGCTCAAGGTCGGCAACGATTGCAACGCGATGATGACCGAGCTGATGGACTTCTACACCGTGCGCGACATGTGCCTTGAGTACGACAAGCTTCGCCGCGGCGAAGTCTCCCACCGCCTGATTGCGGGCGGCGACAACACGATCTTCGATCCCACTCGCGCGCCCGAAGGCGCCGGGGTGTTCTACGGCGTGAACTTCGCCCCCTACCACCTCTATCCGCACGGCCCGGCAAGCTGGGACGCTGCCAAGGAAGAGCATGCCGACCGCGCACTCGCGCAATACCGCAAGTTCTTCGTCAATCTGGGCGACGACAATATCCTTGGCCGCAAGGTCTGCTCGCCGCTCGATCACGAGCGCGGCAGCCCCAACAGCATGGTTGAAGGCGACGCGCACGGCTGCGCGCCGTTCTTCTACCAGTCCGCAGGCCACCGCCCTACTGCCGATCTCGGCAGCTTCCGCGTCCCGGGCGTGGAGGGGCTATACCTCACCGGGCCGTTCATGCACCCGGGTGGCGGTGTATTTGGCGCAGGCCGCGCCACCGCGATCCAGATGATGGACGATATGGGGCTAGATTACGACAAAGTCTGCGGGAGGGCGGTGTGATGAGCGAGCGAAGCAAGGTGCCCACGGCCAAGATCCTTGATGCGCAGGGCAATGAATTGATGGCGGTGCGCAAGATCGAGCAGGACGGCAGCACGCTGGTGATCCGGGGCAAGATCTTCGGCGCGATGCCGATGGTCGCGCGGCTGACCCCGGCTGAGGCTCGCGCCGCGTTGAAGCTGCTCGATTTCCGGACGATCCTGTTTCTGCTGAGCCTGCCGTTCCGCAAGTAACGCGCGGCCATCGCTGGCGTGGATAGCTGGCGACCGAAAACATGGGTTTCCGCTGACAGGCCCGCTGCGGCATACCTTCACCTGATTGAAATTCAGGAGAAGTCATGTCCGTTCTTGGCGTTGAGAGCGTAGTTTTCGGCGTGGCCGATCTGGCCGAGCACACCCGGTTCTGGACCGATTTCGGCCTACCGTTGGAGCATGCGGACGACAGCGAGGCCGTGTTCCGCCTCGCCTCGGGCAGCCGTGTCATCTTGCTCTGTCATGGCGACGCGCGCTTGCCCGCACCCGATCCTTTTGCAGGCGACGGAATCAAGGAGACCGTCTGGGGCATCGACACTGCGGCCAATCTGGAGAAGATCGTCGCCAGCCTCGCCACGGAAGTCGCCGTCACGCACGCAGCGGATGGCACCGTGCGCTGCACCTGTCCCGATGGCCAGCCGATCGCGCTGCGCGTGTGGGACAAGCGCGCCGTCGTCTCCGAAGCCAGCCCGGTCAACACGCCCTCGCAGTGGCCGCGCTTCAACCAGCACCGTATCTGGCGCGCGCGCGCGATCCCCAAAACGATCAACCACGTGGTGTTCTTCAGCCCCGACTATGTTGGCAGCTTCGAGTTTTACGAACGGCATCTGGGCTTCCGGTATGTCGACCACTCCAAAGGCACCGGCATCTTTGCCCGCGCAGCCGGCACTTTCGAGCATCACTCAATCTTCTGGGTGAACTGCGACCTGCCGATCGCCCCTGATCACTTCAAGTTCATGCACATCGCCTTCGGCATGGACGATATCGACGAGGTCATGCTCGGTGCCAACATTATGGACAACAAGGGCTGGAAGAATACCACGATGAACACGAGTGGCGGCATCTCGCGCCACCGCATTTCCAGCGCGATCTACTATTATTGCGAAATCCCCGGCCATGCGGGCGAGGCGGAATACCACGCTGACACCGACTACGTGGACGACAACTGGGTGCCGCGCGCGTGGGATTTCAAGTTCGGCTCGCTGCTCTGGTCCCACAACGCGCCGGCAATCTTCCGCGCACCAAACATTCCGTGGGATATGACCTTCGACGCTGACCGCAAGAGTTTCGAGCCCTATCGAAAGAACGCGCCCGGAAAACGGCAGCTCAGCGGCGCGCTCGCCGAGCTGACACCCGACGACGAGCACGCCCTCTGATCCGGATCACGGCAGGGATAACCGACTGAGCTGGGAGATCACCGTCTGAAGATGCATCACCGACGGTGGTTCGACAAAGAATGGACCGGCAAGCGCGCGCCATTCCTGGAATCCGGGAGACGCGCGAAAATCCACCATGTGCGCTTCAACACTCTCCCACCCGACGACCAGTTGATAGCAAGCCGGATTTTCGATCACCCGCTTCAGACTGAACGAGACAAAGCCCTTTGCTGCCGCGAAATACGGACGGGCTCTGGCGACGGCTGCCTCGAATTCGGCGGCGCGCGCCGGATCGATGGTGATCGATGCGACCTCGTGGATCATGCGAATTTCCTCATAGCTTGGAATTGACGGCGTCCCATCGGACGGTCAGTTCGATGCCGCTCCCGATGGGGAGCAGAACCGTCTGCAGATCGGCCCTGGCGCGAACAGCTTCGCGAAAGGCCCTCACATTGAGGCGGTCGTGCACGGGTTCGACCATATTGTCCGAGGCGATCACGCCTTCGTCCGAAAGCTTGGGATAGAATGCATCGAAACAGGGAAGGTAAAGCTCCTTCCAGATATCGAGCAGCACAAAGTCGAACGGCCCGGCCTCCTCTGCCAGCAAAGCCAGCGCATCACCGCAGCGCAGCTCCGCCACATCGGCAAGTCCAGCCTCTTCCAGACGGGCCTGGGCGAAGGCCTGCTTGTAATCGGCCAGTTCCATTGAAACCACCCGCGCGCCAACCTCTCGGGCCGCATCGGCGAGGATCAGCGTGGAATAGCCATAGCTCGTACCCAGTTCGAGGATCACGCGCGGCCGCCGCGCCAGCACCAGCGCATGCAGCACTGCGCCAACGTCCTCGCCGATGGGGAGCAGGAATTCATCACGCACGACAAAACCGGCAGGTCCCAGTTCACGCATCCGGGCCTGATCCGCCGCCTCGCGCTGCCGGTAGGTCTCAAACACGGCGGCGACGCGCGGATCGGTGAAATTCATGGGTTCGCTTCCTCGACAAACTCTATCAGGTTGCCCGCGCAGTCGCGAATGAAGCAGCCCTTGCCGAATGCCTCGCGCACCACAAACGCCACATCTGCGCCCTTTTTCTCCATCTCTGCCAGAAACGCTTCCAGATCATCCACGCGAAACGCGACATGCTTGTTGCCATGGGTCTGAAGATCGCGCGGCGGATGGCGGCGATCCTCGGGCATTGGCGCGGCGCCTTCCACTTCGAACAGTTCGAAGCGCAGCGGTCCCTTGCACACCATCGCGGTGTGGCTGCGCGCGGCTTCGATGTAGAAGCGCTTTTCCACCTCGAAGCCGAGCACATCGCCATACCAGGCTATGGCTTCATCAAGATTGGGCACCGAGACGCCGCCGTGATGGAAGGTGAAATCAGCCATCCACGGCACTTTCCCGTGCGATCATGCTCTCAAGCAGCCGCCGGGCGCGCGTCCCGCCCTGATCGATGCCCAGTGAAAGCGGCTTTTCCGCCCAGAAGTCTTTCCCGCGAACATTTGCATATGCGGCCTCGATCATCGGCTTGTCTTCCAGATCGAAAGCCTCGCCAAACAGCGCCAGCAGCGCGCCATCGACTTCTGCGGAATCCAGCGCGTCATACCGGGTGGATGACCAGAAGTAGTGCGTGGTGTGCTCGTCTGCCGGGGTCAGGATGTGTGCCTGCGGAACCTGAAAGCCAGCTTCACGCCCAGCCCCATGGAGTGAAACGCCGACATGCAGCCGCATCGAGGCGGGTGCGTTCCAGCGCATGTCTAGCCAGTGATCGACTTTGGCATCGGGCGGAAACGCGTCTTGCGCCATCGAAGGCGGTGCAATGCCAGGCATCCACCAGTTCGAATGCAGCGTATCGCCTTCGAGCGCGACCGTATGCTCGCCCGCAAAGATCACGCCCTGCCCGGCGAACGTGCCCTTGTGGACGAATTCGATATGCGAGAGATCGAGCAAGTTATCGGTGCCATATTCGTAATTGGCCTGCATCAAGGTGTAACCGCGCACGGTACGGCTATGCGCGGTATCGGGTACGAAACCGAAATCGGGGATAAGCGCTGGGTCCGCGTCCTCAGCCGCGCCAGCCCAGAGCCACACGATCCCGTCACGCTCGGCCACCGCGAACGACGGTACGCAGGCGCCTGCCGGAATGCGCTCTGCAAACGGATTGCGCACACACTGACCAGCGCTGTCAAAGGTTAGCCCGTGATAGCCGCAGACGACACGGTCGCCCTCGCGCGTGCCTTTGGAAAGCGGCGCGAAGCGGTGTGGGCACCGGTCAAGCAGCGCCGCCAGACCGCCATTTTCCAGCCGATAGATAAAGGTCGGGCGGCCCAAAAGTTGCCGCACCAGACCTGCGTCTCCGATCTCCTCGGCCCATCCGGCCATGACCCAGCATTTGCGCAAATAACGTTCCATATTCCTCACCCCATTTCTGCGAATGTTTCAGCGCACCAGTCTGCAATGTAGTCGCGCATTCCCGTGCCGTTGTCCGCTCCGCAATGCTCCACTTCGAAATCGGCCTTGGTGAACATGCGCAAGGCTCGCTTGGGGCTGTTCACCGCCTGATCAAAGCTGAGGTGGGCATTGAACGCGGGGATTTGGCGATCATTTTCGCCGTGGGTGATGAGGAACGGCACACGGATTTGCTCCACCTGCCCATCAAGCGTGATCTGGTCAGCATAGGTCAGGAACGCATCCCGGTCCTCAAACCCGAACACCCACATCACATGGTCCCAGTAATGCGGCACGGGGTTCTCGCCCTCGTTGCTCACCCGCTCGCGCTGGCGCTGGCCCCACACGTGGTTGGCCCCCATCACCGCGCACAGCGCATAGCGCGCATCGTTCGCAGCAATTCGAGGCGCATGATAGCCGCCGAACGAAAGGCCGAAAATGCCAATCTTGCCGGGGATCACATCGCTGCGCGTGAGCAGGTAATCGAACGCAGGGCTGCCCCAGCGCTCGGCGTCATAGACGGCTGGCAGCCCGCGCAGGCGGATCGCCTCACCGGTACCCGGCTGATCGACGAACAGCGTGTTCATCCCACGCTCGAGGTTGGCGAGGCCGTGGCCCGCCATGTTGACCTGCTCTTTCATCGAATCCAGCCCGTTGACTGAGACGAGCGTGGGGCGCGGCGTGCCCGATCCATCGTGCACGAAGATCGCGGTGTAGGCGCTTCCTTCATAGGGGATCTCGACCTTCTCAACATGCAGCCCGCGCAGCGCGCTTCCCTTGTGATAGAGTTCCAAGCCCTTGGCATAGGCCTCCCAGCGCGGCGCATATTCGCGGCTCTGCATGCGCTCGGCGGCAAGGTAGTAGCCCGAGGCGCGCAGGTATTTGGTGCCCGCCGAACGACTGTAACCCGCCGCCTCGTCCGCTACGCCGTTGGCTGCAACCTGATCGGCGACGCGGATCCAACTGTCGAACATCAGCGCCGACCCCGCGTCTGCACCTGCCTTGGCCGCCTCCATGATCGGCCGGTTGGCCTCGTCAATTTCGCCATGGTTGCCGCCACATACCAGCGCCAGATTCGTGGCGAGGTTCCAGACGTAGTTTCCGGGAAACGGTTCGAACATGACGGGTCTTTCTTCAGGCAGGTACGAATTCGACCGGAAGCGTGCCGATCGCATGGAGCGTATTGTTGAGCCGGCGCTGCGCCAGTGCGGTCTCACGGATTTCGGCGACACGAGGGATCATAGCGCCGATCACGGCCTCCGCTTCCATGCGCGCCACCATCTGGCCCAGGCACTGGTGGATGCCGAACCCGAAGCCGACATGACCGCTCGCTTGTCGGGTAATGTCGAAGCTGTCCGGATCACTCCAGCGGCGCGGATCGCGGTTGGCAGCAGCGAGGAACAGCAGGACCTTGGAGCCTTCGGGAATGCGTTGCCCGGCTACGTCCACATCGCGCGATGTCGTGCGGAAAAACGTCTGCACCGTGCCGCCCCAGCGCAGCGTTTCCTCCACCGCGCGCTTCAGCAGTGAGGGATCGGCGCGAAGTAGGTGCCATTCAGCTGGAAACTGCGCGAAGGCGTGGATAGCCGTGCCGATGCCGTTGACCGTGGTATCCACCCCGGCGGTGAGGAACGAGCGCACAAGCCTTTCGGCCTCCGCGGGACTGCATTCGCCCCGGTCCGCCGCTGCATAAACCTGCGCGCCCCACCCGCCGGGCCGCAAGTTCTCCCGCTGGCAGCTCTCAGCCACCCACGCGGTCGCCGCCTGCGCCCGGTCCATCGCTTCGGCGAGCAGGGCGTTGCGCGGGCCAAAGGCGTTGAACGCCACGGTGCCATAGGGAATGAGGTGTTCGCGCCCATCCTCGCGTAGACCGATGAGATCGGGAAACACCGAGAGCGGAAACGCCTCGGCCAGCGCGGGCACGGCGTCGAACGAGCCGTGCCCGACGAGCCCCGCCACCAACGCATCGGCCTTGGCTTGCCATTCGGGCATGACCTTTCGCAGCGACGCGAGTGACGCAACGCGGTTCATCAGGCCGCGCGTCCGATCATGCACCGGCGGGTCGGTTTCCAGTAGCAGCGACGGGGGCCGCCACGGTTCCTCACAGCTGAAATCGGCAAGCCCCACTCCGCGCCCTGAGACGTAAATCTCGAAATCCGTGAGCGCGGCTTGCACTTCGGCGTGCCGCGCCATCGCAAAGCAATCGATGCTGGGTAGGAACACCACTGGCCCCGCATCGCGCAACGCTGCGTGGTGGGCGAAAGGATCGGCCAGCACCGCCAGGTCGAACGGATTAAGATCGAGTGACGCAACCATCGTTTCAGTCTGCCGTCCAACCGCCATCGATGACAAGGCTGGTGCCGGTCATGAGTGCCGAGGCATCGGAGGCGAGAAATACCGCCGCGCCCATCAGATCCTCCACCGTGCCAATGCGGCCCAGCTTGATCTTGGCGAGCACGCTGGCTTTGAAGTCCGCGTTCTCAAAGAAGGGCTTTGTCATCGGCGTTTCGATGAATGTGGGCGCGATGGTGTTGCTGCGAATGCCATAGGGTGCGAGATCGAGCGCAAAGGCCTTGTTCATGCCCTCCAGCGCCCACTTGCTGGCGCAATAGAGCGAGCGGTTCGGCCCACCGACATGACCCATCTGACTGCCGATATGGATCAGGCTGCCCTGCACTCGTTCGGCGATCATGGCTTTCACGCCGGCCTGCGCCACAAAGAATGCCGATTTCACGTTGAGATCGAGCACCGCGTCGTAATCGGCCTCAGTCATATCCCACACCGGCTTGGGACGATTGGTTCCGGCATTGTTGACCAGCACTTGGAAGGCGGGCTGCGCGGCGAAGAACGCCTCAACCGCCACAAGGTCTGACACATCAAGCACCGCCGCGATGGCCTTGCCGCCCGCCGCGCGGATCGCCTCCGCCCCGGCCTCGATTTCCGCGGTCGTGCGCGCCGCCAGCGTTACCTCCGCGCCTGCCTCGGCCAGCGCAGCGGCCATGGCGAGCCCGATGCCCCGTCCCGCACCGGTCACCAGCGCGCGCCGGCCATCGAGCCGGAACCCGGGCGAACGCGGCAGGCTCAAGCGATCATGTCCAGGGGATTGATCCGGGTTTCGGGCACCGGCTGGATCACATCCCAGTGCTCGACGATCTTGCCTTGCTCCACCCGGTAGAAATCCGCGACGGCCACACCGGGCTGGCTGATGTCGGGCCGTCCATGCAAGTGGACCACGGCGAACGGCGCATCGATCAGAATCCGCTTCACCTCGAAGCGCGCGCCCTCGCGGCCAAACAGCGGCTCCAGCATCCGCAAGGCCGCTTCCGGCCCGTCGGTCAAGCCGGGGCTGTGCTGCACATAGTCCGGCGAGACATGCTTTTCGAACGCCGCGCGCGGCTTGCGCTGCACATAGAACAGCTCGACGAAGTCCGCGATCAGCGCGCGCAGCTCCTCGCTCATGCCCGCGTCAGCTCGCTCGGCTCGGCCTGCCCCGCATAAGGCACGTTGCGCCCGCCGTAGCGCCGCACGCGGATGTTGGCCTGCTCGCCGTGCCCGGCGAAGCCTTCCAGCGCGCAGAGGCGGCTGCAGTATTCGCCGACCAGCGTCGAAGCCTCGTCAGTCAGCACGCGCTGATAGGTGCAAGTCTTGAGGAACTTGCCCACCCACAGCCCGCCGGTATAGCGCGCCGCCTTCTTCGTCGGCAGCGTGTGGTTGGTCCCAATCACCTTGTCGCCAAACGAGACATTGGTGCGCGCGCCGAGAAACAGCGCGCCATAGTTCGTCATGTTCTGCAGGAAGTAGTCAGGATCGCCGGTCATAACCTGCACGTGCTCGCTGGCGATCTCGTCGGCGATGCGCACCATTTCATCATAGCTTTCCGCCACGATGACCTCGCCATACGCCTCCCACGCCTTGCGCGCATGGTCGGCAGTCGGCAGGATCTGGAGCAGTCGCTCGATCTCGGCCATCGTGGCGCGCGCGAGCTTTTCCGAATTGGTGAGCAGCACGCCGGGGCTGTCCGGACCATGCTCCACCTGGCCCAGGATGTCCGTCGCCGCGAGTTCAGGATCGCAGCCGATCTCGTCAGCGATGATCAGCGTCTCGGTTGGTCCGGCAAACAGATCGATGCCCACGCGGCCAAACAGCTGGCGTTTGGCTTCGGCCACATAGGCGTTGCCTGGACCGACGAGGATATCGACCGGATCGATCGTCTGCGTACCGAGCGCCATCGCACCGATCGCCTGAATGCCGCCCAGCGCATAGATTGCGTCGGCCCCGGCCATGGCCTGCGCGGCAACAATCGCGCGGGCGATCTTGCCCTGAAACGGGGGCGCACAGGTGATGATCCTTTTCACGCCCGCCACTTTGGCCGTGATTACGCTCATGTGCGCGCTGGCTAGCAGCGGGTACTTGCCGCCAGGCACATAGCAGCCCGCCGCATTGATCGGCACATTCTTGTGGCCCAGCACCACGCCAGGCATAGTTTCGACTTCAACGTCCTGCATCGAGGCCCGCTGGATCTGCGCAAAGTTCCGCACCTGCGTCTGCGCAAACTCGATGTCCTTGCGCTCTTGCGGGGTAAGGCTGTCCACCGCGGCGTCGATCTCGTCCTGTGAAAGGCGGTAGTCCTCACGGTCCCAGCCATCGAACGTGTTGCTCATTTCGCGCACAGCCACGTCGCCGCGCGTCTGGATATCGGCAAGAGCCGCCTCGACAATGTCGCGCACCTTGCGATCGGCATCTGCCTTGGCCTGTGCCGCCATGCCACGCTTGAGCCAGATGGCCATAGTTTCTCTCATGATTGCCTTGATCGGACCGCTTCTTGCCAGCGCGTGCCCGGAGCGACCAACGCATAGCGTCGATGGTTTCCTATCGATCCGAACACGTTGTCCGTCCCCACCAAGCCCACTAGGAAGCAGGCTTCCATTGTAGGGAGAGAGAAAAGTCATGCGTCTCGCAACGCTTCGCGATGGGTCGCCCGACGGCCGGCTGGTGGTCGTGTCGCCCGATGGCGGTGCTTGCGTGCCTGCGCCGTTCCCAACTCTGCAATCCGCGCTGGAGCGCTGGGAGGAGGCCGCGCCGCAGCTCGCCGCAATCACCGCCTTTCCCGATGCGCTCGATCCCGCTGCGATCATGGCCCCGCTGCCGCGCGCATGGCAGTGGCTCGATGGTTCGGCCTATCAGAGCCACGGAGATCTGATGGACGCGGTTCTCGGCATCACCAAGCCCAAGACCGACCTGCCGCTGATGTACCAAGGCACCTCGGACAAGTTCTATGGCCCGGGCGATGACGTGAAGTTTCCTGACGAGGCGCTCGGTATCGATTTCGAGGGCGAGTTCGGCGTGATCGTCGATGCCGTGCCGATGGGGGTCTCGCCCGCCGAGGCGCTGGGCCACATCAAGCTACTCGTGCAGATCAACGATTGGTCGCTGCGAACCCTCGCGGGGCCGGAAATGAAAACAGGCTTCGGCTGGATCCAGGCCAAGCCGCCGTGCAGCATGGCCGCCTTCGCGATCACGCCCGACGAGCTGGGCGATGACTGGCGAAATAGCCGCGTTTGCCTGACGCTCAAGGTCGATTGGAACGGCAAGCAATTCGGTGCCGCCAATGGCGAGCCGATGGGCTTCGGCTTCCACGAACTCGTTGTTCACGCCGCGCGCACGCGCGATCTGGTGGCGGGCACGGTGATCGGTTCGGGCACCGTCTCCAACGCCAATTTCCGCGAGGTTGGCTCTTCCTGCATCGCCGAGCGGCGCGGGATCGAAGTGCTCGACGAAGGCGCGGCGAAGACCGAGTTCATGGCGTTTGGCGACACGGTGCGGATGGTTGCCATCGACGCCGCTGGCCGAGCGCCCTTCGGCATGATCGAACAAACGGTGGTCAAGGCATGAGCGAAGTCCTCTCCGATTCCGGCCTCCCGGCGGTCCAGCGCGTCGTCACCGGCCATGATGCGAATGGCCGCGCCGTGTTCAAGTCCGAGGACGTGTCCCCCACGCGGATGATCCCTTCGGGCGATGCCTCGTTCCTGCTCATCTGGACCACCGCGACCGTTCCTGCGGACAACAACGACGAGACCGACGGCCGCCATCGCGAGGCTGGGCTCACGCTCAATGGCGGCTCGGTGATCCGCGTGGTCGACATGCTGCCGGGCAAGGAAAGCCCGATGCACCGCACCAATTCGATCGACTATGGCATCGTGCTGGAAGGCGAGATCGAGCTGGAGCTGGATGACGGCGCAAAACGCACCGTGAAGCAAGGCGGGATCATCGTGCAGCGCGGCACCAACCACTTGTGGCGCAACACGACCGACAAAGTCTGCCGCATCGCCTTCATCCTGGTCGAGGCCCCGGCCTATCTGCACGAGGGCGCGCTGCTTCCCGAAGACAAGCCCGACCACAAGTGAGCGGCCTGTTCGACCTTTCCGGAAAAGGCGCGATCGTCACCGGATCGACACGCGGCATCGGCCGCGCGATCGCCGAGGCGCTGATTGAGGCAGGTGCGCGGGTCGTCATCTCCAGCGAAGATGCCGCAGATACTGAGCGAGTGGCCGCCGAGCTCGGAATGCCCGGCATTGCCTGCGATGTCACCGACAATGCCGCGCTCGAACGGCTGGTGGCAGAAGGCGAGGCTACGCTGGGCGGGCTCGACATCCTTGTCTGCAACGCCGGCATCACCGGACGGGCGGGGCCTTTCGCTGAAATCGATATGGATGACTACGCGCAGGTGATGGCCATCAACCTCACCGCGCAAGTCTTGCTGTGCAACCACGCCCTGCCGCGCATGGCAGCCAGACGCGGGGGCGCGGCGATCCTCATATCCAGCCTATCCGGCCTGCGCGGCAATGGCAGAATCAATGCCTATGCATTGAGCAAGGCCGGTGTCGCGCAGCTCGCGCGCAATCTCGCGGTCGAGTGGGGCCCGCAGGCCATTCGCGTTAACGCCATCTCGCCCGGTTTCATCGCCACCGAACTCTCGCAGCCCTTGCTGGACAACGCCGAATTCATGGCCCGGCGCATGGCCATGACCCCGCTGCGGCGCCCCGGCACACCTGCCGAAGTGGCAGGTGCAGCCGTGTTCCTCGCTTCGCCCGCCGGGGCCTTCGTCAATGGGCACAATCTGGTCATCGACGGCGGAACGCTGATCACCGACGGCAGCTGATCGCGAACAAGTTCACCAGGCTGTCGCGCCGCCATCCACCGCGAAGTCCGCGCCTGTCACATAGCGCGCCTCGTCCGAGGCCAGCCAGACCGCGCACCAAGCGATATCGTCCGGCTCGCCCAGTGTCTTGAGCATGGACTTGCGCAGCACCCGCGCCTCGAACGCCGGATCGGCATCAAGATGGCGCGCGGTCGCCGCCGTGCGGACAAAGCCGGGCGCGATGGTGTTAGCGCGAATGCCATGGGGGGCGCCTTCCATTGCCAATTGCCGCGTCATCGCCAGCACGCCGCCTTTGCCCGCGCAGTGCGCCAGCGCAGGCGAGCCTTCCAGCGCATGGCGCGCATTGGCCGAGGCGAAGTTGACCACGCTGGCCTTGCCCCCCGCCTTCAGCCACGGCCACGCAGCGCGCGTCGGCAGAAACACGATGTCGAGCTCGCCCTGCAAGGTCCGCCGCCAATCTTCGTAAGAGAGGCTTTCGATCCATTCGAACACTGCAAAGGCCGCTGCATTGACCAGCACATCGATCCGGCCGTGCTGCCCGCCGATAGCCGCGAACTGAGCGGTCACCGCTGCCTCGTTGAGCAAGTCGCAGGCGGTCTCGGTCCCCGCCAGATCGATGGGGACCACAACGGCACCCTCTGCCCGAAACAGTGCGGCGCAGGCCTGCCCGATACCGTTGGCCGCCCCGGTCACGACCGCGATCTTGCCTGCCAGACGTGCGGTCATGCGCGCTTGCCCGTAATCATGGGCCAGGCCATCACGATGGCCGCACCCAAGGCCGCTGCCGCTGCCAGAAACAGGAATGCCCCCATGATGCCTCCCATGACCTTGCCCGCAGTGGTGACCACAATCGGGCTCAGGAACTGGCCAAAGGCAAAGGCCGATTGCCAGAAGCCTGTGCCCCGCCCGCGAAATTCGAAGCTGAGCACGCTCATCGACCACACCAGCAAAGTCGGCAGCAGCATCCCCGCGCCCAGCTGATTGATGAAGCATCCGACAAGGAATCCCTCGACCGAGCCCGCGCGCCCCATCAGCGCGAAGCCCAGCGCCAGCATTGCAAACTCGCCAATCAACAGCCGCGCCACTTTCGCACCGCCAATCCGCGAATAGAGCAAGGTGCCCAGTGGCACGCCGATGCTGGCGATGGACGTCAGCAAGCCGATCTGCGCCGAGCTTGTCAGCCCCAGCGCGGCCAGCCCGCTCGAGGCCTGAATCTGGACGGTGTAGAAGAAGATCGAGCCATAAACCGTGATGCCGGCGATCAACGCTGTGATGGCCCAGGGGAAGCCCTGCCAGCTGCTGGCGTGGGGCGCTTCGAGCGCCTCCTCCGCCGCATCATCGGCAGGCGGTTCCCACGTGTACCGCAAAACCAACGCGAACATGCCCAGCGCGGATAGGTAAACCCAGAACGGCACACGCCATCCGCTTTCGCCGAGCACCCCGCCAATATTGAAGAACAGCAGCGCCGAGACTGAGGCAAAGGCCGTCTGCCCCGCAAGCCAGCGATCGCGCGCCTGGCCGCTATAGTAATCACCGATCATCGTGGTCGAGAGCACATAGATCAGCGCCTCGGCCACACCCACGCCTACGCGCGATAGCAGGATCTGCGGCAGCGTCTCGAGAAACACGGGTGCGATCCCCACCGCAGCATAAACCGCCAGCGCGGCCAGCAGCAGCGTGCGCCGCCCGAAATAGTCCGCAAGCATTCCGGCAAACGGGCAAAGCAGAGCCACACACAGCGAGGGCACTGTCAGGATCATCGGCACCCAGTATTCATGGCCGGGAACGCCGGAGAAGGCCTGCATAAGCTGCGGCACGACCGGTGCCAGCAGCACGATGGCCATGGTCGTCAGCGTTATCGGCAGCAGCAAGGCTGTTCCGGTCCGCCAATCGGGGGTGCGGTGAGCCGCCATATGCGCTGTGCCTCCCCAATGATCACCGCAGCACGCGCTGCAATGGCTCAGACGCCCGGTTTAGCCCGGGTCACGCGATGAGCCTTGCTGCCGTTTGCAGATTTTGGAGCGCCTGACCAATTCATTGCATACCATCGTGGCAATCGATGCCATCGCTGGTTGAACCGCCTCGTCGGGCGCCTGAGCGCCTAGCAGATCGCCTTGGGATCGGTGGTATGCAAAAACCAGTTTGCCAGAAGCTTCGTACTAGGAAATGCGGCCAAGCAGTCGCCCAGCGGCACCTTGCTCTGCCGCCAAATTGCGGTTGTAAAACAGCGGCATGCGCGGGCTTTTCCAGCGCAGTGCATCCATTATGCCTGCGAGGTCCTCCCCCGATGCAAAGTAGTCCTGATTGACGCCTACGCATGTGGAGTGAGCGCTTACCTCCTTGAGCTGGCGGCCAAAGGTGTTTTGATCGAGATCCGGGAACGCGCCTGCCTTGAATGCACGGCTTTGAATGCAGTCTTGAGCCGTTTGACGTTCTGCTCATAGGCCTTCTGGCTGGCCTTCGCCCAGGCGGCATAGTCGCCTTCAATATATGCTCCGAAGGTCGGCATCTCTGCCTTCGGCTTGCGCGCCTCGATCGGATCGATGCCCTGAAAGACTTCGGCCAGAATTCCGCGGGCGCTCTCGCGCGCATCGCTCAAGCTCAGGACATCTGCGCGCCCAAGCCAAACGCGCTTGCCGCGAGCGAACTCACAATACCACGACTTCGCACCGCCCGGCGTCACCCGCAAGACTAGGCCCTTGAGCCGCGTATCGCGATGCTCCACGCGTCGCTGTGTCGGCGTGATCTTGTCAACAACCAGTTGGGTCAATGCAGAGCGCATCGGGCGGCCTCACCTGTCTAGCAGAACTCGAAATCCGGTGGTGCTGTGGTGGTGCAATTTGATGAAACGAGGCGGAACAAAACAGGAAAATTTGCACCACCACAGCACCACCGAGGTACTCGATAAGGCCCAAAAAATCAAGGTTTTTTGTTTAAAATCGGTGCTTTAGAGGCCACTCAAATTTGCGGCTGGGGGTGTGGGGGTCGGAGGTTCGAATCCTCTCGTCCCGACCAATTTTCCACATCACCCCGCGCCGAATGGCGCCAGAGAATGCCCGGCGCTTCAGGCCAGCGGCACTTCCAGATAGCAGCCGAATTCCGTCACGAAATCCACCGCGATGCAGGCGTGCACGCGGCCTTGTTTGTTGTCGAATTCTGCACGCGGCCGGGTCGGGAAAACCGGCTGGTGCCATACGCCCGGATCGATGTGCAGGCTGAAT
The DNA here is from genome assembly GCA_903832325.1 of uncultured Sphingomonadales bacterium. Lineage (GTDB taxonomy): Bacteria > Pseudomonadota > Alphaproteobacteria > Sphingomonadales > Sphingomonadaceae > Novosphingobium. The sequence goes on along the minus strand of CAILBC010000027.1, from coordinate 398,779 downwards.
GTGCCGTCGCAGTGAAACGCCACGAAATCATCGGGGGTGATGCTGTCGCCCGGTCTGGCCAGCAGCGCGACAAACGGGGCGCCATCGCGCGGGCCGAAGATCTGGCCGCCATCGGGGTGATAATTGGCCTCGTGCGTGTAAATGCGTGAGGTATCGGTGGCGGCGCGGTGTTCGGAGGCAGTGGCCGGGTCGGCGAACCAGCCGGTGATATAGCTGCGCCCCACCGCATGGTTCACCGCGTGCTGCACTTCGCCGCGGCGTTCCATCACAAAGCGATCTTCGACAATGCCGCCCTCATTGCCGGTGCCGGGCACCACCGGGCGCCAGCCGGGCTGTGGCCAGGTCACGATTTCGACTTTGCCATGCGCATAATCGGGCACGACATGGCCATAGCCGCGCAAGGTTTCGCTGCTGGCGACCACGCGGCGCACGCGATGGGCGCACACGGTGCCATCGGCAATCGACGGCAGCGCGGCCATGTCGATTTCGGCGAAATTGGAAAACATCGGCCCCCGATCCTGCAAAATCACCCCAGCCGCAGCGGCCCCGCACCGCCGGCGACGGGATCGGAAAACGAGTCCGCGCCGTCTTCCACATGGCCCGCCATTCGCCAGACCTGCCCCTCGCTTGTCAATTGCCAATCATACCAGCCGTGGCTGGCGCGGTGATCCAGCGCGAGGCGCCGTGTTTCGCCCGCGGCAAGCGCGATGGTCTGCGCCGGCGCGCCATAGGCCCGGTCGGTCATCGCCACCGAAAGCGGCTGGTCGCCCGGATTGCGCAGATCGAGCCAGGCGCGCGCGGCGCCGGCGCGACCGGTTTCCACCAGCGCGGCGCTGAAACGGTCGGCGCGGCCGCGCAGCCGGCGGTGAAACCCGTTGGGCCCGATCACAAACAGATCGGTGCTGCCCGAAGGATCGACCGGATGCGCCAGCTCTGCCCCCGCGCCCACGGTATAGCGCGCCGGGCCCTCGGCCAGCGCGTCCACATTGTAGACATGGAACACCGCCGCGCGGACGGCCGAGCGATTGGCAAAGACCAGCGCATGGCCCCCTGCCCCGGCGCGCAACGTGGCATCGATCCGATAGGGCGTCGCGCGGCGGCGGCGCAGCCCGGTTTCCTGCACCGGGGCCAGCGCCAGCGCGGGCAAGGGCGGCGGCACTTCGTCCAGATGGCTGGCGCGTTCCGACAGCGCGGCGGTGGCGGGCAGCGCGGGCAGGCTGGCATGGCCATCAGGGCGGGCGAAATCAAAGCACGAGGTCAGATCGCCACAGACCGCGCGGCGCCACGCGCTGATATTGGGCTCATGCACGCCAAACCGCGCCTCCAGAAAGCGGATCACGCTGGTGTGGTCAAACACTTCGGACGCAACATGGCCACCCTTGCTCCAGGGGGAGACCACATACATCGGCACGCGCATGCCCAGACCATAGGGGCGGTCGCGATAGACCGCGTCTTCGGCCGTGCGGCTGTGCACATGGTATTCGTCATCGGCGGGGATCGTGGTGCCACCCCACAGCCCGCCCCCCAAAGTGCGATCGGCGCGCCGTGCCGGTGGCGCGGGCGGCGGCACATGATCGAACAGGCCGTCGTTTTCATCGAAATTGATCAGCAGCACCGTCCGCGCCCAGACTTCGGGATTGGCGGTGAGCGCATCGAGCACGCGCGCGGTATAATCGGCGCCCTGCAACGGGGTGGAGGCGCCGGGATGTTCCGACTGGGCCGCCGGGGCCACGATCCACGTCACCTCGGGCAGCTTTCCCGCCAGCACATCGCCGCGCAGATCATCGAGCGACCGCGTGGTCAGCGTGCGCCGGGCCAGCAGTGCGGCCTCACCCGGATCGGCCTCACCCGCACCGCCCTCACCCGAACCGGCCTTGCCCAAACCAACCTTGCCCAAACCAGCCTTGTGCGCATCGCGATAGCGGCGAAACCCGACCAGCGGGTTGTCGGAAAAATTGTCCGCCATGTCCTGATAGATCTGGAACCCGATCCCTGCGGCCATCAGCCGTTCGGGATATGTCGTCCACAGATAGCCGCCGTGGCCTTGCGGATCGGGATCGATCGTATCGTAGTCGTTGTCGATCACCGGGCCGTGCCCGCGGGCGAGCGGATCATGCGTACCCGTCCAGAGATACATCCGGTTGGGATTGGTGCACAAATGCATCGCGCAGTGATAGGCATCACACAGCGTGAACGCTTCGGCCAGGGCATATTGAAAGGGCAGATCGGCGCGGGTGAAATGGGCCATCGCGTGGTTGTGCTTGGTGCGCGGCCAGGCGCCCATGCGGCCATTGTCCCACGCGGCCTGGCTGTCGGCAAAGCCGTGCGGCGTGCCCGGCGGGCGATAGCGCTGAAAATCGGCGGCCGTGTCCAGCCGGAACGGCGCGATCAGCGCCGGTGAGGCACCGGGCACTTCATTGGGCTGCACCAGCACGGTGCGGTCGGGCGCTTCGGGCAAAGGCGGGGCGGGCACGGCAAACCGGTCACCAAACCCGCTGACCCCGCGCATCGTGCCGAAATAGTGATCGAACGACCGGTTTTCCTGCGTCAGGATCACCACATGCGCCACATCCTGGATCGTGCCGGTGCGCCGATCCCCCGGAATTTCAAGCGCGCGTGCAATCGACGATCCAAAGGGCGAAGGGGCAAGGGTCGAAGCCGCACCCGCGCCCGCCATCATCGCCCGGATAAACCCGCGCCGGTTCTGTTCCATGGCCCACTGCCTCCTGATCGGGAAATGCCGACTGGTCTGGACCAGAGGTCTGACAGCGCGGTGACGGAATGCGCGGGGTGGCGGGGGGCGCCGGATTCAATCTGAGTCGTGCGGGGCCGGGTCGTGGGGGGCCAGGTCATGCTGGGCCTTGTGCGATTGGCGCTGGTCGTCTTCGTCGTCCATCGGTTCACCGCTCTTGATCGTGCGCCAATCGAAATCCTTGCCAAATTTCTTCATCGCCACGCGCGGGTCAAACACCCGCTTGTCCACGGGCAGCGCGTCATAGGGGGTGAAATCCGGGGTGCCGGTGAAGAAATCCGACAGCAGATTGGCCGCTGCATCGAACTGGTTGACCGGCGGCAGATCGAGAATGCGGTACATCGTCTTCAGCACCGCGCCGAAATTGGCGTGCGTGTGCGAAATATGGCCTTTTTTGATCCACGGGCCGGCCATCATCAGGATCGACCGGTGCGCATCGACATGATCCACCCCGCCCTGCGGATCGTCCTCCACGATCACCACCGCCATCTCTTTCCAATAGGGGGTGTGCGACAAGAACTGAAGGAACCGCCCCAGCGCCAGATCGTTGTCGGCCATATAGCTTTCGCGATAGGGGTAGCCATCGTCTTCGCGGGTGTCGGCCATGTGATCGTTGGGAATCTGGATCGAGATAAAGCGGGGAAACGCCTCTTTCCCGCTCAGGTATTTGTCTTTCACTTCCTTTTCGAACTGATCCATGCGCAGCTGATCGGGGATGTTGAGATTGAACCCGGCATATTCGGTCGACGTGCGCGACCATTCGGCGCGGGACATCGGATAGATCACCGGCATGCGCAGACCCGTATCGGTATGCGCCGCATCTTCGTGCACGCCGGCAAATTCGTCGCTCTGGCCATAGGACCGGAATGCAATGCCATGGCGATCAAGCTGTTCCCACAGCCCGCCGATCTGGTTGTAATCTTCGGGATCGATCCCGCCCGAGCTGTCGGGAAAGCGGCGCCCGGGCGCCGGCGAAAACGCGTTCCAGTCCTTTGATGTGGCGCTGTTTGATTCCATCCAGCCATTGGGCACGACGTTCATCATCCACCGGTGACCGTGGACCGAGGCATCGGAATCGCAGAAGAAATTGTCCGACAGCGCCCAGCGCGCGGCAATCGCCTGATGGTTCGGGCTGATCATGACCTGGTGCAGCACCGATCCATCGAGCGCGCGCAAGTTCACCCGGCCCAGCCGGGCGATCGTCGGGTCCCCGTTGACCCCGGGAAACTGGCCGAACACATCATCAAACGTGCGGTTTTCCTTGGTGACATAGACGATGTATTTCACCGGGCTGTGCCGCAGGCCGATCGCGGCAGGCACGGGATTGGCCGGATCGTCCTGCACCGTGACGGCGCGAAACGTATTGGCGCGCACACGCTCGGTCAGCGCGGCCAGCGTCGCGTCATCCGGCGTATCGATCACCTGGAACAGGCCCAGCTGAATATCGCCAATATAAGTGCCCTGCGGCGGGCGGCGGAATTGCGCCCCGCCATTGGGCCCTGCGCCATATCCGCGCGCCGATGTGACATAGATCCTGGCCCCGTCTGCCGAAACGGCCACGCGCGTCGGACCCCAGCCGGTGGGGATATAGCCCAGCACGCGGCGGCTTTCGGTATCGATCACCGCAACGGCATTGAGCGTGAGCGCCGCCACATAGAGCCGGCGGCCATCGGGGCTGAGCGCCAGGTGGAACGGCATCAGCCCGCGCTGATGATCAAGCCGGGGATCAAACGTGAGCGGGATATAGCCGGTGATGCGATCGGTGCTGCGGTCGATCACCGCGATGCTGTCATTGGTTGCGTTCGAGACATAGGCATTGTGTGCGCCCACCGCGACGCCGTTGGGGCTGGCCCCGCCGACCGTGGCGATGCCTTCGACCACCTGGCCGATCTGGAAACCGGGCTTCAGCCGCGCGACCACGGTCTGGCTGGCCAGATCGACGGCATAGACGCTCATCGCTTCGGCCGCGTCGGGCGATCCCAGCCCGGGCAGGCGCCGCCCGTCGGGCAACGTCATGCCCTGTTCCGCCTCATGCGAAGGGATCGCATATGGCGCGAAATGCAGCATCGCCTTATCACCATTGTCGGGCGTGACGCCGGGCACCAGCGGATATTCGTAAAGCCCGACATTGCCGACATAGGCGGTGCGGCCGTCGGGGCTCAGCCCGAGGCCCAATGGCAAGCGCCCGACCTTGATCGAGCCGACCACGCGGCCGCTCGTGCGGTCCAGCGTGACCAGCCGGTAATTGGCGCGATCGAGCACATAAAGCCGCGTGCCGTCGGGGCTGATCGCCATGTCGCCGGCCAGGCTGTCCTGATAATGCACCCCGGCAAAATCGCCATCCAGCCGGAATTCGCCCACGCGCACCAGCTTTTGCGCATCCATCAGCACCACGGTGCCCGTCTTGTCCTGCGACAGATAGACCGTCTGGCCATCGGGCGAAAACACCGCGCCCATGAAACCGCCGCTTTCGATCACCGCCGGGCGCTTGCGATCATAGCTGGGCAGGCGGACCGGATGATCCGGATCGTCCAGATGGATCACCGTGACCGCCTCATTGTGCAGCAGCACCGCCACTTTGCCATCGGGCGACAGCGCCATGCCATAGGGCTTGTGCGAAACGCGCGTGGCATGGCCCGCAGGCGTGACCATGCGCCCGCTGGGCAGCACGCTGATGCCGGCGGTATCGATCCGGGCGGGCTCGGTCGTAACCGGCGCGGCCAGATCGGCAAACTGCCCGGCAGCAGCGGGCGCAGCCAGTGCCCGGGTTGGCACCAGGGCCTGGATTGGAACCAGCAGACCCGCAGCCGCAAACACTTTCCACATCATTGCGTCATCCTGTCGTCGTATTGCCGTGGTCTAGACCAAAGCTATGGCGGTTGGGTGACAAGCGTGGCCAGATTGCCGGCGTGAAAGGGCACTGCATTGGTGGCGATTGCCAAATTTGCGACATCTGTTGCGGTGCTGGCCGCGCTGACCCTGATCGCGGCCGCCGGCAGGGCATCGCCTGCGCGCTGTGATCTGGCCGCGCCCGATGCCGGCCGCGCCGGGCCGGGCTGCGCGCGCGCCTGGATGGATCGCAATCTTCACCTCAACGATCTGATGACGGTCGGCACGCACAACAGCTACAAAACCGCGGTGCCCGATGCCGTGCTGGCGCTGGTGCGCGCCGCCGCGCCCGATCGCGCCGACGAAATCGATTATCGCCACCGGCCCTTGTCCGAACAGCTCGATGCCGGGGCGCGGCAGCTGGAAATCGATGTCTATGCCGATCCCGAAGGCGGGCGCTTTCTGAACCCCGCCGCCTTGCGCGCCGCCGGCATCGCGATCGATCCGGCGCGGCGTGCGGCGCTGGCCGAACCGGGGTTCAAGGTCATGCATGTGCAGGATCTCGACGTGCTGAGCGCTTGTGTCACTTTGCGCGAATGCCTGGGCACGGTCCGCCGCTGGTCGCTCGATCATCCCGATCACGCGCCGATCCTGCTGATGTTCAATGCCAAGGCCGATGCTTCGCCCGTGCCCGGCGGCACGGCGGCGCTGCCGTTCGATGGCGCAACATTCGATGCGCTCGATCGCGAAGTGCGCGCGGTTTTCCCGCCCGAGGCGCTGATCACCCCCGATGATGTGCAGCGCGGATACCCCACTTTGCGCGCGGCGGTAATGCAGCGCGGCTGGCCCGTGCTGGGGCAGGCGCGCGGCAAAGTGCTGTTTGCGCTGGATGAGGAACCGGCCGTGGTTGCGCGCTATCGCGGGGCGCGCAAATCGCTTGAAGGCCGGGCGTTCTTCATCAACACCGAAGAAAATTCGCCTGCCGCCGCCTATCTCACGCTTAACGATCCGCTGGCCGACGGGGCGCGGATCCGCGCGGCGGTCGCGGCCGGGTTCATCGTGCGCACCCGCGCCGATTCGGGCACGGTGGAGGCGCGCGCCAACGATCCGCGGCGGCGCGATGCGGCGCTGGCATCGGGCGCGCAGTTCGTTTCGACCGATTATCTCTGGCCCGAACCCCGCCTGCACAACACGTATCAGGTGCGGCTGCCCGGCCAGGCGGCGGTGGTGTGCAATCCGCAGCGGATGCCCGCACGCTGTGCCGGCATTCCGGTCGAAACCGCGAATGGCCCATCAAACGCCTATCTTTCGCCCGAGGCGACCCCTGATGGCCTGCGCGTGCTGCCACCCCCGCCCCGCCCCGGCGGCCCGGTGGCGCGCGCCGACCGCGCGCTGTTTGCCGCAACGCGCGCGCTGGCCGGATCACCGCGCTGGAAAATCGCCCAGGCCGACGTGGTGACCGAAGCGTTCGACCATTTCGCCTGCGCACTGGGCGCGCAGCTGACCCCGGCCACCGCGCCGGCACTGGCGCGCCTGCTCGATCGCGCCGGCACCGCCGGGGTGGTTGATCCGGCCAAGCGCGCGTACCAGGTGCGCCGCCCCTATCTCGGCACGCACGCGCCGATCTGCCAGCCGCGCACGGCCGCGCTCGCCGCCAATGGCGATTATCCTTCGGGCCATGCCGCGGGGGGATGGATGGAGGCGCTGATCCTGGCCGAACTCGCGCCCGACCGCGCAACGCAGATTTTGGCGCGCGGGCGCGCCTTTGGCGAAAGCCGGATGATCTGCGGCGCCCACAGCCTCAGCGCGGTGCAGGCCGGATGGCTGGCGGGCGCGGCCGCCACGGCCGCGCTCCACGCCGATGCCGCGTTTCGTGCCGATCTCGATGCCGCGCGCGCCGAACTGGCGCATGTGCGCATGACTGCCCCTGCACCGGATGCGGGCATCTGCCGCGCCGAAGCGGCAGCCCTGGCCCCGGTCAGATAGCGCCCGGCTGATCGCCCAGCGCCGCGGCAAGATCGGCCTCTGCGGCGGTCGCATCGGCAATCAGCCGGCGCAGCGCCGTGGCCGTATCGGCCAGGAGATTTGCGCTGAGCGGACGTTCGCCACTGACGAAACGGCGCAGCGCGCGTTCATCGATATCCAGCCGCCGCGATGCCGCCGTCACCCCGCCCATGACCTGCAGGCACCAGGCAAAATGATCGCGCAAGTGGGGGTAATCGGGCAAGTCGGGCGCCGGGGTTGAAGCTTCCATCTCGGTCTCTTTCGTCGTGTCGGGGTTGGGGTTCAGCGCACGCGCGCTTCGACGCTGATTTTCACGGCATCGTGGCGCCAGTATTCGCGGTCGAATTCCACCACGCGGCCTTGCGCGTCATAGCTGGTGCGCACCACGTTCAGCCCCGGCAACCCGGGCTTTATCCCCAGCGCCTCGGCCTCGCGCCCGGTCAGCGCGCACGGCTGCATCTCCACTTTGTTGCGCGTGACCGCCAGGCCATAATGCGATTTCAGGATGCCGGTCAGCGACTGGTCGAACGAAAAGCGCAGCAGATCGGGCGCCAGCGCCACATCGACCACGATATATTCCACCAGCACCGGGCGATCATCGACATAGCGGCGGCGGCGGATGAGATTGAGCGGCGCACCGGCTTCGCGGCCGAACACCCCCGCCAGAAAGGCATCGGCGGCAATCGCCATGGCATCGAGCGTTTCGGTTGCGGGCGCGCGCCCTTGCGCCTCGACATAGGAAATGAACCCTTCCCAGCGGGTGGGATCATAGACGATCGGCGCAGGCGAAACGTACCAGCCGCTGCGATCCTTGCGATAGATCAGCCCTTCGGCCTCAAGCTGGGCAAGCCCTTCGCGAATCGTGCCGCGTGCGGCCTGGCCAGAAACCTGCAGCGCGCGTTCGGATGGCAGGCGATCGCCCGGGCGCCATTCTCCGGCGGCGATTCGCGCCGCCAGCGCATTGCGCAGTTCCAGATATTGCACACCATCGGCCGGGCTGGCGGCAGCAGGGATAGTACCGGAAAACATCGACAATCTCGGGCCAGACTCAATTCGTTGGATGACGCGCCTGTCGCTTGCGGCAGCGGCGGGTGCGAGCGCGCGCGCGGGTTTCACGAAACCTTCGCGCAAGGCCGGTATAGGATCAAATTGGCGGCCGGGGAAAGCCGGCATCAGGCGCTCTGCCCTTATTCCCGGCGTGCCGTGCCGTGGCCGACGCCCGAACCCGGTCTTGATCTGGTCCAGACCAGTAAGGGGAATTACGGATTACGCCGGATTCGGCGGGATAGTGCGGCCAGCGGCAAAGCGCGACGCGAATTGGCGCGCCAGACACGGACATTGCGCAGGAATATCGCGGCGATTTGCGACGGATGCGAAAAAAGCCGGCATCCGCATTGATCCGGCGCAAAGTGTCACACAGTCGTCGCCGCAGGGTGCTTAAGCGATCTGGTTCATACCAGATAGCGGGGGGTTATCATGACACTGCAAGATCCGGCCCGGGCCCAGCGCCTGAATGCCAAGAGTTATCTGCTGGCCACGGTGGCCACGCTGGTCGCTGCCGCCTGCCCGTCGATTGCCATGGCCGAAGCGGCCCCGGCCGACCAGAATGCAGCCGCTGCACCGGCCGCCGCGCCCGATCCGGAAGCCATCGTTGTCAGCGGCTATCAGCGTTCGCTTGAAGAAGCGCGCCGGCAGAAAAAGATTTCGAACATCCAGCTCGACGTGATCGTTGCCGAAGACATGGCAAAGTTCCCCGAACTGAACCTGGCCGAATCGCTGCAGCGCCTGCCCGGCGTGCAGATCACGCGCGAAGCCGGCGAAGGCCGCCGCATTTCGCTGCGCGGCCTGGGTTCGGATTTCGCGCGGGTTCAGCTGAACGGCATGGAAGTGCTGGGCAACGTCGATTCGGCGCAAGACAGCCGCGGCCAGCGCAGCCGCGACCGGTCGTTCGATTTCAACATCTTCGCATCGGAACTGTTCTCCAAGGCGCAAGTCGAAAAGACCTATGAAGTCGCGCAGAACGAAGGCGGCATGGCCGGCACGGTCGGGCTGTTTACGGGCAAGCCGTTCGAATATGGCCTGGGTTTCAAGGGCGCGGTTTCGGCAAAGCTGGGCACCAACCAGTACACCAAGGACGCGCAGCCGCGCCTGGTCGCGCTGTTCAGCCAGAACTGGAACAACAATTTCGGCATCGCGATCTCGGCGACCTACAGCAAGCGCAAGACCACCGAGCAGGGCCACAACACCTACAACTATACGCAGCCCAGCGCCGGTGACATGCAGAGCCTGGTTGCCGGTGGCCTCGACATCTCGCACCTGAGCGCCACGCAACAGGCCAAGTTCCTGTCGGGCGACCTCTACTTTGCCGATGGCAACCGGCTTTCGTCGTGGAATGCGCGGCAGGAACGCCTGGGCCTGACCGGCGCGATCCAGTGGCGCCCGGCCAGCAACCTGCTGCTGACGGTCGATCTGTTGCACAGCCAGTTCACCACGCACCGCGACGAACTGCACTTTGCCACCCGCCCGATCAACGGGGCCGGCTCGACCGTGCTCGACACTGCCGCTGGCAGCCCCTGGCCGGCGGCCTTCCAGACCGCATCGGTGGTCAACGCGCTGACGTATGACAACAATGGCTATGTCACGTCGTCGAATGTCAGCAATGTCACGTTCGGCAGCGAACACCGCCGCGAGCTGAACAAGAACAATTTCAACCAGGGCGCGCTGACGTTCAAGTGGGACGCATCGGACAAGTTGTCGGTGGATGGGCATTTCGGCGCGGAAACGTCGAAGTACGACACCCCTTATGACGACAAGCTTTATATGCGTGCCAAGGGCAACCTCATTGCCAACTATGGCGCGGATGGCCGTTCGGCCTCATTCTCCTATCCCGGCACGAACCTGACCGACCCGTCGATCTATACCATGGACGATTTCTATTACCGGTCGTTCTGGAACGAATCAAAGCTGACCGAAGGCGTGGTCAACCTGCATTACAAAGCCAGCGACGTGTTCACGGTGCGCGCGGGCGGTGCCTATCACCGCTTTTCGCAAAGCGGCGCCAATTACTTCTATGATGGCGGCGACAACGGCACCAAGTACACCACGCGCGGCACGTCTGTGGCAGACATCACCGATGTGTTCAGCAATGCCTCGGGCTCGTGGCTGATCGGCAATTACGATCGCGCCTTTGCCAAATATCACGAATACCACCGCATGGGGCCAAAGCCCGATGGCACCGGCGGCGCGCTGGTGGATATCGAACAAGTCTACAACACCACCGAAGAAACCGAATCGGCCTATCTGCAGCTCGATTGGGACAGCACGCTGTTCGGCAAGCATTTCCGCGGGAATGTCGGCCTGCGCGGCTATAACACCAATACCCACAGCCAGGGCTGGATCCAGGGCAGCAGCTATGCCTATCTCGGCACGTCCGATGTGCACGGCCACTATTCGGGTGTGCTGCCCGCGCTCAACACCGTGCTGGAACTCGATTCCGAAACGCTGCTGCGCTTTGCCGCAACGAAGAACCTCAATCGCCCGTCGCTCGATTCGATCAAGGCGCTGGGCACGGCCTCGCTCGATTCAAACACAAAGTGCGATTTCAGCCAGCCTGCCACCAAGAACAACTGCTATATCTCGGTTTCGCTCGGCAATCCCAACCTGAAGCCGTTTACCGACAACACGCTCGATTTTGCGATCGAACATTATTTCGGCAAAGTCGGGCTGCTGTCGGCCGGTGTGTTCCAGAAATGGGTCACCAACTTCGTTCAGGGCCAGACGCTGCACAACCAGACCTTCAGCCAGGTCGGCATCCCGGCCAGCTCGGTCACCGGTGCCACCAGCACCACGAACATCACCGACATTTCGCAGCCCTATAACGTGCCCGGCACCAAATCGATCACCGGGGTGGAACTGGTCGCGCAAAGCCAGCTTTCATTCCTGCCCAAACCGTTCGACAAGCTGGGGGTTCAGGCGAATTTCACCTATGTTCACATCCCTTCGGATCTGACCGGAATTTCGCCGGTCAACTATAACGCCACGGTCTATTACGAAACCAAAGTGTGGGGCGCGCGCGTTTCGATGAGCCATCGCGACCGCTGGTACACCGGCAAATCGGCTGATCCGATGAGCGCCGATACGCGCGGATTTGAAGGATCGACCTATTTCGATGCCGCCGCGTTCTGGAACATCACGCCGAAATTCCAGTTCACGGTGGACGCGATCAACCTGACCAACCAGAAAGATACCCAGTTCTGGGGCCAGGCCCGCTATCTCTACAACCAGAACCAAAGCGGCACGACTTATCTGGCCGGGCTCAGCTACAAGTTCTGAAAAAGCACGTTTTAGAGCCTGATGACATGATACTGAATCATGTCATCAGGCGATAAGCCCGCGCGGCGCTTTGAGCGTTGCTGATGACTTTTTTGAAGCTTGCTTCAACAAAGTCATCTCGCTCAAAGCGCAATGATGCACCCCCCTCGGGCAGAGGGGGGTGCTTTTTTGGTTTGCGGGCGGATAGGATGGACCTTGCATGATCGTTTCGCACCGCCACCGCTTCATCTTTGCCGCCGTGCCCAAAACCGGCACCCATGCGGTGCGCCAGGCGCTGCGCGAACAGATGGGCGAGGAAGATCTGGAACAAGTCGGGCTGTTCGTGAACCGGCGCTTTCCCTGGGCCGATCTCGCGGCGATCCAGCATGGCCATCTTTCACTGCGCCAGGTGCGGCCCTGCCTGGGCGACGAAGCCTTTGCTGCTTATGTGAAATTTGCCTTTGTGCGCAATCCGTTCGACCGCTTCGTATCCTATTGCGCGTTCATGCTGCGCGGGGGCGATGTGTTTCAAAAGGCGCCGCGCGATGTCATGCGCCATTTCCTGTTCCGCGATCCGCCCGAAGGGCACGTGCTGTTCCAGCCGCAGGCCGCGCTGCTGGTGGATGACGATGGCCATACCCTGCTGACCGACGCGATCGGCCGGGTGGAAGACATGCAGGGATCGTACGATGCGATCTGCGCGCGCATCGGCATTCCCGCGCGCGCGCTCGATCGGGTGAACGGCACCAGCCACCGCGATTATCGCGATTATTACGACCGCGAACTGGCCGAGGGCGTGGCGGCGCGCTATGCGATCGATCTCAACCTGTTTGGCTATACGTTCGAAGGCCAGCGATGAATTCCCCGCCGTTCGCCCCTGCCCGCAATCCGCGCAAGACCACCGCGATCCGCGCGCTGGGGCAGATCGACGTGGAGGCGCTGGCGGCGGCTGTGGCGGCGCTGGCAGCGGCGGTGGCGGCAACTTCCGATGCGGTGTGGGACCGCGAAAACGCCGCCAAGCCCAACAAGTTCGACGTGCTGGATGAAACGCGCCACATCGTGTTCCGCTTCATCGACAGCCCGCTCGATTGGCGCCGGTCGCATGATCGCGCGCTGTGGCCCGAATGGCGCGCGCTGCTGGCGCCGGTGATGGATGCGGCGGTGCGCGATTATGGCTATGCGCGCGGAGTGTTTCCGCGGGTGATGCTGGCCAGCATGCCCCCGGGCGGGATCATCCACCCGCATATCGATGCCAACCCGGCGGCAAAATGGCCGCACAAGATCCACGTGCCGCTGGTGACCAATCCCGGTGTGGTGTGCCATTTCGGCGGTGCCGAGCACCATTTTGCAGTGGGCCAGGCGGTGGAAGTGGACAATCTGGGCCCGCACTGGGTGCGCAACACCGGCGATGCCCCCCGCATTCACCTGATTTTCGAATATTATGATCCCGATCAGCCCGATCCGGCCTGGCTGGAGCCGTTTTTGCACAATGCGGGCCAGCGGGCGCGCCCGTGATCCTTTCACATCCCCCTGATGGGGACACATTTGGCCGGCGCGAAGCGCGGTTGCAGCAGGCGAAAGATTTGCGCGCGGCCGGCCGCATTGCCGAGGCGCTGGCCGTGCTGGCCAGTCTGGCGGCCGATTATCCCGATTTCAGCCGGCTGCATCACGAACGCGGCCATTGCCATATCCTGCGGCGCGACAGCCCGGCGGCGCTGGCCGCGCTGCACGAGGCATTGCGGCGCAATCCCTTTCTGCCCGCCGCCTGGGACATTCTGGCACAGATCTATCGCATGCTGGGTGACACTGCGCGCGCGCAGGCCGCTGCGCAAAAGCTGGCCGCGTTGCAGGCGCTGCCGATCGAGCTGGTCGTGGCCAACAGCCTGCATGCCGATGGCGACGGCGCACAGGCAGAGCCGGTGATCCGCGATTATCTGCGCCAGGACCCGCGCAATGTCGGCGCGATCCACCTGCTGGCGCGGCTGCGCAGCGAAGCGGGCGACCGCGCCGAGGCCGAAGCGCTGCTGACCGCCGCGCTGGCGCTGGCGCCGGATTATCACGCGGCGCGGTTTGATCTCGCCATGCTGCTGCTCCACGCGCAACGCCCGGCGCGCGCCCGGCAAGAGGCTGAAACGCTGCTGCGGCACGATTCCACCAACCGCGATTGGCGCAAGGCACTGGGCGCGGCCTGCATCGCGCTCGGCGATTTCGAGGTGGTGATCGATCTTTATGCCACCCTGCTGGCCGAACCGTGCGAAAGCCCCGGCGAAGTTGCCGATTTCCGGCTGTGGCGCGGCAATGCGCTGAAAACCGTGGGCCGGCTGGACGAGGCAATTGCCGATTATCGCGCGGCGCTGGCGGCGCGGCCCGATTTTGCCGTGGCCTGGTTCAGCCTCGCCAATCTGAAAACCGTGCGCCTGGCGGATGCGGATCTGGCACAGATGCGGCGCCTGCTGGCGCAATCAGGCTTGCCCGATGCCGACCGGATCTATCTCGATTTCGCGCTGGGCAAGGCGCTGGAAGACCGCGGCGATTTTGCCGCATCGTGGCAGCATTATGCGCAAGGCAATGCGCGCCGCCGCGCCGCCGCGCGCCACGATGCGCAAGGCACCGGGGCCGGCGTGGAGCGCCTGCGCAAAACCTTCACCGCGCCGGCGCTGGCCACGCGGCGCGGGGACGGTGTGGAGGATCGGGCGCCGATCTTCCTGGTTGGCTTGCCGCGATCGGGGTCGACACTGGTCGAACAGATCCTCGCTTCGCACCCCCAGGTCGAAGGCACGCAGGAATTGACCGAAATCGGGCTTTATGCGCGCGAACTGGGCGGCGCCGACCCGGCCAGCGATGTGCCGCTGCACCCCGAGGTGCTGCTGCGCCTGCCGGGCGCGCAGGCGCGGGCACTGGGCGCGCGCTATCTGGCCGAAACGCGCGTCTATCGCCCGCTCGGCCGCCCGCGCTTTGTCGACAAGATGCCCAACAACGTGTGGCACATCGGCCTGATCGACCGCATTCTGCCCCAATCGGTGATCATCGATGTGCGGCGCGAACCGATGGCCTGCTGCTTCAGCAATCTGAAGCAGCTGTTTGGCACCACAAACCAGGAATTCACCTATGATATCGCGGACATGGCGCGGCACTATCGCGCCTATCTGGCGATGATGGCCCATTGGCATGCGGTGCTGCCGGGGCGCGTGCTGACGCTGCATTACGAAGATGTGGTGGACGATCTGGACGATGCGGTGCGCCGCATTCTGGCGCATTGCGGGCTGGCGTTCGATCCGGGCTGCTTGCGCTTTCACGAAACCCGGCGCAGCGTGCGCACGCCCAGTTCCGAACAAGTGCGCCGGCCGATCGGGCGCGAAAGCCTGACCCAGTGGCAGCACTATGCCCCGTGGCTTGGCCCTTTGCGCGATGCGCTCGGCCCCGCGCTCACCGCCTATCGACCCGCCGACAGGATCTGACCCGATGCGCCTGCCCCGCCCGTTTTATCACTTGCCGGTGCTGTTCGACGTGGCGCGGCTGCAGGCCGAAGTGGCCGCGCTGCCACCAGAAGCCTGGGCGCCGCATCCCGATGGCGTGCCGGGCAACAGCGCGGCGCGGTTGATCACGGTCGATGGCGCCGAAACCGATGCACACCATGGCCAGATGCGGCCCACCCGCTGGCTTGAAGCGATGCCCTATCTCACCCAGGTTCTCGCCGGGTTTGGCGTGGTGTGGAGCCGATCACGGCTGATGCGCCTGGCCCCGGGGGTGGGCGTGCCGCCGCATGCCGATATCAACCATCTGTGGCACACGCGCGTGCGACTGCACATTCCGGTGTTTACCCGGCCCGAAGTGCGCTTTCACTGCGATGGGCAAACCGTGCACATGGCCGCGGGCGAAGCGTGGATTTTTGATAACTGGCGCAAGCACCATGTCGAAAACGGCGCCCCGGCCGATCGCATCCATCTGGTGGCCGATACCACCGGCACCGCCGCGTTCTGGCATTTCGCGCTAAGCCCGCCGCCGCCGCGCGCGCAATGGCCCACAGTGCCGTTCGACCCGGCCGCGCGCCCGCGCCTGCTGACCGAATGCGACCAGCGCACCCCGGTGATGCCCGCTGCCGAAGTGCAATTGCTGGTGGATGATCTGCGCAACGAATTGACCGCCGGCACCGACAGCGCCGAGGCGCGCGCCGCGGTGGCACGGTTTGGCATGCTGCTCGACAGCTTTGTCCAGGATTGGCGCCAGCTTTGCGCGCTGCACGGCACCGGCGGACAGGCGCGCGCGGAATTTGCCGCGCTGGCCCAGGCGGTGCGCCGCAATGTGCCGCCGCTGGCGCAGGGCCTCGTCATGCGCACCAATGGCGCCAGCGCGGCGCTGGTCCTGGAAAAACGCGTGCTCGATCACCTGGTCATGGCGCAGGTGGACATGGTTCAGCGCTGAACGCCGATCCACCTCGACAAGCGCACCCGCACGCGGCAGGTTTGCGCCGGGATTTGGCACGAGGATCACACCGGTGGACGCAACGATCGCCTATGTCGCGCGCAGCGAAGCGCGGCCCTGTTATTACGCCAATGACCACGCGCGCGACCAGGTGCCGCTCGATCCGCGCACGATGCCGCTGGTCGATGGCCGCAGCGCCGCGCCGGGGCTGGATCGCGAAGGGTTTGCCTGCCTGCCCCATGCCAGCGCAGTGGCCGATTTCACCGATCGTGCGGCGGTGGCCGCGGTCTATCCCGATGAAATCGTCACGCTGGTGCGGCAGGCCACCGGGGCAGACGCGGTGATCGTGACCGCACCGGGCATCGTCCGCTTCAGCGAGGCTTCGGGCATGGCCGGCAGCCGCGACAATTCGCACCCCGCGCGCTTTGCCCATATCGATGCCACTGCCGAAACCTCGGCCCAATTCGCCGCAAGCACCGTTCCCGAAGGGCAGTCCGTGCGCCGCTATGCCCATTACAACGTGTGGCGCGCATTTTCGGGCGCGCCGCAGGACGTGTCGCTGGCGCTGTGCGACATGACCAGCGTCGATCCGGCCGACCGGATGGAGGCCGATGCCATTTTCGACCCGCCGGGCGGGCCCGAATGGCGCTTTGCCAGCTGGGTGCTTGCCGCCAATCCCGCGCACCGCTGGCACTGGTTTGCCGATCTGTCGCGCGATGAAGTGCTGATCTTTCAAAGCAGCAGTTCGGTTACCGGGATGGCCGTGCCGCATGTCGCGTTTGATAACCCCGCGGCGCCGGCCGGCTGCACGCCGCGCGCCAGCATCGAAATGCGCTGCATCGCGCTGTGGCACGATTGAACCGGTGCAAAGCCCCTTGCAATGACGCGCCAAATGCCCGATCAAGGTAACATATGTTATAAATAGCGGCCACGCGCAGTTTCGCTGCGCGATTGCGCGCAAGGAGAGGACACATGGCCGAAGCAGATCCGGGCGCCTTCCCGCAGAACCCGAATTATATCGGGCTCAACACTCCGCAACGCGCCGAATATGCGGTGGAGGACCTGGCCGTAACGGGGACGATACCCGCCGATGTGTCCGGCACGTTCTTTCGCGCGGTGCCCGATCCGGCGTTCCCGCCGTTTGTCGACGATGCCGGCGCGATCCTGTCGGCCGACGGCATGATTTCGGCGGTGCGGTTCGAAAATGGCAAAGTTTCGACCGCCATCCGCTATGTCGGCACCGCGCGGCACCTGGCGGAAGTCGCCGCCGGGCGCGGGCTGTTCGGCAAATATCGCAATCCATTTACCGACCGGCCCGAAGCCGCCGGTGTTGGCCGCACGGTCGCCAACACCACCCCGGTGTGGCACGCCGGGCGCCTGCTGATGACCAAGGAAGACGGGCGCCCCTATCGCGTCGATCCGGCCACGCTGGAAACGCTGGGGCAGGTTGATTTTGGCGGCGCGCTGCGGTCAGACACGTTTACCGCGCATGTGCGGATCGATCCGGCGAGCGGCGAAATGTTTGCCTTTGGCTATGAGGCGGCCGGGCTGGCCAGCACCACGGTGGCCTTCATCGTGATCGATGCCCAGGGCAATCTGGCGCGCGAACAATGGTTTGAAGCACCCTATTGCGCGATGATGCACGATTTCGCGATCACCGAAAATTACGTGCTGTTTCCGATCTATCCCACCACGGCCGATCTCGCCCGGCTGCAGGCGGGCGGTGATCACTGGGTGCATCATCAGGACCTCGACAGCTGGCTGGGGGTGATGCGCCGCGATGGCGATGTGTCGGATATCCGCTGGTTTCGCGGGCCCAAAGGCGTGTCGTGCTACCACATGATGAACGCATTCGAAGACGCCGATGGCCTGATCCATTTTGACCAGTGCCTGTCGGATTCCAACGCTTTTCCGTTTATCCGCGAAGCATCGGGCATCGATATTGCCCAGCCCGATCTGAATGGCCGGCTGGCGCGCTGGACGGTAGATCCCGCGGGCCAGGCCGATACCGTGCACGAAACCGTGATCGGCCCGCCGGGTGATTTTCCGGTGATCCCGGCCAGCGTCCAGGGGCGGCGGCAAAGCCATGGCTGGATGCTGACGATGAACCCCGAACGGCGCGGCCCCCCGGTGCCAGGCGGTCCGGTGGGGGCGATGTTCGACGTGCTGCTGCGGCTGGATTTCACCGGCGCACCGCCGCAGGCGCTGGTCTTGCCGATGGGCAGTTGCTTCAACGAGCCGGTGCATGTGCCTTCGTCCGAACCGGGGCACGAAGGCTGGCTGGTGACCATGGTTGACCACCAGCGCGGGCCCGATGCCTTTGTGCACGAATGCTGGATCATTGCTGCCGGCAATCCGGGCGCGGGGCCGGTCGCCACGGTGACCATGCCGCACCGCCTGCGCCCGCAAGTGCACGGCTGGTGGGCGAGCGCGGCCAGCCTGGCGGCGGCGGTCTGACATGGGCGACAGAATTGCGATCACCGGGGCGTCGGGCCATTATGGCCGCATCGTGGTCGATGCCCTGATCGCCAAAGGGCGCGCGGACGATCTGATCCTGATTACGCGCCGGCCCGAACGGCTGGCGGATTATGCCGCGCGGGGCTGCACCGTGCGCCAGGGGGATTACGATCTGCCCGAAACGATGGCCCCGGCAATGGCCGGTGCATCGCGGCTGCTGCTGATATCGGGCACGCGCGTGGGCGCGCGGGTGGTGCAGCATCAGGCCGCGGTGGATGGCGCAGTGGCGGCGGGCGTGCGCCATGTCGTCTATACCAGCTTCATCGGCATCGATGACCCCGCCAACCCGGCCGAAGTGCGCCACGATCACATCGAGACCGAACGCCTGATCAAGGCCAGCGGGCTAACCTGGACAATGCTGCGCGATGCGCATTATGCCGATGCGATGATCCTGATGGCCGGCCCGGGCGTGATGGCCAGCCGCCAGTGGATCAGCAATGCAGGCGACGGGCGCGAAGCGATGGTCTGGCGCGAAGATTGCGCGCTGTGCGCTGCCGCCGTGCTGACCGGCGATGACCATGCCGGGAAAACCTATACCATCACCGGCCCCGACATGCAGACCTTTGCCGATGTCACTGCGATCATGGCCGAAGTTACGGGCGTGCCGCTGGCCTATGTGGCGATCGACGATGCTGCGCAATATGCGATGTTCGACGCGATGGGCATCCCGCGCCGCCCGGTGGATGACCAGGCCGTGGGCGGCATCCCGTGGAACAGCGATGACATGGTAACGTTCGGCCAGGCGATCCGCGAGGGGTTTCTGGCGGTGTGCAGCGACGATGTGGCGCACTTGCTGGGCCGCCCGGCGCGCAGCGTGCGCGCGATGATCGAGGGCAATGTGGCGCTGTTGCGCGCAGCGGCAGCGGGCTAGCTGTCGGAGGTCTGCAAACCTGCCACGCCCCGCTCGTGCTGAGCCTGTCGAAGCACACGCGCGTTTTCATTCGCCCAAGACGCCCGGTAAAGTCTTGATAGTACCAATACGCAGTGACGCCCGGATGTGCGATGCGCTCCGCTCGTCGCACATCCGCATCAGCCATGACCATACGGCAGCGCGCATCCTTCGACAGGCTCAGGATGAGCGGGGTGGGTGGGTGAATTGGGGGTGGATCTGTTCGGGGGGCCCAGTACCCTGATCACGCCAGTACCCTGATCACGCCAATCCCCCGATCACGCCCCCCCGATCACATCGGCCCCGATCACGTCAGGGCGTAATACCGCACCAGGTTCCCGTCGGGCTTGCGCTCGCCCACGCCGACAAACACGTGCCGGGTCATCCAGTCGTGGCGGCCCCTGGGGGTTTCAAACGTGGGCTGGGCGCGCAAGTAATAGTCTTCGTGGGGCACCGGCGGGCCGCCTTCAAATGCCCAGGCGCGCAAGCGGGCCATCGAGTCGGGCGCGCGGCCCCACAGAAAACCGCGGTTCTGCATATAGATGATCGTGCCGTCATCAACTTCGAGCAGATAACGGGCATCGAACACGGCGGTATCATCGGCGCGGAAATGGGCATAGTCGCCGCCCGAATTGGGCACGGCGCGGCCGCGGAAGTTCGGCCCTTCGAAATGGCCTTCATCCACCAGAACGGCCGAACGGAACCCGCCATTATGGACATCGGGGATGGAAAACACCCGGGTAAACATCAGCCGGCATTCAAACACGAATTCCAGCCGCGGATTTTCGAGCGTCGAAAAGGTCATGCTGCGGCATCCTTCGTGAAATAGGCGACGCCGCGAAATTCCATGCTGCGGCGCTCATGCGCGTCGGGCCGGCTGGTATCGCGAAACGCGGTGTGCGGCGCGCGCCAGGCGCGGGAATGGTCGGAATCGTGGAACTTGATGAAAATCACCTCGTCCGGTGTCATGTCCGGAAAATACCACCAGCGATGATCGGGCGAATGGCGGAAAATCGTGGCGGCCACCATGTTTTCCTCACCCGGGATCGGCGCAAACAGTGCATCACCGGTCGGGATCACATCGACATCGACTTTGGTGTTGGCGGTGCCTTCGTCATCGCGCACGCTGCCCGCCTCGCACAGCGCCAGCGGCATGTCCTGCGGCGGGGGTGACAGCACGCGCCACAGCGAAAAGCAGATGAACCGGTCATAGCCCGCACCATCGGGCCGCGCCTTGCGATAGACACGTTCGGCCACCATCTGCGCCGATCGCGTGGTGAAATCGACATGCGCCTCGGCCGCGGGCGGCTGCATTGTCGCGCTGGTCAGGCCCGATGTACGCACCATGCCGCCCATCGGCAGGACAAGGTCCGCGCCGGTCAGCCCCGCCACGGCCGCCACCACTTCGGCGGCATAGGCGCTGTCGGGGCCATAGTTGGCATCCCAGTCGGTCACCGCCGTGGTGTGCTGCGCGATGCAAAAACCGTGAACGTCGATATCGAACGGCCCGGCCAGCCGCGCATTGCGGATCACCACATCATACGGCTGATAGACCCCGGTGTTGTATTCTTCGCCCGGGGCCCAGAACCGCCGGTTGATCAGGCTGGTGGGCAGCAGATAGTCGATCCGCGCCGCCACTTCCGCCGGGGCCTTGCTCAGCGTCTCGCTCATGGTCAAAGCTTCCTCAGGCAGGCGGGAAATCCAGGCTGCCCGCCCGTTCGGCAAAGCGCCAGCCGTCTTCGGTCTGTGCCAGCCGGTCGTGATAGCTGCCGACCAGCGGCGGGCTGCCCGGCGCGGTGAACAGCAGGATCTGGCTGGTGGCCGTGGCCACATCGCGCTCCACCGTCACGCGGATATTGGCCACGACATGCCGCGTGGTGCGCAAGGGCCGGGCGCGGAATGCCGCCAGAATCGCTTCGCGCCCGGTGATGAACACATGGGGCGCGGTGGGCCGGCTCATCCGACCGTCGGGCAGATAGAGCGCGGCCACGCCGTCCCAGTCACCGGCATCGTTGAGCGCGGCATAGCCGATGATCAGCCGCTCGATCGCGCGCTCGGCCAGCACAGTGCGCCATTCGGCCTGATCGTGCGGTGTCATGCAGCCAATCCCCGATTTTCGCGCCGGATTCAGTCCTTGAACCCTTCGCGCGCGCGGCTGTTGTCGCACACGATCGGTTCGCCTGTCACCGGGTGGGGATACGGGAACGGCACGATGTCGGTGGCGGGCCACAGGCGGGTCATCGGCTCGACAAAGGCATCGGGGCCCAGCGGGTCCTCGGGATAGAGCGTCTTGGTGAACGGGATATAATCGATCGGCGTCTTGGCCCAGCCATCGGCAAACGTGCCGTGCCAGAACGGGAAATAGCCCAGCCGGGCGATTTTCCACACGCCGTCTTCGCGCACATAGCGGTTGTCGTAAATCCCGCCTTCCCACCAGGCGCGCTGGTTGCCTTCGGCGGTTTCGTGCAGGCCCGCCTGCATCATCGACCGGCCGCGCACGGTCGCGGTCTGGCGGTCGGGGGCAACATCGATCACCATCTGCAACTGCGGGTGATCAAGCAGCCAGCCATAGCGCGGGCCGTTGTGCCCCTGGGTAAAGGTGGTCTGAAAGCGTTCGATATAGAGCCGCCGCACCCCCGCCTTGCCGCGATAGACGCCGCCAAGGAACCACACGTCACCATCTTCGGCGAACAAGTCGACCACTTCGTTGTATTGCGATTTGTCGATGAAATAGCCGTAAGTGTATTGCACCTTGCGGATCGCTTCGATGTCCTGCTGAACCGCCAGGTCGTGTTCAAGCCGTTCGATCCGGGCGACAAGCGCAGATATGTCGGTCATGGTCATCCCTCTCCGGCACGGATGAAAACCGTACCAATTGTTATGATCCATACCCTAATCCGATTGCCCGGATTGGCAAGAGGGGAATGACCGGGCCGGTATGAAAACCGGCCCGGTTGAAAGCGCGATCAGGCTTCGCGCGTGCGCCAGCTGGGCGCATAGCTGGTGCGCGCCACTTCCGAATAGGGCACCGGCGCGACCACGCCGCGAATGGTGATCTGGCGGTGCTTTTCGACCGTCGGCTTGGTTGTGCCGCCATCGGGTTCGCCCCACACGAAATCGACTTCGGTGCCCGGTTCGGCATGTTCGGCATCGAGATAGGCCAGCGTGACCATCTTGCCGTAATTGGTGGTATAGCCGATCCAGGTCGACAGCCCGATCAGCTGCCCATTGTGCTCCACCCGGTCAAACGGGTGCATCGCATAGACCGCGCTGGGGAATTCCATGTATTTCGGCCGCAGCCCGTTGCGGCCGAACTGGGCAAAGATCGCCTCTGCCACCGCTTCGTCATCGAGCGCGATTGTCACTTTCTTGCGGTGCGGCCCGGCGGCGATCTTTTCGAGCGCGGCACGGCCCAGGAAATCGTGATCAAACTTTACAAAGGCGCCATAGCCCAGGTCCCACGGCGTGGTGTAATAGCCTTCGACGCTGTCGGGCACATAGCTGCCCCCGACCGAGCAGCGCGATTCGTAATGGTTGGCCGACAGCCATTCGCGATAGGCGCGATTGGCTTCACCGGTGTAGATCCCCGGCAACGGCGAAGGAATCCAGCCCGATTCCAGCGTGTTCGACGAATACGTCCGCCCACCGACAAGCGCGAGGCCATGCTTTGCGCCGGCGGCAACCAGCGCCGCATGGATCGCATCATGGTCTTCCCACGGGCCCATCAGTTCATACCCCGGCTGCCCGGCCATGCCGTGGCGCAGCGCGTGGACCTGCTTCCCCGCGATTTCGATCCAGGTCATGTGGAAAAACTTGAGATCGGGCGCCAGCGCACCCATCGCATCGGTCAGCACGGCGGCCGCATTGGGCCCCTGCAGCTGAAACCGGAAATGGCGGCGGTTTTCCTTGTCTGGCCGCGCGGCGGTGCGTTCGTCATAGGTCAGCGTGACGCCTTCGCGGCCTTCGCCGTGGAACATCAGCCAGTTCAGCGTGGGCGCGCGGCCCACCAGATTGAACTTTTCCGGAGCGAGATAGAACAGGATCACGTCACCGATGACATGGCCATATTCGGTTACCGGCACATATTGCTTGGCGCGGTCGGGAATGAAGCCCTTGAAGCTGTTGATGCCCAGGCCCAGCAGGAAATCGAACGCGCCCGGCCCTTCGACCATCAGTTCGGCCATGTGATAGCTCTGGTTGAACAACACGCAGGTTTCGTTCCACGCGCGCTGTTCGTCGCGCCAGTTGGTATATTCGGCCGGAACACCGGGATAGGCATTGGGCCCGACCTGCTGGTTGCGCAGCCAGGTGACCACGGCATCATCGCCGCCACCCAGGCCGGCCAGGATCGTTTCAAGCGTATCAGTCATCTGCAGCTCTCCCATATGCGGTTGCGTCCGGCTGTCAGGACGCTTACGCTTGACGCCATATTTGTTAGTCTTACATACAAAAAGCAAGATTCAAAAATCACGTTTCAGACGATTTGGGGAAGGACCACACCGATGGGCACGCCAATGGGCACAATTGCTACGACTCATGTCGGCAGCCTGCCGCGCGGCGATGCAC
This sequence comes from uncultured Sphingomonadales bacterium, assembly GCA_903832325.1. Lineage (GTDB taxonomy): Bacteria > Pseudomonadota > Alphaproteobacteria > Sphingomonadales > Sphingomonadaceae > Novosphingobium. The sequence continues at coordinate 374,489 of CAILBC010000027.1, read as the reverse complement.
TGGTGCCGCTGCTGCTCGCGCGCGACCATGGCGAAGCGTATGATGCGGATGAATTCGATTCCGTGGTCGCCGCCGCCGTGGCCGAAGCGGTCGATCGCCAGATTGCCGCCGGCGTGACCGTGGTCAGCGATGGCGAATTGGGCAAAGTCGGCTATTCAACCTACATGACCGAGCGTCTGTCGGGCTTTGGCGGCGATGTGCCGCGCAAACCGGCGCTCGATCTGGCGCCCCTGCCCGAATTCCGCAAGAAACTGGCCGCCGTGATGGGCGATCAGGAATTCGTGCGCGCCGCCTGCATCGGGCCGGTGAAGCTGGTCAACCTGCAGCCCGCGATCGATGATATCCGCCGCTTTGCCGCCGCCACCGCGGGCAAAGGCGTGCGCGGGTTCATGAATGCGGCCTCGCCCGGGCTGATCACCGCGTTTCAGCCCAACCAGCACTATCCCAGCCACGAAGCCTATCTGGCCGATCTGGTCGATGCGATGCGCCCGGAATATGCCGCAATCATCGAGGCCGGGTTTGACCTGCAACTCGATTGCCCCGATCTCGCGATGTCGCGCCACACCGGGTATCAGGACCTGTCAGAGGCGGAATTCGTGAAACTGGCCGCCGCCAATGTCGAGGCGCTGAACGCCGCCACGGCCGGCCTGCCGCCCGAACGCCTGCGCATGCACGTGTGCTGGGGCAATTACGAAGGCCCGCACGATCACGACATCCCGCTGGAGCGCGTGATCGACGTGATCCTGGGCGCGCGCCCTTCGACCATCCTGTTCGAAGCGGCCAACCCGCGCCACGAACATGAATGGAAAGTCTGGGCCGATGCCGACATTCCCGATACCAAAGTGCTCGCCCCCGGGCTGATCGATACGTGCTCGAACTATGTCGAACATCCCGAACTGATCGCGCAGCGGGTCGAACGATTTGCCGCAATCGTCGGCGCCGACCGCGTGGTCGCCTCCACCGATTGCGGGTTCGGCACTTTTGCCGGCTATGGCAAGATCGACCCGGCGGTTACCTGGAAAAAGCTGACCGCGCTGCGCGAAGGCGCCGATATCGCGGCCAGGCGCCTGGGGGTTTAGCGGCTAAAAGTTTAGCAGCTGGGCGTTTAGCGACCAACCCCTGCCGTGGCCCATGCCGGGCCCGTTCCGGCATGGGCACCGCGCCTGATGCGCGCCGTTCAGGCGTCAACGCAGGCCAGCGCCAGCGCGCGCTCTGCCGAAACCACGGTGTTTTCCAGCAGCATCGTCACGGTCAGCGGGCCGACGCCGCCCGGCACCGGGGTGATTGCCGCGGCTTTGGCCGAAACGCCGGCAAAATCCACATCGCCCACGATCCGCCCGTCGGGCAGGCGGTTGATCCCCACATCGATCACCACCGCGCCGCGCTTGACCATTTGCGGCACGATCAGCCCGGGCACGCCCGCAGCCACGACCAGAATATCGGCCATGATCGTGTATTGCGCCAGATCGCGCGTGTGGATGTGGCAGATCGACACCGTGGCGCCTTCGGCCATCAGCATCAGCGCGGTCGGCTTGCCGACGATGTTGCTGGCCCCCACCACCACGACATTCTGCCCCTTCAGATCAATCCCTTCGGATTCGAGCAGTTTGACCACGCCATAGGGGGTGCAGGGCGAAAACACGGTATTGCCGGTGACCAGCCCGCCGATGTTGTAAAGATGGAACCCGTCGACATCCTTGTCCACGCTGATCGTTTCGAGCACGCGCGGCATGTCGATATGCGGCGGCAGGGGCAATTGCACCAGAATGCCGTGCACCGCCGGATCGGCATTGAGCGCGGCAATGCGCGCCAGCAGCGTGTCGTTGTCGATGCTCGCGGGATAGCGTTCGGTCAGGCTGGCAATGCCCACCGCCTCGCAGGCCTTGATCTTGCGCCCGACATAGACTGCGCTCGCCGGGTCTTCGCCAACCAGAATCACCGCCAGGCCCGGGGCCGTGCCCGCCTGCCGCAAACGGTCCACGCGTGCCGCGATGCCCTGGCGCAAACTGCGCGCAAGCGCCGTGCCATCGATGATCCGCGCTGTCATACCCATCCCTTTTTGTATGCTGCACTTACAATATAGCGTGCCCGATCGCGCCCGGCAACCCGCCGCCCCGGCCGATAACGGTGCGAATCGGCAGATAACGGGGGTCTTGCCAGCACCGCCGCGCTGTGGCTTAGCTGCCACCCCATGAACGAACCCGCCCCCCAGCCCTCAAGCGCCCCGGCAAACGCCCCGGCAAATGCCCCCGCCGACGTGCCCGAACCTGCCGACCTGCTGGTGCGGCTGCTGAAACTGGGCAGCTTCATTTCGGGGCCGATGCGCGACGGGGTGTGCGATCCGGCCGAAATGACCGCCGCCGAATTGCGCGTGATCATGGCGCTGGCCGGCGAAGGCGAGCTGGCCGGGCACGATCTGGTGGAAATCACCGGCCTGCCGCCCATGAATGTCAGCCGCACGATCACCAGCCTGCGCGAACGCGACTGGATCGAGGATGCCATCGATCCGGAGAACCGCCGCCGCCGCCCGGTGCGGTTGAGCGCCGCCGGGCATGCCGCCTATGCCCGCACCCAGCCCCATTTCGATGTCGTGGCGGGCGCGCTGCTGGGCCCGCTGTCACCCCGCCAGCGCCAGCAACTGGCGCGGCTGACCGACAAAGTGAACGCGCAACTGATCGCCTGGATTCGCGATCACCACGCCGGAATCGCCCTGCACGATCAGGAATGATGTCCCCGATAATGATGTCCCCGATTCAGCGGGTTACGGCCATGATCCCTGCATCGCGGTGAACTGTTCACGCACAAAGGCGGCGCCCAGCACCGGGTGGGCAAAGCTCATCCGCACTTCCTGGCGGTGCGGCCAGGTCTGACGCACGTCCACATCGGGCAGGATCACGTCAGGTCCGATCGGGTTTTCGGGATAGCACACTTGCGCGGGCTGCAAGTGTGCGATGGTGTGCGCCCAGCCGGTTTCGTAATCGGCCTGCCACTGCATCATGTAATCCAGCCGGCGGATTTTCCACACGCCGTCTTCGCGCACGTAATCGTTTTCATAAATGCCCGCTTCCCAGAATTGCTGCGGCACGCCATCGGGCTTGGCCGCCAGCGCGCTGTCGTGCCAGCCGCCGGCCAGGATGCCGCGAAACCGGCCCTTTGCCGTCTGGCGGTCGGGCGCCACGGTGATCACGTCCTGCAACTGGAAATGATCGAGCAGCAGGCCATCGACCGGCCCGCGCCGCCCGCCGGTGAACAGATTCTGGAACCAGGTGCCATAAAGCCGCACAATTCCCGCATGGCCGCGATATTCGCCCGACAGGAACACCACCGCGCCGTCTTTTGAAAACAGCGCCGCGGTCTCTTCGGGCCGGTTGTAATCGATGTAATAGCCATAGGCCATTTGCAGCCGGCGAATGGCGTTGAGGTCTTCCAGTTCGTCGACCCGCCGCTCCAGCGCGGCCAGCCGCGTATCGGTATCAGGCATGTTCGCTCTCCCAGGCATTGTTGCTTCACCGGCTTGCCGCGCCGGGGTCATTTGGTATGCTTTGCTAACAAATGATAGAAAACATGGCGAGGGAAAAGGCATGGCAATCGACCACATCACCGCAGACCGCTTTCGCGGGCGCACCGCGCTGATCACCGGCGGGGTATCGGGCATCGGCTTTGGCATGGCGCGCGCGTTTGCCCGCGCGGGGATCGATCTGGTGCTGACCTGGCGCAACGCGGCGCACCGCGATGCGGCCGCACGCTGGTTTGCCGACAATGCCCTGCCCCCGCCGCGCTTCGAACCGTTGGACGTGACCGACCGCGCGCGCTGGGCCGATCTGGCCGCAACGCTGGGCCCGGTGCATATCCTGGCCAACAATGCCGGGGTCAGCGTGTTCGGGCCCACCGATTGCGCCAGCCATGCCGATTACGACTGGATCATGGGGGTCAATTTCGGCGGCATTGCCAATGCGCTGGTCGCCATGCTGCCGGGGATGAAAGCGCAAGACGGCCCGCGCCACGTGGTCAATGTTGCATCGATGGCGGCGTTTTGCGCCGGGCCGCAGGCGGGGATCTATACCGCCAGCAAATTTGCGGTGCGCGGCCTGACCGAAAGCCTGCGGTACAATCTGGCGCCGCACGGCATCGGCGTTTCGCTGCTGTGCCCGGGCCTGACGCAAAGCAACGCGTGGGACAGCGCGCTGAAACGCCCGGCGCAGTTTGCCGAATCGGGTTTTGCCCCGGTCGATGCCGGCGAACTGGCGCAGTTTGGCACCGCGTTCGATCTGGGCATGGACGCGCTGGAAGTGGGCGAAAAGACCCTGCGCGGGATGATCGAAAACCGCCCGCTGATCCTGACCCACCCCGACCACCGCGAAGATTTTGCCGAAATCGCCGCCGAGATGATGGCCGCACTGCCCGACGAGCCGATCCCGCCCGGCCGCGCGCAGATCGAGGCGCTGCGCCGCGAAGCCAACCGCGCCGCGCTCGCCGGCGCGCAGATCGGGATCAGCGACCTGACATGACCTGCGATGCGGAAAATCCCGGCCCCTCCGCTTGCAGCGAGGGGCCGGGATGGATTCAAACCCGCGTACCGCCGCGTGCCTGCACTTTGTCTTCGGTATTCAGATCAAAGTCGCTGGCATCGTGGCGTTCGCGCAGGCATTGCGCCGGATCGCCAAAGCCGCGGTTGACCATGCGCCCGCGCTGCACTGCCGGCCGCGCCCCCACCAGATCGACCCAGCGGCTGATATTGGCATATTCGTGCACCGACAGGAATTCCTGCGCGCTGTAGGCTTCACGCACCATGTTGCCGTACCAGGTGTAATTGGCAATGTCGGCAATGGTATAGTCATCGCCGGCAACATATTCGGTTTTGCCCAGCTGGGTATCGAGCACATGCAGCAGCCGCTTGGTTTCCATGGCAAAGCGGTTGATCGCGTATTCGATCTTGATCGGCGCATAAGCATAAAAATGCCCGAAACCGCCGCCCAGATAGGGCGCGCTGCCCATTTGCCACATCAGCCAGTTCATCACCGCCGCGCGGGCGCGGGTTTCGGTCGGCAGGAATTCACCAAACTTTTCAGCCAGGTAAAACACGATCGAACCGGATTCGAACAGGAACACCGGCGGATCGAGCGAATGGTCGGCCAGTGCCGGAATCTTGGAATTGGGGTTTATTTCGACAAACCCGCTGGAAAACTGATCGCCCTGCCCGATGTTGATCAGCCAGGCATCGTATTCCGCCCCGGCGTGGCCTTTGGCCAGCAACTCTTCCAGCATGATCGTGACTTTCACGCCATTGGGCGTGCCCAGCGAGTAAAGCTGAAGCGGATGCTTGCCCACGGGCAGCACTTTGTCATGAGTCGCGCCCGATACCGGACGGTTGATATTGGCAAAGGCCCCGCCCGAAGGCTGGTCCCAGGTCCACACGGCGGCAGGCACATAGCCCGCGGGCAGGTTGTCGGCTGGATCGCCACTGGCCATGATTGCATCCTCGCATGTTTGGGAAAAAGGTCGTTCGGGGGAACCGGTCGTCCCCGCTCCAGATGGTTTGCCGCACGCAAGTTACAACCAGGCGTGCGCCGATTTTGCTTTCAGGCCATTTCAATTTCCGGCCATTTCAGTTTCCGGCCAAAGACTCTGTTTCGACTGCGCCACCCACTGGGCCGGGCGTGTGGGGCGGTGGGTGGCACAATGGCACCGCAAGGCGACTTTCAACACAGACTTCAATCGTGGATGCGGGTCAGCATCTCGATCAGCGTTTCCACTTCGCGGTCGGTAAAGCGCGATTTCAGCCAGCGTTCGTGTTCGCGGATCGCTTCCTTGGCCTGGCCCATCGCCACTTGCCCCGCCTCGGTCAGGTTCAGCGTCTGCTTGCGCCGGTCGGTCAGCGACGCGCCGCGCACCAGAAACCCGCGATCCTGCAACCGGTTGACAATGGCCATCGTGGTTGCGCGGTCCATCCGCATGCGCGTGGCAAGGTCGGTCTGGGCAATATCCGGGTAATCCCCGATCAACCACAGCACCGAAACCTGCTTTTGCGTCAGGTCGATGTGGTTGAACGTTTCGGTAAAGTGGCGATAGACCGCGCCGTGGGCCAGCCGGATATGAAACCCCACGATCGACCGGATTTCACCGATATCCTCGTCGCCGTCGACATGGGGCGTGGTTGGTACGAGTGTCTCTTTTGGTCTTGCCATCCACGTGTCCCTGGAGGATTGTCAGCACAACATACAATAACATTTGAGAGCGTTGTCCATGGCAAATTTCCCACAGACACCCGCATTCACCGGCTTCAACACGCCGTCGCGGATCGAGGCCGACATTGCCGACCTGGTGCACGAAGGCACCATTCCGGCAGAGATGTCGGGCGCTTTCTACCGCGTTCAGCCAGATCCGCAATTCCCCCCCCTGCACGGCGACGACATTGCCTTCAATGGCGATGGCATGATCACCCGGTTCCACATCCACGATGGCCAGGTCGATTTCCGCCAGCGCTGGGCGCGCACGCGCAAATGGGAACTGGAACACGCCGCGGGCCACGCGCTGTTCGGCAATTATCGCAACCCGCTGACCGACCTGCCCGAAGTGCGCGGCGAAGTGCGCTCCACCGCCAACACCAATGCGTTTGTCTTTGCCGGCAAGCTGTGGGCGCTGAAGGAAGACAGCCCCGCGCTGCTGATGGACCCGGTCAGCATGGACACGCTGGGGATGGAAAAGTTTGGCGGCGCGATGACCGGCGAAACCTTTACCGCGCATCCAAAGGTCGACCATGCCACCGGCAACATGGTGGCGATCGGCTATGCCGCCAGCGGGCTGTGCACCGATGACGTCACGTATATGGAGGTTGCGCCCGATGGCACGCTGATCCGCGAAGTGTGGTTCAAAGTGCCCTATTACTGCATGATGCACGATTTCGGCATTACCGAAGACTATCTGATCGTGCACATCGTGCCCTCGATCGGCAGCTGGGAACGGCTGGAACAGGGCAAGCCGCATTTCGGGTTTGATACCACCCTGCCGGTCTATCTGGGGGTGATCCCGCGCCGCGATGGCGTGACCGATGCCGATATCCGCTGGTTCCGTCGTGATAACTGCTTTGCCAGCCACGTGCTCAACGCCTGGCAGGATGGCAGCAAAATCCATTTCGTCACCTGCGAGGCAAAGAACAACATGTTCCCGTTCTTTCCCGATGTGCACGGCGCGCCGTTCAACCCGCGCGAGGCGATGAGCCATCCCACCGAATGGGTGGTCGATCTGTCGAGCAACGACGATGCCTTTGCCGCGGTCAACCGCCTGTCGGACACGGCGGCCGAATTTCCGCGTATCGATGATCGCTTTGCCGGGCGCAAAACCCGCCATGGCTGGTTTCTGGAAATGGACATGAAACGCCCGGTGGAACTGCGCGGCGGCAGCGCCGGCGGGTTGCTGATGAATTGCCTGTTTCACAAGGATTTCGAAACAGGGGCCGAACAGCATTGGTGGTGCGGCCCGGTGAGCAGCCTGCAAGAGCCATGCTTTGTGCCGCGCAGTGCCGCTGCACCCGAAGGCGACGGCTGGATCGTGCAAGTATGCAACCGGCTGGATGAAGCGCGCAGCGACTTGCTGATCTTTGATGCGCTCGACATTGCCAAAGGGCCGCTGGCCACCGTGAACATCCCGATCCGCCTGCGTTTCGGCCTCCACGGCAACTGGGTCGATGGTGCCGATATCGGGCTTGCCGCATGATCAAACCGGGCCTGGAATTTGTCTACGAAGCCCACGGCGATCTGGAGCCGCCGCGCAGCATCGGCGAAACGTATGACGGCGCGCGCCGCATCGTGCCGATAGTCGGCGGCGGCCGCGTCGAAGGCCCGCTGATCAAGGGCAAATTGATCGGCAACGCCGCCGACTGGCAATTGACCCGGCCCGATGGCGTTACCGTGGCCGATGCGATCTATGCCCTGGAAACCGACGACGGTGTGGTGATCCAGATCCGCAATCGCGGCCTGCGCCACGGCCCGCCCGAGGTCATGGCGCGGCTGGGGGCAGGCGAAGTGGTTGATCCGGCGGAATACTATTTCCGCACCGTGCCCGAATTCATCGCGCCAAACGGCCGCTATGACTGGATGAACCGGTCGATCTTCATCTGCGCCGGCGCGCGCTATCCGCTGGGGATCAAACTGTGGGTATGGCGGGTGACGTAGCGCCAGCGCATCATCGCAATGTCTGCACCGGCTCCCCAGCCGCGCTCGCCCGTACCACGGCGCCTGCTGCATCCCGGTCTGCGCGGCGCCACAACAGCACCAGCAGCAGCACGATCACCGGCGCCAGCCCGTTGACCGACAGGATCGCGGTGCCCAGATCGCCATGCGTGCGGTCGGCCACCATGCCCACCCAATAGGGCCCGATGCCCAGCCCCAGAATGGTCATCAGCAGGATATACAGCGCCGCCGTCTGCCCGCGCATGCGCGGCAGCACTTGTTCATACAGCACGGCATAAAGCGGCGGCAGCCACATCGTCAGAATCACGCTGTAGAGCGTAAAGCGCAAATAGAATGTGGCCGGATCGGGCGCGGTATAGACGGCATAGCCCACCAGCGGCGACAGGCCGAGCGACACCAGCACCAGCATGACCCGCCCGCCCGCGCCAAACCGCGCCGCCAGCCAGTCTGACGCCGGCCCCGAAATCGCCGGGCCGACCATGCCGATCGCCGCCGACAGCAACCCGAACCGCACCCCCACATCGGCTGCGCTCAGGTGCCAGGTTTTCATCAGGAACGCCGGGGTAAAGCCCATGATGCCGTAATTGATCGTGGTCTGCAGCGATCCGACCAGCAGGCACAGCCACAACGCGGGCGACCCCATGATCACCGCATGGGTCGGCCGGTCGGTCAGCCGCAGCGATTGCAGGAAATTGACCACGACATAGCCGCCGATGCCCACAATCGTCCATTGCAGCGCGTGCGGATCGATCGTCAGCCCCATCAGGTGCAAGGGCGGGCGCGGCGAAAGCCAGCCGCAAAACCGCGCAAGGCCCGTCATCACCAGCGCAATCGCCACCAGCGCCGCAGCATTGCGCGCCAGCACCGCCCGGCCGGCGCCGCGCCGCACCAGCGTCCACCACACCCCCAGCGGCAGCACCGCGATCAGCACATCCAGGCTGGCACGGAACGGCGCAGGATCGCGCGGGCTGACGATGCCATCGCTAAGGCCGCGCACCGGTTCGCGCATCAGCCCCAGCAGGATCGCCAGCGGCAGCCCGGGCAGCGCCGCCAGCAGGAATGCGAATTGCCAGCCCTTCAGCCCCAGCGGCGCGGCATGGCCCCCACCAATGGCATGGCCGACACCAAAGGCCTGGCCCCCGGCAAAGGCATGGTCCCAGGCATCGGCCGCCGCCCCGCCCAGCACCGATGACAGCCCCAGCCCCGCCGCCAGCAGCGCCGCCATCACCGCCAGCGCCAGCCCGCGCCGGTTTTTGGGAAAATGATCGAACACCAGGCTGGTACCGGCCGGCTGAACCGCCGCTTCACCAATGCCCACGCCCAGCCGCGATACCGCCAGCATGGCAAACCCGCCCGCAAACCCGGCCAGCCCGGTGGCAAACGACCACAGCGCAATGCAGATCGCCAGCAGCCAGCCGCGGCGCCAGCCATCGGCCAGCCGCCCCAGCGGCAGCGAAAACACCGCATAGAACAGCGCAAACACCGTGCCGTACAACAGCCCCATTTCGGCATCGCCGATATGCAGGTCCGCCTTTATGCGCGGATTGAGGATCGCCAGGATATTGCGATCGAGCATGGCCAGGCACTGCATTGCGCCCACCAGCGCAAGGCATATCCAGGCATCGCGGCGGGGCCGGGGACGGGGGAGGGGACCGGCCATTACAGTTTGAACCAGCGTTCGGCATTGGTCTGGAAAAACAGCTTTTTGGCTGCGTCGCTGATATCCATCGCGTCCATCGCGCGCACTTCGTCGGCGACATATTGATAGGGGTAATCCATCGCATAGAGCACGCGGTCTTCGCCCATCACCTGTTGGCAAAACCGCACCGCCGGCTCCCACGCCATGCCGCTGCAGGTGACCAGCACGTTCGACCGGAAGTATTCGGCAATGGTCTTGTTCAGCGGCTTCATGCGGTCATACCGTTTCGACCGGACGCCGGCCTGGTGCATGTAATCCAGCCGGTACAGCCAATAGGGCAGCGCTTCGCCCATATGGCCGACCATGATCTGCAAATCGGGATAGCGATCAAAAATGCCGATCGTGATCAGCCGCAGCAGGTGCATCCCGGTTTCCACGCCAAACCCGAAAATCGCCCCATCCAGCCCGGATTCCAGCATCGGCCCGATCATGCTGTCGGGCGGCGTGGCGGGATGGATGTAAAGCGGCTGGCCCGCATCGACCAGCGCGCGAAAAATCGGATCGAAAAACGGATCATCCAGATACCGGCCCTGGGTGTGGCTGTTGATCTGCACCCCCTTGAAGCCCAGTTCGGTCGCGCCGCGGCGGATTTCCGCCGCCGACCATTCCGGGTCCTGCGGCGCAACCGCGGTGAGCCCGATGAACCGGTCGGGATAGCGTGCGCAGGCATCGGCCAGCGTGGTGTTGCCGCGCGCCGCAATGGCCTTGGCCTCGTCCAGATCGAGCAGCGGCTGCACCCCGGGCGATGTCTGCGCCAGGATCGCCTTGTCGATGCCGGTCGCATCCATATGGGCAATCCGCTGATCGCCCAGATCGAGCAGCCGATCCATGATCTGCGTCGCGCGTTCCGAAGGCGATTGCGCGTAAAATCCCCATAGCGAAACCATGCCCTTGTCCGCCGTGCCGTCGCGGATCATGCGCAGATAGGCGTCAACCTGTTCGCGCGTGGCAAACGCCTCTTCGGTGGCGATGCGCAAATAGCCGCGATCTCCGCCGGTTTTGAGTTCATGGGTCACAAGCGTCATCCTTCGTGAACGGTTTTGGTGACAAGGCAGGCATGCAGGCCTTCGGGGCCGTCTTCGGCGCCGTGGCCCGACCATTTCACCCCGCCAAACGGCGCATCGGCGGCACCGATCATGGTGGTGTTGATGCCGATCATCCCGGCCTCGATTTCGGCGCCCAGCCGGCGCTGGCGCCGCGCATCATCGGTCCAGGCATAAGCGGCAAGGCCATAGGGCAGCCGGTTGGCCTCGGCGATCATCGCCGCTTCGTCGGCCATGGCATTGACGATCGCCACCGGGCCAAACGGTTCCTCGTTCATGATTGCCGCGTGTTCAGGCACATTGGCGAGCACCGTGGGCGCATGGAAAAAGCCCTGATTGCCCACGCGCTCGCCCCCCGTCAGCACATCGGCCCCGGTGTCGCGCGCATTGGCGATCAGCCGCTCCATCGCCTCGGGCCGGCGCGGATTGGCCATCGGGCCCATCCGGCTTTCGGGATCGAGCCCGTCCCCCACGCGAAAGGCGCCGGCGCGCGCGGCAAACCCGGCGGCAAAGCGATCGAACACCCGCTCTTCCACCAGGAACCGCGTCGGGCTGACGCAGACTTGCCCGGCATTGCGCAGTTTGTGCGGCACCACCGTATCAAGCACGCGATCAACATCAACATCGCCAAACACCAGCACCGGGCCATGCCCGCCCAGTTCCATAGTTGTGCGCAGCATGTTTTCGCTCGCCAGCCGCAGCAGATGTTTGCCCACCACGGTCGACCCGGTGAACGACAGCTTGCGGATCACGGGCGATCCCAGCAGATGCCGGCTGACTTCATCGGGCACGCCAAACACCGCCTGCGCCACATCGCCGGGCAGCCCGGCATCATGCAGCGCCTGCAGCACTGCCAGCGCCGAAGCCGGCGTTTCCTCGGCCGATTTCAGGATGACCGAACATCCTGCGGCAATCGGCGCGCCCAGCTTGCGCCCCGGATTGCCGATCGGGAAATTCCACGGGGCAAAGGCCGCCACCGGGCCCACCGGCGCATGGGTCACCGTGGCGCGCTGGCCTTCGGGGCGGACCAGCGTGCGGCCATAGATGCGCTGGCATTCGCCAGCATAAAACCGGAACAGCCCGACCACCATCAGCACTTCGATCCGCGCCTCGGGCAGAGTCTTGCCCTGTTCCAGCGTGGCGTTGCGCGCGATGGCCTCCTGCCGTTCCAGCAGCAGCCGCGCCGCACCCTCCAGCACGGCGGCGCGCTCGGCCGCGCTCGATTTGCGCCAGCGGGCAAAGCCGCGCTCCGCAGCCGCCAGCGCATCGTCAAGATCGGCCGGATCGGCCAGCGGCACCTGGCCGATAACCTCGCCATTGGCGGGATTGACCACCGCATGGGTGCGACGGCCGCCGCCGCTGACGGCGTGGCCGTCGATCATCATCGCAAGCGCGGGGTATCCGGTCATTGTGCGTTTTGCTCCAGGGCTTCCAGCCGTTCGATTTCCAGCCGATAGGGTTTCATGGCCAGGACCATCAGCAGCGTCGCGGCGGGCAGCAGCGTGCCCGCGCAGATCACCAGAGAGACCCACAGCCGGTGCGGATCGCCCACCAGGCGGTCCTGCACCAGGCCCACCACAAAGCTGCCCATGGCGCCAAAAAAGGTAAACATGAACAGATAGATGGCGGTGACTTGCGCGCGCATTTCGGGGGGCACAACGCGCTGCACCGCGGCATTTTGCGGCACCGCGCCAGCCAGGCCAAAGGCCACGCCCACGCCAAACAACACCAGCGACCATTCGGCGCGCGGCATTATCGGCGCCAGCACCGCGGTGACCGTGGTGCCGGCAAAGCAGATCGCCGCGGCGCGCACATTGGCATCGGCATGGCGCCGCGCCAGAAATTCGACCAGCACCGAGCCGAGCACCAGCCCCGACAAAGACCCCACCAGCACGGCCAGGCCCATCGCCGCGCCGATCTGCCCCTCGTTCCACCCATAAGTGCGGATCAGGAACGGGGTGCGCCAGAATTGCAGCCCGAACACATCGAGCGCCGACAGCGCCAGCGCGCCGAACAGCGGCAGAAACAGGCGCGGCCGTTCGGCAATGGCCAGCACCGCCTGCCAGCCCAGGATCGCAGCAAGCCCTTCGTGCCGCCCGCCGCGCTCCATCGCCGCCGCCCGATCCGGTTCGCGCACCGTCAGGAACAGCAGCCCCGCCACAACCGCCATCAGCCCGCCGCCGATCAGGATCCATTGCCAGCCGAACAGATGGAACCACCCGGCATGCACATCCCAGCCCCGGCTCATCATCACCAGCCGCCCGCCAACCAGCGGCCCCAGCGTGGTCCCGCCGATAAAGCCGAATTGCAACAGGGCAAACGCGCGCGTCAGCCGGCGCGGCGGAAAGGCATCGGCGAGCAGCGAATACGACGCCGGCGCATGCGCAGAGCCACTGGCGGCAAGGAACACGCGGCTGGCAATGAACTGCCCCAACCCTTGCGCCAGCCCACCCGCGGCAATCACCACGCCGATCGCCACCGATCCGATTGCCAGCACGTATTTGCGCGGAAAAATATCCGCCAGCCGCGCCAGCGGAATGCCCACGAACAGAAACGCGATCACCCCCGCAGGCCCGGCCAGAAAGCCCAGCGCCGCATCCGACAGCCCGAAATCATGCTTGATCCGTTCGGCCAGCATGCCGAACGTCACCTGGTCGAAAAAGGTGACGAACGTGGCAAACACGATGACCGAAAGCGCCCAATAGCGCGCGCCCGCGCCGGAATAGCGATGACCGGCCGCACGTGCCGCGTTGGCAGGAAGGGTCGCATTGGGTCCAACTGCCCCGGCCATCCAGATTCATCCCGTGTTGCGGCCAATGGTCGCCATTTGCCGCGCCATCGTACCATTTGATATCGTCTGTCTTGCATACAATCGTGGCATGGTGAATAGTCGCAAGCGAAAAAACACCAACCAACCCGCGGCGCCGTGCAGATTGGCCGGCAAGCCGCAGCATGGGAGCGGGAAATGCAGGATCTGAAAGGGAAAACCGCCTTTATCACGGGCGGCGCCAGCGGCATCGGTCTGGGCATTGCCAAGGCAGTGCTGGGCGCGGGGATGAATGTGGTGATTGCCGATGTGCGCGATGATCATCTCGAATCGGCGCGTGCCGAACTGGGCGATGACGATCATGTTCTGCCGCTGAAACTCGATGTGACCGACCGCGCCGCCTATACCGCCGCGGCCGACGCGGCAGAGGCCCGGTTTGGCCGCATCCACTTGCTGGTCAACAATGCCGGGGTGGCCGTGGTCGGCCCCACCGAAATCGCCACCCATGCCGATTGGGACTGGGTCATGGGCGTAAACCTGGGCGGCACGATCAACGGCGTGGTCGAAGTGCTGCCGCGCATCCTGGCCCATGGCGAAGGCGGGCATATCGTCAACACCGCATCGATGTCGGCGCTGGTGCCGGTGGGCGGCACCACGATCTATTCCACCGGCAAGGCCGCCGTGGTCGGCATGATCGAATGCATGCGCCCGGAACTGGAATCGCGCGGGGTGATCTGTTCGGCGTTTTGCCCTGGCGCGGTGCAATCGAACATTGCCGAAGCGGGCAAGACCCGCCCCGCCGAACTGGCCGAAACCGGCTATGCCGAAGCCGACAAGCGGCGCCAGGCCGGCGGCAACTTTTCCCACCTTTACCAGACCAAGGAACAAGTCGGCCAGCGCGTGCTCGAAGGCATCCTGAATGACGAGCTTTATATCCTCACCCACAGCGAATTCCTGGTCGGCGTGCGCGAACGCGGCGAAGCCACCACCGCCGCGGTGCAAACCCAATTGCCCGAAAACCCGGAATACAAGGCAACATTCGACCGCCTGTTTCGCAACCCCGCCATCACCGATGAAATCGCCCGCCAGAACGCCCTGCGCGCAGCGCAATCCCAATAAGCCAATCCGCACAAGGAACCCAGCCCATGAAAGATTTTGCCGGACGCACCGCCTTTGTCACCGGTGGCGCCAACGGGGTCGGCATCGGCCTTGTCCGCCAGCTGTTGAACGAAGGGTGCAAAGTCGCGATTGCCGATATCCGCCGCGATTCCATCGACCAGGCGCTGAAAACGCTCGACAACCGTGAAGTCATGGGCGTGGAGCTTGACGTTTCCAGCCGCGATGCCTTTCGCGCCGCCGCCGATGAAGTGGAGGCCGCATTCGGCCCGGTTTCGATCCTGTGCAACAATGCCGGGGTCAACCTGTTTCAACCGATCGAAGACAGCAGCTATGACGATTGGGACTGGCTGCTCGGCGTCAACCTTAACGGCGTGATCAACGGCGTGATGACGTTCGTGCCGCGCATGGTCGAACGCGTGAAAGCCGGCACGCAAACCGGCGGCCACGTGGTCAACACCGCATCGATGGCCGCGTTCATCGCCGCGGGCACCCCGGGCATCTACAACACCACCAAATTCGCCGTGCGCGGCCTGTCGGAATCGCTGCATTATTCGATGCTGCAATATGGCATCGGCGTTTCGGTGCTCTGCCCCGGCCTCGTCAAAAGCTATATCTATGCCAGCGACGATATCCGCCCCGATGATCTGAAAGCCGGGGCGCGGCCGGTCAACAAGGACGCCGTGGAGCGCCTGGCCGGCGTGCACGAATTCGGCATGGAGCCCGATGTGATCGGCGCCCGCGTGATCGAGGCGATGCGCGCCAACCGCCTGCACATCTTTTCCCACCCCGACCACAAGGAAGAATTGCGCGGCATTTTCGACGACATCATCGCCGAATATCAGGACTATCCCAAAGACGCCGGATACGACCAGCGCGTTGCGTTCGAAGCGTTCCGCGCGAAAAGTTTTGCCGACGCGCGGGCCAGGAGCAAGGCGGCCGATTTTTGAACGGGCAAAAGGGTGCCTCCGGCGGCAAAGGGCCATCGCTCCGGCGGGAAAGGGCCATCGCCCCTTTGATCCCGGGTTCTGGCGCTAGGGCGTGATGACTTTAGGTTGAAGCAAGCTTCAACAAAGTCATCAGCAACGCTCATGCGCCGCGCGGGCTTATCGCCTGATGACATGATTCACTATCATGTCATCAGGCTCTAAAACGTGATGCTTTTGATCTGGCGCTGGATGTCGCGATAGGTCTGGTTGGCATAGGGGGATTCCTTGCGGCAGGCCGCGATCATCCGCTTCAGGCAGGTATGCGCTTCCTGCCGGCGGCCCGATCGCGCCATGATGGCGGCCTGCGCGGCAAGCGCCATGACGCTGGGTTTCTCCGCCTCGGGTTCGGCCACCAGAATTGCGGCGGCGCTTTCTGCATCGTCGCCATAGACGGCCAGGCAATAGGCTTCGATCGACGTGATCCACGCGCTGGCGCCATGCCGATCGCGAAAACGCGCGATCATGGCGCGGATGGCATCATCGGACACATCGAACGTATCCAGCACTTTGCCGATCCGCAGCGCATCGACCATTTCGATGTATTCCGGCTTGTCCGCGCTTTGGCTTTCAACCAGATCGATCAGCCAATCGGGCCATTCGCGCAGGCGGACGCAGGCCTTGTTCAGCGTGACCAGCCACCGCGCCGGATGGCCCCCGAGAAAATCGTAATCCGGCTTCATCATCGCGCGCAGTTGCCAGCCATCGGACACACTGCCGGCAGAGGAAAAGGGCAGCGCCGTGAACAGGCCCGTATGGAACGACAGAATGGCGAACCCCGCCGCAATGTGCGCCACCGATACACGCGTGGGCATCAGTGAGGCCGGCCAGAAGGCGACCACGCCCAGCGCCACCGCAGCGCTGCCAAAGCTGGCCAAGGGCCCTGCCGCAATGATGATCATGAACTTGCGCCGGGTTGCCTGCGCCGGCCCGCCGGGAATGAGCGCCACCCACCCGCGTGCCTTTGGCGTCGTGATCCGCCGGGTCGGCACAATCGTCCAGCCGATCGTCCGCAGCGCCAGCGGACGCACCGCAATTACCACCGGCCGCCAGCCCACGCACAGCGCGGCCAGGGCATGACCGGCTTCGTGCACGATGGTTGCCGCCAGCCAGCACAGCCCCAACACCGCAAAGCCATAGACAGGCGTAAATCGGGAAAAGGCCATAAGCACGGCAATCGTCGCAAACATCGACGCGACGCCCGATACGATGATCGTCCAGACAACGGTCCACGACCATTGCCACCGGCGCGGCTTGGCCGGGCGCGGCGGTTGGTCAGCCGTGCCGGTCAACGCCGCGACCGCTCAAGCATCAAGGACCTGCCCAACGTTTCTCACCCCGGATCACACCAACGGACCGGGTGGCAGCTTTGACGACATCCCCGCCGAATGCCAGCCCTATCCCGAAGTTGCCGGCTATGTGAAAGTCAGACAGCGCTTTCGCATAAAAAATCCTCCCCGGTCCGTGGAGGATTTGGCCGGGCCGTTATCAAAGCGCCAGCATGATCGCCAGCAAGTCCTCCGGGCAGTCGCCCATCACATCGTGGCTGCACGCCAGTTCGTGATAGCGCCAGGCCGGATCATCGCGCACCATGTCGCGGAACCGGGGGAACGGGGTGTGGGGCCAGGCGCTGGCAAAGATATAGGTGCGGTTGGCCACGGCCTGCGCCGGATCGTCAATCCGCACCGCCTCGATCAGGGTGAGCAGCGGGTGGCGCGTGACCAGCGGGTGTTCCAGCCCGGGCAGCGGGGCGACCGCGCCGGGGGTGAATTTCTGGCTGTCGATATAGTGCGCGTGTTCCCATTCGCCGGTCAGATCCCACAGCGATTGGCCGTGTTGGGGCAGGAACGCATCGATATAGACCAGGGCATCGATGCGCGCGCCGATCCGCGCCGCCACCCCGGTGATCACCATGCCGCCATAGCTGTGCCCGGCGAGCACGAAGCGATCGAACCCGGCCGCCGCAATCTGCGCCAGCACATCCTCGATGTGCGTGGTCAGCGTGATGCCCGGATGCAGTTCGGCAGCGCGCGTGCCCAGCCCGGTTAATTGCGCCACCATCACGCGGTGCCCGGCCGCAATCAGATCATCGCGCAGCCGGTCATAACCCCAGCCGCCGCCCCACGCGCCGTGCACCAGCACATAGTTTTGCGTGGCTGTGGCGGTCACGCGTTGCGGCTTTCATAGGCGCGGATCCATTCCACCGTTTTGGTCAGCCCGCCAAACGGATAGAAATGCAGCCGCACCCGGCCATGCTGCGGCCCAAGGCCCGCAGCAAAGGCATCGACCAGCTTGTCCGGCCCGGCACTGCCGAGCAGATTGGCGACCGAAATGCCGTATTTGCGCAGCACGCTGGTTGACGCGCCCACGCCGCAGCGCGCGGCAAAGCTGAGCAGCCGTTTGATCCCCGCAGGGCCAGGCACGCCAATCCGCACCGGCGCGTCAATCCCGCGCACGCGCAATTCGACCAGCCAGGCAAGGAAGGCATCGGGATCAAACCCGAATTGCGTGACCACCAGCGGCGCCATGCCGCGTGCCTCGATTGCGGCGGCCTTGCGCGCCAGCACATCCCAGCACTGGTCGACGCTCATGTTCGGGTGGCCTTCCGGATGGCCGCCGATGCCGATCGCGGTGATCCCGGCGCGTTCGAAGGCGCCGGTTTCGATCAGCGCCATCGTGTCGAAATAGGGCCCCTGCGGCTCTGGCGGGTCACCCGCCACGATGAAGCAGCGCCGCACCCCGGCTTCACGCACCACGGCATGCAGATACCCTTCGAAATCGTCCTCTGACGTGATCCGCCGTGCCGAAAAATGCGGCATCGGCTCAAACCCGAGCTGGCGCACGGCGACCGTTGCCGCGATCCGCGCCGCGGCGTCTTCGCCCGGCAGGAACGTTACCGCAATCGGCGTTTCCGCAGGGATCAACGGCGCAGCATCGTGCAGCGAAGCCTTGTCCTTCGCGGTCATTTCCAGCGAATAGCCGTGCGTGATGATCGCGGCCGGCTTGTCCCAATTGGGATGGATCTGCGGAATCGCCATGGCACCCTCTGTCAAAATCAAGGCCCCCGGCCCGGCGTTTGCACCGGTGCCGGGGTCATGCAATGCAATCAGCGGGCGGTGCGCCAGCCTTCGGCATAAGTATCGCGGGCCACACGGCTGTATGGCACCGAACTGACGATCGCGCGGACCTCGATCTGCTTGTGCGGTTCGACCGTGGTCTTGCGCGTGCCGCCGTTTTCTTCACCCCAGACGACGCGCAGCTCGGTACCGACCGGGATTTCATGATCGACCGTGGCCAGCGAAAGCGCCTGCTTTTCATTGAACGAATAGCCGGTGAACATCGACAGGCCGACCGTCTTGCCACCCGCATCGACCACGCGGTCGTAATTGGACGAGGCATAGTTGGCCAAGGGCACGTCGAAGAACTTGTACTGATCGCCATCCGGGTTGAACAGCGAGGCCATGATCTTCGCCATGTCTTCCGGGTTCCACGCCAGCGTCACTTTCTTGCGCTGTTCGGCCGGGTTCAGCGCCTCAAGCGCTTCACGGCCATGGAAATCGTGGTCGAACTTGACGAACGGGCCATAGCCCAGCTCCCACGGATTGAGGTAGTAATCCTCGATGCTGTCCCCCACGAAAGAGCCGCCGATCGACCCGGTCGCTTCATAGCTGTCGGGCCCGAGCCATTCGCGGAAACCCTTCAGCTTGTCACCGGTATAGATTGCCGGCAGCGGCGACGGAATCCAGCCCGATTCCAGCGTGTTCGACGGATAGGCGCGGCTGCCGCAGGCGATCAGGCCGAATTCCTTGCCCGCTTCCAGAATGGCAGCGCGGATGTCTTCCTGCTCTTCATAGGGGCCCCAGATTTCCAGCCCCGGCGCGCCCGACATGCCGTGGCGCAGCGTGCGCACGGTCTTCCCGGCGATGTTCATCGTCGACATGTTGAAGAACTTGAGCTGTTCGAGCGGTTTGCCATGCAGCTTTTCGATCACGTTCCAGGCCTGCGGGCCCTGGATCTGAAAACGCCATTCCTTGCGCTTGGCCGGCTTGCCCATCAGGCGCATCGGCGAACGGTCGTCCAGTTCCACCTCGACATCATAGCCGCCGGTGGCCGCGTGATAGCGCAGCCAGTTCGACGCCGGCGCGCGGCCGACATAGGTGAACGATTCCTCTTCTTCCCAGAAGATGATGCCGTCGCCGATCACATGACCATAGGGCGTGGTCGGCACATACTGCTTTGCCTTGTTGACCGACCAGCCCTTTGACGAGTTGATCATCGTGTCGGACAGCAGTTTCCCTGCGTCTTTGCCGCGCAGATAGAGGTTCACCATGTGGTGCGACTGGTCAAACAGCACCGCGCTGTGCTGCCAGGCCCACTGTTCCGAACGCCAGTTGGAAAATTCGGGCGCCACCACGGGGTAGACATAGGCGCCAAGCTGCGAATTGCGCAGCATTTCCACGATGCTGCTTTGCTGCGCGAGCAGCTGATCAAGGTTGGTGGCGGACACGTGCCTCTCCATTGCCATTGCATTTTGTATGCAACACATACTATGAAATGTTTTCCATGCAAACAAAAACTGGCCGCGCCGGGCCGGTGCGGACCCGCATCCGCAACCCCCGCGCCGACCGCAGGAGAGGCTGAACCGTGACCCACGAAACCACCCCGGATTATCACATTCTGGCGCTGTCCTGCATCGATACGCCGGGCATCACCGCCGCGGTTACCGGCCTTTTGGCAGATCAGGGCGCCAATATCGTCGAAGCCAAGCAATTCAACGATCAGGACGAAGGCACGTTCTTCATGCGGGTCGAATTCGATCCGCGCGGCCAGAGCCTGGAGGCGATCCGCGGCAGCTTTGCCCCGCTGGCTGCCGCCCATGCCATGCACTGGACGCTGCGCAGCAAAGCCGCGCGGCGCAAAGTGCTGCTGATGGTCAGCAAATTCGACCATTGCCTGGGCGATCTGCTCTATCGCAACCGCATTGGCGAATTGAACATGGATGTGGTGGGCATCGTGGGCAACCACCCGCGCGAGGCACTGGCGATTTCGCTGATCGATTCGATCCCCTATCACCACTTCCCGATCACCCGCGACACCAAGGCGCAGCAAGAAGCGCGCATCCGCGATGTGGTCGATCAGACCGGCGCCGAACTGGTCGTGCTGGCGCGCTATATGCAGATCCTGTCGGACGAGATGACCGCGTTCCTGTCGGGCCGCTGCATCAATATCCACCATTCGTTCCTGCCCGGCTTCAAGGGCGCCAAGCCCTATCACCAGGCCTATGCGCGCGGGGTCAAGATGATCGGGGCGACCGGGCACTATGTCACGGCCGATCTCGACGAAGGCCCGATCATCCACCAGGACGTGGAGGCGATCACCCACGCCCATCGGCCCGATGACCTGGTCCGCCGCGGCCGCGACATCGAACGCCGCGTGCTGGCCGAAGCGGTGCGCCTGCATCTGCAAGACCGCGTGCTGCTGAACGGCAGCAAGACCGTGGTGTTCCGCGACTGACTCTTCCGATCCTCCCCGTTTCGGGGAGGGGGACCATGCGCAGCATGGTGGAGGGGTTTGTCCCAACAGGCACAAGCCCTGGTGCCGCACCACCCCTCCACCACGCGGCGCCTGAAGGGCGCCGTTTATCCTGAGTGGCTGCGCAGGCAGCAGCCGAAGGGCGCGCTCCCCCTCCCCGTTTCGGGGAGGATTCAGGTGAGGGCCAGCAGGATTGCTGCGACCGCCTCGGGGCGTGAAAGATAGGGGCTGTGGTCAGCCCATAGCGTTTCCACCCGTGCGCCGGGCACCAGCGCCTGCATCCGGCGCTGGCTGGCGATCGGGATCGTGCGGTCATCGGTGCATTCGATATAGACGCGCGGCACCCGGCCATAGTTTTCCGGGGTCAGGTGCAGCGGGGTCGATCGCGGCCCGTGCGGTTCATCCACCAGCCGCGCCATCGCCCCGGCGACCAGCTCGGGCGGGGACAACTGGGCAAACACTGCCGCGGGATTGGCGCCGGTGATGCGCGTGCCGTGGCCGCCCGCCACCGGCGTGATCAGCGTGTCAAACGCGGGATTGGGCCCTTCTGCCAGTTTGAACTGCGCGCGTGACATGCCGTCGGGCAGCATCATCGCGCACAGATAGACCAGCGTGCCGATCGCATCGGGCGCACGTTCAGCGGCTTCGCTGATCACCAGCCCGCCGCGGCTGTGCCCCAGCAGGATCACCGGCTCGCCAGCGTTGCGGCACAGATCGGCCACGAAATCGGCCCAGCCCGCCAGCGTTACCGCCGCCAGCGCAGCCGCATCGCCGCCCATGCCGGGCAGATCGGGCGCGATCACCGTGTGGCCGGCCAGTTCCAGCCGTTGCTGCAACGGGGCAAAGCACCAACCGCCGTGCCACGACCCGTGAATCAAGACAAATGTTGCCATATCCGTGGTTTACCGCGCGTGCCCGGTCCAGGTGCGCAGCGCCGGATTGGTGTGATCGGGCATTTCCAGCGCAGATTTCACCCCGGGCCGCGCGGTCATCCGGTCACGCCAATCAACCAGCCGGGGATATTTGGCCGCCACCTCAAGCTCGGGAAACATGCGTTCGACCATCATGCCGCACATCGAATAGAAATTGGCATCGGCGGTGGTGAACATGTCGCCCGCCAGCCAGGCGTTGTCGGCCAGGTGCGCATCGATTTTGGCGCAGGCATAGACAATCTTGTCGATGGCGTGGGCCAGATCGCTTTCGGAAAAGCCCGAACGCGCCGTCTGCCATTTCTTGCGCTGATCGGGCAGCGGGATGCGATCCACCAGCTTTTCGAATTCGCCACTTTCGATGCCGCGCGCGATCACGCCGACCATACGGTGCCAGCCGTGCATCGACACATGGTTCATCACGTGTTCGTCGACGAACTTGTTCCAATAGCGCATGCGCGCCTTGCCCACGGCATCGGCCGGGCGCAGCGGCATATCGGGAAACACGTCCTCCAGATATTCGTTGATCACCGTGGTCTGCGTGATCACCGCGCCATCATGCACCAGCACCGGCACCTGGCCTTCGGGGTTGATCGCGACGAACCATTCGGAATGCTGTTCAAACTTGTGCAGATCGACATAGACACTGTCGAAAGCCAGCCCCTTTTCCTTGAGGCAGATCATCGATTTCAGCGAATTGGCTGCGGGTTCGGCGTGGTAATAGACCAGACTCATCGGCTCTCTCCCGGTATTATTGCGGCATCAGGCTTATTTCGGCATCAGGGTGCCCAGAATTCCGCCATCGACAGCGATTGTCTGCGCAGTAACATGGCTGGCAGCGTCGGACAGCAGGAACGCGACAAGCTCTGCCGCTTCGTGCGCCGTGCCCACGCGCCCTTGCGGCACCAGCGCGCCCAGCCGGCTGCGCACCGCATCGGGATCATCGCCCAGCTGTTGCAGCATCGGCGTATCGATAAACCCCGGCAGCACGCAATTCACACGCACCCCCGCCGGCGCGGCTTCGGCCGCGGCGGCCATGGCCAGGCCCATCACGCCATGTTTTGACGCCACATAGGCGGGGTTCATCGGCATGCCGCGCACGCTCGCCAGGCTGCCGGTGACCACAATGCTGCCGGCGCGCGCGGCGATCATGCCGGGCAGCACGCGGCGCAACAGGCGAAACACCGCGGTCAGGTTGGTGGCCAGCACGGTTTCGAACACCGCATCGGGCACTTGCGTCAACGGCCCGAACGCCCCGCCTGTGCCGGCATTGGCGAAAGCCAGCGAAATCGGCCCGAACATCGCCTCGGCCGCATCGATCGCGCGGTCTTGCGCGGTGGCATCGGCCACATCGGCCGCCTGCGCGCAAACCGTGCCGCCGTCCGCCGCAATCGCTGCGCGCGCCGCCTCGATCCGGCCGGGATCGCGCGCAATGATGGTCACGCGCGCGCCACGCAACGCCAGCACCCGCGCGGTGGCAAAGCCGATGCCGGTCGACCCGCCCGTTACCAGTGCATGGCGTGCCGAGAAATCCACCGGATCAGGCCAGGCCCAGCACGCGGACGGCATTGTCCTTCATGATCAGCGGCAGGACTTCGTCCTTGAACCCCACCTTGCGCGCGGCATCGATCCACTTGGCCGGGTGAATCAGCGGAAAATCGCTGCCAAACAGCATCTTGTGCTTCAATTGCGTGTTGGCATACTGGATGATCTGCGGCTGGAAATATTTCGGGCTCCACCCCGACAAGTCGATGAACACATTGTCCTTGTGCAGCGCCATCGACAGGCTTTCATCCACCCAGGGCCAGCTGGGGTGCGCCAGGATGATCTTCATGTCGGGGAAATCGACCGCAACATCATCGACCAGCATCGGCTGACCATATTTCAGCCGCACCCCGCCGCCGCCGCGCATACCGGTGCCCATGCCGGAATGGCCGGTGTGGAAAATCGCCGGCAGCTTGTAGTGGTTGATCACCTCGTAAATGGGATAGCCCATCTGGTCGGCCGGCAGACAGTTCTGCATGATGTGGTGGAATTTGAACCCCCGCACACCATGGTTTTCGATCAGATCGCGCGCCTCACGCGCGCCCAGCTTGCCCTTGTGCGGGTCGATCGAGGCGAACGGGATGCACACATCGCTGTTGCGGTTGGCGATTTCGGCCACTTCATAATTCGATACGCGCTTGGCACCGATGCCGCTTTCGCAATCGACCGTGAACATGCAGAACGCGATCTGCTGTTCGCGGTACAGCTCGATGATTTCGGGCATTTTGGGCCGTTCGCGCGGCGCCTTGAAATAGGCGCTGGCGGCATCGAAGAACTGGCCCATCACCGGGTCTTCGGGGTCGTGGCACGACACTTCGGCATGAACGTGAACGTCGATCGCGGTAATGCGGGACAGGTCGATTGGCATGAAAACACTCCGGTGGGGCAAAGAGGCGCCCCGACAGCCGGCGCGGGGGCATCAGCGGGGCATAGCCCACCGGCGCCCGCGCGCACAGCATCACATGGGGTTACGGGCGGTCCAGGCTTCGGGACAGGCCGGCCCGGCCTGCCTGACAAGGGAATGCCTGATCGGGTTGATGTCGTTCATCGGTCATCCTCTGGCGATCGTTTTGCGCCCGGCTGCGCGGGCGTCACGAATTTGTAGGCAAGACATACAAAAATCAGGACGCGTTGCAACTCGAAATCGGGACCGGACCGAAATCAGGACTGGACCGAAATCAGGACCGGGAAACGGGGCATGCCGCGCACCCTCGCCCATCGCCCGCCGGCTGTGGCGACGGGCGCGAATCGCTGCGCCGGCGTTGGCCTGACCAGACCCCGATTCGGGCGCTGCCGCACCGTAAAAGGACCCGCACCCTCTCCGCGAACGTTATCATATGTGATCTTTTTGCAGCACTTTTCCGCGCGGAACAAGGCATCGGTGCAACAGCACTTGCCAAGCCGATTCTCGTATGTACTACCTACAAAATGGAACCGGGCCCTGACCAACGAGGCCCGATCAGGAAGAGGGAACACAGAATGCACGCTGAAAGGATGGCGCCTGTCGCCGGCACCGGAATGCTCCGCAGCACGATGATCGGCCGCGCCTCGTTTGCAGGGGTTTCGCTGCTTGGTCTGGCAATCGGCATGGCCGTGGCCACACCGGCCCTCGCCGACGCCGCGCCCGCCGACGCTGCGCCCGCGGCTGCGGCGCCGAAAGTCGAAGAAATCATCGTCACCGCGCAGTTTCACAACCAGAAGCTGCAGGACACCCCGATCGCCATTACCGCATTGAGCGGCACGGCGCTGGAAGATCGCAGCGCCAACAACCTGTCGGCGATTTCGGACAGCGCGCCCAGCGTGGTGCTGCGCCCTGCATCGGCCGCGTTCGGCGATTCCGTCACAGCATCGATCCGCGGCCTGGGCCAGGGCGACTTTGACCCCGCGCTCGAACCGGGGGTGGGCATCTATATCGATGATGTCTATTTCCCCCGCCTGACCGGCGCCAACCTCGATCTGATGGATGTGGACCGGGTAGAAGTGCTGCGCGGCCCCCAGGGCACGCTGACCGGCAAGAATTCCGAAGGTGGCGCGATCAAGTTCTATTCCAAGGCGCCTTCGGGCAACACCGGCGGCTATGTCTCCGGCACTTATGGCAGCCGGCACCGCATCAATCTGGCGGGCAGCGCCGATTTCAAGCTGACCGACAGCCTGTTTGCCCGCATTTCGGGGTCCTATGCCGATCAGGACGGCTATGTGAACGTCTATGATTTCGGTTGCAAGAACCCGGGCCAGGGTGTTGCGGCCACGGTTGGCGGCACCAATTGCCTGAAATACAAGGAAGGCGATGTCGGCTCCAAGGCCATTCGCGGCATTCTGCGCTATCATCCCGATGACAAGCTGGATATCACGCTGAGCGGCGATTACTCCAAGGACCAGCATCACAACGCCGCCCAGGTGCTGCTCTATGCCCACAACACCAACCCCAACGTCACTGCCGGCCCCGGCGTTCCCTATGACAGCCGGTTCATCTGCGGCACGTTCTGCAACTATGACACCACGGGCAGCCCGGCTGGTGCCTTTACCAATGGCCTGATCCCCTTCCCGCCCGGCGCGATGAGCTTTCAGGCGACGACCGGTCCGGAACTTTCGACGTACACCAGCTGGGGCGTGTCAGGCAAAATCCTCTATAATCTGTCGGATTCGATCAAGCTGACGTCGATCACGTCGTACCGCTCGTTTGAAAACACGTTCAGCGTCGACAACGACCTGTCGCCCGCCAATGTCGGGTTTGGCGCGAACGACCTGACCGACTGGGCGTTCAGCCAGGAGCTGCGCATCAACGCCAGGCTGAGCAACATGGTCAACGTGACAGTCGGCGGCTACTATTCGGATGAAAAGGCGGTTTATTACACGCTGCAAGACATCCGCTATGTTGCCATCCCGCTGCCCACCGGCCCGCTGCCGATCTATCCGTTGCAATTCATCGGCAACGATCCGATCCGCACGAAGTCCAAGGGCGCCTATGGCGATATCGAAATCAAGCCGGCCGACAACCTTACGATCAATGGCGGCTTGCGCTACACGAACGACCAGAAGAGCTATACTTTCGCCCGTCTCAATCTTGACGGTGTGACCCCCCAGACGTTCCTGGGCGCCCTGAACAACTTCACCGCCACCCCGTTCAACGGCAACCGGCTCGATTACCGCTTTGCGGTCGATTACCGCTTCAATCCGCAGGCGATGATCTATGCCTCGGTGGCTTCGGGCTACAAGGCGGGCGGCGATGGGCCGCGGCCATTCAACCCGGCGCAGGCGATTGCGTTCGGTTCGGAATCGGTGGTCAACTACGAATTGGGCGTAAAGACCGACCTGCTTGATCGCAAATTGCGCCTGAATGTCGATGTGTTCTACCTCGATTTCAAGAATGCGCAGCTCACCCTGCTGTCGTGCCCGCAATATGGCGGCCCCGGGCCCTGCGCCCTGCCGCAGAATGCCGGCAACGCGCATTCAAAAGGTATCGAAGCCGAAATCACGCTGCGGCCGTTTGCCGGCTTCGTGATCGACAGCTCGATTTCCTGGCAGGACTGGAAATGGACTTGCGTCAATCCGCAGGTGGTTGGCCTGGGCGCCGGTGCCTGTTCGTCCGATCCCGCGGTCATCGGCCTGATCAACCAGCAGCCCCCGGGCATGGAAAAGTGGAAGTGGAACATTGGCGCGCAGTACGAGGCGAACCTTGGCAAGGCCGGCACGCTGACGCCGCGTTTCGACATCAGCTATCAGGGCAGCCAGATCGGCAATGTGCTCGCTGCGGCGGCCGGTTCCCCTTCGGCGCAATTCGGTCAGCTTGATGCCTATACCCTGGCCAATGCGCGCATCACCTGGCGCAACCCGGGCAAGGACCTGTCGATCGCTCTGTCGGTGACCAACTTGTTCGACAAATACTACTACAGTTCAAAGTTCGACCTGACCGGCGCCGGCGCCGGGGCCATTTCCGGATCGCCCGGGCGGCCACGCGAATTCGCGGTGACGGTGCGCAAGACCTTCTGATCCTGACACCATGGAAACGGACGGGGGCGGTCGGCAACGGCTGCCCCCTTTTCGTTTTGGCCCTTTTCGTTTCAACTGCGCCCCTTCACCTTATCATTTGTTATCATTTCCGGGATTTGCTAGGCTATGCGGGACCGGGCAATCCGGCATCGTGCGGGAGATGATGCAATGCGCGAAACCAACGGCAACATGCCGGATTCCCGGGCCGATCTGGCGCGCCGCATCGCGCTGATCGAAGACGAGCGCGCGATTATCCGCCTCCAGACCGCCTATGGCTATTATGTCGACAAGGCGCAGTGGGACGAAGCCGCAGACCTGTTTGCGCCCGATGCCACGCTGGAAATCGCGGCGCGCGGGCTGATCTGCGGACAGGCGCGGATTCGCGGCTATCTCAAATGCCTGCCTTCGCTGGTGCCCGGCGCGGTATTCAACCACATGCAGTTGCAGCCGCTCGTTACGCTGGACGGCGATCGCGCGATGGGGCGCTGGCGTGCGATCATGGAAGTGGCCGTGCCCGACGCCAGCGGGCAGCCACCGCGCGCGCTGGTTGGCGAAGCGACCTATGAAAACGCCTATGTCCGCGAAGGCGGCTTGTGGAAAATCGCGCGCCTGCACTGTTTCGTGACATATTATGCCGATTGGCACGAAGGCCTTGCCGCCGGCGGCATTCCGATGGGCACCGCCCTGCCCGAATTTCCGCCCGATGCGCCGCAAACCGTGGCGTACCAATCCTATCCCGGGGTGTTCATTCCGCCTTACCACTATCCCAACCCGGTCACCGGAAAGGCATGGGCACGATGATGCTCGATCGCGCGGCCTATGACCGCTATCTCGCCGCCTTTAACGCGCGCGATTATGACGGGGTGGCCGATTTCTATGTCGATCCGCCGCGGATGGACTTTTTCGGCATCACGATCACCTCGCGCGAGGAATTGAAGGAATTTTACCGCTGGCTTCACGCGCATGTGCGTGAAAGCGTTGCGGTGCGCGCCTTTGCCGCATCCGACACGGTGACCGCGATCGATGCCGATGTGCGGATCGAGGCCTTGCGCGATCTGACCCGCGAAGATCTGGATGCGCGCGGCGCCACCGGGTTCTTTCCGATCCGCACGGGCGATGTCCAGGTGATCCGCCAGTTCATTTTCTATACCACCTGCAACGGGCAGATCACGCGTGTCGAATGCGCCCTGCCCCCACCTGCCCCCCCACCTGCCGAGGATATCCATCCATGAC
The DNA here is from genome assembly GCA_903832325.1 of uncultured Sphingomonadales bacterium. GTDB lineage: Bacteria > Pseudomonadota > Alphaproteobacteria > Sphingomonadales > Sphingomonadaceae > Novosphingobium. Next base: position 345,460 of record CAILBC010000027.1, on the reverse strand, counting down.
TCTGCTGCCCGAAGGCATCGCCATCGCCCATCCCGAACACCTGTACATCGGCGGCGCCTGGGTGGCGGCGCAGAGCGGCCGGCTGATCGAACTGGTGTCGCCCGATACCGAACAGGTCGTCGCGCGTGTGGCCGAAGCCTGCGAGACCGACATGGACGCAGCCGTCGCCGCCGCGCGCCATGCGTTCGATAACGGGCCATGGCGCGAAACCCCGCCAGCGGCGCGCATCGCCGCGTTCCGCCGGATGATCGACCATCTGGAACCGCGCGTGCCCGAACTGGCGCGCGCGTGGAGCGCGCAGATGGGGGGCCTGGCCAGTTTTGCCGGGCCGATGCACGCGGGATCGGTGATGGCCCTGCGCCAGATTGCCGGCTTTGCCGAAAACTTTGCCTTTGTCGAACAACGCCCGAGCATGGCCGCGGCCTGCGCATTGGTGGTGCACGAACCGGTCGGCGTGGTGGCGGCCATCGCGCCGTGGAACGGGCCGTTCGGGATCATGGCCAACAAAGTCGCCTATGCCCTGCTGACCGGATGCACGGTGATCATGAAGCCTTCGCCCGAAACCCCGCTTGAGGCCTATCTGATTGCCGAAGCGGCCGAAGCGGCCGGCCTGCCCCCGGGCGTGGTCAATCTGGTGCCTGCGCATCGCGAAGCCAGCGACCACCTGGTGTGCAATCCGGGTGTCGACAAAGTCAGCTTCACCGGATCAACGCTGGCGGGCAAGCGCATCGCCACCGTCTGCGCCGGGCGCATGGCGCGCTGCACGCTGGAATTGGGCGGCAAATCGGCGGCGATCCTGCGCGATGATTTCGCGATTGCCGATGCCGCCCGCCTGCTCACCGGCACGATCACGATGATGAGCGGCCAGGTCTGCGCCATGCTCAGCCGGGTGATCGTGCCGCGCGCACGCCATGATGAACTGGCCGAAGCGATCGCGGGCGAAATGCGCGCCGTGCGCATCGGGCACAGCGATGATCCCGCGGCGCAATTGGGCCCGCTGGCCATGAAGCGCCAGCTGGAACGGGTGGAAAGCTATATCGAGGAAGGCCGCCGCACCGCCGATCTGGTCTGCGGCGGCGGGCGGCCGGCGCATCTCAATGTCGGCTATTTCATCGAACCGACGCTGTTTGCCAATGTCGACAATGCCAGCCGCATTGCGCAGGAAGAAATCTTTGGCCCGGTGCTGTGCCTGATCCCCGCCGATAGCGAAGACCACGCCGTGGCCATCGCCAACGACAGCGCCTATGGCCTGAACGGTTCGGTGCTGACCCACGATGCCGATGCCGCCTGGGCAATCGGGCGCAAGATCCGCACCGGCGGGTTTGGCCAGAACGGGCTGCGCATGGATTTCGGCCTGCCGTTTGGCGGGTTCAAACAATCGGGCATCGGCCGCGAAGGCGGGCCCGAAGGCCTGCTGCCCTATCTGGAAATGAAGACCATGCTGCTCGATGCCGTGCCAACGGGCCTGTAAAATCCTCCCCGACACGGGAGGGGGACCGCCCGAAGGGTGGTGGAGGGGCATTGCCCGTTAAAGCAAGGTTTGTGGGGCGAAGCCCCTCCACCAGCTTCGCTGGTCCCCCTCCCCGTTTCGGGGAGGATATACGGTCACCCCAGTTCCAGGCACCCGCCGTCGACGAACAAGTCCACCCCGTTGATAAAGCTGGCCTCGCTGCTGGCCAGGAACAGCGCGGCGCGGGCCACTTCTTCGGCTTCGCCCATGCGGCCGATCGGCACCACGCCCGACAGCATGTCGCGCACTGCGGCAATTTCGGCGGCGGAGGCATCGCGTTTGAAAATTTCGGTTTCGGTGGGGCCCGGGCTGACCATGTTGACGCGGATGCCGCGTGGCAGCAGTTCCTTGGCGACGATCCGCACCACCGCGCGCAGGCCCGCCTTGGCCGCAGCATAGGCCACATTGCCCGGCACCGCGGCAATCGATCCGATTGATCCGGTCACCACGATTGCGCCGCCATCGCGCATCAACGGGATCGCCGCCTGCAGCGCAAAGAACGCGCCGCGCAGATTGACATCGTGAATGCCGTCCCAGAACGGCTCGGTCACATCGGCCACGGGCGCAAACCCGCCCACCCCGGCATTGAGAAACAGCACGTCGATCGGCCCGAGCGCGGCACCGATGGCGTGCAGCGCCGCGGTGCTGGCCGCGATGTCGCCCATATCGGCCACATGGACCGACGCGCCGGTTTCGGCAGCAACCGCGTCCAGCGTCGCGGCATTGCGTCCGGTAATGGCCAGGCGCGCGCCTTCGGCCGCAAACAGGCGGGCCGCGGCCAGCCCGATTCCGGCATTGCCGCCCAGAATCGCGACCGCCCGGCCGGCAAAGCGCGCGCGATCAGAACATGGTGTTGGCATTGGCCGAAGTCTCCGGAACGGGTTGCAGCACATCCCAGTGTTCGACCACTTTGCAGCCGGCCACGCGAAAAATATCGACCACCGCCGCACCGCGATCGCCCCTGGCCCAACGCACATGGCTGTGCGCGACCACCAGATCGCCCTCGGCAATGATCCGCTTGATCTCTGCCTGCTGATCGGGGTGCGATGCGGCAAAGGGTTCGAGAAACCCAATCGCCGCGTCGCGTCCGTTGGCGGCGAGCGGGTTGTGCTGGATATAACCCGGATCGACGTAAGTCATGAACGCTTCACGCACTTTGTGCTGCACGTAAAACAGATCGAGAAACCGCGTAACCAGAACTTTTGGCGATGTGGTGCAGGGCCTGGCCGCAACGGGCACCGGCGCCAGCAGGACAAGACCGGCAAGCAGAACTGGGCTGGCAAGCAGGACATGATTGGCAAGCAGGGGAATCAGCCTAAAAAAGCGCATGGCGTGCCCTTTCATCAGAATCAGAACATCGCATTGGGATTGACCGGATGCTCCGGAATTTCCTGCAGCACGTCCCAGTGTTCAACGATCATCCCGCCCTCCAGCCGGAAGATATCGACCACCGCCAGCCCGCGATCGCCCGGCCAGCGCCGCACGTGCACATGCACGATCACATGATCGCCATCGGCAAAGGCGCGGTGGATGGTCTGTTGCGCATCGGGCGAATCCGCGCGCCGGTCATCCAGCCAGCGTTTCAGCGCCGCCACGCCCGGTTCGGCCAGCGACGAATGCTGCACATATTGCGGCGCAATAAAATCATCGACCTGTGACGAATCGAGCGCGATCAGCACGGCGTGATACATCGCCAGCACGTGGCGCAGATTGGCCTGTTCCACCGGCGAATGCGGCATCGATCCTGCGTCCTTTCCCGTGTGGCGCGGCAGGTCGCTGAGGCCTTGCGCTCTTTCTAACATTTGATAGGGTATAAGCCTGGCCGGAACAAGCCGGTACCAGCAAGACGCGTGATAAAATCGGGAGAAACCATGGACCGGCAGGCGCTTTATGCTGCGCTCGACAGCTTTCTGGCGGCGCTGCGCCGGGGCGATTCGGCGGCGGTGCACTGGGCCGCGGATGCCCGCGTTTCGGAAAACAACGTGATGCTGGCGCCAGGCGACGGCGTGTGGGGCACGATTCAGGATCTGGGCCCCTATGATTTGCGCTTTGCCGATGTGCACACCCGCCAGGTCGGGTTTTTCGGCACGGTGATCGAGGCAATCGAGGAATCGGGCTTTACCCTTCGGCTGGTGTTTGATGAAGCCGGCGCCGTGGCCGAGGCCGAAATGTGCATCGTCCGCCAGTCGGACAGCGGCATCAAGTTTGAAAACCCGCACTATTGGACCAAGCCGATCCTTGAGGCCGACGCCGCAGAGCCCAGCCCGCGCGCCGAAATGGTGCGTTTGTCCAACGGCTATTTCGACACGCTGCAACTGAACGACGGGACGATCCACACCCGGTTTCACCCCGATTGCCAGCGCGTCGAAAACGGCGTGCAGACCACCAACAACCCCGATTTCGGCAAGATCGTGCCCGTTTCCGCGCTGGGGTGCGAAGCGCAGTTCCGCATGGGCAATTACCGCTATGACGACGAATTGCGCGCACGCCGATTTCCGCTGGTGGACGAGGAACGCGGTCTGGTGCTGGCGTTCGGGTTCATCGACCATTCGGGCCGGCTCGATACCTATCAGCTTACCGACGGGCGCACGGTGAAAAGCCCGGTGCGCCGCCCGCACAGCTTTTACATTTCCGAACTGTTCAAGATCGACCACGGCATGATCTGCCAGATCGAGGCCAATTTCATCACCGTGCCCTATCGTATGCCCAGCCCGTGGGATGATCCGGCATGATTTCGGCCGTGAAATCCTGTGTTGCGGCGCCGGTCTCGCTCATGCTGGCCGCGCTGATTCTGGCGGTGCAGCCGCTGGCGGCAGCGTCCGACGGCGAATGGGCCAGCCCGGGCGGCGATCCGGGCAAGGCGCATCATTCGCCGCTGACCGCGATCAACCCCGGCAATGTCGCGCGGCTGGGCCTGGCCTGGCAGGCAGAACTGGGCACCAATCGCGTGCTGGAGGCAACGCCGGTGGTGGTGGGCGGTGTGCTTTATACCAGCGGCGTGGCCGGGCGCGTCTATGCCTTTGACGGCGCGACCGGCCGCGAACTGTGGCGGTTCGAACCCGAAACCGACATGCAGGTGAACCGCTGGGTGTGCTGCGACATGGCCAATCGCGGCGTCGCGGTGGCCGATGGCCTGGTCTATGTCGGCGCGCTCGACGGCATGCTCTATGCGCTCGATGCGCGCACCGGGCAGGTGGTGTGGAAAGTTGACAGCATCGAGGACCATTCCCGCGGGATGAGCTCCACCGGCGCGCCCGAAATCGCCGGCGATGTGGTGGTGCTGGGCAATGCCGGATCGGATTATGACGCGCGCGGCTATGTTACCGCCTATGACCGCCGCACTGGTGCGCAGCGCTGGCGGTTTCACACCACCCCGCGCAGCCCGGCGCTGGGCGCGCAGGACAATCCCGAGCTGGAGGCCGCGGCAAAGACCTGGGACCCGGCCAGCCGGTGGGACATCGGCGCCGGCGGATCGCCGTGGGATGCCATCGCCTATGATCCCGAAACCGGGCTGGTGCTGGTCGGCACCGGCAATGCCGAACCCTACAGCCTGACCGCGCGCAGCCCCAAAGGCGGGCGCAATCTTTATACCTCGTCCCTGGTGGCAATCGACGCGAAAACCGGGCGGATGCGCTGGTTCTATCAGGAAAGCCCGGAGGATCAGTGGGATTATGACGCCAACGCGCCGATGATCCTGACCCACATGACAATCGACGGGCGCGACCGGTCGGTCGTGCTGCACGCGCCCAAGAACGGGTTTTTCTATGTCATCGACCGGGCAACCGGCGAAGTGCTGCGCGCCAATCCGATTGTGCGGGTAAACTGGGCCCGGTCGATCAACCTGAAAACCGGCGAGCCCGAGCTCAATCCCGCCGCCGCCGATATTTCTGCCGGGCCAAAGATCATCTTTCCGGCAACGCCCGGCGCGCGCAACTGGCATGCCGGATCCTACGACCGCACGACCGGGCTGTGGTATGGCGCGGTGCTTGACATGGGCAACCTGATCTTCGTGCCGCCGGGGCCGAAACCTTATGCCGCCAAAGGGCTGAACAATGGCGCGGCGCTGATCTTTACCCCCGATCTGGCGCAGGCATTGCCCACCCTGCCCCCGCCAGTGGCCGCCGCGGTAAAGGCGCTGCCGGCCTGGGCCGATGCCAAGGCCAATCCGGCGCGTTCCGAAATGCGCGCGATCGATCCGCTGACCGGGCGCACCGTCTGGTCGGTACCCGCCGGTGGCTGGCAGGATCGGGCAGGCGTGCTGACCACGGCATCGGGCCTGATTGTCCACGGCACGCTGTCGGGCGAATTGCGCGTGCTTGATGCACGGACCGGCGCGCAGCTTGTGTCGATCCAGACGGGCACCTCGATCATGGCCGCACCGATGACCTACAGCATCGGCGGGGTGCAATATATCGCGGTCATGGCGGCGTGGGGCGGCGGCGGATACCCCTATGTGCCGCGCTATTCGGCGGCCTATCAACGCGGCAACAGCGGCCGGTTGCTGGTGTTCAGGCTGGGCGGCGGGCCGGTGCCCCTGCCCCCGCTGCTGCCCCCGCTGGAGGTTGCGCCGCCACCCCCGCCCCAGGCCGCCGACGTTACCCCGGAGATGATCGCGCGCGGCCAGGCGCTGTATTACGGCATCGGCTGCGCGATGTGCCATGCGAACCAGCCGCGATCGATCACGCCCGATCTGCGCCGGATGAACGATGCCACCCACGCCGCCTTCAAACAGATCGTGCTGGGCGGGCTGTACCAGGCGGCGGGCATGCCGCGCTGGGATGATGTGCTCAAACCCGCCGACGCCGACGCCATCCATGCCTGGCTGATCGACCAGCAGGCCAGGGCCCGCGCGCAGGATCTGGACAAACAGGCCAGGGGCCTGCCGCTTGACGCCCCGAGCCTGGCGATACTTTCGAGTTATTGAAGGACACCATGTCATGAAACAGGTTCTGCCGCCCCGCATCGGGCCAAAGGCGTTCGATGCCGCGCTGACCGCCTTTGCCGGTGTGGTCGGCAAAGACTGGGTGCTGGCCAGCGATGCCGATCGCGATGCCTATAGCGATATCTATGCCCCCGGATCGCCAGAGCAATGGCCGGCTTCTGCGGCCGTTGCGCCGGCCTCGGTCGCGGAAGTGCAGGCGATCGTGCGGCTGGCCAACCAGCACAAAGTGCCGCTGTGGCCGGTCTCACGCGGGAAAAATCTGGGCTATGGCACGGCCGCGCCGCGCATGGCGGGCAGTGTGGTGCTCGATCTGGGGCGGATGAACCGGATCATCGAGCTGGACGCCAAACTGGCCTATTGCGTGCTGGAACCAGGTGTCAGCTTTTTCGATCTGCACGAAGCGATCGAGCGGGAAAAGCTGCCGTTGTGGATGTCGGTGCCGGGCAACGCCTGGGGTTCGGTGCTGGGCAATGCCTTTGACCATGGCATCGGCTATACCCCCTATGGCCTTCACGCGCGCAATCTGTGCGGGTTTGAAGTCGTCTTGCCGCAGGGTGATCTGGTGCGCACCGGGATGGGCGCAATGGCGGGCAACCATGCCTGGCATCTGCACCCGCTCAGCTATGGCCCCACATTCGATCTGGCGTTTACCCAATCGAACCTGGGCGTGGTCACGCGCGCTGGCGTATGGTTGCAACCCGCGCCTGCGACTTCGCTTGAGCTGGTGTTCGATATCCCCAACGAAGACGATATCGGCTGGGTGGTCGATACGATCGCGCCATTGAAAATTTCCGGCACGATCGATCAGAACGTGTTCATTCCCAGCTGGCTGGGCAAAATGGTGCTGAAAGGCCAACGCAACGATTTCTGGGACAAGCCAGGCGCCATTCCGGATTGGCGGGTGAAGGAGCTGCTGACGCAGTACAAGCTCGGCTATTGGCAGGTGGCGCTGCGGCTTTATGGCGAAGAAGCCGTGGTTCGTGCCAAGGCCGATATCGTCAAGGCGGCGATGGCGCGCAACCTGGCCGTGCCCCCGGCCGAACACTGGTGGCATGCGGGCGAGCCCCGGAACGCGGTGGACATCACCGCCGGCGTGCCCTCTGCCGTGCCCCTGCAAATGAGCGACTGGGTCGGCGGACGCGGCGGCCACATGGGATTTTCCCCGGTGGTGCCCGCCACATCGGAGCACGTGATGGGGCAATTGAAGCGCGCGCGGGCGATCATCGCGGCGCACGATATCGATTTCTATGCCAGCTTCACCATCGGCGGACGCTTTGCCACCAATATCAACATGCTGATGTTTGATCGCGACCAGCCGGCCCAGGTCACCAACATCAAGGCCCTGTTCAACGATCTGATCGCCGAAACCGCCAAGGCCGGTTACGGCGAATACCGCACCCATCTGGGCTGGATGGACAAAGTTGCCGACACCTATGATTTCAACAACCACGCACTGCGCCGCATGACCGAAACGATCAAGGACGCGCTGGACCCCAACGGAATCATCGCACCGGGCAAGCAGGGGATCTGGCCATCAGTCTGGCGCGATCAGGCAAAGGAGGGGCGCGCGTGATGGCACGGATTGCAGCATTCATGATCGGCGCAGCGCTGATCGCCGGGCCGGCCACGCTGGTGCTGGCCGACCCGCCGCCACCCCCGCCCTATCAGATGCGCGCGGCAGCGCCGGCGGGCGATCGCAACGCGCCGGGCCGCGATGGCCGCGCCTTGTTCGAAAACCATTGCGGCTATTGCCACCTGACATTCGGCATGGGCACCAATCTGCTGGTCAAACAGCGGCTGGCCGTGGGCGCGAGCCCGGCCACCGCGCTGCTGGCCAATCGCGACGACCTGACCAGCGTCTATGTCCACGCGGTGGTGCGCATGGGCAAAGGCGCGATGCCGCCGCAAACCCGGGTCGACGTGACCGATGCGGAGCTTGACAGCGTGGCCGCCTATCTGGGGCGCGGCAAGTGAAGCTGGGTCGCCGTGCGCTGCTGAAGGCCGGTTCGATCTGGAGTGGTGCGCTGACGACCGGTACACTGGCCACCGGGGCGCTGACCACCGGTACGCTGGGCTTCGGCCCGCTCGCCCGCGCGATGCCGCTGGCCGATGTGACCATCCACGACAGCCGGCTGGGCATGGCCCCTGCCCCCGGAGCGATGCAGGCCATCGATCTGGTTGACGAACGGCGCGCACGCTGGGCCACGATCCGCAGCGGTCTGGGCACGGCACGCCGGGTCGAAGGCGCCACGGCATGGAGCGATTACGTGATGATCGCGCACGAATTGCAACGCAGCGGGTTCCGCCGCGTGGCCGAAGTGCGCCAGGGCCGCGTATGGCAGTTCGTGCTGGAGCGGGCGCGCCTTTGACGGTTCCGGGGCGGCACCGGATCTGTGCCGCCCCGCCCGTTCATTCCACCAAATTCATTGGGCCAAAATCAGCGCATCGAGCGCAATCACGCCCTGCCCTTCGGGATAGAGGATCACCGGGTTCAGATCGAGCTCGGCCAGGCGCGGTTCGCTGTGCAGCAGGCGTGCCACGATCACGACCAGGCGCGCCAGTGCCGGCACATCAAGCGCCGGGGCGCCGCGCCAGCCGGCGAGCAGCGCCGCGCTTTTCAGCTTGCCCAATTCGGCGATGACTTCGGCTTCGGTCATGTCGGGGGTGATCAGGCGCACGTCCTGCAGGATTTCCGCGGTCACCCCGCCAAACCCGGCCAGCACCACCGCGCCCCATTCGGGATCGTTGCGCCCGCCGACAATCATTTCCACACCGCGCGGGCCCATCGCCTCGATCAGCACGCCATCGAGCGTGATCGTCGCGTCATGGGCGGCAACGCTGGCGTGCATGCGGTCCCAGGCAGCGTGCACCGCCGCGCCATCGGCCAGATTGAGAATGACCCCGCCGGCATCGCTCTTGTGGCTGAGCGCGGGGCTTTGCGCCTTCATCGCCACCGGATAGCCAAGGCCTTCGGCCGCCGCCACCGCCGCTGCGACGTCCGCTGCGAATGTCCCGCACGGAAACGGCACACCCAGCGGGCCCAGCAGCGCCTTTGAACGGTATTCCGGGATCACCCCGGCCTCGTCAGCCAGCGCCGGCAGCAGGAGCGGAGCAACAGGGGCAGCATTGGCAAAATGGGCAGCATGGGCGCGCGCGCGATCGGCGCCCAGCCGTGCGAGCGCCGCCAGCACGCGTTCGGTGGTCGGAAACCACGGCACGCCCGCCGCGCGCAGCGCCGCGATATAATGGTCGGGCATGCGCGCGCCTTCGTCGAGCCCGGCAAACACCATCGGCTTGGTCAGCGTGCGACCATCAAGCGCGGCCAGAATGGCCGGCACCTTGATATCGGCAGTCACCGGGTCCGACTGGATGATGCCGGCCATGACCGCCCCCACGCGATCATCATCGAGCAGGGCATTGAGCACTTCGGTATAGAGCGAAGGCTGGCTGAGCCCTTGCGCGGTCAGATCAAGCGGGTTGCTGACCGGCACGAACGGCGGCAGCGCCGCGCGCAAGGCCGGTGCATTGCCATTGTCGAGCGCGGCGAGCGGCAGGCCCAGCCGTTCCGCCTGGTCGAGCACCATCGCCTTGAACGCGCCGGATTCGCCCAGCACCGCAACCTCTGGCCGGGTCAGCGCGGGGCAGCGCACCAGCAATTCGGCAACATCGCCCAGTTCCTGCAGCGTTTCGGCAAAGATCACCCCGGTGCGTGCAACTTTGGCGCGCATCAGCTGATAATCGCCGGCCATCGCCCCGGTGTGCGTGGCGGCGGATTCGCGCGCCGCGCTCGATGTGCCGGGGTGCAGCAGCACGACCGGCTTTCCCGCAGCGCGTGCACGCCGCGCCGCCGCCAGAAACCGCGCCGGCTGGCGAAACTGTTCGACAATCATCGCAATGACTTGCGTGTGCGGATCATCGATCAGCCAGTCGACATAGTCTTCGACCCCGCTGCCCGCTTCATTGCCGGTCGATACCGAATAACTGGTCGGCACCGCACGCGCGATCAGCACGGTGCCCAGCACCGCGGCCATCGCGCCAGATTGCGACACCACGCCCACCGCATGGCGGCCGGCGGGCGGTTCACAGAACGCCTCGACAAAAGTCAGCGGGATCTTGTCGACATGGTTGACCAGGCCCAGGCAATTGGGCCCTTCGATCACCATGCCCGCATCCCCCGCAATCCGGGCGATTTCGGCCTGTTCGGCCAGGCCTTCGGGCCCGTCTTCGGCAAAACCGGCCGAAAACACGATGGCCGCGCCCACTCCGCGCGCGGCGAGCGCGCGAACGGTGTCGAGCACGGCGGGGCGCGGAATGGCGAGCACCGCCACATCGACGCCTTCGGGCAGATCGGCGATCGCCGAAAGGCAGGCGCGCGCGCCAATGGCATCTCGCTTGGGATTGATCGGATAGACCGGCCCGGCAAACCCCGCGCGATCGAGATTGGTGATCAGCGTCGCACCCAGCGCACCGGGCTTGTCACTGGCGCCGACCACCGCGACCGAGCGCGGCCGCAGCAGGCGGTCAAGCGCCGATCGGGCAAAGCGTGCCGCCGGTTCCGTCATGTCATCGCTCTCCCGTTGCTTGCCAAATGTCCGGGCTTGCCGAATGTCCGGGCTTGCCGAATGTCCGGCCCGCGGTCAGCCCTTCACTTTGCTCGCGTCGAACGTCGCCAGCCCGGGCTTGAACGTCTTGTCGTCAAGGAACTGCTTGGTTGCTTCCTTGCGCGCGGCGGCGCCGCCAAAGCTGTGCAGCGCTTCCTGCGCACGGATCTGGTAATCCAGCGCGTTGTCATAGGTCATGTCGACCATGCGGCGCATCGTCCACTTGGTGGAGCGTAGCGCGTGGGGGTCTTTCTTCAGCAGCGCCTCGGCAATCGCCAGAACGCGCGCGTGCAACTGGTCGGCGGGCACGGCCTCGGTCACCAGGCCTTGCGCGGCGGCATCAAGGCCCGACAGGGTTTCGCCCATCATCGCATGGTACATCGCCTTGCGGAACGGCATCAGTTCCTGCGCGACTTTGCTGGCGCCGCCGCCGGGCAGGATGCCCCAGTTGATTTCGGACAGGCCGAACTGCGCGTCTTCGGCCGCAATCGCGATGTCGCAGCCAAACAGCGGGCCATAGCCGCCGCCGAAGCACCAGCCGTTGATCATCGCAATTGTCGGCTTTTCATACCAGCGCAGCCGTTCGAACCAGCCATAGGATTCGCGCTGGCTCTTGCGGATCGCCCAGAGGCCCTGTTCCTCGGTTTCGCGGAAATATTCCTTCAGGTCCATGCCCGCGGTCCAGGCTTCGCCTTCACCGGTTAGCACCAGAACGCCGACATCATCTCGAAATTCAAGCTCTTCCAGAACCTTTTTCATCTGGCGGTTGAGCTTCGGGCTCATGCAGTTGCGTTTTTCGGGACGGTTGAATCTGACCCAGGCGATCCGGTTTTCCACCGAAAATGCCACGGTATCGGCTTCGCTGCGCTCGGTCATGGAATCGCCTTTCAGGTACGGTCCTTTATGTCGCCGGGGATAGCGCCAGGAATGCTATTGTCAATAACGATCTGGCGCGCTTGCACTCCCCTGCCCGTGCGGGCAAAACGGGTGCGCCCGCGCGTTGATCGGGTGGGGCAAAGAAGGAGGTACGCGGTTCATGACCGACATTTTGCGGCATCGACCGGGCTATGCCCTGCGCCGCGCCGCCAATGCGATGATGGCCGAACTGGCGCGACGGCTGGGCACGATCGACTTGCGCATTGCCGAAGCCTCGGTCCTGTTGCTGATCGACGGGCGCACTGATGCGACCGCCAGCGAAATCGGCCGGATTCTCGATATCCAGCGCGCCAACATGGTGCCGCTGCTCAACCGGCTGGAAGAGGCGGGTCTGATCGAGCGGCGCCCGATCGATGGCAAATCGCAGGCCGTGCTGCTGACCGGGGCGGGCCGCGCCCGCCGCCACGAAGCCGATGCGATCACCACCGCGTTCGAAGAGGATCTGATGGCCCGCATTGCGCCCGGCCATCGCGACCATCTGGTGCCCGCGCTCGACGCACTGTGGGGCGAGGCCCCCCAACACGAGGATCATTCGCACGGGGACCATTCGCACGAAGACAATTCGCACGAAGACAATTCGCACGCAGGCTGATGCGCGCAACCCGCCCGGCCCGTTCCCCGAAAGGGCATGCACGCGATCGGCAAATCCCTCTTTCCTTTGCCCGCATTTGTATGCATTACTAACAATATCGGGATAGAGCAGGCACGGCGCACCCCATGCGCAACGCGGCCCGCCGGCCCAGGGGCAAGAGGATGGTGACCATGGCCAAAGACAACCGCATCACGTTTTTCGACCTGCAGCACGCCAGCGGCGCGACCACCAGCCCGTTCGTCTGGGCGACCAAATATGCCCTGAAGCACAAAGGGTTTGATCTGGACGTGGTCGATGGCGGGTTCATCGGCATTCTCGATCGCACCGGCGGCCGGTCCGAACGCCTGCCGGTGATTGTGGATGATGGCGAATGGGTGCTCGATTCGTGGCTGATCGCCGAATATCTTGATCGCAAATATCCTGACCGCCCGACGCTGATCGGCGATCCTTCGGTCAAAGTGCTGACCCAGTTTCTGGAAGCCTGGCTGTGGAAAACCGCGGTGGGCCCGTGGGCGCGCTGTTTTGCCGTGCAATATCGCGACCGCTGCTTTCCCCAGGATGTTCCCTATATCGTCGAATCGCGCCAGCGTATGTGGGGTGCGCCGATGGAGCAACTGGCCGAGGGGCGCGAAGATCGCCTGCCGCTGGTGCTGCCCGAACTGGAACTGTTGCGCATGGTGCTGCGCGACAGCCCGTGGCTGGGCGGCGAGACGCCCAATTATGCCGATTATCGCGCGCTCGCGGTGTTCCTGTGGTGCGCCAGCATTGCCGACACCCCGCCGATGACCGCCGATGACCCGCTGCGCGACTGGATCGACCGCGGGTTTGATCTCTACGGCGGCCTGGGCCGCATTCCGGGGATGAGCCCGCTGTTCGGGCTGTCCCTGCGCGAAGGCGATCCCGCGCCCTTTGCCAAAGGCCCGACGCTGGTCGGCGGGCTGGTCAGCAGAAACACCGGGCCGGCATCGACGTCGGCCGAAACCGCCCGCATCACCGGGCGCAACGAGGCAGCAAGCAATGCGTAATATCGATTATTTCGACCGCCAGGTCCGTCTGCACCCCGATCGCATCGTGCTGGTCGCCGACGGGCAGTCGCTGACGTATGGCGCATTGCACGACCTGACCCACCGCACCGCCACCGCGCTGCTGGCCGCGGGGCTGGCGCATCAGGAAGCGGTTGCGGTGATGAGCCCCAACCACCCCGGCGTGCTGGTATCGATGCTGTCGCTGTGGCGCGCGGGCGCGGCGTGGATTCCGGTCAACACGCGCAACGCGCTGTCCGACAACATCGCCTATCTGACGTATGTTCGTGCGGCCGTGCTGTTCTACCATTCGCACTATGCCGATGATGCGCGCACCGTGGCCGCCGCAGTGCCGACAATCCGGCTGATGATCTGTCTGGACCAGGCCGATGGCGATACGCCTTCGCTCGATGCGTTCATGGCGCCCGCCGGATCGCCGCCCGTGCCCGACTGGGGCGATCCCACCGGCAATGGCGAAGAACTGACCGCGATCATCGCCACCGGCGGCACCACCGGCCCGGCCAAGGGCGTGCGCGTGCTCAACCGCAGCTGGGGCACGATGCTGGAAACGATCAGCCAGATCATGGCGCTGAAACCCGAAGACGGCGACAAGCCGCCGGTGTTTCTGGCGACCGCCCCGCTCACCCATGCGGCAGGGCCCTTCACCATGGCCGGCATCGCGATGGGCGCGACGGTGGTCGTGCTGCCGCAATTCGATGCCGACCAGGTGATGGACGCGATTGTCGAACACCGCGTAACGCACACGTTCCTGCCGCCCACGGCCGTCTATACCATGCTCGCCCACCCGCGCGTGCGCGATGTCGATTATTCCAGCTTGCGCTATTTCCTGCTGGCCGGGTCCGCCTGCGCGCCCGAAAAGCTGCGCCAGATGGTCGACGTGTTCGGGCCGTGCATGTGCCAAAGCTATGGCCAGACCGAATTCCACCTTGTCGCGACCTGGCTTTCCCCCGAAGTGGTCGCGGCGGCAGCGGCGGGCGACCATCCCGAGCGGCTGGCCAGTTGCGGCCGCCAGACGTATTCGGTGCGCGTCGAACTGATGGACGATGACGGCAATCTGCTGGATGCCGGCGAAGTGGGTGAAATCGTCGGCCGTGGCGGGATTGTCGGCGGCGGCTATTTCGAAATGCCCGAAGTCAGCGCCGAAACCTGGGCCCACGGCTGGCACCACACCGGCGACGTTGGCCGGCGCGACGAAGACGGGTTCTATTACATCGTCGACCGCAAGAAGGACATGATCGTCACCGGCGGGTTCAACGTGTTCTGCACCGAAGTCGAAGCGGCAGTGACCGAGCTGCCCGGCATTCTGGAATGCGCCGCCATCGGCATTCCCGATGAAAAATGGGGCGAAGCGGTAACCGCGCTGGTCGTCGCCGGCCCCGGTGCACCCGATGCCGCCGCAATCATTGCCCATTGCAAGGATCGCATCGGCAGCGTGAAAGCGCCCAAGCACGTGTTTTTCAAGGATGCGCTGCCGCGCACCGCGGTGGGCAAGTTCGACAAGAAAGCGATGCGCGCCGAATATTGGGAAGGCCAGGATCGCGGCGTGGCGTGATCCTGGCGCCTGATGGCAAAGATCAGGGGGTCTGTTCAAGCGTCTTGAACTGGCCGAACGTGTGCGTGCCGCGCGCATTTTCGGGCAGTGCCAGTTCGCCCGCCGCCACTTTGTCGCGCAGATAGCGATACGTCTGCAACGCCATCGACCACATGTGATCACCGATCGAAATATCGGGATATTCGGCGGTCTTTTCGCCGGTGGGGTCAAAATCGGGCAGTGGGCGAATCTTCGTCGCGTAGTCGCAGGCAAAGAACAGCGGAAACGAATAGCGTTCGTCGCGCACTTTGCGCACGCGGTGCGTGGTCGCGACGAATTGCCCGGCGGTCATCACCTCCAGCATGTCGCCCACGTTGATCACGAACAGTTCTTCGCCCTCGATGCTGACCGGCGGCGCATCGATCCAGCGCCCTTCGCCGTTGAGCACTTCCAGCCCCGGCTGGTCGGCGAGCAGCAGCGTGAAGCATTCATAATCGGTGTGCGCGCCGATCCCCGGCGCGTCCTCGGCCGACGGATCGACCGGATAGTGGATCAGCCGCAGTTTTGACGGCGGGCAAGTCACCAGATGGTCAAACGCGTGTTCGTCCTGCCCCAGCGCCAGCGCAAAGCCCTGAAACAGCGTGCGCCCCAGCGCAAAGACATCGGCATAATAGGCATCGACCGCATCGCGAAACCCGGGCAGCGCCGGCCACTTGTTGCCCCCGATCAGCGGCTGCCCGGCCTGCACGAACGGATGATCGTCGGCGGCTTCAAAGCCGATATCCCACGCCTCCTTCAGATCGGGGCGCCCCGATCCGTACCATTCGGACCCTTCGGGCACATAGCCCTTGTGCCCGCGCCCCAGCCCGATGTGGCATTGCATTTTCCAGTCGAAATCGTGCGCAAACAGCGCCGCCGTCGCCGCGCGCAGCGCCGCGATCCGTTCTGCCGTGATGCCGTGCCCGCGAATGTAGAAAAACCCCACCTCGCGTGAGGCGCGACCCAGTTCATCGGCCACGGCCTGCCGGTCGGCCAGGCTGTCGCTGAACAGGCGGGTGACATCGATGATCGGCAGGGCTTCGAATGTGGTCATGCCGTCTGGCTCCATGCGGTGAACTGATCGCGGGTCGTGCGCGCCATCCAGCGATTGAGATCCCATATGTCGGCGACCGGGGCGCGGGTAAAGGGCAGCAGGTGGGTATAGCCATCGGGGCCGAATTCGGGAGTCACGGTGGTTTCCGTGCGGCCTTGCGCCCGATGACAGGCCCACACGCGCTGCCACATCGCCTGGTGCCAGGCCAGCGCGCCGGCATATTCGGGCGCGGCCGGATGCGGCACTTGCGGACCCTGGTCATAGCCGACGCGTGCCTGAACATGGTGCACGCGCGACAGGAACGGTGCCAGATCGTCGGCCGGATCATCCAGCAACCGTTCGCACACCACCACCCAGTGGCTGAGATCGGCGGTAAAGCGCAATTCCGGCACTTGCGCGATCACCTCGAGCGCGACCCACGGGCTGTAAAGCGACGTGGCGCGGTGGATTTCAAAGCTGCAGGTGATGCCCGCCGCATCGGCCAGACTTTGCGCCCGCCCGAAAAAATCAACCTGCATGGCCAGCGCCCAGCGATCGTTGCCGGGCAGCACATTGATGAACCGCGCGCCCACTTCGCGCGCGCCGTCAATCGCCTGGGCCAACCGGTCCAGATGTTGGGCCACAGTCCAGCGCTGATCGGGAATGACATCGCCGCCAGTGAACACCACCGCGATATAGCCGAGCCCTTCCCCCGCCAGCGCCGCCTTCAGCGCGCGACGGGCAAAGGGATCGGCGGGCAGCCGCGCCTCCACCCCGACAAAGCCGTTTTCGCGGCATTCGGCACCGCAGCGCGCCCAATCGGCGCCGGGCCCGGTGGGCCAGCCCCACAGGGATCGGAACAGATCAAGGCGCATGGCCGCAGGATTTTCGTCAGGCATAGGCCAATCTCACCAGCCTTGCGCGCCGACTGCAAGCGTTTTGGCCCGGTTCTCAATCAGCCCGGTTCTCAATCTGTCCAGTACAGCGCCATCGGATTGGCCACCAGCATCCGGTGCTGCAAGTCTGCGGTGGGTGCGATGCGCGGGATCATGTCGACCAGGTGGCCATCGTCGGGAATTGCATCCTGCATGTTGGGGTGCGGCCAGTCGGTGCCCCACAGCACGCGGTCGGGATAATCGGCGACCAGCGGCGCAACCGCATCGGCAAAGGCATTCCACGGGTCACCCCCTTTGCCATTTCGGGCGGGGTCCAGCCGGTCGGGGCAAGTCGCCTTGAACCAGATATCGTCGCGCGAATTCAGCAGCGCGCGAAATGCTGCCATGTCCGGCCCGCCTGGGCCCTGCGCCACATCGGGGCGGCCCATGTGGTCGATCACCAGCGGCACGCGGATCGCATCCATGAACCCGCGCAGCTCTTCCAGAATGTCCGCCTCGAAATAGATCACCACGTGCCACCCGGCGGGCAGCCGCGCCGCGACGTCCAGAAACTTGTCCTTTGGCGCATCATCGACCAGCCGTTTCAGAAAATTGAAGCGGATGCCGCGAATCCCGCCCGCGTGGAGGGCATGCAGTTCGGCCTCGGAAATTGCCGGATCGACCACCGCCACGCCGCGCGCGCGGCCCTGCGACCGGGCAATGGCGTGCAGCGTGGCGGCATTGTCGGTGCCGTGGCAACTGGCCTGGACGATCACGTTGCGATCAAATCCCAGATGATCGCGCAGGGCGAACAGCATGTCCGCCCCGGCGTCTTCGGGCAGGTATTTGGCCTTGGCGCTGAACGGAAACTGCGCCTGGGGGCCAAACACGTGGCAATGCGCATCGATCGCTCCGGCGGGCGGCCGATAGCGCGGTTTTGACGGGCTGGCGTGCCAGGAAACGATACGACCGGTCATCCGAACACCACTCCATCCATCAGTTTGCGCGCGGTGCGCAGCAACGCGGCGCTGACCACCGCGCCATCGGCATCGGTTTCCAGCACGCAGCTCATTTCACCGGTCGGATGTTCGACCGACAGCGTCTTTTTCGCATCCCCGGGCACCACCGCCACGTCGGCCGCGGGCGATCCCGGCAGCAGGCAGGCGGTCGCCACCGACACCGCCCCCAGAACGCCGATCGTGGCATGCGCGCGATGCGGGATAAAGCTGCGCACGCAGACCGCGCCACCGGCGCGCGGAGGAGCGACCAGCATCATCTTTGGCACCGATTTTGCCGTGACATCGCCCAGGTTCATCATCGGGCCGACTTCCAGCCGGATCGCCTCGATCCGCGCTTTCAGCCCGGTCGCAGCATCCAGCCAGTCGCGATCTTCATAGCCGGTAATGCCCAGATCCGCCGCCTTCATCACCACGCAGGGCATGCCGTTGTCGATCAGCGTGACCGGAACCCCCTGCACCACATCGACCGCATGGCCGGTGGGCAGCAACGCGCCGCAGCTCGATCCCGCCGTGTCGCGAAATTCCAGCGGCACCGGCGCGTGCGTGCCCGGCACCCCGTCGATTGCGGCACTGCCCGCATATGTGGGCACGCCGCCGGGGGTCTGCACCGTGGCCACGGCCACTTGCCCGGTGTTTTCCATGTAAATCGCCACGCGCGTTTCATCGCCGCCGGCGGCAACCAGCCCGCGTTCGATCGCGAAGGGCCCGACCCCGGCAAGGATATTGCCGCAATTCTGCGCGTCCGACACGATCGCCTGATCAACGAAGACCTGCAGAAACAGATAATCGACATCGATGCCCGGCCGCTGCGAGCGCGACACCACCGCCACTTTGCTGGTCAGCGGATCGGCGCCGCCCAGGCCATCGATCTGGCGCGGATCGGGCGACCCCATCACGCCCAGCAGGAACGCATCGCGCGCGGCCGTGTCGGCGGGCAGATCATCCTTCAGGAAATAGCCGCCTTTTGATGTGCCACCGCGCATCCACATGCAGCGCGCCGAACGCTCAGACATATTTGAGGCCCATTTCGGCGAGCCGCTCGCGCATCTTGTACATGTCGAGCCCCAGCACGCCGGCGGCCAGCTTTTCGCGCTTGTCCGCCTCGTTCGCTTCGCGCGCCTGCGCGGCGGCGAGCACGGCGGCGGCGGTGGCGCGGGGCACGACGCAGACGCCATCATCATCGGCCACGATCACATCGCCCGGATTGATCGCCGCGCCGGCACAGACCACCGGCACATTGACCGAGCCCAGCGTGTTTTTCACGGTGCCTTGCGCAAAAATCGCCTTTGACCAGACCGGGAACTGCATTTCGGTCAGATCGCGCACATCGCGCACCCCGGCATCGATCACCAGCCCGCGGCAGCCGCGCGCCTGCGCCGAAGTGGCCAGCAGATCGCCGAAATAGCCATCTTCGCACGGGCTTGTCGGCGCCAGCACCAGGATGTCACCCGCCCGCAACTGCTCGATCGCGACATGAACCATCCAGTTATCACCCGGAGGCGCGCTGATCGTGACCGCCGATCCCGCGATCCGCGCGCCGCGATAGATCGGACGCATGGTGCTTGCCAGCAGGCCGGTGCGGCCCTGCGCCTCGTGCACGGTGGCCACGCCGCATCGGGCAAGGCCGTCGATGATGTCCAACGGGGCGCGTTCGATGGTCTGGACGACAATACCGCTCATGGTGGCAACACTCGCTTCGGTTTGGGGGGGCCCCGTTTTCAGGACTTGCGCGCCGGGTTGCGCCCGACGGGCGGGCAGGAAAAGCCGGAACTCTGGCCAAGCCATTAGATTTTGCTAAAAGGCCGGCCTGCACGACAAGATTGCACAACAGGCAAGATTGCTTAACAGGGATGCCGGCTTGGATATCTGGAATTACAACTTGCGGCATCTCGCCGCGATCGCGCGGATTGCCGATCTGGGCACGATGGGCGCGGCGGCGCGCGCGGTCAACCTGACCCAGCCGGCGCTGACCCAGGCGCTGGCCCGGGTGGAAAGCCAGATCGGCCTGCCGCTGTTCGAACGTCGCCACGATGGCATGGTGCCCACCCCGGCCGCAGACCTGTTCGCGCCGCGCATTCGCGCTGCGTTCGATCACGCGATCAGCCCGCATGTCACCACTGCCCGGCTGCGCGCGCTGCTCGCGCTGGCCGACAGCGGCAGCTATCAAGGGGCAAGCCTGGCCACGGGGCTGGCCGTGCCCACACTCCACCGCGCGATCAAGGATCTGTCGCTGTCGCTGCGCAAGCTGCTGGTCGAACGGCGCAGCAATGCGGTGGTGATGACCGAGGCCGGCCATGCCCTGGCGCGCACTTTCCGCCTTGCCCGGGTGGAGCTTGAGGCTGGCCTTGCCGAAATCGAGGCGCTGAAAGGCCGCGAAATCCGCCGTATCACAGTGGGCGCCATGCCGCTGTCGCGCGCGCGCGTCCTGCCGGCGGCGGTCACCCGGTTTTTGAAACGCCACCCGCGCGTGCGCATCGCCATTGCCGAAGGCGCGCGCGCAGAACTGGTCGAACCTTTGCGCAATGGCCAGATCGACCTGATGATCGGCGCGCTGCGCGAACCGCTGGTAGAGCCCGATCTGGTACAGACCGCGCTGTTTGCGGATGAACCGGTGGTGGTGGCGCGCCCGGATCACCCGCTGGCCGGCCATCCATCTGCCGGCAATCTGCTGGTCGGCAGGGGGCCCGAACTGCAGGATCTGGCGCGGTACAGCTGGATCCTGCCCGCGCGCGGCGCGCCCTTGCGCGATTCGCTTGATGGCATGTTTGCCGAGGCCGGCCTGGACCCGCCCGCCGTGCCGGTGGAATCCGGATCGGTGATGACCATTCGCCAGGTGCTGATCGACAGCGATTTTCTCACGCTGGTTTCGCCCGATCAGGTCGCGGTGGAACTGGAAGCGCGCTGGCTGACATCGCTCGGCACGCTGCCCCGCCCGTTTCACCGCGTGATTGGCGTGACCACCCGCGCATCATGGCGGCCCACCGCGGTGCAGGCCGAATTCATGGCCGATCTGCTGGCGGTATCGGGAAACTGAACCGTACCGCCAGAAGCCATGCGCCAAAGGCCATGCCCCATTGGCCATGCCCCATTGGCCATGCCCCATTGGCCATGCCCCATTGGGTAGTGTCGCATACGCCGTTTGGCGTACCGGCCGGAGTTTGAGGCATGCGTATAACCTGACCGCCGAAGGCTGAACCGCGATCGTCGCGCCCGCGCTTCATGGGGTCAGACATTGAACACTGCCTATCTCGATTCTGCTGACATGCGCGTGCCTGCCGGGCAGGACGCTAGTGTTGCGCAAACTGCCCGCCGGCCGTTTTTCCCCAATCGCCGTCCGGTCGAAGGCGGCCCGGTGAAACAGTTCGTGTTCACCTGGTTCCAGCCGGTGATGCTGTTCGCGATGATCGCGTTCTGGACTTTCGCGCCCGACAAATACGCCACAGTGGCCGTGGGCATCGGCATCGGCATTGCGTTCAAGGTGCTCATTCTCGGCCTCGAATGGGTCAGCGAACGCCATGCAAGCTGGCGCCTGACGTGGAAGGAACTGGCGACCGACCTGTTCTATGTCGCGGTCAGCGTGACGCTGATCAAGTTTGTTGCCAAGCACATCGGCAGCGGCCCGGCGATCGATGCGATCAAGCACTATCTGAACATCCATACGGCCTGGGCGGGGCATATTCCGTTTCTGCTCCAGGTGTTTCTGGGCTTGTTCATTTTCGATTTCGGCCAGTACTGGATGCACCGCGCGATGCACAACTGGCACCCGCTGTGGCTGTCGCACGCGCCGCACCATTTCATCACGCAGCTGAACACACTGAAAGGCGCAATCGGCAACCCGACCGAGATTTTCCTGATCGGGCTGGGGATCGAAGGGTTTTTCGATTTCGTGCCGCGCGCCGGGCTGGCGGCGGGCGGAATCGGCATGGCCATGGGCATCTACAGCCACGCCAATATCCGGTTCAACAGTCCGCGCTGGTGGCTCTATCTGTTCAACACGGTGGAACATCACAGCCTGCACCATTCGCAGGATTATGAAAGCACGCGCTGCAATTATGCCAACACTTTCATTTTCATCGATCGCATGTTTGGCACTTGCGTGGATGATGAGGCCGAACTGGTCGGCCAGGAAGGCGGGCGCCGCATGTCGATCCGCGAACAGATGCTTTATACCTTCCAGCCGCTGATCGACCGCGCCCGCACCTGGCGCGCGCCGACCGCAGTGCCGGCGGAATGATCCTGCCGGCGGCCACGCCTGCGGCGCGCGCGCTGCGGCTGATCGACTGGATCTGGACCGTGCGCGGAACCGTGCCGCTGGCCCCCCGCCAATCGGGCGACGAGGCGCTGGCGCTGATCGACACGCTGCTGCGCGAACCGGGCACGACGCGGCAGCGCGATGGTGACAGGCTGACGTTTTCCAAAATTGATCCGCTGTCGCAGGACAAGCTGGCGGTGTTTGAACAGGGCACGCTGCACGTGGTGACCGCCCTGGCAGGCAGCGAACTGCGCTATGTGCTGCACAGCCGGGCGCTGCTGTTCTGCCTGCTGGCCTCACCGTTTTTCCTCGGCATTTCGGCGGTGATCGACAGCGCGCGCATTTCCGGCCGGGTCTTTGCGGTGCTGTTTGCGGTGCTTTATGTCGCGGGCCGTTTTCTGGAGCCCTGGCTGGCGGCGCGGCTGTTCATGCGCACGCTGGCGGGCGAGCAGCCGGTGCCCGACGTCGATCATGCCGAAATTACTGGAAACGGAATGACTGGAAACGGAATGGCCGGAAACGGAATAGCCTGACCGGATACCGCGCGTACCAATTGCAAATCCCACCGTCCGGGCGCACTCTGCGCTGCGCGCCATGCCGCCATGGCCGCGATATACGGGGGAACTGGCAGATGCGGATCTTGCCCCTGGCGCTGATTGCGCTGTTTGCCGGCACGGGCGTGCTGGCGGCCGACAAATCGGCACCTTTTGCCTTCTTCCCCGTGCCGCGCTGGCAGGTGGGCCCCGACCAGGAGCCGGAGACCGAGCAGGTTTGCGCCGCGGTGCGCAAGGAATGCCCCGGAATCAAGGATGTGACCGACATCAACGCCGAATTCGGCTATGACCTGATCTATGACGCCGATGGCCAGCTGGTCGGGCTGCGCATGACGAAATCGACCGGGTGCAAACCGCTCGATGAAAGCCTGCTGCTAAGCCAGCGCAAGTTCAAGCTGGCCTTTCACAAGCCCGGGCAAAGCGATCTCGATGACAATGTCCATGCCGAAATCGCGCCGGGCGTAGCGCGGGACGCGGTGCGGATTGTCAAATCGACCAACACCAGCCTCAGCATGGGGTGCAATTCGGGCTGAACACATTATGCAGGATCGAGCAAAAGCGTTGCCGCCGCCGTGTTCGAAATGGGAATGTGGTAATTGCGGTGCACTTCGCGCGCCAATGGCCCCAGCGCGCCGCGTGCGGCAATCCAGTTGAGGATTTCGACGCCTTGCGTGCCCGACAGGCGCACAATGTCGTGAATGCTGTGGCGGGTCAGCGCATCGGGGTTGCGCGCCAGTTCGTCGAGGCAGAACCGGTCGAATTCCGGGTTCATGAACCCGGCGCGCGCGCCATCAAGCTGGTGCGACAGGCCGCCCGTGCCGATCACCACCACGCGTTCGGCGCCGGGCCAGCTGGCCAGCGCGCGGTGCACGCTGCGCCCCAGTTCCAGGCAGCGCCGGGCCGAAGGCAACGGGTGCTGCACGGTGTTGATCGCGATCGGCACGATCCGCACCGGCCATTGCGCCACACCCGGCCAGGCCAGTTCAAACGGGATCGACAGTGCGTGATCCACCAGCATTTTCTGGCAGGTGGCGGGATCGAATTCATCCTCCACCAGCTGTTCGATGATGTGCCAGCTAAGGTCCGGGTATCCGGCAAAGGGTTTGTAGACCGGCAGGCCCCAGCCTTCGTCGGCATTGTGGTATTCCGCCGCCGCCCCCACCGCAAACGTGGGCAGGCAATCGAGGAAAAAGTTCAGCCCGTGATCATTGTTGAACACCACCGCGATATCGGGGCGCAAAGCGGCAAGCCATTCGTGCACGCGGTCGAACCCGTCGAAAAACGGCTTCCAATAGGGGTCCTGCTGGTCGCCGCGATGGATCGCGCCGCCGATGGCGGGCACATGGCTGGTGAAATAGGCGCCAACAACTTTAGCCACGGGCCAGATCCTTTCCCTGATCGCGCAGATATTGCTTGAATTCGGCCACACTTTTCCCGGTTTGCAACGCGCCGATGTCCTGCACGTTCAGCCCGAAAATGCCCGCCAGTTTGGCCAGGTAATAGATATTGCCGCCGGCCGCGATCATGCCGGGGACGTCGCGATCGGCCACCGCCTTGCGCTGCGCCGGGGTCAGGCCGAATTTTGCGCAATAGGCGTTTTCATCAGCCAGAAAGGCGCGGCGACTGGCATCCTGGTTGAACGAATAGCACATGGCATTGATCGCATAGCCCCTGGCCGCAGCCCGGCCGTCAAACAGCGAGGTGCCGGGAATGGGCGGATCGGGATCGTGGCGGGCCATCGGCGGTTTTCCGTTTTCATGGGCGGGTTGATCGTGCTGTGCCAGCGCGCCGCGCGGGCCGGCTTGATCTGGATCAAAGGCCCCGGCGCGCGACCGTCAAACCAACTGCACTTAGCATGATCTTATCACGGGCAGTGCAATTGGATTGGCGGCCTGCGGGGTTGCGCGGCAGGGAGGCGGGCATGGACCAGGGCATCGCGCTTATCGGATTTGGCGAAGCGGGATCGACTTTTGCCGGTGCGGCAGGGTGGGGTGCGCAGGCGTGGGCGCATGATATTCGCGCCAATCGCGCCGCCGTGGCGCAGGCGCTGGGCCTGCATTTTCCCGGCACCGCGGCAGCGGCGCTGGCCGGGGCCGACATCTTGCTGTCGCTGGTCACCGCCGATGCCGCGCTGACGGTTGCGCGCGATTATGCCCCCTGCCTCAAACCGGGCGCGCTGTGGTGCGACATGAATTCGGTCGCACCCGATACAAAGCGCGCCGCCGCCGCGATTATCGAGGCGCATGGCGCGCACTATGTCGATGTTGCAGTGCTGGCCCCGGTAGAACCCGCGCGGATGGCCGTGCCTTTGCTGGTTGCAGGCCCCGCAGCCGATGCCGCCGCCGCGGCGCTGGGGGCTGCCGGTTTTGCCAATATCCGTGTGGTCGGCAGCGAAGTCGGCCGGGCCAGCGCGATCAAGATGATCCGTTCGGTCATGGTCAAAGGGATCGAGGCGCTGACCGCCGAAATGATGCTGGCGGCCACGCGCGCCGGGGTGGTGGACGAAGTGCTGTCCTCGCTCGATGCCAGCGAGCGCGCGCAGGACTGGTCGCACCGCGCCGCCTATAACATCGAGCGCATGGCCACGCACGGCTTGCGCCGAGCCGCCGAAATGGAAGAAAGCGCCAAGACGCTGGCCGCGCTGGGGGTGGAACCGGTGATGACCGCCGGCACCGTGCGGCGCCAGCGCGAGCAGGCCGGCCATATGATCGCCAAACCGACAGGAGCAGCCGCATGACCCTGATCATCGATTGCCACGGGCACTACACCGTGCTGCCCAAAGCGCATGACGCCTGGCGCGAGGCGCAAAAGGCCGCGTTCAAGGCCGGCGAACCTGCCCCGCCCTACCCCGCAATCAGCGATGACGAAATCCGCGAAACGATTGAGGCCAACCAGTTGCGCCTGATCGAGGAACGCGGCGCCGACATGACGATCTTTTCCCCCCGTGCCAGCGCCATGGCGCCGCATGTAGGGGACCAGAGCGTGGCCGTGCCCTGGGCGCGCGCCTGCAACGATCTGATTGCGCGGGTGGTCGGGCTGTTTCCCGAAACTTTTGCCGGGGTTTGCATGCTGCCCCAATCGCCCGAGGCGGACATGACGTCTTCGGTGGCAGAGCTGGAACGCTGCGTAACCGATCTGGGCTTCATCGGCTGCAACCTGAACCCCGATCCGGGCGGCGGGCATTTCACCCATCCGCCGCTGACCGACGCATACTGGTTCCCGTTCTATGAAAAGATGGTGGAACTCGACGTGCCGGCGATGATCCACGTTTCGGGATCGTGCAATCCGGCGATGCATGCCACCGGCGGCTATTACATTGCCGCCGACACCGTGGCGTTCATGCAATTGCTCGAAGGCGATCTGTTCAGCCGGTTCCCGACGCTGCGCTTCATCATTCCGCACGGCGGCGGTGGGGTGCCCTATCACTGGGGCCGCTATCGCGGGCTGGCCGACATGCTGAAAAAGCCGGCGCTGGATGGCCATCTGATGAACAACGTGTTTTTCGATACTTGCGTCTATCACCAGCCGGGGATCAATCTGCTGGCCGAAGTGATCGAGACCAAGAATATCCTGTTCGGGTCGGAAATGGTCGGCGCGGTGCGCGGGATCGACCCCACCACCGGGCATTATTTCGACGATACCAAACGCTATGTCGATGCGCTGCCGATCAGCGAAGACGCGCGCCACGCGATTTTCGAAGGCAATGCACGCCGCGTGTTCCCCCGGCTTGACGCCAGGCTGAAGGAGATGGGCAAATGACCGATAGCGGGCCAACTATTGGGCCAATGACTGGGGCGACCAAACCCAGTGCCAACATCCACGAATACCTGGCCGAACTGGAAGATATTCCCGGCACGCGGGTCTATACTGCGGCGCGCGCGCGGCGCGGGTACCATATCAACCAGTTTGCGATGAGCCTGATGAAGGCGGAAAACCGCGACCGGTTTCGCGCCGACCAGGCCGCCTATCTGAACGAATGGCCGTTGAGCGACGAGGCAAAGGGCGCGCTGCTGGCACGTGATTACAACCATCTGCTCGATCTGGGCGGGAACGTCTATTTCCTGTCCAAACTGTTTTCGTGCGATGGCCTGTCGTTTGCCGAGGCGGTGTCGACCATGACCGACATGACCTTTCCGGAATATCGCGACATGATGCTGAACGGCGGACGCAGCCCCGAAGGACAACGATCGATCCGGGCCAATCTTGCCGCCAGCGAAAAGGGGAACTGACCATGGCACGCATCACCGCCGGCGTGGGATCGAGCCACGTGCCGCTGCTGGGCGTCGCGGTTGACCAGGGCAAGACGCGCGACGATTATTTCGGGCCGATCTTTGCCGGCTACGACTGGACCCGCGAATGGGAACAGGCGGAAAAGCCCGATGTGATCGTGCTGGTCTACAATGATCACGCCAGCGCCTTTGACATGAAGATCGTGCCGACCTTTGCGATCGGCTGCGGCGAACGCTACAAGCCGGCCGATGAAGGCTGGGGCCCGCGCCAGGTTCCCGATGTCGAAGGCCATGCGGATCTGGCCTGGCACATCGCGCAAAGCCTGATCCTCGATGATTTCGACATGACCATCATCAACGAGATGGATGTCGATCACGGGCTGACGGTGCCTTTGTCGATGATGTTCGGCACGCCCGATGCCTGGCCCGCCAAAATCGTGCCGCTGGCGGTGAACGTGGTGACCTATCCGGTGCCATCGGGCAATCGCTGCTGGGCGCTGGGCGAAGCGATTGCGCGCGCCGTGGCCAGCTTTCCCGAAGATCTGAACGTGCAGATCTGGGGCACCGGCGGGATGAGCCACCAGTTGCAGGGCCCGCGCGCCGGGCTGCTGAATGCCGAATGGGACAACCGGTTCCTCGATATGCTGATCGGTGAAACCGACGCGGCGCGGTGGATTCCGCATATCGAATATTTGCGCGAAACCGGCAGCGAAGGCATCGAAATGGTGATGTGGCTGATCATGCGCGGCGCGCTGGGCGCAAAAACCCGGCTGCTGCACCGCCATTATCACATCCCCTGCAGCAACACCGCGATCGGGCATATCGTGCTCGAACCCGCCGAATAAGTTCCACCTTGCCGGGCGCGCCGGGCTCACACCAGGCGCGTCCGGTCCTTTCCCATTCGAGGACAGACCCCCATGCGTATTGCCCTGGCCGGCGCCGGCGCTTTTGGTGAAAAGCATCTTGATGGCCTGAAACTGATCGACGGCGTTGAAATCGTATCGATCATCAGCCGCAAGGCCGAACAGGCCGCCGAAGTCGCCGCCAAATACGGCGCGCGCCACAGCTCCACCGATCTGGCCGATGCGCTGGCGCGCGACGATGTCGATGCGGTGATCCTGTGCACGCCAACGCAAATGCACGCCGAACAGGCGATCGCCTGCATGAATGCGGGCAAGCATGTGCAAGTGGAAATTCCGCTGTCGGATTCGTGGGCCGATGCACAGGCCGTCGTGGCGAAACAGCAGGAAACCGGGCTGGTCTGCATGGTCGGGCACACCCGCCGGTTCAATCCGTCGCACCAGTTCGTCCACAATCGCATCGTCACCGGCGAATTCGCCGTGCAGCAGATGGATGTGCAGACGTATTTCTTCCGCCGCCAGAACATGAATGCCAAAGGCCAGCCGCGCAGCTGGACCGACCACCTGCTGTGGCACCATGCCGCGCACACGATCGATCTGTTTGCCTATCAGGCCGGGCCGATCGTGGCCGCGCACGCGATGCAGGGGCCAAAGCACCCGGATCTGGGCATTGCGATGGACATGTCGATCCAGCTGAAGGCCGCGACCGGCGCGATCTGCACGCTGTCCTTGTCGTTCAACAACGACGGGCCGCTGGGCACGTTCTTCCGCTATATTGGCGACACGGCCACGTATCTGGCCCGCTATGACGACTTGTTCGATGGCCGCGACGCGCAGATCGACGTCAGCAAAGTCGCGGTAAGCATGAACGGCATCGAACTGCAGGACCGCGAATTCATCGCCGCGATCCGCGAAGGTCGCGAACCCAACAGTTCGCTGAACGGCGTGATCGACTGCTACCGCGTGATCGGCGAACTGGCCGCCCAACTGGAAGCGCAAGACGGCTGGTCCTGATGCGATGACCCTCCCCGCCCCGGGAAGGGGGACCACCCGCAGGGAGGTGGAGGGGTTTTGCCGCCGGGCGCAACGCTTGCGCCAAGCGCCCGCCCCCTCCACCACGCTGTGCGCGGTCCCCCTCCCCGAATCGGGGAGGATCACGGGGCTGCGAGCAACGGAGCGCGCAGTGCCCTATCTTTATCTCGCGATTGCCATTCTTGCCGAAGTGATCGGCACTTCGATGCTGAAGCAGGCCGACGGGTTTACCCGGATCGTGCCGGGCATGATCTCGGTCAGCGCCTATTTCGTGGCGCTGTTTTTCCTGTCGCTCACGCTCAAGACGATCCCCACCGGCATTGTCTATGCGATCTGGTCGGGCATCGGCATCGTGCTGATCGCTGCTGTCGCCTGGCTGTGGCAGGGGCAAAAGCTGGATCTGCCGGCCATCGCCGGGATGGCGCTGATCATCCTGGGCGTGCTGGTGATGAACCTGTTTTCCAGGGCCAGCGTGGGGTGATTTGACCAGACCCTCCCCGGCACGCGAAGGATCTGCGTCAGACCGGCAGGCCCACATAGTTTTCCGCGATTGCGCGCTGGGCGGCTTCGCTGCTGGCGATGTAATCGAGTTCGGCCACCTGCATGCGGCGTTCGAACGGGCCATCGTCGGGGAAACGGTGCATCAGTTTGGTCAGCGACCAGCTGAACCGTTCGCTTTTCCACACGCGGGCCAGTGCGCGCGCGGAATATCCGGCAATCGCATCGGCATCGTTGTGGCGGAAAAACGCGGTCAGCGCCTCGGCCGCGTAATGGACATCGCTGGCGGCCAGATTCAGGCCTTTGGCTCCGGTCGGCGGGACGATATGCGCGGAATCGCCGCAAAGCAGCAGGCTGCCGTGGCGCATCGGTTCGAACACGAAACTGCGCAACGGGGCGATCGACTTTTCGATCGCCGGGCCGCGCGTCATCCGCGCCGCAGCCTCGGGCCCCAGGCGCACGGCCAGTTCGTCCCAGATGCGATCGTCGGACCAATCCTCGATCCGTTCGGTCAACGGCACGTCGACATAATAGCGGCTGCGCGTCGCACTGCGCATGGAGGCGAGCGCAAAGCCGCGTTCGTGGTTGGCATAGATCAGTTCGTGGTTGCACGGCGCCACATCGGCCAGGATGCCCAGCCAGCCGAACGGATAGACGCGTTCGAATGCCCGCCCCACGCTGGCGGGAATCGCCTGGCGGCTGGGGCCGTGAAAACCGTCGCAGCCGACAATGATCCGCGCGTCGATCCGTTGCGCCAGGCCATCGCGGGCATACGTGACGAAGGGCGCATCGCTATCGATATCATGCAGCGCAACCTCGCCCGCTTCATAAATCACCTCCAGCCCGCGCGGGGCGGCGGCGTCCATCAGATCGCGCGTCAGCTCGGTCTGGCCATAGACCGTGACGCATTGCCCGGTCAGCGCGGCGACATCGATGCGGATCAGGCGTTCGCCATCGGCCAGGTTGAACCCGCCGTGGGGCAGGCCTTCGGCCTTTAACCGCGCGTCAAGCCCCAGCCGTTCCATCAGGCCCACGGTGCCCTGTTCCAGCACCCCGGCGCGAATGCGAGACAGCACATAATCCGCACTCTGCCGCTCGATCACCACGCAATCGACCCCTTCGGCGCGCAGCAGATGGCCCAGCAGCAGCCCGGCAGGCCCGGCGCCAATCACGGCCACGGCAGTGCGGCGGGTTGTGGTGGTCATGGCGGATCTCCCCCGTGCCCGGTGGATCTCGCGCCTGTTGCAGCGCGCCGGACATCGCGGGTTTGTCTTGACGCCAGAGCCCCCGCGCGTGAAGGGATGGGCCGGTCATATGTCTGGTACTTTCAGGACAAGCGTAATGCCGCCGCCCGCGATTCCCACATTTGCGCTCTATGGCGAAGATGCCTGGGCCAGCCCGGCCGGGTTTGGCCATATCGAAACGATCGCGGCGCGCAGTGCCCTGCACGATTGGGCCATCGCCCCCCACCGTCATGATCGCGCGGTGCAGATCCTGCTGGTCCGCGAAGGCCCGGCCGAGGTAACGCTGGATGGGGCGCTGTTCGCGCTGGAAGGGCCTGCGTTTCTGGTCGTGCCGACCGGCGCGGTGCACGGGTTCCGCTTTACCGCGCAAAGCGCCGGGCACGTGCTCACCCTGGGGCAGGCGTTCATCGGCCGGGCCCGCGCGCCGCACGATGCGCTGGCCGCGCTGCTGACGCGCGGCGGGCATGGCCCGGTCGCACCGGGTGCCGCCGCACGCGCGACGCGGCTGGCGGACGAGATGATTGCGCTCGATTCGGCGGAGCCGGACCTTTGCGAGCCCGGCGCAAGCCAGGCCAGGGGCGTGGCCAACGATCCGCTGTTTGATGCCCTGGCCGAGGCGCTGGTGCGCGCGCTGCTGACCGGCAGGGATGCCTTGGCAGTGGCCACTGCGGGTGACCGGCGGCTGGCGGTGTTTCGCCATATGGTCGAAACGCATCTGGCCGAACACCGGCCGCTGGAATTCTATGCCCGGTCGATCGGCACCACAGTGCGCACGCTGACCCGGCTGACCGCCGCGCATCTGGGGCACAGCCCGCAGGCGCTGATCAATCGCCGGCTGGCGCTGGAGGCGCAGCGCCTGCTGCGCTATACCGGCGCGAGCGCCAGCTCCGTCGCCGCCGAGCTGGGATTTTCCGACCCGTCGTATTTTTCGCGATTCTATCTGCGGATGACCGGGCGGCGGCCGCAGGATGACCGCAAGGACGAAGACCGGAATTCTGCAACCGGTTGAACTTCGGGTAACCTTTTGACGCTATGGCAAATGCGTGATGCAAAAAACCCGCGTCCTTTCCCCGGCCCTGCGCCACATGCTGCTTGCCACCACAGCGCTGCTTGTTGCCGGCTGTTCGCAGGCGCCTTCGGCCAGCGTGGCCGAATTGCAGGAGCGGCTGACCGCGGCCGAAGCCCGTGCAGACCTTGCCGAAAAGCGCGCGAAGAACGCCGAAACCCTGGCCGCGCAACACCAGCAGGAGCCGGTGCAGCAAAGCGGCCAGGCGGCCCCGCCCGAAATCGCCCAAGTCGATGGCACCGGCGGCGAAATGGGCCAGCCGGCGATAGACACCGCGCCGATCGACCCGGTGCCCGCGATGCCCGCCGAGCCCCAGCACCCCTGAGGCGGGCAGGCTGACTGGCACGCCGGCAGGCGGGCCTTGCGCTTGCGCTTTTGGCGTGTGGCGGTATCACGGCCACCAGTCCTTTCGCATTTTCGGGACCGGATCGCGCGCGCCATGACCAAGATCATCTATGTCCTCAACGGCCCCAATCTCAATCTGCTCGGCCTGCGAGAGCCGGAGGTCTATGGCCATGACACGCTGGACGATATTGCCGGCCAGCTGGAAGACCGCGCCGCGGACCTGGGCATGGAAATCGATCTGCGCCAATCGAACCACGAAGGCCACCTGATCGACTGGCTGCACGAAGCGCAAAGCATCGGCGCGCATGCTGTGCTGCTGAATGCCGGCGCCTTTACCCACACCAGCATCGCGCTTTATGATGCGATCCGCGCGATCCGCACCCCGGTGATCGAAGTGCACCTGTCAAACCCGCACCGGCGCGAGGAATTTCGCCATGTGTCATGGGTTGGCCGCGCGGCGCTGGGCACGGTGTCCGGGTTTGGCGCCGAAAGCTATGGTGTGGCGCTGGAGGCGGCGGCGCGCCTGTGAACCAGGATGTGAACCACGCTGATACTCGTGGGCCCGGCGCACGCTTTGACCGGGGATTTCGCACGGGTCACCGCACACAAGCCTCTTGCCAGCGTCGCGCGGCGCGGGCATGGCGCGGCGCACCGCATTTCCATTCATCCCCGCGAGGATAACGACATATGGCGCAAGCAGACCTGGCAAAGGACGGGGGCGCGACCAAGACCGCAATGGCCATCGATGGCGCACTGGTGCGCGAACTGGCCGAATTGCTGGCAGAAACCGGCCTGACCGAAATCGAAGTGGAAGACGGCACGCGCAAGATCCGCGTTGCCCGCACGGTTACCGCGGCGCCGGTTGCCACGTATGCCGCGCCCGCGCCGGTTGCCGCCCCGGCCGCCGCAGCCCCCGCCGCCGCCCCGGCAGCACCTGTGGCAGACCATGCCAATGCCGTGCGCTCGCCCATGGTCGGCACCGCCTATCTCACCCCCGAACCGGGCGCGGCAAACTTTGTCGCGGTCGGCCAGACGGTGAAGGCCGGGCAGACGCTGCTGATCATCGAGGCGATGAAAGTGATGAACACGATCACCGCGCCCAACGGCGGCACAGTGACCGCAATCCTGGTCGAAAATGCCCAGCCGGTCGAATATGACCAGCCGCTGGTCGTGATCGCCTGAACCGCAACGGGACGGGACAAGACCTGATGGCCATCAAGCGGCTGCTTATCGCCAATCGCGGCGAGATCGCCCTGCGCATTCATCGCGCCGCCCGCGAAATGGGGATCGAAACGGTGGCGGTGCATTCCACCGCCGATGCCGATGCCATGCACGTGCGGCTGGCCGATCATGCGGTGTGCATCGGGCCGCCGGCGGCCAAGGACAGCTATCTGAACATTGCGGCGATCATTTCGGCGGCGGAAATCACGCATGCCGATGCGATCCACCCCGGCTATGGCTTTCTTTCGGAAAACGCAAAGTTTGCCGAAATCGTCGAAGCCCACGGCATCACCTGGATCGGGCCCAAGCCCGAACATATCCGCACGATGGGCGACAAAGTCGAAGCCAAGCGCACCGCCGGCCGGCTGGGCCTGCCGCTGGTGCCCGGGTCTGACGGCGCGATCGAAGATCCGGTGCTGGCGGCGAAAATTGCCGAAGAAATCGGCTATCCGGTGATCATCAAGGCGGCATCGGGCGGCGGCGGGCGCGGCATGAAAGTGTGCACCGGGCCGGACGAGCTGGAAACGCTGATGCAGCAGGCCGGCAGCGAGGCCAAGGCCGCGTTCGGCGATGCCACGGTCTATCTGGAAAAGTATCTGGGCAACCCGCGTCATATCGAATTCCAGATTTTCGGTGATGGCAACGGCAATGCGATCCACCTGGGCGAACGCGATTGTTCGCTGCAGCGCCGCCACCAGAAAGTGCTGGAAGAAGCGCCCAGCCCGGTCATTTCCGCCGAAGAACGTGAACGCATGGGCGGGATCGTGGCGCGCGCCATGGCCGACATGGGCTATCGCGGGGCGGGCACGATCGAATTCCTGTGGGAAGGCGGCGAATTCTACTTCATCGAGATGAACACCCGCCTGCAGGTGGAACATCCGGTGACAGAAGCGATCACCGGCGTCGATCTGGTGCGCGAACAGATCCGCATTGCCGATGGCCGTCCGCTGTCGGTGAAACAGGACGAAATCGTGTTTTCCGGCCATGCCATCGAATGCCGGATCAACGCCGAAGACCCGTTCACTTTCGCCCCCTCGCCCGGGCTGGTCACCGCCTATCACGCGGCAGGCGGCATGCATGTGCGCGTCGATTCGGGGCTTTATGCCGGATACCGCATCCCGCCCTATTACGATTCGATGATCGCCAAACTGATCGTCTATGGCCGCACCCGCGAAGGCTGCATCATGCGGCTGAAACGCGCGCTGCAGGAAATGGTGATCGAAGGCGTAAAAACCTCGATCCCGCTGCACCAGCGCCTGCTGGAAGACCCGGTGTTCCTGAACGGCGATTATTCGATCAAGTATCTGGAACAGTGGCTGTCGGACACGACGCCAGGCGCATAAGCGCGCCGTAACATCCTCCCCGTTTCGGGGAGGGGGACCAGCGAAGCTGGTGGAGGGGGGTTGGTCGCTCGGCGCAAGGTCGATTTCTGTCGCCAGGGCGGCAACAGGGATCGCGCGCTTTTTTTCTTGAGGTTTTACCCTGGCGCAAGGCCCCTCCACCGCCTTTCAGGCGGTCCCCCTCCCCCAATCGGGGAGGATCTGGCCGGGGAGGATTGGGTTCCGGTTATGCCAGCCGCCGCTCGATTGCATCCCAGATCGCGCCGCCGGTGTCCGTCCCGTCGAATTTTTCGATGGCGACCAGGCCGGTGGGCGATGTCACGTTGATTTCGGTCAGCCATTTGCCGCCGATCACGTCGATGCCGACGAAGACCAGCCCGCGCGCCTTCAGATCGGCGCCCATCGCGGCGCAGATTTCCGCTTCGCGCGGCGTCAGGTCGGATTTTTCGGCATAACCGCCGACGGCCAGGTTTGAGCGGAATTCGCCTTCGCCCGGTTTGCGGTTGATCGCGCCGAGCACTTCGCCATCCACCAGCACGATGCGTTTGTCGCCTTCGGCCACTTCGGGCAGGAAAGTCTGGACCATGAACGGTTCGGGCCAGACCTGGCCAAACAATTCGGCCAGCGCCGACAAGTTGCCGCCACCGGCCTCGATCTTGAACACCGCCTTGCCGCCATTGCCGTGCAGCGGTTTCACCACCACCGCGCGCCCGCCATGTTCGCGCTGAAACGCGCGCACATCGGCGGCAGAGCGCGTGATCAGCGTGGGCGGCATGAAGCGCGCGTAATCCAGCACATAGACCTTTTCGGGCGCATTGCGCACCGAACGCGGGTCATTCACCACCAGCGTTTCGCCCTCCAGCCGTTCAAGCAGGTGGGTCGCGGTGATATAGCCCAGATCAAACGGCGGGTCCTGCCGCATCAGCACGACATCGATATCGCGGCCCAGATCGATCTGGCGCATTTCACCCATCGTGAAATGATCACCGACCACGCGCTGCACGCGCACCGGTGCGGCCTGTGCGGTTACCCGCCCGGCCTGCCAGGCGAGCGAACGCACATCGTAATACCACAAGTCGTGCCCGCGCGCCTGCGCCGCCACCATCAGGTGAAACGACGAATCGCCGGCAATGTTGATCGAGGCCAGGGGGTCCATCTGGACCGCAACGCGAACCGCCATTCTAGAAATTTCCCGAAACCATGCGCCCCGGTCAGGGCTGCCAGACGTGGGTGATGTGGCGCGGCCAATGCCACGGCGCAAGCAATATCACATCGATCCGCACGGTATCGCCAGGCCGCGCCAGCCGGGGCAGCAGCGCCCGCGCCGCCTGCGCCACGCGCGCCAGGCGGCGTTCATCGATGGCATGATCGAGCGCCGCGCGATTGCTGCGCCATTTGACCTCGACAAAGGCAAGCACCCGGCCCCGGCGCGCCACGATATCGACTTCGCCAATGCCGCGCCCATGCCCGATGCGCTGTTGTCGCGCCACGATCCGCCAGCCCTGCGCCATCAGCCACAGCGCCGCCAGCGATTCGCCACGCCGGCCATCGCGTTCGGCGCGGCCCTTCCGGTTCACGCGATTTCGGTTCCCGGCGAGTCTGTGGCGGGCCTGTCTGTTGCGGAAGAGTCTGTTGCGGGCGTCTCGCCCTGCAATTCCAGCGCGCGGCGATAGAGCGCGCGGCGATCGAGCCCCAGCGTGCGCGCAACATCCTTGGTCGCCTGAGACATCGGCAGGCGCGCCAGCGCCTCGGCCAGCGCGGAATCGATCGCGGCCTCGTCGGGCGCTTCTGCGGCCACTGGCGGCCCGGCCAGCACGACGATTTCGCCGCGCGGGGGATGCGTGCGATAATGGCCGGCAAGGTCGGCCGCGGTGCCGGTGCGGCATTCTTCAAACAGCTTGGTCAATTCGCGCGCCACCGCGATTTCACGCCGGGGCAATATCTGCGCCATGGCATCGAGCGTTTCCACCAGCCTGGGCCCGGTATCATAGAACACCAGCGTGGCCGGCACGCTGGCAAGCTCGGTCAGCATATCGCGCCGCGCCTTGTCCTTGGCTGGCAGAAACCCGCCAAACAGGAACCGGTCAGTCGGCAGCCCGGCAAGCGTGAGCGCGGTGATCAGCGCGCTCGGCCCGGGCAGGCTGGTGATCGCAATGCCCTGTTCGCGCGCGGCACGCACCAGGCGATATCCGGGGTCGGAAATCAGCGGCGTTCCGGCATCGGAAACCAGCGCCACCGGCTCTGCCCGCATCAGGTCGATCAACGCATCGCGCGCGGCGGCATCGGCATGATCGTCATAGCGGCGCAGCGGCTTCTTCAGCCCCAGATGCGCCATCAGCTTGCCCGTGACGCGGGTGTCTTCGCAGGCTATCGCCGATACCGCACCCAGCACCGCAATCGCGCGCCGGGTCATATCGCCAAGATTGCCAATCGGGGTGGCAACAATATAGAGCCCCGGTGCAAGTGCCGGATTTTCCGGGTCCGTACTATCGGATCGGGCAATTTCAGGTGCAGAATGTTCGGGTGTCACGGTGTCCATCGCCACAGCATGGACCCTGGCAGGGGAAAGAGGCAAGCGCATGATCGGCGAAGACACCAAACAGCGGACCACGCGGGCCGACAGCCGGGGCAGGAACCTGGCCCGCCGCGCTCTCGTGGCCGGCATGCTGGCGCTGCTGGCCGGGTGCGCCGTGGTGCCCAAGCCAAAGCCGGCGCCGGTGGTGCAAAAGCCGGTGGAGGCCGCGCCCCAGGCCAATGTCCTGCCCAGCGATACCGATCGCCACCGCGTCGCGCTGCTCGTGCCGATGACAGGCACCAATGCCGCGATCGGCCAGGCCATTGCCAATGCCACGACGATGGCGCTGCTCGATACCAATGCGCAGAATCTGCGGATCACCACCTATGACACCGCCAATGGCGCCGGGCCGGCGGCGGCCAGGGCGATCGGCGATGGCAACAAGCTGATTCTCGGGCCGCTCGCCGCCGAGGATGTGGCCACGGTCGCCACGGTGGCGCGGCCGGCGCATGTGCCGATGATCACCTTTTCCAACGATGCCGATGTGGCGGCGCGCGATGTCTTCGTGTTTGGCCAGGTGCCCGGGCAATCGGTCGCGCGGGTGATCGCCTATGCCCGCGCGCATGGCGTAACCGCGGTTGGCGCGATCATTCCCGCCGGCGTCTATGGCCAGCGCGTGGCCGCCGGGCTGGCCGGGGCAGCGCGCGCCAGCAATGTGCGCGTGACCGATATCGAAACCTATGACCGCACCAACACCTCGGTCGGCAGCGCGATCCGCCGGGTCAAGGCCAAAGGCCAGGTCGATGCGATCCTGATTGCCGATGGCGCGCGCATCGCCGCCTTTGCCGCGCCCTTTGCCAATGGCGTGCGGCTGCTGGGCACCGAACTGTGGACGGGCGAAAGCGCGATCGCGCACAGCCCCGCGCTGAAAGGGGCCTGGTTTGCCACCGTGTCCGAAGAACGCTTTGCCAAATTTGACCGGTCCTATCTTGCGCGGTTTGGCAGCCAGCCGCCGCGCACGGCCACGCTGGGCTATGATGCGGTGCTGCTGGCGCTGAACGTGGCGCGCGGGTGGAAGGATGCCAGCGTGTTTCCGACCGGGCGGATGTATGATCAGCAGGGCTTCATCGGGCTGGACGGGGTGTTTCGCTTCAACGAATTCGGCATTGCCGAACGCGCGCTCGAAGTGCGCGAAGTGGGCAACGGCACGTTTGTGACAGTCAGCCCGGCGCCCGCGCATTTCCAGAATTAGGCGTGATGCAAAAGCTCTTCCGCCACTCCTCCCGTCACAGGGCACTCTCCTTCTGCCCAAAAAAGGCGGGATAAGCCCACCGCGCGCCTTGCGCCGGATTCGCCCGATCCGCTAAGGCCCGCGCATGGCCGATGATCTGTTTGAAAAGTCCGCCGCCGCTGCCGCCGCAATCGAAGCCTATGATGGTTCGGCGATCGAAGTGCTCGAAGGGCTGGAGCCGGTGCGCCGCCGGCCAGGCATGTATATCGGCGGCACCGACGAACGCGCGCTGCACCACCTGGTGGCCGAAGTGCTCGACAACGCGATGGACGAGGCCGTGGCCGGCCATGCCAACCGCATCGAGATCACGCTGGAGGAAGAACCCGGCGCCCCCGGCCGGATCACGATCAGCGACAACGGCCGCGGCATTCCGGTGGACGAACACCCCAAATATCCGGGCAAAAGCGCGCTCGAAGTGATCATGACCACGCTCCATTCGGGGGGCAAGTTTTCGGGCAAGGCCTATGCCACGTCGGGCGGGCTGCACGGGGTCGGGATTTCGGTAGTCAACGCACTGTCGACGCTCACCCGGGTCGAAGTCGCGCGCAACAAGGAACTGTTTGCGCAGGAATTTTCGCGCGGGATTGCCAAAGGATCGCTGGAACGGATCGGCAATGCACCCAACCGGCGCGGCACCACGGTCAGCTTTGTGCCCGATACCGAAATTTTCGGGAGCGAGGCGCGGTTCAAGCCGGCGCGGCTGTTCCGGCTGGCGCGGTCAAAGGCCTATCTGTTTGCCGGGGTCGAAATCCGCTGGAAATGCGCCGCCGCGCTCGCCAGCGACGATGTTCCGGCCGAAGCGACTTTCCAGTTTCCCGGTGGTCTTGCCGATCATCTGGCCGAACAGATCGCCACGCGCGAATGCGTGACGACGGTGCCGTTTGCCGGGTCCCAGGATTTTCCGGCAGGGCCCGATGGCCAGGAAATGGGCCGCGTGGAATGGGCCATCGCCTGGCCGCTGTGGTCTGACGGCGCCTACAGCTATTATTGCAACACCATCCCCACCCCCGATGGCGGCACGCACGAACAGGGCCTGCGCGCCGCGCTGACACGGGGCATCCGCGCCTTTGCCGATCTGATCGGCCAGAAAAAGGCGAAGGACATCGCGCCCGAAGACATGATCACCGGCAGCGAGATCATGCTGTCGGTCTTTGTGCGCGATCCGCAGTTTCAAAGCCAGACCAAGGACCGCCTGACCAGCCCCGAGGCCGCGCGCATGGTCGAAGCCGCCGTGCGCGACCATTTCGACCATTTCCTGACCGACAACATGGACCGCGGCAAGGCGCTGCTCGGCGCGGTGATGGAACGGATGGACGAGCGGTTGCGCCGCAAGGCCGAACGCGAAGTGAAGCGCAAGACCGCGACCAACGCGCGCAAGCTGCGCCTGCCGGGCAAGCTGACCGATTGTTCGGGCGAAGGCGAAGGCGAAACCGAGCTGTTCATTGTCGAAGGGGACAGCGCCGGGGGCAGCGCCAAACAGGCGCGCAACCGCAAGACCCAGGCGATTCTGCCAATCCGCGGCAAGATCCTGAACGTGGCATCGGCCACCAATGACAAGATCCGCGCCAACCAGGAAATTGCCGATCTGTCGCTGGCGCTCGGCTGCGGCACGCGCAAGGATTGCAACGCCGATGCGCTGCGATATGACCGCGTGATCATCATGACCGATGCCGATGTCGATGGCGCGCATATCGCCACGCTGCTGATGACGTTCTTTTTCCAGGAAATGCCCGATCTGGTGCGCAAGGGGCACCTCTATCTGGCGCAGCCGCCGCTTTACCGGCTGACTGCCGGCACGACCAACGCCTATGCCCGCGATGATGCCCACCGCGCCGAGCTCGAGGCCACGGTGTTCAAGGGCCGCAAAGTCGATGTGGGGCGGTTCAAGGGCCTGGGCGAAATGAACCCGCAGCAATTGCGCGAAACCACGATGGCGCCCGAAACCCGGTCTTTGCTGCGCGTAACCCTGCCCGAACAGCACGAACAGCGCCACGCGATCAAGGATCTGGTCGACCGCCTGATGGGCCGCAACCCCGAACACCGCTTCATGTTCATCCAGAACCGCGCCGGCGACATCGACCCCGATCTGATCGACGCCTGACCGCGCGGATCAAGGCAGCGCGCCCTCCCCAGGTACGCCCAAACCGCGCGATGCAGTCAGCCCCGCGCCCATATTCTGGCCAGAATTGCACCGCATTGTCCCAGAATTGCATCGCATTTTCGGTGTAGCGGCGCTTCGACATGGCGATGGATCAGCATGGCAATGCCGACTGCCGCCACGGCCAGCGCCGGAAGCCGCAGGCCCAGCGGCCAACTTGCAATCGCAATGCCCAAAGGCATGATCACCAGCAAATGGCTGAGGTACAAGGCATAAGACGCATCGCCAATCGCACCCAGTCCGCGGATCAGCCGGGCGGGACTGCGGTTTTCGGCAAGCAAGGCGCCCAGCACCATCAGCAACCCCACGCCGGCATGGAGCAGCGTGGTCATGCCGTAATCCGGAATTGGAAACACCACTTCGGCTGCCAGAATCGCGCCGCCAGCACCCCATAGCAGCCACCACAGCCAACGCGATGCAACCGTGGTGATCCAGGGTTCGGCAAGGGCCAGTCCCGCACCGATCGCAAATTCGATCGAAAGCGGCGAAACCAGCACATTGAACCAGTTAAGGTACATCGCGATCAGGGCCGTACCCAGCAGGTAGGCGCCCAGCGCCAGGCGGCGATAGCGCCAGGCCACCGCAAGACATGACGTCGCGGTAAGGTAAAACCCCATTTCATAATTCAGCGTCCATCCCTGCAACAATACCGGGCTGTTGAAACCGGGCGGGACGGCATGGGGAACAAACGCCAGCGAGAGCGCAATGTTTCGCAGATCAGCCAATGTACCAGGCACTGCGGCAGGAAATACGGCCCACAGCAGCAACGCCGCCACCGTCATCAGCCAGTAGATCGGAACAATACGCGCCAGCCGGCTGCGCACGAAATCCGCAATTCGCACATCAGGTCGACCGACAATTCTGGTTATGATAAAACCGCTGATAACAAAGAAAATATCCACCCCGACCGTGCCAGGGTGAAATCCGGTCGGAGTTCCGACAAACAGATGAAATGCCAGGACCAGCAATGCCGCAATCGCACGCAATGCCTGAAGCGTGTGAATTCTGGTCAAGCCCGCACCCCCGAATTGGATGGTATCCGGCCGACCTGAAATTCGACCCCTCAATTTAAAATAATGCCACGAATTCATACTGATGCACGATAAATAAAACCATCACGCATCTTTACACTCGTTCGCCGCGAAGTCTAATACCATGTGCAGTAATATGGATGTGCGATGGGTGGAACTTATCGCACAACATGACGCTCAGGCGCCGCGCGGGCTTATACCAACGTGCAGTGAGTCAAGCTCACTGCACGTTGGTCTTATGCCCATATTGAACGGCCGGTGCTGCTGCGGCGGCTTACCTTCGGCCCTGTTCAAGGCGCTTCACCGGTCTTTTCGGCGGTTTCCTGCGCCTCGTGGTGGACGAAGTCATAGCGGATGCGCACGCGTTCGCCGATCAGCACTTTGCCATTGTCGCGCGGCGGGCGCACCTCGAATTGCCAGGACGCTTCGCGCAGCACGCGCGCCATGCCCGATCCGCGCGGTTCTTCGGCCAGTTCGTGGCAATCTTCGACCCGATAGTGTTCGATCATGCGGCACACGATCTCGGCCCAGCGGCCCGGGTCCTGCCCCGGGTGCATATAGTTGTCGAGCGCGCGGCGTGGCGGTTTTCGGTACCATTCCGCCTTGTAAAACCCCTGATCGTCGGGGCCGTCGCCCATGCTGTGCCCGCCACCGCCCGATGCCTGGGCATGGCCCGCGCCAACCCCGGAATGGATTTTGGCAATATCGCCGTTGGCCATGTCCAGATGGTCGATGTGCATGAAGCCATCGGGCCATTCGACTTTGTTGGGGTTGTTGACATTGATGTGCGGCGGCAGCTTCATTGTCGCCGCAGGCGCCGTCTGCTGCGCCGGATCGGGTGCCCGCGCCGCCTTGTGCGGTTTGGGCTGTTTGGCCTTTTCAACCGGCGGCACCAGGTTCAGCGCAGTCAGAATCGCGCGGTTGCCCGGCGCCAGATCGTGGATCGCCGCCATCGACAGCAGTGTCAGCAGGATCAGCGCGCAGATCGCCAGCGACAGCAGCGCCGAAACATAGCGCGGCCCGCGCGACGCGCCATAACGGCTGGGCCCCTCGCCCGCGATCGTCGGGGCAAGTGCCGGGTTCTGGTCAGGTATCAGCAGCGAAGATTCCATCACCCGTCAAAACGTTCCAAACGACAGGCCCCTTTGGCACGCCCTGCCAAGGCCCTCTGCCCGATGCAACCGTTTTGCTGGCCGCGATACAGATCGCGACGTTTTGCCACGGCACCTGCAACCCAGCCCGGAATCTCTTGCCGAGCGACGGTTCGCCCGATAGGCTTAACCACTTGGTTAAAAGGGTCAGGACACGATGCGTTTCGAAGGCACCAGCAACTATGTCGCCACGGATGATCTGAAAGTCGCGGTGAACGCGGCGGTGCTGCTGCGCCGACCCCTGCTGGTGAAGGGCGAACCCGGCACCGGCAAGACCGTGCTGGCGCATGAAATTGCCAAGGCGGTGGGCGCCCCGTTGATCGAATGGAACGTCAAATCGACCACCAAGGCGCAGCAGGGCCTGTATGAATACGATGCGGTGGCGCGTTTGCGCGATGGCCAGCTGGGCGATGAACGCGTCCACGATATCAAGAACTACATCAAGAAGGGCAAGCTGTGGGAGGCGTTCACCGCGCCCGAACTGCCCGTGCTGCTGATCGACGAGATCGACAAGGCCGACATCGAATTTCCCAACGACTTGTTGCAGGAACTCGATCGCATGAGCTTTGACGTCTATGAAACGCAGGAGCGCATCACCGCGGCCGAACGCCCGATCGTGGTGATCACGTCAAACAACGAAAAGGAACTGCCCGATGCGTTCCTGCGCCGCTGTTTCTTTCACTATATCAAATTTCCCGATCGCGAGACGATGCAGGCGATCATCGATGTGCACTTCCCCGGCATCCAGCGCACACTGATCGCCAAGGCGCTGGAAGTGTTCTACGACGTGCGCGATGTGCCGGGGCTGAAGAAAAAGCCCAGCACGTCCGAACTGCTCGACTGGCTGAAGCTGCTGCTGAACGAAGACATGCCGCTCGACGTGCTGCAGAACCGCGATCCGACCAAGGCGATTCCGCCGCTGCACGGTGCCCTGCTGAAAAACGAACAGGACATCATGCTGTTCGAACGGCTGGCATTCATGGCGCGCCGCAACGGGTGATGGAGGCTGGCTGATGATCTATACCGGGCGGTGTGCCTGCGGCGCGGTGTCGCTTGAAATATCTGCAAAGCCGGCGATGACGCGCCAGTGCTGGTGCCGCCAGTGCCAGACGATTGCCGCCGGCGGCCCGACCAACAACGCGATGTTTCCCGCCGAAGCGGTGCAGGTTACCGGCGATCTGGGCACCGCCACGTGGGCCGCGGCAAGCGGCAACACGCTGACATTCCATTTCTGCACCGGCTGCGGCACGCAAGTCTATGCGCAAAGCTCTGCCCGGATGCACATGAAGACCGTGCGCATGGGCGTGATCGACCAGCCGCACGATCTGGCCCCGCAAACCGTGATCTGGACCGATGAGGCCCCGGCCTGGGCGGTGTTTGATCCAGAACTGGCCCGGTATCCGGGTCAACCGCCCATCCCGGCCCCCGTTCCGCAAGGCTGATCCGATGTTTTTCAACTTTGTCGATGAATTGCGCGCGGCCGGGATTTCGGCCAGTTTCAAGGAGCACCTGGTGCTGCTGGAGGCGCTCGACAAAGAGGTGATCGATCGCACGCCCGAAGCGTTCTATTACCTGTCACGCGCGACGTTCGTGAAGGACGAGGGCCTGCT
The DNA here is from genome assembly GCA_903832325.1 of uncultured Sphingomonadales bacterium. Taxonomy (GTDB): domain Bacteria; phylum Pseudomonadota; class Alphaproteobacteria; order Sphingomonadales; family Sphingomonadaceae; genus Novosphingobium. The sequence continues at coordinate 300,942 of CAILBC010000027.1, read as the reverse complement.
CGACCGGTTCGACCAGGTGTTCAACAAAGTGTTCAAGGGCCTGCTGTCGGATTATGGCCAGCGCCCGGTCGATGTGCCCGAAGACTGGTTGAAGGCGGTGGCCGAAAAATTCCTCACGCCAGAGGAAATGGCCGCGATCAAATCGCTGGGATCGTGGGACGAGATCATGGAGACGCTGAAAAAGCGTCTGGAAGAACAGGAAAAGCGCCACCAGGGCGGCAACAAATGGGTCGGCACCGGCGGCACCAGCCCGTTTGGAAATGCGGGATACAACCCCGAAGGCGTGCGCATTGGCGGCGAGGCCAAGCACGGCAAGGCGATCAAGGTCTGGGAAAAGCGCGAATTCCAGAACCTCGACAACACCCGCGAACTGGGCACGCGCAACATCAAGGTGGCGCTGCGCCGCCTGCGCCGGTTTGCGCGCGAAGGCGCCGCCGACGAACTGGATCTTGACGCCACGATCGAAGGCACTGCGCGGCAGGGCTGGCTGGATATCCGCATGCGCCCCGAACGGCACAACGCGGTAAAGCTGCTGCTGTTCCTCGATGTCGGCGGATCGATGGACCCGTTCATCAAGCTGGTGGAGGAACTGTTCAGCGCGGCGACCGCCGAATTCAAGAACCTGGAATTCTTCTATTTCCACAACTGCCTTTATGAAGGCGTGTGGAAAGACAACCGCCGGCGCTGGGCCGAACGCACCACGACCTGGGATATCCTCCACAAATATGGCCATGATTACAAGGCAATATTTGTCGGCGATGCGGCGATGAGCCCTTATGAAATCACCCACCCCGGCGGCTCGGTCGAACATTTCAACGAAGAAGCGGGCGCCGTCTGGCTGCACCGCGTGGCGCAGACGTACCCCGCCACGGTCTGGCTCAATCCCGTGCCCGAAAAGCAGTGGACCTATTCTCAATCGACCAAGATGATCAAGGATCTGGTCGGCGGATCGATGCACCCGCTGACTTTGGGCGGGCTGGATGCAGCGATGCGCGAACTGACGCGCAAGAAGGGGTGATCTGCACCTTGACCGGTTGGTCGCAGGGCGGGCTATAACGACCGGCAAGCGCCCTTCTCCTTCGCGGGAAGGCTTTTCAGGTAAGGACATCAATGCACAGCCCGGCGCATGATCCCCGTATGGCCCGTCGCGCGGTTGTCGCCGCGACTTGCGGCAATGCGCTCGAATTCTATGATTTCGTGACTTACGCCTATTTCGCGATCCAGATCGGGCACACGTTTTTCCCTTCGACCAGCGGCTATCTCAGCCTGATGGGGTCGCTGGCCACGTTTGGCGCCGGGTTTGTGGCACGGCCGGTGGGGGCCTGGGTGATCGGTGGCTATGCCGACCGGCACGGGCGCAAACAGGGCATGTTCCTGTCGCTGCTGCTGATGGGCGCGGGGATCATCGCGCTGGCCTGCACGCCGGGCTATGCCACGATCGGCATTGCCGCGCCGATCATCGCGATTGCCGCGCGGCTGTGCCAGGGCTTTGCGCTGGGCGGTGAAGTGGGCGCGGCGACCACGTATATGCTCGAATCCGTGCCGCCCGAACGGCGCGGCTGGGCCTCAAGCTGGCAGAATTCCAGCCAGATGATCGCCTTTACCGTGGGCGCGCTGGTCGCCTTTCTGCTCAGCCTGTGGCTCGATGATGATCAGCTGGGCCGGTATGGCTGGCGCATCGCACTGCTGGCGGGCACATCGATCCTGCCCTTTGCCTTGCTGATCCGGCGCAGCCTGCCCGACCATCCGGTGCACAGCGAAGCCCCGTTGACCGAGGCCGAAAGCCTGAGCGCGACGCCGGCCGGGTTTGCGCGGATTGTCGTGCTGGGCATGCTGATCATCGGCGCCGGCACCACCACGACCTATATTTTCCTTTATATGGCGACGTTTGCGCAAAACACGCTGCACCTGCCGATCTGGGTGGGCATGGCGGGCGATCTGGCCAACAACACCGCAGGGATGATCACCGCGATCATCGGCGGCTGGCTGAGCGACAAGGTCGGGCGGCGGCCGGCGATGATCTGGCCGCAACTGGCGTTTGTGCTGCTGATCATGCCGATGTTCACCTGGTTTCTGGCCGCGCCCACGGTATTTGCGTTCCTGACGCTGAACATCGTGCTGTCGGGGCTGGGCACGATGCCGTTTTCGGCCGCGTTCACCGCCGTGGCGGAAAGCCTGCCCCGCGGCATGCGCGCCCGCGCCTTTGCGTTGGTCTATACCATTCCGGTAACGACGATGGGCGGTACGACACAGCTCAACCTGGCCTGGCTGCTGCACCGCACCGGCAATCCCGCGGTGCTGGCATGGTATCTGATGGGCATTGCCTGCATGGGCCTGGCGGCAATGCTGTTCCTGCCCGAAAGCGCACCGATGAGCGTGCGGCGCAAGGCGATCCGCACGCCGGCGCTGGCTCAATAAAGGCGGTAAGCCGCGGTTTCCTGAAGCCAGGCCACCTCGTCCGGCGCGGCCAGGGCCTCCAGATCGGCAGGCAGCGCGGCGGGATCATCGACCCATTCGCGCAACGCCGGGCCGCCGTTGATCACGTCGATCGCCAGCCGGTCCAGCACATATTCATAGGGAAAATCGCGCCACAGCGGATAATCGGGGTGCAGGTTCCGGATCGCCTTGAACGCCAGCGCCTGCAGGCGCCAGGGGCGGAACGCGGCATGGTCGTAAAACGCCCCTTCGGCATGGATCATCAGCGCCGAACAGGCCTGGTGCGCGTGTTTGTGGAATGTCGGTTCGAACCAGCATTCACGCAGGGCGCAGCCGGCCAGCCAGCGCGGCGCGAGCGCCTGCATTTCAGCAAGAACCGCGCGCGCGTTCACATCGGGCGCGCCAAACAGCACCTCCAGCGGCCGGGTGGTGCCGCGCCCTTCGGACAGGGTTGCGCCTTCGATCATCACCGTGCCGGCATAGGCGCGCGCCATGTTGAGGCTGGCCGCATTGGGCGAAGGATTGATCCACACGCGGTCTTCGGGCCAGCCGAACCCGGGCCCGGCATCGGGCGCCCAGCCCGCCATCGTGATCACGCGGTAATCGACATCAAGCTGATAATGATCGATAAACCAGCGGCCCATTTCGCCCAGAGTCAGCCCGTGGCGCATCGGCATGGGCCCCGCGCCAACAAAGCTTTCGTGCCCGGGCAGCAGCTTTGTCCCTTCCACCGGCCGGCCGGCGGGGTTGGGGCGATCGAGCACCCACACCGCTTTGCCCGTGCCCGAAACCGCCTCCAGCAGGTAAAGCAGCGTGGTGACGAACGTATAGATGCGGCAGCCCAGGTCCTGCAGATCGAACAGGAACACATCGGCGGTATCGATCATCGCGGGCGTGGGCCGGCGCACTTCGCCATAAAGGCTGAACACCGGAACATGGTGATCGGGATCGGTAAAATCGGCCGATTCGACCATGTTGTCCTGCTTGTCGCCTTTCAGCCCGTGCTGCGGGCCGAATGCGGCGGTCAGCGTGATTTCGGGCAGCGCCGCCAGCGCATCGAGCGAATGGGCCAGGGTATGCGTAACCGAGGCGGGATGCGCCACCAGCGCCACGCGCCGGCCGGAAAGCGGCGCGCGCAGCGCGGGATCGGCGATCAGGCGATCGATGCCAAACAGGACAGTCATGTTGCCTGCGCTGCCGCAAGCCGTGCGCCGTGGCAAGCCGGATCGTGGAAATCGGGCGTTTCGGGCGGGTGCGCCATGGCCCAATACGACGGGCCGACGCCGTGTTCGTCCAGCACCGAAGTCAGGCCATAGCGCCAGGGCAGCGGCGGCAAGGCCGACCGTGGCACCGCCACATCGCAAAACAGCACATCGCCCCCCCGGCGCGGGGTGATCACCGGCGCGCGCGGCATCGCGCGTTCGGCCATGCCGGTGCGATAGGCGGCAAAATCATAGGCGGCCCAGCGTTCCGACGGGGAAAAGTTGAATTCGCTGTAGGCACCAGGTTCGGGGCCGGCAGGCCCGCCCTGTTCGTCCAGCGCCTCCATGAACAAGCGCGTGGCCGACAGGCCGGGATCGGCGTTTGGCGCGCTGTTTGCGCGCCGCTGGCCGTGGGCGCTGCCGTGGTGGGGCCAATGCGCCACAAACAGTTCGAAACACGTGGTCTGCCACAGCCCGTCCTGCCGCCCCTGCCCGGCAAAGCCCGGCACCACCAGATCGTTTGCGCCTTCCACCTTCCAGCGCAGCACGCACCAGTTGGCATCGATCGACAGCACCCGCGCGGTGACCGCGTGCACCCGGCGCGGCGGTTTTGCGGGGTGCGGGGTGAGCAGCAGCGTTTCCATCGGCACAACTCCATGCTAGGCGCGCGCGCAGTTCAGCGAAAGCGTGTCATGACCGAATACAAGTCCGATCTTCTCCGCCTCCTGTCCGAACGGGGGCATATCCACCAGCTGACCGATGCCGCAGGGCTGGACGCGCTGGCCTGTGAAGGGATCGTGACGGCCTATAACGGCTATGACGCGACCGCGCCATCGCTGCACGTCGGCAACCTGGCGTCGGTCATGCTGCTGCGCCGGCTGCAACAGGCGGGGCACCGGCCGATTGCGCTGATGGGCGGCGGCACGACAAAGATCGGCGATCCCAGCGGCAAGGATGAAAGCCGCAAGCTTTTGACCACCGCGATGATCGCGGCCAATATCGCCGGCATTGCGCAAGTGTTTCATCGCCTGCTCGATTTCGGCGATGGCCCGACCGGCGCGGTGATGGTCAACAACGACGACTGGCTGCAGGGGCTTGGCTATATCGACCTGCTGCGCAGCGTCGGGCCGCATTTCACCGTCAACCGCATGCTGACATTCGATTCGGTAAAAACCCGGCTCGATCGCGAACAGCCGCTGACGTTCCTGGAATTCAACTACATGATCCTCCAGGCCTATGACTTTCGCGAGCTGGCGCTGCGCCATGGCTGCCGGTTGCAGCTGGGCGGATCGGACCAGTGGGGCAATATCGTCAACGGCATCGAACTGACCCGGCGGATGAACGGCATCGAACTGTTCGGCCTGACCACACCGCTGCTGACCACGGCCGATGGCGCCAAGATGGGCAAAAGCGTGAACGGCGCGGTCTGGCTGAACGAAGAGATGCTGCCCGGTTATGACTTCTGGCAATATTGGCGCAATGTCGATGATCGCGATGTTGGCCGGTTCCTGCGCCTGTTCACCGACATGCCGCTGGATGAAATCGCCCGGCTGGAAGCGCTGGCGGGCAGCGAAATCAACGCGGCCAAGATCGTGCTGGCCAACGCAGTGACCACGCTGGTGCGCGGGGCCGAAGCCGCGCGCGCTGCCGAAGCGACCGCCGCAGCCACCTTTGCCGGCGGCGGGCTGGGGCAGGATCTGCCCGTGCTGATGGTCGGTGCCGAGGGCATCGGGGTGATCGACGCGCTGATCGGGCTGGGCTTTGCGGCCAGCCGGGGCGAGGCCAAGCGGCTGATCGCGGGCGGCGGCGCGCGACTCGATGGTGCCGCGATTACCGACGATGGCCACCATGTCATGCTGGCAGGTGGCGAGGCGCGGCTTTCTGCCGGCAAGAAAAAGCATGGCATCCTGCGCGGTGCCTGATCGCCCCCCGGTAACCACGAAACCGTACCCGTTTGGGACATTTTCCCAGTATTGACAAAACCTTACCGGCACAAAATTGCCGCTGGCGGCGAACAATTGCCGGTCGATTTACGAAATGGTAGCCATTTCGGGTGATTATGAAGGCTGATTCTCGCGGCCGATTTGACCGCGCGACGAAGCGTTTGGTCAATTCGGTCAGGAGGAGGAACGATGTCCGGCGGGGCTCAGCTATCTGTTACCGATCATCGCCGTTCGACCCGCCATCCGGTGGACTTGTCGATCATTGGCGAACATCGCCGACTCGGCGACATCATGCTCGATCTGATCAACGTTTCGACCACCGGGTTCATGACCCGCGGCCAGACCGAACTGGGCCGGGGCGAACGCGTGACGATTCGCCTGCCGCACATCGGCCGGATCGAAGCCTTTCTGGTGTGGAACGATACCGAACGTGCCGGGTTCCAGTTTGAACGGATCGTGCGCGCCGATGATTTTGTAAAAATGATCAAGGCCTTGCAGCCCAACCCCCGGTTGCGCCCGGCGAGTTGACGCCAACCCGTCAAAGGCTGCACAAAAATCTCTACTTTTTTTATTGAGATTTGGGCCGCGATAGTTTTGATCGCTTGGCAAGCCGCGGTGACGCTGCCACATCAGGGCGCGTGACCGAGCAAGCCCCCACATCCGATCAAGCACCTGCGCAGGACATTCCCCTGCCCGCATCGCCCTTGGCTATTCCCGATTACCGGCGATTCTGGCTGGCGCGGTGTTCCTCGGTCTTTGCCACCAGCGGCATGGTCGTGGTGCTGGGCTATCAGCTTTATGATCTCGCGCGCGGGACGTATGGCATGTCTATCCGTGCGGCGGCGCTGCAATTGGGCCTGCTCGGGCTGGTGCAGTTTTTGCCGCAGATCCTGTTTGCGCCGGTGGCCGGGGTGGTGGCCGACCGGTTTGACCGGCGCAATGTCTGCGCGATTTTCACCGCAATCGATGTGTTGGTCGCGCTGGCGCTGGCAGTGCTGACGCTGTGCAACGCGCTGACACTGTTTGCGCTGTTTGCGCTGGCCGCCACGCACGGCATGGTGCGCACGTTCATCGGCCCGGCCCAATCATCGATTGCGCCCAACGTGGTGCCCGCCGCGCTGATGCCGCGCGCCGTCGCCATCAGCGCGATGGCCTGGCAAACCGGATCGGTAGCGGGGCCGGCGCTGGCCGGGGTGCTGTTCGGGCTGGACCATGCGCTGCCTTATGCCATGGCGGCGGGCCTGCTGCTGTTTGCCACGATCAGCCTGGCGCGCATTCGCCGCGTGCCGCCGCCGCCGGGCAACGCCCATGCCCACCCCTTGCGCCAGATGAGCGAAGGCATGGTCTACGTCTGGCGCGACCGGTTCCTGTTCGGCTGCGTCACGCTTGATCTGTTTGCGGTGCTGCTGGGCGGGGCGACCGCGTTGCTGCCGGTCTATGCGCGCGATATCCTGACCTGGAACGGCCATGCCGTCGGGGCCTATGGCCTGGGCGTGATGCGTGCGATGCCCAGCCTGGGCGCGGCGGCTGTCGGCCTGATCATCGCCCGGCGCCCGATCGAGCGCGATGTCGGCGCCAGAATGCTGCTGGCGGTGGCCGCCTTCGGGCTGGCGACGGTGGGTTTCGGCCTGTCGCGCAATTTCGCGCTGTCGCTGGGGTTCCTGGCGGCGCTGGGCGCGGCGGACATGGTTTCGGTGTTCATCCGCAACACGCTGGTGCAATTGCACACCCCCGATGCGGTGCGCGGGCGGGTTTCGGCGATTTCGGGGCTGGCGATATCCGCCTCGAACGAGCTGGGTGAAATGGAATCGGGGGTTGCCGCCGCGCTGTTCGGCGCAACCGGAGCGGTGCTGTTCGGCGGAATCGGCGCCGTGGTGGTGACCGTTGCCTGGACCCTGGCCTTTCCCGAATTGCGCCGCGTTCGATCATTTTCAACCACTTATGCCGATCCTGGCTGACCCGTCATGAAGGAGCAAGCGCAATGAAAGCGGATTCCGTCCTTACCACCATCGGCAACACGCCGCATATCCGGCTGAACCGGCTGTTTCCCGACCACGAAGTGTGGATCAAGAACGAACGCGCGAACCCCGGCGGGTCGATCAAGGACCGCATCGCGCTGTCGATGATCGAAGCGGCCGAAGCCGATGGCAGCCTGCAACCCGGCGGCACGATCGTCGAGCCGACTTCCGGCAACACCGGCATTGGCCTGGCCATGGTCGCCGCGGTCAAAGGCTATCGGCTGATCCTGGTCATGCCCGAATCGATGTCGCTCGAACGGCGCCGGCTGATGCTCGCCTATGGCGCGACATTCGATCTGACCCCGCGCGAAAAGGGGATGAAGGGCGCGATCGAACGCGCGCGCCAGCTGGTGGAGGAAACCCCCGGCGCGTGGATGCCGCAACAGTTTGAAAACCCGGCGAACATTGCCGTGCACGTGCGCACCACCGCGATCGAGATCCTGAACGATTTCGCCGATACGCCGATTGACGCGCTGATCACCGGGGTCGGCACCGGCGGGCACCTGACCGGCTGCGCCGAACGGCTGCGCCAGACATGGCCAAACTTGCGCGCCTGGGCGGTGGAACCGACGCTGAGCCCGGTGATTTCGGGCGGTCAGCCCGCGCCACACCCGATTCAGGGCATCGGCGCCGGGTTCATCCCGGGCAACCTGCACACCCAGTCGATCGAAGGCGCGATCCAGGTCGATCCTGCCGATGCCAAAGAGTGGGCCCGGCGCAGCGCGCGGGCAGAAGGCCTGCTGGTGGGGATCAGTTCGGGCGCAACACTGGCCGCGATCGCGCAGAAGCTGCCCGAATTGCCCGCTGGCAGCCGCGTTCTCGGGTTCAATTACGATACCGGCGAACGCTATCTGTCGGTGCCCGATTTCCTGCCGGAATAAGCATCGTGGCGCTGGAACGGATCGATTATGCCGATGGCGCGGTGGCGCTGACCGGGTGGCTGGCGCGCCCGGCCGGCGCTGCGCGCGGTGCCGTCGTGCTCTATCCGACGATCATGAACGTGAATGCGCCGATGGAACGGCGCGCGCAAATGCTCGCGGATGCGGGTTTTGTGACGATGATCGCGGATTTCTATGGCGTGCCGGTCATCGATTTTGCCCATGCGCGCGAACGGGCCGAGGGCTTGCGCGCCGATGTCGATGGCTATCGCCGCCGCATCGGTGCGGGCATTGCGGCCTTGCGCGCGCTGGCGGGCGATCTGGCGCTGTCGGCCGTCGGCTATTGCATGGGTGGCCAGGCGGTGCTGGAGGCGGCGCGCAGCGGGGAAGACCTGGCGCTGGTCGCCAGTTTTCACGGTATCCTGTCCACCGATCGCCCGGCCACGGCCGCCACGCCGATCGCGACGCGCATTCTGGTCTGCCACGGCGATGCCGATCCGCTGGCACCGCGTGATCACGTGATCGCCTTTTGGCAGGAAATGGATGCGGCGGGCGCGAATTGGCATTTCCACAGCTATGCCGGGGTGCGACACGGCTTTACCGACCCGGGCAGCGATGCGCGCGGCCTGCCCGCGATCGGTTATGACGCCAGCGCTGATTACCAATCCTGGGCCGCGCTGATCAGCCTGCTGGGCGAAGTCTGCACCGCGTAGACCCCGCCCGGCGTGTGCCGATCACGCCGTGGCAAAGGCCTCTACCGGCAGCGCCATGACCGTATCGGCCCCCGCCTCGATTTCGCGCCGCAGCGCACCGGCCTGCGGGGCAAAGCGCGTTGCCCAGTGGCGCGCGCAGACCAGCTTTGCCTGGTAAAACGGCGCTTCGTCGCTGCCCGCGGCCAGCGCGGCCGATGCGACTTTAGCCATTTTCAGCCACATCAGCCCCAGCGACACGACCCCGGTCAGCGTCATGAAGGCATAAGCGCCCGCACCCAGCGCATCGGGATTGGCCATGGCGTGCTGCATGAACCACATCGTGGCCGCTTTCAGTTCGCCATTGGCTTTGCCAAGCGGCCCGGCAACCGATGCCAGATCGTCGCCCGCATCGGCAACTTCGGCATCGACCAGCGCAAACAGGCGCTGGATCGCGCGGCCGCCATGGGCCGCCAGCTTGCGCCCGCACAGATCCATCGCCTGCACGCCGTTGGCGCCTTCATAGATCATCGCGATCCGCGCATCGCGCACAAACTGTTCCATGCCGTTTTCGGCGATATAGCCGTGCCCGCCCCAGATCTGCTGCATGTCGGTTGCGGTCTTGTAGCCCATATCGGTGCCATAGCCCTTGATCACCGGGGTCAGCAGGCTGATCACGTCATCGGCGGCCTGGCGTTCTTCTTCGGTGGGGGCATCGTGCGACAGATCGACCTGCAGCGCGCCCCACAGGCTCAGCGCGCGCATGCCTTCGGTGAAGGTTTTGGCATCCATCAGCATGCGGCGCACATCGGCATGGACAAACAGCGGATCGGCGCGCTGGTCGGGTTCGGCCGGGCCGGTCAGCGCGCGGCCCTGGCGCCGTTCCTGCGCATAGAGCACCGCGTTCTGGTATGCGGCTTCGGCCTGGGCCAGCCCCTGCATGCCCACGCCCAGCCGCGCCGCGTTCATCATGATGAACATCGCGGCCAGACCCTTGCATTCCTCGCCCACCAGAAACCCGGTGGCACCGTCATAGTTCATCACGCAGGTCGCGTTGCCGTGGATGCCCATCTTGTTTTCAAGCGACCCCACCGCCACCGCATTGCGCGCGCCCGGCGAACCATCGGGATTGACCAGGAATTTGGGCACGATGAACAGCGAAATGCCTTTTGACGATTCGGGCGCGCCCGGCGTTTTTGCGAGCACCAGGTGGATGATGTTTTCCGAAAGGTCGTGATCGCCCGCGGAAATGAAAATCTTGGTGCCGGTAATCGCATAGCTGCCATCGCCGCGCGGTTCGGCGCGGGTGCGCAGCAGGCCCAGATCGGTGCCGCAATGCGGCTCGGTCAGGTTCATCGTGCCCAGCCATTCGCCGGTGACCATCTTGGGCAGATACATCTGCTGCTGTTCGGGCGACCCCTTGACCAGGATCGACGAAATCGCGCCATTGGCGAGGCCCGGATACATTGCAAAGGCCTGGTTGGCGCTCGCCAGGTATTCTTCCATGACAAAGCCGATGACATGGGGCAGCCCCTGCCCGCCAAAGGCCTCGGGCGCGCTCAGCGTGGCCCAGCCGCCTTCGACATATTGGCGATAGGCGGCCTTGAACCCGGTCGGCGTGGTCACGCTGCCATCGGGATGGCGGGTGCAGCCTTCGCGATCACCGATCTGGTTGAGCGGGGCGACCACTTCGGACACGAAGCGGCCGGCTTCCTCGATCACGGCATCGGTCAGATCGCGCTGGGCATTGGCAAAGCCGGGCAGGTTCTGAAAGGTTTCCAGACCGATCAGTTCGTTGACGACAAAGCGCGTATCGCGCGTGGGTGCCTTGTAGACGGGCATGGCAGGGCTCCTGGAAAATCTGGGAAACGGGGGGATGGCTCAGGTGCGTAGCGTAACGGCCGGATCGCGCCCTTCGCTGCGTTCGCGGTCGATCACCAGCGCGACAAAGCTGGTCAGTTCGGCGATTGTCGCCTCGATATCCTTTTGCTGGCGGCGCAGATGGTCGATGCGTTCGCGGCATTTGGCGAGGGTAACACGGCGCTGTTCGATGCGGCCATCGCCCACATCGTACAAGTCGATCATGTCGCGGATTTCCTGCAGGCTGAAACCCACGTTCTTGGCGCGCATGATCCACGCCAGCCGGGCGCGATCGCGCTTTGAATAGATCCGCGTGAGGCCATGGCGCGTTGGCGCGATCAGTCCTTCGTCTTCATAAAACCGCAGCGCGCGGGCGGTCACCCCGAATTCGGCCGACAAGTCGGAGATCGTATAGCTTTCGCGCGCCAGTGCATCGGGGCGATGGAGGTGGCCAGTATGCCCGGAAAGGCTGCCATGTCCCGCCAGGCTGCCATGTCCCGCCAGGCCCTCGCTGTCGGACGAGGGAACAGGCGGCAGTGCGGCGGCGGTTTTGGCCGATGAGGCAGGCTGGATCGATGAGGAAGGGTGGGTCGGCATGCCACAAAGCTAGCTGACCTTTACGTAAGCGTCAATTAACTCGTAACGCGCTCCAGCGTTCCCTCGGCGGTGAGGCGGCGATAGAAACAGCTTTGCGCCATGGTGTGGCAGGCCGGCCCGGCCGCATCGACCACCAGTTCCAGCGCATCCTGATCGCAATCGACCCGGATTTCGGCGACGCGCAGCACGTGGCCCGATGTTTCGCCCTTCATCCACAGCCGTGCGCGCGATCGGGACCAGAAATGCGCAAAGCCGGTTTCGCGCGTGCGCGCAATCGCCTCGGCATTCATGTGCGCCAGCATCAGCAGGCGGCCGGTGCTGCGGTCCACCGCCACCGCAGTCACCAGCCCGCGAGAATCAAAGCGCGGCATGAACTGGCTGCCCTGTTCAAGAAGGTTGGGCTCAAGAAGATCGGGGTCGGGCGGGGTGGACGGGTTCGAAATGGGACGTTCCTTGGCTGGGGTGCGACAGGTCGGCGCGAATTAGGTCCGATTTGTTGCACGATAACCACAGAGGGGGGGCAAAATCCACGCTTGTGTGACATTCCCGTTTCCCCGACGCCGGCTTCGCGGCATTCATGCGGAGCGGTTTGAGGGAACCGTGTTCTGAACCGCCGCAAGGCGGCGCAGCAAGCGCCAAAGTTCAGGGAAGTGTCTCGTGCAGGCAGGTGCGTTGAACCGCCCGCCGGGAAAACATGAGGGAATGCTGGCGTTGGCGGTCGGGGGGCCGCCCGGCACGTGAAAAGCGTGCCATTTCGCTGAAACTTTCGTCACGCCTGGCGCCCGAAGCTCACGCTTCGGGCGCCATTGTGTTTTCGGTGCCTGTGTTCTGGGTGCCTGTGTTTTGGGTGCCTGTGGTTTCGGTTCCGGCGTTTTGGGTGGGTTCTGCAGCTTGCGGATCGGGCATCGCGCGCGGGGCGATCGCCTGCGTATCGTCGATCACCCGGGCAAAGCAGGCGATCCGCACTGCGCGCGCGCCGGCCTTGCGCAGCGCGGCGATGCAGGCATCGGTGGTGGCGCCGCTGGTCATCACGTCATCCACCAGCAGCACCTGCGCGCCCTTGATCTGCGCGCGCCGCGCGGCATTGGCACGCACGGCCCCTTGCAACAGCGCGGCGCGTTGCGTGCGGCCCAGGTGGCCCAGCGGCGGCGTCGCGCGCGGGCGGTGCAGGCCATCGACCAGCAGCGGCTGGCCCAGCGCACGCGCGATCCCGCCGGCCAGCAGCGCCGACTGGTTGAACCCGCGCTGCCACAGCCGCCAGCGGTGCAGCGGCACCGGCACCACCAGCCATTCGCCCGGCAGTGCCGGCAGCCGCGCCACCATCAGCCGCACCATCAGATCGGCCAGACCCAGCCGCCGCCCATGCTTGAACGCCAGCACCAGGTGGCGCGACACATCGTTGTACAAAGTCGCCGCGGCAATGCCGTGGTGGCGCGGCGGCTCGGCCATGCACGGCGCGCAGATCCACGCGCCCTGCGCCGCATCGGCGCGGGCCAGCGCCGCCTCTGCCCCCTGATCGGCGCTGCGATCGGGCAGCGGCCGCTGGCAACGCGAACAACACGGATCGCCGGGGATCGACAGCCCCTGCCAGCACGCCACGCATAGCCCGCCGTGTTGCGCCAGGGGTGCGCCGCACAGCGGGCAGCGCGGCGGAAACACCACATCGATCAGCGGAGCAAGGGCCCTGGTCCAGCGCATGGCGCCGAGTTTCAACACCAACGCCGCTCTTGGCAAGTGCGCGCCACGGGGGCAGAGGCATTTTCATGACCGCCAGCGCGCCCCCTGCCCCGCCCGTGATCTTTTCCCCGCTGCGCCGGCTGGCCTTGCGCCGGCGCATGCGCGTGCTGCAGCACAGGCCCGATGCCGCGCGGTTTGTGATCGAGGATATCATCGATGATGTGCTCGACCGGCTGGCATTCCTGCGCCACGCCCCGGCGCGCGCGCTGGTGGTGGGCGATATCGCCGGTGCGCTGGGCACCGCGCTTGCCGCGCAAGGGGCCGCGGTGACCCGCGCAGACCCCGTTCCCGGGCCCGAAGAGTTGGCTATCGACGAAGAACACCCCCTGCCCCTGACCGGATTCGACCTGCCCCTGACCGGATTCGACCTGCCCCTGACCGGATTCGACCTGCCCCTGACCGGATTCGACCTAATCGTCAGCATGGCCACGCTGGACACGGTGAACGATCTTCCCGGCGCCCTGCTCCACTTGCGCCGTGCGCTGGCGCCGGGCGGGCTGGCGATTGTCGCAATGCCCGGTGCGGGCGGGCTGCCGATGCTGCGCAGCGCGATGCTGGCCGCGGATGGCGACCGGCCCGCCCCGCGCCTGCACCCGCAAGTGGACGTGCGCGCGGGCGGGCAATTGCTGCAACGCGCCGGCTTTGCCGATCCGGTGGTCGACAGCCGCAGCCTGAAAGTCAGCTATCGCAGCCTTGACCGGCTGATTGGCGATTTGCGCGCACAGGGCCTGTCGGGCTGCCTGGCGCGCGGCGGCCCGCCGCTGAACAAGGCCGCGCTGGCCCGCGCCCGCGCCGCCTTTGCCGATCTGGGCGAAGGCGGCCGCGTGACCGAAACCTTTGAAATCCTCACACTGTCAGGCTGGGCACGCGCGCTGAAACCGCCAAAATTCTAAACCCTTCCCAGCCCCGGCCCGGGCAGGATTCAGCCCAGCGCGGCTTGCGCGGCGGCGAGGCGGGCGATGGGCACGCGATAGGGGCTGGCCGAAACGTAATCGAGCCCGACCTTTTCGCAGAACGCGATCGACGCGGGATCACCGCCATGTTCGCCGCAAATCCCCAGCTTGATATCCGGGCGGGTCTTGCGGCCGCGTTCGGCAGCCATTTCGACCAGTTGTCCCACGCCTTCGATATCCAGGCTGACGAAAGGATCGCGCGGATAGATGCCCTTTTCGACATAAGGATTCAAAAAGCGTGAGGCATCATCGCGGCTGACACCCAGCGTGGTCTGGGTCAGATCGTTGGTGCCAAACGAGAAAAACCGCGCTTCCTGCGCAATTTCGTGCGCCATCAGCGCCGCGCGCGGCAGCTCGATCATCGTGCCGACCTGGTAATCGAGCGTGGCGCCGCGTTCGGCAAACACTTCGGCGGCCACCCGGTCGACCAGCGCGCGCAGGATTTCCAGCTCTTTGCGCGTCGCCACCAGCGGGATCATCACTTCGGGAACGACCGCCGCGCCCGAACGCGCCGCAACATCGAGCGCCGCCTCGAAAATGGCGCGCGCCTGCATTTCATAGATTTCGGGGAAGGTGATCCCCAGGCGGCAGCCGCGATGGCCCAGCATCGGGTTGGTTTCGTGCAGTTCCTCGGCCCGGCGCTTCAGGTGATCGACGCCCAGGCCCGTCACTTCGGCCAGATCGGCAAATTCCGCATCCCCGGTGGGCAGGAATTCGTGCAGCGGCGGATCGAGCAGGCGGATCGTTACCGGCAGCCCGGCCATGACTTCGAAAATCGCGGTGAAATCATCGCGCTGTTCGGGCAGCAGGCGTGCCAGCGCGGCGCGGCGGCTGGTTTCGTTTTCAGCGAGGATCATCTGGCGCACCGCGGTGATCCGCTTGTCATCAAAGAACATGTGTTCGGTGCGGCACAGGCCCACGCCTTCGGCGCCGAACTGGCGCGCCACCTGGCAATCGTTGGGGGTTTCGGCATTGGCGCGCACTTTCATGCGGCGGTGGCTGTCGGCCCAGGCCATCAGCACGGCAAAATCGCCGACCAGTTCGGGCTCCACCGTGCGCACTTCGCCGGCCATGACTTCGCCATTCGAACCATCGAGCGTGATCACGTCGCCTTCGCGCAATTCGCGCCCGGCGATGCGCGCCACGCGCGCGGCCATGTCGATCGACAGCGCCGATGCGCCCGATACGCAAGGGCGCCCCATGCCGCGCGCCACCACCGCGGCGTGGCTGGTCATGCCGCCGCGCGCGGTCAGCACGCCGCGTGCCGCATGCATGCCGTGAATGTCTTCGGGGCTGGTTTCCACGCGCACCAGGATAACCGCTTCGCCGCGTTCGGCACGGCGCTCGGCAGTATCGGCATCGAACACCACCACGCCCGAGGCCGCACCCGGCGATGCCGGCAGCCCGCGCGTCAGCACATCGCGCGGCGCCTTGGGATCGAGCGTGGGGTGCAGCAACTGGTCGAGCGCCATCGGATCGACCCGGCGGATCGCGGTCTTTTCGTCAATCAGCCCTTCGTGCACCATGTCCACCGCCATTTTCAGCGCGGCCTTGGCCGTGCGCTTGCCCGAACGGGTCTGCAGCATCCACAGCTTGCCCTGTTCGACGGTGAATTCGATGTCCTGCATGTCCTTGTAATGCAGTTCGAGCAGGTCGAACACGTGCGCCAGTTCGCCATAGGCGGCGGGCATTGCCTCTTCCATCGACAGCGGTTTGGCGCCGGCGGCCTCACGCGCGGCGCGGGTAAGGTATTGCGGGGTGCGGATGCCGGCGACAACGTCTTCACCCTGGGCATTGACCAGCCATTCGCCGTAATAGGCGCGGGTGCCGGTGGCCGGATCGCGGGTAAAGGCAACGCCCGTGGCCGAAGTATCGCCCATGTTGCCAAACACCATGGCCTGCACGTTGACCGCGGTGCCCCAATCGCCGGGAATGTCGTTCAGCCGGCGATAGACTTTGGCCCGGTCGCTTTCCCAGCTGTCGAACACCGCGGCAATCGCACCCCACAGCTGTTCATGCACATCCTGGGGAAACGGGCGGCCCAGTTCTTCGGCCACGATGGCCTTGTATTCGCGCACCAGCGCCTGCCAATGTTCGGCCTGCATTTCAACATCGGCGTAAAAGCCGTTGTCTTCCTTGGCGATTTCCAGCGCATCCTCAAACCGGTGATGGTCCAGCCCCAGCACCACGTCGGAATACATCTGGATGAACCGGCGATAGGAATCCCACGCAAAACGCGCATCGCCGGCGCCGCTTGCCAGACCCTGCACAGTCGCATCGTTGAGCCCGAGATTGAGCACGGTATCCATCATCCCCGGCATCGACACGCGCGCGCCCGATCGCACCGAAACGAGCAGCGGATTGCCGGAATCGCCAAAGGCGCGGCCCGTTGCGGCCTCGATATGGGCGATGCCATCAGCCACCGCGCCACGCAGATCGGAATCAAACGTGTGGCCGGCGCTGTTGTACTGCGTGCAGACTTCGGTGCTGATGGTGAACCCCGGCGGCACCGGCAGGCCGATGCCCGCCATTTCGGCCAGATTGGCGCCTTTGCCCCCGGTGATCGTCTTGTCGCGCGATCGCGGATCGTCGGACCGGGCGCCGCCTCCGAAATGGAATACGTATGCACTCATAATCCAAAGGCTCCTCGGCTTGCCCTGTGCGAACCCGCTTGGAACACGGATTCGTTACCCCTCGATGCGTGAAAAATCCGAGACCTTGTGCACCGCAGCACGGAAAAGGTCAAGCAACGCCAAACGATTGGCGCGCTTGTTCGCATCTGCATCATTAACCGTAACCGCATCAAAAAAGTGATCGATCGGCGCCCGCAGACTGGCTAGCGCCGCCATTGCCGCGGTAAAGTCCTCTTCTGCGATGGCCGCGTCAACCCCTGGCCCGGCGGCCGCGAGCGCCTCGGCCAGTGCCGCCTCGGCGGCTTCCGGTTCGTGCGTCTGCGGCAGCGGTGCCCAGGTTTCCTTTTTCAGGATATTGGCCGCGCGCTTGTATCCGGCGAGCAGATTGCGGCCATCTTCGGTGCCGACAAACGCCTGCAGCGCGTGGACGCGGGCGAGCAAGCGCACCAGATCATTTTCCCCGCCCAGCGCCAGCACGGCATCGATCAGATCGTGCCGCACGCCGGCTTCGCGCTGCTGCACTTTCAGCCGGTCGGCGAAAAAGGTCAGCAAATCGCCTTCGGCAACGGCCAGCCGCAGGCGGTTTTCGGTAATGATGCGGATCACCCCCAGCGCAGCACGGCGCAGCGCAAAGGGGTCTTTCGATCCGGTCGGCTTTTCATCGATCGCGAAAAACCCGCGCAACGTGTCCAGCTTGTCGGCCAGCGCCACGGCGACCGAGACCGGCGCATCGGGCACGGCATCGCCCTGCCCCACGGGCTTGTAATGATCGCGAATGGCATCGGCCACGGCGTGGGGCAAACCTTCGGCGCGGGCGTAATATCCGCCCATAAGCCCCTGCAATTCGGGGAATTCGCCGACCATTTCGGTGACCAGATCGGCTTTACAGAGTTCTGCTGCGAGCCGCGCTTGCGCAGGATCGGCGCCCGGTACGATGCCTTCTTTTGCAAGCCACTCGGCCAGATCGGCCACGCGCGCGACTTTGTCAGCCAGGCTGCCCAGTTTTTCGTGGAACGTGATCCGGCCCAGCTTTTTGGCCTGTTCGGCGAGCGGGGTTTTCTGGTCCTGGTCCCAGAAGAACCGCGCGTCGGACAGGCGCGCGGCCAGGACCTTGCGGTTGCCGGCGATGATCGCCTGCCCGCCATCGTGTGCTTCGATATTGGCGGTGCAGATGAAGGCGTTGGCGAGCGTTGGCGCTTGGGGCGACGCCCCTCCACCATGCTGCGCATGGTCCCCCTCCCCGGTTCGGGGAGGATTTGTCGCGATGAAGTACTTTTGGTTTACGCGGGCGGTCAGCTGGATGACTTCGGGCGGAACCGCCAGAAATTCCTCGTCAAACCGGCCGAGCAGCGGGACGGGCCATTCGGTCAGGCCGGCGTTTTCGATCACCAGGCCTTCGTCTTCAACCAGCACGAGCCCGGCCTCGGCGGCGACGGCCTGGGCGCGGGTGCGCACGATGGCTTCACGTTCGGCCTGATCGGCAATCACGTGCGCCGCGCGCAGTTTTGGCGCGTAATCGTCGACGCCGTCAATCGTGATCACGCCGCTGTGGTGAAACCGGTGCCCCATGGTTTCGCGGCCCGATGCGATGCCACCGATGGCACAAGGCACCACTTCGCCGCCCAGCAGCGCAATGATCCCCGACAGCGGCCGCACCCAGCGCATCGCTTCGCTCGACAGCGAATCCGCGCCCCAGCGCTGGGATTTGGGCCAGGGAAAGGCACGGATGATCGCCGGGATTGCCTCGGCCAGCACGGCGGCGGTGGCGCGGCCGGGCTTCTCCACCACGGCAAACCACACCCCGTCACGGTCCACCAATTGGTCGGCGGTCAGCCCGGTCTTGCGCAGGAAGCCATCGAGCGCCTGTGGCGGGGCACTGGTGCGCGGGCCTTTCAGCTCTTCGCGCACGGCCTCGGTCGCCAGCGGCAGGTCGCGCGCGATAAGCGCCAGGCGGCGCGGGGTGGACCACACGGTAATCGCCGGCGCGGGCAGCCCGGCATCGGCCAGCGCCCGCACAAACAGGCGCTCCAGATCGGCGCGCGCACCGGCCTGCATCCGCGCCGGGATTTCCTCGGACCGCAATTCCAGCAGAAAATCGGCGGTCATGCGCTCCACCCCGGGAATTTGGCCGCCCATTCGTCGTGATAGCGCGCCATATAAGCCTCGCACGATCCGCGCGCGCAATCGCGCACCCGGCCCATATAGCTGGCGCGTTCCTGCACCGAGATCACGCCGCGCGCCTGCAGCAAATTGAACAAGTGGCTGGCTTCGATCGCCTGTTCATAGGCGGCAATCGGCACGTGCGCCGCGATCGCGCGCTGGCATTCGGCCTCTGCGCGGCGGAACCCTTCGAACAGCGTGTCGGTATCGGCGACTTCAAAGTTCCATTTCGACATCTGGCGTTCGTTTTCCAGGAACACCTCGCCATACGTCGTGCCCGCATCGTTGAAGCGCAAGTCATAGACGTTGTCGACGCCCTGGATATACATCGCCAGCCGTTCCAGCCCATACGTCAGTTCGCCCGCCACCGGCTTGCAATCGAACCCGCCCATCTGCTGAAAATAGGTAAACTGGCTCACCTCCATGCCGTCGCACCACACCTCCCAGCCAAGGCCCCAGGCGCCGAGCGTGGGCGATTCCCAGTCATCTTCGACAAAGCGGATATCGTGGAGCAGCGGATCGATCCCGATGGCGAACAGGCTGCCGAGATAGAGCTCCTGAAACCGGGCCGGGCTGGGCTTCATGATGACCTGATACTGGTAATAGTGCTGCAGCCGGTTGGGATTTTCGCCATAGCGGCCGTCGGTCGGGCGCCGGCTGGGCTGCACATAGGCGGCATTCCACGGCTCTGGCCCCAGCGAGCGCAACGTGGTGGCGGTGTGGAACGTGCCTGCGCCCACGCGCATGTCATACGGTTGCAGAATCAGGCAGCCTTGCGCGCTCCAATAGGCATGGAGGCGCAGGATCATGTCCTGAAAACTGGGCGGCATCGGTGCAGCGTCGGCCATGGCCGCGCCTTTGGCCGATCACGGGCCGCAAATCAAGGATCAGGGGCTTGCGGCAACTGCTTGCGATCAGCACCCGGGTGGGCCATGCCGCGCCATGATGCGCTTTGCCCCGCCCGCCACGCCGATGATCGTTCGCGCCCTGCGCCGGATGGTGCCCGCACTGCTGCTGCTGCTGGCCGCATGCCATGGCGCGGCGCCGCCGGCTGCGCATTCGCAAGTCGCGCTGTGGTCGATCAGCCAGAACGGCACACCGCAGGGGTGGATTCTGGGCACGATCCACGCGCTGCCCCCGGGCACCGCATGGCGGCGGCCAAGCATCGATGCGGCCATGGCCGCGGCCGACCGGCTGGTCATGGAAATCGGCGATCCGGTCACCCCCGAAGGCGCCGGCGCCGCGCTGTCGAGGCTGGCGATGACACCCGGGCTGCCCCCGCCCAGCGCGCGGCTCGATCGCGCCGGGGCGGGGGCCCTGCAAAAGGCCTATGCCCGGCTGGGGCTGAATGATGCGCGATTCCGCGATCAGGAAAGCTGGGCCGTGGCGCTGCAACTGTCGGCAATTGCCAGCCAGAAGGCCGGGGCCAGCGCCGAAGACGGGGTGGAGCCGCAATTGCGCGCGCGCATGGCGGGCAAGCGGGTGGAGGGGCTGGAAACGATCGACAGCCAGTTTGCCGTGTTCGATGCCCTGCCCACAGCGGCGCAGAACCGCCTGCTGGCCGATGTCGCGCGGGAAGCCGATGATCCGCGCGATGCCGATGGCACCATGCTGACGCTATGGCTGAAAGGCGACGAACTGGGCCTGACGCACGAAGCGAACAGCGATTTTCTGGGCGATCCGGCGCTGCACGAGGCGCTGCTGGCGGCGCGCAACCGCGCCTGGACGCTTACCATCGATCGCATGCTGCACCAGGGCGCGCATCCGTTCATCGCGGTGGGCGCTGCGCATGTGGTGGGGGGCGATGGCCTGCCCACGCTGCTTCGCGGCCGCGGCTGGACCGTAACGCGTGTCTATTGAGTTGCTTTTTCCCCGCGAAACGCTATGGGCCGCCGCTTCCCTGTCATGGTCATCCCTGGAGGCGTGGCGGGGATCGTAGCAACCCGATAACCCCAAGGACCAGACATATGAGCGAAACGCTTTATCTGTCGGCCGAAGTACGCGAAAAGGTAGGCAAGGGAGCCTCCCGCGTGCTGCGTCGTGCCGGCCGTATTCCCGCCGTCGTCTATGGCGACAACCAGACCCCGGTGGCTGTCCACCTGGAGGAAAAGGCGCTGAAAAAGGCGCTGAGTTCCGGCCACTTTTTCAATTCGATCGTCGAGCTTTCGGTTGATGGCGAAGTGTTGCGCACCCTGCCCAAGGATGTTGCGTTCCACCCGGTTTCCGACCGCCCCGAACACGTCGATTTCCTGCGCGTTTCGGCAACGCACGCCGTGCACGTGAAAGTGCCCGTGGCGTTCACCAACGAGCTCGCCTCGCCCGGTATCAAGAAGGGCGGCGTGCTGAACATCGTCGTTCACGAACTGGAACTGGTCGCCATTCCCGAAGCGATCCCCGATGACATCACCATCGATCTGACGGGTCTGGAAATCGGCGCGCTGATCCATCTGTCGGACGTGGTCGTGCCGGAAGGCGTGCGTGTTGTCACCCACGAAGCCAACATGACCATCGCCACGATCCTGCCGCCGCTGGTGGTGGTCACGGTCGAGGAAACCACCGACACCAAGAAGAAGAAGAAGTAAGCGCCCGGAGCGTGATGGCAAAAAGCGGGCACCGGTTTTTGCCAAAAATCACGCGACCGCAAAAGCCTGGAGCGTGATGATGTTTCAACGAAACGTCATCACGGTCTAAGCGCATGTGTCTTTTGCAGGCTTGCAGAACCCCCTTCCCGCCGCGGAAGGGGGTTCTTTTTTGCCTGGCCGGGCTCTAGAGCCCGCGCGGCACTTGCTCGTTGCTGATGACTTTGTTGAAGCGTGCTTCAACCTGAAGTCATCACGCACTATCGCGCAGGCAGGCAAAGGCGATGGCACCAACCGGCGAGGGAACTATGCAAGTCTGGGTCGGCCTCGGCAATCCGGGCCCGCAATATGCGCTGAACCGCCACAATGTCGGATTCATGGCGCTGGATACGCTGGCCGAAGTGCACGGCTTTGGCCCGGTGCAGAAAAAGTTCCAGGGCTGGGTGCAGGATGGCCGGATTGGCGGCACGCGCGTGATCCTGCTGAAACCGGCAACGTTCATGAATGAAAGCGGCCGCGCCGTGGGCGAGGCGCTGCGGTTCTACAAACTGGGAAGCGACGCGCTGACCGTGTTTCATGACGAACTCGATCTCGCCCCGTTCAAAGTCAAAGTGAAAGTCGGCGGCGGCACGGCCGGGCACAACGGGCTGC
Source organism: uncultured Sphingomonadales bacterium (assembly GCA_903832325.1). Classification (GTDB taxonomy): domain Bacteria; phylum Pseudomonadota; class Alphaproteobacteria; order Sphingomonadales; family Sphingomonadaceae; genus Novosphingobium. The sequence continues at coordinate 278,606 of CAILBC010000027.1, read as the reverse complement.
GATCGATCGACCAGCATTGCGGCGCGGATTTTCGCCGCGTGCGGCTGGGCATTGGCCACCCGGGGCACAAGGACCGCGTGACCGGTTATGTGCTGGGCAACTATGCCAAGGCCGAAGGCGATGATCTGGCCACGATGCTGGGTGCGGTGGCACGCGCTGCGCCCTGGCTGGCGCAGGCCAACGATGCGCGCTTCATGTCCGACGTTGCGCTGATCCAGCAGGATCAGACGCCGTGACCTGATGCAAATGCCCCGAAAAATTTACCTCTCCTGGAGTCTGACTTCGAAACTCGCGAAAGGGCGAGTTTCGAAGTCGGTACCGGCCCGCTCCCCCACCCGACCACCCACGTAATTGTACGGTATCGGGTGGTCGGGTGGTGGAACGGGCCAGTACCGACTTCCCGAAACGGCGTTTCGGGTCAGACACTTGACGGCGGATCGTCGGCCCGCCTTACAACTCGGCATATGCTACTTGCGCGTTAACCACTGAAAGTGGCGGTTTTGCGTAATTGGCACGGGATATGCATTACCAACGATTAACCAACAGGGCAGATTTCCGATCCCGGGGGACCGATCATGAAGCGTATTGTCACCATCGCCGCAGTTCTTGTCAGCATGCTGGCCACCACCCCCGCCTTTGCGTGGGGCACGTCCCGCCACGTCCATTATTGCAACTGCGGCGATTCGATCGGCGCAGGCATGTGCGGCACGTCAACCTCATCTTCGTCGACCACGTCGTCCACATCATCGACGACCTCGTCCACTTCGAGCGGCAACACGAGCTCCAGCGGCAACACCAGCACGGGCGGCAACACCAGCACGAGCGGCAACACCAGCACGGGCGGCAACACCAGCACGGGCGGCAACACCACCTCGTCGACTTCGGGCGGCACCGTGGTGCCCGAACCGGGCATGCTGGGCATGATGGGCCTGGGCTTCATCGGCATGGCCGTCAGCCGTCGCCGTCGTCGCTGATATCGCAACCAACTCCAGGGCCAGCCGGGTCGGATAATTCCGACCCGGTTTTTTTATGCATCGGCCGGGTCGGATAATTCCGACCCGGCTTTTTTGCGTTAACCGGGTCGGATCAATCCGATCAGGCGCGGGCGCGGGCGTAATCGGCGCGGAACAGGCGGTTGGCCGGATCGCGTTCCAGCGCCTGGCGCAGCAAAGACTGCGCCGCGCCGCGATCACGCCCGGCATTCAGCCGCACCACGCCGGCAATGTGCAGCATATCGGGATTGCGCGGATCGAGCGCGAGCGCGCGGTCGGCATAACCCTGCGCAAGATCGCCCTGGCCCAGATTGCTGGCCGCCTGGGCCATGCGTTTCAACACTTCGGCATCGCGGTCATAGCCGGGGATCGTGCGATAGGCGGCAATCGTGCCGGCCCAATCGCGCCGGCCCATTGCCGCCAGCGCCTGCCCGGCGGCAGCAGTGCGGCGCGCCAGATCGGGCGATTTCGCGCGGGCCTGATAGGCCGCCAGCGCCGGATCGTGCGCCAGACCGGCGGCGCGGATCGCCACATCCAGTTCGCGCCCGCCCGCAAGCACGCTGTCGGCCAGCGGCCGTATCGCCTGGAGCGCGCCCAGCCCGTCGCCCAGCGCCAGATCGCATTGCGCCAGCATCAACCGGGCATAGGGATTTTGCGGCGAGAGCAGCAGCGCCTTTTGAAAGATCGCGCGCGCCGCTTCGGCATGGTCCAGATTGAGCAGCGCCTCGCCATAGGCCATGCCGTCAAAACCGTGGAGATCGAGCGTCGCCTCGTGCGGGGCAAGCAGATCGCGCACTTTGCGCCAATCGCCCGCTTCGGCCGCCACGCGCACGGTCAGCGATCGCACGGCCGGATCGCCCGGGGCCAGCGCCGCGGCCTGTTCGGCATAATGCGCGGTCTTGTCGGGCGCGCCGCGCAGATCGGCCAGATCGGCAAGCGCGACCAGCGGTTCGCTGCGCGCGCGGAACCGCTGTGCCGCGCCGGAATAGGCCGCCTCGGCCGCATCAAGCTGCCCGCGGTGCTGTGCGATCGATCCCGCGATCATCGCCGTGTCCAGCCGGTCGGGCCCGGTGCGGCGCAGCGCGGCCAGCGCGCGGTCGGCGCCATCGATGTCATCCGCCTCGATCAGGAACCGGGCATAGTCTGCCGCCAGCCGGACATCATCGCCCGCTGCCATGCCCTGCCGAAACGCGGCCAGCGCCGCCGTACTGTCGTTGTCGGCCAGCGCCGCCTCGGCGCGCAGGCGCCAGGCCGCCGCGCCATGATCGTCGGCCAGCAGATCGGCCATCTGCCGCGCCTGCCCGCGCAGCAGTGCGGCCTCTGCGCGCAATTCGCGCAAATCCTTTGCGGGCATGTCTTTCGCCGTCAGGCCGGCATCGGCCAGCCGCGCCAGCGCGGCGCTGGCACCTTCGCCATCGCCCAGCGCCAGATCGCTGCGCACCAGCAGCAGCAGCATGTCGCGATTGCCCGGTGCGCCATCGAGCGCGGCCAGCACCGCGCGACGGGCCTGCGCCGGGTCTTCGGCGGCAAAGGCGCGCTGCGCCTCGGCAAAGCGTGCCTGCGGGTCTTCGTGCCCGCAGGCGGAAAGGACCAGCAGGCCGGCAAGGATCAGGCGCGGTGACATCGCCGGCGATCATGCCGCAAACGGGTCAAATTTCGGTGAATCACCCGGCGATGCGGCCAGGATCGATCCCCCATCGGCCACCAGAGGGCGCGCGCCAGACAAAGCGCGATGGCTGCGCCCGGCACCGGCAGGGCCACCCGCGCGCCCGGAAGACCGATGATCACCCGGTCCAATCGCATCGTCATGCGCCTTCCCCCTTGACCTTGGCCCAAAGGGATACCATCGCGCCGGCAAAGTCAAACGGCCCGAATGCCGGCCGGTAACGAAGAAAGTGATACGGTCATGGGTTTTCGCTGCGGGATCGTGGGCCTGCCCAATGTCGGCAAATCGACGCTGTTCAACGCGCTGACCGAAACCCAGGCAGCGCAGGCGGCCAATTATCCGTTCTGCACGATCGAGCCCAATGTGGGCAATGTCGGCGTGCCCGATCCGCGGCTGGAAAAGCTGGCGGCGATTGCCGGAAGCCAGAAAATCATCCCCACCCAGCTGGGCTTTGTCGACATTGCCGGGCTGGTGCGCGGCGCATCGAAGGGCGAAGGGCTGGGCAACCAGTTCCTGGGCAATATCCGCGAAGTCGATGCCGTGGTGCACGTGCTGCGCTGCTTTGAAAACGACGATATCCAGCATGTCGACAACAAGGTCGATCCGATTTCCGATGCAGAAACGGTGGAAACCGAGCTGATGCTGGCCGATCTGGACAGCCTGGAAAAGCGTGTGCCCGCCGCGCAGAAAAAGGCCAATGCCGGAGACAAGGAATCGAAAATCATGGCCTCGGTGCTGGGTCAGGCGCTCGATCTGCTGCGCGAAGGGAAGCCGGCGCGGCTGACCGTGCCCAAGGACGAAGAAGAACTGCGCGTGTTCCGCCAGGCGCAGTTGCTGACGGCCAAGCCGGTGCTTTATGTCTGCAATGTCAATGAAGATTGCGCCGCCACCGGCAACGCGATGTCGGCGCGCGTGTTCGAAAAGGCCAAGGCCGAAGGCGCCGAAGCGGTGATCGTGTCGGCGGCAATCGAATCCGATCTGGTGGGCATGGACAGCGACGAACGGCTCGCCTTTCTGGAAGAGATGGGCCTGCACGAAACCGGGCTGAACCGGGTGATCCGCGCCGGGTACGAATTGCTCCACCTGATCACCTTTTTCACCGTCGGGCCCAAGGAAACGCGCGCCTGGACCGTGCACAACGGCGCGCGCGCGCCGCAGGCGGCGGGCGAAATCCATTCCGATTTCGAACGTGGCTTCATCCGTGCCGAAACCATCGCCTATGACGATTACATCGCGCTGGGCGGCGAAGCCGGCGCGCGCGATGCGGGCAAATTCCGCCAGGAAGGCAAGGAATACATCGTGAAGGACGGCGATGTGCTGAATTTCCGGTTCAACGTGTGATGGAAGGTGGCGCGCGACCGATGCAGTTCTACGAAGACCTGGTGGTGGGCGAAGTGCACCGGTTTGGCGCCTATGCCGTCACCCGCGAGGAAGTGATCGCCTTTGCCACCAAATATGATCCCCAGCCGTTCCACCTGGACGATGCGGCTGCGGCGGAAACGCATTTCGGGCGCCTTTCGGCCAGCGGCTGGCACACCTGCGCGATGGTCATGGCGATGATGGTCAAACGCCACGAGGGCACCGGGCATCAGGGGTTGGGATCGCCCGGGGTTGATGATCTGCGCTGGCTGCGCCCGGTCTATCCCGGCGACACGCTGAGCGTGGAAACCGAATTGCTGGAAAAACGGCGCAGCGCGACCAAGCCCGACCGCGGCATTTTCCGCAGCGCCACCCGCGCGTTCAACCAGGACGGGGTAATGGTGCTGAGCATGACCAGCCGCGCCATGGTGCGCACGCGTGACCCCAAAGGGACTGATTAGGCCCATTTGACAGGCAGGGCATGCGCTGCCAGTTTCGCTTTGCAACCGGCCCCGCGACATGGCCGGCGCAAAGGAGAATGAGTTCGTCATGCGCAAACTGATGATGACCGCCGCACTCGGCCTGATGGCCCTTGCCGGCACCCCCGCCCTCGCCGCCGACGCCCCTGCCGACACCCAGGCGATCACCGCCAATATCAACGGCGTGGCCGATGCGCTGAACCGGCTCGATGTGCCCAAGTTTGTCGGCCTGCACACCGAAGCGCCGCTGATCATCGATGAATTTGCACCCTTCGCCTGGCAGGGCAAGGGCGCCGTGGCCGGCTGGCTCAACGATTTCGGCGGCTGGGCGAAGGGCGCCGGCGTTACCGGCACCAAGGTCGCGATGGGCGCGCCCGAAGCGCTGAACATTGCCGGCAATACCGCCTATGCCACCGCGCCCGTCACCCTGACCTTTGCCGGCAAGGACGGCAAATCGTTCTCGACGCTGGGCCAGTTCGCCTTCGTGATGACGAAGCAGGATGGCGCGTGGAAGATTGCCAGCTGGGCCTACACCCGCACCGGCGACGTGAAGTAATCGCGGCGGGCGGCGCACCGGCGTCGCCCGCACACCCCAACAACCACAGGAACCGCGGCCATCATGCGCAAGGCCATTCGCACTTGGGCTTTGGCCGCAATCATGCTGGCGATCAGCGCCCCTGCCCCCGCCCTGTCGCAAGCAGTGCCGCCGCCTGCCCTGCCGACGGGCAAGCTGGGTTTTGCCGATGAGGGCGATCTGGCCGGGGTGGTGGTGACCGGGCCGGATGGTTCGCAGCGGATCGTCAAACTGATCAATTTCGCCAAGGATGCCATGGCGATCCTGGCCGATCCGCGATTCGCCCCGATCTGGCCCGATTTGCTGGCCTGGACAGGCAGCGATCTTCACCGGATGCACGACCACATCCTGCAACGCACCAGGGAAGCGCTCGACAGCAATGGCGGAGCGCTGCCCACCACTTTGCGCCAGCGGCAGGGCAACTGGCCGCGCCATTTGCTGGCCCTGCTCAACCATCTCGATGCGCTGTGCGATGCGGGGCGCTGCACCGAGGCGATCGCGCTGGCCGAGGCCGAAAGCGAAAACCCCGACTTGCGCGAGGAACCGCTCGATTTCAGCCAGATCGAGACAAAACTGGCCAATCTGCATGAACGCACCGGGCACCCCGATCAATCGATCGCCACGCTGCGCCTGGCTGCCGAAACGATCACCGACCGCGGCGCGCTGGAAAACATTCAGGTCAACCTTGCCGCGATGCTGGCGCATACCGGGCACTACCAGGAGGCGCTGGGGCTGGACGATCTGGTCGAGCAAAGTTTCGATACCGACGGGCCAGACAAGCGGGGCGCCACGGGATTGCCCGACAGCCATGCCTATTTTGCCGCGATCCGCGCTTGTGCGCTTGAAGGGATGGGCCAGCATGCCCGCGCGCGCGAAGTGCTGGCGCAGATCCAGCCCGATCCCGAAACCCCCTATCGCCGCTCGGTGCGTTCGCAGACCCGATCGCTCGCGCTGCTGTGCATGCACGATGCCGCCGGGCTGGCCGTGGAATGGGCGCCGCTGGTGAAAATGGCAGAGCCCGCATCGGGGCTGATGCTGGAATTGCAGCCGGGCTCGCATTTGCCTCCGGCCGAGCGCGCCACTGTGGTCAGGGCCCTGGCGCTGGAGCCGCTGGCAAGTGCCCTGGCTGGCCACGCCCGCGTGTTGGCCGAGCCTTATTCGTCGGCCATCGCGTGGTGGACGAGAGCGCGGTAAAGCCGGATCACATCGGCTTGCACTGGGTATCGCCGGTCGCTTCATAGACCGTCTGCCCGCGTGCGTCGGTGATCAGCAGGTGGCCGGTGAAGACCGACACCACGCCCAGTGTCTTGTGCTTGCCGCCTGCCACGGGCACCAGCGTTGCGGCATAAAGCGGCCCGGCATAATGCGTGTGCGCGCCCTGGGGCAGCGGGGCGGCATCGGCGGCGGCGGGGATGGCGAGGATGTGATCATCCAGCTTGATCAGCCCGCGCCCCTCCATCGCCAGAAACACCGCGCCCATGCCATCGCCGGCGGCCACGAAATTGCATCCCGATCCATAGAGCTTGTTCCGGGTGACATCGAAATACAAAATGGGCTGCAACGCCAGCTTTGGCATGTCGGGCTTGCCCCCGGAACAGGCGGCCAGGGCCAGCAGCGCAGCCGCAATTCCGGTCTTTCGCATATGGCCCTTTCCCGTCTTGGTCGTTCGCATCAGGCCCTCCCGAACAGTTTTTCGATATCCCCGTGCGCCAGCTTGATCCACGTCGGGCGGCCATGGTTGCACTGGCCCGATCGCGGCGTCATTTCCATTTCACGCAGCAGCGCGTTCATTTCGGCCACCGACAGCACGCGGCCGGCACGAACCGAACCATGGCACGCCATTGTCGCCAGCACCAGATCGATCCGTTCGCCCACCAGCAGCGCCGACCCGTTGCGCGCCAGATCATCGGCCACATCGCGCACCAGCGCCTGCGGATCGCCTTTGCCAAGCGCGGCCGGCACCGCGCGCACCAGCATCGCCGCCGGGCCGAACCGTTCGAGCAGCAGGCCAAATTGCGCCAGATCGGCACTGGCGTTTTCCAGCCGGTCGCAATCGGGCTCATCCAGTTCGACCACTTCGGGCAGCAGCAGCGCCTGCGCGGGTGCGGCGCCCTCTCCGGCGCCGGCGGCGCGCAACCGTTCCAGCACCAGCCGTTCGTGCGCGGCATGCTGGTCGACAATCACCAGCCCGTCATCGGCTTCGGCCACGATATAGGTCTGCGCGATCTGCCCACGCGCCACCCCCAGCGGGTGCTGCACCCCGTCGGGCACCGGCGCGGTGGCAGCTTCGGCACGCGCCACAGGCGGCGCCATGATCGCCGTTTCGTGGCTGCGCCATTGCGCGCCGGCCTCTCCCAGGCGTGCGCCGCCGGGATAGGCCGCCGGCGCGGCAAAAAGATGGCCCATCGCAGGCGGCGCCAGCGGCAGCGAGCTGACCGGTTCCACCTGCCAGGCGCGCATCGCCCCGCGATCGGGCGCCTGAACCGCGCGCCGGTCACCCTGATCGAGCGCATGGCGCAACCCGGTGATGATCAACCCGCGCACCAGCGCCGCATCGCGAAACCGCACTTCGGTCTTTGCCGGGTGAACATTGACATCGACCTCTTCGGCCGGAAGCGTCAGGAACAGCGCCAGCACCGCATGCCGATCGCGCGCCAGCATGTCGGCATAGGCACCGCGCACTGCGCCGATCAGCAGCCGGTCCTTCACCGGGCGGCCGTTGACAAACAGATACTGGTGGTCGGCCACGCCCCGGTTATACGTGGGCAGGCCGGCCACGCCGACAAGGTGATAATCGCCGCGCGCCAGATCGACCGCCACCGCATTGGCGGGCAGATCGCGCGCCACCAGCTGCGCCACGCGCACTTCCAGCGATTCGCCCGGCCCCACCTGCAGCGCGCGTCGGCCATCGTGTTCCAGCGTAAAGCCGATATCGGGCCGCGCCATCGCCAGCCGGCGCACCACATCAAGGCAGGCCGCCCATTCGCTGCGCGCCGAGCGCAGGAATTTGCGCCGCGCCGGCACACGGCCAAACAGATCCTCCACCCGCACGCGCGTGCCCGGGGGCAGCGCGGCGGGGCCATCGGCCAGCACTTCGCCATGATCGACCACGCGTTTCCACGCCTCACCCGTGGCGCGCGACCGGCTTTCAATGGTCAGCCGCGCCACCGATCCGATCGAGGGCAGCGCTTCGCCGCGAAAGCCCAGCGTGATCACGCGTTCCAGCGCATTATCCGCGCCGATCAGGCTTTCAGGCAGTTTGGACGTGGCGTGGCGTTCGAGCGCCATCGCGATTTCCGCCGGCTCCATGCCGCAGCCATCGTCGGTCACTTCGATCAGCGAAAGGCCGCCTTCGCCCAGCCGCACGGTGACCTGCGCAGCGCCGGCATCAATCGCGTTTTCAACCAGCTCCTTCACCGCGCTGGCCGGGCGTTCAACCACTTCGCCCGCCGCAATGCGGTTGACGAGCTGTTCGGGAAGCCGGCGTATCTGGCGGATCTGGGTGGCCATTTGCCCTGATTAGCGCCGAGTCCGGTGTAATTCGAGACCGACGGCGCAGGTTATCCCGATATACGCGTCACAAATGGGTGGGTTTTGCGCAACGCATGCGCTAATGGGGCCACTTCGCTGGTGCACACCCTTTTTGCGGGCGGCATGCGCATGCGTGCCAAGCCTCTGATTCGACGGATTTCCTGATGGCTTCGATGTTTTCACGATTCTTCAAGTTCGGTTCCCAGAACATTGCGATCGATCTCGGCACGGCCAACACGCTGGTCTATGTGCAGGATCGCGGAATCGTGCTTAACGAGCCTTCGGTGGTCGCGATCGAGACGATCAACGGCATCAAGCGGGTCAAGGCCGTGGGCGACGATGCCAAGATGATGATGGGCAAGACGCCCGACAACATCGAGGCGATCCGCCCCTTGCGCGATGGCGTGATTGCCGACATCGAAGTGGCCGAGGCGATGATCAAGCACTTCATCCAGAAAGTGCACGGCAAGAAAAGCGTGCTCCGCTATCCCGAAATCGTGATCTGCGTGCCGTCGGGGTCCACCTCGGTCGAACGCCGCGCCATCCGCGATGCGGCCAGCAATGCCGGCGCCAGCCAGGTATTCCTGATTCTGGAGCCGATGGCCGCCGCCATCGGCGCCGACATGCCGGTGACCGAGCCGGTGGGTTCGATGGTGGTCGATATCGGCGGCGGCACGACCGAAGTCGCGGTGCTGTCGCTGCGCGGTCTTGCCTATACCACGTCGGTGCGCGTGGGCGGGGACAAGATGGACGAAGCCATCGTGTCCTATGTCCGCCGCCATCACAACCTGCTGATCGGCGAAGCAACGGCCGAACGCATCAAGAAGGATTACGGCATTGCCATCGTGCCGGCCGACGGCGTGGGTGAAATCATCCACATCAAAGGCCGCGATCTGGTCAATGGCGTGCCCAAGGAAATCACCATCACCCAGGCCAATGTGGCCGAGGCGCTGTCCGAACCGATCGGCGCGATTGTCGAAGGCGTGCGCATCGCGCTGGAAAACACTGCGCCCGAACTCGCGGCAGACATTGTCGACCAGGGCATCGTGCTGACCGGTGGCGGCGCCTTGATCCAGGGTCTGGACGAACATCTGCGCGAAGAAACCGGCCTGCCGGTTTCGGTGGCCGAAGATCCGCTGAGCTGCGTCGCGCTGGGCACGGGCCGCGCGATGGAAGATCCGATCTATCGCGGCGTGCTGATGACCGCCTGATGGGGGCATTGAGTGGCCGGTAGATTGGCTGGCCGGTAGAATTTCTGGTCGCCTAGATCGGCTGGCCGGCGCGCCGGGCAAGATTTCATCGCAACCGATGCCGGGACTGTAACACACCCGGCGCAAGCTGCGATCGGACAAGGGAAGCAAAACACTATGGCGCGGTCGCGAGATCTGCGCCCGGGCTATTCGCGCAGGGCGCAATACGGCATTTTCCGGGGCTATGTGATTGCCGTCATCGGCTTCGTGGCCGGGCTGGTTGCGCTTGGGCTCTCGCTGTTCAATCCCGGGGCCTTTGGCTTTCTGCGCGGCGTCGGCAGCGAAATTGCCGCGCCCGTCGGTGAGGCATCGGCGGTTACGCGCACATCCACCGCCAACCTGGTCGCCGCAATCGGCGCGTGGTTTGATACCGGCCGGCAAAATCTGGCGATGACCCGCGAAGTCGCCGCCGCGCGCGCCAATGCCGTATCCGCGCGTGCCCTGGCCGAAGAAAACCGCCGGCTGAAGGCGCTGCTGCACATTGTCGAACCGGCCGAACCGCCAGTGGCCGCCGCGCGGCTGATCGGATCGACCGCGGCGAGCGCACGGCGCTATGGCGTGATCGATGCCGGCAGCGCGCGCGGCGTGCACGCCGGCCAGGCGGTGCGCGGTGCCGCCGGGCTGATCGGCCGGGTGGTCGAATCCAGCCCCGATACCGCGCGCGTGCTGTTGATCAGCGATGCCGACAATGTGGTGCCGGTGCGCCGCGCCAGCGATGGCCTGCCCGGCTTTGTCCAGGGCACCGCCAACGGCCGGATCGCCATCCGCCTGCTGTCGATGGGCACCAATCCGCTGCACCCCGGCGATGTCTTTGTCACATCGGGCTCGGGCGGGATCTATCCCCCCGGCGTGCCGGTGGCGGTGGTATCGCAAACCCGCCGCGATGGCGCCGAAGGCCGGCTGGCGGCCGATCCGGCAGCCACCGACTATGTCGTGGTGCTGCCGGTGTACAAGGCGGCGGCCGTGGCGGCGATGGCCGACAGCGTGAAAGCCGCCGGCCCCCCGCTGAAGGACGAAAACTGATCCGATGGCGGCTGCGCCCCCTCCCCCAACACGATCGGCCCCAACACGATCGGCCCCAACACGATCGGCCCCAACACGATCGGCAACCACGCAGCTGGCCACGGCGCGCGATGCCACGCCGCGCCGGCCGATCAACCGCGCGCCGCTGCCGCTGCTGGCCAATGGCGTGCCGTGGCTATCGATCATGGCGCTGTCGCTGGTGGCATTTTCGCCGGTGATTGCCTCGGCCCCGGTCATGCCGCCGCTGGCGTTCATGATGTTGCTCGCCTGGCGCATGCTGCGGCCCAGTTTCCTGCCGGTCTGGGCCGGGCTGCCGCTGGGCGCGTGGGACGATCTGTTCAGCGGGCAGCCGTTCGGATCGGGCATCGTGCTGTGGTCGGCGGCGATGCTGGCGATGGACGTGATCGACGAACGGTTCCTGTGGCGCGGCTTTGTGCAGGACTGGATGGTCGCAGGCGTTTTGCTGGCGATCTATCTGGTGCTGGGCGCAGGGGTTGCCGGGATTGCCGCGGGCTATCCGTTGCCGCTGACGATCGGGCCGCAACTGCTGATGACGCTGGCGCTGTTTCCCGTCATGAACCGCCTTGTCGCGGGGCTCGATCGCGTGCGCCTGCTGCCCTTGCGCCGCCTATGACCAGGCAGAAACTGCCGCTGACCGCGGCGCGGCTGACCCAGACCTTTGAACGGCGCGCATTCCTGCTGGGCGCGGTGCAGGGCGGGGTCGGGCTGTTGCTGGCGGGCCGGCTGGGCTATCTGGCGGTGGCGCAAAACGCCAAATACGCCGCCGCATCGGAAAGCAACCGGGTCAACCTGTCGCTGATCCCGCCTCGTCGCGGCTGGGTGCTGGACAGGTTCGGCACGCCGATCGCGTCGAATCGCGCCGATTTTCGCGTGGACATCATTCCCGACCGGCTGACCGACCCCGATGGCACGCTGGCAACGCTGCAGGGGCTGCTCGATCTGCCCGCCGACCGGATTGCCGATATCCGCGACAAGATCGACAAATCGCGCGGGTTTCAGCCGGTCGAAGTGGCGAGCAAACTCGATTGGGACAAGTTCGCCGCGATCAGCGTGCGCCTGCCCGAATTGCCCGGGGTGATCCCGCAGCGCGGGTTTTCGCGCGCCTATCCCTCGGGCGCGGCGGTGGGCCATCTGGTCGGCTATGTCGGGCCGGCCTCGGCCGATGACTATATGCGCGAACACAATCCGCTGCTGATCACCCCGGGGTTCAAGATCGGCAAGGACGGGCTGGAAAAGGCGTTTGAAATGCGCCTGCGCGGCGTGCCCGGCGCCCGCCGGGTAGAAGCCACCGCCAGCGGCCGCGTGGTGCGCGAACTGGGCACGCGCGAAGACGTGCCGGGGCAAAGCGTGCAATTGACCATTCACGCCGGGCTGCAGGACTATGCCGCGCGGCGCATCGGGCTGGAAAGCGGATCGGTCGTGGTGATGGACTGCCTGACCGGCGATCTGCTCGCGATGGTTTCGATGCCGTGTTATGATCCCAATTCGTTTTCCGACGGGATCGGCCGCATCGAATGGAAGATGCTGTCGGAAGACGATCACGTGCCGCTGCGCAACAAAGTGCTGCGCGGGCTCTATCCCCCGGGATCAACCGTAAAGCCGATGGTCGCGCTCGCCTTTCTCGAAGCCGGGCTCGATCCGCATGCCGCGGTCAATTGCGCCGGAGGCCTGCGCGTGGGCAACCGCGTGTTCCATTGCTGGAACCACCACGGCCACGGCAGCACCGACATGATGAAGGGCATTTATCAATCGTGCGATGTCTATTTCTATCACTTTGCGCAGCAGATCGGGATGGACACGATTGCCACAATGATGCGGCGCATGGGGCTGGGCGGCGAATTTCCGATGCCCTACCCCGGCCAATCTTTTGGCACGGTGCCCGATCCGGCGTGGAAAATGCGCAAATATCACAAGGAATGGGCCGTTTATGACACGGTGAACGCCACGATCGGCCAGGGCTACATGCTGGTCAATCCGTTGCAGCAGGCGGTCTATGCCGCGCGCCTCGCCTCTGGCCTCAAACACATGCCGCGCCTCATGCTTGATCGGCACGCGCCTGCCCCGCCATTGATGGGCATTGCACCGGATCATCTCGATCTGGTCCACGCCGCGATGAACGAAGTGGTGAACGGGCGCGGCACTGCGGGCAAGGCGCGGCTGCCCATTCCAGGCGTGCAGATGGCCGGCAAGACCGGCACCGCGCAAGTTGTCGGGCTGAACCTGGGCAATGGCAAAGGCGGCCAATGGAAACGCCGCGACCACGGCCATTTCATCTGTTTCGCCCCGTTCGACAAACCGCGCTATGCCTGCGCAGTGGTGATCGAACATGGCGGCGGATCGGGTGCGGCCTATCCGGTGGCGCGCGATGTGATGACCTATCTGTTTGACCAGACCAAGGCGATGGCCGTGCTGGCCGATTACGAAAGCCAGTGGGGCGGCAATCTGCAACAGCGCATGGCGGCCAAATATGCCGCCTATGCCGCGCGCTATGGCGCATCGGCCCCGGCCGCGCCGGGTGATGATGCCGCCACGCAGGACAACGCCACCGACACCCGCGACGATGAACCCGCCACCCCGGTAACCGACGCCGCCAGCCCCGCCGCCGAACCCGAAGCACCCCAACCGGCCCCCGCGCCCACCCAGACCCCCGCCCCCGCCCCCGCAGCCCCGGCGGCCGTGCCATGATGCCGCGCGCCTATGTGCCGCAGCCGCTGGCGCGCCAGCCGTGGCAGGTGATCCTGCCGCTGACCGCGCTGACGCTGTTTGGCGGTGCGGTGCTCTATTCCGCAGCCGGCGGGCGATTTCAGCCCTGGGCGGCAAGCCATGTGATCCATTATTTCGGCTTCCTCGTCATGGCCATGCTGCTGGCGCGCGTGCCGCAGGACTGGTTCCGGCGGGTAGCCATGCCCGGCTATATCGTGCTGTGCGCGCTGCTGGTGCTGGTGGAGCTGATCGGGCGGATCGGCGGGGGCAGCCAGCGCTGGCTGAACCTGGGGTTCATGACGTTGCAGCCTTCGGAATTGATGAAGCCGGGCATCGTGCTGGTGCTGGCCTGGTTCTATGCCATGCTGCCGCTGAACGAATTGCGCGCGTGGCGCGCGATCGTGCCGCCGGTGGTCATGCTGGCAATCCCGGCGGGGCTGGTGATGCTGCAGCCCGATCTGGGCACCGCGCTGGCCATCAGCTTTGGCGCGCTGGTGATGATGTTCATTGCCGGATTGCCGCTTTGGCTGTTTCTGGGCGGCGGCGCGGCGGCTGCGGTTGCCGCGCCGATCATGTTTTTTTTCGTGCTGCACGATTATCAGCGCAAGCGCGTGCTGGTGTTCATGGACCCGGAAAGCGATCCGCTGGGATCGGGCTATCACATCACCCAGTCCAAGATCGCAATCGGATCGGGCGGCATGTTCGGCAAAGGGTTTGGCCACGGATCGCAAAGCCATCTCGATTACCTGCCCGAAGCGCACACCGATTTCGTGTTTGCCACGATGGCCGAAGAATGGGGCATGCTGGGCGGCCTGTTCGTGCTGGCGGTGTTTGCCGTGGTGCTGAGCTGGGGGCTGAAAGTGGCGCTGCGCGCACCCGACCGGTTTTCGCGCCTGCTCGCCGCCGGGATGGTCACCACGATCTTTTTCTATGTGTGCATCAACATGATGATGGTCATGGGCCTGGCCCCTGTGGTGGGCATCCCCCTGCCCTTTCTCAGCCACGGCGGTTCCTCGATGATGACCAACATGATCTGCGTCGGCACGATCATGGCGGTCGACCGCTGGTCGCGCCGCACCCCGCGCGGCCTCGGCTGAACAGGATGGCATAAAAATTTTGCCCCCGCCCCACGATTGGGGCTTGGCAGCGAAGCAAAAATCGCTAGATGAGCGCTTCCCACGCGGCCGGCACGCCCGTCGCGAGCCCGGGTATGGACACATAGCTCAGTTGGCAGAGCAGCTGACTCTTAATCAGCGGGTCCTTGGTTCGAACCCAAGTGTGTCCACCATTTTTCAATGACTTGGCTGGCGTTCTGACCGCTGATTTTGGTGGCTGACATCCCTGGGCATCACATGGCAATCACCCGGCCAGCTGGATCAGCACTTCGTTTCGCCGCATGAACCACAAAGTCCAGGGCGGATCGTATTGCGCCAGCGCGGCGGGGCCGATCGTTTGCAAGCCGTGGCTGTGCGCAAACGCCATCAGCTCGGCGGTTTTTGCGGTCAGGCTGGCCTGTGTGGCGACGCCGGAAAACCGGATCGCGATCTGGCGCGCAGGCGCGATCTGCCTGAGCATCACGCGCTTGTCCGCCGGATTGGGCAAAGTGGCCAGGGTATAGTGCGAAGGCATCGTGAACCGCACGACCCAGGCATTCCCGGCCGCGATCCGGGTAACGGGCGCCGTCATGGCGATTGTTTCGCCCGGGGGCGTCTGTGCGGCCGGCTGCTGCGCGACAGGGGCGGTCATGGCAATGCGCTGCTGGCGGGTGTTGCCACCAAAGATATAGCCGGCGAGCAGGCCAAAGCCCCGGCGCACCGCAGCTTTTTGATCGCCCGATACGGTCACTTCGGCCGCGACCATCGCGGGATAGTCGCGCACTTCACAGGCGCCATCGCGCAGCGACACGGTGAATTTCGGTTCTTCGACGGCCATGGCCCCGATCCCTATTACGGCCCCGGTCCCTATTACGGCCCATGTAACTATCACGACCAGGCAAATCAGCGCGACGGGTATCGCCAACCATGTCACGGTTGTGCTGCGGGCAAAGCCTGCGAAAATCCGGGCGCCGGTTCTTGCCATGCCGCCGTGCATCGCCCGTTTTTTCCGCAAAGGCCAGGCTTTCGAGCCGATCAGGGCAGCGCGATCACTTCGACGCGGCGGTTGGCGGGGGCGGATGGCGCCATGCCGGGGATCGGCTGGTCAAAGCCGAAGCCCTTCACATCAAACCGGGCACGGTCTGCCCCTTGCGTGACCAGATAGTCGACCACTGCCGCCGCGCGGCGTTCGGACAAGTCCTGGTTATAGGCGCGGCCGCCCACGGCGCTGGTGTGGCCGCCGATGGTGAACCGCTTGCCCGCCAGTGCGGGGGCTTGCAGCGCCTTCACGAATTCATCGGAGGCGCGGCGGCCGGCGCTGGTCAGCACGGCGGACCCTTCCAGAAAGGCGATTGCCAGGTTGGCATGGCCCACCGTGCTGCGCGGGGCGCGCGCCGGGGCGGCGGCCCGGGTGCGGGCGTGGCGGCCTGCCTGTGACTGCGCCGGTGCAGTTCCGCCGTGGATGATGCTGAAACCGCGCGTTTTCGGGCCGTTGCGCGTGGGCGTGCCGGCATTGCCCGAACAATCCCCGGTAAGATCGCACACGATCTGTTCGCTGGAAACTGGCGGCGCGGCGCGCGCGGCTGCGGGCAGCAGTGCGGGCACAAGCATGGCAGCGGCGGCAGCGATGGTCCTGATCGTCATGGCACCAAATCTCCCCTGGTCGCGCTGTCCGGGCCGCAACGGTCCGCCGGCGATGATCCACCAAGAATAAGACCGGCGCGGGGCAAGGGCAAATGATTTGCAACCCTGCGCGCCATCAGCCTTTTGACAGGCCCGGCAATCTGGTGTTCCCTGCGGGCGCGGAGAGAACCCATGGCCCTGGCATTGACCGATTATCTGACGCATGAGGAACTGGCGGCGCTGAACCGCCGGTCCGACGCGCGCGCCTGGTGGGCCCTTTCGGTCAACTGGGGCCTGATTGCCGGGGCCTTTGCGCTGGCAGTGGCCTGGCCCAACCCGGCAACGATCGTCGTGGCGGTGCTGGTGCTGGGCGGGCGGCAGCTCGGCCTGGGCATTCTGGTGCATGATTGCGCGCATCACGCGCTGTTTGTGCGCCGGCGCACCAACGAGCGGTTCGGGCAATGGCTGGCGGGCTGGCCCATGGCGATTTCACTGCCGGCCTATCGCACGTATCATCTGGCGCACCATCGCCATGCCGGCACGCCGCATGATCCCGATCTGGGTTTTGTGGCCGCATACCCGGTGCCGATGGCGTCCTTGCGCCGCAAATTGCTGCGCGATGCCACCGGGCGCACCGGGTTTCGCGATCAACGGCTGATGCTCGGCCGCATGGTGCAACAGCGCAATTGGGCCATGCTGGGGCCGTGGCTGGCGTTTCATGCGGTGCTGTTTGGCGTGCTGGCGGCGGCGGGGGCGTGGTGGGCCTATGCGCTGTGGTGGGTGGCGCTGCTGTGTGTCTATCCGGTGGTCATGCGCCTGCGCCAGATCGGCGAACACGGCGTGGTGGCCGATCGCGCCGATCCCGATCCGCGCCGCAACACCGCCACCACGCTGGTTTCGTGGTGGGAACGGCTGCTGATCGCACCCAACCACGTCAACTGGCATCTGGAACACCATGCCGCGGGCGGGGTGCCGCCTTATCGTCTGGCGCGGATGCACGCGCTGCTGCGTGCGCGCGGCTTTCACGATGGGCATGATGCGGTGTCGCACGGATATCGCGATGTGGTGCGCAGAGCCACAAGGGTACGCGTTAACGCGTAGGGTGAATGCAGGGTATCGCAAACCCTGAATGCCTAGCAGGGTGGGATTGGGCGAACCTGCGGATGCCGGGCAAAGATGAGCGACCTTTTGATTCATTCGATGGCCGAATTCGGCGATCTGATCCTCACCGTGCTCGATCTGGCGGGCGCGGCCACCGTGGCCGAAATCGGCGCCGAATATGGCGCGATGACCCAGCCACTGGCCGATTATTGCGCGCGCACGGGGGGCAGCCTGATCGCGATCGACCCCGCCCCTGCGCCCGATTTCATCGATTGGGCCGCGGGGCAGCCGCATGTGCGCCATATCGCGCGGCCCAGCCTGGATGCGATGGGCGCGCTTTCAGGCGTGGATGCCTGGCTGATCGATGGCGATCACAATTACTACACCGTGTTTCATGAACTGGTCGCCGCCGATGCGCTGTCGCGGCGTGATGGCCGGCCGCTGCTGGTGCTGCTCCACGATGTCGGCTGGCCCTGTTCCCGGCGCGACATGTATTATGCGCCAGACCGCATCCCGCGCGAATTTCTGCAGCCATGCCACCCCGATGCCGGGGTGACGCTCGACAACCCGGGATATCTGCCAGGGCGCGGATTTCGGGGCGCGGGGCAGTTTTCCTGGGCCCTGCAGGCGGGCGGTCCGCGCAACGGGGTGCTGACCGCAATCGAGGATTTCTGCCGTCAGACCGAAACCGATGGCCGGCGCCTGCTTTATGCCCATGTGCCGGCAGTGTTCGGGCTGGGCGTGCTGTTCGATGCCGAGGCACCCTGGGCCAATGCCGTGGCAGAGGCGGTCATGCCCTATCACGACAACCCCCTGCTGGCGAAGCTGGAGCGCAACCGGCTGCGCAATTACCTGACCGTGCTCGACTGGCAGGATAACCAGGCCGTTTCGTAAAATCGCCGAGACACGAAAAAACGCCGGGGGCTTGTGGCCCCCGGCGCTCCCTCCTGACCGGCCCGGCAGTGCCGGACCGATCTCCCCGAAATTACGCGATCAGAACTTGAACCCGGCCGCGACGCCATAACGGCGCGGATCGAGCGTGAAGATGTTGGTGAACAGGCCCGACGACTGGTCGGTGACATATTCGCCGGTGATCGAGTTGCTGTTGGTCAGGTTTTCGACAAACGCGCGCAGGTACCACTTGTGGTTGGGACCATCGAGCTGAACCTGGGCGTTGACCTGGATGTACGACGGGATCGCATTGACCGGGCCGTTGTACACGCTGCCGGTCGATTCCCCGGTGTAGTGCACATCGACACGTGGCGTCAGCGCCATGCGATCAAGCGGGATTTCGTACTGCGCGCCAATCGAGATCTTGTAGTTCGGCGCGCCGGGCAGCTGGTGGCCACGCAGGCTGACCGGAATGCCCGAGGTGTAGACCGAAATGCCCTTGGGATCGAACGCGGTCCCTTCGGCTGCGGCAACACCCTGGAGCGCGGCGCAGATCGAATAGGCACCGGTGGAGGCGATGCCGCTGCCAGCCGCGAACGGCGTGGTGCCCTGCAGGCCAGCCCCGGCCTTGACCCCGGGAATGCCGCCAGCGTTAATCACGGTGTTGACCGTATCGACAAAGGCATTGACCCCGGCGACATTGCCCGCGGTGTTCGGTGCAACCGCGCAGTTCGATGCGTTGGTCAGATCCTTGATGATGACCGCATCGGAGCGGCCACCGCCAAAGTCGCGCGGGTTCGAAAACTTTTCGTCCGTCGACACTTCGGTGTGCAGATAGCTGGCCGAAATGTTGACGGTGAACGGACGGATCGGGCGCAGTACCGCTTCGGCTTCGATCCCGTAGACATGCGCACTGATGTTTTCATCGACCGAAGTCCGGGCGATGATCGCCGAAAGCTGCAGATCCTTGTAGTTGTAGTAGAACCCGGTCAGGTTCAGCTGCAACTGCCCGTTGCCAAAGCTGTTCTTCGAACCGATTTCAAAGGCATCGATGAATTCCGGACGGAATGTGGTCGGCACCGAGATCCCGGCATCGGCGGCCGACAGCGGCGGGTTGAAACCGCCCGCCTTGTAACCGCGCGAATAGGACAGATAGAGCAGGTTGTTCGGGGTGATCTGCCAATCGAGCACCGCACGACCGGTCAGCGCGTGGTTCTTGGCCGACTGGATCGCGTTGGGCACCGCGGCAAACAGCGCCGCAGTGGCGTTTGACGTGCCAAAGGCAACCGGCACGTTGAACGTGGTGGTGTGCGCGGAAACCAGCTTGTCGTCATTGTTGTAACGCAGACCGGCAGTGAACTTCAACTTGTCGTTGAACTTGTAATACGCTTCACCAAAGATGCCGTACGAATTCGTGCGGAAATAGTTGGTGTTGTTGTCATAATACGGTGTCGCGAGGAAAGCCGGAGGCGCACCGGCCCCGAGCATCGACAGCGTACCGACAACACCGGCAAAGTAATCAAGGCCGAATGCGTTAACGAAGTAATCGTTATAGCTGACCTTGTAGTGCGAATA
Organism: uncultured Sphingomonadales bacterium; assembly: GCA_903832325.1. Lineage (GTDB taxonomy): Bacteria > Pseudomonadota > Alphaproteobacteria > Sphingomonadales > Sphingomonadaceae > Novosphingobium. The sequence continues at coordinate 258,724 of CAILBC010000027.1, read as the reverse complement.
AATTCCGCCGATCAGGAAGTTGAACGGGCCGGAAAACTTCGAGTTGAAGATCGCTTCTGCCGACCAGCTGGTCGAAACTTCGCTCGACCGGTCAAACTGCAACGGCGCCATCGAACAGATCGCGTGGCCGCCATAGACCCCGGTGCCGTCTGCCGTTGCGGCCGAGGTGCACAGCTTGCCCCCCGGACCATCGGGCATCAGCGCCTTGGCCACGGGGCCCAGATAAGCCGCCAGCCCGGATGCAGTCGGTTCGGGCAATCCGGCCAGCTTGTTGGAGATGCCATAGAGCGCGTTCAGCCCTCCCTGGATCGCCGCGCGCGACTGGACCGCATTGTTGTAATCCTGCTGCGAATCGACATTGGTGTATTCGTAGTTGGCATCGGCCTTCAGTTCGAACTGATCGCCGATTTCCTGCTTCAGCCGGACCTGCGCGATCGTATCGAGCGAATAATAGGTCGGGGTGAAGGCGGTGTTGACCTGGTGCGGATCGGTCGGATTGGAATTCGGACCATAGGCGCTGGGACCATAGACGCTGTTGAGCGCCAGCGCGGTGGGCAGGCCCTCAACCGCGAACAGTTCCTTCGACGTCACGATCGAAGCCAGCGTGGCGCTGGTGTTGATCGATCCGCTGCCCAGCGCACCGATCGTGCAACCCAGAACGCCGGTCGGATCGCTTTGACATTCCTGCTTCTGGACCCGCATGCGCGAATCCTTTTCGCGCGAAGTCTGCGCGACAAGGTCGATCGTCGTGCGCGAAGACGGCGTCCAGCGCAGCGACCCGCGCAGGCCATACTGGTCGCGCCCGTCGATCTTCGAATTGTCGTAGAGATTGGTGGTGTAGCCGTCGCGGCGCAGATAGAAGCCGGCACCGCGGAAGGCGAGGTTTTCGCCCAGCGGCACGTTGATCATGCCCTTTACGCGCACATCGTTGTAATTGCCGTATTCGACATCGCCCGAGGCTTCGAACTTGCCCAGCACCGGCGGGGCGCTGTGGATGTTGACCACGCCGCCGGTGGCGTTGCGGCCGAACAGCGTGCCCTGCGGCCCGCGCAGCACTTCGATCTGCGCCAGGTCATAGAACTGGCCTTCGAACAGGCGCGTCGATGGCGACAGCGGCGCGTCGTTGAGGTGGATCGCGGTCGACGGTTCGCACGATTCACCCACGCAAAGGTTGCCGATGCCGCGGATCGTGAAGCTGGAGCTGGTAAAGTTCGTCTTGCTGAACGTGACGTTGGGCAACGACAGCTGCAGGTCGCTGGTCGTCTTGATCTGCTGCCGCTCAAGCATTTGCGAGCTGAAGGCGCTGACCGCAATCGGCACGTCCTGAAGGCGCTGCGATTGCCGCTGCGCAGTGACGATGATTTCCTGAATTCCGTTATTGGCCGGCTGCGCGGCGGCCGGTGTGGCACTCTGCGCGAGAACCGGTTGCGAAATGGCGGCCGTGCAAACGCCGACCAACAGGCAAAGCTTGCCCCTCATAGATATGGACCTCTCTCTCCAGCGGTGCCCACTTGCCGTGGGGGCTACCGGCGGACAGGACATAACGTGGCCGGTTTTTTGTCAACCGGTTATTTAAATTTGTGTCCGGACCCGTGGCAGTTATGCCCAAAGGTGTGGCGATCTCGTCGCCATTTTCGCGCTTGCGAACGCCAGAAGGAACTATTTCGGGCAAAAATCACATTACAATGTGCCACACCCCCTTGCGTCACACATCTTGATGACATAGAGGCAGGGCATGTCTACTGACCTCATCGACCGCATCCGTCGCCTTGTCACCGAAGGTGGCATGTCGCGCGCCGGCCTTGCCCGCGCCGCCGGGCTTCATGTCAACACGCTGCGCGATCTGACGCTGCCGGGGTGGAATCCCACTGCCGATACGCTGGCCAAGCTGGAGCGTGTGCTGACCGAAAGCGACGAGACGCCCGCGCTCGTGCCGATCGAGGAAATCATCGATGAAGCGCGCAACGGGCGCATGTTCATCCTGGTTGATGACGAAGATCGCGAAAACGAAGGCGACCTGGTGATCCCGGCGCAGATGGCCACGCCCGATGCGATCAATTTCATGGCCACCCACGGTCGCGGGCTCATCTGCCTGACGCTGACGCGCACGCGCTGCGAACAACTGGGGCTGGACCTGATGAGCCGCGCCAATGGCACCCGGCACGAAACCGCCTTTACCGTTTCGATCGAGGCGCGCGAAGGCGTGACCACCGGCATTTCCGCCGGTGATCGCGCACGCACCGTGGCCGTGGCGATCGATGCCGCCAAAACGCGCGACGATATCGTTACCCCCGGCCACGTCTTTCCGCTGATCGCGCGCGATGGCGGCACGCTGGTCCGCGCCGGGCATACCGAGGCGGCGGTGGACATCTCGCGCCTCGCCGGCCTGAACCCGTCGGGCGTGATCTGCGAAATCATGCGCGAAGACGGCACGATGGCGCGGATGGACGATCTTATCCCCTATGCCCGCCGCCATGGCCTCAAAATCGGCACGATCCGCGATCTGATCGAATATCGCCGCCGCCACGACAATCTGGTGGAATGCACCAGCACCGCGCCGTTCCAATCGGATTACGGCGGCGACTGGACGATCCGCACCTATCGCAACAAAGTCGACGGGTCGGTCCACCTGGTGCTGCAAAAGGGCGCAGTTTCCGCCGAGGTGCCGACGCTGGTGCGCGTCCACGCGATTTCGGTGCTGGCCGACGTGCTGGGCCAGCCCGGCCCGCGCAAACGCGTGCTGCAACGCGCGATGAGCGAAATCGGCAAGGCCGGCGCGGGCGTGATCGTGCTGCTGATGCCCAGCGATCCGGCGCAACTGGTTGCCGAAGTCAGCGGCAAGGGCGGCATGGACATGGATTTGCGCAGTTATGGCATCGGCGCGCAGATCCTGGCCGATCTGGGCGTGCACGACATGGTGCTGCTGACCAATTCGCACCGCAATGTGATCGCCATCGAAGGCTATGGCCTGAACATCGTCGGCGAACAGTCGATCGGCGTGGATTGACCTTTATTCCGGAGTATCTCGCGTGGCCAAGTTCCTGATTGTCGAAGCCCGGTTCTATGATCATCTCAACGATCTGCTGATCAAGGGCGCCAAGGCCGCGCTGAAGGCGGCCGGGCACAAGTGCGAAGTGATCACCGTGCCCGGCGCGCTGGAAATCCCCGCGGCGATCGCGCTGGCCGACCAGAGCGGCGATTTCGACGGCTATGTCGCGATTGGCGTGGTCATCCGCGGTGAAACCTATCACTTTGAAATCGTGGCCGGCGAAAGCGCGCGCGGGATCATGGCGCTGACCATCGACGGCCTGGCCATCGGCAACGGCATCCTGACGGTGGAAAACGAGGCGCAGGCGCTGGTCCGCGCCGACCCCGCGCAAAAGGACAAGGGCGGCGAAGCGGCCAGGGCGGCGCTGGCGCTGCTGGCCCTGCGCGAACGCTTCGCCGGCTGATGACCCTGCCCGCCACCCCGGCGCAGATCGCCGGGGTGATGATGATCCTGTCGGGCATGACCCATGCCACGGTCAACGCGCTGTTCAAATCGGGCGGCAGCGACAAGCTGGCGGGCCGGGCGATGATCGACGGGTCGGCGGCGCTGCTGGTGCTGCCGCTGGCGTTTTTCGTACCCTGGCCTGCGGGCGCGTGGGTGTGGCTGGCGGCGTCTGCGGCCACGCACATGGTCTATCTGTCGTTTCTGATCCGCGCATTTGCGGTGGCTGACATGAGCGCGGTCTATCCGGTGATGCGCGGCAGCGCGCCGGTGATCGCCGCGCTGGGGTCGGTGGCGGTGCTGGGCGATGCGATGACCCCGACAATCGCGCTGGGCATCGCCTGTGTCTGCGCCGGCACGGTGCTGGTGGCCGCGCGCAATGCGCCGCCGCTCCACGCGCTGGGCTGGGCGCTGGCAACCGGCGCGGCGATTGCCGCCTATACCGTGATCGATGCGCGCGGGGTTCGCGCAGCGCCTGCCACCATCAGCTACGTGGTGTGGGATTTCATCTTGTGCGGTGCAGGCATCGGCGGGTTTTTTGCCGCGCGCCGCCGCCGCGATTTTGTTCATGCGGCGCGCACGCAGTGGCGCGTGGGGCTGATCGCGGGATCGTTGTCGATCCTGTCCTATGGCTTGGCGCTGGGCGCCTATCGGCTGGGCAATCTGGCGCGGCTGGCGGCCTTGCGCGAGACCTCGATCGTGTTCGGTCTGGTGATCGCCGCGGTGTTCCTGCGCGAAAGGGTGAATATGGCGCGGGCCGCAGGCGGCGCGATGATTGCCGCAGGGGCCGCGGTTCTGATCATTTTGGGCTGATCATTTTGGGCGGATCATCTTGAGCTGAGCGGCGGGGACAACTCCCGCCTGGCTTGAACGACCGGAATCGCCCCACTTGCAGACATCCTCACGACCAAATACCATGAATCGCTGAGACGAATGTTGGTCTTAAAGTTATGTGCCGAGCAGAAAGCGTGGAGGTGAAATGTCGTTCGACGAAGATCCGCCTTTGCGTCAGCAACTCCTCGACGCCAGAACAAACATCATCGCACAATTAGAAGACTTGAATTTTCGGTCAAATGCTGTGGGTTTCGCACGCCGCGGTGACCCTCCAGATTATCGCTCTGTGATTGCCCAGCTTGAGGGCCAACTGAACGAAATAAATGGCATATTGGACGACAACGAGCAGCCTGACGCATAAGTAGGCATGGGTCTGCACTGAATATGTTGGGTAAGCTTATCTTAAAATGACCGTTCCCCTCCACTTCTCGCCGCTCGATCTTGCAGCGCATTCGTCGACGCCGCTCAGGCTGGACCGCAGCGGTCCCCCGCTCTCGCGCGATCGGCAGCGGCAAAAGCTGCCGCATCCGGGGCAAGGCGCCGATCAAGAATGATGCCGCGCGTGGTGGTCGCGCGGACGACGCTTGCGCCGGCGGGCACGGGCTGCCCCGGCAGCGCGAGCACGAAATCGATCCCCTGCGGATGGGTCAGCGTGTCGAATGCGGCCAGCGTGTCGGTGTTGGCGGCAAACACCGCGATCAGGCCATAGCCGTGATCGGCCGTGGCCGCAGCGCGCACCCGGATCGGCCCCTGCGCCAGATCATAGACGCAACTGCCATAGGCCAGGTCTGGCGAAGGCCGCACCACGCTGCGCGATGCGCCATCGACGCGCGGGGCAAAGCGGAACCGGTTGACCACATCGCCGCGCTGCGACAGCCGCGCCATCGCCACCGCCATGATCGCATGCGGCGCGGCCAGAATGGTCCCCACATGGCCGATGACCAGCGCCACGACGAAGGTCAGCCCCAGGCGCGCGGCGCGCCTCATGCCCCTTCCCCTGCCCCTGCCCCTGCCCCGGCACCTTTGCCACAATCGATCCGTTCCACCCGGGGCAGCACGATTGCGGCCAGATCGGCCTGGGCCGCGGCGGTGGGCGCATAGATGCGCAAAGTCAGGTCGAATTGCCCGGCAGAACGCGTGGACACGCGCACCTGGCCCGGTTCTTCGCGCGCAGAAGCGATGGCCTGCCAGCGGCCCGCGCCATCCGGGTGCACCCTGGTCGCATCGACCGAAAGCGCATGATCGTCGTTTTGCGGCAGATAGTTGTCCGCCGCATAGACCGTGACCGACCACCAGCGCCCCGGCAAGGGCCCGCCTGACAGGCGATAGCGGCACCTATCGACCAGCGGGTGCCCGGCATCATCGCTGCGCCGCACGAAATAGAGCGCCTGATGGCGGTTGAGCGCCATCAGCCCGGTCAGCGCGACCCGGGCGCGGGTCCAGGGGTCGGCCTCGCCCGATCCGGCAACCCGGCTGCCCATCCACCCGCCGCCCACCGGCGCCAGCCCGCGCCCCATCCACGCCACAGCCGATCCCGCGCCGATCACCAGCCCGAGCGCGGCCACCGCAAGGAAGGCCGCCCGGCTAGCCATGATCGAAATAGTCGGTCAGCCCCAGCGGCGCATAGGGCCCGATAATCAGCTGTTCAAACACGCCGATCCCCGTCTCGCCCGCGCTGGTGGTCACGCGCGATACGATCTGCACGTGGAAATTTTCCATGGTCGGCGCCATCGGATCGAGCGCGGCCAGATCGAGATCTTCGCGCTCTACCACCAGCGCCCCGTGATAGAGCCCGTGGCCCCAGCGCGGGCTGACATAGCCGGCGCCGCGCATCTGAAACCGCACCAGCGGTTCGAAATCGAGCGTCAGGGGCCCGTCGGGGGCGGCAATCATCAGGTGCCCGCCCGCCGGCCAGCGCGTGCCGGGCTGCAACGGCGCCTCCAGCCGCGCCGAAGGGGTTTCAAACGCATCATGCGCGCCGCCGCCATCGGGCATGATCACCGCGCGGGTGTTCCACGCACTGCCATCGCGATTGGCATTGAGGTGAAAGAACACGCTGCGGGTCGGCAGGTTGACAGGGGTCCATTGCCAGAAGAACGATTGCACCACGCCATGCCCGTGCGGCTGCGCATCCGACGCGCCGACCGGGCGCACACCCCACGACCGGTCGCGCGTGCCGCGCGTATCGGGGTGCAGCGCGATGCGCCGTCCATCCACCTCGATCCAGCCGGAATAGTGCCCGTTCTGGGTCAGCCGGGTGTAATCCATGTAAGTGCGCGGGCCGATGCGATAAGTAAAGCGCGGTTCCTCGATGGGAAAGGCGCGCCCGGTGAAATGGAGTTCGGCCGCGATGCCTTCCCCCGCCACGCGGACCGTCAGGCGGCGCAAGGGTTCGACCACCTCGATCGTGATCGGCCCCACGGTCAGGTCGAACCGTTCCATCGCCAGTTCGCGGCTGGCATGAAGGCAATGTTCGATGCCATCGCGCACCACCGTGAAATGGGCATCGGCAACATTCAGATGCGGATAGATCCCGAACGCCACCGCAAAGAAATCCCCGCCTTCGCCCGCATAGCCGTTGAAGAAATAGCGGTCATAGAAATTGCGGTCGGTCCCGGCATAGGCAATCGGTTCGGGTGTCTGGTGCAGCGGAAAATCATCGCCTTTGGTCAGCATGTACCAGTCTCCAATGTGCCAGTCTCCAGCAGGGTATCGAGCGCGCCGATGCTGTCATGATCGAGCGCCAGTTCGCAGGCGTTGCGCGCCATCGACAGGAAATTGGCATCGCCGCGTTCGGTCCTGACAACGAACGCCGCGCTGAACACCGCAGTCGCCACCCCGTGCAGCGCGCCCAGGCGATAGCGATGCCAGATTGCATTGCGGGTCAGCGGCACGCCGGCCTGGGTCATCCGGTCGCAATAGAGGTCAATCAGATCATCCTCGTGCGGCCGGCGCACGGTGCTGCCGATGCCGCAGCCCAGGAAATAGGCCAGATCCTTGATCGGGCAATCCCACGCCGCGGTCTGCCAGTCGACCACCGCAATCGGATCGGCCCCGCCGCACACATCGAACAGCAGGTTATCCAGCCGGAAATCGCCGTGGCAGACGCTGCGCTGGCGCGGATCGCGGCGGTAATATCCCGCAATCCGCGCCGCCAGCGCATCGCACACCGCCATCATCTCGCGCGGCAGGACGCCATCGTACCTGTCGCGAAACACCGCGTGCGCCTGTGGATAGAGCGCGGTTATCCGCTCCACCAGCCCAGGCACCGGTTGCAACCACGCCGCCGCGCCCAGCTCTGCCCGGCAAAACGTCGGCGCGTGCAGCGCGGCGGCCTGCATGACCGCATGGCGGGCATCATCGATGGTGCAGCCGTCAAGCTGGTTGCCGCCGCGCGCCGGGCCCAGATCTTCAAACAGCAGGACAAACGTGCTGCCATCCGCGCCCAGATCGGCGGCATGGACGCGCGGCGTGCGCACCGCCAGGTGGCCGGCCAGTTCGCGATAGAAATGCACTTCGCGGGCATAGAGCCCCAGCATCGCCGCGGTTGACCGGCTGGTTTCATCGGCCGAGGCAAATTTGGCGGCAACACTGCGCGGCCCCGCCCCGGCGCGGTCATAAGTGATCGAAAACCGCGCGGTGTCGCCCACTTGCCCGGTGCCGATGGCGACATGGGACAGGCCGGCAATGCAGCCAACACCCATCGCGCCGCTGGCCTTCAGCCGCGCTTCAAGCCACGCGGGCGTGACCTGCCCCGCGTCCGCCGGGAATGGTTCCATGCCTGTTATCCTCTCCTGCGGCGCAGGCTGGCACATCGCGGTGCCCCTGTGAAGGGGCCTTAACCGAGCGCTTAGGGCGGGATGGCTTCAGGGTGAAGCACGCTTCCACACAGTCATCAGCAACGATCACGCGTGGCGCGGGCTTATCGCCAACAGCCGAGGGGGTCCGGGCATGGGCACATCGGCCCGTTTCAAAACACCGCATGGTCGCCGCGTTCGGCTGCGGCATCGCCGGCCAGCACCGCGCGGTAATACTCGAACAGCGTCTGCGTACCGGCAGAGGGCGTGGCATCGGCATCGTACTGCCCGGTCACAGGGTTCAGCACCAGCATCGATTCGGTGGCATAATAGCGCCCGATCCGCGCCAGTTCGGCCTTCGTCGCCAGCGACGGCACCACCCGGCCGAGCAGCCCCAGCCCCCCGGCAATCCCGTCGAGCAGCCGGACCGGCACGTGCGAAAACCGCGCCGGTTTGCCCAGCATGGCAAACAGCGCCTCACCCTGCTGGCGCGGGGTGATCGCCGGGCCCGGGCCGCCGATCGGCAGCACGCGGTTCCACCGGCCCCGATCGGTCAGGCAATCGGCGAGATAATCCGCCAGATCGTCATCGCTGATCGGCTTGCACGCGGTCAGCGTGCCATCGCCGAACACCAGGAACGGTTTGCCCCGCCGCACCCGATCAATCTGCCCCGACAGCGATTTGAAGAACGCGGTGGGCCGCACGATGGCATACGTCAGGCCCGAGGCTGCCAGTGCCGCCTCAAACGCCAGCTTGGCCTGCTGAAAGGCCAGTAGCGGTTTCTGCACGCAAATCGCCGAAAGCAGCACAAAGTGCCCCACCCCGGCATCGCGCGCCGCGTTCAGCAACGCAACCTGCGCGCGATGATCGACCGCCCAGGCATCCGCCGGTACCCCGGTGCGCGATGCCATGCACGATACCACCGCATCGAAGCGTTCGCCCGCAAACCCGTCGCGCGCCAGTGCCACCGGATCGGCCACATCGACCACGCGCATCGCCGCCCCGGCCACCGGCTGGCGAACCGGCGCGCGCACAAGGCAGACCACGCCATGGCCCCGCCGCACCAGCGCGGCAACCGTTGCCCGGCCAATCGTACCGGTTGCGCCGACCACGCAGACCCGCAGCGAAACTGCAGCATCCGCCATCTTCGCCTCGCCCTTGTCGGTCACGTGATCCCCGCCGATGCACCGACGCCCTTGCCGGTTGGCCAGCGGTTATGGCCAAGCCGACGCGGGGAACAAGGCCCGATCAACCAGCGCGAAACGCCTTTGCCAGAGCCGCAAATCCGGATCACGCTGCAGATCGCAACTCCGCCAGATCAAACAGTTTCTGGGCCATCAGAACCGCGGTGGGCGCGTTGGCGGCAGTGCCGTCGGCGCCAACCTCCAGCGCGAGCGCCGGATTCGCCGAAAAAATCGGGCCGCCGACCATGATGCCGATCGCCGGGTTGAGCGATTGCCGGCGGATCAGCGTGATCGTTTCGGTAAGGGCATCAAGCGATCGTTCCGATCCCACCGTCAGGCCCGCCACGGCAAACCAGTGCGCCTGCGCAACAAGCGCGATCTCTGCGGCGGTCTGTTCGAAGGCGGACTGCACGCTCCAGCCGGCCGCAAGCAGAAACCGTTCGACCATCGATGCGCCAAAGTAATGCTGGTCGCCCGGCGTAACCGCCAGCAGCACATGACGGCGCACGTCCAGACCCGGCAGCAAGTGCGAATCGTTGAAAGTGGCCAGCAGCTTTTGCAGCCGCGCCACGCCCAGGGTCACATCGATGAAATCGCATTCATCGTTGTCCCACAAATGGCCGAGATGGCGCGCGGTCGGCTCCAGCAGTTCGATGAACAGCGATTCCATCGACAGGCCGCGGTCACGGAGCACCAGGATATAGGCGATCGCCGCCTCAAGGTCGTTGCCCAGAACGATATTGGCCAGGCCCGAAACATCGGAACTGGTCGGCGCAAGCGCATTGACCACGTGTTCGATCGGCGGGGCTTCGGGCACGACTTCGGTATGAAGGCGCAGCAATTGCGGGATAATCTGGCCGCAGACGACTTGCGCAAGCCGGGCCTGGCGCACCGCGACGTCATCGCGTCGATACACGTCCGGGGAAACGAAGTGGGTTTCAAGGCTGTCAAGTCCCCGCCGGTCGATCGCGGGAATCGCAACTGTGGCTAGATTGCCCATGCCGTCACCAGTCCTCCTCTGCCCCGGGCGTTTTCGCCGTTAACCGAGAAAATCACAATCGCGACCACCTGTCGAGACGAGTCTGCTGTCTCTCTCCTGCCCTTTATACCGTCCATTCAGATCATTGACGAGACGCGCCCGTCCGATACTGTACAGGGTGTTTGACCAACCGCGGCATCACGTCAGGATACGCAGGATGCAAAAACGATCCGGGCTCCTTGTGCTTGCCGCCATCATGCTGATTGCTGCGGCACCCGTGGCAAGCCTGGATTGGGCCTTTCCCGGCCCCGGGGCGCAAACCGCGCCGATCCCGGCTGCGCGGATTCACCGGCTGCCGGGTTCGGCAAAGCGCTTCACCGAGGCGGCGCTGGATGACATGACGCACGCGCCCGACTGGTATCCGGACGAACACCCGAGGGCGCCACGCGCCGTGCTGAGGCACAAAGTCGGCGCCTGCGGCTATTGCCATCTCGTCAGCGGCGCGGGCCGGACCGAAAATGCGCAACTGCGCGGACTGCCGGTGCGCTATATCGAGGAGCAAGTGCAGGCCTTTGCCAGCGGGGCGCGGCGATCGGCGGGATCGGACAATCCGACGGCCTATATGGTGGCTGCAGCAAGCGCAGTCAGCCCGGCCGAACTCCATGCCGCCGCAGTCTATTTCGCAGGCCTGGAACCGGTGCGGCATGCCAGCGTGGTGGAGGCGACAACCATTCCCCGCGCGGTCCCTGCGGATTTTCTCTATCGCTTTGACACCGGCGCCCGCGAACCGCTGGGCCATCGCATCATCGAGGGGCCAACCGTGGCCGCACAGCACCATTTGCGCGATCCGCACGAACGGACGATCGCCTATGTGCCTGCCGGATCGATCGCGCGCGGCGCGCGGCTTGCCAACCATGGCACGGCCACTGTTCCGGCCTGCACCACCTGCCACACCACGCATTTCGTCGGCATCGGCGGCGCTTCGCCCAGCTATATCGTGCGCCAGCTTGCCGGATTTCGCGCGCATACGCGCAACGATCCGGGCGCCGCGCCGATGCAGGCCGTGGCGGCCACGCTCAGCGACGATCAGATGATCGACCTCGCCGCCTATATCGGCAGCCGGCCAGCGTGGACCCGCGCCCAGATGGCCGCCGCCCTGGCACAGCCCTGATCCAACCGGATATTTCGCGAAAATCCGGCCTTTCGCGAAAATCCGGACCCGAAACCGTCAGATCTTGATGCGGCCGAACGCGCTCTTTCCGGCATAGCGCGCCGAAACGCCCAGTTCTTCCTCGATGCGGATCAGCTGGTTGTATTTGGCCAGCCGGTCACTGCGGGCAAGGCTGCCGGTCTTGATCTGGCCGCAGTTGGTGGCGACCGCCAGGTCGGCGATGGTCGAATCCTCGGTTTCGCCCGAACGGTGCGACATCACCGCAGTATAGCCGGCGCGCTGTGCCATGTGGACCGCCTCCAGCGTTTCGGTCAGCGTGCCGATCTGGTTGACTTTGACCAGCAGCGAATTGGCGAGGCCCTGTTCGATGCCCATGGCCAGCCGCTTCGGGTTGGTGACGAACAGATCGTCGCCCACCAGCTGCACCTTGTGGCCGATCTTTGCGGTGAGCGCGGCCCAGCCGGCGAAATCGTCTTCGGCCATGCCGTCTTCGATCGAAACGATCGGATAGGCCTCGGTCAGCGCGGCCAGATAGTCGGCAAAGGCTTCGCCGCCCAGCGACAGGCCTTCACCGCTGATTTCGTATTTGCCATCGCGATAGAATTCGGTGGCCGCGCAATCGAGCGCCAGCACGATGTCGGTACCCGGCTTGAACCCGGCCTTTTCAACCGAAGCGACAATGAAATCGAGCGCGTCGCGCGTGCTCGAAAGGTTCGGGGCAAAGCCGCCTTCATCGCCCACCGCCGTTGCCAGGCCCTTGTTATGCAGGCCCTTTTTCAGCGTGTGAAACACTTCCGAGCCCCAGCGCACCGCTTCGGCCAGGCTGGGCGCGCCCACCGGCACGATCATGAATTCCTGGAAATCGATCGGATTGTCGGCATGTTCGCCGCCATTGATGATGTTCATCATCGGGGTGGGCAGCAGATGCGCCGAAACCCCGCCGACATAGCTGTAAAGCGGCAGGCCGCGTGCATCGGCCGCGGCCTTGGCAACGGCAAGGCTGACCCCGAGAATCGCATTGGCGCCCAGCCGCGCCTTGTTTTCGGTGCCATCGAGCGCGATCATCGCCAGATCGATATCGCGCTGGTCTTCGGCATCGATGCCCACGACGGCCTCGGCAATTTCACCGTTCACCGCGGCAACCGCTTTCAGCACGCCCTTGCCGAGATAGCGGGTCCTGTCGCCATCGCGCAGTTCGACCGCTTCGTGCGCGCCGGTCGAAGCGCCCGAGGGCACCGCAGCGCGGCCGAACGACCCGTCTTCGAGCAGCACGTCGACTTCGACAGTGGGGTTGCCGCGGCTGTCGAGGATTTCGCGCGCATGGATATCGATGATTGCGGTCATGGTCGGGCCTTTCGGATAAGCACCACGGGACAGGCGCCCTGCGGGGCATTGATCGGCCGCCCGCGCATCGCACCCTTTTTGCCCTCGCGCTCCTATCGGCTGCACCCGGCGCAGGCAAGCGCGAGTGTGCAGTTGCGAAGTGCTACGAAATCGAATTACATGGGCAGGGAACTTTCCCGCGCGCTTTCGCGGTCTGCATGGGCTAGAAAGCGTGATGTACGGGAATCGCGTGCGGCGCGGGGCCGGGCGCGAATGCCATCGAACCCGGTTCGAGCCGGCCCCTGTTTCGGGCCACCGGTTTCGAGCTTATGCCGTCTCTTGCGCAACGAGGATATTTGCCGTGGCCAAATCCACCCCACCGGAAAATCAGGACACCCCCGTGCAGGACAACGAGGAAACGGTTGCCACCCCCAACCCGAATACGGCTGAAACCAGCGCAGCCGGTGAAGCCGCTGACGAAACAGCAGCCGGCATCAAATCGCGCTTTTCCAAGGCAATCGAGGATGCCCGCGCCGCAGCCGAAACGCTGCGCGCCGATGCCGTCGATCTGACCGCAGCCGCGCGCGAAAAGGCCGGCGCCACCGCGTCCGAATGGACCGAGCAGGCCGGCGTTCTGGCTGGCCAGGCCCGCGACAAAAGCCTCGATCTGGCGCGTCAGGGCAAGAACAAGACCAGCGAAGCGATTGCCGTGGTGGGCCGCACGCTGGCCGATACCGCGCCAGTGATCGATGAAAAGCTGGGCGTGGCCTATGGCGATTATGCCCGCGCCGCCGCCGGCACGCTGGAAAGCTCGGCGGAAAAGCTGGCCGCCAAGGACATCGCCGATCTGGGCGAAGACGTGAAGGAATTCGTGCGCAAAAGCCCGGCCACCGCGCTGGGGATTGCCGCGGTTACCGGCTTCATGGTTGCCCGCCTGTTCAGCCGGTCGGGCCGGCGCGACGCCTGATCCGCACCCGGCCGACCGGTTCGTGACCGAATCCGATCCCCCCGTGGCTGACCGTGACGGGCCTGATGGCAATGCGCAGGATGGTAATGCGCAAGATGGCGGGGGCACGCAAAATGGCGGGGGCGCGCAGGCGCCCTGGTTGATCACGCTGGTGCGCGCGCTGATCGAGGATGTGCAGACGCTGATCGCCGCAGAAACCGGCTATTGGCGCAACGCCGCGACATTTGCCGCGGCCCAGGCCAGGACGATTGCGATCCTGCTGGGGCTCGCGCTGTTCTTCGTGTTCTTCACGCTGATGGCGGTCGTGGTCGGGCTGTTGCTGGCGCTGGCGCCGCTGATCGGGCCGTGGGGCGCGCTGGCGCTGGTCAGCCTGTCGCTGGCGGCGGCGGCGGGGCTTTGCGCGCGCAGTGCGATTGCACGCCTGCGCCGCGCGGTGCGCCTGCTGACCGGGGGCGAGGCATGAGCAGGCAGGATGACGCGCAAGACCTGATCGCCGCGCGAAACTTGCGCGATACCGCGCGCGAAACGCTGCGCCGCGATCTTGATACGTTGCGCGCCGAACTGTCCTATCGCCCGATCGCCGGCCGTGTGCGCGACCGCGCGGTGCGCCAGGCCAGCAGCGCGGCGCAGACCGTGACCGACCTGGCGGTGGACAACCGCGCCGCAATCGGATTGACCGCGGCCGCACTGGCGGGCTGGCTGTTCAGGAAACGGCTAGGTGCCCTGGCGCAAGGGGTATCGGGCTGGCTGGTGAAGGCCCTGGCGCGCGATTGACCGGACCGGTCTTTCCATGCGCATTGGCTCCCGGCCGTTGAACAAGGACCTGCAAGCATGACCGAACAGCCCGAAACCACCCCTGAAAGCCCTGCCGAAGCCGATCTGGCCCAGCGGATCGAACAGGCGCGCCTGCGCAGCACGCAACTGGCCGCCGACACCGCGCGCCGCGCGGGCGATTTCGTGCGCGACCATCCGGTGGCGACCGTTGCCGGCGGCATTGCCGTAGGCGCGCTGGTGGCCGGTCTGCTGGCCCGGCGCAAGGCGCGCAAGCCTGCGCCTGTGGCTGGCGCCGCCGCGCAGGCAGACGTGACAAAGACAGGCGCGGCAACCGATGCCGCCGCAGCGCGGATCGCCCGGCTGGCCACCATCGGCACCGACATCGCGCTGCGCTATATCACGCGCGCTGCCAAGGCCGGCAAGGACGGCGCGGAACGCATCGAAGACGAAATCGGCAGCCACAGCGCCGATGCGGCGCGCCGCATGTCGGGCCTGGCCGATGTGGCGCTGACCACGTTGCGCGATGCGGCGCAAACGCTGATCAACCGCGCGACGCGCAAATAGCCTTGCCTGGCGGGTGGCTGGACAAGGGAGGCGGTTGGCCAAGGAGGCCGGTTGGGCTGGGGACACCAAGAAAGATGCCCTGCCCCACTTGAATTGCGCGGGTGCATTTGTCAGGGGCATGGGCTCATCCTTCCCTTACGGAAAGTATCCCATGCAGAAGCTTCACCTTGTGATGGGCGGTCGGGTCAAAGACCCGCAGGGCCTCGAATTCGTCGATCTCAAGGCCATCGATCTGGTCGGGGTGTTTCCTGACTATGCCACGGCCGAAGAAGCCTGGCGCGCCGCCGCGCAGCGCACCGTTGACGATGCCGAAATGCGCTATGTGATCGTGCACATGCACCGCCTGCTCGAACCGGATCTGCCCGCGGCCTGAACGGCCCGGTGGCCCGCGCTCCCGGTCCAATACCCCCCGCGCGTGCGTCGACAAACCCGGCGCGAGCGGGGGGCCAGGTGCGAGGTGGAGCGGGAAATACGGCGGCAAGCCACAGCGCTTGCTCCGCCACAAAAAAAAGGCGCCGGCACCCCATCGGGTACGGCGCCTTTTTTTTGGGTTGGGGCCTTTTTTGGGTTGGGGCCTGTTTTGCGTTTCAGGCCGGCATCATCAGATGAACTCGATCTTTTCCACCACATAGAACCGGTCGCCCGACGGCACGGTGACTTCGATCTCTTCTTCCACCTTGCGCCCGATCAGCGCGCGGCCGAGCGGCGAATTGTAGCTGATCCGGCCGCGCCGGGCATCCGCTTCGGCCAGCCCGACAATCTGATAGCGCACCGGTTTGTCCGCATCGTCCAGCAGCGTGACCGTCGCACCGAATACGATGCGATCGCCCGACAGCGTCTTGGGATCGATGATCTGCGAACGGCTCAGCTTGTCTTCCAGATCCGCGATCGTGGCTTCGACCTGGCCCTGTCGCTCTTTGGCGGCATGGTATTCCGCGTTTTCCGAAAGATCGCCATGCGCGCGCGCTTCCTCGATCGCATCGACGATCCTGGGGCGTTCCTCGCGCAGCGCTTTCAGCTCGGAAAGCATCATGTCATAGCCTTCCTGCAGCATCGGCAGCTTCTCAGTCGCCATCCGTATTCCTTTTCATCCGATCACCGACGCACCGCATGTGATATGGTGCCATCTTGAGAAAATACCACCCCGCCGGGTCCTGACAGGGCCCGGGCAAGTCAACCGCTCGTGCAGGGGGAACCTGTGAAAGCCTACTGATAATAGTCCTGCAGCGACCTGACATCAAGTTCGGCACTGCGCAGCGCTTCAATTGCTTCTGCCGCGGCCAGCGAGGCCGCCGCGGTGGTGAAATAGCACACCCTGCCGGTCAGCGCCGACCGGCGGATCGATTGCGAATCCTTGTGGCTTTGCCAGCCCTCTGTCGTGTTGAAAATCAGCGATATTTCGCCATCGATAATGTGATCGACAATATGCGGCCGACCCTCGGCAACTTTGTTGACGTGTTCGACCACGATGCCCTGCTCTTGCAGATAACGCGCGGTGCCACCGGTGGCGACCACCGCGAATCCCAGCCGTTGCAGCGTGCGCACCGCCGGCACGATCACCGGCTTGTCGCTGTCCTTCACCGAAACGAACAATTTGCCCGAAGCCGGCAGCCCGGCACCCGCACCCAATTGCGATTTGGCAAAGGCCATCGGAAAATTGGCATCGATGCCCATCACTTCGCCGGTCGATTTCATTTCGGGCGACAGCACCGGATCGACCCCGGGGAAGCGCGCAAACGGGAACACCGCCTCTTTCACCGCCATATAGCCCACATCGCGGCGGATCGGCGGCAGATCGGCCAGCTTTTCCCCGGCCATGATCCGCGCGGCATATTTGGCCACCGGCTGGCCGATTGCCTTGGCCACAAAGGGCACGGTGCGGCTGGCGCGCGGGTTCACTTCGATCAGATAGACCAGCCCGTCCTTCACCGCGAACTGGATGTTCATCAGCCCGCAGACATTCAGCCCTTTGGCCAGCAGCACCGCCTGGCGCTCCATTTCGGCAATGATCGCGTCGGGCAGGTTATAGGGCGGCAGGGTGCAGGCGCTGTCGCCCGAATGGATGCCGGCCTCTTCGATGTGCTGCAGCACCCCGGCGATGACCACCTGGTCGCCATCGGCCAGCGCATCGACATCGCATTCGATCGCATCGCGCAGATACTGGTCGATCAGCACCGGGCTGTCGCCCGACACTTTCACCGCCGTGGCGATATAGTCATCAAGCTGCGCCTGGCTGTCGACAATTTCCATCGCGCGCCCGCCCAGCACATAGCTGGGGCGGATCAACACGGGATAGCCGATGCGTGCCGCCACGGCGACCGCCTCGTCACGGCTGCGCGCCAGGCCATTGGCCGGCTGCAACAGGCCAAGCTGTTCCACCAGATCGGAAAAGCGTTCGCGGTCTTCGGCCAGATCGATCGAATCGGGCGATGTGCCCAGGATCGGGATGCCCGCATCCTGCAACGCCTGCGCCAGTTTCAGCGGGGTCTGCCCGCCAAACTGCACGATCACGCCCACCAGTGTGCCGTTCGAGCGTTCGACATCGAGGATTTCGAGCACGTCTTCGCCGGTCAGCGGTTCGAAATAGAGCCGGTCCGAGGTGTCATAATCGGTCGACACCGTTTCCGGGTTGCAGTTGATCATGATCGTTTCAAAGCCGGCGTCTTCCAGCGCGAAACAGGCGTGGCAGCAGCAATAATCGAATTCGATCCCCTGCCCGATGCGGTTCGGCCCGCCGCCCAGGATCACGATCTTGCGCGCGGCGGTTGGCTGCGCCTCGTTTTCGGGCTCGCCAAACAGGCCACCTTCATAGGTGGAATACATATAGGGCGTAACCGCCTCGAATTCGGCGGCGCAGCTGTCGATGCGCTTGAACACCGGGCGCACGCCCAGCTTGTGGCGCAGCGCGCGCACTTCGGCCTCGCTCGTCGCGCCGGCCATGGCCTGCACCACATCGTGCACCAGCCCGGCGCGCGCCATGTCGGCCCCGCCCGCCAGTTGCACCGACCGCACGGCAAGCTGCGCCAGCCGCTGATCGGAAAAGCCCATGCCCTTGATCCGCCGCAGCCCGGCCGCATCGCGCGGCAGGCCCTGCGCGACGATCGAGGCCTCTTCGGCAACGATTTCGGCAATCTGGCGCAGGAACCACGGTTCGTACTTGGTCACCGCATGGACATCGTCCACCGAAAACCCTTCGCGGAACGCCTGCCCGATTGCCAGCAGGCGGTCGGGCGTGGCGCGCGACAGCGCCGCGTTGATCTGGTCGCGCCCGGCGCCTTCCAGGTCTTCGACTTCGTTGAACCCGTCGAGCCCGGTTTCCAGCCCGCGCAGGGCCTTTTGCACCGATTCCTTGAAATTGCGACCAATCGCCATGACTTCGCCGACCGATTTCATCGCGGTCGACAGCAGCGGTTCGGACCCCTTGAACTTTTCAAAGGCAAAACGCGGGATCTTGGTCACCACATAATCGATGGTCGGCTCGAAACTGGCCGGGGTGGCGCCGGTGATGTCGTTGGTGATTTCATCGAGCGTATAACCCACGGCGAGCTTTGCCGCGACTTTGGCAATCGGAAACCCGGTGGCCTTTGACGCCAGCGCCGATGATCGCGACACGCGCGGGTTCATTTCGATGACGATCAGGCGGCCATCCCTGGGATTGACCGCAAACTGCACGTTCGATCCGCCGGTTTCCACGCCGATTTCACGCAGCACCGCCAGGCTGGCGCTGCGCATGATCTGGTATTCCTTGTCAGTCAGCGTCAACGCCGGCGCGACCGTGATCGAATCGCCGGTGTGCACGCCCATCGGATCGACGTTTTCGATCGAGCAGACGATGATGCAGTTGTCGTGTGCATCACGCACGACTTCCATCTCGTACTCTTTCCAGCCGAGCAGCGATTCCTCGATCAGCACTTCGGTCGTGGGCGAGGCATCGAGCCCGCCGCGCACGATCTGGACAAATTCATCCTTGTTGTACGCGATCCCGCCGCCGGTGCCGCCCAGCGTGAACGAGGGGCGGATGATCGAGGGCAGCCCGGTGCGTTCCAGCACGGCGAGCGCCTCTTCGACGGTATGCGCCACGCCCGAACGCGCCGATTGCAGGCCGATGCGGTCCATCGCCTCACGGAATTTCTGGCGGTCTTCGGCCTTGTCGATCGCTTCGGCATTGGCACCGATCATCGTCACGCCATATTTTTCCAGCGTGCCGTCGCGAAACAGCGCCAGCGCGGTGTTCAGCGCAGTTTGCCCGCCCATTGTCGGCAGCAGCGCGTCGGGGCGTTCCTTGGCGATGATTTTCGCGACGATTTCGGGCGTGATCGGCTCGACATACGTCGCATCCGCCATTTCCGGATCGGTCATGATCGTCGCCGGGTTCGAATTGACGAGGACAATGCGATAGCCCTCTTCCTTCAACGCCTTGACCGCCTGCGTCCCCGAATAATCGAATTCGCAGGCCTGGCCGATGACAATCGGCCCGGCGCCGATGATCAGGATCGAGGAGATGTCAGTGCGTTTGGGCATGGTGGGTTATGCTGCCATAGAGTGGACGAAGGGCCCGCATCCTCCCCGAAACGGGGAGGGGGACCGCCCGAAGGGTGGTGGAGGGGCCTGGCCGGATAAAAGCGGGCCGGATAAAAGCGGGCCGGATAAAAACAGGTCGGATAAAAACTGGTCGAATTGAACGGGGCGTGGATTCCTTCGGGAACAGGCGGGGCCCGGGGCGATGCCCCTCCACCACGCTGCGCGTGGTCCCCCTCCCCGGTCCGGGGAGGATGAGCGCCTGAACCGTCACAGCATCCCCACAAATTTCTCGAACAGATAGAAACTGTCCTGCGGGCCGGGGCTGGCCTCCGGGTGGTACTGCACGCCGAATGCGCGTTTGTCGGTAAACGCGATGCCGCAGTTCGATCCGTCAAACAGCGATACGTGGGTTTCCACCAGGCCTTCGGGCAGGGTGGCGGCATCGACGGCAAAACCGTGGTTCATGCTGGTGATTTCCACCACGCCATCCGCGATCCGCTTTACCGGGTGGTTGGCGCCGCGGTGGCCCTGGTGCATCTTGATCGTGCGCGCACCGGCGGCGAGCGCCAGCATCTGGTGGCCAAGGCAGATGCCGAACACCGGCACATCGGCATCGAGCAGGCCCTTGATCACCGGCACGGCATATTCGCCGGTTGCGGCCGGATCGCCCGGACCGTTCGACAGGAACACGCCCGCCGGTTTCAGCGCCAGCACCGTTTCCAGCGGCGTTTCGGCCGGGACCACTGTCACATCGGCGCCGGCGGCAACCAGATTGCGGAAAATGTTGTCCTTGGCGCCGTAATCGATCGCCACGACATGCGGACGATTGCTGCCTTCGGGCCAGGTAAAGCCTTCGTGCAGCCGCCAGATCGACCCTTCCCAGGCTTCGTTGGCTTCGCGGCTGACTTTGCGCGCCAGATCCATGCCTTCGAGGCCAGGCCAGTTGCGCGCGCGCTCGATCAGCGCGGGAATGTCGAAATTGCCCATCGGATCATGCGCGATCACCGCATTCGGCGCGCCCGACAGGCGGATGCGGCGGGTCAGCGCGCGGGTATCGATGCCGGCCAGGCCGATCTTGCCCTGCAAGTCCAGCCAGCGCTGAAACGTGCCGGTGCTGCGAAAATTGGCCGGCTCGGTCACGTCCTCGCGCACGATGCAGCCCACCGCGCCGGGCACGCCGTGGCTTTCCATGTCTTCATTGTTGGTGCCGACATTGCCGATATGCGGAAACGTGAACGTGACGATCTGCCCGGCATAGCTGGGATCGGTCATCACTTCCTGATAGCCGGTCATCGCGGTGTTGAAGCACACTTCGCCCACCGCATGGCCCACGGCGCCAAACCCGCGCCCCCACGTCACCGAGCCATCCGCCAGAACAAGGCACCCCGTTGCCCCATCCGGTTGAGGCGCGTGCGAAATTGCGGGGTCGGCCATGGTCTGGGGCGCTCCGTTGGACAGGGGTTTATGGCGATGTCGCTAAGGTTTGCCCGCTAGGCCCATCATGCCGCACCGTCAACCTAGCCGCGGGCAATTTCTTATCCTAAGGGTCTGGGTTACCCCCGGCGCCGTTCCATATCGGCTACGAAACCTGCGACAGAAAGACGAAGACAATGATCCGCGATACCATCAAGGCCGCCCAGATTTCCGCGATGAAGGCCGGCGACAAGCCGCGCCTGGCCGCCGTGCGGCTGATCCTGGCCAAGCTGAAGGACCGCGATATCGAATTGCGCACCGCCACCACCCTGCCCGATGATGACCAGATCGTGGTCGATGTGCTGCAAAAGATGGTCAAGCAGCGCCGCGAATCGATTACGCTGTATGAACAGGGCGGACGGCAGGAACTGGCCGATATCGAAGCGGCCGAATTGACCGTGATCGAGGAATTCCTGCCCGCGCGGATGAGCGAAGACCAGGTGCGCGCCGCGATTGGCGCGATCATCGCCGAAACCGGCGCCGCAGGGATGAAGGACATGGGCCGCGTGATTGCCGCGCTGAAGGCAAAGCACGGCACCGAAGTGGACATGGGCGCAGCCAGCGCGCTGGTAAAGGCAGCCCTGGCGTAACATGAGCCTGACGCCGCAATGGCTGGACGAACTGCGCACCCGGGTCAGCCTGTCGGCGCTGATCGGACGGAGCGTGCGCGTCCAGAAGGCGGGGCGCGAATTCAAGGCCTGCTGCCCGTTCCACAACGAAAAGACGCCCAGTTTCACGATCAACGACGAAAAAGGGTTTTACCACTGCTTTGGGTGCGGCGCGCATGGCGATGCGATCCGCTGGATGACCGATCACCAGGGCCTGCCATTCATGGATGCGGTGAAGGACCTGGCGGCGCTCGCCGGGATGGACGTGCCCGCGCCCGATCCGCGCGCGGCCAAGGCGGCAGAGGCCGCGCGCACGCTGCATGACACGATGGCCGCAGCGCAGGATTTCTTTGCGCGCAATCTGACAGGCGATGGCGGCGCAGGCGCGCGGGCCTATCTCGCCACGCGGGGCTTTCCCCCGGCGATCATTGCCGCGTTCGGGTTTGGCTATGCCCCCGAATCGCGCGGCGGGCTGAAATCGGCGCTGGCATCGTTTGGCGATGCGCAACTGGTGGAATGCGGGTTGCTGATCGCGGTGGAAGGGCGCGATCCCTATGACCGGTTTCGCGGGCGGCTCATGCTGCCGATCCACGATCCGCGCGGGCGGGTGATCGCGTTTGGCGGGCGCATTCTTGCCGCTGACAAGACTGATGCGCCCAAATACCTCAATTCGCCCGACACGCCGTTGTTTGACAAAGGGCGCACGCTGTACAACCTGCACCGCGCCGCACCCGCAGCGCGCAGTTCTGGCCGGTTGATCGTGGTCGAAGGCTATATGGACGTGGTCGCGCTGGCCGCGGCGGGCATTGCCGAGGCGGTGGCGCCGCTGGGCACGGCCCTGACCGAAGACCAGATCGAGCGGCTGTGGCGCGTGGTGCCCTGCCCGGTGCTGTGCTTTGATGGCGATGCCGCCGGCCAGCGTGCCGCGCGCCGCGCGATCATGCGCGCGCTGCCGCTGCTGAAACCCGGGCACAGCCTGTCGATTGTCACCCTGCCCAAGGGGATGGACCCCGATGACGTGGTGAAAAGCCAGGGCGCCGCGGCGATGGAGGCGCTGCTGGCGGGGGGCACTTCGCTGATCGAGACGCTGTGGCAGGGCGAACGCGATGCTGCGCCGCTGGCCACGCCAGAGGACAAGGCCGGGCTGAAACAGCGCCTGATCGAGGCCACCGAAACGATTGGCCACCCCGATATCCGCGCGCTGTACCGGCGCGATCTGCTCGACCGGTTTGGCGCACTGGCCTATCCGGCGCGGGAAGCCGGGGGGCAGCAGCGCAAGCCCTTCACCCCGGCGCAACGCGGCAAACGCCGGCCCGATGGCCGCTGGCAACCACCCGAAATGCCGCTGGCGCCCGAATATATCACCCAGATGCGCAAAGTCGGCCAGGTCGACCAGACGCTGCGCCCGCTGCTGGCGGCGGTGCTGATGGGGCTGATTGCCGATCCGCGGCTGATCGCGCGCCACGGCGAAGCGCTGACGCGAATCGGCGAATCCGACCTGACCGGCGGGGGATTGATCGAATCGCTGCTGGAATTTGCCGATTCGCCCGTGCACGGTATGGCTTCGGGCATGGCTGCGGACATGGCTGCGGACATGTCTTCGGGCATGGATCAGGATGGCGCGCCAGCCCTTGAATCTGCGCAACTTGTCACCAAATTGCAGGACAAGGGTGTGGTTTTGCCGGGCCCGGACGATCTGGCGGGCATGCCCTATGATTTCATCGCCCGTGGCGACCCGGTTGGAGTGGCCGAATCTGTTGAAATCATTGTAGAATTACCACTGGTTGAAGGGGCCCTGGCGCAAGCCAATGCCCAGACCCAGCACGCACTGACCGAAGAAAGTTTCGCCGAACAGCAACGCCTTGTGCAACGAAGGCTGGCATTGCGTGCGCGGTTGGGGCAGATGGGGCGTGCTCGTGCTGCGTTATAATTATAGCGGCGCCCGGCAACCGGGATAGGCCGGGTGTGATGGTCCCACTGGGGGCGGTTTGCATCCTGTCCATCCAACCGGGAACACGATCACCTTAATGGTGCAGCTCGAACGAACGGTATTGGGGTTCAATGGCATCGAATGACAAGACCGACAGCGGCGATGCTCCGCTGATCGACCTCAACGACGCTTCCATCAAGAAGCTGATTGCCCGGGCCAAGCGGCGCGGGATCATCACGTACGACGAATTGAACGAGGCCCTGCCGCAGGACCAGATGTCTTCCGAACAGATCGAGGACATCATGGCCGCGATCTCGGAAATGGGCGTCAATATCGTTGAAAGCGATGAAGACGCGGTCGATCCCGAAGAGCGCGAGGCCGAAGACCGCGAGGCGGAAGAGCCCGATGTCGGCATGGACGACCGCCCGGTTGTCGAAAAGCGCAAGGAAACGATTGAACGCACCGATGATCCGGTGCGCATGTACTTGCGCGAAATGGGCGCGGTCGAACTGCTCAGCCGCGAAGGCGAAATCGCCATTGCCAAGCGCATCGAGGCCGGCCGCGACACGATGATCCTGGGCCTGTGCGAAAGCCCGATCACGTTCCACGCGATCATCCAGTGGTCCGAAGCGCTGAACGCCGGCGAAATGCAGCTGCGCGAAATCCTTGATCTCGATGCGATGCTGTCGAAGGAACCGGCGCCCGAAAACCTGTCGGAAGACGGCGAAGAAGGCGACGGCGAAATCACCGAGGCAACCGCGGGCCCCACTTTCAAGGAAGAGGAAGAGCCCGAGGAAGAACCCGCCGAAGAGGATGAGGACGACGAGCTGCGCGAACGCCGCACCCCGCGCGCCGAAGAGGAAGAGGAAGAGGACAACACCCTTTCGCTTGCCCAGATGGAGGCCGCGCTCAAGCCGGCGGCGCTGGAAAAGTTTGCCGAAATCACCACTTCGTTCCGCGCCTTTGAAACGATCCAGGCACAGCGTCTGGACGCCATCGGGCTTGGCATTCCCTTCCCCGCGGCCAAGGAAGCGCAGTATCACAAGCTGCGCGAAGAGCTGACCGCGCTGGTGGAATCGGTGCAGTTCCACGCGACCAAGATCGAATATCTGGTCGACAATCTCTATGCCTTCAACCGCCGGCTGACCACGCTGGGCGGGCAGATGCTGCGCCTGGCCGAACGCCACAAAGTGCCGCGCAAGGATTTCCTCGATTCCTATGTCGGGCATGAACTCGACGAAACCTGGCTGGCCAGCGTGGCCGGGCGGGACAAGAAATGGGCCGCCTTTGCCTCGGTCGAGGCGGTTCCGGTGGAGCGCATCCGTTCGGAAATCAGCGATATTGCCGCTGCTACGGGCATGTCGCTGGGCGAATTCCGCCGCATCGTCAACATGGTGCAAAAGGGTGAACGCGAAGCGCGCATTGCCAAGAAGGAAATGGTCGAGGCCAATCTGCGCCTCGTGATTTCCATCGCCAAGAAATACACCAATCGCGGCCTGCAGTTCCTCGACCTGATCCAGGAAGGGAACATCGGGCTGATGAAGGCGGTCGACAAATTCGAATACCGCCGCGGCTACAAGTTTTCGACGTATGCCACGTGGTGGATCCGGCAGGCGATCACGCGATCAATCGCCGACCAGGCGCGCACGATCCGCATCCCGGTGCACATGATCGAAACGATCAACAAGCTGGTGCGCACCAGCCGCCAGTTCCTGCACGAACAGGGCCGCGAACCAACGCCCGAGGAAATGGCCGAGCGCCTTTCCATGCCGCTGGAAAAAGTGCGCAAGGTGATGAAAATCGCCAAGGAACCGATCAGCCTGGAAACGCCGATCGGCGACGAGGAAGATTCGCACCTGGGCGATTTCATCGAAGACAAGAACGCGATCATCCCGGTGGATGCCGCGATCCAGTCCAACCTGAAGGAAACCGTGACCCGCGTCCTGGCCAGCCTGACCCCGCGCGAAGAACGCGTGCTGCGCATGCGGTTCGGCATCGGCATGAACACCGATCACACGCTGGAAGAAGTCGGCCAGCAATTTTCGGTGACGCGCGAACGCATCCGCCAGATCGAAGCCAAAGCCCTGCGCAAACTGAAACACCCCAGCCGCAGCCGCAAGATGCGGTCGTTTCTGGACCAGTAAAACACAACGGCGCCGGGGGACACTCCGGCGCCGTTTTACCATGGGCCCTGCGCGCGCCCAATCCCCTGTTGAAGCACGAACCAGACCCCCACGCCGCCCCCTGAATTTCGTCGCCCCGGGCTTGACCCGGGGTCCCGCTGCGTTCTGCGGTGTTCGAGCAGTCCTGGCGTATGACTTGGTGGTATCCATTGCCGTTCTGCCCCGCCTTCAGGAAAAAGCGGGACCCCGGGTCAAGCCCGGGGCGACGATGGGGTGGTTGAAACCGCGAAGTTGCGCGACCGGGCAACGTGCCAGCCCTGACAAAGTGCCAGCCCTGACATCCTCCGCATGGTCCCGCTACACTGCCGGGCGGCGGCGATAATTGGCGTGGTGCTGGCGAAACGAAGCAATGACGCCCGACAACCCCCGCGCCGCGCCCTCCTTTTCGTCGCCCCGGGCTTGACCCGGGGTCCCGCTGTTCTTCAGATCGGTGTGTGGAAACAAGGCAAACCGGCGGCTGGGTATATATCATGGCGGACCGCTATCGCGGGACGATGTATGTTGGCGTAACCGCCGATTTGGCCAAGCGTGTTTTCCAGCATCGGCAAGGGACAGGGTCTGATTTCTGCGTTCGCTATGGTCTGCGCTATTTGGTCTGGGCGGAGCATGGCGAAAGGATCGAGGACTGCATTGCGCAGGAAAAGCGCCTGAAGCGATGGCGGCGCGAATGGAAGATTGCGGCAATCGAGCGGGCAAACCCGGATTGGCTTGATCTTTACGAGGCGCTCATCTGACCGGCCTTTGCGCCCGAAGCAGCGGGACCCCTGGTCAGGCCCGGGGCGACGACAGGGGGGAATTCCGCGTCGATTTGGGAAAAAGTGCGGATCATTTAGTCCGTGCCTTTGCCGTGCCCCGGTGGCAACATGGTGCGTTGCCGGTGCGGGCAGCGCCACAAAGGGAAGCGGACAATGCGCAAAATCGCGGTGGCCATCGGGTTGGTCTGGTGCGCTGTGCAGATCCCGGGCAGTGTGGCGCTGGCGGCCACTGCCCCGTCCGCCGCGCCCCCGCCACCGGTCACGGCCGTGGCTCCGGCAAATTCCGCCACCCCGGGCGCGAGTTTGATCGATCCCGGCAACCTGGCGATTGCGCGCCAGATCATAGCCGTTGTCATGCCGCCCGATCGCGCCGAGGCGATGATGGGCAAAGTGACAGAGGCCATCATGCGCCCGGTTCAGGCGCAAATGCGCAGCCTGGCGGCGCAGGACCCCAGGGCGGCGGAACGCGCCAAGGCTTCGATGGCCCGGCTTGGCGTGATGATGCGCGATGTCATCATCCCGATGCTGCCCGACATGACCGAATCGATGGCGCATGGCTATGCTCGCCTGTTTTCCCGTGACGATCTTTTGCAGATCCTCGCCTTTGCGCAGACACCGGCAGGATCGCGCTATTTCGCGCGCGCTTCGGATCTGCTGCAAGATCCCGATGTCCAGGCGTTTTACGGCCGGCTGATCCAGTCGATGCAGGCGCGCCAGGCGCAAATCCTGAAAGACATCAAGGACGAAACGGACCCCGCGCCGGCGCATTGATCCGCCATCACGAAACCGGCCGCGTGGTCCGGCTGTAGGGCGGGATCGTGTCGGAAATCGGCGCGGCGCGGATCGCCAGCGCAAGCATCAGCGCGGCGAGCGCGCAGACCAGCACCGCCACGCGCCGCGCATTGCCCGATAGCGGGCGCCACAGCGGCAGCAGGCACAGCGTCGCCAGCAGCAGCGGCAGCGTGACCACCAGCGGCAGGTCGCTGCCCACCGCCTGCAGCATTTCGTGCCCGAGCAGCATCTGGTACCCGATTACCGGCGCGGCAATCAGCACGGCGCCGGCGCGGCCCGCGCCGTTGTCGGGCATCAGCGCGGCCAGCGCCGCCAGCAGCACCGGAATGACCACCACATAGGCCGCCACCGGCGCCAGCGCCTGCAACAGCACACCCACCAGCCACAACGGCACGAATGTGCCCGCCAGCGCGGCGCGTGTGGGCCGCCAGCGCCCGGCCACGGTGAAGAACGCGGCCAGCGCGGCAAATGTCGCCATCACTTCCAGCCGGGCGGTGGCCGCCAGCCGGTCATAGTAATTCGGCCCGCCAACGTGGAACGAAACCAGATTGGCCCCCATCACCAGCAGCGCCGCCAGCCCGGCCAGCCCGAGCATGCGCCCTGCCCCGCCCAGCGCCGCGCGACCATGCCCGCGCCCGCGCCCGCGTTGGCGCCAGATCGCGCCCATGGCCACAGCCGCGCCCGCCAGCATGACCCACCCCGTCCAGACCGGCAGTGTGACCAGCATCAGCCCAAAGGCATCGAAAAACACCAGATCGGGCGCCGGCCCCGGCAGCGCCGGCGCCACGAGCAGTGCGCGCGTCAGGTCGAGCACCTGGCTGCCAATATCCTGCACCGATCCCTGGTCCAGCCGGTCGGGCGTGGCCTTTGGCGAATGGTACAGCCCCGGCCGGCCGATAAAGGCATAGTTGTAGGCCGCCACCCCGCGCGCCGCCATCCACGGCAGCGCCATGGTCACGTCGGTATCATTGGGCAGCACGCGATAAAGATAGACCGCAAGCGACGATCCCGCCGGATGGCGCACCGCGCCGGCGGCCAGCGCCACGGCGGCGCCGTTGTTGTCTGCCGTCTGGAACAAAGTGGCGCGGCCGCCGCCGCCGCGCGCTTCCAGATTGATCAGCGCGCCGATGTGATCGCGCAACGGATCGGGCCCGGAATGGTCTGCCTGCACGGGTTCGCCGCGAAAGAACTGCCGCGCGCCATACAGGCCGATTTCCTCACCATCGGTCAGGATCACCACCAGATCGCGCGGCGGTTTTGGCCCCGATGCCACCGCGCGCACCGTTTCGATGATGGCCGCCACCCCGGTGGCGTCATCGGCCGCGCCGGGCGATCCCGCCACGCTGTCATGGTGCGCCATCAGCGCCACCGCCGGTAGCGTGCGATCGCGCCCGGGCAGCACGCCCACCAGATTGACCATGGTCCGCGGGCGGTCGCCCGGCCCGCCCCACGGCATGCCATGCGCCAGCCGCTGCGAATCGGGCGCAAAAGGTTCGGCACGCACGATCATCCCCAGCCCCGCCAACCGTTGCAGCAGATGCGCGCGCACCGCGGCATCGGCGGCCGATCCGGCCGGATGGGGCACAGCGGCAATCGCGCGCACATCGGCCATGGCGCGCCCGGCCGAAAATTCGCTGGCGGGCCGGTCGGCGGGCGCCGGCCAGGGCGTGGTCGTGCCGATGATCGCCAGAATGACCGCCAGCACCAGCGCGGCCGCCGCGGGCATATGGCGCACCCGCGGCCGGTCGCTGTTCCACACGGCAAAGCCCATCGCGCGATTCCCTTTATGCCACCGGCGGCAAGACCTGCACCCAAGTCCCAGCACCATAAAGGCAAATTATGTGGCACCCAAGCACGGATGGCCTTATGGGCGCTGCAAGACGAATCCCGTCATGTCCCGGTCAGGAATTTCCGCCCCTTGCGCATCGCCATCGCCTCTGATCACGCCGCGTTTTCGCTGAAGGCGGACCTTGCCGCGATGCTGGCAGACCAGGGGCACGATGTGCTCGATCTGGGGCCTGACAGCGATGCGCGGGTGGATTATCCCGATTTCGGATACCGGCTGGCGCAGGCGGTTGCCGACGGATCGGCCCAATTCGGCGTGGCGCTGTGCGGATCGGGCATCGGCATTTCGATCGCGGTAAACCGCCATCCGGCGTGCCGCTGCGCGCTGGTATCAGATCCCTATGCCGCCACGCTGGCGCGCGAACACAACAATGCCAATGTGATCGCGCTGGGCGCCCGGCTGACCGGGATCGACATGGCACGCGCCTGTGTCACCGCGTTTCTGGCAGGCAGCTTTGCCGGTGGCCGCCACGAAGGCCGTGTGGACAAGCTTTCAAACCCGCCCTTCTGATCCCGATCCCATCCGCCCCAATTTCCGTCCCAGCCCGAAGGAGCCCAGACGATGACCGCAGCCACCACCACGCCGGACATTCGCCCGGACATTCGTAAGGCAGGATTTTTCACCGAACACCTCGCCAGCGCCGATCCCGCGATTTATGAGGCGATCCGCCACGAACTGCATCGCCAGCAGACCAAGATCGAGCTGATCGCGTCGGAAAACGTGACCAGCCTGGCCGTGCTCGAAGCGACCGGATCGATCTTCACCAACAAATATGCCGAAGGCTATCCGGGCAAGCGCTATTACGGCGGCTGCGAATATGCCGATGTGGTGGAAAACCTGGCGATCGAGCGCGCCAAGGCGTTGTTCGGCTGCGAATTTGCCAATGTGCAGCCCAATTCGGGCAGCCAGATGAACCAGGCCGTGTTCCTGGCCCTGCTGCAACCGGGTGACAGCTTCATGGGGCTGGATCTCAATTCGGGCGGGCACCTGACGCACGGATCGCCTGTCAACATGAGCGGCAAGTGGTTCCACCCCATCCCCTATGGCGTGCGGGCCGATGACCACCGCATCGACATGGACAATGTTGCGGCGCTGGCGCGTGAACACAAGCCAAAGCTGATCATCGCCGGCGGCACCGCCTATTCGCGCGAATGGGATTGGGCTGCGTTCCGCGCGATTGCCGATGAAATCGGCGCCTGGCTGCTGGTCGACATGTCGCACATTTCGGGCTTGGTCGCAGGCGGGGCGCATTCCTCGCCGATGCCGCACGCGCATGTGGTTACCTCGACCACGCACAAATCGCTGCGCGGGCCGCGTTCGGGCATTATCCTGACCAATGACGAGGCGCTGGCCAAAAAGTTCAACATGGCGGTGTTCCCCGGGCTTCAGGGCGGGCCGATGGTCCACACCATCGCCGCCAAGGCGGTGGCATTCGGCGAAGCGCTGCGCCCTGAATTCAAGGCCTATGCCCACCAGGTGGTCGCCAATGCCAAGGCGCTGGCCACCAGCCTGCAGGACCATGGCATCGCCATCGTTTCAGGCGGCACCGACAACCACCTGATGCTCGCCGACCTGACCCCCAAGGACGTGACCGGCAAGGCCGCGGAAAAGGGCCTCGATCGCGCCTGGCTGACATGCAACAAGAACGGCGTGCCGTTTGACAAGCGGTCGCCCTTCGTCACTTCGGGTGTGCGTCTGGGGACGCCGGCGGCGACCACGCGCGGTTTCCGCGAAGATGAATTCCGCCTGGTCGGGCAGCTGATTGCCGAAGTGGTCGACGGCCTGTCGCGCAATGGCGATGAAGGCGATGGCCAGGTCGAACAGCGCGTGCGCGACCGTGTGGCGGAATTGTGCGCCGCCTATCCGATTTACCCGGAAATGTAATGCGTTGCCCGTTCTGCACCCATGACGACAGCCAGGTAAAGGACAGCCGGCCGAGCGAGGACAACACCTCGATCCGCCGGCGCCGGCAATGCGAAGGGTGCGGAGCGCGGTTCACCACGTTTGAGCGCGTGCAACTGCGCGAGATCATGGTGGTGAAGACCGACAACCGGCGCGAAGCGTTTGACCGGGCAAAAATCGAACAGTCGGTGGCGCTGGCCTGCCGCAAACGCCCGCTGGAGCAGGAACGGCTGGACCAGCTGATAACCGGCATCCAGCGGCAGATCGAAACGCTGGGCGAGGCCGATGTGACCTCGCGCCAGATCGGCGAAATGGTGATGGACGGGCTGCGCCAGGTCGACAGCGTGGCCTATATCCGCTTTGCCAGCGTCTATCGCGATTTCACCGAGGCGCGCGATTTCGAGGAATTTGCCAGCACCGTGCGAGACGTCGCACAAGCAGATACCGTGCGCGAAGTGGCGAAACCTTGACTGGGCCTGAGACTGAGACTGGGCCTGAGACTGAGACTGGGCCTGGGCCTGAGACTGGGCCTGAAGGGATTCCGATCCCGATTCCGGCCCCGATCATCGTGCTGGTGCGCCCGCAACTGGGGGAAAACATCGGCAAGGCGGCGCGCGCCATGCTCAATTTCGGGCTGACCCGGCTGCGGTTGGTCGCCCCGCGCGATGGCTGGCCCAACCCGTCCGCCGGCCCCGCCGCGGCCGGTGCCGATACCGTGCTGGAACATGCCGAAGTTTATGACACGCTGGCCGATGCGGTGGCCGATTGCGTGCATGTCTATGCCACCACGGTGCGCAAACGCGGCGTGACCAAGCCGGTGGTCACTCCGGAAGCCGCCGCGGGCGCGATCGCGGGGGCGCCGGCGCAAAGCGCGATTGTGTTCGGGCCCGAACGATCGGGGCTGGATACCGACGATGTCGCCCTGGCGCGCACGATCATCACCGTGCCGATCAATCCCGAATTCGGATCGCTCAATCTGGCGCAGGCGGTGATCCTGTGCGCCTATGAATGGTCAAAACACCGCGATCTGGTGCAGCCCCCTGCCGAAGACCTGCTGCCCCCTGCCCCCCAGGCCGATTTTGAGGGCATGTTTGGCCAATTGACCGGCATGCTGGAACCGCTCGGCTATTTCGAGCCCGAAATCCGCAGCGCCATCACGCTGCGCACCTTGCGCACGATGTTCACCAAGGCGGCGTGGAACCATCTGGAACTGCGCACGTTCCGCGGCATCCTGACCACGCTGGACCGCCACCGCCGCGTGCGCCCGTAATCCCTCCCCCTGCCGGGGAGGATGCGCGTTGTGCTTGACATTCCGGCCCAAGTCTGGTGATGCGCGCCCTTCCACGCGAACCCCGGCGGCCACGGCCTGCCGGACCAAGGTCCGATTGGCCCCGCACACCCGGTGAAGCGGATGGCCGCATGGCGCAACTCGGTGCCATGGTGCGAACCCGGGTTTTCAGCATGGCTGCGGCTTGCGTGCCGCGGGCTGTGCGCGCAAATGGAAAGGAACACGCGTGTCAAAGCGTAAGGCATCAAAGTACAAGATTGACCGCCGCCTGGGTGAAAACATCTGGGGCCGTCCGAAAAGCTCGGTCAACCGTCGCAGCTATGGCCCCGGCCAGCACGGCCAGCGCCGCAAGAGCAAGGTGTCGGATTTCGGCATTCAGCTGCGCGCCAAGCAGAAGCTGAAGGGCTATTACGGCGACGTTACCGAAAAGCAGTTCAAGGCGACGTATGCCGAAGCATCGCGCATGAAGGGCGATACCGGCCAGAACCTGGTCGGTCTGCTGGAACAGCGGCTGGACATGGTGGTCTATCGCGCCAAGTTCGCCCCGACGATCTTTGCCGCGCGCCAGATCGTCAGCCACGGCCACATCCGCGTGAACGGCGTGCGCTGCAACATCGCCAGCCGCCGCGTGCGCCCCGGCGATATCATCAGCCTGGGCAACAAGGCCAAGGAAATGGCCCTGATCGCCGAAGCGCAGACTCTGCCCGAACGTGACATCCCCGACTATGTCGCGGCCGAAGCCGACAAGGCGACGTTTGTCCGCGTGCCCACGCTGGACGAAGTGCCCTATCCGGTGAAGATGGAACCGAACCTGGTCGTCGAATTCTATTCGCGCTGACCGGTCGGGCCCAACCGCCCACCACACGAGAAAAGGCGGGGGCAACCCCGCCTTTTTTTTCGTTTGCGGCGGCACCGCGCGCCGCGCACGCTGGCGCGACGAAGTGACCAAGATGGTCACTGTTTACAAAGCCCCGCTGTCCCCTGCCGAGGCCGACACCGTGGCCGGCACGTTAAATGACAAATTCGGAAACGACAAATTTGGTGGTGCCGGCTGATTACACGGCCTTCAAAAACCGCAGCAATCCTTCGAAATAGACCGCCTGATCATCCCACATGGCCAGGTGGCTGCCCCGGGGGCAGAACAGATTTTGGCCGCGCGGCATCATCGTGGCCATGCGACGCATATCGTCGGGGTCCATTTCGTCATGCTGTGCGCCGATGGTCAGCGCCGGCATGGCGATCTCATGTAGCCGATCCCACCGTTCCCAGCCTTTCAGATTTCCCGTCACCAGAAATTCGCTTTTCCCCTGCATCTGGTTGTAGATCGCCTGGTTGGCGCGGGCAAAACAGCGCGTTACCGGTTCCGGCCAGGGTTTCAGCCGGCAAATCATCTGCGGATAGGCATCTTCCATCATGATCCGGGTATAGTCCGGATTGTCAAAATCGCCTTTGGCCTCAAGCTCGGCCATGCGCACCCGGTTTGCTGGCTGCAGCAGCACCTTGAGCGATTCGGTGCGGCGCAGATAGGCCGCCATCCCCGCGACCATGTTCGAAATCACCAGCCCGCGCAGATGCTGCGGGTATTTCAACGCATATTCCAGACCCAGGATACCGCCCCACGAATGGCCGAACAGGACGAACTGATCGAGCCCCAGGCCCTGTCGCACCTCTTCCACTTCGTCGACAAAGCGCGACAGCGTCCACAGCGATGGATCGTCCGGCTGATCCGAATAGGCGGAGCCAAGTTGATCGTATAAATAGAACGTGATCCCTGCCTGAGGCAGAAAATCCTCGAAACATTCCAGATATTCGTGGCCAAAGCCCGGCCCGCCATGGAGCAGGAGAACCTTCAGTCCGTCATCGCCCGCCGGTCCCACACGCTTGGTCCACACTTTGTACTTGCCGCCCATCACCGGCAGCATGCGGATGCCTGCCGTGCGTACCCCCGGCGGATTGAGTTCGGCCACGGTGGCTGCCGCGGCGCGGCGCGCCATGCCCGCAGTTGCCATCGCCGCCCCTGCCCCTGCACAGAAATCCCGACGCCGCATGCCCGTTCCCCCTCATTCGATTGCAAAAACGCCCTAAATACCCAAGGCCCTGCGCAAAAAGGCATCGCTGCGGCTCAACAGCCCGGTGCGCGCGGCGGCGCTGTCGAGCTGGTGATTGAGCCCCTTGAATTCCACGTAGTCAACGTCTTTCCCGGCCTTGCGCAGCCGGTCTGCCATATCGCGCGACTGTTCCACCGCCACATTCTGATCGCGCGTGCCGTGAAACAGCAGCACCGGCACGCGGATCGCCTCGGCATGGCGCGCCGGCGATCCAGCCAGCACATGATCGCCCTGCCCGATCATGCGATCGGCCACCGCGCCCGACAGATATTGCGCTTCTTCGCTGCGCAGCCGTTCCAGATCGGTCACCGGGGCGATCGCCACGATCGCGCGGAACAGGCCGGGCTCGGTCACGCCCGATTGCAGCGCGGCATAGCCGCCATAGGACCAGCCGACGATGGCCAGCTTGCCCGGCGCGGCAATCCCCCTGGCCAGCAGCCAGCGCCCGGCATCGTCGATATCGCCGATCGCGGTGCGCCACGATTGAAACCCGTTGTGCTGAAACCATCCCGCGCCATAGCCCGATGATCCGCGATAATTGGGCTGCAACACGGCAAAGCCGCGCGCCGCAAAGTACTGCACCAGCCAGTCAAAGCCCCATTGATCCCGGTCCGACGGACCGCCATGCGGCATGACGATGGCCGGGATGCCGGTGCGCGGTCCCGTGGGCGGCAGCGTGAGATAGCCGGGCACTGCCGTGCCATCTGCCGCCGGGAACGTGACCGGCTGCATCGGCGCCAGCGCCATGCCCTCCAGCTCTGGCCGCAGGGTCAGCACTTGTTCGAGATGGTGCGATGCCTTGTCAAACCAGTAGATCGTGCCCGGATCGGTATCGCTGGAGGCCACCAGCAGCAGCCGGCCTTCATCCGCGCTGGCATCCACAAACGCAACCGGGGGATGGTCCGGCAGTGCGCGGCTGAGCGCAGGGCCCAACTTTGCCAGGTCCGGATCAAAAAATTCCACCTGCCGCCGGTCTGTGGCAAAGCTGGCACCCACCACGCGGTGCTGCCGCCCGATCGTCAGCACTTCATCCACATCGACATCGTGCCGGGCCAGGACCGGGGCGCGGGTGCCGCTGCCATCCAGCCGGATGCTGGCAAGTTCCTGAAACCCGTCGGCCGTGGTATCAAAGCCATAGACCAGATCGAGCGCGGGATCGATCGCCACGGGGGCAAACCCGCTCGCCCGCCCGCCGCTGGAGGCATCGAGCCGGCCCAGCGTGTCCCACCCGCGGCCCCCCTTTTTGCGATAGAGATACTCGTATTTGCCCGTGGCATAGCCCGTGGCGCTGTCATGCGTGACCGCCATTATGCGGACATGGCCCAGTCCGTCGGTCAGATAGCGGGTTGCGGCGTGGCGAGGTGGTTCCACCGGCGTGCGCGCCAGCGTGATCGCATCGACCGAATCCACCCCCAGCCCATCGGCATCACTGGCCAGCCGCGTGCCGGTGGTGAATTCGGGCACATAAGCGCGCGCCATCAGCACCTGCCCCGGGCGCGCCCCGTTCCAGTCGATCACCCCGCCGCCAAACCAGTCAAACGCCAGCGACCGGTACGAGGACGGCGCGGTAACCACCGCGGAATGGCTGCCATCGGCATCGATCGCGATCACCCGGCTGTAACTGACCAGCGCGCCAACGTTATCCACTTCCAGCACCACCCGGCAAAACAGCCGATTGTCGGTGACCCACTGGCACGCCATCAGCCGTTCATCGGCGCGCGGATCGCCCAGGATCGGCCGCGGCGCCCCGCCGGCAACGAGATCGACAATCACCAGTTGCTGTCCGTCGCCGGCGGGAACGATCATCGCCAGCTTTTTGCCATCGGGCGACAGGCTGATGCCCTGGATCGAAACGCGCGCGCCAAACCGCGCCGCCAGCGCCGAACCATCGCCGGGCTCTGCCGCCCGGACAGCGCCTGCCAGACCGGCGCAGGCCGCAACCAGCGCCAGGGCCACACCCCATGCCCGACTGCCCTTCATCGTGCCCAATTCCCCCGCAGCCACGCCATGCCGGCACCATGCCCCACCCGGGGGCAAATGCAATTGCACTGCACCCCAAGGACAAGGCGCCATTGCCATCCGCAATGCGGAGGAAACGATGCAGCCGATCGTCACTCCAATCGCCACCCCGTCCGTGCCGGCCTGTTCGATGCCAGCACGATGATCCTGTTATACGGATGTGCGATGAGTGGAACTCATCGCACAAGGTGACGCTCAAGCGCCGCGCGGGCTTATACCAATGTGCGTCAAGTCAAGCTCACTGCACCTTGGTATTACCCGCGGGCGCACTGCATGCCGCCGTCGCAAACCGTATGACTTTCCGAAATTTTCCCAACAAATTCAGACAATATGGGAATTTACAAGATTGTTACCAATACCCGTTATGGTCGTTAACCGGAACTACTTACGAGGTTGAAGATGCGGGTGCTGATCATAGACGATGAAGAGCCCCTGCATGAGGCCTATCGCCGGTGCCTGGACAGTTCTGCCCCATCGGAAAAAGCCTCTTCGCTGGAAGCCATGGCCTTGTCGCTGTTTGCCACCGGTGCGGCGAGCGAAACCGGCCCGGAGCAGCAGGCAGAATTTGATTGCTGCCATGTGTTTCAGGGCCTCGACGG
This sequence comes from uncultured Sphingomonadales bacterium, assembly GCA_903832325.1. Classification (GTDB taxonomy): domain Bacteria; phylum Pseudomonadota; class Alphaproteobacteria; order Sphingomonadales; family Sphingomonadaceae; genus Novosphingobium. The sequence continues at coordinate 221,617 of CAILBC010000027.1, read as the reverse complement.
GGTGGCCAGAGTCAGGGAAAGCCTGGAAGCGAACACCCCTTATCAAGTCGCCTTCATCGACGTGCGCATGCCGCCGGGCATCGATGGCAAGGAAACCGCGCGGCGCATCCGCGCGATGGACCCCGATATCAATCTGGTGATTGTCAGCGGCTATTCCGATCACAATGTTACCGATATTGCCGCCGTCGCCGGACCGCCGGACAAGATTTTCTATATCTCGAAACCGTTTGCGGCGAGCGAAGTGCGGCAAATGGCCTGGGCACTGTGCCGCCGCTGGGAAAGCGATGCCAAACAGGTTGAACTGCTGCGCGCCAAAGTGATCGAGCTGGCCGCCAGCGAAGCGCGCGCGATCCACATCGCCAACCATGATTTTCTCACCTCTGCGCCCAACCGGATGGCATTCCATCAGAAATTGAAAGACCGGATGCTGCAGCGCAGCGGCAAATTCGCGCTGGTCGCGCTCGATCTCGACCGGTTCAAGCATGTCAACGATACGTTCGGCCACGGGGCCGGCGATGATCTGCTGGTGAAAGTCTATGCCGCGTTGAAAGCGGCCGCCCCCCGGGACGGATTGATCGCCCGGCTGGGCGGTGATGAATTCGGCATTCTGATCGAAATTGAAGACCGCGAAACCGGATTTCGCCACATTCAGGATCTGGTGAACAGTTGTTCGCAAACCTTTGAAATCTATGGCAGCCGGGTCCAGATCAGCGCCTCGGCCGGTTTCCTGATCAATGGCGGCAACGATGAATTCGGCGATGCGTCTGACCATTTGCGCTATGCCGACATGGCGCTGTTTGCGGCCAAGCGTGGCGGGCGCAACCAGGTCTGCGAATTCGACCGCCAAATGGATGAAAGCGTAAAGTTCCGCCAGAAAATGGTCGAAGGCCTTGTCCAGGCGCTTGAAAATGGTGAGCTGCGCCTGGTCTATCAGCCGATTTCCGAACGCAGCACGCTGGAAATTGCCGGCTTTGAAGCGCTTGCCCGGTGGGAAAGCCGGGAACACGGTCCGATTTCGCCGCGCGTGTTCATTCCGATCGCCGAAGAAAGCGGGCTGATCAACCAGATCGGTGACTGGACCATGCAGCAGGCACTGGCCGATTGCAGCAGATGGCCCGATCACTATGTCTCGATCAACTTTTCACCCAAACAGTTTCAGCAAAACGATATTGTCGAAAGGCTGTGCGCCCATGCCGCCGCGGCCGGCGTGCCGCACGGGCGCATCCAGATTGAAATCACCGAAACCGCGATTTTCGATGACATTGCCAGGGCCGACATCATCCTGAGAAACCTGCAGGATCTGGGTTTCCGCGTGGCGCTCGACGATTTTGGCACGGGTTATTCCAGCCTGTTCAACATCAAGAACTTTTCGCTCGATTGCATCAAGATCGACAAGAGTTTCATCGACCAATTGGGCCAGGACGGCAATTCCACCGCGATTGTCAGCGCCGTGACCCAGCTGGCCAAGGCCCTGCAATTGACGATTGTTGCCGAAGGGGTCGAAACCGAAATCCAGTGCCAGGCTTTGCGGCTGATCGGGTGTTCGCACATGCAGGGCTATTTGCTGGGCATGCCGCAATCGGCCGAATTTACCGGCCATATGCTTGATGATTTGCGCGATACGGCCAGGCGGGATGGTTCGCATGGCTAGGGTTTTGCTGCGACAGCTTGCAGCAAACCGCTGGGCAGCAAGCCTGCTCAATTCAAACCGGATCTCGGCAAAGCTGGGCCTGGTCACGGCGCGGGTCGGCGTGCTGGGCTTTGCGTCGATCGCGCTGGCGATATCGATGCTGATTTCGCTGCAATTTGCCAATATCGAAAATCAGGACAACGCCGAAGCCATCTTTCGCGCCAATGCGAAATCGGAAAACCTGAAAAGCAACATCGAAAAGCAGACAAAAGACTGGGCGCTGTGGACCGATACCTACAATTACATCGACAATGCCAACCAGAAATATCTCGACGTCAATGTCCATTCCACCGAGGCGCTGGCTTATGGTGTTGAAGGCATCGGTTATTTCCGGTTCGATAAAACACCCCGTGCGGTGGTCTATTACAACCGGAAGGATGGCAGGCCGGTCCCGGAAATGGTCCGGTTTCTGCGTGCGCTCGGGCAATCGGATGCCCTGATCGCGCGGGCCAGGGCGCGGTCGCGCAACGCGTTCTTTGCCAGGCATGGCAATCGCGTGCTGGCCGTGGCGGCCGTGCAGGTAACGCTTTCGGATGGATCGGGCACGCCCGCCGGCTTTATCATGATGGCGCATGAAGTGGACGCGGCGAGCTATTCCGAAGCCCTGCAGGTTTCGGCAACACTCGACACGCAGATGCCTGTTTCCCAAAGTTCAGGCCCGCTGGGGGCAAGTCTGGGGGCGGATAACCGCGTCCATTTCCGGATCGGCATGCCCGGGCTCGATGGATCGCCCGTTGCCGTCGTGACCTACAGCAAGGATCGCGCGATCATCGAGGCGGGCCATCGCCTGCAATTGACCATGATCGCCGGCGTGGCGCTGCTGCTCGTGCTGCTGCTGGCAACTTTGACTTTCGCCATCAACCGGTCGCTGGTCGCACCGCTGCATGGCCTGAAACGGCATGTCGATCAGATCGGCCAGACCGGCGAATTGGTCGAAATGGTGCATGATGGCCGCCGCGACGAAATCGGTGCGCTGGCCGAAGGATTCAACCGGATGATTGCGCAATTGCGCGATCTGCGCGCCCGGATGGAGGCGCAATCGTTTCAGATCGGCAAGAACCAGAGCGCGATCGGCAGCCTGCACAATGTGAACAACGGGCTGTGCCCGATCAAGACGCTGCTGTCGCTTCTGCCGCAGGATCTTGCCTTTCCGGCCCGGGAATTCGTCAATCGCGCGCTTGCCGAACTGGCCGCGCCCAATCTGACCGCGGCGCGGCGCCAGCAACTCACCGCCTTTGTCGTTGCCGCGATCGAACGCGTTGTCGAGCAACTGGCCGAGGCGCAGACCAAAGTGTCCGAAGCCAATCGTGCGATCAACCTGGTGGTGGATACGATATCGGCGCAAAGTGCATCCGCGCAGGCCGCCGGCGACAGTGCGGCCTGCGACCTGACTGCGGTGGTTGGATCAAACCTTGCCATTGCGACATACAATGGCAAAGGCTTTGCCATCGCGGTTGACTATGCCGACGAACAGCGGCGCCTGGTTCACGGCGATCGCGTGCTGATTTCGCAGGTTGTCGGCAATGTGCTGACCAACGCCGTGGAAGCCATCGCCGCATCCCGCCGCAACGCCGGGCAGATCCGCATCGCCGGCAGCACCGTCATGGTCGAAGGCCGCCGGATGGAACGCATCGCCATTACCGACAACGGCGACGGGTTTGATCCGGCCACAGCCGCCGATTTGTTCAAACGCGGATTTTCGACCCGGATGGACAAACACGGCGGCCTGGGCCTGCATTGGTGCGCCAACACGATCAACGCCATGGGCGGCACCCTGACCATCGAAAGCGACGGCCCGGGCACAGGCGCCACCACCACCGTGACCCTGCCAGCCTATGCCGAACAGGCCGAAGCCCCGATCGCACCGGCCGCCGCAGCCTAGCGCGTAATGGCAAAAAGCCGCCGGAGGCACAAGAATCGCCCGCCGGTGGCCCTTTGCCTTGACTAAGTCCCCAAATAATCCCGCCGGAAATCCGCAGCGAAGGCCGCAAAGCGGCCTTCGGCAATGGCGGCGCGCATTCCCGCCATCAGCTGCTGGTAGAACCAGATGTTGTGTTCGGTCAGCAGCATGGCGCCGAGCATTTCGCCCGATTTGTGAAGGTGGTGGAGGTAGGCGCGGCTGTACTGGGTGCAAGTGGGGCATGGGCAGCGGGGGTCGAGCGGGTCGCTGTCTTCGGCGTGGCGGGCGTTGCGCAGGTTTACCGGGCCGGACCAGGTAAAGCCCTGGCCGTTGCGGCCGGATCGGGTGGGCAGGACGCAATCGAACATGTCTACGCCGCGTTCGACCGCGCCGACAAGATCATCGGGTTTGCCCACACCCATCAGATAGCGCGGGGCGGCCTCGGGCAATTGGGCGGGGGCGAAATCAAGCGTGGCAAACATCGCTTCCTGCCCTTCGCCCACGGCAAGGCCGCCGATGGCATAGCCATCGAAGCCGATGGCGGACAGCGCGCCGGCGCTTTCGGCGCGGAGCCGTTCATCGAGGCCGCCCTGCTGGATGCCGAACAGCGCGGCGCGCGATGCGTGGTCAGTGCCGGCATCAAAGGCATCGCGGCTGCGGCGGGCCCAGCGCATCGACATTTCCATCGATCGGGCAATGACATCGCGCGGCTGATCGATTTTCGGGCATTCATCGAAGCACATGACGATATCGGAGCCGAGCAGGCGCTGGATTTCCATCGAGCGTTCGGGGCTGAGCATGTGGCGCGAGCCATCGAGGTGGCTGGCGAAAGTCACGCCGTCTTCGGTAATCTTGCGCAAGGATGCCAGGCTCATCACCTGGTACCCGCCGCTGTCGGTCAGGATCGGGCGGTTCCAGCCACCGAAATTGTGCAGGCCGCCCAGCCGCGCCATGCGTTCGGCGCCGGGGCGCAGCATCAGGTGATAGGTGTTGCCCAGGATGATATCGGCGCCGGCGGCACGCACATCGGCCATTTTCATCGCCTTTACCGTGGCGGCGGTGCCCACCGGCATGAACGCAGGCGTGCGGATATCGCCGCGCTGCATCTGGATCACCCCGGTGCGGGCGCGGCCATCGGTGGCGTGGATGTGGAACGAAAAGCGGGTCATCGGCACCAGAATTTATGTGATTTGCGGGATTGCGGGCTTTAGGCTCGATTGCCATGGGGTGCAAATGAGCCTTGTTTCGATCCTGTCGTCCGTTGCCGCCATTGCGGCCCAGAGCCCGACCCTGACCCCTGCCCTCTATGGCACGCTGACCGCGGTGGCCGTGGTATCCGGCACGGTGGATGCGATTGCCGGGGGGGGCGGGTTGATCATGATGCCGGTGCTGATCGGCACGGGGCTGCCGGTGCCGCTGGTGCTGGGCACCAACAAGCTGCAATCGATCATGGGCACAACCGTGGCAACCTGGCGCTATCGGCGCGCGGGGCTGGTTTCGGTGCGCCGGGGGCTGCCGCTGGCGCTGTTGAGCCTGATCGGCGCGGGCGCGGGCGCGATGCTGATCCGGCGGATCGATGCGCATGTGCTGGGGCTGATCGTGCCGGTGCTGCTGATTGCGGTGGCGGTCTATACCGTGCTGTCCCCGCGCATGGACGATCGCGATGCGCCGCCACGCATCGGAGAGCCGGGCTATGCCCCGGTGGCGGCGGGCATCGGGTTTTACGACGGGTTTTTCGGGCCCGGCGCGGGGCAGTTTTTCACCGCCAGCCTGGTTTCGCTGCGCGGCATGGGGCTGACGCGGGCGGCGGCGCTGACCAAGCTGTTGAACGTGGCGAGCAATCTGGGCAGCCTGGTGGTGTTTGCCGCCGGCGGCCAGGTGATCTGGCTGCTGGGGCTGACCATGGGCCTGGGCGCAATGACCGGCGCGCTGATCGGCAGCCGGCTGGCCACGCGGCACGGCGCGCGCGTGATCCGGCCCTTGCTGGTTACGGTCAGCCTGGCGCTGACCGGGCGGCTCGTCTGGGCGTGGTTTGGGTGATCGGCGTAGTTTGCGTGATAGGCTGGGGCGCTTGCAGCCTGACCTGAGGCCCGCGAATTGCCGCCGATGTGGCACCGTTTTGCGGACTAGGGTGTGTTGCCGCGTGATTTTTTGGCAAAAACCGGTACCCGCTGCTTTCCATCACGGCCTAATATCCCGTGCGGAAGGCGGCAGCGGTTTTGGGGTGCAGTTTCTGGCGGGCATCGCGCCGGCGCGCCATGTCGCCTTCGTGCGCAGTGATCGCTTCGGCTTCGTGCCAGCCATGTTCGATCGCAGCGAGCCGGGCGCCCTTTTCGGGGTGCGACGGAGTTTCCTGTTCGGGCCCGAGCGTGCGCATGGTGATCAGCGCTTCATCGAGCGAGGCGCCCATGCGATACATGATGAAGCCCGAGAATTCGTCGGCTTCGAGTTCGCGCTGTTTGAAATTGCTGTCGATCACGAAAATATGGCCGAGCAGATGGTGCCCGACTTCGTGGGCCAGAATGCTGATCACCGCCCAGTCAGGATCGATGTCATCATGCGCCATCTTGATGAAATCGACATTGTAATACAGCACACGCTGCCCATTATACATATAGGCGAGCGCGTTCTGCACGTTTGAACGGATCGGGATGAACGATTTCTTGATACCGGCATGGTCGGTAATATCGGCCAGCGCATCATCGACATCGCGATTTACGCTGACCCCGTTGTTGTCGGTCACATCGTCATCGGCAAACGCCACGCCGTTGAGGTACATTTGTTTGCCCAGGCTGCGGGCATAGGCCTCTACCTCTTTGGGCAAGTTGGCCTCTGCATCCGTTTTGGCCGGCGCCTCTGCCGTAATCAGGGGGGCGGACAACAACGGCGCAGGAACGAGCAGCGCACACAGCGCCGCTGCAACAATGCAAGCTGTTTTCATGGCTGACCATTTCACATGCAACCGGCTAAATTCCCCGGTATTCGCGGATTACCGCGTCATACGGGGGTAGCGGTTTGCTGGGATCCGCCGATACTGCATTTATACGTAAAGCAGCGTATGTGACACCAATATTGCTGCCAGATTGCCAGTAATTCAGGCGCCAGTAATTGAGACGCCATACATTGAGACAGTTGTCTCATACGGATATGCGATGGGTGGAACGCATCGCATATCGCCACGCTGAAGCGCCGCGCGAGCTGTTGCCTGGGTACGCGCACTGCGCGTTGGTATCAGTCCGGCAACAGCAGGCTGGAATCGCCATAGCTGTAGAACCGGTATCCGCCGGCAATGCCATGGGCATAGGCGGCCTGCATCCGCTCCAGCCCCATCAGCGCCGAAACCAGCATGAACAGGGTCGATTTGGGCAAGTGGAAATTGGTCATCAGCCCGTCGATCGCGCGAAAGCGATAGCCCGGCGTGATGAAGATCGCCGTATCGCCCGCAAAGGGCCGGATCGTGCCAGCCTCATCCGTGGCGCTTTCCAGCAGGCGCAGGCTGGTCGTGCCCACGGCGATCACGCGCCCGCCGCGGGCGCGCGCCGCGTTCAGCCGGTCGGCCACATCGGGTTCGATCCGGCCCCATTCGGCGTGCATGGCATGGTCGCGCGTATCTTCGGCCTTGACCGGCAGGAACGTGCCAGCGCCAACGTGGAGCGTAAGCGTTTCGCGTGCAATGCCCGCAGCAGCCAGCGCCGCGATCAACCCGGGCGTGAAATGCAGCGCCGCAGTGGGCGCGGCCACGGCGCCATCGCGCGCAGCAAACATCGTCTGGTAATCGGCGCGATCGGCATCATCCACCGGGCGTTTGGCGGCGATATAGGGGGGCAGCGGCATATGCCCGGCGCGTTCCAGCAGCACCTCCACCGGGTCCTCGCCGGCAAAGGCCAGTGTGAAGCTGCCATCATCGTGGCGCGTTTCGGCAAGGGCGGTCACACCGTTGGCAAAGCGGATTTCGTCGCCTGCGCGCAACCGTTTGGCATTGCGCACAAAGGCCTGCCAGCGGCGCAGATCGATGCGTTTGTGCAAGGTGGCGCCGATGCGGGCATTTCCGCGCGTGCCTTCCAGTTGCGCCGGGATCACGCGGGTATCGTTGAACACCAGCACATCGCCCGCGCGCAACAGGCCGGGCAGATCGCGCACGGTGTGATCGCCAGGCGCGCCGTGCCCGGGAACATGGAGCAGCCGCGCGCTGTCGCGCGGCCGCGCCGGGCGCAGCGCGATCGATTCGGGCGGCAGCACGAAATCGAACAGATCAACCTGCATCGCGGGACTTTGTCATGGCCGGCCGTGAGAGGATCGGGCGCCGGGGCAAAAGGTTTGCGTTCCCGAGAGTCAACAAAAACGCCTCAATGCGCCTGCGAATGGTTCAGCATGTCGGCGCTGATCGATTTGGGCGCGGCGGTTTCGGCGGGAATCACCGGGGCCGGCTTGTGATCGGCGGCGATCGAGGCCTGGATGATGCGCGTGGGATGCGCCGGCGGTTCGCCGCGCACGATGCGGTCAACCACGTCCATCCCGCTGAGCACGCGGCCGAAATTGGTATATTTGCGATCGAGCGCAGACTTTGGATAGAACACGATGAAGAACTGGCTGTTCGCCGTGTTCGGTTCATCGGTGCGCGCCATCGAAACGGTGCCCCGGCCATGCGGCACATCGTTGAATTCGGCATCCAGATCGGGCAGTTTTGACCCGCCCTGCCCGGTTCCCGTGGGGTCGCCGGTTTGCGCCATGAACCCGTCGATCACGCGGTGAAAGATCACCCCGTCGTAAAATCCCTGCCGGGTCAGCGTCTTGATGCGGTCAACATGGTGCGGCGCCCATTGCGGCATCAGCCGGATGGCCACGCGCCCGCCGTTTGACAGCCACAGCACCAGCACGTTTTCGGGATCATGGCTTTCATCCGCGTCGATCAGATAGGGGATCTTGCTGGACGAGACCACGGGATCAACCTTGAACGGCTTGACCTCGGCCTTGGTCGATTCCTTCTGCTGGGCCAGCGCCGGGGTGGCAAACAGCGCAGCACCAAGCGCGAGAGAGGCAAGCACGCGAAAACGCATCAAGTGTATCCTGTCGTCAGTTCGCCTGTGCGGATAGGCCAGCGGGCCTGAGCCTGCAATGAACAATTCCGGGGAACAATTCCGGGGAACAATTCTGGGGAACAATTCGGGGGAACAATTCCGGGGAACAAATCGGGCGAACACTTCAGGCCACAGACGCGCGGCCCCCCGCCCCGGTCAATAATCGCCCAGCCGCCCCTGCGCGTCCACCCGGGCGACAACATCATCGCGCACCGCGGGCGACACGAAATGGGTGATATCGCCGCCGAACAAGGCGATTTCCTTGACCAGCTTTGACGCGATCGGCTGCAGGCTGACATCGGCCATCAGAAACACCGTTTCGATGCGGTTGTTCAGTTGCTGGTTCATCCCCGCCATCTGGTATTCGTATTCAAAATCGGCCACGGCGCGCAGGCCGCGCACGATCACGCTGGCGCCCTGATGTTCGGCAAATTTCATCAGCAAGGCGTTGAATCCGGTCACTTCCACATTGGCAAGGCCGGCGCTGCCGATTTCGCGGCGGACCATGGCGATGCGTTCATCGGGCGTGAACATCGGATTTTTCGACATGTTGGTGGTCACGCCGATGATCAGCCGATCCACCAGCTTTGCCCCGCGCCGGATAATATCCATGTGCCCGCGCGTGACCGGATCGAACGTGCCCGGATAGACGCCAACGCGTTCCTTGTGGTCCGCCATCCCCAAATCCTTTCCCTGACCGGGCCCGGTCTTGTGCGGGCCCGAAGTCCAACCAGCTTCAGCGGTCGCGTTCGACAATGAACCGCGCGATTGCGCGCAGCAATTCGGCCTCTTCGCCGTGCGAACCCAGATAATGCACCGCCTGACCCACCAGCATGTGCGCCTGGGCCCGGGCGCGGTCGGCGCCAAGCAGCGAAACAAAAGTCTGCTTGCCGGCTTCGGCATCCTTGCGCAGCGCCTTGCCCGCGGCGGCCTCGTCGCCTTCGGTATCGAGCAGATCGTCGACAATCTGGAAAGCCAGACCAATGTCGCGGGCATAGCCACGCAGCAGCGCGCGCCCTTCGGCCGGCAGCTTGCCCAGAATCGCGCCCATTTCCACCGCAGCGCCAAGCAGCGCGCCGGTTTTCAGCTGTTGCAGCCGCGATACCGTGGGCAGATCGAACGCGGTGGTTTCGGCCACCATGTCCATCATCTGGCCGCCCGCCATGCCCGTGGCGCCGCTCGCCATGGCCAGCGTGCGCACCAGTTCGATGCGTGTGAACGGATCGCCGATCAGCGCCGGGTCAGACAGGATTTCAAACGCCAGAGCGTGCAGCGCATCGCCCGCCAACACCGCGGTCGCTTCGTCAAAGGCCAGATGCAGCGTCGGTTTGCCGTGGCGCATGGCATCGTTGTCCATGCACGGCAGATCATCGTGGATCAGCGAATAGGCATGGATCGCCTCGATCGCGGTGCCCACGCGCACCGCCACGCTGCGATCGACGCCGAACATGCCCGCAACCGCAGCAACCAGCAGCGGCCGCAGCCGCTTGCCCCCGCCGATCGTGGCATAGCGCATCGCTTCGAACAGCCGGTCGCGCGCATCGCCCGGCACCGGCAGCAAGGTATCGAAACAGGCATCCACCTCTTTGGCGATGCGCACCAGGGCATCGCCAAGCAGGGTTTCGGGATGGACAGTGGTGGCCATCGCGGGTCAGCCTTCGCCGGGGGCGTCAAACGGGCGGGTGGCGGCGGCACGGCCATCGCGATCGGCCACGACCGCCTCGATCCGCGCCTGCGCCGCATCCAGCCGCGCCTGGCAATGCGCGCGCAGCGCATCGCCGCGGGCATAGAGCGCGATCGATTCGTCGAGCGGCGCCTCGCCGCTTTCCAGCCGTCGCACGACGTCTTCCAGGGCTTTGAGCGCGTCTTCGAAGGACAGCGCAGCGATATCGGTTTCGGATGTCATCACAAGGACAATTGACGCCCCGCGCGGGTACGGTCAAGCCCGTCGCCAGACACAATTGCACGCGCCGGCCGAACCGGGCGTGCCGGCCCAAGGAGACCGGGGATGAAATGGCTGATCGGATATGGCGTGGCGGCGCTGGTGTTTGGCGCGCTCGATGCGTGCTGGCTGGGCTGGGCCGGGTCGCGAGTCTATCGCCCGGCGCTCGGTGACCTGCTGGCAGCGGATTTTCGCGCCGGGCCGGCGGTGGTGTTTTATCTGGTCTATCTGGCCGGCATGGTGTGGTTTGCAGTGCGGCCCGGGCTGGCCGATGGCGTGGGCACGGCGGCGCTGAATGCCGCGCTGCTGGGCGGGCTGTGCTATGCAACGTATGACCTCACCAACCAGGCCACGCTGGCGCGCTGGCCGACATGGCTGACGCTGACAGACATCGCCTGGGGCAGCTTTGCCACGGCGCTGGCCGCCACGGTGGCCACGGCCGCTGCGCGCCGGTTTGGCTGAGCCACCGGTGTTCATCGGACACTATGCGCCCGGCTTTGCCGCAGCGGGCGCGCGCAACGGGCCGCCGCTGTGGCTGGCGGCGGTCGCAACGCAGCTGGTGGACCTTGCCTTTTTCAGCTTTGCGCTGGCGGGAATCGAACATTACCGCCTGATCGCGGGCGCCACCGCGACCAACTGGCTCGATCTTTATGATTTGCCCTATACCCACAGCCTGCTCGGCACCGCCGGGTTTGGCCTGGCGCTGGGGCTGGCGGCCTTTGCGGTGTGGCGCAATCGCGCGATGGCGGTGATGGTGGGCGCGCTGGTGGTGTCGCACTGGCTGCTCGATCTGCTGGTGCACCGGCCCGACCTCACCCTGCTTGGCGGCCCGCCCCGGCTGGGCCTGGGGCTGTGGAATGTGCCATTGATCGAAAAGCCGCTGGAGCTGGCGATCACGTTCGGCGCGCTGGCGTTCTATGTGCGGCGCACGCGGCCGGTGGCGCGCTGGGCCGGGCTGGCGCTGGGGCTGCTGATTGTCGAATTGATCGCATTTCAGGCGATCGACTGGTTTGGCGTGCGCACGACCACGCTGGCGCCCGCGCAGCAGGAACTGGCGCTGTTTGCCTATGCCATGGTGATCGCGGCGTCTGCGCTGGTGGGGGCATCGCGACGGCGGGTGGCTTGACGCCATGTTCGTTCGCTGTTGGCCCGATCGCTTTTTGCGAAAAAACCGGTTCCCACTTTTTCACGCTTTGCGTTAGAGGCCGGGCATGGCTGGACAGATCACACCCGAAACCGTTGCCGCCCACGGCTTTACCGATGACGAATATGCCCGCGTGCTCCACGCGCTGGGGCGAGAGCCCAATCTGGTGGAGCTGGGCATCTTTTCGGTGATGTGGTCGGAACATTGTTCCTACAAATCCAGCCGGTTGCATCTGAAAAAGCTGCCCACGCAGGCGCCCTGGGTGATCTGCGGGCCGGGTGAAAACGCCGGGGTGATCGACATCGGCGATGGCCAGGCCGCGATTTTCAAGATGGAAAGCCACAATCACCCCAGCTACATCGAACCCTATCAGGGCGCGGCGACAGGGGTGGGTGGCATCCTGCGCGATGTGTTCACAATGGGCGCGCGGCCCGTGGCCAACATGAATGCGCTGCGCTTTGGCCGACCCGACCACCCGAAGATGAAGCACCTGGTGCAGGGCGTGATTGCGGGCATCGGCGGCTATGGCAATTGCGTCGGCGTGCCCACGGTTGGCGGCGAGACCAATTTCCACAAGGCCTATGACGGCAACATCCTGGTCAACGCGATGACCGTGGGCGTGGCCGATACCGACAAGATCTTCTATTCGGCGGCGACGGGCCTGGGCAATCCGATTGTCTATGTCGGGTCGAAAACCGGGCGCGACGGCATTCACGGCGCGACCATGGCCAGCGCCGATTTCGATGACAAAAGCGATGAAAAGCGCCCCACCGTGCAAGTGGGTGACCCGTTCACCGAAAAGCTGCTGATCGAGGCGTGCCTGGAACTGATGGCGACCGACGCGATTGTCGCGATCCAGGACATGGGCGCCGCGGGGCTGACCTCCAGCTCGGTCGAAATGGCCAGCAAGGGCGGCGCCGGCATCCGGCTGAACATGAACAAGGTGCCCTGCCGCGAAACCGGCATGACCCCCTATGAAATGATGCTGTCGGAAAGCCAGGAGCGCATGCTCATGGTGCTGAAGCCCGGCAAGGAGGCGATGGCCGAAGCGATTTTCACCAAGTGGGAACTCGATTTCGCGGTGATCGGCGAAGTGACCGATACCGGCCACATGGTGCTGGAATGGAACGGCGAAGTGGTCTGCGACATTCCGCTCGACCCGCTGGCCGATGAAGCCCCGCTTTATGACCGGCCGCATCTGTCGCTGACCGAATACAAGGCCTGGGCGGCAGTGCCGGCCCTGCCCCCGGTGCCCGCCAGCACCGACCTTGGCGCCGATCTGCTCACGCTGATCGGTTGCCCCGATCTTGCCAGCCGGCGCTGGATCTGGGAACAGTATGACAGCCAGGTTGGCGCCGATACGCTGCAGAAATCGGGCGGCGATGCGGCGGTGGTGCGCGTGCACGGCACGACCAAGGCATTGGCGATGAGCACAGATTGCACCCCGCGCTATTGCTATGCCGATCCCTATGAAGGCGGCAAGCAGGCGGTGGCCGAAACCTGGCGCAACATCTGCGCGGTGGGGGCAACGCCGCTGGCCATCACCAATTGCCTGAATTTCGCCAATCCGCAGCGCCCCGAAATCATGGCGCAGATCGTCGAGGCGCTGAATGGCATGGGCGATGCCTGCCGCGCGCTCGATTATCCGATCGTTTCGGGCAATGTCTCGCTTTACAACGAATCAAAAGCCACCGGCGGCGGCAGCGCGATCCTGCCCACCCCGGCGATTGGCGGGGTCGGGCTGATGCTGGATCATGACACCATGGCAACGATCCGGTTCAAGGCGGAGGGCGAGGCAATCTGGCTGATCGGCGGGCCGGCCAGCGGCGGGCATCTGGGCCAATCGCTTTATCTGCGCGAAGTGTTCGGCGCCGAAGCCGGTGCGCCGCCGCCGGTCGATCTGGCCGAAGAACGCCGCAACGGCGAATTCGTGCGCGAGCTGGTGGCCGATGGCCGGGTCAGCGCGGTGCACGATGTGGCCGACGGTGGCCTGCTGGTGGCGCTGGCCGAAATGGCGATGGCTAGCACCATTGGGGCTAGCACCATTGGGGCGAGCGGCATTGGGGCGAGCGGCATTGGGGCCAGCGGCATCGGGGCGAGCGGCATCGGCTGCCGGATCGATGCACCGCTCGATGCGGGCAGCGCCTTTGGCGAGGACCAGAGCCGTTACCTGGTGACCACCCCTGCCGATGCCGTGCTGGCGGCGCCGGGCGTGACCGTCCGCCGGATCGGCACGACGGGGGGCAGTGCTGTGGCCGGACCGGGCTTTGCCGTGGCGATCAGCGCCTTGAAAGATCGCAACGAGGCGTTTTTCCGCGACTGGATGGACGGCTGAATCGCACGCGCCTGAACCAGCCCCTCTCCGAAAGGAAGGGGCTGGCCATCAATGATCAGGCGATGATCAGGCGATGATCAGGCGGCCTTGGCCAGCTCCACTCCCGGGGCGGGCAGCGCCTTGCCCAGCAGGTCATAGGGATCGACGCCCAGCGCTTTCCATTCGGCGTGGGCCTTGTGATAGAACTGCGCCGGCGTGATGTTCAGCCGGCGGCGCACGTCTTCGATCGGCAGCGGCAGCAATTCGGTGATCGATTGTTCGAGCAGGCGCGGGCAGGCTTTGCCCAGGCGTTGCCCTTCGCGCACCGCGCGCAGCACCGGGGCGTTGCTCTTTACCGTGCGTTTCATGTTAAGCCCGGCCATATAGCCGATGAACAAGTGCGCCGGGCTGGGCTGCTGGCTGTAGGTAAAGGCCAGAACGCAGGCTTCACCCAGCGAATCGCGGCCATAGCCGGTCAGCACGTGCAGCAGATCATGCACATCGCGCGCGCGGTTCAGATACCAGTCGAACTGGTCGTGGAATTTGGGTTTGCCGGCTGCAAACCGGGAAAATTCGTCGACCAGGCCCTGCGCCGTCAGCCCTTCGCGTTCCATGAAATCGCAATAGGCATGCGCCAGTGATCCGGCCGGCATGCGGCGCAGCGCGGCGTGGTCGTCAAGCACTGCAGGCAGATACGGTTCGCGCGCGACAATGGCGCGGCCGCGTTCGCTGGTGAGGAACCGCTGGCCCGCGTTGCGCATCCCGCCCCAGGGCAGCGCTTCGAAAATCTTGAAGACTTCCTCGGTCCGTTCCTTGTCTTTCAACAGTTCGCGGAAATGGTGCCAGGCCTTTGCCGGGCGCGTGCGCAGCACCGGACGTGCCTCATCATAGAGCGGCAGGTCCGCCCATTTCGGGGTGGAATTCGCAAACGGGATCGCAGTCATCGCAGGCCTCACCCTTTATCTCGAGCGATTCCCATACTAACATCGATGTAAATATTGCGTCAATGCGTGACCCAGTGGTCGCGCGAAATTCCGTAAAGATCAAGGATTGCGGTCAGATCGCCGCGTTCGATCCGCCCGTCCGCCGCCGCGCGCGCCTTTGGTTTGGCGCGATAGGCAATGCCGTGGGTGGCGGCGCGCAACATCGGAATGTCGTTGGCGCCATCACCGGTGGCCAGGCTGACCGCATCGGCACCGATCAGCCCCGCCTCATGCACCAGCACCGCGCATTTGACCGCGCTGTCGACAATATCGCCCGTCACTTGCCCGGTCAGCACGCCGCCGGCCGTGGCCAGATGGTTGGCCACCACCCGGTCAAACCCCAGCGCCGCGCCCACGGTATCGGCAAAGGCGTGAAACCCGCCGGTTACCAGCACAGTGCGCGCGCCCAGCGCCTTCAGCGTGCGCACCAGCGTGGCGGCGCCATCCATCGGCCGGATTCGCTGATCCAGGCATTCGGCAATTGCCGTTTCGGACAGGCCCGCCAACAGCGCCACGCGTTCATGGAGCGCAGCGGCAAAATCGAGCTCACCCTGCATCGCGCGCTCGGTAATCGCCGCGATCTTGTCCTTCAGCCCGGCAAAATCGGCCAGTTCGTCGATGCATTCCTGCCCGATCATGGTCGAATCCATGTCTGACACAAACAGGCGGGGCAGCACGATCGGCCCCTGCACCAGCACCATGTCGGCATCGCCGAAATGCGCATCGAGCACGCGGCGCACCGCCGCGCTGTCGCCCTGTTCGATTTCCAGCTCCAGCACATCGGGGTTGCTGTCGAGCATCCCTGCCCCCAGCACTTCGGCGCCGGTGTCCTCGATTTCGTCCATCGCGAGCGCAAGCCGGTCTCCAAGCGTCTCCGGGTCTGCTATCAGGCGGGCGATGAGCACCGAAGAGTCGTCTGGAAGCACCGAAATTTCCTCTGGTCGTGATGGCCAAAAGCCCAAAGTTGCGCTCATCGCAGGGCCGACCGCCAGCGGCAAGAGCGATCTTGCCGTGCGCCTGGCGCAACACCCGATGCTGGCCCCGGCCGGCGCGGTGGTGATCAATGCCGACAGCGCGCAAGTCTATGCCGACCTGGCGGTGCTGAGCGCGCGGCCGACTGCGGCCGAAATGCGCGGGGTGCCGCATCGCCTGTTCGGCAGCTGGGACGGGGCACAGGCCTGTTCGGCGGCGGACTGGGCCGCAGCGGCACGCGCCGAAATCGATGCCGCGCACCACGCCGGCCGGCTGCCGATCCTGGTTGGCGGGACCGGCCTTTATATCCGTACCCTGCTCGACGGGATTGCGCCGATCCCGCCGATCAACCCGCAAGTGCGCGCCGAAGTGCGCGCGATGCCCGTTGCCGAGGCCTGGGCCGCGCTGGCGCGCGAGGACCCGCCGCGTGCCGCCGCGCTGGCCCCGGCCGATACCACGCGCGTGGCCCGCGCGCTGGAAGTCGTGCGGTCGACCGGCGTGCCGCTCGCCACCTGGCACAGCCGGCGCGAAGGCGGGATTGCCGACCGCATCGCGCTGGCCGCAGTGGTGCTGATGCCCGATCGCGGCTGGCTCCATGCCCGGTGCGACCGCCGCTTTGCGCAAATGTGGGACGGCGGCGCGATCGATGAAGTGCGCAGCCTGCTGGCGCGCGGGCTGGACCCCGATCTGCCGGTGATGCGCGCGATCGGCGTGCGCGACATCGCCGCCTGGCTGGCGGGGACATGCGACGCCGCCACCGCCATTGCCGCCGGGCAGCAGGCGACGCGGCAATACGTCAAACGGCAATGCACCTGGCTGCGACACCAGACCCCGGCAGCATGGCCGCGGGTATCGCACGAAAATTACCTTGAAATAGGCAATACAGCATCATTATTTCAATTTTAGCGGGTTGACAGGCATTATTGTGTCACCTAGCAGGCCACCACGTTTTCACGGGTGGCACCATTGCGCCATCTGCTGTCCGGGTGGGAGAGACGGCCCGACACATGCCCTGCGTGTGTCGGGCCGATAAACGGCACCTTCCCGGGTTTTTTTGGTGGTTTTCCTTGGCGGATGGTCTAACGGCCCTGACCTTTTACGCCAGTTTTCAGGGCCAGGTTTTAAGGAATGATCGACGTGAGCACCCAGCGCAGCGGCGCCGAAATCCTGGTTGAAAGCCTGGTCGCCAAAGGGGTCGAATTCGTGTTCGGCTATCCCGGCGGGGCGGTGCTGCCGATCTATGACGCGCTGTTTGGCGATGAACGCATCCGCCACATCCTGGTTCGCCACGAAGCCGGCGCGGCCCACGCCGCCGAAGGCTATGCCCGCGCCACGGGCAAGCCCGGCGTCGTGCTGGTAACATCGGGCCCCGGCGCGACCAACGCGGTGACCGGGATTGCCGATGCGTTCATGGATTCCATCCCGATGGTCGTGATCACCGGGCAGGTTCCCACCGGCCTGATCGGCACCGATGCCTTTCAGGAGGCCGATACCGTCGGCATCACGCGCCACTGCACCAAGCACAACTATCTGGTGAAGGACGCGAACGAGCTTGCCACCATCGTGGACGAGGCGTTTCACATTGCCACCGCCGGCCGCCCCGGCCCGGTGGTGATCGATATTCCCAAGGACGTGCAGATCGCCACGGCGCGCTGGACCGGGCAAGTCAACCAGCGCCGCACCCGCTATGCGCCGCAGACCGTGGCCCCGGCCGATGACATTGCGCGCGCGGTTGCGCTGATCGCCGCGGCCGAGGCGCCGATTTTCTACACCGGCGGCGGCATCATCAATGCCGGGCCCGAAGCCAGCCGGCGCCTGCGCGATCTGCAGCGCCTGACCGGCGCGCCCGTCACATCGACGCTGATGGGCCTGGGCGCGTTTCCCGCGGGCGATCCGGCATGGCTGGGCATGCTGGGCATGCACGGCACCTATGAAGCCAACATGGCGATGAACAAGGCCGACCTGATCATCGCGCTGGGCGCGCGGTTTGATGACCGGGTGACCGGGCGGCTGGATGCCTTTTCGCCCAATTCGCTGAAAATCCACGTCGATATCGATCGCGCATCGATCAACAAAACCGTCCGCGTCGATCTGCCGATCGTGGGCGATTGCGCGGTCGTGCTTGACCAGATGATCGAGGCGTGGCTGGCCGCCGGACACAGCGCCGCCGATCTGACCGACTGGAATGCGCGCATCGATGGCTGGCGCGCGCGCAAAAGCCTGGCCTATCCCGATCGCGGCAACGAGATCATGCCGCAAAAGGCGATCGAGCGGTTGTATGACCTGACCCGCGCGCACGATCCGGTGATCAGCACCGAAGTCGGCCAGCACCAGATGTGGGCGGCGCAATATTTCCACTTCCACAGTCCCAACAAATGGCTGACCTCGGGCGGGCTTGGCACGATGGGCTATGGCCTGCCCGCGGCGATCGGCGCGCAGGCCGGCCTGCCCGACCGGCTGGTGATCGACATTGCCGGTGATGCATCGATCCAGATGAACATCCAGGAACTGGGCACTGCCACGCAATATCGCCTGCCGGTCAAAGTGTTCGTGCTGAACAACGAATGGATGGGCATGGTCCGCCAGTGGCAGGAACTGACTTACGAAAGCCGCTATTCCAATTCCTATTCCGACAGCCTGCCCGATTTCGTCAAGCTGGCCGAAGCCTATGGCTGGAAAGGCATCCGCATCACCACGATGGACGAGCTTGATGCCGGAATTCAGGCGATGATCGACCACCCCGGCCCGGTGTTTGTCGATTGCCTGGTGGTGAAGGAAGCCAATTGCTACCCGATGATCCCGTCGGGCGCGGCGCATACCGACATGATCCTGTATGGCGATGATGTTGCCGGCACGATGGACGACGCCGCCAAGGCCCTGGTCTGAAAGAACCCGACACCATGAACACCCAGACCATCGAGCCGCAGGCCCCTGAAACCCAGGAACGCCACGTGCTGACCATCACCGTCGACAACGAAGCCGGTATCCTGGCCAAGATCGCCGGGCTGTTCACCGCGCGCGGCTACAATATCGACAGCCTGACCGTGGCGGACATTACCGACAACCACGAAGTCAGCCGGATCACCATTGTCACCCACGGACCGCCTTCGATCATCGACCAGATCCGCGCGCAGCTTGAACGGCTGGTGCCGGTGCACAAAGTGGTCGATCTGACCGAAATCGGCCCTTATGTCGAACGCGAACTGGCGCTGGTCAAAGTGGCCGGCACCGGCAACACCCGGGTCGAAGCGCTGCGCATGGCCGATATCTTTCGCGCCAAAGTGGTCGACACCACCACCTCCAGCTTTGTCTTCGAACTGACCGGATCGCCCGACAAGATCGACAGCTTCGTCGCGCTGATGAAAGAGCTCGGCCTTGTCGAAGTGGGCCGCACCGGCGTGGTCGGCATGGTTCGCGGTGAAACGGCCGCCTGAATTTTTCATAACCTTTCCATACAATTGCATAGAAACGGAACCGACATGAAGGTCTATTACGACGCTGACGCCGATCTTAACCTGATCATCGACAAGAAGATCGCGATCCTCGGCTATGGCAGCCAGGGCCACGCCCACGCGCAGAACCTGCGCGATTCGGGCATCAAGGAGGTAGCCATCGCGCTGCGCCCCGGTTCGGCCAGCGCGGTGAAGGCGCAAGGCGCCGGGTTCAAGGTGCTGCCCAATGCCGAAGCCGCCGCCTGGGCCGACATCCTGATGATCCTGGCGCCCGATGAACACCAGGCCGCGATCTATGCCGATGATATCCATGCCAATCTGCGCCCCGGTGCGGCACTGGCCTTTGCCCACGGGCTGAACATCCATTTCGGCCTGATCGAACCGCGCGCCGATGTCGACGTGATCATGATCGCGCCAAAGGGCCCCGGCCACACCGTGCGCGGCGAATATGTCAAAGGTGGCGGCGTGCCCTGCCTGATCGCGGTAGCGCAGGATGCCACCGGCAATGCCCACGACATTGCGCTTGCCTATGCCTCGGGCGTGGGCGGCGGTCGTTCGGGCGTGATCGAAACCAATTTCAAGGAAGAATGCGAAACCGACCTGTTCGGCGAACAGGCCGTGCTGTGCGGCGGGCTGACCCACCTGATCCAGGCCGGGTTCGAAACACTGGTCGAAGCCGGCTATGCCCCGGAAATGGCCTATTTCGAATGCCTCCACGAAGTGAAGCTGATCGTTGACCTGATGTACGAAGGCGGCATTGCCAACATGCGCTATTCGATCAGCAACACCGCCGAATATGGCGACATCACCACTGGTCCGCGCCTGATCACCGCCGAAACCAAGGCCGAAATGAAGCGCGTGCTGGCCGACATCCAGCAGGGCCGCTTCGTCAAGAACTTCGTGCTCGACAACCGCGCCGGCCAGCCCGAACTGAAGGCCGCGCGCAAGGCCGCAGCCGCGCACCCGATCGAACAGACCGGCGCTGCCCTGCGCGCCATGATGCCGTGGATCGGTGCCAACAAGCTGGTCGACACGACCAAGAACTGATCATCATTGCTGCGACGAAAAGGGGGCCGGTCTGCGGGCCGGCTCCCTTTGCGTCCGGGCCCGCAGGGCAAACACCCCGGGTGCACACCGGCAAGGGCCGGACTGCCGCCGCCTGACAGACCTTGACGGCCAATTGAGCATCAAGGCCCAAAGGTGTATCCGGATGTATCAACAGGTGCCCGCCAGGGCTGTTTGACGCTGCCAGTGACTGGCCCTATCGTTTTGAAATATCGGTTGGTTAATGTGTGGGTTCAAGATGGGGCATACCAGCATGGTTGAGGTTTGCCGCGAGTGACGCAACTGGAGACGAAACCGCGCTTTGAGCAGCTGGCGCCCGAGGCGCTGGCGGGCTTTGAAATGCTCGGGTTTCCGATTTACATCTACAGCTTCATGACCGGGCGGATCTGCTGGTCCAATGCCGCCGCGCGGGTGGTCTGGCATGCCCCGTCAGCCGAAGAACTGGTGGCGCGCCATCTTGATCCGGTCAGCCCGTCCACCCGTACCCGGCTCGACAGCTATCGTGCGTCATTCGCCCGCGGCGATGTGCGGATGGAAAACTGGACCTATTACCCCAAGGGCCTTGCAGTGACGGCCATGGCCCGCTGCACCGGCGTGAGCATTGCCGGGCACGATGAGGCGATGCTGGTGGAAATCAACGCGCTGCCGCCCGAAGCGCTGCCCGCCAACGAATTGCGGGCGATCGAGGCGCTTCGCCATACCCCGCTGATGATCACGCTGTTTGCCGAAAACGGGCAAGTGCTGATGCGCAACCCCGCCGCCGAACGCTGTTTTGGCGATCTGGACCAGCGGCTGGCAGATGGCGACGATCACTTTGCCGCGATGTTTGCCGATCCGGACGATGCGATCGAGCTGCGCAAGACGGCACAAGCTGACGAGCCGGCGCGGCGCTGGTGCCCGATCGCGGGCGAGGATTCGATTGTCCATGCGATTCAGGTTTCGCTGGTCAACGATCCGGCGACAGGCAGCGCCGCGCTGCTGGTGGCGCAGGAAAACATTTCCCGGCTGGTCGCGGTTTCGCAGCAGTTGAAGGAAAGCGAGCAGGCGCTGGATGCGGTGCTCAATCTGAACGCGGCACCATCGCTGGTGATTGCTGCGGATGATCGCCGCGTGCTGCGCTCGAATGCGCCGCTGTCTGCGCTGGTCGGCCGCGCGGTGGCGCATGACGAACGGGCCGATGCGCTGTTTGCCGATCACCATGCGCTGGCTGCGCTTTGCGCCAAGGCATCGGCCGGCACGGTAACATCGGCGCAGCTCCAGCTTGTGGGCGACGGCCGCGTGATGCCCTGGACGATGGTTTCGGCCGCGCCGATCATCTATGCCCGCGAACCGGCGATCGTGCTGTTCATCCTTGATGTGGACAAGATCTTTCGCCTGGCCGCTGCGCTGGAAACCGAGCTGGGCAACGAGCGTGAGGCGGCCAAGTGGCAACGGCGCCTGCTCGACATTGCCTCGCACGATGTGCGCACCCCGCTTTCGATCATCGACAGCATCGCCCAGCTGCTGGAGATGAAGGCCGCCGAAATCAGCGGCGAAGACCTGATCCTGCGTGCCAGGCGCATCCGCTATGCGGTCAAACGGATGGATGACCTGCTGGGCACCACGCTGGAACGCGCCCGCGAAAGCCGCCCGGAACTGCCGTTTCAGCCGCGGCCGGGCGATCTGGAAGCGAGCGTGCGCGCGGTTGCTGCCAGCTACAGTGAAGGCGACAGCGGGGGCGAAGGCGGCACCCTGCGCGCCCCTCCCCCCGCAATACGCATCGCCATGCCGCCGCTGCCGGTCTTTGCCTTTGACCGTATCCTGATTGAACAGGCAATTTCCAACATTCTGGAAAACGCCATCAAATATTCGCCCGGGCCCGCGGAAATCGACATTGGCGCGCGGCGCGACGGTGATTGGGTTCACTTGCTGATCCGCGACCACGGCATCGGCATCCCCGCCGGTGAATTCGAGACCGTGATGGCCGAACACACTCGCGGCGCCAACAGCGGCACCATCCCCGGGCGCGGCCTGGGCCTGTCGATCGTGCGCCAGAACGCCCAGTCGCACGGCGGCACCGTGGCGATCGAGCCAACCGAAGGCCCCGGCACGACCGTGCGCCTGACTTTGCCCTGCCTCAGCGCCGACCGCCTGCTCGCACTGGCGGACGATGCGGACCGGCTTTGAACCCGGGGCGCCAGATCTTCATCCCATCGGCGCTTCATCCCATCAGGGCAAACGCGGTGCGCAATTCGGTAACGAACACGTCGGGCTTTTCCCACGCGGCAAAGTGCCCACCTTTGTCCATTTCCCCCCAGTGGACCAGGTTGGTGCAGTGGCGCGCCACCCATTTGCGCGGCGCGGGCAGAATTTCGCGGGGGAAAATGCTGCACGCCACGGGCATGGTGATGTCGGCCGGGGCGAAGCTGCCAAAGCTTTCCCAATAGAGCCGAGCGGACGAGGCCGCGGTGGCGGTGAGCCAATAGAGTGTCAGGTTGTCAAACATCGCGGTGCGGCTGAGCGCGTCTTCGGGGCGGCCGCGATTGTCGGTCCAGGCCCACATCTTTTCATAGATCCACGCGGCCAGTCCCACGGGCGAATCGACCAGCGCATAACCCACGGTTTGCGGGCGGGTGCGCTGTTGCGTGGAATAGCCCGAATCCCATTGCTGATAATGCTGCAGTGCGGCCAGCGCGCGCTGTTCATCGGGCGCGGGGTTGGCCAGATCTTCGGGCAGCGGGCGGCCGATCGGCATATTGAGGTGGATGCCGGCGCAGCCGGGCACATTCAGCCGGCCGATCTGGGTGGTGACCGCCGCGCCCCAGTCACCGCCTTGCGCAAACCACCGGTCATAGCCGAGCCGGGCCATGAGCACTCCCCAGGCGGCGGCGATGCGTTCGACGCCCCAGCCTTTCGCCGCGGGCCGTTCCGACAGGCCATAGCCGGGCAGGCAGGGGATCACGCAATGAAACGCCTGCGCCGGGTCATCGGGGTTGGTCAACGCATCGATCACCCCGCGAAATTCAAAAATCGAGCCCGGCCAGCCATGCGTGAGAATCAGCGGCCGCGCGCCGGCATGGGGCGAACGGACATGCAGGAAGCGGATGGCCAGGCCATCGATCGTGGTGGTCGACAGGCCCTGCGCATTGATCCAGGCCTCAGCCGCGCGCCAATCGTGATCGTGCCGCCAACTGGCGACAAAATCCTTGAGCATGGCCAATGGCACGCCCTGCGACCAGTCTTCCACGGTTTCGGCTTCGGGCCAGCGGGTGGCATCGATGCGCGCATGAAGATCGGCGATCGCGGCATCGGGCACGGAACAGTGATAAGGTTCGACGGCTTCAGACATGGTCGGGCATCCTCTCGCGGGCGGGTTTGCAGCAGCCCGCCCTTTCGCATTCATTCTGGACAAGCCGCGCGCGATTGACCATAGGTTTGCACCCATGACGCGCGCGCTGGATCCAACCCTGCGACTTATCCGCCCTTGGGCGTGAGCTGACGCGTCGTATGTGCGGCGCAAACGGCGTCCAGGGGAATTGCGCAGCGCCAGATCCGCTTGCCCGGGCAAGCCGCATCGGCACCGTATCGTAACAATCCGGCTTCAGAGCATCATCCCATGTCCATGTTGAAAGACCCTTCGGTCAAATATCGCCCGTTTCCGCAAGTGCCGTTGACCGACCGCCAATGGCCCGGCCGCACCATCACCCGCGCGCCGCGCTGGCTGTCGACCGACATGCGCGATGGCAACCAGTCGCTGATCGACCCGATGGATGCCGAAAAGAAATCGCGCTTTTTCGATCTGCTGCTCAAAGTCGGGCTGAAAGAGATCGAAGTCGGCTTTCCCAGCGCCGGCGCCACCGAATATGATTTCATCCGCGGGCTGGTCGACAGCGGGCGCATTCCTGACGATGTCTTCGTGCAAGTGCTGACCCAATCGCGCGAAGACCTGATCCGCACCTCGTTCGAAAGCCTGGCGGGCGCGAAACAGGCGATTGTCCACGTGTACAACGCGGTTTCGCCGCTGTGGCGCGACGTGGTGTTCGGCATGAGCCAGGCGCAGATCATCGAAATCGCGCGCCATGGTGCGGCGTGCCTGCGCGATCAGGCGGCGCGCTTTCCGCAGACCGACTGGCATTTCGAATATAGCCCCGAAACCTTTTCAACCGCAGAACTCGATTTCAGCATTGCCGCCTGCGAAGCGGTGATGGACGTGCTGCAGCCGACGGTGGACAAGCCGATCATCCTCAATCTGCCCGCCACGGTCGAGGCGGCAACCGCCAACATCTATGCCGACCAGATCGAATATTTCTGCAAAAACCTGCCCGGCCGCGACCGCGCGGTGATCAGCCTGCACACCCACAACGACCGGGGCACCGGCGTGGCCGCGGCAGAACTGGGCCTGATGGCCGGCGCCGACCGCGTGGAAGGCTGCCTGTTTGGCAATGGCGAGCGCACCGGCAATTGCTGCCTCGTGACAGTGGCGCTGAACATGTACACGCAAGGGCTTGATCCGGCACTGGATTTTTCCGACATCGACCATGTTATCCAGACAGTTGAATATTGCAACCAGCTGCCCGTGCCCGAACGCCACCCCTATGGCGGCGAACTGGTCTTCACCGCGTTTTCCGGCAGCCACCAGGACGCGATCAAAAAGGGCTTTGCCGCGCAGGAAAAGCGCAATGACCGGCTTTGGGCAGTGCCCTATCTGCCGATCGACCCGGCAGACCTGGGGCGCAGTTACGAAGCGGTGATCCGGGTCAATTCGCAAAGCGGCAAGGGCGGCTTTGCCTGGGTGCTGGAACAGGACCAGGGGCTGAAACTGCCCAAGAAAATGCAGGCCGATTTCAGCCGGCATGTGCAGGCGCTGGCCGACGATCTGGGCCGCGAACTGCATGCGGGCGATATCTGGTCGGTGTTCCGCCGCGTCTATCGCCTGGAAGGCACGCAGCATTTCCAGCTGGTCGATTATGACGAGGCACGCGCATCCGACGGCACCCGCGTGTTTGCCGGCAAGATCGCGGTCGATGGCCAGGTGCAATCGGTCAGCGGGCGCGGCAATGGCCTGATTTCTTCGGTGGTTGCCACGCTGAACGAAGGGTTCGGCATCGGGCTCGACGTGCGCGATTATACCGAACACGCGCTGGCCGGCGGCAGCGATGCGCGCGCGGCGGCCTATGTGGAATGCGTAACCGCGACCGGCCAGGTGGTGTGGGGCGTGGGCATCGATGAAGACGTGGCCACTGCCAGCGTGCGCGCGATCCTGTCGGCGGCCAACGCGGCAAAGGGCTGAAAAACCGGGTCTGGCTGAACGGGCGGCGGCCGCGGCTGCCGCCCGTTCAACCAATCGGTTAAATCGGCTTGCCCGGCGGGCGGTTTGCGCCATAGTTCCCCGCATAGAGCCGAAGGGCCAATTGCGGGAGTGACCATGCCTGAACCGATTCTCGAGCCCGATCTGTCGATCATCGATCCGCATCACCACTTGTGGGATTTGCGGCCGTTGCTGTCGCATTTCCCCGAACCGCACCACCCGTTCATCGCCGCGATTGCGCACAAGCCCTATTACACGTTTGACGAACTCCATGCCGAAGTCGGCAGCGGCCACCGCATTGTCGGCACCGTCTATATGGAATGCGGCGCGTTCTATCGCAGCGACGGCGATCCCGATTTCAAGACAGTGGGCGAGGTTGAATTCGTCAACGGCGTGGCGGCCCAGGGCGCGAGCGGGCTTTATGGGGCCTATCGCCCTTGCGCGGCGATCATGGGCCATGCCGATCTGACGCGGGGCGATGCCGCGCGCCCGGTGCTTGAGACGTTGCAGGCGGCATCGTCGCGATTTCGCGGCATCCGCCACGCCGCCGCCTGGGATGCCGATCCCACTGTGCTGGGCCCGCCGTTCCACGCGCCGCAGGGGCTTTATTGCGACGCTGCGTTCCGCGCCGGCTTTGCCCACCTGGGCGAACTGGGCCTGACGTTTGACGCGTGGCTGCTGGAACCGCAGCTGGACGACCTGATATCGCTCGCGCGTGCTTTTCCCGATCAGCCGATCGTGCTCGATCATTGCGGCACGCCGCTGAATATCGCCAGCTATCACGGGCGGCTGCACGAACGGTTCGATCTGTGGCGCGACAAGATCCGCGCGCTGGGCGAATTGCCCAATGTATCGGTGAAGCTGGGTGGCCTGGCCATGGCGTTTTGCGGCATGCCCGATCAGGGCCCCGCCGCGGGCACCGGGTCAGAGGTTCTGGCCGCGCTGTGGAGGCCTTATATCGAAACCTGCATCGATGCCTTTGGCCCGGCGCGGGCCATGTTCGAAAGCAATTTTCCGGTCGATTACTGGGGCGCCGATTACGCCACGCTGTGGAATGCGTTCAAACGGCTGGCAGCGGGCGCGTCGGCCGGGGAAAAGCACGCGCTGTTTGCCGGAACCGCCGCGCGGGTTTACGGCATCGAGGATATCCTGCCGGCTACATGACCATCAGGCCCCGCGCCGCGGTTTGACAAGCCGCCGCGCGGTCGCCTATCGCTTGCCTTAATCGACCGCTTAAGAAAGACCCCCGATGGCCCTGCCTCCGCTGTTTGCCAATCTGCGCCTGCCGGTGATTGCCTCGCCGCTGTTCATCATTTCCGGCCCCGAACTGGTGATCGCGCAATGCAAGGCCGGGGTCGTCGGCAGCTTTCCCTCGCTCAATGCGCGGCCGATCAGCCAGCTGGACGAATGGCTGCACCAGATTACCGAGGACCTGGCCGCGCACAACCGCGCCCACCCGGACCAGCCAGCGGCGCCGTTCGCGGTCAACCAGATCGTGCACCGCACCAACAACCGGCTGGAAGAAGACATGGCGCTGTGCGCCAAATGGCAGGTGCCGCTGCTGATCACGTCGCTGGGCGCGCGCGAAGATGTCTATAACGCGGCGCACGGCTGGGGCGGGATCGTGCTGCACGATGTGATCAACGACCGTTTCGCGCGCAAGGCGATCGAAAAGGGCGCCGATGGCCTGATCCCGGTGGCAGCGGGCGCCGGCGGCCATGCCGGGGCGCAATCGCCGTTTGCGCTGGTGCAGGAAATCCGCACCTGGTTCGATGGCCTGGTCGCGCTGTCGGGGGCGATCGGCCATGGCCGTTCGATCCTTGCCGCGCAGGCGACCGGCGCGGACCTGGCCTATATCGGTTCGGCCTGGATCGCCACGCATGAAGCGCGCGCGATGGATGCGTACAAGCAGGCGATTGTCGATTCAGGCGCGGACGACATCGTTTATTCCAACTTGTTCACCGGGGTTCACGGCAATTATCTGCGGTCATCGATTGTCAACGCCGGGATGGACCCGGACAATCTGCCCGAAAGCGATCCGTCAAAGATGAATTTCGGATCGGGCGGCAATTCCGAAGCCAAGGCGTGGAAAGACATCTGGGGTTCGGGCCAGGGCATCGGCACGATCACCGCGATCGAAAGCGTCGCCGAGCGCGTGGCCCGGTTCGAGGCGGAATATCGCGCAGCCGCCGCAGACCTGGCAGCCAACACGGCACCTTTCCTGGGTTAATCGGCCAGCGCTGCCGGGCTGGCGGCTGTTGCGGCCCACAGCGCCTCGGCCATGCGATCCAGATGGGTGAAATCGAGCGCGGGATCACGCGCGTTGAGCGCGATGCCGCGCCAGCGGGCCGGATCGAGCAGGCGGCGGCGCAGCGCGCGCTGCAACAAGTCCACCCGCATCAGCGCCTCGATCCGGGCATGGTCGGGGCGGATGCCGCGGCGCCGTTTCTGCCACCCCGCCTCGATCTGGCCCATGCGTTCGATCACCAGCTCGTTGTAATTATGGTGCGGGCCGCGATACAGCGGCAGGCCCAGCCGCACGGCCTGTTCATCGGTGGCCGGCAGCAGCAAACCGTTGCGGCTGAAATCATGCAGCCCCAGCGCCTCGACACCGATCTGGTCAATCAGATCGGCAATGCCCGACACATCGAACAATTGGCGCGGCAGCACGTGATGGCGCTGCAGCCCCGCCCGGTACCCCCGCGTACCGGGCACGTTGACCGCACGAAACGGCAGCGCGGCGCGCGTTTGCGTCATCGTGCGGTCATGCCCTTGTCCCCCCCGCGTCGTGAAATTTCAGGCTGGGGCGCACCGGTAAACAAACCATTGCCGAAAACCGCCCGATTCGGCTTGTCGCCAAATCGGTGCTAAAGGACAGTGGCGCGAAGGCGGTCAGGCGCCTCTGGCATAAGGCGAACCGTGCCAAATCCGGTCAGATCGACATCGCACGCGGCATCGATGCGACCATGCGCCACCAGCCAGTCAGTCAGCCGCACCGCGCCGCGCATGTCGTTTTCGCGCAAACTGCCGTCGCGGCCGGACAGCACGAATTCCTGCCCGGTGAAATAGGCCAGACCCTGGCTGGCAAGGCCGCCATCGCAGCGCAGCAGCCCGGTCAGCGCCAGCGCGGGAAACGGGCCGCCCTGCAACCAGATCCCCACCGCCTCGACAAACCAGGCCGGCGCCATCGCGATCTGCGCCGGCAACCACACAACCGCCTGCACCGCCGGCAATTCGGCCAGCGCCAGCACCAGCCCGGCAAGAATCCGCACCACCGGCAACAATTGCGCCGCGCCGGCCAACTGCGGCCCCGGCGCAATCGTGACCAGCGCGTGCGCGGCAGACGCAAACGCTGGCGGCAGGGCGATTGTCTGTGCCACGGTTGCCACGGCCAGCGGCGGCGCCGGTGCCAGCCCCCGGCAATCGAACATCAGCCCGTCGCGCAGCAGTTCGGCGCGCCCGCCTTTGGCTGTCGGCCGGTCATCGCGGCGCACCACATCGAATGTGCCCGCGATTTGCGCCAGTGTCACCAGATTATCGGCGCCGGGCTGTGCCGCCGGATCGAACAGCAGCCCGGCAACCGGCGCAGCCGACGATCCCCACGGGGGGACAGGGGCACGACGGTCCTGTTTGCGTTCATTGGGCACCACGGTCCGTCACATCCCGGCAATTGCTTTATAAAGACGCCGCGCACCTGCAGGGCACGCAACGTTTGCTCCAGAATGGTCAGAAAACCCCAAGTTGCAAGCCCGCTGCCATGGCCCGTCCTAAATCACGACAGATTTGCCAATCGTTACCAGACAGCACCTTTGGCGCGGCAATCGCGGCCGGGGTATCCACGCCCAGCCGCACGATCAGCGATGGCGCCACGCGGCGCAGGCGCCAGCCGGTGACAATGCGATCGATCTGTGCCTCGGCCCCCTGCCCCGCGGTGCCGGCGGCAATCGCGGTGGCATAGGCGCGCCCTTCGATGCGGCCCAGCAGCGGGTAATAGCAGCGATCAAACAGCGCCTTCATTTCGCCGGTCAGCCCCCCCAGGTTTTCCGGGCAGACAAACAGCAGGCCGCGCGCCGCCGCCAGATCATCGGGCCCGGCCGCCTCGGCCGCGACCAGGCGCACGCCGGTGCCCAGTTCCGCCTGCGCCCCGTCCAGCGCGGCGCCGGCCATGGCCTGCGCCGCGCCGGTGCGGCTGTGCCACACGATCAGCAAGGCGCGCGCCGCCGTTCTGCGCCGGAAGCGCACGCGCCCTGCCTGCCGCGTGCCTGCTCAGCAGCCGTCATTCGCGCTCCCGCCGCCAAGCACGCCGCCGATCATGCCGCCCAGCCCGCCAAATCCGCGCTTTTTCTTTGGCTGGCACGCCTGATCCTGCTGGTGCTGATCCTGCTGGTTTTGGCGCGACCGGTCGCCCGATTGGCTATCGCCCCTGCCCTGCATGCCCGGCATCGGCATGCCGGGCATGAAGCTGGTCATCGAACGGTGGCGGATGCGCGCTTCCCATTCGATATGCCACACCGCGCGCGGATCGGCCGGGCGCGCGGGATAGGCAAAGCGTTCTTCGGGGCCATAGCCGATCATCGTCGTCATCATGAAGGTCGATGCGGCGGCATGGACTTCGGCCGGGATCGTGCACGTGGAAGTTTGCGGCGACATGACCGTGCGCGCCGCCACCAGCCGCGCCACCGTGCCGGGCGACAGCCAGTCCGACAGCCCGCCGCCGAATTCGCGCGAGGATGACGATGACCACCACACCAGATCCTGCATCTGGCCACCATCGCCGCCGCGCCTTTGCCCGCTGCTTTTGCCGCCGATCAGCGAGGTGTAATAGCCGGTGGCATCGGGCAGCAGATTCCACTGCAGCAGCACCGATCCGCCCGGTTGCATCGTGCTGCTGACCGAAAGCGGCGCCATGAAATCATGCGCCAGGGTAAACGCCATTGGCGGCGCATAATTGGCCACCACGCGGTGCGGCCCGAGCAGCGAACTGTCCGACGAAACGGTCTTGCGGTCGCGCGAATTGGGCCAATGGCCATACGTGCGGCTGGACATGAGATTGACCCAGCGATCCATCGGCACCGAACCGCCAAACAGGCCGGCGGGCATCTGGCCTGCGGCCATTTTGGCAAAATCGATTACCACCGGCTGGCCCGGCGGGCTGTGTTCGCCGCAGCCCCAGAATATCAGCATGCGCCCCTGCGGCCGCCGGAATTCGCGCTCTTGCGGATTTTCGGGTTGCGACGGCGCCTCGGCCTTCGGCTTTTCGGGCGTTTCCAGCGGCACCGAAGTGCCCAGCCGCGCACCCGCGGGCATGAAATGGTCGGCATTGGGCGCCGCGCCCTGCGGCGCCTGGCTCGATCCCAGTTCCAGCGTCAATTCGTGCGTCGGGCCGCCGCGATTGCCGCCGCCAAACATCATGCCCATCGCGCCGCCCATGCCGCCGCCGCCACCCATGCCGCCGCCGCCCATCATCGCGCCCATGCCGCTGGTCGTGCCGGCGCGCATGTCATAGCGCGCGATCGGGCCGGTGGTGGCCTGCGCCGCATGCAGCACTTCGCCCACGGCCAATACACCGCCAGCCAGCCCGCCGCCAGCCAAGCCCAATCCCAGCCCGGTTGTGATCAGGCCCCGTTTCGAAAATCCGGAAAATCTGTTCATTCATGGTCCCCCGTGCAGTTGGCCCCGCGGCCACGCCCGGCCGGGCGCGCTTGCCGCGTGCGCGTGGTTCTGCACCCCGATGGATACAGGCACGCTATCTGTCCTGGCGACCTTGTTGACCATTGTTACAGGCAGGACCGGCACAAGACCATGCGCCAGCGCCAATTTCAAGACCGGGCGCACCGGACACGCGCCGGGGCGACAAATCCGTGCATGGCGGCCTTGACCTTGGCCGGCAGGCAGACCAGCGATAGACGCCATGACCAGACCCATCACTTCGATCGACCAGTCGCTGTCGGGCCTCGCCTGGCGCTGGCGCGGCGGCAACATGGATTTTGGCGCGCAAGCCGCCGATGCGGCGCCAGACCAGCAGATGCCAGACCAGCACTTGGGCGACGATCTGGTTGATCAGCTGCTGCTGTCACGCGGGATCGACCGGGCAGAGCTTGATCGCCACCGCCGCCCGACCTTGCGCGAATTCCTGCCCGATCCATCGATTTTTCGCGACATGGACAAAGCCGCGGCGCGGCTGGCTGATGCCATCACCGCCGGCGAAGCAATCGCGGTCTATGGCGATTACGATGTTGATGGCGCGACCAGTGCCGCGCTGCTGATCCGGTTTCTGCGGCTCTGCGGCAGCGATGCGCGCGCCTATATCCCTGATCGCCTGCTCGAAGGGTATGGCCCGTCGGGCGCGGCGCTGGTGCGGCTGGGCGCGGAAGGCGCGCGGCTGGTGGTAACGGTCGATTGCGGGGCCATGGCGCATGAGGCGCTGGCCATGGCGGCCGATGCCGGGGTGGAGGTGATCGTGGTCGATCACCACAAGTGTTCGGCCGAATTGCCGCCCGCGCTGGCGCTGGTCAATCCCAACCGGCTGGATGAAAGCGACGAAGCCGCCGCGCATGGCCATCTGGCGGCGGTGGGCATGGCGTTTCTGCTGGCCATTGCCACCGCGCGCGATCTGCGTGCGCGCGGCTATTTTGCCGGGGGGCCGCCGCCCGATCTGATGGGGCTGCTCGATCTGGTGGCGCTGGGCACGGTGGCCGATGTGGCGCAATTGCGCGGGCTGAACCGCGCAATGGTGGCGCAAGGGCTGAAAGTGATGGCGCGGCGCGAAAACACCGGGCTGGCCGCGCTGATCGATGCCAGCCGGCTGGGGCGCAGCCCGTCGTGCAGCGATCTGGGCTTTGCGCTGGGCCCGCGCATCAATGCGGCGGGGCGGATCGGCGATTCCGGGCTGGGCGTGCGGCTGCTGACCACGCCCGATGCCGATGAGGCGATGGACATTGCCGCGCGCCTGTCGCAGCTCAACGATGAACGCCGCGCGATCGAACAGGCAGTGCAGGAAGCCGCCGAAACCGCGCTGGCCCAGGCGGGCGACCGCGCGGTGCATGTGCTGGCCGGATCGGGCTGGCACCCCGGCGTGATCGGCATCGTGGCCGGGCGGATCAAGGAAAAGAGCGGGCGCCCCACGCTGATCATAGCGCTCGATGCCGACGAGGCGGGCAATGGCAAAGGATCGGGCCGGTCGATTGCCGGGGTCGATCTGGGCGCCGCGGTAATCGCCGCACGCGCGGCCGGGCTGCTGATTGCCGGTGGCGGCCATGCCATGGCCTGCGGCCTGACCGTGGCGCCGGGGCAGATTGGCGCGCTGCAGGCCTTTCTCGATGAGCGCCTGGCACGCGATGTGGCGCGCGCGCGCGCCGCGCAGACGCTGCTGATCGATCTGTCGCTGGCGCCGCGCGGGCTGACCCCGGATCTGGTCAACACGCTGGAGATGGCGGGGCCGTTCGGCATCGGCTGGCCGGGGCCACGCGTGGCAATCGGGCCGGTACGGCTGGTGAAATGCGAACCTGTTGGGCAGGACCATGTGCGCATGGTCGCCACCGGCAATGATGGCGCAAGTTTCAAGGCGATCGCGTTTCGCGCCGCAACCACGCCACTGGGCCAGGCGCTGCTGCACGGGCACAAAGGGCGGCGCTTCTGGCTGACCGGGCGTGCGCGGATCGATGATTGGGGCAGCCGCCCGGCGGCCGAACTGCATGTCGATGATGCCGCCTTTGCCGATTGACCAGGCTGCTGCGCAATACGCATGACAGGCGATGTCACAATGGGCCTGCAAATGGGTATTGACGCGCCCGGACAGAGCCAATAGAGGCGCGGACCTGCCCAGCGGTGGTACGCGCCGTGGCCCCTTCGTCTAGCGGTTAGGACGCGGCCCTTTCACGGCTGAAACACGGGTTCGATTCCCGTAGGGGTCACCATTTCCGTCGGAGACCGGCCGCTGTGCCGGGCCCCCTGACGATCTGGCGGCAAACCATTTCGGCCCCTTCGTCTAGCGGTTAGGACGCGGCCCTTTCACGGCTGAAACACGGGTTCGATTCCCGTAGGGGTCACCATATCGCCATGGCCGCAACGGCGGACCGGTTGCGGCCGGCAGGGCAGTTGCCTATGGCGCGGGCGATGGACCCGATCGACACAGCCCTGTCGCACCCCTTTTTCACCGTAGCCACCCTGGCCGGGGCAATCGCGCTGTTCGGCACGATCCGCGACCGGTTTCACGCCCGGCGGCGCGATCTGGACCGGGTTTCGCTGGTATCGTGGGGCCATGTATCGAGCTGGGCACTGATCGTGGCGATCGTTTGTCTGGCGATGGGCCTGCGCCACCCCGGATAGTACGCGCTTGACTTGACGCACATTGGTATCAGCCCGCGCGGCGCCCGAGCGTCACGTGGTGCGATGAATTCCACGCATCGCACATCCGTATCAGGCACGAAAAGTACGAAAAAACCGGCCCTTGGCGCTGAACCGTTGCCCTTTCGGCCTTTGTAGGCATACCGTCATGATCCACTGGTACGCGGAACCGCAGCTTGCCATAATCGGGCTCTTGTCGGGCCATCATCGGGCCATTATCGGCCCATCATCGGAATGTCATGAGCACATCCACCGCCGCGTATTCGGGCACAGGCCTGTCGAACATGCCGTGGTCCGGCATTGTGATCGCGCTGTTTGCCGGGCTGGGCATGCTGATTGCCGGGGCCGAACCGGTGTTGATCGCGGTGATCGTGGTGGCGTGGATCGGCAGCCTGTGGCTGTGGCAACCCGCCCCAGTGGTGGAAATGCGCCCCGCCGAAGACAGCGGCCTGTCGCGCCAGGCGATGATCGATCTGATCGAACCGTTCGGCGTGCCGGTGCTGATGCTCGATGGCCAGCGCATTGCCGCCGCCAATGCCGCCGCACGCGGCGAACTGGGCGGGCATATCGTTGGCCAGGATGCCCGCGTGGCGCTGCGCCATCCCGAAGCGATCACGCTGCTCGACCGCCGCGAAGGCAGCGTGACGGTGCGCGGCCTGACCGGCCCGCGCAGCATCTGGCAAGTGCGCCGCGTGGCCGTGGATGACCGTTTTTCGCTGATCGAGCTGGTCGATCGCACCGCCGAGGCCGATATCAGCCGCGCGCATACCGATTTCGTGGCCAATGCCAGCCACGAACTGCGCACCCCGCTCGCCTCGATCATCGGCTATATCGAAACGCTGGCCGATCCCGATGCGCGCATCGATGCGGCCACCACCACGCGGTTTCACGCCACGGTCCTGCGTGAGGCGCGCCGCTTGCAGCATCTTGTCGAAGACCTGATGTCGCTGTCGCGGATCGAGGCGGAAAAGCACGATTTGCCGCGCGATCATATCGATCTGGGCCAGATGGCCGCATCGATCGGCGGCGAAGTGGCCGCCACCGTGGGCGACGAACGCATCCTGGTAGAGGCCGACGACGCGGTCGTGCAGGGTGATCGCCAGCAGCTAGACCAAGTGATCCGCAATCTGGTCGACAATTCGATGAAATATTCCGATCCCGGAAAGCCGGTGGAACTGCGCGTGGTGATCAGGGGGCACGAAGCGGTGCTGAGCGTAACCGACCATGGAGAAGGCATCCACCCCGACCACATCCCCCACCTTACCCGCCGGTTCTATCGCACCGACCCGGGCCGCAGCCGTGCAGCCGGTGGCACGGGGCTCGGCCTGGCGATCGTCAAGCATATCGTCGAACGCCATCGCGGGCGGATGGACATCACCAGCAAGCTGGGCGTGGGCACCACGGTGACCATCCGGCTGGCGCTGATCGAGGCGCCGGTGCAGGCCGCGCCCCCGCCCCCGGCGCGCGCTTCGGCCTGATGCGCAGGTCACCGGGCGTGAACCGGCGCCCGGAATGCAGTTTTTTGGGGCCAACCCCGCGATCGGCGGTTGGCAAGTCGATCGGGCATCTTTCCGAATCTGCTGAAACATCCCACGGTGCAATACCAGGCAGGTCATCGGTGACCGGCCTTTGAGGACAGGACCGCAATGGTCGCAGAACACACCGTCAAGGCGTTTGACGAAGACATGACGCGGTTGCGCGGGCTGGTCGCCGAAATGGGCGGCCTGGCCGAGCTGTCGATTGCCGAAGCGATGGAAGCGCTGGTGGGCGGCGATGAAGATCTGGCCGCGGGGGTCATCGCGCGCGACCGGCGCATCGATCTGCTGGAAAGCGAAGTTGACCGCCTGTCGGTGCGCGTGCTGGCGCTGCGGGCGCCGATGGCCGACGACTTGCGCGAAGTGATTGCCGCGCTGAAAATTGCCGGAGTGATCGAACGCATTGGCGACTATGCCAAGAACATTGCCAAGCGGGTGGGCCATATTGAAGGGCGCAAACGGTTCGAGCCGCTGACCCTGCTGCCGATGATGAACGAACTGGCCGGCGACATGGTGCATGACGTGCTGACCGCCTATGCCGCACGCGACCCGGTGGCGGCGGCCGAAATCGTGCAACGCGATGCCAAAGTCGACGCCTTTTATGACAGCGTGTTCCGCAATTTTGTGTCATATATGGTCGAGAATCCCGCGACGATCAGCAGCGTGGCGCAGCTGATGTTCGTGGCGCGCAACATCGAACGCATTGGCGATCACGCCACCAATATTGCCGAAATGGTGCACTTTGCGGCCACGGGCACGTATCTGCCCGAACGCGAAGATGTGCCGCCACCGGCCTGAAACTGTATCATCGCGGAGCAGGGCCCGGCGCAGTCAAGCCGGGCCGAGTCATGACGCCGTAACATTGGTCGTGTCTGCGCGAAGGTGCCGG
The DNA here is from genome assembly GCA_903832325.1 of uncultured Sphingomonadales bacterium. Taxonomy (GTDB): domain Bacteria; phylum Pseudomonadota; class Alphaproteobacteria; order Sphingomonadales; family Sphingomonadaceae; genus Novosphingobium. The sequence goes on along the minus strand of CAILBC010000027.1, from coordinate 185,020 downwards.
GAAGGGGCTTAACGCCCGGTCAAGTATGGGGAAAGCACCAAATGTCGGCGCCCAAGCTGCTTCTGGTCGAGGATGATACCGCGCTGGCCGAGCTGGTCGAATATCGTTTTCGCGGTGAAGGTTATGATGTGCGCACCACCGATGATGGCGACGAGGCGCTGTTGCTGGCGGCTGAAGACACGCCTGATCTGGTGCTGCTCGACTGGATGATCGGCGGCACCAGCGGCATCGAAGTGTGCCGCCGCCTGCGCCGGCAAAAAGCCACCGCGCATGTGCCGATCATCATGCTGACCGCGCGCAGTGATGAAGACGATCGCGTGCGCGGGCTGGAAACCGGCGCCGACGATTATGTGACCAAGCCGTTTTCCCCGCGCGAACTGATCGCCCGCGTTGGCGCCGTGCTGCGCCGCGTGCGCCCTGCGCTCGCCGGGGAAACGATCACCGTGGGCGACTTGTCGCTCGATCCCACCGCACACCGCGTCAGCCGCCGCGGCGAAGCGATCAAGATCGGCCCGACCGAGTTTCGCCTGTTGCGCCATTTCATGGAACACCCCGGCCGCGTGTTTTCGCGCGGGCAACTGCTCGATGCGGTGTGGGGCAGCGGCAGCGATATCGAATTGCGCACGGTCGATGTGCATATCCGCCGCCTGCGCCAGGCGATTGCCGTGCCCGGCGCGCCCGATCCGGTGCGCACGGTGCGCTCTGCCGGATATGCGCTCGAAGGCGTCTGACCCTTTCGCGTTCGCTTTCAGGTAAGCGGCCGGCCTTTCAGGTGAAAGGCTGGCCGTTCAGCGCGGGGCCTTGCAAACCGTTATTTCAGCCCGAACAGCGGCGAGATGTCGATGTCTTGCCACGTGATCCAGTGGTTCACATAGTTCACGTAATAGAGCCCGAACAGCACCACCGCCAGCACCGTCGCGCGGCGCATGATCAGCCGGGGGTTGAAATTGGCCGGCGCGCTGTTGGCCTGGCCGGGAACCATCGTTACGCCCAGTTCGTCGGGCGTGCGCACGCCGAACGGCATCACCAGGAATGCCGACAGCACCCAGAACAGCGTGAAAATCGCCAGCATCGAGGTCCAGCGCATCGGTGGTCTCCGTTTCCCTGCGACACCCCGGTCAATGTTCGCGCAGCATCACCTGCACCATCGGCTTCTTGCCGATCCAGCGGTCGCCGCAGCGCCTTACGGCAAGCCGCACCGCCTCTACAATGGCGCTGCGGTTGCGGCGGCGGTCGCCCTTCAGGGCAGTGACCGCTTCGGCCACGTCGGCCTGCGCCTCGGCCATGAAGGCATCGAGATCTTCATCGAGCGGAATGCCGATTGTTGCGACTTCTACTGGCGAACAGACTTTGCAATCGCGATTGACCGCGAGAGCCACGGTGATCACCCCGGTCTGCGCCAGCTTGCGCCGCGCGCCCATCGCTTCACCATCGGCGGGCGCGATGATATCGCCATCCAGCACCAGGCGCCCGGCGCGCACTTCCTTGATCTTGTGCGGGCCATTGGGGGCCAGCCGGATCAGATCGCCGTTTTTCTGAACGATCGTGCGGGGAATGCCCTCTGCCTTGCCCAGCCGCGCCTGTTCATCCATGTGGCGCAGTTCGCCATGCACGGGCACGAGAATTTCGGGCCTGATCCACTTGTACAGCTCGATCAGTTCGGGCCGGCCGGGGTGGCCCGACACGTGGATCATCGATTGCTTGTCGGTAATCAGGCGCACGCCCTTTCCGGCAAGCGTGTTCTGGATGCGCCCGATGGCCAGTTCGTTGCCGGGGATCTGCCGGCTGGAAAAGACCACCGCATCGCCCGATTCCAGCTTGATCGGGTGCGAATCCCCGGCGATGCGCGCCAGCGCGGCGCGCGCCTCGCCCTGCCCGCCGGTGGCCAGCACCAGCACTTCACCGCGCGGCAGGTCCATCGCGCGGTCCATCGACACGCATTCCGGAAAATCCTTCAGGTATCCGGTCGCCTTGGCCGCGGCGATGATCCGGTCGAGCGAGCGCCCGGCCACGACCAGCCGCCGCCCGGTCTGCTCTGCCACCCAGGCCAGCGTCTGCAACCGCGCCACGTTCGAGGCAAACGTGGTCACCACCACGCGCCGCCCCTTTTGCGCAGTCACCGTTTCCAGCAGACCATCGCGCACCGCGCCTTCGGAACCGGAAGGGCGCGGATTGAACACATTGGTGGAATCGCACACCAGCGCGAGCACGCCGCTGTCGCCGATTTCGGTCAGCTGCGCGGGGCTTGCCGGGGTACCGATCTGCGGCGCATCGTCCAGTTTCCAGTCACCGGTGTGGAATATGCGGCCGTAGGGCGTGTCGATCACCAGCGCGTTGCCTTCGGCGATCGAATGCGCCAGCGGGACATAGCGGAAATCGAACGACCCCAGCGACAGCGACCCGTCATTGGGAATCACACGCAGTTCGACATCCTTGTGGATGCCCGCTTCGACCAGCTTTTCATGCACCAGACGCGCGGTAAAGGGCGTGGCATAAAGCGGCACGCCCAGATCCTGCGCGAAATAGGGCACGGCGCCGATATGATCCTCGTGCGCATGGGTCAGCACGATGCCCAGCAGATCCTTGCTGCGTTCCTCGATGAATTCCAGATCGGCAAAGACCAGATCGACCCCGGGATACCACGGGTCGGCAAAGGTCATGCCCAGATCGACCATCACCCATTTGCCGTCGCAACCATAAAGGTTGACGTTCATGCCGATTTCGCCCGAGCCACCGAGCGCACAGAACAGCAATTCCTTACCAGGCTTCACGAAAATTCCTGAATCAGTTTGAGAGCGCGATTCCCGACCGCGTGGCGTTATCGCTGGACCCGTTCGGCCAACAGGGCAAGCCCGTCAAGCGTGAGGTCGGTTTCGACATGATCGAAAATCGTCGTATGTTCGTGGAACAGCACGGCGAGGCCACCCGTGGCGATCACCGTGACGGGGCGGCCGATTTCGACGCGCAGGCGGGCGATCAGGCCCTCCATCATGCCGACATAGCCCCAGAACACGCCGATGTGCATGGCATCTTCGGTGTTGCGGCCGATCACGCTGCCGCCATTGCCACCCTGAAAATCGCGCGGCGCCTCGATCGCGATGCGCGGCAGGCGCGCGGCGGCGTTGACCAGCGCCTCTAGCGAGAGATTGATGCCGGGCGCGATGATCCCGCCCTTGTAGGTGCCTTCGGCGTCGATCACGTCGAACGTGGTCGCCGTGCCGAAATCGACCACGACCAGATCACCGGCAAAGCGCGCGTGCGCCGCCACGGTGTTGACTGCGCGGTCTGCACCCAGCGAGCGCGGATTGTCGATATCGATGCGAAAGCCCCAATCGACCGGGGGTTCGCCGGCGATCATCGCATCGCGGTGGAAATACTTGCTGGCCAGCACCTGGATGTTGTGCAGCGCGCGCGGCACCACGGTCGACACGATCACCTGGTCGACCACATCGGGCTTCAGCCCCTGCAGGCTGAGCAGTTGCAACAGCCACACGGCATATTCATCGGCGGTGCGCCGCGGATCGGTGGCGATGCGCCAGCGCCCGCGAATGTCGCGTCCTTCGATCAGCGCAAAGACGACATTGGTGTTTCCAACGTCAATTGCCAGCAACATCAGGCTGTTCCCAATTCAATGTCGCCGGCATGGATTGCACGGCACGATCCATCCGCCAAGCGCAGAAGCGCCGCCCCGCCCGCATCGAGCCCGGCAAAATGCCCGGTAACAGTGCCCGCCTGCGGATCGCGCACCGCAATCGGCGCGCCCACGGGATGCGCGCGTGCCTGCCATTCATCGCGCAGCGCCGGCCATTCGCCCGCATGCCACACGCGCAGCACATCGGCAAAGGCTGCGGCCAGCGTCTGCGCAAAGGCATCGCGCGGCACCGCATGGCCCAGCGCGGCGAGCGCCACCGTTTCGCGGTCTGCCACTTCGGGCGCCTGCACCAGATTGACGCCGATGCCCACGACCACTGCCTGGCCCTGTTGTTCGGCAAGGATCCCGGCGAGTTTCGCCCCGTTCACCAGCACGTCATTGGGCCATTTCAGCATGATGCCCGGCGCATGGCCCGTCACCCCGGCCAGCGCGCGATGCAGCGCGACACCCGCCACCAGCGACAGCGTCGGCGCGGGCGGATCGCCAGCCACAAGCTGAACCAGCGTTGACCCCATGAAATTGCCGTAGCCATCGCTCCATGCGCGCCCGGCACGGCCGCGACCGGCGCTTTGGCGATCGGCAACCAGCCAATACCCTTCGCCCGGCGCGGCGCCCGCAGCCAGACGCGCGACCAGCGCGGTGTTGGTCGAACCGATCGTGGGAACAGTTTCGATCAATCTGAAACGTCAGCCAAACCGGAACAGCGACGCGGCCGCCGTGCCCGCCAGCGCGCCCAGCCAGCGGGTCAGCAGATAGCCGAGCGGCGACAGGAACAGCGACGAGGCAACCAGCAGCACGGTGTTGGCGAATTCGCCGGGGCCCTGCACTTTGTCGGTGGCTTCGTCGAAATAGAGCACTTTGACGACTTTCAGGTAATAGAACGCGCCGATCACCGAGGCGGCAATCCCCAGGCCCGCCAGCACGACCATATGCGCCTGCACCGCCGCCTGAAACACCAGGAACTTGCCCCAAAAGCCGAACAGCGGCGGAATGCCCGCCAGGCTGAACATCACGATGGCGAGCCCGGCGGCAAGGCCTGGCCGCGTGCGCGACAGGCCCGCCATATCGGCAATCGATTCGACCGCATCGCCATTTGCATCGCGCAATTGCAGCACGATCACGAACGCCGCGACCGAACTGACCACATAGATCGCGAGATAGACCAGCATGGCCGAGGCGCCTGCTGCCGTGCCGGCGGCCAGCCCGATCAGCATGAAACCGACGTTGTTGATCGACGAATAGGCCAGCAGGCGCTTGATATTGTCCTGCCCGATGGCGCCGAACGCGCCCCACAGGATCGACAGCAGCGACGCGCAGATCACGATCTGTTTCCACGCAAAGACCTGCCCGCCGAACGCATCGAGGCAGACCCGCATCAACAGCGCAAGCGCCGCCACTTTTGGCGCGGTCGCAAAGAACGCGGTAACCGGCGCGGGCGCGCCTTCATAAACGTCGGGCGTCCACATGTGCATCGGCGCGGCGCTGATTTTGAAGCCCAGCCCGATCAGCACGAACACCAGACCGAATGTCGCCCCGACCGACAGCGGCCCGGTGCCAAGCACGGCGCGGATCCCGTCGAACGAGGTCGTGCCGGTAAAGCCGTACGTCAGGCTGATGCCATAGAGCAGCATGCCCGAGGCGAGCGAGCCGAGCACGAAGTACTTCAGCCCCGCTTCGGCCGAGCGGCCATCGGCGCGCAGCAACGCGGCGAGCACATAGGCGGCCAGGCTGTTCAGTTCGAGCCCGATATAGAGCGTGAGCATGTCATTGGCCGAAACCATGATGCCCATGCCCAGCGCCGCAAGCAGGATCAGCAACGGAAATTCCGCGCGCATCGCCTTGAACCGGTCAAAGAACGGCGGCGCGATCACCAGCGTGACACCCGCGCCCAGATAGATCAGCAATTTGGCAAAGGCGGCAAAGGCATCCATTTTCAGATGCCCGTCGAACGCCAGCGCAGCTTTGCCGCCGGCCCCGGCGGTGAGCGCCGGAAGCGCAAGCGCCGCCGCAGCAACGAGCACGGCAAAAGCGGCTACGGAAATGGCGCGCGCGGCCTTGTCTCCGCCCCAGGCGGCCCACAGCAGCAGCACCAGCGCGGCGCTGCTGAGCAGTTCTTCGGCCGAAACGGCGGCCATCGAGTGGAGGAAATCCATTACTTCACCCCCCCGACCCGCGCCGCGCCCAGCGCCACGGCCGCGGTCGCGGCGGCTTTGCGCGAAACCGTCTTCACGTCAGCATCCCCCCTGGGTTTCGCGATGGCGACCCGCGCCTCCAGCGTCCCGATATCCTTGCGCATCGGCGCCATGAATGTTTCCGGATAGACCCCCATCCAAAGCACGGCCACCGCCAGCGGCACCATCATCGCCCATTCGCGCGCATCAAGATCGGGCATGGCCGCGGTATCGGCATGCACCTGCACCCCGAACACCACGCGGCGATAGAGATAGAGCATATAGGCCGCGCCCAGGATGATCCCGGTGGTGGAAATCAGCGCGATCAGGCTCGATTGCTGATAGATACCCAGCAACGACAGGAATTCGCCGACAAACCCGCTGGTGCCCGGCAGCCCGATCGAGGCCATCGTGAACAGCAGGAAAAACAGCGCGTAATAGGGCATGTTAATCGCCAGCCCGCCATAGCGCGCGATTTCGCGGGTGTGCAGGCGATCATAAATGACGCCGACGGCAAGAAACAGCGCGCCTGCCACCAGCCCATGGCTGAGCATCACGACCATCGAGCCTTCGAGACCCTGACGGTTGAACGCAAACAGCCCGACTGTCACGATCGCCATGTGCGCGACCGAGGAATAGGCGATCAGCTTTTTCATGTCGTTCTGCACCAGCGCGATCAGCGAAGTGATCACCACCGCCGCAATCGACAAGCCCCAGACCATCGGCGCAAAGTGAGCCGAGGCCACCGGGAACATCGGCAGCGAGAACCGGATAAAGCCATAGCCGCCCATTTTGAGCAGCACGCCGGCCAGAATGACCGAGCCCGCGGTGGGCGCCTGCACGTGCGCATCGGGCAGCCAGGTGTGCACCGGCCACATCGGCATTTTGACTGCAAAACTGGCAAAGAATGCCAGGAACAGCCAGGTCTGCGCCTGCACCGGAAAATCATACTGCATCAGCGTGGGGATGTCGGTGGTGCCGGCTTCGTTCACCATCCAGAACATCGCGATCAGCATCAGCACCGATCCGAGCAGCGTGTAGAGAAAGAATTTGTAGCTGGCATAGATCCGCTCTGCCCCGCCCCAGATGCCGATGATCAGGTACATCGGGATCAGGCCAGCTTCGAACATGATGTAGAACAGGAACAAGTCCTGCGCCGTGAACACGCCGATCATCAGCGTTTCCATGAACAGGAACGCGGCGTAATATTCGCCCGCGCGCTTTTCGATCGCGGTCCAGCTGGCGCCAATGCAGATCGGCATCAGGAACACGGTCAGCGCGATCAGCATCAGCGCGATGCCATCAATCCCCAGCTTCCACGAAAAGCCCGCGAACAAGTCGGCATGTTCCTGAAACTGCCACTGCGCGCCGCCGATGTCATAATGGGCCCACAGCACGATCCCGAGCGCCAGATCGATCAGCGTGGCGCACAGTGCGACCATCCGGGCGGTTTCGCGCCCGGACATCAGGCTGATCACCGCACCGACCAGCGGCACCAGCAGCATGAGCGAAAGAATTGGAAAGCTGGTCATCGTGCAATCACCCAGCTGATCGCGCCGACAAGGCCGACGAGCATGACCAGCGCATAGCTGTAGAGATATCCGGACTGGAGCCTGACGGCCCCGCGGCTGGCCAGCGACACCACCCAGGCGGCACCATTGGGGCCGAACCGGTCGATCACGCCGACATCGCCGACTTTCCAGAACAGGCGGCCGAGCGCCATTGCCGGACGGACGAACAGCGCATCGTAGGCTTCGTCAAAGTACCACTTGTTGAGCAGGAACCGGTACAGGAACCCGAACCGCGCGGTGAACGCCCCCGGCAGCGCCGGATTGATGAGATAGGCGTATGTCGCGATCAGCAGACCGGCGACCATCACGCCAAACGGCGCCCACTTCACCATTTCGGGCACGCCGTGCATCGCGTGGAGCACGCTTTCGTTGAACACCAGCGCACCCTTCCAGAACGTGCCGCTGCCTTCGCTGAGGAACGCCGGCGCAAACACGAAACCGGCGAACACCGCGCCCATCGACAGCACGCCCAGCGGCACCAGCATGTTCAGCGGGCTTTCGTGCGGGTGATAGCCGGCGGTGCCATCGTGCGCATGCGCGTGATGGCCATGATCATCGTGCCCGTGCGCATCATGAACGGCATGCTGAATATGTTCCGACTGGTCCCAGCGCGGCGTGCCAAAGAATGTCAGATAGATCAGCCGCCAGCTGTAGAAACTGGTCAGCAGCGCGGCAAAGATGCCCATCGCAAAGGCAAATGTGCCCACTTGCGTGCCGCGCGCAAACGCCGCCTCAAGAATCGCGTCCTTCGAATAGAACCCGGCAAAGCCGAACACATCGTCGATGCCCACGCCGGTGATTGCCAGCGTGCCGGCCATCATCGCCGCGAAAGTCAGCGGGATCTTTTTCCACAGCCCGCCGTAATAGCGCATGTCCTGTTCGTGGTGCATGGCATGGATCACCGAGCCTGCACCCAGGAACAGCAACGCCTTGAAAAAGGCGTGGGTGAACAGATGGAACATCGCCGCGCCATAGGCGCCGACGCCTGCGGCAAAAAACATGTAACCCAGTTGCGAACAGGTCGAATAGGCGATCACGCGCTTGATGTCGGTCTGCGTCGTGCCGATCGTCGCGGCAAAGAAGCAGGTCGACGCGCCGATCACCGTCACGAACGTCAGCGCCGCGGGGCTCTGTTCAAACAGCGGCGACAGGCGGCAGACCATGAACACACCGGCGGTGACCATCGTGGCCGCGTGGATCAGCGCCGAAACCGGGGTTGGCCCTTCCATCGCGTCGGGCAGCCAGGTGTGCAGGCCCAATTGTGCCGATTTGCCCATCGCGCCGATGAACAGAAGAATGCACAGCACCGTCGCGGTGTCGAAGCGATAGCCGAGGAACCCGATTGTCGATCCCGCCAGGCCCGGCGCATCGTGCAGGATCTGCGGGATGGAAACGGTGCCAAACACCAGGAACGTGCCGAAAATGCCCAGCATGAAGCCAAGATCACCCACGCGATTGACCACAAAGGCCTTCATCGCCGCGGCATTGGCGCTGGGTTTGCGGAACCAGAACCCGATCAGCAGGTACGAGGCGAGCCCCACCCCTTCCCAGCCGAAAAACATCTGCACCAGGTTGTTGGCAGTCACCAGCATCAGCATCGCAAAGGTAAACAGCGACAGATACGCGAAAAAGCGCGGGCAATCCGGCTCTTCGCTCATGTAGCCCCATGAGTACAGGTGGACGAGCGCCGAAACGCTGGTGACAACCACCAGCATGACCGCCGTGAGCGCATCAACCTGCAAGGCCCAGGCAAATTTGAGATCGCCCGAGGTGACCCAGTTGAGCACCGGGGTGACGCTGGTTTCGGCATGGCCACCCAGAAAGGCGATGAAAATCGGCCAGGACAACACGCACGACGCAAACAGCGCGCCAGTGGTGATCAGCTTGGCCGGCATGGCGCCGAGCCGCTTGTTGCCAAGCCCGGCGATGATCGCCGCGACCAGCGGGGCGAATACGATGATCAGGATGGAAGACATGGCGCCGGTTTCAGCCTTTCATCCGGTTGACATCGTCGACCGCGATCGTGCCGCGGCCCCGGAAATAGATCACCAGAATGGCCAGCCCGATCGCCGCCTCGCCCGCGGCCACGGTCAGCACGAACATCGCGAAAATCTGCCCGACCAGATCGTGCCGGTGCGCCGAAAAGGCGACAAAGTTCAGATTGACCGCCAGCAGGATCAATTCGATCGCCATCAGGATGATGATCACGTTCTTGCGGTTGAGAAAGATGCCGAGCACGCCCAGCACGAACAGGATCGCGCTGACAACGACATAGTGGCCAATACCGATCACAGCGTGACCCCTTTGCCGATTTCGGGTTTGACATTGACAGTCGCGTCTTCGGGCCGGCGGGCGACCTGGTGTGACACGTTCTGGCCGCGCGTATCGCTGCGCTGGCGGTGGGTCAGCACGATTGCGCCGATCATCGCCACCAGCAGGATCATCCCCGCGGCTTCGAATTCAAACAGATAATGGGTGTAAAGCAGCGCGCCGATGGCGGCCGTGTTCGACAGGCCATCGGGCACGGCCCCGGCGCCGGGGGCCTGGCTGATATCCAGGCCGCCCGCGCTGCGCACCAGAATGCCGACGAACAGTTCGACAAACAGCACCACCGCCAGCACGACGCCGAGCGGCGCATTGCGGATGAACCCGGCGCGCAGCTCCGAAAAGTCGATGTCGAGCATCATCACCACAAACAGGAACAGCACCGCGACCGCACCGACGTAAACGATAACCAGCAGCATCGCGATGAATTCGGCCCCGGCCAGCACCATCAGCCCGGCAGCGTTGAAAAACGCCAGGATCAGCCACAGCACCGAATGCACCGGGTTGCGCGCCAGAATGGTGACCGCGCCCGAAAAGATCATCAGCGTGGCGAACAGGTAAAAGGCGATTGCCTGGATCATGGTCTGGCCTCCTTACCGGTACGGCGCATCGGCTTCGAGATTGGCAGCGATCGCGCGCTCCCACTTGTCGCCGTTGGCGAGCAGCTTGGCCTTGTCGTAAAGCAGCTCCTCGCGGGTTTCGGTGGCATATTCGAAATTCGGGCCTTCAACGATGGCATCGACCGGGCAGGCTTCCTGGCAAAAGCCGCAGAAGATGCACTTGGTCATGTCGATGTCGTAACGCGTGGTGCGGCGGCTGCCATCATCGCGCGGTTCGGCCTCGATGGTGATCGCCTGCGCCGGGCACACCGCCTCGCACAGTTTGCACGCGATGCAGCGCTCTTCGCCATTGGGATAGCGGCGCAGCGCGTGTTCACCGCGAAACCGCGGGGAAATCGGGCTTTTTTCGTAAGGGTAATTCACCGTCGCCTTGGGCTTGAAGAAATACTTCAAGGTCAGCCAGTGCGCCTGGACAAACTCCCACAGGGTGAAGCTCTTGACGAGTTGCAGCGCGGTCATGCGAAATGTCCGATAAGCATGAGATACCCGCTGATCAACACGACGAACAGCAGGGACAGCGGCAGGAAAATCTTCCAGCCCAGACGCATCAGCTGGTCATAGCGGTACCGCGGCACGGTCGCCTTGATCCAGCTGAACAGGAAGAAAAAGCCCAGGATCTTGATGATCAGCCAGACCACGCCGGGCACGAGATAGAGCGGCGCCCAGTTGAACGGCGGCAGATAGCCACCCCAGAACAGCGTGGCGTTAAGCGCGCACATCAGCAGCACGTTGGCATATTCGCCCAGCCAGAACATCGCAAAGGCCATCGACGAATATTCGGTCTGGTACCCGGCGACGAGCTCGCTTTCTGCCTCGGTCAGGTCAAACGGCGCGCGCTGGGTTTCGGCGAGCGACGAAATCAGGAACATGACCCACACCGGGAACAGCAGCGGGCCGCAGACAAAGCCGTTGATCACGCCAAACCCGAAGCCGCGCTGCGCCTCGACAATCGCGCCGAGGTTGAAGCTGCCCGCCCAGAGCACCACGCAAATCAGGATGAAGCCGATCGAGACTTCATAGCTGATCATCTGTGCCGAGGCGCGCATTGCCGAAAAGAACGGATATTTCGAATTCGACGACCAGCCGGCGATGACCACGCCGTAAACCCCGAGCGACGAAATCGCGAGGATATAGAGCAGGCCGACGTTGATATTGGCGAGCGTTGCCCCTTGCGCAAAGGGCATCACCGCCCAGGCCAGCAGCGCCACGGTAAAGGTGATGATCGGCGCGATCAGAAACAGCGTCTTGTTTGCCGCCGCCGGGATGATCGTTTCCTGCAGGAACACTTTCAGCGCGTCGGCAAAGCTTTGCAGAATGCCGAACGGCCCGACCACGTTGGGCCCGCGGCGCAGCGCCATCGAGGCCCAGATCTTGCGATCGACATAGATTACCATCGCCACGCCGAGCATGACCGGCAGCGCGATCGCCAGAATTTCGATCACGGTGGCCAGTGCCCAGGCGCCCGCAAAGGGCAGGCCAAGGCGCATCAGGATCGGGGTCATTCTGCGGCCTCCGCCTGAAATACGCCGTGGATCAGTTCGGCCGAGCAGCGTTGCAGCGTCGGGCTGGCGCGGCCGATCGCGTTGGTCAGGTACCGGTCTTTCACCGCATAGCCGATCACGCCCGATGCGGGTGCATGGTCGGCAATGGCCGGAATGGCGCCATAATCGGCCAGCCCTTCGGCACCCAGCGCGGGCACTTCGGCAATCATCGCGGCGCGCAATTCGTCAAAGCTGTCAAAGCCGACGGTGACGCCAAAAGCATCGGCCAGCGCGCGCAGGATCGTCCAGTCTTCGCGCGCTTCGCCGGGGGCAAACACCGCTTTTTCCGAAAACTGCACGCGGCCTTCGGTGTTGACGTAAGTGCCGTCCTTTTCACTGAACGCGGCGGCCGGCAGGATCACATCGGCGGCATGCGCCGCCTTGTCCCCGTGGTGGCCGATATGCACGATCAGCGAATTGGCAAACTTCGACCAGTCAACTTCGTCTGCGCCCAGCGAGATCACCAGCTTTGGCGCGGCGGCCACGATATCGCCGATCCCGCCCGCCTGCGCATAGCCGAGCATCAGCCCGCCCATCCGCGCCGCGGCGAAATGCAGCACGTTGAACCCGTTCCAGCCTTCGCGCACCAGATTGAACCGCGCGGCAAAGCCAAGGCCCGCACCAAGTCCGCCCTTGGCCAGCGCGCCGCCGCCGATGATGATCGCCGGCCGCGCCGCATTGGCGAAAACCGAGGCGACGTCTTCGGGCAGGGCATCGATCACCGACGCGTCATCGCCCAGGTGGGTGGCGGGATAAGTCGTGTCCCACCAGGGGCCGATCAGCCAGACTTTCGCGCCGGCCTTCACCGCCTTGCGCAGGCGCGGATTGAGCAGCGGCGCTTCATCGCGCACGTGGCTGCCATAAATCAGGATGGCATCGGCGCTTTCGATCCCCGCCAGCGTCGAATTGAACGCGACCGCGGCAAGGTTCGACGTGTCATAGGCAAGGCCGGTCTGCCGCCCTTCGAGCATGGTCGAACCCAGTGCATTGGCCAGTTTTTTCGCCGCAAACATCGTTTCGCAATCGACCATGTCGCCCGCGATCACCGCAACCGACGATCCCGGGTGGACTTTGCCCACGGCGGCCAGCGCCTCGGCCCAGGTGGCGGCCTGCAGCTTGCCATCCACGCGCAGCCAGGGCGTATCGAGCCGGCGGCGGGTGAGGCCATCGACCAGATAGCGTGCGCGATCGGCCAGCCATTCCTCGTTCACGTCATCATTCACGCGCGGCAGGATGCGCAGCACTTCACGCCCGCGTGAATCGAGCCGGATATTGGCGCCGATCGCGTCCGACACATCGATGCCAATCGTCTTTTTCAGCTCCCACGGCCGCGCTTCAAACGCATAGGGGCGGCTGGTCAGTGCGCCGACCGGGCACAGATCGATCACATTGGCCGAAAGCTCGTGCTTCGCCGCCTGTTCGAGATAGGTCGCGATCTGCATGCCTTCGCCGCGATAGAGCGCGCCGATTTCATCAACCCCGGCCACTTCCTCGCTGAACCGCACGCAGCGGGTGCAGTGGATGCAGCGGGTCATCACCGTCTTGATCAGCGGGCCCATGGTCTTTTGCGTGACCGCGCGCTTTTCCTCGTGATAGCGCGAGGCGCCCCGGCCATAAGCGACCGACTGGTCCTGCAAATCGCATTCGCCGCCCTGGTCGCAGATCGGGCAATCGAGCGGATGGTTGATGAGCAGGAACTCCATCACCCCTTCGCGCGCCTTTTTGACCATTTCGCTGTCGGTGCGGATTTCCTGCCCTTCGCTGGCGGGAAGCGCGCAACTGGCCTGCGGCTTGGGCGGTCCGGGCTTTACCTCGACGAGGCACATGCGGCAGTTGCCGGCGATCGACAGCCGCTCGTGATAGCAAAAGCGCGGGATTTCCTTGCCCGCCAGTTCGCAGGCCTGGAGCACGGTGGCCCCGGCCGGAACTTCGATCTCGACGCCGTCGACTTTAAGCTTGGGCATTATTCTGCAGCCTCTCGCAGCGCCGCGTTTTCATGGATGCGGCGTTCGATTTCGGGGCGGAAATGGCGGATCAGGCCCTGGATCGGCCAGGCGGCGGCATCGCCCAGCGCGCAGATCGTGTGGCCTTCCACCTGCTTGGTCACTTGCTGCAGCATGTCGATTTCCTCGATTGCCGCATCGCCGGTGCGCAGGCGTTCCATCACGCGCCACATCCAGCCGGTGCCTTCGCGGCACGGCGTGCACTGGCCGCAGCTTTCATGCTTGTAGAAGTAGGACAGGCGGGCAATCGCGCGCACGATGTCGGTGGATTTGTCCATCACGATCACCGCCGCAGTGCCCAGCCCCGATCCGACCGCGCGCAACCCGTCAAAATCCATCGGCGCATCCATGATCTGCGCCGCCGGCACCAGCGGCACCGACGATCCGCCGGGGATCACCGCCAGCAGATTGTCCCACCCGCCGCGAATGCCGCCGCAATGGCGCTCGATCAGATCCTTGAACGGGATCGACATCTCTTCTTCGACCACACAGGGCTTTTCCACATGTCCCGAAATCTGGAACAGCTTGGTGCCCTTGTTGTTGTCGCGCCCGAACGAGGCAAACCACGCCGGCCCGCGCCGCAGAATGGTGGGCGCCACCGCGATCGATTCGACATTGTTGACCGTGGTCGGGCAGCCATAGAGCCCGGCGCCGGCCGGAAACGGCGGCTTGAGCCGTGGCTGGCCCTTTTTGCCTTCCAGGCTTTCGATCATCGCGGTTTCTTCACCGCAAATATAGGCGCCGGCGCCGCGATGGACGAACACATCGAAATCATAGCCCGAACCGCAGGCATTGCGCCCGATCAGCCCGGCCGCATAGGCTTCGGCCACGGCGGCAAACAGCGTTTCGGCTTCGCGGATATATTCGCCGCGCACATAGATATAGGCCGCGCGCGCACCCATCGCAAAACCGGCGACCAGCGCGCCCTCGATCAGCTTGTGCGGATCGTGGCGCAGGATTTCGCGGTCTTTGCAACTGCCGGGTTCGGATTCGTCGGCGTTGATCACCAGAAAGCTGGGCCGGCCGTCGCGCGATTCCTTAGGCATGAACGACCATTTCATGCCGGTGGGGAACCCTGCCCCGCCACGGCCGCGAAGCCCCGAATCCTTCATTTCCTGAATGATCGTGTCGCGCCCGCGCTCGATCAGCGCCTTGGTGTTGTCCCAATCGCCGCGCGCGCGTGCCGCAGGCAGGTTCCACGGCTGATAGCCGTAAAGGTTGGTGAAGATGCGGTCCTTGTCAGCGAGTGCCATGCTTACCACTCCCCGCGATAATCGTGATTTTCCGAAACCATCGCCACCAGCGTGGTCGGCCCGCCCAGCGGTTCGACAGTGTGGCGCCCGGGGGCCTGCGTGCCCGTTTTGGGCTGACGGCCGGCGGCCAGTTCATCCAGGATATGCGTCATGCTGTCGGCGGTCAGGTCTTCGTAATTGTCATCGTTGATCTGGACCATCGGCGCAGAGGCGCAATTGCCCATGCATTCGACTTCGGTCAGCGTGAACAGGCCATCGGGCGTGGTGTGGCCCTTTTTCAGGCCCTTTGCCTTGCACGCGGCCATGATGTCATCCGATCCGCGCAGCATGCACGGCGTGGTGCCGCAGATCTGCACATGAAACCGCCCGATCGGCGCCAGATTGTACATCGTGTAGAACGTCGCGACTTCGAGCACGCGGATCACCGGCATGGCCAGTTCCCGCGCGACGAATTCCATCACCGGCAGCGGCAGCCAGCCCTGGGTCTGTTCCTCGGCGCCAACCTGGCGTTGCGCCAGATCGAGCAGCGGCATGACCGCGCTGCGCTGGCGCCCGGCGGGATAGCGCGCAATGATGTCCTGCGCCCTGGCCGCGTTGTCGCCGGTCCAGGCGAACTGGCCCCAGCGGGCGCGCAGCGCGGGGCTGTCGGGTTCGGGATGACGGTCGGCCATCTCAGACAAAATCCTTGATCGTGAAGAGCGGGGCGCGGGCCATGATCAGCGCCGAACCCATTTGAACCACAGGCCCTGGCCGAACTGCGCGAGTTCAAAGCCGCCGGCCATGGCGATGATCAGCGGCATCCAGCCGGGCACCGGCGTGCCGCGCCACAGCGCAACAAACAGCACCAGCGCGGTGGCAAGGCCGGCAAGACACGCGATGATCGAAATCTGGCGAAGCATCTGCACGCTCACCGGTCGCACTCCCCGAACACGACGTCGATCGCGCCCAGGATAGCGGTGGCATCGGGCAGCATGTGGCCCTTGCACATGAAATCCATCGCCTGAAGATGCGAAAACGCGGTCGGGCGGATCTTGCAGCGATAGGGCTTGTTGCTGCCATCGCTGACCAGATAGACGCCGAATTCGCCCTTCGGGCTTTCGGTGGCGACATAGACTTCGCCCGCCGGCACGTGGAAGCCTTCGGTATAGAGCTTGAAGTGATGGATCAGCGATTCCATCGAGCTTTTCATTTCGCCGCGCTTTGGCGGGGAAACCTTGCGGTCGGACGATGCGATCGGGCCTTCGGGCATTTGCGCCAGGCACTGCTTCATGATCCGCGCGGACTGGCGCACTTCTTCCACCCGCACCATGAACCGGTCATAGCAATCGGAGCGCGTGCCCACCGGGATTTCGAAATCCATGCGGTCATACACGTCATAGGGTTGCGCTTTGCGCAGATCCCACGCGATGCCCGCGGCGCGGATCATCGGGCCGGAAAAGCCCCAGGCCAGCGCGTCTTCCTTCGAAACCAGCGCGATATCGACATTGCGCTGTTTGAAAATGCGATTGCCGACAACCAGGCTCATCGCGTCATCGAACAATTGCGGCAGGCGCGTGTCGAGCCAGTCGGCAAGGTCGGTCAGCAGTTTCAGCGGCACGTCCTGATGGACGCCGCCGGGCCGGAACCACGCCGAATGGAGCCGCGCGCCCGAGGCGCGTTCGAAAAAGTTGAGGCAATCCTCGCGGATTTCAAACAGCCAAAGGTTGGGTGTCATCGCGCCCACGTCCATCACGTGGCTGCCCAGATTGAGCATGTGGTTGCAGATGCGCGTAAGCTCGGCAAACAGCACGCGCAGATATTGCGCGCGCAGCGGCACTTCGATGTTCAGCAGCTTTTCGATCGCCAGCACATAGGAATATTCCATGGCCAGCGGCGAACAGTAATCCAGCCGGTCGAAATAGGGCAGCGCCTGCAGATAGGTCTTGTGCTCGATCAGCTTTTCAGTGCCGCGATGCAGCAGGCCGACATGCGGATCGATCCGTTCGATGATTTCGCCATCCAGTTCCATCACCATGCGCAGCACGCCATGCGCCGCCGGGTGCTGGGGGCCGAAATTGATCGTGTAGTTGCTGATCACTTCGTCGCCGGTGGTGGGCGACTGTTCGAGCGAAAAGCTCATGGCTTTGGCCCTTCCGCTTTTTCCCCGGTTGCTTTTTCGTCCCCTGGCAGCACGTAATTCGGGCCTTCCCACGGGCTGGTATAATCAAACTGCCGCAGATCCTGCGCCAGGCGCACAGGTTCATAGACCACGCGCTTGTCCTCTTCGGAATAGCGCAGTTCGACATAGCCGGTCAGCGGGAAATCCTTGCGGAACGGGTGCCCCTGAAAGCCATAGTCGGTGAGAATGCGGCGCAGATCGGTGTTGCCCGCAAACAGCACGCCATACATGTCGTAGACTTCGCGTTCGTACCATCCGGCATTGGGCCACAGCGTGGTCACGGTTGGCACCGGCGTTGCCTCGTCGGTGGAAACCTTCACGATCAGGCGCAAATTGCGGGTGACCGACAGCAGGCAATAGACCACTTCGAACCGTTCGGCGCGATCAGGGTAATCGACCCCGGCAATGTCCATCAATTGCTGAAACGCTTCATCATCGCGCAACGTGCGCAGCGTGCTTTCCACGCTGTCGCGCGCAACGTTCAGCACGATTTCGCCGTGTTCTTCGCGGATTGCCAGCAGGGCATCGCCCAGCCGCGCGGTCAACGCATCGACAACGCCATCGGACGCGGCATAGCGCGGGGCGGAATGGAGCACGTGTGCCATCTTGCCTTGCCCTTCGCTCAGCGTTCCAGCGTGCCGAGACGGCGGATTTTCCGCTGCAACTGCATCACGCCATACAACAGCGCCTCGGCAGTCGGCGGGCACCCTGGCACATAGATATCCACCGGCACGATGCGATCGCAGCCGCGCACCACCGAATAGCTGTAGTGGTAATATCCGCCGCCATTGGCGCACGACCCCATCGAAATGACGTATTTGGGGTCAGACATCTGGTCATAGACCTTGCGCAGTGCCGGGGCCATCTTGTTGCACAGCGTGCCGGCCACGATCATCACGTCGGATTGGCGCGGGGAGGCGCGCGGGGCGACGCCGAACCGTTCCATGTCATAGCGCGGCATGTTGACGTGGATCATCTCCACCGCGCAGCAGGCGAGGCCGAATGTCATCCACCACAGCGAGCCGGTGCGGGCCCACTGAAACAAGTCTTCGGTCGACGCGACGAGAAAGCCCTTGTCCGACACTTCGGCATTGACGCTGTCAAAAAACGCCTGATCCGGCGCGATTATTGCCGAACTGCCAGAACCCGCCGGATTACCAGCCACGAGAGGAGACGTTGCCATGGTGCTCATTCCCAATCCAGCGCGCCTTTTTTCCAGGCATAGATAAACCCGATGATCAATTCGAACAGGAACAGCATCATCGTGCCCCAGCCGATCCATTGCGTCTGTTTCAGGCTGACCGCCCAGGGAAACAGGAACGCGGCCTCCAGGTCGAAAATGATGAACAGGATCGCCACGAGATAGAACCGCACATCGAACTGGCTGCGCGGATCTTCGAACGCGGGAAAGCCGCATTCATATTCCGACAGCTTTTCCGGGTCCGGATTGTGGGTGCCGGTCAGGTACGATGCCCCGATCGGCGCGAACACGAAAACCGCCGAAAGCGCCAGCGCGATACCCAGAAAAATCAGGATCGGCAGATAACCGGCCAGATAGGATGTTTGGTCGACCAAGGGCCTGACTCGCCTTTTGAACTCTGAGCCCCGGCCCCTAGTCCCGCCTCGGTCCCGGCGCAAGTGGGAGGGAATGCATATTTCCCCCGATACCCAAACCTTTTTGGGCGCTGCAACATCGGGAATTGGGCGGATAATCGTCCGCATTCCGGGGCTTTCCCCCTGACACGGTGGCATTTTCCGGTGGCCGCGCAGCATGGCCGCAGGCATTGATTTGCCCGGTCCTTGCCGGCAGCCACCGCGCAGGATCGTCGCGTAATTGCAAAGACCCCGGCGCATCATTAGAAAGGGCGCAAGACCCGGCACGACGCACCCGCAGCATCGGGCGCGCGCGCACGACGCACCCACGATCAAAGGATAGTGCCCCATGGCCCAGTTTTCCGCTGCCGATCCGGTTGTCATCCTGTCCTATGCGCGCACCCCGATGGGGGCGATGCAGGGCGCCCTTGCCGATGCTTCGGCCACCGATCTGGGCGCCACCGCGGTGCGCGCCGCGGTGGAACGCGCCGGTGTGGCCGGGGAAAAGGTTGATCGCGTCTATATGGGCTGCGTCCTGCCCGCCGGGCTGGGCCAGGCGCCCGCGCGCCAGGCCGCGATCAAGGCCGGCCTGCCCGCTTCGGTCCAGGCGACCACGGTCAACAAAGTCTGCGGTTCGGGCATGCAGACGCTGATCATGGGTGCAGAGGCGCTGGCCTCGGGTTCGGTCGATTATATCGTCGCCGGCGGCATGGAATCGATGACCAACGCGCCATACCTGCTCAAAAAGCACCGGTCGGGCGCGCGCATCGGGCACGATACCGCCTATGACCACATGTTTCTTGACGGGCTGGAAGATGCCTATGAACCGGGCCGCGCGATGGGCACTTTTGCGCAGGACACCGCCAATGCCTATCAACTGACGCGTGAGGCGCAGGACGCCTATACGATCGAATCGCTGCGCCGCGCGCAGGGCGCAATTGCCGAAGGGCGGTTCAAGGACGAAATCGCGCCCGTTACGGTCAAATCGCGCAGCGGCGACACCGTGATCGATACCGACGAAGCCCCGGGCAAGGCGAAGCCGGACAAGATCCCCACGCTGAAGCCCGCCTTTACCAAGGACGGCACGATCACCGCCGCCACCTCGTCCTCGATTTCCGATGGCGCGGCCGCGCTGGTGCTCACCCGCCAGTCGGTGGCCACGGCCGCAGGGCTGACCCCGGTGGCGCGCGTGGTCGCACTGGCCGCGCATGCCCAGGCGCCCAAGGATTTCACCACCGCGCCGGTCGGCGCGATCACCAAGCTGCTGGAACGCGCCGGGTGGAGCATTGGCGATGTCGACTTGTTCGAAGTGAACGAGGCCTTTGCCTGTGTCGCGATGTTTGCAATGCACGATCTGGGCATCGCGCACGAGCGGATCAACGTGAACGGCGGCGCCACCGCGCTGGGCCACCCGATCGGCGCCTCGGGCGCGCGCATCATCACCACCCTGATCGGCGCGCTGAAAGCCCGCGGCCTGTCAAAGGGCGTGGCCAGCCTGTGCATCGGCGGCGGCGAAGCGACGGCCGTGGCGATCGAACTGGTCTGACCCCTTTGAAGTCCCTCCCCCGCAGCGGAGGGACTTCAAAGCGTGCACAAATTCGGCGCGAGGCGGGTCAGCATCAGGTGCGTTCTGCGCAAGCACCGAAGGGCAGGGAATGGAGGTTAGCTGCCGTAGTGCCTATCTCGCCGCCCAAACGTCCACGGTCGGCAGAAAGTAGCGGATAATTGGCGTGGCTCCAGTATAAGGCCCCATATGCTGAAAGCAGTGCTCACTTGGATCATCGTGTTTGGCGTAAGTGCATTGCTCGCACGCGGAAGTGCTAGCCAATGGGCGCTGCAATTGACGATACCCTTACGTCAATATGACAACGACACCATCTATAATCAGATAAAAAATCGCGTCTTTACAAAGACTTGGCTAATCTGCTCAATATTTAGTTCGACCTTCATTTCGAGCGCAATGCTTGTGGACGAGGTTCCGGCGCTCCTGCTCATCGTATGCGGCACGATCTTGATCGTGACTCAGACTTCCATTCAGGGCTACAAGTTATTTCGGGTAGCGTTGTTGGAGTTGGGTCTACCTTGGCCTCCAGATACGGGTAATTGAACGGCTGCTACTGGGCGTTTGCTGCCGCGCAGGTTTCGATTGCTGCGAGGGCATGAGCCGCCATCAACGGCATGTCGGACTTTGCCCGGGCTGCCTGCTGCACATCAGGGCGTGCCGGTGCCCCACAGAGAGGTGGCGGGGGCATAGCCCTGGCGGCCGTCGATATCGACTTTGCACCAGGCGGTGCTGCATTCGCCCAGCAGGCGGGCGATCACGCCGGGTTGGGCGCGCCACAGCAGGCGGCCCAATCCATCGCGGTTTTCCCGGATATCGATCACATCGCCGCGCACCAGCGCGGTGCGCGCCTTGCGCGAAACGAATTGCGTCAGCATCCAGCCGCGCGCGCCGTCCGGATCTTCGACCAGCACCCAGCCTTCCATCGTGCGCAGCACTTTCAGCGGCAGGCCGGGGCGCTGATAGATCCAGTTGATGCGGTAATCGCGCCCGGGCCCCACGCGCATGTTGGTCTGGCTGTTGCGCAGTGACACCCAAAAGGGCGCGTTGTCGGTATCGGCGGCGCGCACGGTGGCGGCAAGCCCGGCCAACAACAGACCTGCCGTCAGGCATAGGGCAAAGGCACGGCGGAACCTGATCAACACCATCATGATCCGTGGCGATACAGGATCGCGCGCCAAGGGCAAGCCACCGGACCGCTGCCAGCGGTGGACACTGCATCCGGCGCGGGCACTTGACCCCTGCCCCGCCTCCGTCATAGCGATACCGTCATGCCCAGCCGCAAACTCCGCCCCGCCCCCGCCCTGCCCGCCGAAACCCGCCGCGTGGCCGGCCGGCCCCGCGTGGTCGTGACGCGCCGCCTGCTGCCCGAAACCGAATCGCGCATGGCCGAACTGTTTGATCTGGTGCGCAATGGCGATGATCGGCCGATGACGCGGGACGATCTGATCGCCGCGATGGCGGACGCCGATGTGCTGGTGCCCACGGTAACCGATGTGATCGATGCCGCGCTGATTGCCGCCGCGCCGCCGCGCCTGCGGCTGATTGCCAATTTCGGCGTGGGCACCGACCATATCGATCTGGCCGCCGCGCGCGCAAAGCGCATCATGGTCACCAACACTCCCGGCGTGTTTACCGACGATACCGCCGACATGACGCTGGCGCTGATCCTGTCGGTCACGCGCAAGCTGAATTACGGCGGGCGCATCCTGCGCAGCGGGCAATGGCAGGGATGGGCCCCGTCGACGCTGCTGGGCCACCGCGTGGGTGGCCGTGTGCTGGGGATTGTCGGCATGGGCCGCATCGGCCAGGCGGTGGCGCACCGCGCGCGGGCCTTTGGCCTGACCATCGTCTATCACAACCGCCACCGCGTGCCCGAAGCGCTGGAAATGATGCTGGGCGCGCGGTTTGAGCCCGATCTGGATGCGATGCTGGCAATGACCGACAT
Organism: uncultured Sphingomonadales bacterium; assembly: GCA_903832325.1. GTDB lineage: Bacteria > Pseudomonadota > Alphaproteobacteria > Sphingomonadales > Sphingomonadaceae > Novosphingobium. The sequence continues at coordinate 162,624 of CAILBC010000027.1, read as the reverse complement.
CCTGACGCTGCATTGCCCCGCCTCGCCCGAAACACGGCACCTGATCGATGCGCGGCGAATCGGGCTGATGAAGCCCGGCGCCTTCATCATCAACACCGCGCGCGGGTCGATCGTGGAAGAAGAAGCGATGATCGCCGCGCTGGTGTCGGGGCATCTCGGCGGCGCGGGCCTTGATGTGTTCGAACACGAACCGATGGTCGATCAGCGGCTGCGCGATCATCACAATGTCGCCATCCTGCCGCATATGGCCAGCGGCACGATCGAAGGGCGGCTGGCTTCGGGTGACAAAGTGATTGCCAATATCCGGTTCTGGGCCGATGGCCACCGCCCGCCCGATCAGGTGCTGGAAGGCTGGCGCTGACGCTGCCCTGCGCGCCGCTTTGGCGGTGTTTAGGCCCATGTTAAGCATAACCGGGGCATGACGGGCGCGATGATCCAGTTGGGAACCATGATGGCAAAACGGATGATGGCCGGGCTTGGCGCGGCGCTGCTGGCGCTGGCCCCGGCGCTGGCGCATGCGCAGGCAGACGCCGCCGATGCGCTCGACAGCGGCGATACGGCCTTTGTGCTGGGCATGGCGCTGCTCGCGCTGGCGCTGCTGCTGCCGGGAATCGTGCTGCACCACGGCGGCCGGCTGCGCGCGCACGCCTTTGCCGCGCTGGCCACCGAAACCGGCGCGATTGCGGCGATCGTTTCGCTGCTGTGGGTCATGGTGGGCTATACGCTGGCGTTCGGCACGGTCACTTCGGGCTGGCTGGGCAGCGGCAATGCCTGGATGCTGATCGATCTGGCCAATGTGCGCGGCGCCAGCGCGGTGCCCGAAATCGCCTTTGTGCTGCTGCAACTGGGGTACCTGGTCTGCGCCGCGGGCCTGCTGACCGGGGCCTGGGCAGAGCGCGGAAATGTGGCCTGGGTCGTGCCCTTTGCCGGGCTGTGGAGCCTGATCGTCTATGCCCCGCTGGCGCACTGGATCTGGTGCGGTGGCTGGCTGGCCAGCCGGCTGGGCACGGTCGATGCCGGCGGCGCGCTGGTGGTGCATGGGTCTTTGGGCATATCGGCGCTGGTGATCACGCTGCTGATGGGCCGCCGCGCCCGGTTTGACGAAACCGCCGAAACCCCGGGATCGGTGCCCGGGCTGGGCCTGGCCGGCACGGGCATGGTGTGGATTGCGCTGCTGGCGCTGGGCGCGGGGGCCACGCTGGCCGCCAGCGACGATGCCGGCACCGCGCTGATCAACGGGCAAGTGGCCGCCGCTGCCGGTGCGCTGACCTGGCTGGTGATCGAGGCGATGACCACGGGCAAGGCGCATCCGGCGACGCTGGCGCGCGGGGCGCTGGCCGGGCTGGTGGCGGCAAGCGGGGCGCTGGGCGCAATGGCGCCAGGCGCGGCGATGCTCGCCGGGCTGGCGGGCGCGGTGCTGGGCTGGATCGCGATGCGGCTGATCCGCGCGGCGGGCATTGACGATGCCGCCGATCTGGTGGCGGTGCACGGCGTGGGCGGTCTGGCCGGCGCGATGCTGGCCGCCCCGCTGATCGCCGGCACGCTGGGCGGCACCGGCTATGCCGAAGGGATGGGCCCGTTGCGCCAGGTGATTGCGCAAGGCCTTGCCACGGGCGTGGTCGTGGCATGGAGCGCGATCGGCACCGCGATTGCCGCGCTGATGGTTGCGATGGTGGTGCCGATGCGCATTGCCGAAGCCGACGAAACCGCCGGGATCGACCGCGCCAGCCACGGCGTGGACAGCTGGAACCTGGATTGATCGATCGGGCCCTGCCTTAGTTGATCTGAAGCAGGCGCAGCCCGATCAGTCGCCGGTCAGGATGCGATCCACCAGTTGCTTCACCGTGGGGGTGAAGTTGTTGGAATAGAACGGGTCCTGCTTGAAGCGATAGGCCGCGTGGCCGGCAAACATCAGGTTTTTGTCGATATCGCCGCCATGCGCGATGTCCTGCAGCGTTTTCTGGATGCAGAAACTGCGCGGATCGGCCAGGCGCCCGGTCGAATAGTCATCGTGGTCTTTCCACGAGGAAAATCCGCAATGCGACAGGCACCCCATGCAATCGGCCTGATCGCGCCGGATCGTATCGCGTTCTTCGGCACCGACGAACACCACGGTATCATCGGGCGTGCGCAGCGCATGTTCATACCCTTGCGCCACCCATTCGTGCGCGCGGGTGAGATCGGCCTGGGTAACCCAGAAATTCTTGCCGCGCACGCCCACATCCAGTTGCACGGTGTGTTCGCCCGCCGAAACCTTGGAATAGGGGATTTGCCGCGCGCTGCGCGCTTCCAGGCTGCGCAGGAACGGATTGCGCACCGCCGAGGAATAGAACCCGGTGGGCGAAAACTTGTGCAGCAGCACATCGCCCGGATCGAGCGCGCGCAGATGGTCTTTCCACCCCTGCGGAATCGGGCTTTCTTCGGTCAGCAACGGCCGCGTGCCGAACTGGAAGGCGATGGCGCCGAGTTCGGGGTTATCGATCCAGTTGTCCCATTCGCGCAGGAACCACACCCCGCCGGCCATCACGATCGGCACCGAATCGGGCACGCCTTCGGCCCGCATCGTATCGCGCAGCGCCTTGACGCGGGGATAGGGATCTTCGGGTTTGCGCGGGTCTTCGGCATTGGACAGGCCGTTGTGCCCGCCGGCCAGCCACGGATCTTCGTACACCACCGCCGCCATCAGATGCGCGACTTTGTGATAGGCGCGTTTCCACAGCGCGCGAAAGGCACGGCCCGAAGACACGATCGGCAGATAGTTCACATTGAAACGCGCCGCGATTTCCGAAAGCTTGTAGGGCATGCCCGCGCCGCAGGTGACCCCGGTGACCATGCCGCGGGTGCGTTCCAGCACGCCTTCGAGCACGGCCTGCGCGCCGCCCATTTCCCACAGCACGTTGATGTTGATCGCGCCCTGCCCGCCGGCAATGTCATAAGCGCGGTGCACCTGTTCGACCGCGCCATCGATGGCATAACGGATCAACTGTTCGTGGCGTTCACGCCGGGTAAGCTGGGGATATATCTGCGGCACGATGCGGCCCGTGGGATCATAGCTGTCGGCATTGACCGCGCTGACCGTGCCGATGCCGCCGGCCGCCGCCCAGGCGCCCGAACTGGCATGGTTGGTAGCGGCAACGCCCTTGCCGCCCTCAACCAGCGGCCAGACTTCACGCCCGCCATAAACAATGGGTTTCAGACCTTTGAAAACAGACATATCACTCTTTCAACCCTGCCCCGCGCCGGCTCATCGCCATACCCGTTGCCCCCGGTAACCCCATTTGTCACGCTGGTGCCTGCGCTGCGCCTGTCCGGCCACAATTGTCGCAACGGTTAGGCGCAATCGCGACAAAGCGGAAGACCATTGCCTTTAATTTGACAAATTCGGCCGGCGCACACCCCTGGCGCGGCTCAATCGTCGTCTTCGACCGCAACCTTTTCACCGCTCACCCGCTGCGACAGCGCCGCCGCCATGAACGGATCGAGCGCGCCATCCAGCACATCGGTCGGATTGGTGCTGACCACCCCGGTGCGCAGATCCTTTACCTGCTGATAGGGCTGCAACACGTACGACCGGATCTGGTGGCCCCAGCCGATTTCGGTCTTGGCGGCATATTCGCTGTTGGTCGCGGCCTCGCGCCGGGCCAGTTCCGCCTCGTACAGCCGCGCGCGCAGCATGCCCATCGCGGTGGCGCGGTTCTTGTGCTGGCTGCGGTCCTGCTGGCTGGCGACGATGATGCCCGACGGGATATGCGTGATGCGCACCGCCGAATCGGTGGTGTTGACATGCTGCCCGCCCGCGCCCGAGGCGCGATAGGTATCCATCTTCAGGTCGGCGGGGTTGATCTCGATATCGATGTTGTCATCGATTTCGGGATAGACCCAGATCGAGCTGAACGAGGTGTGGCGCCGCGCGGAGCTGTCATAGGGGCTGATTCGCACCAGCCGGTGCACGCCGCTTTCGGTCTTGGCATAGCCATAGGCGTTTTCGCCCTTGATCAGCAGCGTCGCGCTTTTGATCCCGGCGGCTTCGCCCGCGTGATAATCGACCAGTTCCACTTTGTAGCCGTGGCGTTCGCCCCAGCGGGTATACATCCGCTGCAGCATTTCGGCCCAATCCTGGCTTTCGGTGCCGCCGGCGCCGGCGTGCACTTCCAGAAAGGCGTTGTTGGCATCGGCCTCACCGGCCAGCAGCGCCTGGACTTTGTCGGCATCGGCGCGCGCGGCAAGCCTGGCCAAAGTGTCCAGACCTTCCTCGACGATTGCATCATCGCCTTCGGCTTCGCCCAGTTCGATGAATTCGATCGCGTCGGCCATTTCCTGGCCGATCTGGTTCACCGTGCCGATCGACGCTTCAAGCCGGCGGCGTTCGCGCATGACCGTTTCGGCCTGCTTTGGATCATCCCACAGCTTCGGATCTTCGACCCGCGCGTTCAGTTCATCCAGACGCCGCACCGCACGGTCCCAGTCCAGAAACTTGCGAACCAGCGCCAGCGCGCTCTGAATGCGATCAATATGGGCCTGCCCTTCGGCACGCATGACGGTTTCATCTCCACGCTGTGTCGGCCGGGCGGCGCCCTGCGCGATCACACATACGACAAGCTGCGCCGCTTAGCGAAGCGACGCAGCTTGTAAAGCGGGTTGTCGGCGCAAACGCGGCGCGACAACCGGCGATCAATGCTCCTTGTTGAGCTTTTGCACCAGCGCCAGCGTCTGTTCGACGTGGCTGTGCCAATCCATGTCGGTATGGGCATAGATGATCTTGCCATCGGGGGTGATGACATAGCTGGTGCGGTTCGACAGGCCGGTATCGGTGCCCTTGTCCACAAGCGCGACGTCATAGGCCTTGATCACGGCCGGCGAAGCGGCGGCAACGGTGAACTTGTCGCGGCAATCGAGCGTCGAAAACTTTTCCAGCGCTTCGATCGTGTCATTCGACATGCCGACCACGGTGGCGCCGGCCTTGGCAAAATCGGCGCTGGCTTCGGCAAAGGCATGCGCTTCGAGCGTGCAGCCGGGGGTGAACGCCTTGGGATAGAAATAGAGCACCAGCGGCCCCTTTGCCAGCAGCGCCTTGAGCGCCACCGGCAGCGGTTTGCCCGCGAGCGCACCCTGGGTGGTGAAATCGGGGGCCATGGTGCCCACCATCAGTTCGGCATGCGCCGCAAGAGGGGACACAAGGAGCGAAAGCGCGGCAGCGGCCGCAGCGAGGCGTGGGTGCTTCATGGATTTAAAGGTATCACAACCGCACGGCATCTCAAGCAGGTTGACGGATTGCCCAGAAGGGCCGGGCAAAGCCGCGATCAGGCCCGTTTTCAGGCCCGTATTCAGGCGGGGTTTTCGGCATTGATGCAGGGAAATTCGTAGACCACATCGCTGAACGCGTCGGCGGCGAAAGTATACAGTATCCGCAGCGTTTCATCGCCCGTGGCAAAGGTGGCATGCTTTGCCCCGCCCGGGATGAACGCCGCCACCCCGGGCGCCAGCGCATGGGTTTCGCCCTCTATCCACAGCACGCCGGTGCCCGCCAAAACGAAATAGGTTTCGGCATGGGCATGGCAATGGGTCAGCCGCCGGTCGAACGGGGCCGGCCGCAATTCGGCAATGCCCTGGGTGATCCCGGCCGTGGGCGTGCGGTCGCCGCTGATCAGCGTTTTCCAGCCAAAGCCGCCCCAACCGTCGGTTGGGCAGGTTTTTTCGTCAATGATATGGGGCCGGACTGTCGTCATGGTGGCGTTGCCCTTGCGTTAGCCGGATGGGCCGGTTGCATACAGGCGGTTCCGAACAGGCCGGATGCTTTCGCTCAATTGGCCTGCGCAGGCACGTCAAGCACATCGCCATCGCCGCCGCCGCCGCTGCCAGCAACCGCGGGCGTGCCATAGCGCGCGGCATAGGCGCGGCGCACGGCATCGAGCACCGCCTCGCGCGTGGAAACCTGAAGGTCGCGGCTGGTGCGGCGCGGTTCGCTGTCGGGCTTGAACGCTTCCCAGATCACCGCCGCCTTCGGGTCGTGATCATCGGGGGTGCCTTCGAACACGTGCTTGCCCGAAACACGGTCGATCTTGGCCAGCCGCACGCCTTCGGGCACCACGAACGGCGTGGAATGCCAGCGATCGCGCGTGGCCTGGACAAATTGTTTGAACACCGGCGCGGCAATGCGCCCGCCCTGGGCATAGCCGCCCAGGCTGCGCGGCTGATCATAGCCGAGGTAGATCCCGGCAATGATCTGCGGCGAACCGCCGACAAACCACACATTGGTCGGCCCGGTGGTGGTGCCCGTCTTGCCAAACAGCGGCAGATCGAGATCGTGCAGCGTGGCCGCGGTGCCGCGTGTGACCACGCCTTCGAGCATGTGCACCACCTGATAGGCGGTGCGCGCATCCATCGCCTGGCGCCCGGTCGGTTTGAACCGCGGCATCGCCTTGCCATCCCATTGCGCCATGTTGCAGGTATCGCACGCGCGCTTGTCGGCGCGCCAGATCACCTTGCCGTTGCGATCCTGCACAAAATCGATCAGCGTCTGGTCGTGCAGCCGACCGTGATCGGCCAGCGCACCATAGGCATTGACCATGTGCGACACGGTGGTGTCACCCGCGCCCAGCGCCATCGACAGATAAGGCGCATAATCGCCGATGCCGACCGATTTGACCGTGCGCACGACTTTGTCCATGCCGATATCGTTGGCAATGCGCACGGTCATCAGGTTGCGCGACTGTTCCAGGCCCCAGCGCATGGTGTGGCTGCCGCCGGCGCCTTCATCGCCAAAGTTCTTGAAGCATTTCTGCCCCAGCGCCGCGCCCTGATAGACGCAGAACGTGCCATCGAGCACGATCGAGGCCGGGGTCATGCCATTATCGAGCGCGGTGGCATAGACGAACGGCTTGATTGCCGATCCCGGCTGGCGATTGGCCTGCGTGGCCCGGTTGAACGAGCCCAGCCGCGCATCAAACCCGCCCTGCATGGCCAGCACGCGGCCGCTTTCGGGCGCCTGCACCATCATCCCGCCCGACACTTCGGGGATCAGGCGCAGCGCCCATTCGGCACCATTGGGCGCCACCGCGACGACATCGCCGGGGCGCACCGCATCGGGCAGCCCCGATACGCGCCCGACCTGGCCATCGGCAAAGCCGATCTGCCCGGCCGAACCCTGCCGGTCGATAATCGCGCCGATCCGCCAATCGAGATATTTGAGCCCCAGATTGCTGGCGATCAATTGCCCCTGCCAATGCGCCGGATCGACCGTGGCAATCGGCCCGTGCCAGCCATGGCCGGCGGCATAGCGCAGCAACCCCGCACGCAGCGAATCCTGCGCGGCGCTTTGCAGCCGGGTATCGAGCGACGTGCGCACCCACAGCCCGCCGGCATAGACGCTGTTGGGCCCGGCATCGGCATTTTCCCCGAATTGGGCGATCAACTGGCGGCGCACTTCTTCAAGGAAATAGCCCGCATCGGTGGTGTAATTGTCGGCGCGGCGCGGCACGAGGCCCAGCGGCTGCGCCTTGGCCGCATCGGCCTCGGCCCGGCTGACATAGGCGTTCTTGACCATCTGATCGAGCACCCAGTTGCGCCGGGCCAGCGCCTTGTCGACCGATTTGGCACGGCCATACGTTTCCGGCGCCTTGGGCAGGATGGCCAGGAACGCCGCCTCGTGCAGTTTCAGATCGCCGACATCCTTGTCGAAATAGGCGCGCGATGCGGCCTGCACGCCAAAGCTTTGCCGCCCGAGCGGAATTTCGTTGAGATACAGCTCCAGGATCTGCTGCTTGTTGAGCACCGATTCGATGCGCATCGCCAGGACCATTTCCTTGAACTTGCGCGATACGGTGTATTCGTTGCCGATCAGCAGGTTTTTCGCCACTTGCTGGGTAATCGTCGACCCGCCGCGCGCGCGCGATCCGGTGCCGTATTTGGTGGCATAATCAATGGCCGCGCCGGCAAGGCCGGTCACATCGACCCCGTGATGCGAAAAGAACGATTTGTCTTCGGCCGACAGGAACGCGCCGATCAAAGGCTGCGGAAAATCGACAAAGCGCAGTTGCACCCGCCGTTCGCGCGCATAGGACGATACGATCTCGCCATCGGCGCCGCGCACCATGGTGGGCAGCGGCGGCTGATACGTCAGCAGCTTGTCTGCACTGGGCAGGGTGCGCACGAAAGCGAACCACACCACCGCATAAGCCAGCCCCAGCACCAGCACCGCGGTGACCAGCCAACGCGCCCAGCGCCGCGCCGCCACCGCCCGCCACAGCCGCATGGGCGCGCTGCGCCAGCCGCCATTGGCCCCGCGTTTCAGGCGGAACCTGGCCGGGCCGGATGGATCGGGGGGCAAGTCATCAGGGGGCGTGTCAGACGTCATCGTGGCGCGGCTTTAGAACAGGCGAGGCGATTTGGAAATCGCACAAGTTTGCGAACAGACATGGTGCTGCCGGGTGATCATGGGCGCGCTATCATGGCGCAGCGGCCGCACTGTTCTGGCTGGCCAGGAAAATCTCGATCGCGCGCGCCACGGCGCGGCCGAAATCATTGCGCCAGGCGCGCGATCGCATATCGCGCACATCACCGGGATTGCTGACATAGCCCGCCTCGAGCAGCGCCGAGGGCACATCGAGCGATTTGAGCACGACGAACGCGGCCTGTTCCTGCGATCGGCTGCGGAACCGCAGATGCCCTTCGCCTTCGCGCCGGATCAGCGCGGCAAAGGCCAGCGAACTGGCGCGCATGCGCTGTTGCGACAAATCGACCAGGAATTGCGACACGGCCTTGCCCTGCCCGTCGAGCGCGACCCCGTTGACCGTATCGACCCGGTTTTCGCGCGCCGCCAGCGCATCGGCCATGGCGCCCGACCCCTTGTTGGACAGCGTATAGATCGTTGCGCCAGCGGCATCTGGCACATCGGCGGCATCGGCATGGATCGACAGGAACAGATCGGCATGGAGCCGCCGGGCGATGCCGGCGCGTTCTTCCAGCACCAGGAACCGGTCTTCGGCGCGGGTGAGCGCCACGCGCACGCGCCCATCGGCAATCAGCGCATCGCGCAAGGCCAGCGCCAGCGCCAGAGTCAGCGCCTTTTCGTGTACGCCGGCCGCTCCGCTGGCGCCGGGATCATGCCCGCCATGCCCGGCATCGATCACCACCAGCGGGCGGCTGGCATCGGCGGGCCCCTCGATCGGCGGCAGACCGATCGGCCGCGTACCATCGGGCAGGGCCACGCGCACGACATAGGCCGGCACCCCGCCAGACCGTCCCCCTGCCCCACGCAGCACCAGCACCAGCGCCAGCCCCAGCCCCAGCCCCAGCAAAACCGCCATGGCGAAGAATGCCACGATCAACGCGCCGGCGCCGCGGCGATTGGCCAGCAGCCGACCAAACCACCCCTTTTCGGCACGAACCGTCACGATATCAGGCACTTGTTTTTGTCCTGCGCGCCATGCCCTTGCGGTGCCCTCTGCCCTGTCGGTGTCAGCCGATCCCGGTTGCCCTGTTTGTAGGGCACGTCTTTGCGGCAAGCGGCGCCGCTTCGCAATCCGGCCCCGCGTTTTGCGCGGCGTTTGCAAAAAGGATGGGGCCGCGCCAATCACGCGGTGATTGTTTTAATTGCTGCTTTGCATTTGCAATGCTAGCACCGCGCATACCGGGGAATGCCAGCACCGGCTCCCGCCGCGCCTTTACGCATGTTGCCCCATGGGATGGCACGATGCAAAGGTTCGGCAAGCGAGAGCCGTTGGCAGGACGAACCGGTTGAGAACGCGGGACAACGTCGGCATGTTTGACGACCATGTGCCCGCGCCAGAGGTTGATGCCGAAATGACGAACCGAGTTTCCATCCAGACGAGGTGCCCCACGCGGGCCCTTCGCGGTTGGGGTTCGCCCGGAGCGTCCTGTGCCATGACACAGGGCCGCACGGTGCACGCGTGCGGGGTCGCGCGCGGCGTTGTTTGGGCAGATGCACACAATCCGCCGCCGGCGGGCGAGCGCAACGGGCCAAGGCCCGGCTTGCAATCCGGCAAATCCGCATTCGTGAACCGCTTTGTCCGCACACAGCCGTGTCGGACCCGCTTTCGCGCCATCGCAATGAACCGCGCCCAGTTCCCGGGATACGTCCCGCGGCCGCGCGGCTGGAGATACCTCAATGACAACGCGCATGCTTATCGATGCGCGCCACCAGGAAGAAACCCGGGTGGCGGTGCTCAAAGGCAACCGGATTGAAGAATTCGATTTCGAATCAGCTGACCACAAACAGATCAAGGGCAATATCTACCTTGCCAAGGTAACCCGGGTCGAACCATCGCTGCAGGCGGCGTTTGTCGATTTTGGCGGCAATCGGCACGGTTTCCTCGCGTTCAGCGAAATCCACCCCGATTACTATCAGATCCCCAAGGAAGATCGCGAAGCGCTTCTGGCCGAAGAAGCGCGCCATGCCGAGGAAGAGGCCGCGCTGCGCGCCGCTGACGAGGATGACGACGATTTCGGCGAAGACGGCGGCTATGACAATGGCGACCATTTCGACGACGGCGTGACCGAAGTTGACAGCGCCGGCAAAGACCAGGTCGCCACGATCGAAGGCGGCATGATCGACAACGGCTTTGACCACGAAAGTGGCGAAGATGGGGATCATGACGATCGCCACGACGACGCCGGACATGACGACGCCGGACATGACGACGCCGGACATGACGGCGACGGGCATGATGGGGATCGCGAAGGCAGCGAAGGTGGCCAGCGGCGCGAACGCGGCCGCCGCCGCCAGAGCCGTGGCCAGGCCAAGGAAGCCGACGATCTGCGCGCGCGCCGTCTGGCGCTGCGCCGCCGGTACAAGATCCAGGACGTGATCCAGCGCCGCCAGGTGCTGCTGGTCCAGGTGGTGAAGGAAGAACGCGGCAACAAGGGCGCCGCACTGACCACATATCTCAGCCTGGCCGGCCGCTATTGCGTGCTGATGCCCAATTCCAGCCATGGCGGCGGGATCAGCCGCAAGATCAATTCGGCCAGCGACCGCAAGCGGCTGAAATCGATCATTGCCGAGCTGGCTTTGCCCAAGACGATGAGCTGCATCGTGCGCACCGCCGGGCTGCAGCGCACCAAGCCCGAGATCAAGCGCGATTTCGACTATCTGGCGCGGCTGTGGGATGAAATCCGCGAAAACACGATGCGGGCAACCGCGCCGGCGCTGATCCATTCGGACAGCGATCTGGTCAAGCGCGCGATCCGCGACATCTACAACCGCGAGATCGAAGAAGTCGTGGTTGAAGGCGAAGCGGGCTATCGCGCCGCCAAAGACTTCATGAAGCTGCTGATGCCGAGCCACGCCAAGCGGGTGAAGCCCTATGCCGATCCGGTGCCGCTGTTCCAGCGCTATGGCGCGGAAGACCAGCTGACCGCGATGTATGATCCCGTGGTGCAGTTGCGCAGCGGCGGCTATCTGGTGATCAACCCGACCGAAGCGCTTGTTTCAATCGACATCAATTCGGGCCGTTCGACCAAGGAACACGGCATCGAGGCGACGGCAGTTTCCACCAACCTGGAGGCGGCGCGCGAAATCGCCCGCCAGTTGCGCCTGCGCGACATGGCCGGGCTGGTGGTCATCGACTTTATCGACATGGAATACGGATCGAACGTCCGCAAAGTCGAAAAGGTGATGAAGGACGCGCTGAAGGACGATCGCGCGCGCATCCAGGTGGGGCGCATTTCCGGCTTTGGCCTGATGGAAATGAGCCGCCAGCGGCTGCGCACCGGCGTGCTGGAAGCGACCACCCGCGCCTGCCCGCATTGCGATGGTTCGGGGCTGGTGCGCACGGCATCGTCGGCCGGCCTTTCGGCGCTGCGCATGATCGAGGACGAAGCCGCCAAGGGCAAAGGCAGCATCATCACGCTTTATGCCAGCCAGGAAGCGGCGATCTACGTGCTGAATGCCAAGCGTGGCGATCTGGCCGAAATCGAGGCGCGCTATGGCGTGTCGGTGGAGGTGATCCCCGAAGGCGAGAACGAAGGCGCCAAGATGCGCGTTGCCTCGCGCGGGCCGCGGCCCGAATTCACCCCGCGCTTTGACCCGATCATCGAACCGATCGAAGACGACGGGATCGACGAAGAGGACGAAATCGAAGCCGAGGACGAAGAAGACACCGAAGGCGCAGAACCGCGCGAACAGGGTGAAGGCGGCGACAGCGCCGGCCGGCGCAAGCGTCGCCGTCGCCGTCGTGGCCGCAACCGTGATCGCGGCGAAGGCGGCGAAGCCGATGGCGCCGAGCGCGACAGCCGTGACGAAGGTTACGACGAGGACCGGGGCGATGACGACCGGGCGGACGAAGAACAGCCAGAAGCAGCAGCTGGCACCGCGTCTGCACCGGGTGGCGACGAAGCCGGCGGCGAAGGCCGCCGCAAGCGCCGCCGTCGCAACCGTCGTCGCCGCAACCGTGACGGTTCGCCCGTTACCGATGGCCAGTCGGCACCGGGTGAAGACGGTGATGACGGCGACGGTGATGACGCGCAAGGCAGCGATGGGGAACAGGCCGCAGCGCCAGTTGCCGCACCCGTTGCCGAAGAAGCGCCGGCCAAGCCCAAGCGCAGCCGCCGCCGCAAAGTGACGGACAGCGATGAAGCCGCAGCAGCCGAGCCTGTGAGCGAGGCGCCAGCGGCAGAGGCGCCGGCAGCAGAGGTGGCGGCAGAGCCTGCCGCCAGCGAAGAACCTGCCGCCAAGCCGAAGCGCAGCCGCCGCAAAAAGGCCGACGACGCGCCGGCGCCCGAAGCGCCTGTTGCCGAAGTGCCTGTCGCCGAAGTGCCTGTTGCGGAGGTGTCTGTCGCCGAAGTGTCTGGCGCCGAGGTGCCTCTGGCTGCTCCAGCAGAAGCTCCTGCCGAAGCAGTGGCCGAAAAGCCCAAGCGCAGCCGTCGCAAGAAGGCTGATACGGCGGCAGAACCGGATACGGCCGAAGCCAAGGCACCTGTTGCCGAAACGGTTGCGACCGAAGCGCCTGCACCTGAAGCGCCTGCATCTGAAACAGTTGCCGAAGCCGGTGACAGCGATGGTGGCGACGATGGCAGCGACAATTCCGGCTCGCCCCGGCGCGGCTGGTGGCAGCGCACGTTCGGCGCGTGATCGCGATGCAGCCCGCCCGTTCATTGCTCCGCCTGCGGGGCCCTGAACGGGCGGGTCGCCCGCACACCACACCGGTGCAGCCATGAACGCGCCCTTACCCTTGCAGATGGGCCCCTTGCGGATGGCCCTTTGGCAGCAACCGGGCCTGGGCGGCCAGCCCGCCGCGATGATCGATCGGCTGGAGGCGCTGCTCGGCAGCGGCGCATTGGCCGATTGCGATCTGCTCGTGCTGCCCGAACTGTGGACCAGCGGCTATTTTGACAGCGCGGCGGTGGCGGCGGCGAGCGAACCCGCCGATGGCCCCTGGCAGCAGCGTATCGCCGCGCTGGCACGCAAACACGGCATCGCGATGGCCTATGGCTATCCCGAACTCGATGGAGCCTTGCGCTACAACACCGCGCGGCTGATCGATGATACGGGGGCAACGCTGGCTTCCTATCGCAAGGTCAATCTATGGGGTGATTACGAACGCGCGCTGTTTGCGCCGGGCCAGGCGCCCAGTGCGATTGCCCGGTTTCGCGATTGGCGCATCGGCCTGTCGATCTGTTATGATACCGAATATCCCGAAACGGTGCGCGATCTGGCGCTGCGCGGTGCCGATCTGGTGATTGCACCCACCGCCTGCGGGGCAGAATTCCCGCTGGTGGCCGAGGCGGTGATCCGCGTGCGCGCGCTGGAAAACGGCGTGTGGCTGGCCTTTGCCAACCGGTCCGGCCGTGAACACGAATATGACTTTGACGGGCAATCGGCGATTGTCGGCCCCGATGGCGTGGTGCGCGCGCGGGCGCTCGCCGATGAGGCGCTGCTGACAGCGGTGCTCGATGCGCCGGCGATGGATGCGGCGCGTTCGGAAACCCCCTATCTTGCCGACATGCGCTGGTCACCCCCGCGGCTGTAACCAGGCGCCAGGCTTGGCCCCATCGGACAGCGGGACCGGACGATCAGGCACTTGCCCCTTGCGACGGTTGCGCTAAGGACGATTCGGAGTGTTCGCAGGCGCAAACAGGCGGGCCACGGAGCGGCCTTGCAGGCTGTCGTGCCCACCGCTGGCGCCGCATCGAAAAAGGGTTTGGACATGGCGACTTTCAGTCTTCCGAAAAATTCCAGGATCACCGGCAAGGCGCGCCATCACGCCGCCAAAACGAGTGGCCGGGTGCGGAAGTTCAAAGTCTATCGCTATGACCCGGACAGCGGCGAAAATCCGCGCTATGACAGCTTTGATATCGATCTGGACAGCTGCGGGCCGATGGTGCTCGATGCGCTGATCAAGATGAAATCGGATCAGGACCCCACACTGACGTTTCGCCGGTCGTGCCGCGAAGGTATCTGCGGGTCGTGCGCCATGAACATCAACGGGCGCAATGGCCTGGCCTGCACCACCGCGATCGAGGATCTGAAGGGCGAAGTGCGCATCACGCCGCTGCCGCACATGCAGGTGATCAAGGACCTGGTGCCCGATTTCACGCATTTCTATGCGCAATATGCCTCGATCCGCCCCTGGCTGCAGACGGTTTCGCCCACGCCTTCGGGCAAGGAGCGGCTGCAAAGCCCCGAACAGCGCGAAAAGCTGGACGGCCTGTACGAATGCATCCTGTGCGCGTGCTGTTCCACCTCGTGCCCGAGCTATTGGTGGAATTCGGACAAGTTTCTGGGCCCGGCGATCCTGCTCCAGGCCTATCGCTGGCTGGCCGACAGCCGCGATGAAATGACCGGTGAGCGGCTGGACGAACTCGAAGATCCGTTCCGCCTCTATCGCTGCCATACGATCATGAACTGCGCCAATGTCTGCCCCAAGGGCCTGTCGCCGGCGCGCGCGATTGCCGAAATCAAAAAGCTTCAGGCCGAACGCGCGATCTGATCGTGCCGGAATCGTTTGCCGAGGTACTGGGATCGGGCGAGGTACCGGAAACGGGTTTTCGCCATGAACCGGCGCCGGATCATCCGGGCTGGTACACGTGGGAACTGGCGGATCAGACGCGGTTCAACGCGCAAGTCATGGGGCGGTTGCTGGTCCGCAAGGAGGAACTGCCCGGGGGCAAGCCGGCGGTGCGGCTGCGCATGTTTCCCGAACGGCGCCATTCCAACCTGCTCGATGCGATCCACGGCGGGGTTACGCTCGCGCTGATCGACATTTCGCTGTTTTCGGGGTTGCGGCTTATTCTGGATGGCGATGCGGCGGGGTCGGTCACGCTGGACTTGTCGACCCAGTTCATCGGCGCGGGGCGGCTGGGCCAGCCGCTCGATGCGATCAGCGAAGTGCTCCGCGAAACGCGGCGACTGGTGTTCATCCGCGGCACGATCGAACAGGACGGCCATCTTGTCGCGGCCTACAACGGCACCGTGCGCAAGCCGTCGGGCCGTTAAGGACCGGGACCTTGCGCGTTTCCGACCGGTATGCCGCTCTCGTAGCCTCGGGCGAATTGCGCCCCGATGCCGAACAGGCCGCCGCCGCCGCCCGGCTTGATGCGCTGCAATCGGCGCTGGAGGCCCCGGTGCCCAGCCCCGGAATCGTTGGCCGGCTGTTTGCGCGAAAGCCCGTGCCGCCCCCGCGCGGGGTCTATATGTGGGGCAGTGTCGGGCGCGGCAAATCGATGCTGATGGACTTGTTCCACGACAATCTGCAGATTTCCGCCAAGCGCCGCGCGCATTTTCACGAATTCATGATCGAGGTTCACGCGCGCCTGCGCGAAGAGCGCAAGAAGGAAAGCGGCGATCCGATTGCCCCGGTGGCCGCCGCGATTGCCGCCGAAACGCGCGTGCTGGCGTTCGACGAAATGGTGGTGAACAACAGCGCCGATGCGATGATCATGAGCCGGCTGTTCACCGCGCTGATCGAAGGGCACGGCGTGGTCGTGGTGACCACATCGAACCGCGCGCCGGGCGATCTTTACAAGAACGGGCTGAACCGCGAACATTTCCTGGGCTTCATCGCGCTGATCGAAAGCCGCCTGGACGTGCTGACGCTGAACGGGCCGACCGATTACCGGCTCGACCGGATGCAGGGGGTGGATACCTGGCACACCCCGATCGGCGATGCGGCCACGGCCAGCGTGCGTGAGGCATTTTTCCGCCTGACCGATTTTTCACCCGATGACAGCGCCAATGTGCCCGCCGCCGATCTCGATCTGGGCGGCGGGCGCCTGCTGCACGTGCCCAAAAGCCTGAAAGGCGTGGCGGTGTTCAGTTTCAAGCGGCTGTGCACCGAAGCACGCGGCGCGCCCGACTATCTGGCGATCGCGCGCAAGTATCACACCGTGATCCTGGTCGCGATTCCCCGGCTGGGGCCCGAACGGCGCAACGAGACGATGCGGTTCATCACGCTGATCGACACGCTGTACGAACACAAGGTGAAGCTGATCGTGACCGCCGCGGCCGACCCGGCCGACCTTTATGACCGCAGCGCGGGGGGCGATGAGGAAGGCCGCTTTGCCTTTGACCGCACGGTCAGCCGGCTGATGGAAATGCAGTCACAAGACTATCTGGCGCTGGGCCACGGCGAAGAGTGACGGCCGGTTATGTGCCATACGGTTCCGTTGCAGACGGTTCTGTTGCGGGGCAGTCGATTTTTCCCGATCGTTCATCGCCCGATGGCAACATGGCGGTAGCACACCTGCAAGGCGAGCATTCTCTTTGAGCGGGAGGTTCTCATCCGCCAGTACTCAAGGCCAGCCCGGCCATGCAACCTCATTAGTCATATCAAGATTTTGACGCGAAAATAGGGTCATTTGCCGGCCAATTGTCCTGCATGCGCCAGCCGAATCGCGGCTTGTCAGCCAATTTCGGATCGGCCCGAAAACAAAAGAGCCCGCGCAACGCACGGGCTTTTTCGCTGTCCTCAAAAGCTTGGTCCGGAAAAAAGGTTTTATCCGAATTTCAGCGTTCCGGGAAAAAGGTCTGAACGGGATCGGCTTAATTCATCAGGTAATGCCAGATGATTTTGAACATAAAATCCTCCGTCTTTGGGAACCCGGATTTACCACTAACAAAGTTGGTTAACAAGTTCCAAACGCTGCGGCCCTTTTGGAAAGGGGGCTGAATGTTCGCGATGAAACAGTGCAATTTTCGGTGGGCGGTGGAGGGTCGCTGCATGTGACCCCAAATCTGAAAGGCGTGGCAGCATTCAACGCCAAGCGGCTGTGCTCCGTGGCACAAGGTCCGATCGACCATAGGGCGGTCGCGCGCAATGACCACGCCGTGATCCTGGTCGCAAGTCAACGGCTACAGCATCGCGCAAAAAAGCGTGTGTCGGGTTTTTGCAATAAACGACGCAAAATCAGGACCTCGCAAAACGTGCCGCGGTTCATCACGTCGATCGACACGCTGTACGAACACAATGTGAAGCTGATCGTGACCGCCACGGCCGACCCGGCCGACCTTTATGACCGCAGCGCGGGGGGCGATGAGGAAGGCCGCTTTGCCTTTGACCGCACGGTCAGCCGCCTGATGGAAATGCAATCGCGCGGCCAACTGGCGCCGGGCCACGGCGAAATGTGGGCAGCGCAGGCGTCGCGCCCGCCATGCCGCAACCAGTAATCTTTCTGTTCGAAAATGGCGCGAACGCAACCCAGCAACACCCCGCAGACCCGAATCGATTCGCGCCTTGTTAACCAGTTCAGGCCCTGCCAAACGCAAAAAAGGCCCGTGCCAGGCACGAGCCTTTTTGTTTTATGCGTTGACCAGAACCGCCCTTTTCCGTGATTTACTGCGGAAATTTGCGGGCCAAGCCATCAGCGATCGCTATTAGGAACCGCCACCGAAAATATATTTGAACATGAGAGCCTCCATCCACGGGTGAGGCCCATTTACCATTCTCGACGATGGTTAACAAGTTCTAAACGTGGCGCACCTCGCGCTGGTGGCAGGCATCATATTCGCGTTCGAACAGCGCGAACGGCTGGGGCCGGCCGAGATAGAAGCCCTGGGCATGGTCGCAGCCCATGTCTCGCAGCATTGCCAGCGTCGCGGCGTCCTCGATCCCTTCGGCCACGACCGTCTGCCCCAGCGCATGGGCCAGCCCGATCGTGCTGGCGACAATCGCGCGGTCCCGATCGCTGCTGACGATGCGCGACACGAACCGGCGGTCCAGTTTCAGTTCGTCGCTCGGCAGATCGGCCAGATAGGCCAGACTTGCCTCGCCCGTGCCGAAATCGTCAATCGACAGGCGAAAGCCCATCTGGCGCAGACGGGTGAGGTTGTGCACCGCCGCCGGCCGATTGCCGACGCTGCTGGTTTCGGTCACTTCCACAGTGATCAGGCGCGGGTTGATCCCGCGCCGCGCGACAATATTGCCAAAAGTCTTTACCAGATCGGGCTTGTCGACCATCTGGCCCGACAAGTTGACGCTCATCTGGAACGGTTCGCCCTTGGCATTGATGGCAAGCGCCGCCGAAATCGCCTGATCGAGCACCCAATACGTCAGCGCATCGATGCGGCCGGCACGTTCGGCCTGCAGGATAAAGGCATTGGGGGCGATGGCGCCGCGGGTGGGATGGTTCCAGCGGATCAGCGCCTCTGCCCCGCAGATGCGCCCGGTGGCAATGTCCCACTGTGCCTGAAACGCCAGCCAGATATCGCCATTGCGCAGGCCTTCATCGATACGCGCGTGAAGCGACAGTTCCCATGGCGCTTCGGCCAGGCGATGCGCCTCAAACAGATCGATGGCGCGGCCATTGGCCAGCGCCTCGTTGGCGCTGGCCAGCGCCGAATTGACCCGGGTGGCGGTTTCCACCCCTTCGTTGCGATCCAGCCCGAAGTGGATATTGGTATCGAACGTGTGCGGCCCCACCTGAAGCGGCGCCGAAAACAGCGCGCGCAGCCCTTCCAGATGGCTCAATTGCATATCGAGCGGGCGGGCTTCCTCGGTCCAGGCAAAATGGCCGCCATCGGAATGATAGATATCGGCCGATCCGCAGCCGACCGCAATGCGCCGCGCGATCTGGCGGGCGCATTCCCCATGCAGGTCGCGCGGCAAAGTTGCGAGGATTTCTTCGTAGCGGGCGATGGTCGCAACCACCACATCGCACCCCACCGGCAGGACACTGTTGGACAGCGCCAGCATGTTGGGCAGGCCCGATGCGCTGGTGTGCTGGATCTTGCGCGTGCGTTTTTGCCACAGCCGGATCGCGCCATAGACCAGAATCGAGGCGATCGCGGCATCGGGATAGGCCACGATGCCGAGCGTGCGGAGCGCAACCGGTCCGACCAGCACGGCCGCGACCAGCGCGGCATAAGCGATATTCCGCTCCCGCCGCGCAGCCGAACGGCATGCCAGCGCGAGCAACAGCCCGGCCAGAACCCAGAACGAGACCGGCAGAATATTGATCGGGTAGGGCTTGCGCAGTTCCACCGCGCCGGCAATGTCAAAGTCCACCGGACTGGCCAGGTTGTGGCCGAAATAGCCAGCAACCGGCACTTGTCCCGATGCCGCAATGATCACCCGTTTCCCGGTCAGCTTGGCAGGATTGACCGTTCCGCGCAGCAATCCGCGCGCCGAAACGGTATGGATGCTGGACGGATCGACCGCGAAATCGGGGTAGATCACCTTGTTCGGTGGGGGATCGATATCGGCCAGCGCCGCCGCGAGCGTGGAATAGCGCACGCCATCGATAGTGATCGCAGCGGGGCCCGATTCGGCATAGTTCAGCCCGTTCACCGACCAGCCCGACAGCACGATCGGATGCCGTCCGATCAGATCGGGATCGGGAAAATCGAACACATCGCGATCAAACCGGTCCAGCTTCTTGCTGCGGATGACGAAGGCCGCATCGGGCCCCAGGCGCGCGATCGCACTGCGGATCGTTGCGGCATCGCCCGATGTCGGGCCGCTTTGCAGCTTCAGATCGACGAACAACCGGGCAGGACGAGCCTGATCGACCAGATCGAACAGCCGCGCCTGCGCCTGCGCGCCAAAATCGTTGATATCGTCCGCGGCTACCACGACAATCGAATCGGGCGCGGATTCGTGGTAATTCTTGTATCCGACGTTCCAATACCCGTGACTGAACGGTTCGCTGAGGCCAAGCAGCCAGGTTACCGCCCCGATGAGCAGCGCCAGCCATAGCGGAGATCGCAGAATTGCGCGCATTTCTTCCTGGTGCCTTCGGAAACCTCCGCAAAATTAGTCCGAATTGGTTGACATCCTCTTACCGCCGTAAAGCAAAAATCAACCAAGCAGACGTTTGCTGCTGCTGCGAATCCTTGGGCCGGATTGGCCGCTCGCACGCCTTCGCGTCAGAATGACATCAGCCGCGTCAGGCTTTTTTCAAGCATGAGCAATTGCCACAGGGTGCGGCTGGTATCGGCCCGGCCGGCCAGATGATCGTCAACCAGCGCGGCAATGCGATTGGGCGCAAACCAGCCGGTTTCGGCCAGAAGGCCCCCTCCCCCGTTTTGCGCTGCCCCGTTTTGCGCCCCCCCGCTCTGCCCGATCGCCCGCGCAGCATCGGCCAGCGGGCCGCGAAACCACGCCGCAATCGGCGTGACAAAGCCCATCTTGGGGCGGAACAGCACATCTTCGGGCAAACTCGGGCGCATTACCTGCTTCATCAGCCATTTGCCGGTCATGCCGCGCACGCGCAGATTTTCCGGCAGGCGTGCGGCAAATTCGATCAGCCGATGATCGAGCAGCGGCTCGCGCGCTTCCAGGCTGACCGCCATGCTGGCGCGATCGACTTTGGTCAGGATATCGCCGGGCAGATAGCGCTTCAGATCGGCATATTGCGCGCGATCGAGCCCGCTGCGCGCCGGGGCCTGCCGCATCAGCGCCACCACCGGCGCCTCAGCCCGGTATGACCCCAGCAAGCGCTTGAATTCGGGGGTATAGAGCGCCTCGCGCGCTTCCACCCGGGTGACTGAAACGCTGCGCGCATAGGCCTCTTCGCTATCCAGCGCGAGCGTCTGCAGCGTGGCGCGCGCGCGCAGCGGCCGCGGCGCCCAGGCCATTGCCGGCCAGGCCGCGCCCAGCGCGCCAAACACCCCGCGCCGCAAGGGCCCTGGCAGCAGCGCGCGCACCTGGTCTTCGCGATGATGAAACGTCAGGCGGCGATAGCCGGCCAGCGCCTCGTCCGCGCCGTCGCCCGACAGCGCCACGGTGACATGTTCGCGCGCCAGCTGGCACACACGCCAGGTCGGCAGCGCCGAGGCATCGGCAAAAGGTTCGTCAAACATCGCGACAATCGTGTCGATCGCGGCGAAATCATCCGATCCCACCGTGCGCCGATAATGTTCGGTGTGAAACTGCGCGGCGATGCGATCGGCATAGGCGGTTTCGTCCAGCGCGGCGACATCGAACCCGATCGAGCAGGTTTTCACCGGATCGGCGCTGGCCCCCGCCATCATCGCCACCACGGTGGAGCTGTCGACCCCGCCCGACAGGAACGCGCCCAGCGGCACATCGGCCGTCATCCGCGACGTCACCGCCTGGTGCAGATGGTGGAGCAATTCCTCGCCCAGCTGGTCGGCGCTTCCGGTGGCGCGATCGGCAAAGCTGATATCCCACCAGCACACCGGCGCGGCGGGCGCGGCATCATGGCGCAACAGGCGGTAATGCCCCGCCGGCAGCTTTTCCACCCCGGCCAGGATCGATCGGTCATCGGGCACATAGCCCCAGGCCATGAAATCTTCGACCGCCAGCGGGTCAATCGTTCGCGGACAGCCAGGATGGGCAAGCAATTGTTTGAGTTCAGACCCGAAAATCACGCTGCCATCGCCCAGCGTAGCGGTGAAAAGCGGCTTTACCCCCAGCCGGTCCCGCGCCAGCAGCATGGTTCTGGCGCGCGCATCATAAAGCGCAAAGGCAAACATGCCGTGCAGGCGCGACAGGCAATCCACCCCCCACCGCTGCCAAGCGGCGATGATCACTTCGCTGTCGCCATCGGTGCGGAACACCGCGCCCCCGGCCTGCAATTCGCGGCGCAATTCTCGGAAATTGTAGATTTCGCCATTGAACACCAGCATGACCGCGCCATCGGCAGAGGCCATCGGCTGCGGTGATCCGGCCAGATCGATGATCGCCAGGCGCAAATGGCCCAGCCCCACCCCCGGCGCGGTCCACACCCCACGCCCGTCGGGCCCGCGATGCGGCGCAGCGGAAAGCATCGCCGCGATCCGCTGCGGATCGACCGGCTGGTCCGCGTGGGGCGCAAAAAGGCCGGCGATGCCGCACATCGGCCTAGCGGTTGCCCAGTGCCATGGCATCGATCCAGCGATCGACCGGGCCGGTGGCAGCCATGAATGCCGCCAGCGCCGCCGCCGGATCGCGGTTCAGCGCGTCGGAGGCCGACAGGATCAGCGCCCCGGTCGCTTCGCGCCGCAGCAGCAGATGATTGGCCATCACGTGCAAGCGCAGCGCCAGGTTGCTGCCGGTCAGCAGCGCGCCGCTGCGATACCAGGTAAGGCACAGCCGCCGTTCCGGCCCGGCGGCCTGGATGATGTCGCTTTTGGCCAGGCCCACCGCCGCGCCGGGGCGTTCCCAGGTCCAGCGCGATCCCAGCGGCACCGCGCCCTGCCCGAAACCGCCGGCTTCGTGCCCTTCACCCTGGCTGGCATAGAGCGCGAACGACACATCGACAACATGGCCCGCACCATCGCGAAACCGCATGTGAAATTGCTGATCTGCACCGCCGTGCGGCGGGGCCCACGGCGTTCCGGCATCGCTGGCTTCGGCCACCCAGCCGGGGATTGCGGGCAGAAACACGCCCTTTGGCAGATGCCCGGCAAGCGATCCCGCCGCTGCGCCCCAGCCGATGAACACCAGCGCCAGCGCCAGCAAGGCGCCCAGCGTGGCGCGCGCGCCCGGCTGCTGGCGCATCAGCCGCACCACCAGCCGATTGGCCGCCACCGCTTCGGGATCGATTATCGGCGCGGCCACCGGCCGATCGAACCAGCGCCAGCCGGCCGCCATGCACAGCCCCATGACCACGGCAAAAAACACCCAGCCATAGAACACATGATCAAAACTGCTGGCAAAGCTGATGCCGTACCACCCGGCAATCCAGATCGTGCCGAACGCGCGCATGCCATTGGCCAGGATCGGCACGACCAGCGACACCGCCATGAACGCCATGCGGCGCGACCAGCGCAGAAAGCACACATTGGCCACCAGCGCGCCATAGGCGATCATCGCGATCAGGAATTTTACCCCCGAACAGGCCTCCGCCACTTCGAAATAGCCCGCCGGCGTGGTGATGAACACGCCATCGATGCTGGAACGGATATGCGCCAGCCCCAGCAGCACCATCGTGATGCGCGCGGTCAGGGTTTGCAGAAAGGGAATCATTTCATCGCCGAACGGCACCAGAAACAGCATGTAACCCAGCGGAAACAGCAACCCGGCCACCACTTGCGGCCCCAGCACCGCGGCCAGCCCAGCCTGCGCCATGACCACCACGGCAAGCTGCCGCGCCAGCGACAGCCCGGCAAAATCACCCAGCAGCCACAGGAACCCGGCGCCGGCAAAGATCACCAGCGGCGGCCACCAGGCCACCGGCGCCAGCCGCAGCAGTTCATCGCGGCGCTGCGCGACCAGCCAGCCAAGGATCGGCGGGATCAGCAGAATGTGGTTATAGGTCGAACTGTTCCACCATTGCCCGGCCATGTCGCGCCAATCGGGCCAGAACAGCACGACCAGCCCCGCCCAGACCAGCGCCAGCCGCACCAGTGCGCTGTGCCATGCGGCCGGAATCGTGCGCCGCGCGCTGTGCCCGGTGTC
This sequence comes from uncultured Sphingomonadales bacterium, assembly GCA_903832325.1. Taxonomy (GTDB): domain Bacteria; phylum Pseudomonadota; class Alphaproteobacteria; order Sphingomonadales; family Sphingomonadaceae; genus Novosphingobium. Next base: position 138,829 of record CAILBC010000027.1, on the reverse strand, counting down.
CGCCGGATCGCCAGGCCCATCAGGCTGCATCGGTCCACCCCATCATCGCCGGCAGCGGCGCCAGAACTTTGTCCCACCCCGCCTCGGCCATAACGCACGCGCGCGCCTGCCGGCCGATTGCGAGTGCACCCTGCGGATCGTCCAGCAGGGCCAGCGCGCGCGCGGCAAAGGCGGCGGCATCGGGTTCGGCGCCAGCAGCCATGGCGTCTATGGCGGCCACGGCAAATTCCGCGCCATCGCTGCCCGGAATGCCGCTGGCCGCCGCCGGGGTCAGCAGCACCGGGCGCGCCATGGCCATCGCCTCCAGCACTTTGTTCTGCACCCCGCGCGCAATCAGCAACGGCACCACCACCAGATCCGCCCCGGCCAGCCAGGGGCGCACATCGGGCACTTCGCCGGTTACCCGCGTGCCGTCCTGCCCATCGAGCGCGCGCACTTCGGCGGTGGGCGCGCGGCCGACAATGGTGAACACCGCGTGCGGGTGGCGCGCGCGGATCACCGGCATGGCCTGCTGCGCAAACAGCCGCACCGCCGCAACATTGGGGGCATAGTCCATCTGCCCGGTAAACACGATCTGCGGCCCCGGCCCGCACAGCGCCGGCTCTGGCGAAACCGCCTCGGGCGAAAAGTGCGCGGCATCGATGCCGTTGCCCAGCGCGGCCACCGCCACGCCGGCCGGATCGGCCAGCCGCGACACGAACAGATCGCGCTCATCGGGAGTGACCAGCAGCGACAGATCGGCGCGATGCGCGGTCCGCTCTTCAAAGGCGCAGAGCACCCGCGCCTCACGCGCGTGGATGGCGCGCACCCACCAGGCCCGCGCCGCGGCAGCATAGGCCGCAAACTTGGCCGAATCGACATCGACGAAATCCATCACCACGCGCCCGCGGAAATCGGCCGGAACGAATTGCGCCATCTGGCCGGAAAACACGAAAATCGTGGTGATCGGCCGCTCGGCAATCAGATCGCGCACCCAGCGGCGCAATTGTGCCGACGAAAACGCAACCAGGCTGACCGGGCGCCCGGTGGCAAGCGCGGCAATTCCCGCCCAGCCGAGCGATGCCGGGCGCAGCGCGAGGCAATGGCTGGCAGCAACGTCTGCAATGGGGCCGGCCTGCGCGCGTTCGTCCGCGCTTTCGATCAGGCAACCGCAATGCACCGGCGCCAGCGCCGCCAGCGCGCGCAGGATGTGCCACGAACGGATGCGATCGCCGCGATCGGGCGGATAGGGAATGCGGTGCGCCAGAAACAGCACTTCGCCGGGATTGCCGACCATGGTTCAGGCCAGTCCGTTCGCGATCAGCGGGCCCAGACGGTTGGCCAGCGCCAGCGGCAGCTTGCGCCACAGCGCGATCCGCGCGCGATAACGCGGGCTGAGCGGATTGACATCGCGCGGCGCCACGCCATCGGCGGTCCAGTGCGCATAAGCCAGCGGCTGCGGCGCGAAACCCCAGTTGCGTTTGAAGTGATAGGCGCCGCTGTCGACTTTCGACCGGCCGAAATCGAACCGGTCGCACCCGCGCCGCCGCGCGTGGCACATCAGCCGATAATACATCACGTCATTGGCGCGCAGCGCGCGCGCGGCAAACGTGCCGCCGCCCCAATAGGGCATGACCGCGCCGCGATGATAGAGGCTGAGCACCGAAGCGACCGGCGTGTCGCCGGCAAGCACGGTCAGGATATCGGCATCGCCGGCAAAGCCATCGAGCACCGCATCGAACAGTGCGCGCGGAAACACCGGGGTGCCCAGATTGCGCACCGATTCGGCATAGACCGCATAATGCATCGCGCGATCGGCCGCTTCGCTGCCGATGCGCACGGAAAAATCGCCCGCCAGACCTTTGCGCACTTCGGCGCGCTGCTTGCGCGGGATTGCGGTCAGTTGCGCGTCGTCATCGGCTGCCAGCGGCGTGACGAAACCGGCATGGCTGTCGGTGCGCACGTGCCAGCCTGGCGCCGACGGCAAAGGCCCGCCGCGCAGTTCGACCGTTCCGCACGACAACCGCAGCGCCCATTCACACGCCGCCTCGGCCAGCGCCTCGGCCTGCGCCGGATCGCCGATCACCCCGCCATCGACGGCAAACCCGGTGGATACCAGCGCGCGGCCAAACAGCGGCGAATGAACCGCGTGCAGCGGCAGCAGCGCCGTGATGTCGCGCCCGGTTTCGGCCAGCAGCACGCACAGCGCATGGCCGCTGGCGCGTTCGACCGCGTGCAGCCATTCGGGGCGGTGGAACGCGGTCGCCCCGTCGCACGCGGCCACGAATTGCGCGATGCGCGCGGCATCGTCGGGCGTTGCGCGGCGCACACGGGGCGGGATCATCGGCATCATGGCGCGATCCGCTGCGCTTCGCACGCGGCCAGCGCATCCATCCGGCCCCAGGGAAAATCGTGCAGCAGGCGCCGCAGCTTTCCCGCCATCGCGCCCAGCCGGCTGTAATGGCGCAGGCGTGATCGCCACGGCGCATCGGCCACGCGCGGCTGATCGGGATCGATTTCCCAGGGGTGAAAATAGGTCAGCGCGGGGCGCGCATCGTGCCGGTTTACCCGGGTCAGCGCCCAGCGCGACAGCGCATAGGGAAACAGGCGGAAAAACCCGCCGCCGCCCGCCGCCATGCGCCGCCCGGCCCATTCGGCCGTGGTCACCGGAATTTCCAGAAATTCGGCGCCGGCCACCGGGCGAAAGGCAAAGCGCGGCGCTTCGCGCCAGCCATAGTGATCATGCACGATCGGCGCGACGCTTGATGAATAGCGATAGCCCGCTTCGGCCAGCACGCCATGTGCCCAGGGCGTGCGCGCATCGATCGAAAAGCTGGGCGCGCGATAGCCGGTGACCGCCTGGCCCGTCACATCCTCCAGCACGGCGCGTGCGCGGGCCAGATCGGCGGCAAAGGCGGGCGCATCCATGGTGAACACGCGTGCATGGTCCCAGCCGTGGCTGGCGATTTCGTGGCCGGCATCGGCAATGCGGCGCATCAGCGCGGGGCAGCGCTGCGCCACCCAGCCCAGTGTAAAGAACGTGCCCTTTACCTGCGCCTCGTCAAACAGCGCCAGAATCGCATCGCAATTGCGCTCCACCCGCAGATCCAGGCTGTCCCAGCGGGTGCGCGGGATCACCGTTTCGAACGCGCCGACCTGAAACCAGTCTTCGACATCGACCGAAAGCCCATTGACAATCGGCCCGCTGATGATCGGCCTATTGGCGATCAGGCCATCGGCACGCGTGTTGCCGGGGTGGGGAATGGACGCCGCCATGGGTCGCTCGATCGGGGCCGGAGGTCTGGTTTCGGGATCAGGCCGCGCGAACTTGCGCGTTTTCGGATTCCAGCCATTCGATCAGCATGGTCAGCACATGGCGGATCGCCTCGTTCTGATCACCGGTGCGCGTTTCCAGCGTTTCGATGCGCCGGGTCAGATCGACAATCGCCGCCAGCAGCGGCTCCAGATCGGGCTCTGGCGCGCCGGTCAATGCCTCTGGCCGGCGCAATTCGGCCAGTTCCATCACCGCCTGCTGCAATTCGGCAATCTGTTCGTCGCGGCTGGAGAGTTCATGGGCCAGATCCTGCAGGATCGCGGCATGATCGGGCGCGGCCGAAGGCGCCTGTGCCGGTGCCGGAGCGGGTGCCGGAGCGGGTGCAGGATCCGGTGCGGCAGGCGCAGCGGCAGTTGGGGCCACGGCAGGCGCAGCGGCAGTTGGGGCGGCAGTTGGGGCCGGCAGATCATCATCGCCGTCACCGGCCAGATCGGCCAGCACATCATGCACCATGTCGCAATCGATCAGCGCGGCGTGTTCCACCGCGCCCATCAGCAGCAGCCGGTTGGCCAGGCTGTTCACCCGGCGCGGCACGCAGCCGCTGGCCTGGGCCAGCAGGGCATGGACGCCAGGGCCAAACGCCGGATTGTCTTTCCACCCGACATGGCGCAGGCGGTGTTCGATATAGGGGCCGACTTCGTCCGGCTCCATCGCGTCGAGATGGTGCGTGGCGATCACCCGCTGGCGCAATTGTTCCAGCCCGGGTTCGTTCATCAGGCTGCGGAATTCGGGCTGGCCGAGCAGCAGGGTCTGCAACAGCGGATGCGCGCCGAGCTGAAAATTGGACAGCATGCGCAGTTCTTCCAGCGCCGCGACCGACAGCGTCTGCGCTTCGTCGACAATCAGCAGGCAGCGGCGCCCGGCGCGCGCCTCGTCGGCCAGGAAGCCTTCGATCGCGCCCAGCGTTGCCGCCTTGTCAAAGGCGCCGGGCGTGGTCGGCAGCACCACGCCAAAGGCCTGCGCGGCCAGCCGCACCAGCTCTGCGCCATCAAGCTGGCTGGTGACGATCTGGCCCACGGTAAGCCGCTGGCGATCGATCGAGGCGACCAGATGCGCCGCCAGCGTCGATTTGCCCGCGCCGATTTCGCCGGTGATGACAATGAAGCCTTCGCCTTGCGCCAGGCCATAGCCCAGATAGGACAGCGCCTTGCGGTGGGTAAGGCTTTCGAAATAGAAATCGGGATCGGGGGCAAGCTGGAATGGCCGGCCGCTGAACCCGTAAAACTGATCATACATCGGATTTTGCCCCTAGCGGAAGTTGTAGCGCAGGCCCAGCTGGCCCAGCATGTCAAGCTGATCGGGCGCGATCTGGGGATTGACCCCCAGCACTTCGACCGAGGCGGTGCCGACCAGCCGATCGGTGAGATGCCGCACCAGCGATCCGTTCACGCCCCAATCGGCCGTATCGCTCTGCGCCACCGTGCTGGTGCGATAGACCGAACCGAAGCCGTTGACAAAGAACCGGGTCTGCCGATCGATCTGCCCCGACAGGCCGGCATTGACATACCAGGTCTGATCGAGCGCACCATTCTGGCTGGCCAGGATCGTATCCTGCGCGCCGATGAACCGCCGCGAGAAATAGCCGCCGCCCATATTGACCGACAGCCGCCCCAGCGTCACGCCATAGCTGGCATTGAACCCGTGCGCACGAAATGCCAGCGCATTGGCCGATCCCAGCGCGCCGGTCAGGCAGCCCCCGCCGGTCGTGCCCTGCAGACAGCCCGCAACATTGCCGCTGAACGGATCGCGCGTGGTCGCAAAATCGGTGGGCAGCTGCTGCAGCGTGGCCATGACCCCCGAACCGAAGCCATAGATGCCGTCGAACACCGAAACGCTGATGCTCGAACGGCTGTTGGGGGTGTGATAGAACTGGCCGTAATATGTCGTGCTGTCATAGCGGCGGCCGACAAAGGCGGCAGCCATCGTGCGCCGGCTGGGCCGCCACACCACGCCCACATCCCAGGCCAGGCCATCGGTCTGATAGGCGATCTTGCGCGGCTTGCTGCGATCGATCACGTATTGGCCGTTGCTGGTCACCACCGGTTGGCCGCTGGCATCATAAAGCGCATCGCGGTGTGCCACCTGCACCTTTTCCCAGCCCACATCGCCAATCAGCGCGGCGCTGCGCGTGATCGGCTGGGTGATCTGCACCCCCAGCCGTTCATCGGTCAGCCGCTGATCAAGGTTCGAAGTGTCTTCACGCAAATAGGCGCCGTTCAGCGCAATCCCGAAGGGCAGCACTTCGCGCGGTTTCACCCCGATCGAAGCCGTGCCCTGCTGGGTCAGCGAATGGCCGAACAGATCAACCGGCGTGGTGCCGCCGGCCGGAACATAGGACCGGATCCGGTCAATCTCGTTATAACCCAGATCATACGACGCCTTGATCCCCAGCACGCCGGCATGCGTTGACAGCGAAGGCCCGCCATAGAACGACCAGATCTGATAGATCGACCCGTTGCGTTCCACCGGATTGGACAGGGCGCCGCCGCCCGGGTTGATCGAAGTATGCGTGGCCAGCCCGCCGAAATCGAATGTCAGCGTGCGGGGGATCAGCTCTGTGGTGGTACGGGCAATGCCGGTTACCGTGTTGGAACTGCCCACCCCGCGCGTTTCGGAAAAGTGGTGTTCATACCGGATCGTCGCCACGCCGGTGGTGCGGTGGCTGCCGATCGTCATGTCGGCGCCCGCCGCCACGGTGGTATACGTCATCACCTGGCTTTGCGGGGTGACCTGATCATAGATGCTCTGGTCGATTTCGATATAGGGCGTGATGCGCGTGCGCTTGCGCGCCTTTGCCGCAGCATTCGCCGTGCCCGGCGGGGTATAGGCCCCGCGACCATCTTCGCCATTGGCCGAGCTGCCGCGCACGGCCGATCCGTCGGGCGCGGTTGCGGTATCGTCCCCGGCATCGGGATTGGTATAGCGCAGCGGACCGCCGCCGCCGGCAGCGGTTTGCGCCAGGGCAACACCCCCTGCCCCCCACGGTGCAATCAGCGCCAGCGCGCTGGCTGCGATGTGCAAGACCCCCTTCATCGGGATTACTCCTTGTACCCGTAATAGGTGCCGAAACGGCGCCCGCTGGGCGAAAAATGCGCGGCATTGAGCAAAAGGCGGATATCTTCGCAGCCGGACAAAAGCCCGATCGCATCGCGCAGCGCGGCTTCGCTGGTCATCCCGGCGCGCACCACCACCACCGCCTGGCCGACATGAAGCGCCAGCGCGCTGGCCGGCGACGCGGCAAGGACCGGCGAACTGTCGAAAATCACCACCCGCCCGCGCGCGTTCGAGGTCAGCCGGTCAAGCACTTGCGCCGTGCGCGAAGATCCCAGCAATTCGGTGTCGGAGCCCGAGGCATTGCCCGCCGGCAGCACGAACAGCCCGGCAATATCGGTGCCCAGAATGCAGTCTTCGACCGCGATGCGCGGATCGGCCAGAGCATCGAGCAGGCCAGGCCCGCCGGGCAGCCCCAGCGTCGACAGCACCGACGGCTTGGCAAAATCGGCATCGACCAGCAGCACTTCGGTATCTTTTTCCGCCGCCATCGACAGCGCCAGATTGACCGAACAGAACGTCTTGCCTTCGCCGGGCAGCGCCGAGGCCACCAGAATGCGGTCACCATTGACCGGGCCGGTGCCGGCGCGCGTTTCGGCCGCGGTCATCAGCAATTGCCGTTTGATGATGCGGAATTCTTCCAGCAGCGCGGTTACCGGGCCTTCGGGTTCGATCAGCCCCTGGTCGCGCAAGTGCTTGCGATCGATCGCGTGGAACGTGCCGCGAAATTTCTGCGTCGCGGGCATGGCATCAAGCCGCTGCGCCGCAGGGCTGGCCACCTGGAACGGCGCGACCTCCGCGCTCAGCGCCTGGGTCGCCACAGGCACCGCCTCGGCCGCCGCGGGATGCGCCATGACCGGCACATCAAGCGGCGGGATTTCCGGTTTTGCCGCATCGCGCGGAAGGACCATCCCGCGCCACGCATCGCTGCCGCCGGCGCGTTCGATCAGCGAAGGGCGCTTGCCTTTTGCGCGTGCCGCCGGGGCGCCATCGGCCAATGGCGGCGTTTCCGGCAATTTGGGGCCCTGATCGGTCATCGCTTCGTTGCTCCGTCCGCTCATGCCACCAACCGGCGCTTCATGAATTCCAGCGCCAGCAGCAGCAGCAGCACCAGCACCAGCCCGGACATGCCGCCGGCAAACCATTTCAGATGGCGCCGGTGTTCCGCCGTGGCAGCCGGTGTCATCGCCAGCGTGACCGCGCCCAGCACCGGCAGGCCGATCGCCCGTTCCAGCTCGTCCGTGGTGGCAAAGCTGCCGCGCAACTGCCCCAGGGCAAAGGCGACGCCGCATCCGGTTGCCAGCCCCGCCACCAGCACGCCTGCCAGCAACAGTGGCCGGTTGGGCGCCGAAGGGCCGTGCGGCGTGGTCGGCGGGTCGATCACTTCGAATTTGATCGCGTTGTGTTCGCTTTCGACCTGGCCGCGCAGCCGCAAGGCCTCGCGATCGCGCAACAGCTTGTCGTATTGTTCCTTCAGCACTTCATAATCGCGGTTGATCCGCGAGGCTTCGGCAGCCACCGCCGGTTCGCTGTATTGCTGCGTGGTCAGTTGCGCGATGTCCTGCTGCAAACCGGCCTTGCGCGATTGCAGCGCGGCCACGCTGGCTTCGCGATCGGCCTTGATCGATTGCAGCGAGGCATAAGCCGGGTTGGGCGTGCCGCCATGGCCGCCTTCGCTGGCCGCGGCGCGCGCCAATTGCGCCACTTGCGCTTTCAGCGCGATGACATCGGGATGGCTGTCGGTCAGCCCGCGCGCGCGCATCGCTGCCAGATCGGATTGCGCCTGCGCCAATGCCCCCTTGGCCCCGCCGCCTGCGCCGGGAACGGTGATCGTCTGCGGCGTGCCGGCCATCTGCCCGTTGATCGAGGCAAGCCCGCTTTGCGCTGCGGTCAGATCGGATTCGATGCCACGCAATTCCGCGCGGGTGCCTTCGATCCGCGCACTGACGGCGCCGGTGCCGGGCAACATGCCGGCATTCTTGGCCTCGAACTGCTGCCGCTTCTGCTCGGCGGCTTCGAGATCCTTTTGCCGGTCGGCCAATTGCTGGTCCATGAAGGCCAGCGTGTCGCTCATTTCGCCGCGCCCGCCCGACAGGTTCACTTCGCGGAACACGTCGATCATCTTTTGCGCGATATCCTGCGCCATATGCGCGTTATCGGCATCGGAATAGCTGCCGCTGCCCGACGTGGCGGCGATTTCGAACAGGTTTTCCTGGCTGTTGGTCACTTTCACCGCATTGGCGAGCGCGGCCACCGCGCCTTCCATCTGCTTTTCGCTGGTCACTTTTTCACCCAGCCGGGTGGCGCGCACGACCTTTTCCAGATTGACCGCGCTGGTCAGCGTTTCGCGCACGCGGTTGATATCGCGGTGGCGATCGGCGCCGAGCCCGATCTGATCGGACAGGACATCATCGATCCGCACGAAAATGCGGGCATGGGATTCATACTTGTTGGGAATCGCGCCCACCGCCAGCCAGCCGGCCAGGCACACGATCCACGCCACCCCCAGCGCGATCCAGCGGCGATGCCAGATGCTGTGAAGCCCCGCCCTGATCTGATCGACAAGTCCGCTCATGACCCTCGCCTGACGATCAGAACGCGCTTTCGGGGATGATGATCACATCGCCCGGCATCAGCATGACATTGGCGCGGGTATCCCCCTTGCGCAGCAGATCGTTGATGCGCAGGCCATATTCCTTCTGCTTGCCGGTCTGTTTGTCGAACCGCACCAGCCGGGCGCGGTTGCCCGCGGCAAATTCCGACAGCCCGCCCACCGCGATCATCGCATCGAGCAGCGTCATGTTGGCGCGATAAGACAGCGAGGCCGGCTTTTCCGTGGCACCGACCACGCGCACTTGCTGGCTGTACGTGCCCGAAAAGCGGTTCACGATCACCGAAACGATCGGTTCCTGGATGAATTGCGAAAGTTGCAGCTTGATGTCTTCGGCCAGCATCGACGGCGTCTTGCCCACCGCCGGCATGTCGGTGATCAACGGCGTGGTGATGCGCCCGTCGGGCCGCACCTGCACTTGCGCGCCGAGTTCGGGATTGCGCCAGACGAAAATGGTCAGTTCATCCAGCGGGCCGATGATATAGTCTTCGCCGGGGCCTTCCTGCAGCGAAACGAACGAAGCCGAGGGCAATTGCGCCCCGCCGCCGCCGCCGACACAGCCCGAAACCAGCCCGGCCGTCGCCAGACCGGCCACGGCCAGCCCGGCGCGGGCCAGCGCAGCCCGCCGGGTAACCGGTTTTCCGGGAGAGGCGGAGGGGGCATCGTTCGGCATGAACCATCCTTCAAGCAAGCCTGTCTGCCACCCGGCCCGCGCGCGAAGGCGGACAAGGCAGCCTGCCATGTGTCCCGATTGTCCCCCAAGGGGACGACCGGGTGGCAGTTTCACCAGCAGGCTATGACCAAAAAGGGTTTACATACCGTTAGTGGTCTTCGCGGGCGGCTTTGCGTCCCGTAACGGTACAGGCCAAACCTGCGCGGCTATACGAGCATTTCGCGCGCCGGGCCATGGCCCAGAAAGGCCGCCGGGCTGGCGCTGGCGCCATAGGCCCCGGCGCAGAACAGCGCCACCAGATCGCGTGGTTCCGCATGTGGCAAAGCGAGCGCATCGCCCAGCCGATCCAGCGGGGTGCAAAGGCAGCCGACCACATGCGCTACCTCGGTTGCCGGGGCATCAAACCGCGTGGCAATCGCGCAAGGGTAATTGCGGCGGATCACGCTGCCGAAATTGCCGCTGGCGGCCAATTGGTGATGCAGGCCACCATCGACCACCAGGAATGTTTCGCCCCGGCTGTGCTTGCGATCGATCACTTCGGCCAGATAGACCCCGGCTTCGGCCACCAGCCAGCGCCCGAGTTCGAGCACGAAGCGCGTTTCGCCCAGCACCCCGGCGCGGCGGTCCAGCGCAGCGGCCAGCCCGTCGCCCACTGCCGCGATGTCGAGCGCACTTTGCCCGTGGCCATAGGGCACGCCGAATCCGCCGCCCAGATTGCACATCGGCACCGGCACCCCGGCCTGCTGCGCCAGCCGCGCGATCAGATCGATCGTCGCGGCCTGGCTGGCGACAATCGCCCCGGCATCGAGCGACTGGCTGCCGGCATAGACGTGAAACCCCTGCCAATCGGCACCATCGGCCACGATCTGCCGCGCCAGCGCGGGCACCGCCTCGGCATCGATGCCGAACGCGCGCGCGCCGCCGCCCATGCGCATGCCCGCGCCGGCCAGCTCGAAATCGGGATTGACGCGGATCGCAAGCCGCGGCGCCACCCCGGCCCGCGCGCCGGCGTTCAGCGCGCGCGCGGCCTCGTGCGCGGATTCTATGTGGAGCGTGATCCCGGCGGCAATCGCCGCGGCAAGATCGGCATCGCGCTTGCCCGGCCCGGCAAAACCGACCCGCGCCCCCGCCACGCCCAGCGCCTGCAACGCGCGCCATTCCCCGCCCGAGGCAATGTCAAAGCCATCGACCAGCCCTGCCATAAACTGCAACAGCGGGGCAAAGGGATTGGCCTTGACCGCGTAATGCAGGGCCAGCCCCGCCGGCATCGCCGCGCGCAGCGCCGCGATGCGCGTGGCGATCATCGCGGAATCATAGACGAACAGCGGCGCGCCACCGGCACGCGCGACCAGATCGCGCACGCGGATGCCGCCCGGCGCCAGTTCACCGTCGATCACGGCAAAGCCCGGCGGGATCGGGCCCATCGGTTTGGCCTTCATGGCGCTTTCAGCGATGGGTCTGGCGGGCGGCATCATGCGCCCGGCTTATCCGCCAAAGCCGATAATTCCCGGTAAATGGCGGCGCGATCGACTTTGCCATTGGCATTGATCGGCAGCGCATCGCGCCAGTGCACCACACGCGGCAGCATGAAACCGGGCAAATCGCGCGCCATCGCCGCCAGCAACGCGGCAGTCGGCCCTGCACCGGCCAACGGGGTGGCGATCAGATGGATCGCCTGGCCCAGATCGGCATGCGGCAGCCCGATGGCTGCGGCATCGCCCACCAGCGCGGTGGCGCGCGCGGCCTGTTCGATTTCTTCGGGGCTCACCCGGTTGCCCGCGGTCTTGATCATCGCATCGCGCCGGCCGACGAAATGCAGCAGCCCTTGCGCATCGCGCCGCACGCGATCGCCCGACCACACCGCCTGCCCGCCATGGCGCGCGGCCGCCGGCGCGGGGCGAAACCGTTCGGCACTGCGCACAGGGTCGCGCCAATAGCCTTGCGCCACCAAAGCGCCGGCGTGAACCAGTTCGCCTTCTTCATCCACGCCTGCCGGCGTGCCATCGTCGCGCAGCACCAGCACTTCGGCAAAAGGAATGGCAGTGCCGATCGACGTGGGCTGCGCATCGATCAGCGCGGGATCGAGAAACGTCGACCGGAACGCCTCGGTCAGGCCGTACATCGCGTAAAGATCGACATTGGGAAACCGGGCGCGCAGCCCGCGCACCAGCGGTTCGTCAAGCGCGCCGCCGCTGTTGGTCAGCCGCCGCAACGAGGCGCGCGCGGCCGGCGGCCAGTCGAGCGCGGCCAGCTGGCGCCACAGCGGCGGCACCCCGGCCAGCGTGGTGATGCCCTGCCGTTCTACCACGCGCAGCACATCGCGCGGCAACAGATAGTCATGCGGCACCGCGCAGGCCCCCGCCGCCCAGGCCGAAAGCAGCTGGTTCTGCCCATAGTCAAACGCCAGCGGCAGCACCGCCAGCACGCGATCATCGGACCGCAGCCGCAGATAATGCGCCACGCTGATCGCCCCGAGCCACAAGTTCGCGTGGCTGAGCATGACCCCCTTGGGCAGGCCGGTCGATCCGCTGGTGTACAGCAGCGCCGCCAGGGTGTCTGTGGCCAGGTCGGACGGCGGCAGCGGCTCGATATCGAACAGCGCGGCAAGATCGGTATCGCAGGCACAATCGGCAGGGCCGAAATCCGCAGCCTCCAGCGCATGCAGCCGTTCGGCATTGGCAAGCAGCAGCGTTGCGCCGCTGTCGGCCAGGATATGCGCGACTTGCGCGCGTTTGAGCAGCGGGTTGATCGGCACATGCACCAGCCCCGCACGCGCCGTCGCCAGCGGCAAAAGGCAGGCTAGTTCGCCCTTGGGCAGCCAGCTGGCCACCCGCGCGCCGGTCTCCTGTTCGCTTGCCAACCAGGCCGCCAACTGGCCTATACGCCGATTTAACGCGGCATAGTCCATGGTCTGCCCGCCCACCACCAGCGCCGGGGCGTCATCTGCCCCGCACAGGGCCAGATGATCGAGCGGACGGGGCGTGGGATCAGGCAAGGGAACGTCGGTCGCAATCACGATGCAAGTCTATCATGCAGACCTTACTGAAGCGCAAGCGGACCCACGCCTGACCGCGCTGTTTGCGCCCGGCCCGGGCGTGACCCCGTTCGACCGGCTGGACTGGCTGGGGCTGATGGCCCGGGAATGCCTGCCATCCGCGCGCTGTTTCGTGGCGGTGGCGCGCGATGGTGATGCGATTGCCGCGCTGCCCTTGTGCGAAACGCGCAACCGGCTTGGCGCACTGGCCAATTGGTACAGCTTTGTCGCGCGCCCGCGCTTTGCCCGCGGCGGCGAGCGCCTGCTGCCGGCGCTGATCCGCAGCCTGTCACCCATGGGCGCCTTGCGCTTTGCGCCCCTGCCCGCGCGTGAGGCGGCGCTGATGCGGGATGCCGTGCGATCATCCGGCTGGATCGGCGCGCTGTGCCACGACCATGTGAACCACGTGCTGCTTCCCGGCGGGCGCGATTTTGCCACCTGGTGGGCCAGCCGTCCGGGCCAGTTGCGCGAAACCGTGCGCCGCAAGGGGCGCAAAGTGGCGATCAGCATCACCCGCCATTTCGACGCAGCCGACTGGGCCGCATACGAGGCGATTTATGCCAAAAGCTGGAAACCGGCCGAAGGCTCTCCCGGGTTTCTGCGCCATTTTGCCGAAATGGAGGGCGCTGCGGGGCGATTGCGCCTGGGGCTGGCCACGATCGATGGCGAGGCCGTGGCGGCACAATTGTGGACCGTCGAGGATGGCATCGCCTATATCCACAAGCTGGCACACGATCCTGCCGCAGCGGCGCATTCGCCGGGCACCGTTCTGACCCATGCGCTGTTTGCCATGGCGTTTGATGCAGACAAAGTGGACGCTATCGATTTTGGCACCGGCGATGATCCCTACAAGCGCGACTGGATGGAATTGTCGGACGTGCGGTATCGGCTCGAAGCCTATCGTCCGGGCGCGCCGCGCCACTGGCCCGCGCTGGCACGGCTGATCGCGCGGCGGGTGCTGCGCGCGCACGACTTTGCGACGGTGCCGCTTGCGGCCGCCCGACTGGGCACATAGGACGGGACAATGGGATACGACTTGGCGGCCAATGACGATACCGATCGGGCCTTGCGCGCGGTGCTGGGCGATGTGCTGGGGCTGAACCCGGCGCGGTGCGCGGCGCTGGGCGCCGAAAGCGCGCTGCTGGGCGCGCTGCCAGAGCTTGATTCGATGGCGATTGCCACGCTGTTTGCAGCGATCGAAGACCGGTTCGGCCTGTTTTTCGACGATGCCGATCTTACCGGCGAAACGCTGGAAACCTATGGCAGCCTGCTGGCGCTGGTGGCGGCGCGGCGCGGCGCGTGATCACCACCTGGCCCTGCCCCGGCAGCCGCGAGGCAGACGGCGAATTTGCGGCCAGCATCGATCGCGGGCGGCGCCAGCGCCTGCTGATCGTGCCGCCGCTGCTCGACGAGATGAACCGCACGCGCCGTCTGCTGGTGGGCACGATGCGCGCGGCTGATGCGCAAGGCCTTGACAGCTTTCTGCCCGATCTGCCCGGCACCAACGAAAGCCGCCAGGCCTTTGCCGCGCAAAGCCTGCAAGCCTGGCGCAGCGCGATGGCCGCCGCCGCGCGGCATTTTCGCGCGACCCACGTGCTGGCGGTGCGCGGCGGGGCGCTGGTTTTTCCCAATGTCCTGCCCGGCTGGGTGCTGGAGCCGGTGATGGGCGCCAGCCTGCTGCGCCAGTTGCTGCGCGCGCGGGTGATCGCCGCGCGTGAAGCAGGGCGGCACGAAGACAGCGCAGACCTGCTGGAAACCGGGCGGAACGAAGGGATCGCGCTGGCCGGATATGACTTTGGCCCCGCGCTGATCGCCGGGCTGGAAGGCGCGCGGCCGCTTGACGAAGGCCAGCGCGAACTGCGCATTGCCGATCTGGGCGGTATCGCACCGTGGCTGCGCGCCGAACCGGGCGAAGATCCGGCGCAGGCAACACGGCTGGCGGCGCGCATCGTGGCGGATATTGCCGAAGGCCTTGGCGCATGACCCGGCGCGCGGTGGCCTTTGCCTGCGGATCGGCGCGGCTGTGGGGCATGGTCGACAGCGCCGGGCACCATGGCGGCACCGGGTTGCTGATCGTATCGGGCGGCAACGAAATCCGCGCCGGGGCCTTTGCCGGCCAGGCGCAACTGGCCGCCTGGCTGGCCGAAGATGCGGGCGTGCCGGTGTTCCGCTTTGACCGACGCGGGGTGGGCGACAGCGAGGGGGAAAACACCGGCTGGCGCGGATCACGCGACGATATTGCCGCTGCGATTGCCGCGTTTCGCGGCGCCGTGCCCGGCCTGCGCCGCGTGGTGGCCTATGGCGTGTGCGATGCGGCGGCGGCGCTGATGCTGCATGCGCCGGATTTGCACGGCCCGAATCTTCAGGGACTCGATGGCCTGGTGCTGGCCAACCCCTGGACCTTTGACGACGATGCGGCGGACAGCGCCGGCGGGCACAGCCCGGGCGCGCTGCGGCGGCGATATTGGGCAAAACTGACCAACCCGCAAGAGCTGTGGCGGCTGGTGCGCGGGCAAGTCGATCTGCGCCGGCTGCTCGGCGGGCTGGCGCAGGCGGCGCGCCCGCGCGAAGCGGCAACGCCGATCGTGGCCACGCTGCACGAGGCGCTGATGCGCGGGGAGGCCCCGGCAACCGTGCTGATTTCTGCCGGCGATCGTGTGGGCCAACGGTTTCTGGCGGTCTGGCCGGCGGGTGATCCGCGCGTGCAGGTGCACCCCGGCGCCAGCCACAGCTTCATGGACGATCCCGACACGGCCGCGTGGCTGTATCAGCGGCTGGTCGAGGCGACCGCTTCACGCCATTGATGCCCTACCCTGCCGAGGTGGCCGCGAAATCGCGCTCTGCCAGAAACCGTTCGGCATCGAGCGCGGCCATGCAGCCGGTGCCCGCCGCAGTCACCGCCTGGCGATAGGTGTGATCCATGACATCGCCGCAGGCAAACACGCCGGGGATCGCGGTCTTTGGCGTGCCCGGTTCGACCACGATATAGCCCGCGGCATCAAGCTCCAGCTTGCCCTGGAACAGCGCGGTGGCCGGGGCATGGCCGATCGCCACAAAGGCACCATCGGTCGGCACTTCGCTGGTTTCACCGGTTGCCGTATCGCGCAGCGCCACCGCTGTCAGGCCTTTGTCGCCGCCGACAAAGCGATCGACCGCCTTGTTCCACAGCACGCTGACTTTGGGATGGGCAAACAGCCGGTCCTGCAGGATCTTTTCCGCGCGCAGCGAATCGCGGCGATGGATCAGCACGACTTCGCTGGCGTGGTTGGTCAGATAGAGCGCTTCTTCGACCGCGGTGTTGCCGCCGCCGATGACGACGACTTTCTTGCCGCGATAGAAGAACCCGTCGCACGTGGCGCAGGCCGAAACGCCCTTTCCGCCCAATTCCGCCTCACCCGGCACGCCCAGCCAGCGCGCCTGCGCGCCGGTGGCGATGACCAGGCAATCGCCTTCATAGATATCGCCGCTGTCACCGATGGCGCGGAACGGCGATCCGTCCATGGTGATCTCGGTGATCGTGTCCCAGATCATCCGCGTGCCGACATGTTCGGCCTGGGCCTGCATTTCCTGCATCAGCCAGGGGCCCTGGATCACATCGCGAAAACCGGGGTAGTTTTCCACATCGGTGGTGATGGTCAATTGCCCGCCCGGTTGCAGACCCTGCACCACGATCGGCGCCATCCCGGCGCGCGCGCCATAAATCGCCGCGGTCAGCCCGGCGGGCCCCGATCCGACGATCAGCATGCGGGTCTTGTGCGTGGTTGCCATCGATGGTCTCCGTTTGCAGCGCGAGATAAGGGGCCGCGCGCCGGAGTCAATAAACCGCGGTCAATCGATCAACCGTTGTTCCATCGCGGCGATTTGGGGCGCACCGATGCCCAGCACCGTTTCGGCATAGCCGGCGATGCTGCCGTGGCGTTCGCGGATCGCGGCAAAGGCGGTATCAAGAAACACCGGCTCCACCCCCAGCACCACGCGCATTGCCGCTTCGGACAGGCCCATGTCGGCCAGATTGCCGGCCTGCGCGGCAATCCGCGCCTCGACATTGCCGGCGCTGTTGGTCAGCAGGTAATCGTCCATGATATCATCATGATGCACGCCCAGCACATGGTGGATCAGCGCCGCGCCCACCCCGGTGCGGTCTTTGCCGGCCAGGCAATGGAGCAGGCTCGCCCCGTCGCGCTGCGCCAGCGCCGCACCATACATCCGCCAGGTGCCGATCAGCACATCGCGGAATGCCATGCCCTGATACAGCCGCACCATCTGCGCGCGCGCATCGTCGGCGCTGCGGATGCGGTCAGCCTGTTCGGCATGCGCGGCCTGCCCGTGCAGGCTGGCGGTTTCGCCAGGGTGAAACAGCACATCGCCGGCAAAATCGTCGTGGCGCAGGCAGGGAAACGCCGCGCGTTCGCTGTCTCCGCGCAGATCGATCACCGTGGCCAGCCCCAGATCGCGCACCCGCGCCAGATCCGCCGGCGTGGCCCCGGCGTGCTGGCCCGACCGCCACAGCCGCCCGCGCGCCAGCCGCCCGGCGCGCGCGGCATAGCCGCCATAATCGCGGAAATTGTGGATGCCGTCAAAATTCAGCACCCGGTCATCGATAATCGTCACGTCAGGAAAATCCCCCCATCACAATACCTTGGTCCACAATACCTTATGCAGAAAAACCCCGGGCCAGAAACCGTTCGGCGCATCCCGCCAGCAGCGCAGTGCCGAGCGGCAGCGCCGCCTCATCCACCACCATGCGCGGCGAATGAATGCCACTGCAGTGTTTCAGATCGGTGCCTTGCGCGGCAACGCCCAGGAAAAACATCGCGCCGGGCACTTTTTCCAGCACATAGGCAAAATCTTCGGCGCCCATGATCGGGTGCGACAGGCGGTGGAACTGCACCGGCGCGCCCATCGCCTCGGCCACGGCCTGCCCCAGATCAACCGCGCGCGGATCGCACACGGTTACCGGAAAGCCTTCGCTGATCTGCACCGTCGCGGTCAGGCCGTGGGCGGCGGCAATCCCTTCGGCCAGGGTTGCCAGCCGGGCATGGACCAGCCCCCGGTTCTGCGGTGACAGCGTGCGCAGCGTGCCGCGCAGCACCGCGCGATCGGGGATCACGTTGTGTGTGGTGCCGGCGTGGATTTCGGCAACGGTAATCACCACCGGATCGGCCACCGGGAACCGCCGCGTGACCATCGTCTGGATCGCGGTGACGATTTCGCAGGCCACCGGCATCGGGTCCATCGCCTGGTGCGGCATGGAGGCATGGCCGCCTTTGCCCGTCACCACGATTTCAAACCGGTCGGCCGAAGCGAGCAGCGCCCCGGCGCGCCCCGCCACCAGCCCGTGCGCGCTGTCGGGCATGATGTGCAGCGCAAAGGCGGCATCGGGCAAAGGATCGATCAGGCCATCGTCGATCATGTAGCGCGCGCCGTGCCAGCCTTCCTCTCCCGGCTGAAACATGAATACGACATCGCCGGCCAGCCGGTCTGCCCGCGCGCACAGCACTTCGGCGGCGCCCGCCAGCATCGCCGCATGGGTATCGTGGCCGCACGAATGCATCGCGCCGGCAATCGTGCTGGCAAACGGCAGCCCGGTTTCCTCATCCATCGGCAGAGCGTCGGTATCGCCGCGCAGCAGCACGCTGCGCCCCGATGGCGCGGCGGTTCCGCGCAACCGTGCCACCAGCCCGGTGGTCGAAGGGCCTTCGCGCCATTCCAGCGGCAAATGCGCGAGCGCCGCGCGCAGCTTGTCACGCGTTTTCGGATTGGCGAGGCCCAGTTCGGGTTCGGCATGGATCGCGCGGCGCAAGGCAACGATGCGATCGGCAAAACCGCGGGCCTGGTCGAGGATTTCGGTGTGCAGCATTGCCGGGCTCTCCTGAAGGTGGGCGCACCATAACGCTTGCGCGGCACAGGCAAAGCCTTTAATCGTGCGGTTAAACCGACCCAGCAAGGAAGCTTTCATGGCCGAAGCCTATATCATCGATGCCGTTCGCACCCCGCGCGGCGCGGGCAAGCCCGGCAAGGGCGCGCTGACCCACCTGCACCCCCAGCATCTGGCCGCCACGGTGCTGCGCGCGCTTAAGGACCGCAACCATCTCGACACCAGCACCGTCGACGACGTGATCTGGTCAACATCGTCGCAAGTGGGCAAGCAGGGTGGTGATCTGGGGCGCATGGCCGCGCTCGATGCCGGATATGACATCACTGCCAGCGGCACCACGCTCGACCGGTTCTGCGGCGGCGGGATCACTTCGGTCAATCTGGCCGCAGCCAGCGTGATGTCGGGCATGGAAGATTGCGTGATCGCCGGCGGCACCGAAATGATGAGCTTTACCCAGGTGCACGGCGCCGAACAGGCCAATGCCGGTATCCGCCCGCTGGGCATGGGGTCGGGCAATGCGCACCTCGATGCGGTGCACCCGCAATCGCACCAGGGCGTGTGCGGCGATGCGATTGCCGCGATGGAAGGCATCGATCGCGGCGCGCTCGACGCGCTGGCGCTGGTCAGCCAGCAGCGCGCGGCCGTGGCGATTGCCGAAGGGCGCTTTGCCAAATCGCTGATCCCGGTGCTGAACGACGATGGCAGCGTGGCGCTTGATCGTGAGGAATTTCCCCGCCCGGAAACCACGCTGGAAGGGCTGGGCTCGCTCAAGGCCAGCTTTGACGCGATTGCCGATTTCGATCTGGGCGGCACCACCTTTCGCAAGCAGATCCAGCGCAAATATCCCGATCTCGATTGGAAAGGCGTGCACCACGCCGGCAATTCGTCGGGCGTGGTCGATGGCGCGGCGGCGCTGCTGATCACCAGCCCGGCCTATGCCGAAAAGCACGGGCTGAAGCCGCGCGCACGCGTGGTCGCCTATGCCAACCAGGGCGATGATCCCACGCTGATGCTCAACGCGCCGGTGCCGGCTGCGAAAAAGGTGCTGGCCAAGGCCGGACTGACCGTTGCCGACATCGACTTGTGGGAAATCAACGAGGCCTTTGCCGTAGTTGCCGAAAAGTTCATCCGCGACCTCGGCCTCGACCGCGCCAAAGTCAACGTGAACGGCGGCGCGATGGCGCTGGGCCACCCGATCGGCGCGACCGGATCGATCCTGATCGGCACCGTGCTTGACGAACTGGAACGCACCGGCGGCCGCTATGGCCTGGTCACCATGTGCGCCGCAGGCGGCATGGCCCCGGCCATCGTGATCGAACGCCTGTAAAAATCATCCTCCCCGAACCGGGGAGGGGGACCAGCGAAGCTGGTGGAGGGGCGGTGCCCCAAGCGCGGTGCCCCAAGCGCGGTGCCCCAAGCGCGGTGCCCCAAGTGCGTTGCCTTGTAACGGCGATGCCCCTCCACCACGCTTCGCGCGGTCCCCCTCCCCGTGCCGGGGAGGATCTGGTAGGCGGTCAATCATGCAGAACGAACAGGCCTTTGCCGACTACACCCCGTTTGATTTCACCGACGGGCGCTACACGCGAAAAGTCTGGCGCAAGGGCACGGGCCCGGCGGTGATCGTGATGCACGAAATGCCCAATCTGCATCCGCTGGTACTGCGTTTTGCCGACCGGGTGGCCGATGCGGGGATGACAGTGTTTTGCCCCAGCCTGTTTGGCGAAGACGGGCGCGTGCCCAGTCCGCGCTATACCATGGCGCAGGCGGTGTGGACGCTGTGCGTGCGGCGCGAATTCAACGCCTGGACCAATGGCAAATCAAGCGCGATTGTCGACTGGTTGCGCGCGCTGGCGCGCCATGCCCACGGGCAATGTGGCGGGCGCGGCGTGGGCGCAGTGGGCATGTGCTTTACCGGCGGGTTTGCGCTGGCGATGATGACCGAGCCGGCGGTGGTCGCGCCGGTGCTGTCGCAGCCCTCGCTGCCGCTGGGCAGCAAGGGTGCGGCAAGGATCGATGCGACCGAGGCGGAACTGGCCTGCGCCGGGGCGCGCTTCGTTGCGGAAGACCTCAGCCTGATGGGCCTGCGCTTCACATCGGACAAGCTGGTGCCCGATGCGCGCTTTGCCATGCTGAAAGACCGGTTTGGCGATCGGTTCCGCGCGATCGAGCTGGACGATGCCGATGCCAATCCACGCGCGGCAATGGCCCCGCATTCGGTGCTGACCTGGCACCTGATCGACCAGCCGGGCAGCAAGACCAAACAGGCTGAAACCGACGTGATCGAATTTTTCCGCGAACGCACCGCTGCGCCTGCTGCCTGATCCCAAAGCCTGACCTTGCAGCCATCCCCCGCGCCTTGTAGAGCGCGGGCCAAACCATTCACGCCTATTGCCCAAAGGACGACCATGGCCGCCCAGTACGCCTACGTCATGAAGAACATGACGAAGACCTTTCCCGGCGCGCAAAAGCCGGTGCTTTCCGACATCAACCTGCAGTTCTATCAGGGTGCCAAGATCGGCATTGTCGGCCCCAACGGCGCCGGCAAATCGACCCTGATGAAAATCATGGCCGGGATCGACAAGGACATCACCGGCGAAGCCTGGCCGGGTGAAAATATCACCGTGGGCTATCTGGCGCAGGAACCGCAGCTCGATCCGACCAAGACCGTGCTGGAAAACGTGAAAGACGGCGCGCGCGAAACCGCCAACCTGGTCGACCGGTTCAACGAAATTTCCAACATCATGGCCGATCCGCCGGAAGACGTCGATTTTGACGCGCTGATGGACGAAATGGGCGATCTGCAGGGCAAGATCGACGCCGTGGACGGCTGGACGTTGGACAACCAGCTGGAAATCGCGATGGAGGCGCTGCGCTGCCCGCCGTCGGACTGGCCGGTGGACACCCTGTCGGGCGGGGAACGCCGGCGCATCGCGCTGACCCAGCTGCTGATCCAGAAGCCGTCGATCCTGCTGCTCGACGAACCGACCAACCACCTTGATGCCGAAAGCGTCAAATGGCTGGAAAACCACCTGAAGGAATATGCCGGCGCGGTGCTGATGATCACCCACGACCGCTATTTCCTCGACAACGTGGTCGGCTGGATTCTGGAAATCGACCGCGGCAAATACTTCCCCTACGAAGGCAATTATTCGACCTATCTGGAAAAGAAGTCGAAGCGCCTGGAACAGGAAGACCGCGAGGCCTCGGGCCGGCAAAAGGCGATCAACGACGAACTCGAATGGATCCGGCAGGGGCCCAAGGGCCGCCAGACCAAGTCCAAATCGCGTATCAAGAAGTTTGAGGAACTGGTCGCCAGCCAAAACAACCGCAGCCCGGGCAAGGCGCAGATCGTCATCCAGGTGCCCGAACGGCTGGGCGGCAAAGTGATCGAGGCCAAGGGCATTTCCAAGGCCTATGGCGACAAGCTGCTGTTTGAAGACCTGTCGTTCCTGCTGCCGCCGGGTGGCATTGTCGGCGTGATCGGGCCCAACGGCGCGGGCAAATCGACGCTGTTCAAGCTGCTGACGGGCAAGGAAACACCCGACACCGGCACGATCGAGATCGGTTCGACCGTGCGGCTGGGCTATGTCGACCAGAGCCGCGACCACCTAGATCCGGCCAAGAACGTGTGGCAGGAAATTTCCGACGGCGCCGACTATATGAAAGTCAACGGGTTCGACACCTCGACCCGCGCCTATGTCGGGGCGTTCAATTTCAAGGGCGCCGACCAGCAGAAGAACGTGGGCAAGCTGTCGGGCGGTGAACGCAACCGCGTGCACATGGCCAAGATGCTGAAAACCGGCGGCAATGTGCTGCTGCTTGACGAACCGACCAACGACCTTGACGTCGAAACGCTGGGTGCGCTCGAAGAAGCGATTGAAAACTTTGCCGGTTGCGCCGTGGTCATCAGCCACGACCGCTTTTTCCTCGACCGCCTGGCCACGCATATCCTGGCGTTCGAAGGCAACAGCCATGTCGAATGGTTCGAAGGCAACTTTGAAGCATACGAAGAAGACAAGCGCCGCCGCCTGGGCGATGCCGCCGACCGTCCGACTGCGCTGGCCTACAAGAAGCTGACGCGCTGAAAACCGGTCGCTGGGAATTGATCGCTGAAAATCGGTCGCTGGGAATTGATCGCTGGAAATCGGTCAGGGGGCGATCCACGCCCCCTGCCAGCCATTACCTGCGTGATCGCGGACAAACCGTGCGCGCAGGCCGCCGCCGCTGCCGAGCCGCAACCAGTCGATCACGGTGATTCGCGCCAGAATCACCGAAAAGTGCGATCGTCCCGCCTCGGTTTCGGCCGGGGTCGGGCGTCGGTGCCGCAAATCTTCGGGCAAGGCCGACCCCGGCAGGGCCAGCGGACCGCCCGGCGCCGCTGTCACCAGATAGACACGCCGGCTGAGCGGCGTGGCATCGGCCCAGGCCGCATCGGCAACCGGCCCGTGATGTTCGATATGGGCCTGCGCGGTCAGGCGCAGTTGCACCCGGTCCTGCGGATCATAGGCAAGGATGGTCAGGCGCGGATCGGCGCCGATCACCGCCATTTTGGGCGATCGCCGGTCGGTGTGAAAGCGCAGCGCGGCAAAATCGGCATCCGCGGCACGCAGCACCATGATCCGCGCATCGCCATCGCCGGTAACCACCACCGGCGCGTGCATTGCGGCATTGCGATCCTGCGCCGCGCGGATCAACCGCGCGCGTGCATCGTCGATCAGCGCGGACAGGCCGGCCGCACCGTCGATCGGGGTGCCGGGGCCCTGGCTGTGGTCGGCTCGATAATCGTCCATCCCTGCCCTGTGGGGCGCGCCCGGCCCCGCCGCAAGAGGTGATTGCGGGAAACGCACCAGGCGCCGTGCTGTGCCAAACTGAACCTGCGCGGCCTGCACGGTTCATGAAAGATGCAGCGGCGGCGCGTGATACTGCGATCTTGACAACCGAGTCGCGCAGCCTTCCGCCGCGACACGCGGGGCGCAATCCGGGCATCGGATGGGCAAGGTGGGTGCGGACAGGCAGCGGAGATCGGCCATGGTTTCGGGCAGGACAGGATACGCGGGCAATAGCGCCATCATGGCGCTCGCTCTGGGCTTTGCTGCCATGCCGTCGCTGGCGCTGGCCGGTGAACCGCCACACGGCGGCTATCATGGTGGCGGGGGAGGCCATCCTGCGGCGGCGGCACCGCGTGCCGCACCACAGGCTGCCCAGCAATCTGGCCCGCAATTCCGCCCGCAATCAGGCCCGCCATCGAGCCCACGCGCAGTACCCCAGGGCGGATGGAACGGCGGCGGCCAGGCCCGGGGCAATGGCGGCGGGTGGAATACCGGAAGCGGGCGCGGCTGGGGCGGCAATGCCACGGCCCAGGTGCAGCAACCCGCGCGACAGGCCCCGGCGAGCCCGGCGTGGCACGGCGCGCCGTCAGGAGGCTATGGCTATGGCATGGCGCCGGCGCCGCGCCAGCAGGGCGATGCGCGTGCCAATCGCGGCTGGGATAATCGCGGCTGGGATAATCGCGCCAGAAATGACCAGACAGGCACTGCATATGGGCGCGACCAGCGCGGCTGGCCTGATCGCGGAACTGATAATCGCGGAACTGATAATCATGGTCGGGATAATCGTGGTTGGGGCTATGGCGCGTCGCACGATCGCCGCGATTGGGCCGGGGGCTGGAATGGCGGCAGGAACGGCGGCTGGAATGGCGGCTGGAACGGGGGCTGGCGCAATGATCGGCGCTATGACTGGGAAAGCTGGCGCGGCTATCACCGGGATGTGTTCCACCTCGATTATTATTCGCCGCCCTATGGCGGCTATGCCTATGCGCGGATCGGCATTGGCGCCTTGCTGGCGGAAAGCTGGTTTGATCAGCAATACTGGATTGAAGACCCGGCCTATTACCACTTGCCCCCTGCGTGGGGCCCCTATCGCTGGGTACGGTATTACAACGATTGCCTGTTGATCGATATCGACAGCGGCCAGGTGGTCGACGTGTTGTATAACGTGTTCTGGTAACGCGGGTCTTTCGCGTTACGGCCGGGTGCGCTGCCGTCGCCCCGGCCCGCACCGGCGAACCCCGATAACCGCGGTCAATCGCCGATCTTGATCGCGCCCAGCACGCGCGTCATCAGCGCCTCGCCTGCTTCGGTCAGCCGCACAAAGCGGCGCCGGCCATCGACATTGTCCGACGTGCGATAGATCAGGCCATCCTGTTCCAGCCGCGCCAGCCAGCGCAGGATCGTGGTCGACGGCACGCCGGCTTCGATGCACACGCTCGACACCTGGATTTCGCGTCGGCTTTTCTGCGCGACGAACACATCGAGCAGAATATCCCAGCCCGGTTCGCCAAACAGCCCACCAACCCCTGCCGCCGCATCACGGCGCCGGCGAATTGCATAGATCAATTTGGCCCGGCGCAAATTCCGACCGTCAATATCAATTTCGACGTCCAAGCCTATAGTCCTCGTCCAACGGACCCTCACGCGTCACCCGGACAACATAGAGGCAAAACAATCGCACAGCCACACCATCCATTGGCCAGTCGACCAAGATCAAGTTGTCATGGCCTGAACGCGCGACTACGCCCGTGTTACTTTTGCCAACCGCGCGTTAACCAATCTCACAGGAGATTTTTGCTGTAAATGCAATGGGTTTCGTCCGTAACGGACTAAAACGAGTGGCATGAATGGCCCTGTTTTGCCGTGTCGCCCCCTCTTGCCGTGGCCCTCGCCATGCGCCATGAACTTGGCCTATCATGGTTTTTTCACTCAAGTCAGGCAGGCACGACCCCGACCGCTCCAATTTGGCGCGACTTGGCGAAATCGTGCGCGCGCGGCTCGATGCCGACCCGGCGGCCTATCGCCTTCCGGTCGACGGCGTTGAAATCTATGCGATTGCCGATTTCCTGGCAGACAGCGAATGCCGCCGGCTGATGGACATCATCGACACGGTGGCGCGGCCATCGCCGACTTATAACAACAATATCGACCATGGCCGCACCAGCTATACCGGCGATGTCGATCCGGCCGATCCCTTCATGCGCATGCTGCAGCGGCGGATCGACGATCTGATGGGGATGGACCCGGCACTGGGCGAAACATTGCAAGGGCAGCGCTATCGCGAAGGCCAGCAATTCAAGCACCATTTTGACTATTTCGTCGCCGCGCACGAATATTGGGATGATGAACGCAAACGCGGCGGGCAGCGCAGCTGGACCGCGATGGGCTATCTCAACGCGGTGGATGAAGGCGGCGCCACCGATTTCCCGCGGATCAGCCTGTCGATCCCGCCGCAGGCCGGCGTGCTGCTGGTGTGGAACAACATGTTGCCCGATGGCCGACCCAACCCGCGCACGATCCATGCCGGTGCGCCAGTCATCCGCGGAGTGAAATATGTCCTGACCAAATGGTACCGGGCGCGTCCGTGGTCTTAGGCCCGCGCTGGCCGACCGGATGGCGCCGGGTTGCCATGATCGCGCTGGCGCTGGCGTCCTGCACACCCCAGGTGCCGCCGAGCACACCGCAGGTGCCGCCGAGCACGTCGGGGGCGCTGCCGCGAAGGGGGCCGGATGCCCGCGCCCAGCCCGCCGCGCCCGTGCTGGCCCGGCTCGATACCCAGCCCACCACGCAGCGGCCCCAGCCGACCGCCCCGATCACCTGGACAAGTGCCGATCAGATCGGTGAACCCGGAGCCGGTGAACCCCGCATCGATCACAGCGGCCAGGACGGAGCCAGGGGCGCAACGATGGCCGACCGGCTGGACCGGCTGTTTGCCGAAGACAGCCGCGCGCAGCAGGCGCTCGATCCCCTGGGCGCGCTGGCGCGGGGCGATCCGGTGCCGCACGATGTGCTGGTGTTGCTGTTCACCCCCGATCTGGTGGCGCGCCAGCGCAGCGTCAACGATCATTCCCTGGTCCGCCTTGCCGCGATTGACCGCGCCGCGCTCGATCCGGCGCATCGCCTGTCTTACGAAGTGTTCCGCCAGACGCTGCTGGACCAGCGCGCGCTGCTCGCGCCTTCGGCCCAGGCGCTGCTCGGGGTGCAGCCGTTCAACCATTTCATGGGTTTTCCGGTCGAATTTCCCGAAATGGCGGCCACTGCCGAGGGCGGATCGCTGCATACGCTGGCCGATGTCGATTCCCGGCTGGAACTGGAACGCGCGCTGCCGGTGCTGTTTGCAAACGCCGAACAGCGTTTTCGCGAAGGCATTGCCAGCGGGGTTGTCGAACCGCGGCTGACCGTTGCGCACATGATTGCCGAAATCGATACAATCCTGGCGCAGCCCCCGGCGCAATCGCTGTTCATCGCCCCGGCGCGGTCGGTGCCGCGCGATCTGCCCGCGGCGCGGCGCCACCGCATCGAACACGCGTTTCTGGCCACGACCACCGACACCGTCTATCCCGCCTATCGCCAGTTGCGCCGTTTTCTGGCGGAAACCTACCTGCCTTCTGCGCGCGATTCGGTGGGGCTTTCGGCGATACCCGGCGGCACTGCGCTCTATCGCCTGCTGGTGCGCGAACAGACCACGCTGGCGCTCGATCCCGATGCGGTGCACCAGATCGGCCTTGGCGAAGTGGCGCGCATCCAGGCCGATATGCACAAAGTGGAGGCGGAACTGGGCAGCACTGTGCCGCTGCGCGCGTTTTTCGACCAGATCCGCAGCGACGCGCGGTTTCATCCGCGCAGCGCCGACGATCTGGGGCGCGGGTTTCGCCAGGTGGGTGAACGCGTGGCGCGCATGGCGCCGCATTATTTCCTGCACTTGCCGCGCACCGCGCTGGCGATCCAGCCCTTTCCCGCCTATCGCTCCCGGTTTGAAGCTGGCGGCACGTATAGCGAAGGCATGCCCGATGGCAGCCGGCCCGGGGTGTTCTGGTACAACACGTTTGACTGGCCACACCGCTTCATGACCGGGGTGACCACGCTCTATCTCCACGAAGGCGCGCCGGGGCACCATTTCCAGATCAGCCTGGCGCAAGAGAACGAGACCCTGCCCGACATGCAGCGGTTTGGCGGCAACGCCGCCTATGTCGAAGGCTGGGCGCTCTATGCCGAAACGCTGGGCTATGACATGGGGCTCTATCGCGATCCGATGCAGCACTGGGGCACGCTGGATGACGAAATGTTGCGCGCGATGCGGCTGGTGGTGGATACCGGGCTGCACACGCGCGGCTGGACCCGCGATCAGGCGATTGGCTATATGCTCGACAATTCAGGCATCGGCCGGCTGGACGCGACCGCCGAAGTCGATCGCTATATCGCCAACCCCGGGCAGGCGCTGGCCTACAAGATCGGCGCCATGACCATCCAGCGGCTGCGCGATGAAGCGCGCACCGCGCTGGGCGCCCGGTTCGACATCCGCGCGTTCCACGATCAGGTGCTGGGCAGCGGCGCGCTGCCGATGGCCGTGCTGGAGGACAAGATCCACGCGTGGATCGCAGAGCAGGCCGCGCAGGGCCAAGTGCAGGCCCGGAACCCGCGTTAGCCGGATGTGCCATGCGCTCCACGCATCGCACATCGTGACGTTCAGGCGCCGGCCAGCGCCTCGGCGATCAGCGCGCGGGTGTTGGCCAGGCCATAGAGCGCGATGAAGCTGCCCATGCGCGGGCCCTGCGATGATCCCAGCAGCGTTTCATACAGCGCGCGAAACCAGTCACGCAGGCCTTCAAAGCCGTATTCGGGGTCTTTGCCCACTTCATAGACCACGGTCTGAAACGCTTCTGCCCCGGCATCGGCGGTCATGCCCGCCAGCGCCGCATCGAGCGCGGCCAGGGCCGCAACTTCGCCGCCGGCGGGCGCACGGCGTTGCAGCGTGGGGGCAATCAGATCGCGGTTATAGGCCAGCGCGCGGGTGACCAGCGCATCGAGCGCGGGATGCGCCGCCGGATCGGCATTGGCGACATAGTTGCCAAGATAGGACCAGACCTGATCGCGGCTGGCGCCTGCGCCGAGCACGCCCACCAGATTGAGCAGCAGGCCATAGGTGACCGGCAGGCTGTCACCTGCGCCGGCCTGTTCGCCGTTGGTGCGCAACAAGTGCCACACCGGGTTGCCCAATTGCTGTTCCAGCGGCTGGCCGGGCAGCCTTTCGCGAAATTGCCAATATTCGTCGACCGCGCGCGGGATGATCCCGACATGCAGCGATTTGGCGCTCTTGGGTTCGCGATAAAGGTAAAATCCCAGCGAATCCTCGCTGCCGTATTCCAGCCATTGTTCGATCGTCAGCCCGTTGCCCTTGGACTTCGAGATCTTTTCGCCCTTTTCATCGAGGAACAGCTCGTAAATCAGGCCTTCGGGTTTGCGCCCGCCCAGCACTTGCGCGATCCGCCCCGATTGCGTGCCGCTGTCGGTCAGATCCTTGCCATACATTTCATAATCGACGCCCAGCGCGACCCAGCGCATGGCCCAGTCGACTTTCCATTGCAGCTTGGCCTGACCGCCAAACACCGATTGTTCGACCGTGGTGCCGTCGCTGTCCTGAAACCGGACCGTCCCGGCGGCGGGGTCGAGCACGGTCACCGGCACCTGCAACACCACCCCGGTGGCGGGCGAAACCGGCAGGATCGGCGAATACGTCTGGCGGCGTTCTTCGCGCAAAGTGGGCAGCATGATCGCCATGATCGCGTCGTAATGCCGCAGCACATTGCCGAGCGCGGCATCGAACGCGCCCGAATTGTAGCGATCCGCCGCCGAGACGAATTCATAATCAAACCCGAACTGGTCGAGAAAATCGCGCAGCCGCGCATTGTTGTGGTGGGCAAAACTGGCATGGGTGCCAAACGGATCGGGCACGCGGCTGAGCGGCTTGCCCAGGTTTGCCGCCAGCAGATCCTTTTGCGGCACATTGTCGGGCACTTTGCGCAGGCCGTCCATGTCATCGGAAAAGGCGACCAGCCGCGTGGGATGCCCACCGGTCAGCGCTTCATAGGCGCGGCGCACCAGCGTGGTGCGCAGCACTTCGGTAAACGTGCCGATATGCGGCAGGCCCGAAGGACCATAGCCGGTTTCGAACAGCACCGGCACCAGTTCACCCGCGGCATCGCGTTTGCCCGCCGGATAGCGCCGGGCGATCTTGCGCGCTTCTTCGAAAGGCCAGGCCTTTGAAACTTGCGCAGCGGCCAGAAGAGCGGTCTCCGGCAGATCGGCAACGGACGGGGCGGGCGCGGGCGCGGCTGGTTCGGTCATGGTGCGATGGCCATTCGCGATTCTGCCGATTTTGGCAAGCCGTACCGTGCGGTCCCGCCATGCGCCGGCAAGATCAATCGCGCAGGATCAGGCCGGCCTGCGGTTTGTGCGCGCGGATTTCTTCCTCGGTCAGGCCGCAGATTTCGTGCGGGAACACCAGCCATTCCTCGGTTTCGTGCACGTAATAATCGGGGCGCAGCGCGGTCTGGTTGCGGCCCGGTTTCCAATAGACCGTGGCGACGCGGATTTCGCGCGGGGTGTTGAAACGGCACCGCGCCTGCAATTCGCGCAAGGTCGCTTCGACCGAGCGGCCCGAATCGAACACATCGTCGACCACCACCAGCCGGTCATCGGGTGACAGCGTGTCGATCAGATAGCCCAGCGAATAGACCTGCACTTCGGCATTCTGGCGATCGATCCCGGTGTAGGATTTGGTGCGGATGGCGATGTGGTCGGTCGCAATGCCCCGATATTCGAGCAATTCCTGCACCGCGATGCCCACCGGCGCGCCGCCGCGCCAGATGCCGACGATATGCGTGGGCACAAAGCCGGATTCGATGATCAGATTGGCCAGCCGGAACGAATCTTCCAGCAGGCGATCGGCGGTCAGCCAGGTCTTGGTGATGGTGGCGGGCGGTGTTTCCATCGGCGCAGGCTAAGGCCACAAGCCGCGCGCCGATGCAAGCCCATCTGCTGTTTCACACAACACGGGGCCGCATCCATCGGATGCGGCCCCGCGTGCGGGGGAGCGACGAGCCGGGGCGATCATCAGCCCTTGAGCAGCGAAAGCACGTTCTGCTGGCTTTGGTTTGCCTGTGCAATCATCGCGGTGGATGCCTGCGACAGGATCTGCGCCTTGGCCAGATTGGTGGTTTCGGTGGAATAATCGGTATCCTGGATGCGGCTGCGGGCCGAGGCCAGATTGGTGATGTTGGTATTCAGGTTGTTGACCACCGAAGTGAGCCGGTTCTGCGCCGCGCCCATCGCCGCCTGCGTGGCGTTGACCTGCACGATGATCGAATCGACATTGGTGATCGTGGTTGCCGAAGTTGTCTGGTTCGACACGTCCATGGCCTGGGTCACGCCGGTGGCATTGCTGTAACTGGTCAGCCCGGTGCCGCCGCTGGTGCCATAAAGCTGCGATCCGTTGAACGCGGGGCTGTCGATCACGACGTTTTCGCCATTGTTGGCGCCGGTCTGCACCGTGGTGGTGATGTCCTGCGATCCGTTGGCCGCCGGCGCGCCCGACGTGATCGCAAAGACATTCACCCCGTTGAACGTGGTGGTCGAAAGAATGCCCGAAATCTGCTGCGTCAGGTTCGACACTTCGGATTGCATCGAAGTGCGGTCCGACGCCTGATACGTGCCCGATGACGATTGCACCGCCAACTGGCGGATGCGTTGCAGCATGTTGGTCACTTCGGTCAACGCGCCGCCGGCGGTCTGCGCCAGCGAAATGCCGTCGTTGGCGTTGCTGACCGCCTGGCGCATGCCATCGATCTGCGATGTCATGGTGTTGCTGATGGCCAGCCCCGCCGCATCGTCGGCGGCGCTGTTGATGCGCATCCCGGTCGACAGGCGCTGCATTGCCTGAGATGTCATGCGCGAGGCCGAATTCGACGCAACGGCAGCCTGCGTTGCCGCAATGTTGGTGTTGATAACGGTCATCGTCCCATTCTCCACTATGGGTCGTTCCGGCCGGATCGGGCACGCATGGCCTGGTCCGGCACGGTTCTGCACAGGGAGAACGACCGGCACCGCGCAAAGTTAAGCCTGCCCTGCGGACCATCACCGGGCATTGCCTGCACGGCCGTTTACTTTCCGCCTGCCGCGCGCCAGACGGGGGACAATGGACCCCTCGCCCGCCACCCTGCCGAAGCTGCCGCTGCCCGCGCTTCATGCCAGCCACGGCGGGTGCTGGATCGATGACGGGCGCGACGGATCGCGGCCGCGCGAAATCGGCAAGGGCGATGCCATCGTTGCAGCCGCCGATACCCCGCTGATCGTGCTGGGCGCGCCGCTGGTGGCCAGCCGGCTGGGCTATCCCGATCTGTCGGGGCTCGATCTGCTGGAACTGTTTGCATTCGTGTGCCCGGCGCGGTTCGTGGTGCCCACGCCGCGCGGTCTTGCCCATGTGCTCGATCTGCCCGCACCGGCCGATGATGCGGCAGTGCCGACATTCCTGCGCCAGGCGGCAGCGGCGCTGATCGCGCTGACCGCGCAAGACCGGTGGTATGCCCGCGAAGGCGCCTGGACCGCGCTGGAGTTGCTGGCGCGCCAGCGCTGGCCCTGGGCACCGCTGCTGGCGCCCACGGTGCGCCGCCCCGAACGCGCCGAACGCTGGCTGTTTGCCCGCCTGCCCGATTGGGACGAAGCCGCGCCGCGCCCCCAGCCGGCGCAAGTGGTGCTGGACGAAGCCGATATTGCCGCGCGGTTGACCGCGATTGCCGGCGATGGTGCCGAAGACCGCCCGGCGCAGCGGGCCTTTGCCCGCGCCGCGGGGCAGATGTTTGCCCCGCGCGCAGCAAAAGCCACGCCGCACGTGGTGCTGGCGCAGGCGGGCACCGGCACCGGCAAGACGCTGGGCTATCTCGCGCCGGCCTCGCTGTGGAGCGCGCAGACCGGCGGCACGGTCTGGGTTTCGACATATACCAAGGCGCTGCAACGCCAGCTGCGCCGCGAAAGCCGCCGCGCCTATGCCGACCGGCAACAGGGCGAACACCCCACCGTGGTGGTGCGCAAGGGCCGCGAAAACTATCTGTGCCTGCTCAATCTGGAAGACGCGCTGCAGGGCGGATTTCAGGGCCGCGCCGCGGTGCTGGCGCAACTGGTGGCGCGCTGGGCGGCCTATAGCCAGGATGGCGACATGATCGGCGGCGATCTGCCGGGCTGGCTGGGCACGCTGTTCCGCCGGCGCGGGATTGCCGCGCTGACCGATCAGCGCGGCGAATGCATCTATGCCGCCTGCCCGCATTACCGCAAATGCTTCATCGAACGCGCCGCGCGCGCCTCGGCCGATGCCGATCTGGTGATTGCCAACCACGCGCTGGTGATGATCAATGCCGCGCGTTCGGGCCTTTCCGGCGGCCGCGAAGGCGGCGGCGCGCCGACGCGGATCGTGTTTGACGAAGGCCATCACGTGTTCGATGCCGCCGATGCCACGTTTGCCGCCGCGCTGACCGGGGCCGAAACGATCGAGCTGCGCCGCTGGGTGATCGGGCCCGAAGGCAAATCGCGCGGCCGGCGGCGCGGGCTGGCGGCGCGGCTGGCGGATCTGGCCAGCTATGACGAAGACGGCGGGCGCGCGATTTCCCGCGCGCGCGAAGCCGCCGAGGCGCTGCCCGGCGATGGCTGGCTGGCGCGCATTGCCGAAGGCACCCCGGCGGGCCCGGTCGAGGCGCTGCTCGCGGCAACGCGCACGCTGGTCCATGCACGCGACGAAAGCGGCGGGCAGGATGCCGGATATGGCCTGGAAACCGAGGCGGCGGGGCTGGATGGCGGGTTCATCGCCGCGGCGGCCGCGGCCGAAGACGCGCTGGAGGCGTTGCGCCAGCCGCTGGTGCGGCTGGGCGCGCGGATCGAGGCGATCCTGGCCGATCCACCCGACTGGCTGGACGGCACGGCGCGCGCGCGGATCGAAGGCGCGCGCGGATCGATCCAGTGGCGCTGCGATCTGCTGTCGGGCTGGATCGCGCTGCTGGCGCGGCTGGGCGGCCCGGCCGATCCCGATTTCGTCGACTGGCTGGCAGTGGACCGGTCCGAAGGGCGCGAATGGGATCTGGGGCTCCATCGCCGCTATCTCGATCCGATGAAGCCGTTTGCCGCCACCGTGCTGGCGCCGGCGCATGGTGTGCTGATGACCAGCGCCACGCTGTGCGACCGCCAGGGGGGCACCGATGCGGCCGCGACCGACTGGGAATCGGCGGTGGTGCGCAGCGGGGTGCGCCATCTGGGCATCAATCCGCGCCTGCTCGCGGTTGACAGCCCGTTCGATTACGCCACCCAGGCGCAAGTGCTGATCGTCACCGATGTGCCACGCGGTGACATGTCGGCACTGGCGGCGGCCTATGCCCGGCTGATCGAGGCGGCGGGCGGCGGAGCGCTGGGGCTGTTCACTGCGATCCGGCGGATGCGCGCGGTGCACGGGCGGATTGTCGACCGGTTGGCGCGCGCCGGGCTGCCGCTTTATGCGCAGCATGTCGATCCGATCGATACCGGCACGCTGGTCGACATATTCCGCGATGATCCGCGCGCCTCGCTGATCGGCACCGATGCCCTGCGTGACGGGGTGGATGTGCCGGGCCAGTCGCTGCGGCTGGTGGTGATGGAACAAGTGCCCTGGCCAAAACCATCGATCCTGCACCGCGCGCGCCGGCTGGCGGGCGGCGGGCAGGCCTATGACGATGCGATCATCCGCGCGCGGCTGGCGCAGGCCTTTGGCCGCCTGATCCGGTCAAAGCAGGATCGCGGCAGCTTTGTCGTGCTGTCGGCGGCCTTTCCCTCGCGGCTGATCGGCGCCTTTCCGGCGGGCACGCCGGTGCGCCGGGTCACGCTCGATGTGGCTTTACAAAGCATCGCCGGACGTGTTTGTGCCGCATCAGACAGTGACCCTGTTCCTTCGCCATCCTCCTCCCCGGGAAATCCAGAGTGAAGACGCTTGCGCTGTTTCGCCATGCGAAGTCTGACTGGTCCGACGCGCGCGCGCGCGATTTTGACCGGCCGCTGAATGCGCGCGGGCTGCGCGGCGCCACCGCGATGGGCCACCATGTGCGCGAAGGGCGGTGGCGATTCGACCGCATCATCGCCTCTCCCGCCGTGCGCGTGGCCGAAACCATCGAGATTGCCAGCCGCGCCTGGGGCCGCACTTTTCCCGTGGAATGGGACCGGCGGATCTATCTGGCGAGCTCGGCCACGCTGATCGACCTGCTGCGCGAAATCGACGGTGATCCGGCCACGCTGTTGATGGTCGGGCACAATCCCGGGCTGGAAGACCTGATTTTCGACCTGGTGCCCGATGATGGCACCTGCCCGTTGCGCGCGATTGTCGAACAGAAATTCCCAACCGCAACGTTCGCCGTGCTGGAATGCGCGGTGGACCGCTGGGCCGACATTGCGCCGGGCTGCGCGCGGCTGACCGTGCTGACCCGCCCGCGTGACCTGGACCCGACGCTGGGGCCCGAACTGCTGGATTGAATTGGCCTGATTGAATTGG
Organism: uncultured Sphingomonadales bacterium; assembly: GCA_903832325.1. Lineage (GTDB taxonomy): Bacteria > Pseudomonadota > Alphaproteobacteria > Sphingomonadales > Sphingomonadaceae > Novosphingobium. The sequence goes on along the minus strand of CAILBC010000027.1, from coordinate 103,883 downwards.
CCTAATCGAGCGAATCGGCCAGTCGTTCGCGAATCGATTCGAGGTGGCGGCGCAGCACGCCAAGCGCACCGAGAATCGCCTGTTCGGGTGCAGGATCGATCGGTGCGCCCGTGGGCTGCGCCGGCGCAAGGCTCGCATCGGAAGCAGGCGCGCGCGGTCGCCGCATTTCCGGCTGCGCCAGCGCCTGGCGCGCGCCGCGGATGGTATAGCCTTCGCGGTGCAACAGCCGGTCGATCGTGATCAGCAGCGCGATATCATCATGGCGGTAATAGCGTCGCCCGCCGGCGCGGGTGAGCGGGCGGAGCGTGGGAAACTGGTCTTCCCAATAGCGCAGGACATGCTGACGCAGCCCCAGCGCGCGCGCAACTTCGCCAATCGTGCGAAGCGCGGCGGCATCTTTGCCGTCATCGAATAATTTTGCGATATCAACCACATCCAGCGCAACGCCCGCCATCCTGGCAGCCGCTGCCCGGGCCCCTTCGGGTTGGGCCCGGACGCGTCGGACGGCAAGGTTGGTGCCGCCCATCAGGCGCGGATCAGTCGGCCGCGCAAATGCGATCTTTCAGCATCTGGCTGGCACGAAAGGTGAGGACCCGGCGCGGCGTGATCGGCACTTCCACCCCGGTTTTCGGGTTGCGGCCGATCCGTTCCGCCTTGTTGCGCAGCAGGAAAGTGCCAAACCCGGAAATCTTTACGTTTTCACCTTCGGCCAGGGCATCGCACACGTGGTCCAGGATCGATTCCACCATATCCAGCGATTCGGTCCGCGACAGACCAACGCGACGATTGATGCTTTCCGCAAGATCGGCTCGCGTCAAAGTGCCAACAGACCGCATCCATTTTCCCCCAAATTGCAACAAAAACCCGTTACCCGGTAACCAAGATAACCGGTTTTCGGCCCGACGCAATGCGTTACCGGGCCTTATTGCCCAGATCGGTCCAATCGCGAGACGATGATGCGCGAACGGCGCGCGGCAGTGCTACAGGCGAACAAGCGCAGCGCCCCAGGTAAAGCCGCCGCCCATCGCTTCGAACATCACCAGCTGGCCGGGGCGGATGCGGCCATCGCGCACGGCCTCGTCAAAGGCCAGCGGCACCGAGGCGGCGCTGGTGTTGGCATGGTGGTCCACCGTCACGATCACTTTGTCGGGCGAAAGCGACAGTTTGCGTGCGGTGGCATCCAGAATGCGCGCATTGGCCTGGTGCGGCACGACCCAATCGATCGCGGCCGAGGTCAGCCCTGCATCGGCCAGCACTTCCTCCAGCACGCTGGCAAGGTTCACCACCGCATGGCGGAACACTTCGCGGCCTTTCATGCGCAATTTGCCCACGGTCTGCGTGGTCGACGGCCCGCCATCGACATAGAGCAGATCGTTGTAGGCGCCATCGGCGTGGAGCCGGCTGGCGATAATGCCCGGCGCCGCGGGATCGGCCGGATCGACCGCCACCGCCTCAAGCACGATGGCCCCGGCGCCATCGCCAAACAGCACGCACGTGGTGCGATCTTCCCAATCGAGAATGCGGCTGAACGTTTCGGCACCGATCACCAGCGCGCGGCGCACATTGCCCCCGCGCAGCAGCGCATCGGCAGTGGTGAGCGCATAGAGAAAGCCCGAACAGACCGCCGCCACATCAAACGCCATCCCGCCGCGGCAGCCCAGATTGTGCTGCACGATCGTCGCGCTGGCCGGGAAAGTCTGATCGGGGGTGGCGGTCGCCAGAATGATGCAATCGATGCTGCCCGCATCAAAACCCGCCGCATCGAGCGCGCGGCGCGCGGCAAGCGTGGCCAGCGAGCTGGTGGTTTCGCCTTCGCCGGCAAGGTGGCGCGCGCGGATCCCGGTGCGCTCCACAATCCATTCGTCGGTGGTATCGACCATGGTCGCCATTTCGGCATTGGTCACCATGCGTTCGGGCAAGGCCGAGCCGCTGCCGCGAATGACCGAACGCAACACGGTACCGGTCATGCACTTTCCTCTGCGGCGGGGCTGTTGCCCACGGGGTCCTGGCCGGCCGGACCTGCCAATGGAGATTGCGGATGCGCCTCTGCCTCGGCGCGGTGGCTGGCGCGGACGGGATGGTTGATTCGTTCGGCACCGACATCGGCCAGATCGGCTGCGATCCGCTCGGTCAGGTTTTCTTCGAGCAGCCGCGCGGTAATTTCGATGGCATGGGCCACGCCCCGCGCCGATGCGCCGCCATGGCTTTTGACGACAATGCCATTCAGCCCGACAAACAGCGCGCCGTTGTGGTTGTCGGGATCGAGGTGATGCCGCAAGAGCTCGGTTGCCGGGCGCGAGATCAGAAAGCCCAGTTTCGAGCGCAGCGAACTGCGAAAGCTGCGACGCAGCAGATCGGCCACAAAGCGTGCCGCGCCCTCCATCGCCTTCAGCGCGATATTGCCGGAAAAGCCGTCGGTCACTACCACGTCGATATCGCCGCGGCTCAGCTTGTCGGCCTCGGTAAAACCGTCGAAGGTCAGCGCCAGCGCGCCATCGACATCTTTCAGCACCGCGGCGGCATCGCGCAGATCGTCGGTGCCCTTGTTGTCCTCGGTGCCGATGTTCAGCAGCCGCACGCGCGGGCTGGCCAGGCCATTGGCAATGCGCGCATAGGCCGCGCCCATGATCGCAAACTGCACCAGGTTGCGCGCATCGCACGCGGTGTTGGCGCCCAGATCGAGCATCACCAGATCGTGATCGCCCAGCGTCGGCACCAGCGCGGCGAGCGCCGGCCGGTCGATGCCGGGCAACGTGCGCAGCGCCAGCTTGGCCATGGCCATCAACGCGCCGGTGTTGCCCGCACTGACCGCGGCGCCGGCCTCGCCCGTTTTCACCGCATCGATCGCCAGCCCCATCGACGTCGTGCGCGCACGGCGCAGCGCCTGGGTCGGGCGTTCGTCGCCAGACACCACATCGGGGGCATGGCGGATCAGCACGCGGCCAGACAGCGCGGGGTGGCCGCGGATTTCCGCCGCCACACGCGGTTCGTCGCCAACCAGCAGGAATTGCAGGAGCGGGTTGCGCGCCGCAGCAAGCGCGGCGCCTTCGACCATCACACGCAGGCCCTCGTCACCGCCCATCGCGTCAACTGCGATACGCGGCAGGCTCATGATGCGGTGATCTCCCTGTCAGCGCGCGCCCCGACTGTGCACCGGTCCGGTCTGCGGCGCGATGCCGAAAAACGGGGGGTGGCTGGGTGGTGCGGCACGCGCTGGTCCGTGATGATGTCTTCTGGCAATCGCAGTGGTGCGAACGCAGTCGTATCGGGCGCAAAATTGCCGGGCCACATTTCAACCCGGCATGCGCGGCCGAAATCAGCTGGCGATCGCGATCACTTCGCGCCCATTGTAGTGGCCGCAGGCGTTGCACAGCATGTGCGGACGCTTCAGTTCACCACAGTTGGAGCATTCGTGAAAGGCATCAACGCTCAGGCCATCATGGCTGCGGCGCATGCCACGACGGGAAGGCGATGTTTTTCGCTTGGGGACGGCCATCTCGGCACCTGTTCCTGCTATATCTAAAGTCTAGGGTCACTGGCGCGATAGGCATATCCGGACGTCCAGACAAGCCCGGATTGCAGCAGCGCATGAACCATGCGGGGGCAGACGGACAGATCGGACGAGAGGGGACCGCTCGCGGGCGAAGGGGGGCCTATACGCATTTCCGGATGATTTGCAAGCCACAGCGGCGCCATTGCCGATGGCTTGCGCCGAAATCGGCAGTGCCCCGCATGGCACCGCGCGATTCCCGGCCTTTGCGCCGTTCGCCTGCAAAAAACGGTTCCGGTTTGACTGCGCTATCTATAGCCTGATGCCTGCGCCGGGGAACAACCCGCGCGCCCATGGGAGCAAGACCGAGGATGTACCTGCCGATCAGTCTGTCCACTGCCGCTGCGGCGGCGCTTGTCAATATCTGGCTGTCCGTGCGCATTGGCGCGGTGCGCACATCGAAAAAGATTTCTGTCGGCGATGGCGGCGATGAAGATCTGATCCGCCGCATGCGCGCGCAGTCCAATTTCATCGAAAACGCGCCGATCGTGCTGGTGCTGATCGCGATGATCGAACTGTCGCGGCCGGGCAACCTGTGGCTGGCGGGCGTGGCCGGCCTGTTTGTGCTGAGCCGCGTGGCGCATGGCCTGGGCATGGATGGCGGTCCGCTGCGGCTGGGCCGCATGGTCGGCACGCTGGTCACCATGCTGACGCTGCTGGGCCTGGCGATCTGGGCCGCGACCATCGCCATCGACATGTAAAGCGTTCGATGTGCAACCGGCCCCCCCGGGAAACCGGGGGGATGCCATCACGACAGCATATAGTCGCTGACATAGGCGTTGGTCTGGCGTTCGCGGCCAAACGTGCTAACCGGGCCGTGGCCGGGCACGAAAGTCACGTCATTGCCCAGCGGCCACAGCTTTTGCGTGATGGACGTGATCAGATCCTGGTGGTTGCCCAGCGGAAAGTCGGTGCGCCCGATCGATCCCTGAAACAGCACATCACCCACAATGGCAAAGCGCGAGGGCGCGTGGAAAAACACCACGTGCCCGGGGGTGTGGCCGGGGCAATGCACCACATCGAGCACGCATTCGCCGATCGTTACGGTGTCACCATCGTGCAGCCACCGCGTCGGTTCGAACACTTCGCCATTGATGCCATATTTGCGGCCATCATCGTCGAGCCGCGCAATCCAGAACCGGTCGGCCTCTTCCGGGCCTTCGATCGGCACGCCCAGTTCGCGCGCAAAGGCGCCGGTGGCACCGCAGTGATCGATATGGCCATGCGTGACCAGCAGCTTTTCAATGGTCACCCCGGTGCGTTCGATCGCCAGCCGCAGCTTTGCCAGATCGCCCCCGGCATCGATGAATGCGCCGCGCATCGTGCGCGTGCACCACACCAGCGTGCAGTTCTGTTCCAGCGGGGTCACCGGAATGATCGCCACCTTCAGCGGGGGCTGGACGGGGAGCGGGGGCTGGACGTGGAGCGGGGGCTGGGCGGGCGCGGTCTGTGCAGGATCAGTCATCGTCCGGCAAAGATGGCGACGCCGGCGGCCAAGCGCAAGCGTGCTGTCGGTCCGGCGCGATCAGAATCAGATGCGGCCACCTTTCCACACCACCCTGCCGATCACCGCAACATCGCCGCGCGGGCGTTCGGTGCTGGCATAGGCGGGGTTGTCGCTGATGACGCGAATCATCCCCGCCGCGCCCATTTCCAGCCGTTTGACCAGCAGCACATCATCGATCCGCACCACATGGATGCCATCGCGCCAGCCGCGCAAGGACCGGTCGACCAGAATCTCGTCGCCATCGCGCAGGGCAGGCTCCATCGAATCGCCCGCAACCTCGATCACCGACAGATGCGCCGGGTCCAGCCCCAGCGTGCGCAGCCAGCGCTGGCTGAAACGCAGCCGGCCCTGATCGGCCATATCGTCAACTTGCGCCCCCGGCCCCGCCGACGCACCAAGCGCCAGCCGCGGAATATCGACCCATGATGCGGCAGCAGCGCGCGCGCCAGGCCGATCGGCATTGATTCCGCCACCCGGGCGCACGGTGGCCACGCTGGCATCGGGCGCAGCCGGCCCGCCCAGTTCGCCTTCATCCACGCCAAAAAACATCGCCAGCGTGCGGCGGTCGGTTTCCTCAAGCTTGCGCGGCGAACCCTTCCGCACGAATTGCTGCAGATAGGCGGCGTTGCGCCCGATCATCGCCGACAGCGCGGCCAGGCTGACACCGCGCACGCGCGCCAGATCGACCAATCGCGCGCGCGCATTTCCATCCCCTGCCGCACCAATATCTGCCGCGCCATCCCCTGCCGCTATTGCGCCCGTGGTCGCGGGAATGGCCGGTGGTGAAGCCATGGTTGGCAAATCCTTACCCCAATTTCGAAGGAATTATCCTAGACGAAAGGTGATTTCTCGTCAACATAGGAAATATCTTACGACCAACCCACCGCGAATCGAAGGAAAAAGCCGATGATCACGCCCGAACGCCCTTCCCCCGCCGCACCGCACCAATCGCAGGCCCTGGTTGACCGCCGGGCCCCGGTCGATGGCGATCGGGCTTCGTGGTGCGATCCAAGTTTGCCGCGCCGCGGGCGCAACACGGCCCCCACGCCACGAATGGCGTGGGAACATTTCATGAACAAATCGCGGAGCATGCTGATGTGGCGCAATTCCGACCCGATCCGTCCCCCGGCGCACCACAGCCTGCGCGCCAAGGCCACCCCGGCCAGCCCGACCACCCCGGCCACCCCGACCACCGGCGCCGCGAATGGCGCATCCCACGCCGGTTTTCGCCCGCGCCCCACGGCCGGGCAGCGGCTGGCCCAGGCCCTGTTTGACCAGGCCGGCCCGCTGGCGCGGCTGGTGCGCCACGGTGAAACGCAATGGTCCAGCGCCACGTTCACCGGATCGCGCCACACGTTTGTGCTGCGGTTTCAGGGCGCGCAGGCGCTGGCCGATGCCGAGGCGCTGACAATCGCGATTGCCGATGATGCGGTGACCATTCGCGGCGCGCTGATTGCCGAATTGACCGTGACCGCGTTTAACCAGACGCTGCTACCCGAACCCGAAGCGGAAATCGAAGTGAGCGCGCTGCTGCTCGATCAGTAACCGCGCGCCAGATCGACCGCCGGCATGACCGGTTCGCCGCGATGCCAGCGGTCGAGATTGGCGAGAAACCGGTCGACCGCGCGCACAAACATCTTGTCCTGCGCGTGGCCTGACAGGTGCATCGTCACATGGGCCTTTGGCACCTGCCACAAAGGGTGCCCGGGGGGCAGCGGTTCGGGGGTGCACACATCCAGGAATGCGCCGCCCAGCCGATCGGTATTGAGCGCGGTGATCAGCGCATCCTGATCGATCACGCTGCCCCGCGCGACATTCACCAGCATCGCATGGGGCGCCATTGCCGCCAGTTCGGCCGCGCCGATCAGCCCCTGCGTTTCGGGTGTGGCGGGTACGGCGATGATCACCCAGTCAAATTCGCCCAGCCGCGCGCGCCATTCATCGGGGCCGATGCAGCCCGGCGCGGGGCTGCGCCGCACCATTGTCACATCGACATCGAACCCGGCCAGCATGCGCGCCACGCGCCCGCCGATTTCGCCCGCGCCCAGAATCAGCGCCCGGCTGCCGTGCAATTCGCGCTTGCCCGGCGAATCGGTCAGCCATTCCTCGCGCAGTTGCGCCTGAACCACGTCGCGATAGCCCTTGGCCATCGTCAGCATGCCCATCACCACATATTCGGCAATCGTGATCGCGTTGATCCCGGCACCATTGGTCAGCGTGATGCCGCGCGCGGCCAGCAGATCGAGCGGAAAGGCATCGACCCCGGCATAGATCGAATTGAGCCAGCGCAGCCGCGTGGCGCGGCCGATCGCTTCGGCCATGGCGGGGATATTGCGCAAATCGAACCAGCCGATCTCGGCCTCCGGCGCCAGCTCCATCAGCGCGGCGGTGGTGGGAAACGGCCGCAGATCCACCCAGTCGGGCAGGCGCGGCGCCAGCATCGGCACGGCCAGCGCATTGACCACGACCACGGTGCGGGCGCTGCCGCCCGGATGAGTTGCATTCACCGGTATCTCTCCCCGTGCGGCGCCACCATGGCCCCGGGCACAGCTTGACTATTGACCGGTCCATGGCATGAGAAAAGCGATTTCCGAAGGGATTGCGCCCGGGCCGATCATGCCGATTGCCTCATAATTGGAGGCGATTGCAGGAAACGCCTGAATGAAAACGTCCTACCCTGCCGCGCCAGGCGCGTCATATCAGCGACCGAGCGGCACGACAGGAGGTTTCATGCGCAAGTTCTTGCCAGTTCCGGTCAGGGTGTTTTCAGGCTGGGTATTGGCCCTGTTTGGTGCAGGCCTTGCGCTTGGCATGGTGCCGCAGCCGGCCATGGCCCTGTCGCACATGGGCCTGGTCGAACGCGAAATGCACAATGGCGTGGCCGTGCTCCACCGCTCCGTCTGCGCGCGCGATCCGCGCCCCGGGCACATGCATTGCCACGCGCATGTGCGGGTGCAGGCCGATGGACGCCCCATGCCGGGCAAGGTGGGCGGCACCATGGCCCCCAATGCACTCACCCCCAATGCGATCCTGCCTTCGGGTTATGGCCCGGCCGATCTGCGCAGTGCCTATCGCCTGGCCGTGCGCGGCGTGCCGACAACGCTGGCCGCCGCAGTCGACGCCTATGGCTATCCCAATGCAGAGGCTGATCTGGCGGTCTATCGCGCGCAATATGGCCTGCCCCCCTGCACCGTCGCCAGCGGCTGCCTGACCGTGGTCAACCAGCGTGGCGGCACCAAGGCCCCCGCCACCGACACCGGCTGGGCGCAGGAACAGGCGCTCGATATCCAGATGATCAGCGCGATGTGCCCCAATTGCCGCATCCTGCTGGTGCAGACCGATGACGATACCACCGACAATCTGGCCGCCGGGGTGGCGCTGGCCGCGGCGCGCGGCGCCAATGCAATTTCCAACAGCTATGGCGGGCCCGAAGGCGGCACGCATGGCTATGGCCCGATCTATCACCACCCTGGCGTGGCCATCACCGCCAGCGCCGGCGATGATGGCTATGGCGCGGAATTCCCCGCCAGCGCCCCCTTTGTGATTGCGGTCGGCGGCACCAAACTGGTGCGCGCGCCCAATGTCGAACGCGGGTGGAAGGAAACGGTGTGGACCAAATCGGGCAGCGGCTGCTCCACCGTGTTTCCCAAGCCGGCGTGGCAGACCGACACTTTGTGCACCAAGCGGATGATGAACGATGTCGCCGCGGTGGCCTCTCCCGCCACCGGCGTTGCGGTCTATGGCCCGGTGGGGCCGACCAACACATCGGGATGGATCGTGTTTGGCGGCACCAGCGTGGGCGCGCCGCTGATCGCGGGGATCTATGCCGCCGCCGGATCGCACCCGACCGGCGCGCGATCGCTGTGGATGCGGCACGGTTTTCTGTTCGACGTGATCGCGGGCACCGATGGCACGTGCGGCGGCACCTATTTCTGCACCGCACAGGCCGGATATGACGGCCCCACCGGCAATGGCACGCCCAAAGGCAAGGGCGCGTTCTGATATGGGGCGATGGGCCGGGACAATGCTGCGGCGGATCATGGCGCTGGTGCTGGCACTGGCGCTGGCGCTGGCCCCGGCACACGCGGCGGCGCAATCGGCCGATCTGCGCGCCGATACCGCGCCCGCGCTGCTGACCACGGTGCGCGTGCTGAGCCAGTCGCCGGGCGAAACACGCTTTGCCTTTGGCTTTGCGCCGCGCGCCAACGGCTTTGCCCAATTGGCCGATACGCCTGAAACGCGCGGCAAGGCGGCGCTGGCCCTGGCGCTGACCACCCGCGCCAGCAGCGCGGCGGTGACCGCGCGGCTTGACGGGCTGGTGCGCAATCTGCGCTTTGAACAGGCCGACAGCGTGCTGATCGTGCGCTTTGCGACGACCGCGCCTGCCCGGGCCGAGGCGAAAGCGACCGGACCGGCCGAAATCGAGATCACCGTGCGCGCCGCCGCGCCGGTGCGTGCCGATGCCGCGCCGGGCGCCCTGCCGCCGCCCCCGCTGCCAATCGACGATGCCGATGCGCAAAGCGAGCTGGTCATGCTGAAATATGCCGATGTCAGCGAAGTTGTCGGCCTGATCAGCCCGGGCGCGCAAGTGAAACCCAATGACCATTTCACCCCGCGCGAACCCGGTTTTGGCTCGACCAGCCTGACCGGCGGCAATTATGGCGCGCAGGCCGCAACAACCGTCGACCTGTCGGACCAGCCGATGGGCGAAGCGGTGGACGCCAGCGGCACGATCGCGGTGGATCGCCGGCTCAATGCGATCTGGCTCCACGCGTCAAAGGATCGCATCGCCCGGCTGAAGGCGCAGATTGCGCTGATCGACGTGCCGCTCGACAGCGTGGTGCTGGAAACCGAGCTGGTCGAATTGACCGAAACCGGCGCGCGCCAGGTCGGCATCGATTTCGCCAATGCCAATGGCCAGATCGCACTGTTTTCGGTGCAATCGGGCCAATATATCCCCTCTGGCCAGATCACCAACGGCAGCGGCCGGCTGGCCAGCGGGCAATTGCAGGCGGCAATTTCGGCCCAGGTCAGCAAAGGCAATGGCAAGATCGTGTCGCGCCCGCGCATCGCCGCGCTGTCGGGCACCACGGCCAAGATCATCACCGGCGATGCGCTGCCGATCCTCACCTCGATCACGTTGTCGGGGGTCAACGGTGTGTCGCAGCAGGTGCAATATGTGAACGTGGGCGTTACGTTGCAGATCGCGCCGCGCGTGGGGCCCGATGGCGGCGTGACCAGCCACGTGTTCTGCGTGGTGTCGAGCGTAACCGGCTATGCGCAAGGCTATCCCACGATTTCACAGCGTGAGGCCGAAACCGTGGCCAGCGTGCGCGATGGCGAAAGCTTTGTGATCGGCGGGCTGACCCAGGAATCGGTGCTGGACAACAAGACGCGCATTCCGCTGCTGGGCAGCATTCCGGTGCTGGGTCAGATGTTTGGCACGACCACCCACAACAAGCAGAAAACCGACCTCTATATTGTCGTCACCCCGCACGTGGTGCGCCACAAGGGCTAGGCGGGGCGGCTTGAACAGCGATGTCCAGCGGCTTTGCCGGGATCGTGGTGCCAGGCCAGGCACGCGGCGCGCCCGCCGATGCGCTCAATCTGGTGCTGTGGCACTGGCACGACCGGCTGCGTTTGCGCCACTATGCGGCGTCGATAAATGGCCGTTCAACCGCGACACCAACGGTACCGCAATTTGCCTGCCCCGCCTGACGTTTCGTGCGTGATGCGACCATCACGCACAACGCGCTACAGCAGTCGCCAGTCCCAGCCCAGCGGATCGCCGTCCATCACCTCGACGCCTTGCGCGGCCAGATCATCGCGCAGCGCATCGGAGCGGGCAAAATCCTTGTTTGCCCGGGCGGCGCGGCGCGCATCGAGCACGGTGGTGATTGCCGCCTCAGCAATGCTCGCCGCAGCCGGGCGCAGCCGCAGCGCGGCGCGATCGAGTGCCAGCAGGCCCAGCCCGAGCACCTGATCGACCTGGCCGATCGCCGCCAGCTTTTGCGCGGGATCGACCTTTTTCATCGCCACGATCTCGTCCAGCACGGTCAGCGCGATGGCGGTGTTCAGATCATCGCTGATCGCGGCATCGAACCGGGCCAGCAGATCGGCAAAGCGCGGGCCCGGTTCGGGTGCGGGCGCGTCGGCGCGGTCGCGCACTTGCGCGACGGCCATGACCAGCCGCTTCAGCCGGATCAGCGCGGCACCGAGGCCCTCCCACGAAAATTCCAGCTCGCTGCGATAATGCGCCTGCAGGCACATCAGGCGATAGGCCAGCGGGTGATAGCCGCGATCGATCAGCAGTTGCAGGCGAAGGAATTCGCCCGAACTTTTCGACATTTTGCCGGTGCGATCGACCAGGAAATTGTTGTGCATCCAGATGTTCGCGCCCGAATTGGCGGGATCGGCCAGCCCGCCGGTGCAGCAGAACGCCTGGTTTTGCGCGATTTCGTTGGGATGGTGGATTTCGCGGTGATCGATGCCCCCGGTGTGGATATCGAACGGAAAGCCAAGCAGCGCACCGCTCATCACGCTGCATTCCAGATGCCAGCCGGGCGCGCCGCGCCCCCAGGGCGAATCCCATTCCATCTGGCGCGTTTCGCCCGGCGGCGTCTTGCGCCAGATTGCGAAATCGGCGGGGTGGCGCTTGCCATCCACTTCATCGATGCGGCCCGCGCCCTCTTCGGTGTGGGCGCGCGCCAGCCGGCCATAATCGACCACCGAGCCGACATCGAAATAGAGCCCGCCGGGCAATTCATAGCAGTGCCGCGCCGCGATCGTCTGCGCAAATTCGATCATCTGCGGCACATAGTCGGTGGCGATCGACCAATGCGCGGGTGTGCGGATATTCAGCGCGGCAATATCGGCCCAATAGGCCTCGGTATAATGGCGCGCTATGTCCCAGATCGATTGCGCGCGCGCGGCGGCGGCCTTTTCCAGCTTGTCCTCGCCCGCGTCGGCATCGTCGGTCAGATGGCCGACATCGGTGATGTTGATCACATGGCGCAGCACATAGCCCTTGTACGACAGCGTGCGCCCCAGCACATCGGCAAAGACATAGGCGCGCATGTTGCCGATATGCGGATAGTTATAAACCGTCGGCCCGCAGGTATAGACCCGCGCCTCACCCGGGTGAACCGGGCGGAACGGCTCGGCGGCGCGAGTCAGGCTGTTGAACAGCATGAGCGGGGTGTTGTTGTTCTGGGCTTCGGTCATCGATCGGGCCTTGCCTTGGTCCGGGTTGCAGCGTCAAGCCTGCGCACCCACCCCAGCCATCACCACCCACCACCCCCGCTCATGCTGAGCTTGTCGAAGCACACGCGCTACGGTTGGTGCCAATGGCGCAATGGCGCCGTGGGGCAATGTTTGCGCGTGTGCTTCGACAGGCTCAGCATGAGCGGATATAATTGTAATATTTGGGTTTAAGCAAACCCCAAAAACGTTACCGCTTCATCCAGCGGCGCGCGCTCCACCGCAAAGGTGTTGATGGGTGCATCCGGATCACGATGCCCGATCGCCAGCCCGCAGAAAAAGATGTGATCATCGGGAATGGGCACAATTTCGCGAATCTGCGCCTGGTAGATCGCCCAGGCCTCTTGCGCGCAGGAATCGAGCCCCGCCTCGCGCAGCAGCAGCATCACCGTCTGCAGCCACATGCCGATATCCGACCATTGCGGCGGGCCCATCAGGCGCGGGGTGTGCACCAGCATCAGCACCGGCGCATCGAATGCGCGGAAATTGGCGGCGAACTGCATCAGCCGCCCCATCTTGTCCTCGCGCGGGATGCCCAACGCGGCATACATCGCCTCGCCCACGCCAAACCGCCGGTCGGCATAGGCGCCGGCAAGGTCGGCCGGATAGATCGCATATTCGGGCGCATGCGCCGCGCGGCCCTGCGGCAGCACGTCGGCCACTGCCGTCAGCAGTGCCGCCAGCGGTTCGCCGGTGATCACATGCGCGTTCCATGGCTGCACATTGCCGCCCGAAGGCGCGCGCTGCGCCACCTCCAGCACCTGGCGCAGCACCGCGGGATCAACCGGATCGGGCAGGAACCGGCGCACGGAACGGCGGCTGGTCACGGCCTCGGTCACGGATGGTGATGCTGCCACAGTCAATCCCCTGCCTGTCTGATCCTCCCCGACACGGGGAGGATCGGGGTTGCGTCAATCGTCTTCGAACAAGTCGGCCAGTTGCTCGACGATCGTGCCGCCCAATTGTTCCACATCCATGATCGTCACCGCGCGGCGATAATAGCGGGTGACATCGTGGCCGATGCCGATTGCGACCAGCTGCACCGGCGACTGTTTTTCGATCCAGTCGATCACTTTGCGCAAGTGCTGTTCCAGATAGCCCGCGCTGTTCACCGACAGCGTCGAATCATCCACCGGCGCGCCGTCGGAAATCACCATCAGGATGCGGCGGTCTTCGGGCCGCGCCAGCAGGCGGGTGTGCGCCCACAGCAGCGCTTCGCCGTCGATGTTTTCCTTCAGCAGGCCTTCGCGCATCATCAGGCCCAGGTTTTTGCGCGCGCGGCGCCAGGGTTCATCGGCCTTTTTGTAGACGATGTGGCGCAGATCGTTGAGCCGGCCCGGGTTGGCGGGTTTGCCCCCCACCAGCCACGATTCGCGCGATTGGCCGCCCTTCCACGCGCGGGTGGTAAAGCCCAGCACTTCGGTTTTCACCCCGCAGCGTTCCAGCGTGCGCGCCAGGATGTCGGCGCTGATCGCCGCGATGGAGATCGGCCGCCCGCGCATCGATCCCGAATTGTCGATCAGCAGCGTGACCACGGTGTCCCTGAATTCGACATCGCGTTCGATCTTGTAGGACAGCGAATGGCCCGGGCTGATCACCACGCGCGCCAGCCGCGCGGCATCGATAATGCCTTCTTCCTGGTCGAAATCCCACGACCGGTTCTGCTGCGCCATCAGGCGGCGCTGCAACCGGTTGGCCAGGCGGGTCACGACCGATTGCAGCCCCTTCATCTGCGCATCGAGATAGGCGCGCAGCCGGGTCAGCTCATCCTCGTCGCACAGATCGCTGGCTGCGATCACTTCGTCGAACTTGTCGGTAAAGGCCTTGTAATCGAACCCGTCGGGCAGATCGGTCCACGGCCGGTTGGGCCGGGTCGGCAGCATGCCCTCTTCGCCATCGTCGGCGATATCGGCATCGGCGCTTTCCTCGACATCGCCGGGTTCCTGTTCCTGGTCGCTGTCTTCGCCGCCTTCGCTGGTTTCACCGGCCATTTCGCTGGGCGATTGTTCGGACTGGTCCGCGCCGTCTTCGGGCTGGTCTTCGGCATCGTCCTGGTCTTCGCCTTCGTCTTCGTCGCTGTCGGTCGGCGGGGCGTCGGTCGGCTGAGTCAGATCGAGATGGCCAAGCAGATCGAGCGCCAGTTTCTGGAACGCCTTTTGATCATCGATCGTGCGGCCGAGCGCGGCAAAATCATCGCCGGCGCGCGCGGAAATCCAGCTGCGCACCAGATCGGTGCCCAGCCGCGCCGGTTCGGGCACCGGCTGGCCGGTCAGCGCCTCACGCAGCAGCAGCGAAATCGCGGTTTGCAGCGGCACGTCTTCGGGCTTTGCCGCGCGCGCGATCGGGTCGCTGAGCATGCGCACGTCGGTCGCTGCGCCGATATTGCCGCGAATCCCGGCATAGCCATCAGACCCCAGCGCCTCGTACCGCACTTGTTCGATCGCATCGTAGACCGCGCGCGCCACCGGTTCGCCCGGCGCGCGCGTCTGATGCAGCGCGGCATTGTGGAGCCGCAGTTTCAGCGCCATCGAATCGGCAAAGCCGCGCGCTTCGGCCACTTGCGCCGCGGGCAGCCCGCGCGGCGGCATGGGCACGCGCAGCGCCGTGCCCGCCTGCCCTGCAGCATCGGCGGTCCAGGCCACTTCGATTTCGGGTTCTTCGGCGACGGCCCGCGCCGTGCCGGCAAGCACGGCGCGAAACTGGTCGAGAGGCGATTCGTCACGCACGGCAATCACTCATTGCAACAGACGCGCGGCAATCGCGCAGGATCAGCCGATGCTCTGCCCCGTCTTGGCCCAATCCGCAAGGAACCCTTCGATGCCCTTTTCGGTCAGGACATGGCGGAACAGCCCCTTGATCACCGCCGGCGGCGCGGTGATCACATCGGCGCCGATCTTTGCGCTTTCCAGCACATGGATACCGTGGCGGATCGACGCGACCAGGATTTCGGTTTCATAGGCATAGTTGTCATAAATCAGGCGGATGTCCGAAATCAGCGCCATGCCGTCGAACCCGTTGTCATCGTGCCGGCCGACAAAGGGCGAAACGAAGCTGGCCCCGGCCTTTGCCGCAAGCAGCGCCTGCGCCGCGGAAAAGCACAGCGTGACATTGACCATGGTGCCGTCGCTGGTCAGCGCCTTGCAGGTTTTCAGCCCATCGATGGTCAGCGGCACCTTGATGCAGACATTATCGGCAATGCGGCGCAGAATTTCCGCCTCTCGCATCATGCCTTCGTGATCGAGCGCGATCACTTCGGCGCTGACCGGGCCCGTGGTCAGCTTGCAGATTTCCGCAGTGACTTCCAGAAAATCGCGGCCCGCTTTGGCAATCAGGGTGGGGTTGGTGGTTACCCCGTCCAGCAGGCCGGTGGCGGCCAGATCGGCGATTTCGGCGGTGTCGGCGGTGTCGACGAAGAATTTCATGGCGCGATGGTTCCTGCTCGGTCGGGATCTGCCGCGCGCTATAGGGCGGGCTTCCCGATCCTGCAAACCCCCCGAAAACAAGGCCAAAGAACGGTCATTTGGGAAACTGTCACCTGCGGAACAGCTACGGGCGCGCGAGCATGTCGGCCAGTTGCGGATCGCCATCGGCACCGGGGTTGGCGCGAATCGCGGCCTCTTGCGCGCCGATCGCATCCCACAGCGCCTGATCGGCATGGCGCGCAAACCGCTGCGCCAGCGCATCGGCGCCCAGCCCGGCCAGCGCGCGAATCGCCGGGCCCAGCACCGGATCATCGAGCACGCGCAGCGCATCGCGGAATTCGGGCAGCATGGCCTCGATCACCGCAGGGCCCATTTCGCCGCGCAGCAGTTCGGTGGCGGCGCGCGGGCCGCCGGCCAGCACCGCGCGCGCATTGGCAATGCCCATCACTTTTACCGCGGCGGCCACGCGGGGCGCCGCCGCGCGCGCCGCGCGCAAGGCCACCGGGCGCAGCCAGGCATCGAGCCGCCGGTGAAATTCGGGCGACATCAGCGCGCCTTTGAGCAGCAGGCCCGCGATGAATGGACCGGAGGGCCCGGCATTCTGGCCGGGATCGATCTGCGCGATCATCCGGTCCCACACCCCGCCTGGTTCTTCCAGCCGCGCCAGCGCACGTTCGGTCGATCGGCGCAGCAGGCGGCGCACCGCCTCTTCCACGCTGAGCGGCGGCAGCGCGGCGCACGCGGCCAGCAAGCCGGCGGCAGTGGCGCAAAGGCCACCGATAAGCGCGCGGCGCGAGACGGCGGGGTTGATCGTCATGCGTCCGTCTCCGGTTGCTGCACGGGGTTTGGTCAGGCAGGTATGGTCAGGCAGGGGCGGTCAAGCAGGGGCGGTCAAGCAGGGGCGCTCAAGCAGGGGCTGGCCCCTGCGGCAGCGCCCCCCTATATCCGGCCAAAGATGAACCCTGCCAAGACGCAAACCATCACTGCCCGCGTGCTCGTGTTCAATCCGGGGCTGGAGGTGCTCGACTATCGCGTGCCGGCGGGGATGGCGGTAGAGGCGGGCAGCGTCGTGCTTGCCCCGCTCGGCCCGCGCCAGATTGTCGGCATCGTGTGGGATGAAGGGCGCCTGCCCGGCGACACATTTCCGATCGCACGGCTGCGTCCGCTGATCGCGCTGATGCCGGTGCCGCCGCTGCCGGCGCCGCTGCGCCGGCTGATCGAATGGACCGCAGAGTATTACCTCGCCTCGCTGAGCCAGGTTGCCCGCATGGCGCTGTCGAGCAATGCCGCGCTGCAGGGATCGGGCGTGATCACCGAATACCGCCTGACCGAGGCCGCCCCCGGCCGCCTGACCCCGCAGCGCGTGCAGGCGATCGAGCGTCTGGCCGGGGCGCAGGCAACGATTCGCGAGCTGGCGGCGCAGGCCGGGGTCAGCGATGCGGTGCTGCGCGGCATGGTCGGGGCGGGCCTGCTGGAACCGGTGCGTGTTGACAGCGACCGGCCCTATCCCGCCCCCGATGCCAGCCACCGCGTGCCCGATCTCAACCCCGGGCAGGCCGCCGCCGCCGACCGGATCATCGCCAGCGTGCGTGCGTGCGCGTTTCAGCCCTATCTGCTCGACGGGGTAACCGGATCGGGCAAGACCGAAGTCTATGCCGAGGCGATTGCCGCGGCGCTGGAAATGGGCCGGCAGGTGCTGGTGCTGCTGCCCGAAATCGCGCTGACGCAGAACTTTCTCGCCCGGTTTGAAGCGCGGTTCGGCGCGCCCCCGGTGGCCTGGCATTCGGGGCTGAAAGCCTCGGAACGGCGCCGCGCCTGGCGCCAGATTGCCGCCGGCGGCGCCAAAGTGGTGGTGGGCGCACGATCCGCGCTGTTTCTGCCGTTTGCCGATCTGGGCCTGATCGTGGTCGATGAAGCGCACGAAATCGCGTTCAAACAGGATGATGGCGTGCGCTATAACGCGCGCGATGTCGCGGTGATGCGCGCCCGGTTCGAAAGCGTGCCGGTGGTGCTGGCCAGCGCCACGCCCGCGCTCGAAAGCCTGGCGATGGCAGACGCCGGCCGCTACGAACGGCTGGTCCTGCCCGACCGGTTTGGCGGCGCGCTGATGCCCGATATCCGCATTGTCGATCTGCGCAGCGAGCAGCCCGATCGCGGCAGCTGGATCGCCCCGCCGCTGGTCAAGGCACTGCACGAACGCGCGGCACGCGGGGAACAAAGCCTGTTGTTTCTCAACCGGCGCGGCTATGCCCCGCTGACATTGTGCAGGGCTTGCGGATATCGCTTTCAATGCCCCAACTGTTCGGCCTGGCTGGTCGAACATCGCCTGTCGCAGCGGCTGGCCTGCCACCATTGCGGCCACGAAGTGCCGCCGCCGCCGGCCTGCCCCGAATGCAACGAGCCCGATTGCATGGTCGCCTGCGGGCCGGGCGTGGAACGGATTGCCGATGAAATGGCCCGGGTCCTGCCCGATGCGCGCGTGTTCGTGGCAACATCGGACACGCTGAACAGCCCGGACAAGGCCGCCGAATTCGTCGATCTGGTATCGGGCGGCGGGGTCGATGTGATTGTCGGCACGCAATTGGTGACCAAGGGGTTCCATTTTCCCAACCTGACGCTGGTGGGCGTGATCGATGCCGACATGGGGCTGGAAGGCGGCGACTTGCGCGCGGCCGAGCGCACCTATCAGCAGATCGCGCAAGTCGCCGGCCGCGCCGGGCGCAGCGAAAAACCTGGCGAAGTGCTGTTGCAGACGCGCCACCCCGATGCCGCCGTGATCGCCGCGCTGGCCAGCGGCGACCGCGATGCGTTCTATGCCGCAGAAACCGAGGCGCGCCGCGATGCCGGCGCGCCGCCATTCGGCCGCTGGGCCGCGATCATCGTATCAAGCGAGGACGAGGCCGAAGCCCGCGACGCCGCACGCGCGATCGGCGGCACCCGGCCCAATCTGGAGGACGTGGCCATCCTGGGCCCGGCCCCTGCCCCGCTCGCGCTGCTGCGCGGCCGCTACCGCTATCGCCTGCTGATCGTCGCGCGCCGGTCGAGCGATTTGCAGACGATGCTGCGCGACTGGCTGGGCACGCTGAAATTTCCCCAAGGGGTGCGCGTGGCGGTTGATATCGATCCCTACAGTTTCGTCTGACCGCGATTCATGCGGATGTGCAATGAGTGGAAATCATCGCACATCGTGACACGCAAGCGCTCTACACCTTGGTACCAAACCATCGGCCTTCAGAATTTCTGGCCAAACTTGATCCCGAAATATTGCGGCTTGATCGGATAGATCCGGTAATACTGGCCCGAAGTCGACGGCGCGGTAAAGATGTTGTGCGACAGTTCACCGCGCGTGTCGAAGGCGTTCTGGATGAACAGATCGACAGACACGTTGCCCTTGCTGCCCCCCACCGCGAAATCGACCGTGGTAAAGCCGCCGCTGTCGCCCACGGCCTGGTCATCCGACAGGCCAAGGAAACTGCGCGCGCCCGACTGGTGCAGCACCGCGGCCTGGGCATGGGCGTTGATCGACCCCACCGCGAATTCATAGCGCGCGGTGCCGCTGATCTTGAAGCGCGGCTGCACCGGCAGGCGCGTGCCCTTTGGCGCGATCACGCCCCCGGCGCAATCCTGCGTGCTGTTCAGCCCGACCGTGCAGAAATCGGTGGCGAGGGCCGCATTGTTGTAGGCCCCGGATGCCGATACCGACAGGCCCCGCGCAGGGTGCAGGCGCACATCGAATTCGGCGCCATACACGCGGGCATCACCGGCGTTGTAGATATTGGTCAGCCCGCCGCTGCCCGCCACGATCAGCGCGTACTGCAGGTTTTTCCATTTTTCGTAATAGATTGCGCCATTGAAGGTGATCAACTGGTCAAGCCAGCTGGTTTTCCACCCCAGTTCGATGTTGGACAGCGTGTCGGGCGCATAGGGATTGACCCCCGGGCGCCGGTTGGCCCCGCCAGGCCGGAATCCGGTCGAATACGTCAGATAGACCATGCGGTTGCGATCGATCTGCCAGGTCAGGTTGATGCGGTGCGTTTCACCCGAAGCATGCGCCCGCTTGTCAAGATTCGCGCAGCTATCCAGCGATGCGAGCGGCACCGTGCAGCCCACCGCCGATGCATCATAGGAATAGCCGGAAAGGCCGGTGAGCGTGTTGTTCGAAATGAAGCCGCGAATCCCGCCGGTCAGCGTGACATTCGGGGCAAGATCATACGACCCCTGGGCAAAGGCGGCATAATCGCGATCGACAATGCGCGCGTTGGTCAGGAATATCGCATCGCCATAGACGGTGCTGCCATCCCACCAGTTGGGAAAGACATTCTGCGACACGCCGGGCGCGTAGTAATCGAGAAACGCGCGGTTGGTCTGGGTCTGCATGAACAGCCCCGCCGTCAGCCGCGCCGGCGCGCCGACCGGAGAGCTGATGCGCACTTCGTTGGTCAGCTTGGTCAGCGACTGGTGCCCGGTAAACCATTGCGTGGGGTTGATATCCTGGCCCGACGCGGTCTGGAAGAAATTGACATTCGGCGTCGTGTCATAGGCCACGGTGTAATAGCTGTAATCGGCCGCGGTGCGGATCGTGCGGCCCATATAACCACCCGAATAAAGCAGATCCCAGCTGCCGATCTTGCCCTGCACCGTCAGCGCGGCCTGATACCAGGTGTCGATATTGGACTCGGGCGCAAAATCATGCACCTGCAGATCACCCACATGCGGGTCATACAGGAACGAGCCGTGGCTTTTCTGGTATTGCCCCATCAACTGCGGGGTCACGGTCCAGTCGCCCAGCTGCATGCCCAGCGCCACGCGCCCGCCATACGTATCGACCGAGTTGAAATTGTCCTTCACAAAGGCGGCATTGGTGGCGGTATAGGGGCTGGTGGCCGTGGTCGTGCCGCCCACGCCATCGCTGACGGTGTGGGGCCGTTGATACGTGCGCGATTTCGCCGTGTTGTCGATATAGCCGCCATCGTGTTCGTACCAGCCGACCGCGCGCACTGCGACATTGGCCGACAAGGGCACGTTGACGAACCCTTCGACCGTGCCGCCGGCGTTACCCTTGCCGAACTTGTCGACCGTCACGTCATAGCCGGCCGAAAATTTTGACGGATCGGGCTTGTTGGTGATGATCCGCAAGGTGCCCGACAGCGAGCTGGCGCCATAAAGCGTGCCTTGCGGGCCCGACAGCGCTTCGATCCGCGCGACATCATAGACATGGACATCGAGCAGGGCACCGATCGTGGTCACCGGCGTTTCGTCGACATAGACCCCGCTGGTCGGCAGCGCGCCAAATGGCAGGCCATCGCCACCCGAAGTGATGCCGCGAAAGAACAGCTGGCCCTGGCTGGGACCGAACGACTGGAACGACACGCTGGGCAATTGCTTCGCATAATCGTCGAAATTCTGCACCTGGTGCTGTTCCAGGCTGGCGGTGCCCAGCGCCTGCAGGCTGATCGGCACCTTCTGGATATCTTCACTGCGTTTTTGGGCCGTAACGACAATAACCGAAGAATCAGGGGCAGCATCGGCGGCCGGCTTTGGCTGGTCAGCCGCAAAGGCCGGCGCGGCAGTCAGCAGGCAAAGCGCGCTGGATGCGAACAACAAGGTCCTGAAATCGATTTCCATCGTCTACCACCCTCATGAACAAAATTTCGGACCGGGAGCGTGCGGGCCTGATCCTGCCTTGTTATCCCGGCGCCCGGACGCCGGCCGGCATTTTGCATCGCAACAGGGATGTTTTACCGAAGCGCCTGTCCACGCAACCCGCCAAATTGTTATGCTGGATTAGCCCTTCTTAGGGTCGGCAGGCCGAATCCTGCGTCGGCCCTGCCCGCGCAGCGCCCGCGGATCGCGGCCACAATGGCCTGCCAATCCTGCTATGCATAAGACGCGACACCATAAAATCCGGTCTGTTCCTGGGGTGTCATCATCACATCGGGTCGGTCGAAGAACGCGAAGATCGCCACCATCCGGTCATTCCGGCCACGCACCGGCAGCACGCGATGCAGCGTATTGGCACCGCAAAACACATTCAGGCCGCCCTCTTTGAGCGCGATCCGACGTATGTGCGGATCATCGCCGGCCAGCACGGCCGCGATGCCGGCCAGATCGGCTTTGCCGTCCTGGCGCAATCCCTGGCGATATTCCAGTTCGCCGCCTTCATCGGGTGCCTGCAACAGGATTGTCGTGGTGAATTCCGACCGGTCAAAATGCCAGTTCAGCGCCTCGCCCGGCGCGCTCGCCTGGATGTTCACCCGCGCCAGCGGGTCGGCCATGCAATGCAATTGCGGCTTGCCCATCACGGCGGCCAGAAACGCGGCAAAGCCCGGCCATTCGTAAAGGTCGATTACCGGATTTCCGGCCAGCTGATCCCCGCGCAGCGTGCGATTGACCGTTTCCACTTTGGCCGCCGCGGGGTGACCGGCATCCAGCCCTTCGACGTCATCGCGGAAAAACACATTGTGCCACCGGGCGTGGCGAAACCCTTCGCGCATCATCGTCGGCGCAGCGGCGACCGCGGCAGAACGGGTTGCCGCCGGGCGCAGAAATCCCGGCAGATCGAACATCCCGTCGGCGCTGATCCGCGCGCGGCACTGCGCCACAAGCGCGGCGTAGCGGGCACTTCCCGGCTGGTCGAGCGGGTAGGTTTCAAGATCGATCAGGTGATGCACGGGTCCGTTCTCCGTTGTTCGCCGTGCCGCGAAACCTTGCACACCGCGCAATCCGGACAACCGGACAAAATGTTGGGCAGGATTAGCTGCGCTTGGTCACGCCCCCGGGAGGGGCTCCTGCGCCGCCTCTGGCGGCAGTTACTGGGGCGCCGCCTCTGTCAGCCACGCAATCAGCCCTGCAAGATGCAGCTTGTCCCGCTTTGCGCGGGGATAGACCAGGCCATATTCATGCCCCAGCGGCACCGTGATATCCGACAGCGCCACAAGCTGCCCGCTGGCAAGATCGCGGTCGGCGATCATGCGCTGGCCCAGCACGACCCCCACCCCTGCGCGCGCGAAATCGAGCGCAATCGCCAGATTGCCAACCTGGGACCCGCGCGCCATGTCGGCCGGGGCGAGCCCGGCATGGGCAAACCAGTCATTCCAGCTCGGCCGCGAGCCAAAGCTGGGCCCCCAGGTGACGTGCAGCAGATCTTCACCCGGAACCGCGGCAATGCCCTGTTCACGCACGTGCGGATTGCGTTCGAGATAGGCCGGGCTGCACAGCGGCAGCACGGCATCCTGGCCAAAAGTTGCGAACAGGTGTTCGCGATAATGGAGCGGGTCATACGTCAGGCGCACATCGATATTGTGCGTCGCAAAATCGACCGGATCGGCCTCTACCCGCAAATCAAAGCTGAGATCGGCATGGGCCTGCTTGTAGGTTGCCAGCCGCGGCGCCAGCCATTTTTCGGCAACGGATTCGATGCAGCTGATTGTCAGGCGCGATCGCCAGCTTTTGCGCAGCTGCTGCTCGGTCGCATCGGAAATGATCTGCAGCCCGGCCGCGGCCGCATCGAACACCACCTGGCCCGCATCGGTCAGCGCGATCCGGTTGTTGAGCCGCAGGAACAAGTGCTTTCCCAGATAATCCTCAAGCTTGCGGATGTGCTGGCTGATCGCCGACGCGGTCACGCCGATTTCGCGCGCGGCGGCGACATAGCTGCCGGTCCGCGCGGCCGCTTCGAACGCGCGCAAGGCTGTCAACGGAGGAAGGGTAAGCGGAATGGCTTGCACACCTTTTGCCGGAAACCGGGGGCCTTTGAATCTGGCGCAGCGGCGCGATGCCGTCAACGCCCGAGCAATCGGCCCCGCCACGGGGCGGCTTGCAGTCAAATGCGAACCCTATAGGTATGCCCGCAAGGCCGGCTGATACGGATGTGCGATGCGTGGAACGCATCGCACCTCGTGACGCCCAGGCGCCGCGCGGGCTTGTACCAACGTGCGTCAGGTCAAGCTCACTGCACGTTGGTATAAGGCACGGCAACAACAGGGGATGCAAATGTCACGGAAAATGTGGGCGCTCGGCCTGGTCGGTGCGGCGGTGCTGGGTGGTGGCGCGTGGTATGCCAGCCAGGATGCCGAAACGCGCGGGCTGCTGGCGCATCTGCCCACCAATGCCGATGTGCTGGCCTGGCCGCGCCCCACGCGCGATGCGGCGTTCCGCGCGATGGACCGCCTGCCAGTGCTGGCCAGGGCGGCAACAATCCCCGCCTCGGCGCATCCCCTGCCGCTGCCCGCAGGCAAGCCGCTTACCGTGCCCGGGATCGACCGGTTCATGGCCGACCAGCACGCGGCCGGGCTGGTGATCGTGCAGGACGGCAAAGTGCGGCTGGAACGCTATGGCCTGGGCTTTGGCCCGACCGGGCGCTGGACCAGCTTTTCCGTGGCGAAATCGTTTACCTCCACCTTGGTCGGCGCGGCAATTGCCGATGGCGCGATCCACAGCCTGGACGACAAAGTCAGCCAGTATATCCCCGATCTGCGCGGATCGGCCTATGACGATGTTTCGGTGCGCCAATTGCTGACGATGACATCGGGCGTACGCTGGAACGAGGATTACGAAGACCCCAATTCCGATGTGTCGCGGTTCAACCCGGCCAAGCCCGACCCAGGCGTCGATGCCACGGTAAGCTATATGCGCAAACTGCCGCGCGCGCACCCGGCAGGCACGGTGTGGCATTACAGCACCGGTGAAACCAACCTGATCGGCGTGCTGGTATCATCGGCAGTGCACAAGCCGCTGGCGCAATATCTGTCGGAAAAGATCTGGCAGCCGCTCGGCATGGAGGGTGAGGCAACCTGGCTGCTCGACAAATCCGGGCACGAAATCGCCGGCTGCTGCCTGCAGGCGCGCACGCGCGATTTTGCGCGGATGGGGCTGCTGGTGCTGGCCGATGGCGTGGCAGGCGGCAAACGCATCGTTCCCGAAGGCTGGTTTGCGCAAGCGACGGTGAAACAGCAGGATATCGGCGAGCCGGGACATGGCTATGGTTTCCAGTGGTGGACATTTGACGACGGCTCGGTCGCGGCGCGCGGCATTTTTGGCCAGAGCATTTTCATCGATCGCAAACGCCACCTGGTGATCGCATCGAACGCCGATTACGCCCGTGCCGATGCCGGCCCCGAAGAACCGGCGCGCGAAGCCTTTGAACACCAGGTGCAGGCGCTGATCGACGCCGGGCAATAACGTCGATCGACGCAAGAATATGTGAAGAAACAAATTTTTCGCCCCCCGGATTTGGCCCGGGGTCACGCCTGGTTGCGGCGCAGGTCGCCAGCCGCGGGGCCCCGGGTAAAGCCCGGGGTGGCGCAAAGGGCGGGTGCGCCCTGCTCTGATTAACCCGATTTGCACCTGCAAGGACAGGTTGCCTTTGCGCAAGGCACCAGCCACGGCGGCCGGCATGATCAAGGGCCCCGTTCTCATCCCCGTTTTGGGCGACCAGGTATCGCCCGGCCTGTCCAGCCTTGCCGGGAAGGACCCGGCGGACTGCGTCGTGCTGATGATGGAGGTCATGGACGAGACGACCCATGTCCGCCACCATCAGGCAAAGATCGTGCTGATCCTGGCTGCGATGCGCCATTTTGCCGATGATTTGCGCCGGGCCGGCTGGCACGTCGATTATGTCGCGCTCGACGATCCGGCCAACACCGGGTCGTTCGCTGGCGAAGTCTCGCGCGCGTTGCAGCGCCATGGCGCGCGGGAAATCCGCGTGACCGAACCGGGCGAATGGCGGGTGCGGCAGATGATCGACGGCTGGGCCGCGGCGCTGCACGTGCCGGTGGACGTGCTGCCTGACACGCGGTTTGTCTGCCCCTTGCCCGATTTCTTTGCCTGGGCGGCGGGGCGGCGCGAATTGCGCATGGAATGGTTCTATCGCGACATGCGCCGCAAGACCGGGCTGCTGATGGAGGGCGACAAGCCTGCCGGCGGGCGCTGGAATTTTGATGCGGAAAACCGTTCGGGCCCCGCGCCGGGGCTGGCTCCGCCGCCGCCGCTGACTTTTGCCCCCGATACCATGACGCAAGACGTGATGGCGCTGGTGCGGGCGCGGTTCGGGAATCATTTTGGCAGGTTGGACGGGTTCGGCTGGCCCGTTACCCGGGCCGAGGCCGACCGGCTGATGGACCATTTCATCGCCACGCGGCTGCACGAATTCGGCATGTGGCAGGATGCCATGCTGGCTGGCCACGATACGATGTTTCACGCGCTGATCGCGCCGGCGCTCAATCTGGGGCTGCTCGATCCGATTGACGTGTGCCGGCGGGTGGAGGCGGCGTGGCGCGATGGCCGCGCGCCGCTGGCCGCGGCCGAGGGTTTCATCCGCCAGGTGATCGGCTGGCGCGAATATATCCGCGGGATGTACTGGCTCGACATGCCGGGGCTGGCCGAGGCCAACGCGCTGAATGCCACGCGGCCGCTCCCCGATTTCTGGTGGACTGGCGACACGCCGATGCGGTGCATTGCGCAAACCGTGCGTGCCACGCGCGACAATGCCTATGCCCACCATATCCAGCGGCTGATGATCATGGGCAATTTCGCGCTGATCGCCGGATTGCACCCGCGCGAAGTCGCCGCATGGTTCCTGGCGGTCTATGCCGATGCCTATGAATGGGTCGAATTGCCCAATGTGGCGGGCATGGCGCTCCACGCCGATGGCGGGCGACTGGCGTCAAAACCCTATGCCGCCAGCGGCGCCTATATCGACCGGATGAGCGATTATTGCGGCGCCTGCCGGTACAAAGTGAAAGTGAAAACCGGCCCCGAAGCCTGCCCCTTCAACGCGCTGTACTGGCATTTCATCGATCGCAACACGGACCGGCTGGCGCGCAACCCGCGCATGGCCAACCCCTATGCCACCTGGCGCCGGATGAGTGCGGAAAAACGCGCCGAAACTCTGGCCAGCGCCGAGGCGTTCCTGGCGACGCTGGGCGCGGGTTAGCGGGATGGGCGTGGCGGCCATCATCTCGTGTTTGCGCCATGCTATCCCGAAATCGCCGGGCGGTTGAGCCCCTTGCGCAAGGCGCCCGCCGCGCGCCCGTCGATCAGCACAAAGCCCAGCCCGATCAGCGCCAGCCCGCCGATCGCGCGCAGCGGCACCGCCTCGCCCAGGAACAGCGCGCCCAGCGCCATCGCCGCAAACGGCAGCAGCAGCGTCACCAGCGCAACATTGCTGGCCCCGGCGCGCGCCAGGATGTGAAAGAACAGGATGTACGCCAGCGCCGTGCACAGCAGCGCAATCGCCACCATTGCCGCCCAGGTGCCCGCAGACGGCATCGGCAAAGTCCATGGCCGGTCGATCAGCAGCACCAGCGGCACCAGCACCAGCGTGCTGCCGGTCACTTGCCCGGTAGCGACCTTTATCGGATCGATCCCGCGAAACCGCCGGCCATAGATCGCCGCCAGCGCATAGAACACCGCCGCGGCAAGACCCATCGCATCATAGGCCAGATCGTGGCTGCCGATGCCCACCAGCGCCTGCGGGCCGATCAGCACCGCGACCCCGGAAAACCCCGCCAGCACCCCGGAAACCCGCGCGCGCGTCAGCTTTTCATCATGGGTCAGCCCATGCGCCACCAGCACGGTGAACAGCGGGGTCGTGGCATTGAGAATTGCGGCAAGCCCGCTGGCGATGCGCGTTTCGGCCACCACGAACAGCGCAAACGGGATGACATTGTTCAACAGGCCCATCACGATGAACCGGCCCCACAGCCGCGCATCGGCCGGCATTGGCCGCCCGGTCAGCACCAGCCACAGATTGAGCAGCACCGCCGCAATCCCCACGCGCGCCAGCACCACGGTCAACGGCGGCAGCACCGCAACCAGAATTTTGAAGAAAAAGAACGATCCGCCCCACAACGTGGCCAGCATCAGCAGCATGATCCAGCTGCCCGCGTCCATTGCCGGCGCTACCGGGTTTCGGGTCACGCGCCGTGCCCTTCACGCGCCAGCAATTCGCGCTTGATGCCAAGGCCATAGGCATAGCCGCCCAGGCTGCCATCGGTGCGAATCACGCGGTGGCAGGGGATCAGCACCGCCACATGGTTTGCGCCATTGGCGCTGCCGGCGGCGCGCACTGCCTGCGGATGGCCGATCGCGGCGGCAATATCGCCATAACTGCGCGTCTGGCCGGGCGGGATCGTGCGCAGCGCGCGCCACACCGCCTCTTGAAACGCGGTGCCGCGCACATCGATCGGGATATGGTCGCCGGTGCCGGGCGCTTCGACCGCGGCCACGACATCGGCCAGCAGCGCGGCAAAGTCTCCACCGCCTTCAACCAGCGTGGCGTGGGGAAAGCGCGCGGCCAGCGCGGCGCGGTCTTCGGCAAAGGACAGGCGGCAGACCCCTTTTTCGGTCGCAGCGACCAGCATCGGCCCCAGGCTGGTGCCCACCACGGCCCAGCGGATCGTTACGCCGCGCCCGCCATCGACCCAGGCGGAAGGTGCCATGCCCAGCCGGTCGGCGCTGGCCGCATAGAACCGCGAGGGGCCGGAAAACCCCGAATCATAGATCGCCTCGGTCACGTTGCGCGCCACGCTCAGCACATCGGTCATGCGTTCGGCGCGCAGCGCGCGGGCATAGGCGGCCGGCGACAGGCCGGTCTGGCGGACAAACAGCCGCTGAAAATGCGCCGTGCTGTACCCGGCCGCCTGCGCCAGCGCGCCCAGCGCGGGCGGATTTTCGGCATCGCGAATCATCGCGATGGCCTGCAGGATCGCGGTCTCGTCGCGCGCCAGATCATCGGGCCGGCAGCGCAGGCAGGCGCGCAGGCCCGCCGCGCGCGCCGCCGCGCCATCCGCGAAAAAGCGCACGTTGTCGCGCCGGGGATGGCGCGCCGGGCACGATGGCCGGCAATAGATCCCGGTGGATAGCACCCCGGTGACAAACCGCCCGTCGTGGCCCCGGTCACGCGCCTGCACCGCGGCCCAAGCTGCTTCATTCGACGCCGCCTCATTCGACGCCGCCTCATCCGACACGTTGTCCGATAGCGGCAAAAGGAACTGTGGGCGGTTCGTGGTCATTGTCGGGCGCTCCGGCAGGGTGGTCAGCAGGGGGCCATTGCCTGCTGTCACATGACATTGCATCCCGCGCCTTGCGATCAAAAGCGCGTGCGGGCAAGAACGGGGGCATGATGTTGTCCCTGCTTTTTGCCCCGACCCGCCTTTCCCTGACCCGGCTGCGGGTGTTTGCGCCGCTTGTGCTGGCGCTGGCCGCGTTTGCCGGGCCGGCGCTGGCCGATCCGGCAGACATTGCCGCGGCCAGCCGGGGCGTGGTGCGCGTGGTGCTGGTGCGCACCGGGTGGACCGGGACTTCGATGCTGGAACACGGATCGGGCTTTGCCGTGGGGCCCGATCTGATCGTGACCAATGCCCATGTCGTGGCCGATGCGCGCAATGACGGCGCGGTGGTGATCGGGGTCATCCCGTCGCAGGGGCGTGACAGCTATCCCGCGCATATCGTTGCCTATTCTCCGGCAAATGATCTGGCGCTGCTGCAATTGGGCAACCATGCCACGCTGCCGGCGCTGACGCTGTTTCCCGGCCCGGTGCCCGATGGCATGCAGATTGCCGCGGTGGGCTATCCCGGCAATGTCGATGCGGCGCAGGGGCTGAATGCCGGCGACATGGTCACCCCGAAGGACACGGTAAAGACGTATGGCCAGGTTTCGGCCGGGCGATCATCAAAGCAGTTCGATACCATCCTGCACACCGCGCAACTGGGCGCGGGCAATTCGGGCGGGCCGCTGCTCGATACCTGCGGGCGGGTGCTGGGCGTCAACAGCTTTGGCACGGTGAGCGACAACGGCACCGATTCGTCGTTCTTTTTCGCGATTTCGATGCGCGAGATCGAACCGTTCCTGAAATCGGCGCATGTTACCCCGCACCTGGCCAGCCTGCCCTGCACGTCGATTGCCGATCTCGATCGCGCCGATCACCAGCGCGCCGCCGAAGACCAGGTGCGCGCCGCTGCCGACCAGGTTGCGCGCGGCGCGGCCCGCGAACGCGCGCTGGACGAGGCGCGCCACGATGCCGAAATCGATGTGCTGGCCGAACGCGACAATGGCCTGGCGCTGGCCGCGCTGCTGCTGGTCGGGGTGATCGGCGCGGCGACGTTCACGTTTTTGCAATGGCAACGCCAGCGGGTGCGCGCGATGCGCATCGGGATCGCGCTGGCCGCGCTGCTGCTGATCGGGGCCGGCTTTGCGTGGATTTTGCGCCCGTCGCTGGGCGCGATCGACGAACGCGCCAAAGACCGCATTGCCGAAGCCGAAGCCAGCGGCGCGCCCGGTGCCAATTCCGGACCCGGCGATACCGGCCCCGGCGATACCGGAAGCGCCGCCAAAGATAGCCCGGCACGGCTGATCTGCGTGCTCGATCCGCAGCGCAGCCGGGTCACCGTGTCCGACATCACCGATGTGCCACTGCAATGGGGCGCGGGCGGCTGCGTGAATGGCAAGACCCAGTATGGCCTGGCCCAGGACGGCTGGTCACGCGTGCTCGTGCCCAAGGACGAAGACACGATTTCGGTCACGCATTATGATCCCGATACGCACACATATACCCTCGAACGGTTCCTGATCGGCATCGAGGACATGAACCGCGCGCGGGCCGAAAAGCAGAAGATCGCCTTTCCCCCGTGCGGCGCGAGCGAAGACCTGGCGCGCCAGCTTGGCACGGCACAAGGCGCGATCAGGGCGATGCTGCCCCCCGAACCCAACGAACGCATGCGCTACAGCTGCCAGCCGGCGCGCTGAACTCACGATGTGTGTGGCAGCACCACGGGGCCGGCCCATTAGCCCGCCCCGTCAGCCCGGCCCGTCAGCCCGCCCCGTTAGCCCGGCCCGTTAGCCCAACCGGGGGCCAAATCCGCATACGTCTGCACGATCGGGCGCCGGGCCTGCCAACTGCTATCTTGTAATAACCGGTCGAGGTTGCTAGGCGCGCCCCGACTGCGGGCCGTGGCTTGCCGCTTTCCCATGGGGTTCATCCCCGGGAATA
Organism: uncultured Sphingomonadales bacterium; assembly: GCA_903832325.1. Classification (GTDB taxonomy): domain Bacteria; phylum Pseudomonadota; class Alphaproteobacteria; order Sphingomonadales; family Sphingomonadaceae; genus Novosphingobium. Next base: position 73,154 of record CAILBC010000027.1, on the reverse strand, counting down.
GGCGCTGACCGGCCGGCTCATCCGAGAAGGGGATTTACGCGCGTGGGGATTTCCGGCGGCATTACGGCCAGCTTGGCAGGGCGCTATGCTTCGGCGCTTTACGCGCTTGCCTGCGAACAGAACGCGGTCAGCGCTGTTGAAGGCGATCTGGCGCGGCTGTCGTCGGCAATCGGCGAATCGGCCGATCTTGCCCAACTGCTGCACGATCCGCAGGTTTCGCGTGATCAGGCAATCCGCGCGATCGGCGCGGTGGCCGGCGTGCTGGGCCTGTCCACGCTGACCTCGAATTTTCTGGGCGTGATTGCGGGCAACCGCCGGCTGGCCAGCCTGCCCGGCATGATCCGCGCGTTTGGCATGATCGTGGCCGATGCGCGCGGGGAAATTACGGCGCACGTCACCACCGCGCATCCGCTGACCGCCAGCCAGGTTTCCGACCTGTCGGCAAAGCTTGCGCAGCGCGAAGGCCGTGCCGTCACGCTGCAGACCCGTGTCGATCCGGCCATTCTGGGCGGGCTGGTCGTTCAGATCGGCAGCCAGATGATCGACAGCTCCATCCGCACCCGTCTCAATTCGCTTGCACAGGCGATGAAGGGCTGAACGCCCCCACAACACAAGAATTTTGCACGAAAGGCAGAACATGGAAATCCGCGCTGCTGAAATCTCCCGGGTCATCAAGGACCAGATCGCCAGCTTCGGCACCGAGGCGCAAGTTTCGGAAGTCGGCACCGTGCTGTCGGTCGGCGACGGCATCGCCCGCATTCACGGCCTGGACCAGGTCCAGGCTGGTGAAATGGTCGAATTCGCCAATGGCATCAAGGGCATGGCCCTGAACCTCGAAGCCGATAACGTCGGCGTCGTGATTTTCGGTACCGACTCCGAAATCAAGGAAGGCGACATCGTGCGCCGCACCGGCACGATCGTCGACGTGCCGATCGGCAAAGGCCTGCTGGGCCGCGTGGTCGATGCGCTGGGCAATCCGATCGATGGCAAGGGCCCGATCGAATATACCGAACGCCGCCGCGTCGAAATCAAGGCGCCGGGCATCATCCCGCGCAAATCGGTGCACGAACCGGTGCAGACCGGGCTGAAGGCGATCGACGCCCTGGTGCCGATCGGCCGTGGCCAGCGCGAATTGATCATCGGCGACCGCCAGACCGGCAAGACCGCCGTGGCGATCGACACGTTCATCAACCAGAAGGCCGCCAACGCCGGGACCGATGAATCGAAAAAGCTGTACTGCATCTATGTCGCGGTGGGGCAGAAGCGTTCGACCGTGGCGCAGATCGTGCGGCAGCTCGAAGAAAACGGCGCGATGGAATATTCGATCGTGGTCGCCGCGACCGCGTCGGAGCCCGCCCCGCTGCAGTATCTGGCGCCCTACACCGGCTGCACGATGGGCGAATTCTTCCGCGACAACGCGATGCACGCGGTGATCGTATATGACGACCTTTCCAAGCAGGCCGTCGCCTATCGCCAGATGTCGCTGCTGCTGCGCCGCCCGCCGGGCCGCGAAGCGTATCCTGGCGACGTGTTCTATCTGCACAGCCGCCTGCTGGAACGCGCGGCCAAGATGAACGACGACAATGGCGCCGGTTCGCTGACCGCGCTGCCGATCATCGAAACGCAGGCCGGCGACGTTTCGGCCTATATTCCGACCAACGTGATTTCGATCACCGATGGCCAGATCTTCCTTGAAACCGGCCTGTTCTTCCAGGGCGTGCGCCCGGCGATCAACGTCGGCCTGTCGGTCAGCCGCGTCGGTTCGTCCGCGCAGACCAAGGCGATGAAGAAGGTTTCGGGCTCGATCAAGCTGGAGCTGGCGCAATACCGCGAAATGGCGGCCTTTGCACAGTTCGGTTCGGACCTCGATGCTTCGACGCAAAAGCTGCTCAACCGCGGCGCGCGGCTGACCGAGCTGCTGAAGCAGGCACAGTTTTCGCCGCTGTCGTTCGAAGAACAGACCGTGGTGATCTTTGCCGGCACCAATGGCTATCTCGACTCGATCCCGGTCAAGCAGGTGACCGAATACGAAGCCGAAATGCTGAGCTTCATGCACGCCAACCATGCCGACGTGCTTGAAGAAATTCGCAGCACCAAGGATCTGGGTGACGGTGCCAAGGCCAAAGTCAAGGCCGCGCTCGAAGCCTTTGGCAAGCAATTTGCCTGATCGTCCCGGGCGCGCGTCCGCCTGAGGGCGGGTGCGCGCCGGGCCATTGTTTTTGCGTGAATTCATCCTGCCGGCGCGGCCCCTTTGACGGGCAGACCGACGGAGCCAAGGGAAACGACGAGTGGCCTCGCTCAAGGAACTTAAAGGTCGGATCAACTCGGTCAAATCGACCCAGAAGATCACCAAGGCCAAGCAGATGGTCGCAGCGGCAAAGCTGCGCAAGGCGCAGGCTTCGGCCGAAGCCGCACGCCCTTATGCCAGCCGCCTGGCCGAAGTGGTGGGCAGCCTTGCCTCACGCGTGACGCTCAGCGCCAGCTCGCCGCGCCTGCTGGCCGGCACCGGCAGCGACAAAGTGCATCTGCTGGTCGTGGGCAATTCCGATCGCGGGCTGTGCGGCGCGTTCAACGCCAATATCGTCAAGGCGGCCAAGCTGAAGGCGCAGGCGCTGATCGGCGAAGGCAAGACGGTGCTGTTCTACCTTGTCGGGCGCAAAGGCCGCGTGGCGATCCGCCGCGACTATCCCAATGCCATCCTGGGCATGTTCGACACGACCCACGTGCGCGAACCCGGGTTTGACGAAGCCGAAGCGATTGCCGGCGAAGTGCTGGCGCTGTTTGCCGCGGGCAAGTTCGACGTGGCCCATCTGATCTATGGCAAGTTCAAAAGCGCGCTGGTGCAGGAACCGACCGTGACCCAGCTGGTGCCGGTGCCCACGCCCAAAGTTGCCGTGAGCGACGGCGCGGTGGTGGAATACGAACCCGACGAGGAAACCATTCTGGCCGAGCTGCTGCCGCGCTATCTGCGCACGCAGCTGTTTGGCGCGCTGCTGGAAAACGTGGCGAGCGAACAGGGCGCCTCGATGACCGCGATGGACAACGCCACGCGCAATGCCGGCGAACTGATCAAGAAGCTGACCATCCAGTACAACCGCAGCCGCCAGGCCGCGATCACCACCGAACTTGTTGAAATCATTGCTGGCGCGGAAGCGCTTTAAGCAAAGCCTGAAATAAGGAAAAACCCATGGCCACCGTGCTCTCTACCGGCAAGATTGCCCAAGTCATCGGCGCCGTCGTCGACGTGGCATTCGAAGGCGAGCTGCCTTCGATCCTGTCGGCGCTGGAAACCACCAACAACGGCAACCGGCTGGTGCTGGAAGTCGCGCAGCACCTGGGCGAAGGCACCGTGCGCACGATCGCCATGGATTCGACCGACGGCCTGACCCGCGGCCAGCCGGTCCGCGACACCGGGTCGCAGATCACCGTGCCGGTCGGCCCCAAGACGCTGGGCCGCATCCTGAACGTGATCGGTGAACCGATCGACGAACGCGGCCCGGTCGGTTCCGACATGTTCGCCCCGATCCACGCCAAGGCCCCCGAATTCGTCGAACAGTCGACCGAATCGGCAATCCTGGTTACCGGGATCAAGGTCATCGACTTGCTCGCGCCTTATGCGCGCGGCGGCAAGATCGGCCTGTTCGGCGGCGCCGGCGTTGGCAAGACCGTGCTGATCCAGGAACTTATCAACAACATCGCCAAAGGCCACGGCGGGGTTTCGGTGTTTGCCGGCGTGGGTGAACGCACCCGCGAAGGCAACGACCTGTACCACGAATTCCTCGACGCCGGGGTCATTGCCAAGGATGCCGATGGCAACGCGACCAGCGAAGGATCGAAAGTGGCGCTGGTGTTTGGCCAGATGAACGAACCGCCGGGCGCGCGTGCCCGCGTGGCGCTGTCGGGCCTGACCATGGCAGAATATTTCCGCGACCAGGAAGGCCAGGACGTGCTGTTCTTCGTCGACAACATCTTCCGCTTTACCCAGGCAGGTTCGGAAGTGTCGGCGCTGCTCGGCCGTATTCCTTCGGCCGTGGGCTATCAGCCGACGCTGGCGACCGACATGGGCCAGCTGCAGGAACGCATCACCTCGACCAACAAGGGCTCGATCACCTCGGTCCAGGCGATCTACGTGCCGGCCGACGACTTGACCGACCCGGCGCCAGCCACGTCGTTCGCGCACCTTGACGCGACCACCACGCTGAACCGCGCGATTTCGGAACTGGGCATCTATCCGGCGGTTGACCCGCTCGATTCGACCAGCCGCGTGCTCGAACCGCGCATCGTGGGTGACGAGCATTACAGCACGGCCCGCCGGGTTCAGGAAACGCTGCAGAAGTACAAGTCTTTGCAGGACATCATCGCCATTCTGGGGATGGACGAACTGTCGGAAGAGGACAAGCTGACCGTTGCGCGCGCGCGCAAGATCCAGCGTTTCCTCAGCCAGCCGTTCCACGTGGCCGAAGTGTTCACCGGTATCCCCGGCAAGTTCGTGCAGCTGGAAGACACCGTGAAGTCGTTCAAGGCGGTGGTTGACGGCGAATATGACCACTTGCCCGAATCCGCGTTCTATATGGTCGGCGGGATCGAAGAAGCCGTGGCCAAGGCCGAGAAAATGGCTGCCGAAGCCTGATCGGGCACAACCGGGACACGATTGACCATGGCTTTGCATTTCGAACTCGTCACCCCTGCCCGGCTCGTGCTGTCGGAAGAGGTCCATCTGGTGGTCGTGCCCGGCACCGAGGGTGAATTCGGCGTGCTGGAAGGCCACGCCCCGTTCACCGCCACGGTGAAGGACGGCGTGATCCGCGTAACGCGCGCCGCCGGCGGCACCGTGGAAGAAATTCCCGTGAAAGGCGGCTTTGCCGAAGTCAGCGCCAAGGGGCTGACCGTGCTGGCCGAACACGTCGGCTGAGCAGATTTGACACGACTATGAAAAAGGGGGCGGTCGGCAACGATCGCCCCCTTTTTTATCCTACCCGGCACGGGCAGAAACGCGGGTTATGCGATCCCCGTGGCTTTCACAATGACCGCGCCCAGTGTCGCCCCCGCGAGCGGGGCGGCCACCGGCACCCAGGCATAGCCCCAGTCCGAATCGCGTTTGCCCGCGATCGGCAGGATGGCATGGGCGATGCGCGGGCCCAGATCGCGTGCGGGGTTGATCGCATAGCCGGTCGGCCCGCCCAGCGAGAGGCCCAGCGCCCAGACCACGATGCCCCAGAAAAACGGCCCCATCCCCGGCGCCAGACCGGCCGCGGCAAAGCCCTTTGACGCCAGCGCCATGCCGATCACGATCAGCATGACCGTGCCGATCAGTTCGCTCAGCGCGTTGGCCATCGGCGCGCGGATCGCGGGCTGGGTGCAGAAAACGGCCAGCTTGCTGTCGGCATCGCTGCCCGGCCAGTGCGGCAGATAGACCAGCCAGACCAGCACGCCCGACACCACCGCGCCTGCCAGTTGCGCGGCGACATAGGGCACGACATGGCTGAAATCGCCCGCCACGATCGCGCTGGCCAGCGTGACCGCGGGGTTCAGATGCGCGACGCCGCCCACCCCCAGGCTGGCAACAATGCCGACGAACACGGCAAAGCCCCAGCCGGCAGTGATCACGATCCAGCCGCTGTTCTGCCCCTTTGACCGGTCGAGCACCACATTGGCGACCACGCCATTGCCAAACAGCAGCAGCACCATCGTGCCAAGAAATTCACCAAACACCGGTCCGTGCATGCAATCCCCCTTCCCCGTGGCCGCGGCAATCGCCGATTTGCGCCGTCGTGCGGGCGCCGCCTTCGTTGGTTCGCAACAAAGCCTTTGTCATTCGGAATGGCAAGCGGCGGCCCCTCGTCATGCACCGGTCATATTCGCACGACATGGAACAGGGCGTCTGTTTCCACCCTGAAACCACATGACAGGACCCGATGCGTCAAATTGACATCCTCCTGACTGGCCCTTTGTCGGGCGGTAACGACAGTTTCCTGCATGGCGACTTGCGCGTGGTGTTCCACCACTGGCTGGGCGATGCGCCGCTGCCGCTGCTGGATGGGCAGCCCTGGGCCTTTGTCGATTGGGTTCTGCCCGATCTGTCGGGGCTGGAACTGTGCCGCCGGCTGCGCTGCGCGCCGCAGACCGAGGGCGCGCATGTGACCATGGTGCTGGAAGAAGACGACCCCGAACCAAAACGGCGCGCGCTGCGCGCCGGCGCGGATGATTACGTGATCGGCCCGATCGACCGGTCAACCGTGCTTGATCGCGTGCTGTCGGTGCAGCTGGCCGATACCGACATTCTGGCGCGCACGCTGCGGCTGGGCGATCTGTCGCTCGATCTGGCGGCGTTGCAGGCGCGGTGGAAGGACAAGCCGGTGGGGCTGATGCCCAACGAATTCCGCCTGTTGCGCTATCTGATGGAGCAGCCGGGCCAGGTCTTTTCACGCGGGCAGCTTATCGCCGCGCTGGGCAAACATGACCAGCCGATCGACGAACGCACCGTCGATGCCTGGGTCAGCCGCCTGCGCCGGGCGCTGCGCAATGCCGGTGCCGGCTATCCCTTGCGCACGGTGCGCTCGCTCGGCTACGTTCTCGACAAGCCTTAGCCGTTCCTGAAGGCTTGCCGAGCACGAAAGCCGCCCAGTGACAGCATTGCCAAAGCGGATCGCGCTGGTCCTGCCTTATTACAACGAAGCCGGATTCATCCTGCCCACGCTGGAGGCGATCGCCGCGCAGGACACGCGCGATTTTCGCCTGATCATCGTCAACAACCGGTCGGACGATGCCTCGCCCGATATGGTCCAGCGATTTCTGGCGGCCAGTGACATCGATTATGCCCATGTGGAGGAACCGGTGCCCGGCGTGGTATCGGCGCTGATGAAGGGCATCGCGCTGGCGCAAGGCGAATTCATCGGCTTTCTGAATGCCGACACGATCTATCCGCCGCATTATGTTTCGCGCTGTTTGGCGCTGTTCGATGCCAATCCGGCCGCCACCAGCGTGATGGCGATCGATCTTTATGCCGCACCAGACAGCGCCGAAGGGCAAAAGCGGCTGAAACGCGTGCTGTTTGCCAGCCGGATCATGCCGAAAAAATGCCATGCCGGCACATATGCGCAGGCCTGGCGGCTCGATCTGTTTCGCGCCGCCGGCGGGTTTGACCGCGCGATCTGGCCCTATGTGCTCGAAGACCACGAAATCATGGTGCGGATGATGGACAAGGGGCCATCGGTCTATGATGCCGGGCATTACTGCTTCCCTTCGCCCCGCCGCACCAATTCGGGCTCGGTCAGCTGGAACGGGTGGGAAAAGATCGCCTATGGCGTGCTGCCCGCGCGCGCGATGCCGTGGTTTTTCTACCGCCACCTGGCCGGCAGGTTCGCCCGTCGCAACATGATGAGCGAAGCGCTGCGCAATCGCACCTGGCAATAGCGCCAGATCGCGCGTGACGCGTGCAAATCCGGTGATAATCTGCCCGATCGGCAGGGGGATGCAATTTGGCGCGAAGGGACACGCAAACGGGCACGCAAACAGGCACGCAAACGGACGCGCAAACAGACATGGGCCGGGGATTGGGACCATGGTCGGCGCTGGCGCTGGTGCTGGGCAACCTGATCGGTTCGGGGGTCTATCTGCTGCCCGCGACTTTGGCACCGCTGGGGGCGAACCAGTTGATCGGGTGGATTGTCACCAGCGCAGCGGCGCTGGCCATGGCGCTGGTGTTTGCGCGGCTGGGCGCGATGCGGCCGATGGCGGGCGGGCCCTATGGCTATGTTCAGGCGGCGTTCGGGCCGTTTGCCGGGTTTGTGACCGCGTGGAGCTATTGGGTGCTGCTGTGGGCGGGCAATGGCGCGCTGGCGGTGGCGGTGGTCAGCGCGCTGGCCGGGGTGGTTCCGGCAATCGGCCATGTGGCGGGGCTGCCCGCGGTGCTGGCGGTGGGCTGCGTGTGGGTACTGACGCTGGTCAACATCCGCGGGGTGCGTGCGGCCGGCGATCTGACGCTGGTGACCACGCTGGTCAAATCGGTGCCGCTGTTTGCGGTGATCGTGCTGGCCGCGTGGCTGTGGCTGAGCGGCGCGCCGACCGTGGTGCAGACCCCGGTGCCGATCACCGGGGGCAATATCGCGGCGGCGGCCGGCTTGTGCTTCTGGGCGTTCCTGGGCATCGAATCCGCAACCGTGCCGGCCGACAAAGTGGAGAACGCAACACGCGTTGTGCCGATGGCGACGCTGATCGGCACTGCGCTGGCGGGCGCCATATTCCTGGGCATTTCACTGGCATTTCAGGGCTATATGCCGATTGCCGCGGCGGCGTCCTCACCCGCGCCGGTGGCGGCCTTTCTGGCGCGCACGTTCGGCGGCGCGATGGGCGGGGTAGTCGGCGCGGTGGTGGCGGTGTTTGCCGCAATCAGCGCGTTTGGCGCGCTGAACGGGTTCATCCTGCTGCAGGGTGAAATGCCCTGGGCCATGGCGCGCGGCGGGGTGTTTCCGCAATGGTTCGCCGTGGAAAGCCGCAATGGCACCCCGGCGCGCGGGCATGTGGTATCCAGCCTGCTGCTGAGCGCGGTGACCTTGCTCAATTTCGGGCGCGGAATGGGCGATCTGTTTCAGTTCATCGCCTCGGTCAGCCTGGCGGCGGGCATGCTGACATATGCCATGACCATGCTCGCGGCGATCCGCCTGCTGCCGGGGGAGCGGCTGCTGATCCCCGTGGCGCTGTTCGGCGCGGTGTTTTCAGCCTGGGCGACCTGGGGCCTGGGGCTGGAAGCCATGGGCTATGGCGCGGTGCTGCTGGCGTGCGGGCTGCCGATCTATTGGGCCGTGCGCCGGGGGAATCCGGCACGAGCCACAACCGACCACCTCCGTTCATCCTGAGCCGCGTTGGTTTGCGCAGGCGAAGGATGCACGATCAGGCGTTTGGAACGCGGAAGATTGGGCCAATGTTGCGCGTGTCCTTCGACAGGCTCAGGACGAGCGGAAGTTTGCAAGTTGGGGCCTGATGACATGATAGGGAATCATGTCATCGGGCGACAGGCCCGCGCGGCGCTTTAGCGTTGCTGATGCACCGATCTGAAAAAGAATTACTTCCGCCGATGCAGCGCCTTCCACAGGATGGACCGGTCGCGGATGATTTCGTGCGCGGCGTTGTGGCCCGGTGCGCCGGTTACGCCGCCGCCCGGGTGCGTGCCCGATCCGCACATGTAAAGCCCCTTGATCGGCGACCGGTAATCGCCATTGCCCAGCACCGGGCGCGCCGCCCAGAGCTGATCCAGCCCCATTTGCCCGTGGAAGATATCGCCACCGATCAGGCCGAATTTGCGTTCCAGATCGAGCGGCGAATGGATCTGGCGCGCGATCACGCTCGATTTGAAATTGGGCGCATGGGCATCGATCGTATCGATGATGAGGTCGGCCACGTCTTCGCGCACATCGTCCCACGACCGGCCATCGGGCAATTCGGGTGAAAACTGCTGGCAGAACAGGCTGGCAACATGCGCACCCGCCGGCGCCAGGCTGTTATCGACAGTGGACGGGATCTTGATTTCCACAATCGGCTTTTTCGACCAGCCGTGCACTTTGGCATCGTCATGGGCCTGGTCCATGTAATCGAGGCCCGGTGCGATGATAATGCCCGCAGTGTGGTGTTCGGCCTGGGCCTTGCCCGGCAGCACGGAAAAGCTGGGCAATTCGGACAGCGCGACATTCATCCGGAACGTGCCCGATCCGGTCTTGTACCCCTTGATCCGGCGGCGGAAATCCTCGTCAAGATCGCTCGCATCGACCATTTGGCGATAGAGCATGGCCGGGCCGACATTGGCGGCCACGATCGGGGCATAAAGCTCTTCCCCGCCGACCAGTTTGACCCCTTGCGCCTTGCCGTTGTTCACCAGCACTTTGTCGACCGGCGATTCCAGGCTGATTTCCACACCATGTTCGGCGCAGGCCGCGGCCATCGCCTGGGTGATCGCGCCCATGCCGCCCACGGCGTGGCCCCAGGCGCCCGGCTTGCCGTTCACTTCGCCAAACACGTGGTGCAGCAGCACATAGGCCGATCCCGCAGTCGACACCCCGGCGAAATTGCCCACCACCGCGTCGAACGCAAAGGCCGATTTGACGTGATCATCCTCGAACCAGCCATCGAGATAGTCGCGGGCCGATTTGGTGAAGATATCGAGCAGATCGCGCTGGGTGGACAAGTCCATCCGCGCCAGCGGCCAGCCCTGCCGCGCGGCAGAAACCAGCGCGTTCAATCCGCCGCCGACATTGGGCGGGGTCTGCAGCGCGATATCGCGCAGCACTTGCGCCACTTTTTCCAGCGCCGCGTCATAGGCGGGATAGGCGTCGGCATCCTTTTGCGAAAACCGCGCGAATTCGGCGCGGGTGCGATCCGCGCCGCCGCCCAGCTTGAGATAGGTATCGGGAAAGGGGAAGAAATTGGAAATCGTGCGTTCCAGCACGCGATAGCCGCGTTCGTGCAGCTTCATGTCGGCAATAACTTTGGGCCGCAGCAGGCTGACGGTGTAGCTGGCGGTGGAATTGCGGAAACCGGGGTGGAATTCCTCGGTCACGGCGGCGCCGCCGACGATGTGGCGGCGTTCCAGCACGCGCACGCGCATGCCGGCCTTTGCCAGATAGAACGCGCAAGTCAGGCCATTGTGCCCGCCACCGATGATGATCGCGTCATAGCGATTGGTCATGAAAATTCTCCGTTCAATTCATCCTCCCCGATCCCGGGAAGGGGGACCCGCGAACCTGGTGGAGGGGGTTTTCCCCTGCCGCAGGGCCTGGCGTGCAATCCACCGCCCCCTCCACCACGCTACGCGCGGTCCCCCTCTCCGTGCCGGGGAGGATCAGATCTTGCTCCAGCCCGCGGGCGGTGTCTTGTGCAGCCGCGCCTCGGGAATCAGTGTGCGAATCTTGCGGGCAAAGCTGCGCAGGCACACTTCGCTGCGCCCGATCGGGCCGGCACCATAACTGTGGCTGGCCATGCCCTGCTGCACGCGTTCGATCAACCAGGTGTCTTCGCGATTGACCACGCGGTTGATCCGCCCGTTGGCATAACGCACCAGTTTCATGTCCCGGCTTTCGTCGGGCAGGGCATGGACCATTTCGCGCAGCACGCACGTGGTCGGCCCGGTGGGAATCCACTGCATGAAATCGATCTGATCGGCATAGATGTCGAACGCCATGTTGGGCCACAGCTTGTAATAGAGCCAGCGGCGCTGCGCCCCTTGCGGCAGGTGGGGCGCGGCGGGCAGATGGGTCTGGTAAAAGCGTTCCCAGAAATTGTCCGACGGCTGATCGACCAGATCACCCTTCATCCGGTCAACCCAGCCATGCGCGCTGATTTCATAGCTTTTGCCGAAAATCCGCGTCAGGCCATCGTGCGCGACCGGAATGTGCAGATTGTCGGAATAATTGTCGCCCAGGTTTTTCCAGTTCAGCGCGCGGTCACGCACCCGAAGATCGGAAATGCAGCGCATGTCTTCAAAGCGATAGGGGGCGACTTCGGCCTCGATCGGGGCCATCATCTCGGCCACGCTCGGAAACCCTGCGTCGACCAGGCGGACAAACACAAACCCGCGCCAGATTTCCAGATCCACCGCGGCCAGGCTGTTGTCTTCCAGCCGCAGCGCGGGATAATCGGCCTTCATCGGCACACCGGTCAGGCGGCCATCGGTTTCATAGGCCCAGGCATGATAGGGGCAGACAAACTTTCTGGAGCAGCCCGCCGCCCCTTCGACCAGGCGCATCGCGCGGTGCCGGCAAACATTGGCAAAGGCGCGGACAGCCCGATCGGCCCCGCGCACCACGATCACGCTTTCGCCGATATAATCGATCGTGCGCCAGTCACCGGGTTCGGGAATATCGCTTTCATGGCAGACAATCTGCCATGAAGGGCGAATGATCCGGTCGATTTCGACTTGGTAGAATTCGGGATCGGTATAGATCCAGCCGGGCAGGCTCCAATCGGCATCGGGGTCCGGCGCGGTCGACATGATGTCCTGAACAGCGGGGGCAAAATCGGCCATGGATATCCTCTGGGCGGCACAGGATGGCAAAGTCGTTGCACGAGTGTACAATAACAGATGGAATACGCAAGTGAGCAAACCGGGCATCAGCGATCCGCAGGCCGATCCCCTGCACGTCCTGCGCCGTGCCGAACCCGATGTGCGGCGCCAAAGCCTGATTGCCGCCTGCACCCGCGTGCTGGCGCGCGAAGGCGCAGCGGGAACCAGCGTGCGGGTGATCGCGCGCGAGGCGCGGGTATCACCCGGGCTGATCACGCACTATTTCAGCGGGATCGACGCGCTGGTTGCCGCGACTTATGCCGAAATCGACCGCACCGTGGCCGAAGCGATGGATGCGGCCATGGCGCAGGCGGGCGATGATCCGCGCGCGCGGCTGGATGCCTTTGTCACCGCCAGTTTCACCCCGCCGATTGCCGATCGCGCGCTGCTGGCCACGTGGATCGCGTTCTGGAGCCTGGTGACCGCGCGCGCCGATATCGCGCGCCAGCATGATGACCAGTATGCCGGGTTTCGCGCAAGGCTGATCGACTTGCTGGCGGCCTGTGGCGTGCCGCAGCACCGGCAGCGGCTGGCGGCGATTGCGGTGGCCGCGCTGATCGACGGATTGTGGCTGGAACTGTGCCTGTCACCGGGGTGCTTTACCGGTGAAGAGGCCAGCCGCATCGCGCGCGACCACCTGGATGCCCTGATCGGGCCGCCGTGATTGCCCGGGCTCGATCAGAAGGTCGGGAGGCGCACCGCGATATAAACCGGATTTTGCAGGCGGCGCAGCACCCGCAACAGCAGCGCGCGGCGCCCCTTGGCCAGCGCATGGTCAATCACCCGTTGCAGATCCTCTGGCGCGCCGACGGGAATGAAATCGGCCGAAAGGATCATGTCACCGCGCATCAGGCCCTTGGCCGAAAGGTTGCTGGCGGGATCGACCTTGCTCAGGATCACCGCGGCAATGTCCTGCACCGGCATGTCCATCTGGCGTGCAAATTCGGGCCGCATGGCAAACCCTTCGGCACCGAAGGTGCGCCACAGATCGGGCACGGCGCGCCGTGCGGCGGGAGGCATGGGCACGGTAACGGGCACGACATCGGTATCGCTGGCCGCGTTGTGGTTCAGGCTGCCGGGCGGAAGCGCGGGATCGAGCACTGCCGAAACCGCCACGGTCTGGCCGGCACGCAGCACCTGAACTTCGACCGCCTGCCCCGGCTGGGTCAGCCGCAAGATCTGGTTGAGATCGCGCCCGGCGGTAATGGAGCATTGATCGACCGCCATGACGAGGTCGCCCGGCCTGATGCCGGCCTTTGCCCCGGCGCCGCCCTGTTCCACGCTTTGCACCAGCTCGACGAACGGATCTGGCGCGTTCAGCGCTTCACGGGAATCGGGGTCCAGTCGCTGGATGCGCAGGCCAAGCACGCCAAATGGCGCAGTGTTCGGCAAACCGGCCAGGGCGGCGTGCTGTTCCAGCCGGGCGCATGTCTGCGCAATGACCGATTGCGGCAGGACAGTCAGCACCGGCACAACAGCAAGGCCGGCACGCATCGTCCACCGCCACCCCAGCGAAAACCGCATGCCAAATCCCCCGAACGCCACCGCGACGACATTTTCCACGCCTAAACCAGCCAAAGGTGCGCCGCAATTCGGCGATGCCCTCGGCGAAAATGACCTTTCCAATGCGCCCGGGGCCTTGGGAGCCATAACGGGCGTTGCAAAGTTGCGATTTGCAATCATATCGCACGCGACAGGGCACGATCTGCCCGCAGCACAATCCGATAATCCGGTTGGGAGATGTCATGAATATTGCCGAAGCCGTTGCCACGCGCCGTTCCGTGCGCGAATTTCTGGACACACCGGTGCCGTTCGCCACGATCGAACGCGTGCTCGATCAGGCGCGGATGACGCCATCGGGCTGCAATTATCAGCCATGGGAAGCCGTGGTGCTGACCGGTGCGCCGTTGAAGGCGCTGCAGGAGGTGCTGCTGGCCAGCCAGCCCGACGATCCGCAGGAATATGACTGGGCGGCACCGGGCCAAAGCCCGAAATACCTGCCCCGGCTGCAGGCGGTGGGCGCAGCGATGTATGGCGCGCTGGCAATCGAACGCGCCAACAAGGAAGCGCGCACCGATTTCACCAAGGCCAATCTGGTGTCGTTCGGCGCGCCGGTGCTGCTGCTGTGCCATTTCCCCAAGTTCATGAAAGAACCGCAGTGGTCGGATGTCGGCATGTGGCTGCAGACGATCATGCTGCTGCTGCGCGGCGAAGGGCTGGACAGCTGCCCGCAGGAATACATGGGCAACTATGGCCGCACGATCAAGGCGCACCTGGGCCTGTCGGACGATACCATGCTGTTCTGCGGCATTGCCATCGGCTGGCGCGACGAAGAGGCGCCGGTGAACAATTTCCCCCGCGAACGCGTACCCCTGGCCGATCAGGTGACGTTTATCGGGTTTGACTGACCGGCGATGACGCACTGCCCCGTCCCGCGCAGGGACGGGGCCAGCGATCACTTCGCCAGATCGGGTATCAGGTTGAAATAGTACGTCAGCGCGGGCTTCACGTTCACCAGCCGCACCCGTTCGTTCAGGCCGTGGCTGAACAGTTCGTCCTTGCGCGTGAACACCGGGCTGGCGTTGTAGGCGGGCACGCCTTCCGCGCGATAGAACATCGAATCGGAAGCCCCCGATTCCTGCATCGGAAACACCGCAACGTCTTTGCCCCAGCCGGCGCGGATCGCCTTTTCCATCGCGCCCAGCACATCGGGACGCATCGGCGAGGCGGGCGAATTGATCGATCCGTCAGTCACATCGGCGATTTTCACCACGTCTGATCCGATCACCGATTTCAGCTGCGCCATGATCTCTTCGCGGCTGTGCCCGGGGAAAATGCGGCAGTTGATATTGGCCGTGGCGCGCTGCGGCAGCGCGTTGTTGGCGTGTCCCCCGCTCAGCAGCGTTGGCACGCACGTGGTGCCGACTTTGCCGACCATCGTCGGATCGGCCTGCAGCACCGCAATCGCGCCGGCATCGTTCGGATTGGCGGCAAAAGCGCGCATTGCGGCGGCCTTGGCCGGATCGTGCTCAAACGCGGCGGCATGTTCGAACCAGCCCTTTGACACCGGGTTGAGTTCGGGCGCAAAGTGATAGGCACCCAGTTTCACCAGCGCGGCAGACAATTGCACAATGGCATTTTCGGGGCGCGGGGCAGAGCTGTGCCCGCCGGGGTTGGTCACGGTCAGCTCGTAATCGGCATAGGCCTTTTCGGCGCCGCCCCAGGTCCAATAAAGCGGTTTGTCGGTGCCATCGGCAAATGTGCCGCCGCCACCATCGACGTTGATCACCGTTTCGGCATTGCGGAACTGTTCGGCCAGCGCGGCGCTGGTGGCCATCATGGTTTCCTCATCGCCCGAAAAAGCGACGACAACGCTGCGTTTCGGATGGAAACCGTGCGCGCGCAGGTCGATCAGCGCGGAAATCACCATGGCCCCGTCAAACTTCATGTCGGTCGCGCCGCGGCCATAGAGCACGCCATTGTCCACCACCGGGCCGAACGGATCGCGCTGCCAATCGGCGCGTTTGGCCTCGACCACGTCCATGTGGCCCGACAGCACCAGCGGTTTCAGCGCCGGGTCCGAACCGGCCCAGGTGGCCACCAGCGTGGCGGTTTCGCCACGCGGGGTGATCACCACGTCGGCCGGCGCCCAGCCCCCGGCGATCAGCCGGTCGCGCAGCAGCGCGGCCACTTCGCCGGTGCGGTTGCCCGTGCCCTGCACCGAACGGATCGCGATCTGGCGCATGGCCAGGTCCAGCGCCTGTGCGGCCTCTGCATCGGTGGGTGCGGCCGGTGCCGCGCTGCGTGCCAATGCCGCCGGGGCAAGCGGAGACAGCGTGAGCGCGATTGCCGCGGCAAGACCGGCCGAGCGGCGCAACGGGGTATTGGCGGTGATCGGGGTATTGGTGGTCATCACGGGCGAAATCTCCTTGGTGCTTGCCACGCTGCCCGCTGGGCGCGCGCAAGGCAACGTCTGTTTGGCGGCAGGGTCCCCTGCCGAGTCGGGCGCAGCCCCGTCTTGCCCGGCAAAACGGGTGAAACCACCGCATGATGCAGCGCAGTCATGCCCTTTTGGGAAGGGATGGTTAATCGGGGGAACTTGCGCCCGGTGCACATCAGGCCCCTGACATGCACATTATGCATACGCATGCGGATATTGGTTTATCAAGGTTTTTTCAGGCCCACTGCGGCTTGTTCGACAGGCCGAGCCATGACGCAATGGAACAGTTGCGTTTTTCGCAAGCCCAATTGCCTGTTTCGCACTTGCGTAAAACCGGCCCCGGGCGCATTCCGATCCTGCCTTTCAGGCATCCTCTCCCAAACTTTCAAAGGGCCGCCCGGCAACGGGCGGCCCCTTTTTTTGCCCTCTGATTTGGCATCAGGGGTTCACGCGTGTGGCAAAATCACCGTGCGGCCAATCACCTGGCGGTCCTGCATCGCGGCAAAGGCATCGCGCCAGCGATCGAGCGGCAGAGCGGCGTGCACATGCGGGCGGATGCGCCCCTGTCGCGCAAGCGCATGGATCGCATCCAGGTTTTCGCGGCCCAGTTCGGGAAAGCGGCGGCCATATTCACCAGCGCGCACGCCGATGATCGAAAACCCCTTGATCAGCGGAATGTTGGCCCCGACCGTGGCGATGCGCCCGCCGGCAAAGCCCACCACCAGCAGCCGGCCGCCAAACGCGGTATAGCGGCAGGCTTCGTCGAACACATCGCCGCCCACCGGATCATAGACCAGATCGGCCCCGCGCCCCCCGGTCAGGTCCAGAACCTGCGCGCGGATGGCAGTCGGCCCGATCACCACTGCCTCCGGATGACAGAGCGCCTGCACCGCATTGCGTTTGGCATCGCTCGAAACCACGGCAATCGTACGCAGGCCCAGTTCGCGCGCCAGATCGACGGCTGCCAGCCCCACACCGCCCGCCGCGCCGTGCACCACCAGCGATTCGCCCGGCTGCGCCCGGCCCAGCCGGTGCAGCGCCACCCAGGCGGTAAGATAGGCCACGCGCAGCGCAGCGCCTTCGGCAAACGTAAGGCATTCGGGCAGCGGCTGCATGGCATCGCCGGCAAAGGCGCCATATTGGGCAACGCCGCCGAGCCCGCCGCAGATCACCCGGTCGCCCGCGTGCCACGTGGTCACATCCGCGCCGCGATCGACCACCACCCCGGCGCATTCCATGCCGGGCACGAACGGCAGCGGCGGTTTGGCCTGATAGAGACCCTGCGTCATCAGCAAGTCGGGAAAGCCGAGCGCGACCGCCTCGATCCGCACCAGCACTTCGCCCGGGCCCGGCTGCGGGATCGGCCGATCCGCCAGCGCCAGCCCCGACAGATCATCGGACAGCGCCCGCACTTCCAGAACGCGCATGGTCATCAATGGCCTCTTCCGCCAGGCAGGTTGCACATGCGGCGCCTGTGACTTGCGGTGCGGATTAGTCAACGTCTCGAATGCGCGTTTTCCGCGCAGGATTGCCTTATCCCCCTCCCCTTCGGGGGTGGGGTGTCCGTGGTCGAGGATGGCGCGCGGGATCTGGCGCCGGACACCCCCACCCCGGCCATCCCCCTTAGGGGAGGGCTGAATAGGCGATAGCCCTTTTGCTCTTACGCGGCCGAGGCGCGCTGGTGCAGGCGGGTGACGGCATCGAGCGACGACAGCAGCGCGCCTTCCTGCCAGCAACCGTAATACGAACAATGTTCGCCGGCGAGAACGATGCGCCCTTCCATCGAGACCAGGTCCTGATAGTGCGCAGCGCGGCTTTCCTCGGTCCAGGTGGCGCAGCACCCCAGAATCCACGGCATCCGGCTCCACGCGACGGACGCGCCCGACAGGAATTCCGCCTTGTATTCGGCCGGGTGGAACACCGATCCCTGATCCAGCGCGGCAGCAATGCGCTTTTCCGGTGTCATCCCCGCCAGGATATAGGCCCCCACGCCAAACGGATAGGCGCCCAGCAGCACCGCCGGGCCTTTGCCGAACCAGTTGCCGGTGGGGTAGGAAATCAACCCGATCGGCTGATCGGTGAAGGAATGGCCGCCATAGATGGCATAATCGGTTTCCCAGAACCGGCGCTTCATCTCCAGCCCGATCTTGACCGAATTGCCATAAGGCAGCGCGCGGATCGCGGCCTTTTTGGCATCGGACACCTGGATATCCATCTGCCCCAGCACAGTCGCGGGGATCGTGCAGACCAGCCAGTCCGCCTTGGTTTCGCCGGTGGCGCCGGTTTTGGTGTCGGTCCAGGTGGCCGTGACGCCCGATGCGTCCTGCGCGATCTTGCTCACCCGGGTGTTGAGCCGGATCATGTTGCCCACTTTGGCGGCGAACGCCTTGCCGATGTTGTCCATCCCGCCCTTGGGCTGGAACATCGTCGTCTGCATGACGTGTTCGGTGTAAAACCCGATCTGGTCCCACACTTTGCTTTGCAGCGTGTCGTGCAGCGTGCCCACATCGCCGGGGATCGGCGCGCCATTGACCCCGCCACCGGGCGGACGGTCCCAGCCGCGCTGTTCGCCGACTTTGACGCCTTTGGTATAGGCCATCGATTTGTCGAGCACGCCCCAGCTGCGCATCGCTTCGAGCAGCTTGGCCTTGTCTTCGGTGGTCACTGCCGTATCGAGCGCGCCGGCATTGAGCGCCTTGCCCAGCAGTTCGGCCACATGGCCTTTGTAATCGACATAAAGATCGCGATAACGCTGCGGCTTGCCGCCATAGGCATCCTTGCGGTGGACCATCGCGTTGTGATTGAGCTGGGCAAAATGTTCCAGCTCCACGCCCAGTTCCTGGCAATAATGCAGCACCGTGCGGTGGTGATAGGGGATGCGCCAGGGGCCGGGGTTGAGATAGTTGCCGGGCGCATACTGGACTTCCTGCGTCGACCCCAGTTCGGTGATGGTGTCGCCGCCGCGCACCGAATAGTTGCGCCCGCCGGTGCGACCCTGGAATTCCAGGATCTGCACTTTGTACCCGGCCTTGGTCAATTCATAGGCGGCGAGCATGCCCGCGAGGCCCGCGCCCAGCACCAGCACGCTGGCGCCCGGCTTTGCCCCCGAAAGCTTTGGCGGGCCGCTGAACTGGCTTTCCGCCGCATGGCCCAGCACCGTCATGGCCTGATAAAGCGCCGTTGCGCCGCCCACTTTGCCGATCATCGTCAACAGTTGCCGGCGGGTCGGCGGAGCAAGGAATTCAGGCGACGTGTGATCGGTCATGGCGTGTCCTTGATAAACTGGGATCGATAAACTGGGATCGATAGGCGGGAAGCGATGGGCTGGAAGCGAAAAAATGAGGCGAAAGCGCGGGGTCAGTGGCCGCAATTGCAATCGGGAACGGGCGCCTTCGACGACCCGACGCGATCGATATCGGCCACGGTAACGGGGTCTTTGTAGGTGTTGAAATGGCCGCGGACATAAGTGATCACTGCGGCGATCTGCGGCTTGGTCAGGATATCGGTGAACCACGGCATGCCGCCACGCCCTTTCAGCAGGATCGCGATGGGGTAATCCTTGTTGGCCAGGTGCGGATTGTCGGCCAGCGCGGGCACGCGCATGCCGCTGTCGCCACCGCCTTTGGCATCGGCCATGTGGCAGGCCTGGCAGATCTGTTCGAAAATCTCTTTCCCGCTATCGGCGACGGCGGCATCGCCGCCCGACGGGCCGGGCCGGTCCTGCGCAAATCCGGGATCGGCCAGCGTGGCAGTGGCCAGAAGGCAGGTCGCCGCCAGGGCAACCAGCCCGATCGAGTTTCGCTTTGTCATCGCTTGCAATCTCTTGTCATCTCTGTCCGCCTGGCGGACGATTTCGCCCGGCATCAATCAAGGCTTTGCCGAATGGCCTGTCAAGCCGGACGCCATGCCGCGTGCGCGCCGGAACCATCTGTGGCGAACACCGCAAAGATGGCAGTGCGGCGGCGCGGCCGTGATGCCCATACGCCGTTCCGCGTAATTGCCCCGCGTGCCGGACGTGCTTTGGCATGCGCGACAGGATTTTCGCGCTGGCGCCGCTGAAACAATCGCATAAGCTGATTGTGCGGTACCGGTGGCGCCTGCGAATTTGCGCCCTATGGTGCGCACTGCCCGAAGCAACCCGTCCAGAAACGACCAGAAAAGGGACCCTTCCATGCCTGCACACACCGCAATCAAGACCGCGCTCGGCGTCGCAACCGGCCTTGCCCTGCTGACCGCCGCGCCGGCGATGGCGCAAGTCACCAAGTATCAGAGCAACCCGTCCGCGCTGATTCTCGATGGCGCCGAAGTGAAGGCGGGGACCGACCTGTTCTTTCTCTCGGGGCAGCTTGCATCGCCGGTTGATCCCAAGAAGGGCTTTGCCGATGTGAAATCGGTCGACGATCTGGGCGATACCAAAACCCAGACGATCAGCGCGCTGACCAAGATCAAGGCCCTGCTGGAAAGCAAGGGCTATACGATGGCCGACCTGATGAAGCTGACGCTGTTTGTGGCGGCCGATCCAAAGCTGGGCAAGATGGACTTCGCCGGCGCCAGCGAAGGCTTCAAGCAGTTTTTCAAGACAACCGACAACCCGACCACCGTCGCACGCTCGACATTCCAGGTGGCGGCACTGGCCGGCCCCTATTTCCTGATCGAAATCGAAGGCATCGCCGCCAAAAAGAAGTGAGTTTGGCGCCAACGGCCCCTTTCGCGGGGGGCCGTTGGGCCTATTCGGCCGAGCGGATGGCGATGGCCGCCGCCGCGGCGCGGGTTTCGACGCCCAGCTTTTCGTAAATGCGTTCCAGATGCTTTTGCACGGTGCGCGGCGAGATTTCCAGCACGTCGCTGATATCGGCGTTCGATTTGCCATAGCTGATCCACAGCAGCACTTCGGCTTCGCGCTCGGTCAGGCCGTGGCGCACCTGCAACCGCGCGGCATCGCCCACCGGATCATACTGGTTCAGCCGGATCAGCACTTCATTTTCGCGATAGTGCGCGATCAGCACCAGTTCGAGCGCGAAATCGCCCGTATCCTGGCGAAAATCGATGCGCAGCGCGGTGCCCGGGCTGTCACGCCGTTGCAGCAGCCGTTCGATCGTCAGCCGCACGACATCGGGCAATTGCCCGCTTTCGCGGCTCCACCCCGCATCGATCCGCCCGATTGCGCGTTCGGCCAGCGGCGTGCACCACAGGAATTGCGCCGACAGATCGGTTGCCAGCATCATCCGCCCGGTCGCATCGAGCCCGATCGTGCTGGCCTGCACCGCGCGCGCATGATCCATGTGCACCCGCACGCGGGCGAGCAATTCGTGCACGTTGACCGGTTTTCGCACATAGTCGACGCCGCCGACTTCGAAGCCTTCGATCACGTGCTCGCTTTCGGTCAGGCCGGTCATGAAAATCACCGGGACATGGCGGCTGATCGGATTGGCCTTGATCTTTGCCGTCGCCTCGAACCCGTCCATGCCGGGCATGACCGCATCCATCAGCACCAGATCGGGCACGATATGCGTAATCAGATCGAGCGCGCCCTGCCCCGATGTGGCCACCAGCACGGTGATCCCGCTGGTTTCCAGCGTATCGGTCAGCAGGCGCAGCGATTCCGGCTGGTCATCGACCACCAGCACCGTGTCGCGATGAAGCGGGGCCTCGCTCATGGTCAGGCTTTCTCCAGCATCCGGGCAAGCCCTGAAAGATCAAATCGGTCGAGATAGTCATACAGCCGGGGAACCAGCGGGCCATCTTTGCCCACGGCCGCCTCGATCGCGCGGATTTCCGCCTCTATCCCGCGCACATGGCCGATGCGCACACGTTCGCGCAAGGCATCGAGATGCGCGCGCGCAGCTTCCGGCCATTCCTGCGCGGCGCCTTCTGCCAGTTGCGGCGCAGGGGCGGCTTCGGGTGCAGGCGCCGGGGCGAAAGTCCAGGTCAGATCGAGCAGTTCCCCGATGGTGTCGGCCAGCGTGTCGATATCCACCGGCTTGACCAGAAAGCGGTCGTGCGCGGCAATATCGGTGGGATCGGCCGGACCGTGGCGTTCGTGGGCATTGGCCGACAGCATGACGATGCGCATGTCGGCGCCACCCGGATTTCGGCCCAGCTTGCGCAGTGCGGTCGCGGTTTCCCAGCCCGACCAGCCCGGCATTGCGATATCGAGCAGCGCCAGATCGAACCGCCGCGCCCGCGCCATGGCCAGCGCGGTTTCGCCATCGGGCGCGGCGACCACGTCAAAACCCAGTTCGCACAGCACCTGGCGCACAAAGGCGAGCTGGCGCGGATCATCATCCGCGGCCAGAATCGAACGCCGCGGGCCAAGATAGCCGGTGGCGACCCGGCGCATCGCCCCCACCCCGTCTTCGGGCCCGTCGCGATGCCCCACAACCTGGCCCAGCATGACGCGCACGCGAAACACCGAACCCTGGCCGGGCACGCTTTCCAGTTCCAGCTCGCCGCCGAGGATCTGGATGATCGCGCGCGTGATCGGCAGGCCCAGCCCGATGCCGCCGCCGCGTGCGCCCTCGACGCCCCGGTCGAACGGGGCAAAAATGCGCTCCTGCGCTTCGGGCGGGATGCCGGGGCCGGTGTCACGCACTTCGAACGTGGCGACTTGCGCAGAATAGCGCACTGCCAGCACGACTTCGCCGCTTTGGGTATATTTGATCGCGTTGGCGATCAGGTTGATCAGCGCCTGGCGCAGCCGTTTCTGATCGGTGCGCACATAATCGGGCAGGCGCCCGGTCACTTCGGTGCGGAACCCAAGGCCCTTGGCCGCAGCCGCCGGGCGGAACATGCGATCGACCTGATCGATGAACGCGGGCAGGCGCACGGTATCGGTGGAAACGCGCATCACGCCGTTTTCGACCAGCGAAATATCCAGCAGCCCTTCGACCAGATCGGCAAGATGTTCGGCGCTGCGCCGGATCACGCGCGCCGCGTCTATGGTGTCAATCGCCGAACCGCGTTCCAGCAACTGGGCATAGCCATAGATGGCGTTGAGCGGTGAACGGATTTCGTGGCTGACATTGGCCAGATAGCGGCTTTTTGCGGCATTGGCCGCCTCGGCCGCATCGCGTTCGCGCTGCATGACGGCCAGGCCCGCGCCATCGGCTGTGGCGGAATTTTCCGGGGGCACACCATCAGCTGCAAGGGGTAGCGCCGGCGTTTCGGGCAGAGCGGATTGGTCTGGTTGGGCGGCGCGAAGGCGCAGCGCGCGCCGGGCGACAGACAGCCGGGCCCCGGCAAAGGCGGCGCTGGCCAGACCAAGCCCGGTGATCAGCGCAAAGGCTGCCGGCGCTGCAAACGCGGCGGCGCGACCGCGCACATGGTTCGTGGGCCGGGGTTTCGTGAGCCGGGGTTTGTTGATCTGGCGATTCATGAAACCGGCACCACGGATGCAGCAGGCGCGAGAACCGATGGCACGGGGGAACCGCGCCCTGGCGTTGCCCGCCCCGGTTCGACCCTGCTGTCAGCCCTGGTCATTGCTGCCGTATCCAACCCTGCCCGGCGATCAGGTCACATAGCCTGTATACCGTGTCAAAGGTGTGCACTGCAAACGTTCACGCTTCAACCCCAAACGCAATATTTCCACCTTTTGGGCCATTGCTGCGGGTAAATTCCCGCACGATGCCGCAATGCACACACAAATCGTGCTGGCTTGTGCATTGCGATCATCGGCTGGCGGGGGATTTTCCGGTGTGGTCCCCCGCTTCATTAACCAATCGGATCAACCACTTTTTCCCGCGCCCCACGCACCGGCAAAGTGGTTTGCGGATGCCGATTCAGATCACTTCGTCGCGCTGCAGCCGCTGCAGCAGGCGCTGGGCAACCGAATGGCGAATGGCCTTGCCTTCGCGCAGCTTGACCCAGGTGTTGAGACCGATGCCGAAATGACTCTGGATCACTTCCGGCTTTTGACAATGGATAATCGAGCGCATCTTGGCCACAACCACCGGCTCGACATGGATCAGTTTTTGAACGCGCATCGTCCCTCATCTCGGCTATGTTGCAATGCCAGATTATGCCGCATTGCCGCAGAACGAATACGCAATTCGGCCCATGCCCCAATCATGACACAACCGTTACATCGGCAGGATTCCGCGAATCTGCTGCCGTTTCCCGGGGCATGGCCATGCGCCCCTGCCAGGGATGGCGTTCGGGGCAGGGTGACAGCGATCGCAGTCACAGCTATGGACAACCAGCGCCAGGTGGGCCGGGGCGATGCCATGGCGCAGCGCGCCCGCCCCACCTGCGCACCCCGCCTGCCCCCATTGCCCACCTGCAAAGGAATGCCCCAAAGCGATGTCTGCGCTTGTTTTTCTTGCCCTTGCCACGGCCACAGCGCCCGCGCCTGACATGATGCCGGCCGCACCCGCCCCGGCGCAGACCCCCGCCGCTGCACCGGCCGCAGCGGCGCCTGCCATCATCGTGACCGGCCACGCGCTGGGCGAACCGACGGCCAGCGCCGCCTATGACGTATCAACCATCGACCGCACGCGGCTGGCACAAGTGCCATCGGGACGGCTGGAAGATGCGTTGGCCGATGTGGCCGGATTGCAACTGTTTCGCCGGTCCAACAGCCGTTCGGCAAATCCTTCGTCCGAAGGCTTCACGTTGCGCGGGCTTGGCGGCAATGCCGCCAGCCGCACGCTGGTGCTGGTCGACGGGGTGCCGCAGGCCGATCCGTTCTTTGGCTCGGTGCCGCTGGCGGGGATCAACCCGGCCGATATCGACAGCGTGCGTGTGGTCCATGGCGGCGGCAGCGGCGCATTCGGCGCGGGCGCAGTGGCGGGCACGATCGACATTACCAGCGCCGGCCCCGGGGCGCGCGGGCTGGCCGATGCGACCGTGCTGGCCGATGATCGCGGCGATACCAGCCTGACGGCGGGGATCGCCCCCCGGCTGGGCAACGGGTTTGCGGTGCTGTCGGGCCAATGGGATCGCGGCCCCGGATTCTGGACCACGCCGCTGGCACAGCGCGTGCCGGCGAGCGCGCGATCGCGGTATGACAGCTGGGCGCTGGGGCTGCGCGCGGTGGCGCCGATCGCCAGCGATATCGAACTGCAGGCGCGCATTGCCGCATTCAACGATGCGCAGACGCTGCGCTTTGCCGGCGCGCTGACCGGGATGAGCGGGCAGGATGCCAGCGTGCGCGTGGTCGGCCGCGGCCGCTGGCAATTCGATGCGCTGGTCTATGGCCAGTTGCGCGATTTCAACAACCTGACGCTCAGTTCCGCCACGTTTGCGCCCACCAACAACCAGCGCGCAACGCCATCGGGCGGCGTGGGCGGCAAAATCGAGCTGCGCCCGCCGGTGGGGCCGGCGCACGTGCTGCGGCTGGGGGCCGATGTGCGCGAACTGACCGGGCACGAGGATGAAGACCTCTATACCCGTGGCACCCTGTCCAGCCATCGCCGCGAAGGCGGCACCAATGATGATCTGGGGTTTTATGGCGAAGACTCCTGGATTACCGGAGCATTGCAGCTGACTGCCGGCGGGCGGGCCGATCGCACGGTGATCCGCGCTGGCCGGTATCAGACCTGGTCGGCGGCCGGAGCGCCCTTGGCCGACATCCGCTATGACACGCGCAGCCAATGGACCGGATCGTTCCGGGGCGGCGCCGTGCTGCATGCGGCGGCCACGCTTGATCTGCGTGCGTCGGCCTATACCGGCCTGCGCCAGCCCACGCTGAACGAACTCTATCGCGCGTTCACCGTGTTTCCCGTCACCACGCTGGCCAATCCGGCGCTGACCAACGAGACTTTGCGGGGGATCGAAGGCGGGTTCGACTGGCGCCCGGTGCAGGCGCTGGCGCTGCATTTTACCGCGTTCGACAACAAGGTCGACAATGCGATTGCCAATATCACGGTCAATGCCACCACGCAGATCCGCCAGAACGTGCCCGCGGTCCACGCCAACGGGGTGGAGGCGGCCGCCGAAGCGCGCCTGGGTACATTCGCGCTGGGCGCAACGCTGGCCTGGACCAATGCGCGGATGGAGGCGCCGGGCCAGGCCTATGACGGGTTGCGCCCGCAGCAGACCCCGCGGATCAGCGCCAGCGCCAACCTGAGCTGGACCCCGCGCCCCGGCTGGTCCCTGGCGATGACGCTGCGCCACGTCGGCGTCGCCTATGAAGACAGCCTGACGACCGCCGCGCTGCCGGCCGCGACCACGCTTGGCGCCTATGCCACGGCGCCGCTGGCGGGGCCGTTCAGCCTGGTGCTGCGCGGTGAAAACCTGACCGATGTTGCCGTTGTCACGCGCAATTCGGGCGGCACGGTCGATCTGGCAACGCCGCGCACCATCTGGGCCGGAATTCGCCTCGCCATTCGCTAAGAGTCTGACTCGAAACTCGCGAAAGGGCGAGTTTCGAAGTCGGTACCGGCCCGCTCCCCCACCCGACCACCCACGTAATCGTACGGTATCGGGTGGTCGGGTGGGGGAGCGGGCCGGTACCGACTTCCCGAAACGGAGTTTCGGGTCAGACACCAAGACTGCGCACATACGAATGATCGATGCGAATGCGGCTTGAACGATACGAATGCATTGTTGCAACGGTTTGCCGGGATGATACCAGTCTGGTCGGGCAAAGCGGCTGCTTTACGGGCGATTGACGCGCCGCGGCAGCGACTTCGCCTGGTCACGATCCATCGTGTACGCAAGGGGAGCCCGGTTTTTGCCAGCGACAGTGCCGCAACGGCCATGAAACTTTCATTCACCGGCAGGGTCTGCACCCGGCCGGTATTGCCCTTGCCCAGGAGCCGCGTTCCATGAGCCTTGACGTCCCGTTGACCCCCGTATCCAAGGCCGCCGAAATTGACGTGCACATTGTCGACGTGCTGCGCCATCGTATCGGCAAGGACGAACGCGCGGCCAAACCGCACGACTGGTATGCCGCCACGGTCCTTACGCTGCGCGATGCGATCATCGACGTGTGGATGGAATCGACGCACGAAACGTATCTCAACGGCAACAAGCGGGTCTATTACCTCAGCCTCGAATTCCTGATCGGCCGGCTGCTGCGCGATGCGCTGTCGAACCTGGGCCTTACGCGCGAAATGGAAAAGGCGCTGCGCGACCACGGGTTCGACCTGGCCACGCTCGAAGAACTGGAGCCCGATGCCGCGCTCGGCAATGGCGGTCTGGGCCGGCTGGCGGCGTGCTTCATGGAAAGCCTCGCCAGCCTGGGCATACCCGCCTATGGCTATGGCATCCGCTACAAGAACGGCATGTTCCGCCAACGGATCGACGATGGCTGGCAGGTCGAACTGCCCGAAACCTGGCTGAGCCACGGCAACCCCTGGGAATTTCCGCGCCGCGAAAGCGCCTATCTGATCGGGTTTGGCGGCGAAGTGGTCGATCGCGGCGATGCCGTCGAATGGATCCCTGCCGAACAAGTGGAGGCCAGCGCCTATGACACGCCGGTGGTCGGCTGGCGCGGCAAGCGGGTCAACACGCTGCGGCTGTGGACCGCGCGCGCGCTCGATCCGATCCGGCTCGATACGTTCAACGCCGGCGACCATGTTGGCGCGCTGGTGGAAGAGGCGCGGGCCGATGCGCTGGTGCGCGTGCTCTATCCTTCGGACAACACGCCCTCCGGGCAGGAACTGCGGCTGCGGCAGGAATTCTTCTTCACCGCCGCGTCGATCCAGGACATCGTGCGCCGCCACCTGCAATTTCACGGCGATATCCGCACCCTGCCCGACAAGGCGGCGATCCAGCTGAACGACACGCACCCGTCGGTCGCGGTGGCCGAACTGATGCGGCTGTTTGTCGATGTGCACGGCATCGAATTCAACGAAGCCTGGGATCTGACGCGCCGGACGATCGGCTATACCAACCACACCCTGCTGCCCGAGGCGCTGGAATCGTGGCCGCTGCCGCTGTTCGAACGGCTGCTGCCGCGCCACATGCAGATCATCTATGCCATCAACAGCCGCGTGCTGCGCGAAGCGCGCCGCGCGGGGCTGGGCGATGCGCAGATTTCGGCAATCAGCCTGATCGACGAACATGGCGAGCGGCGCGTGCGCATGGCGAACCTGGCGTTTGTCGGCGCGCACAGCGTGAACGGCGTGGCGGCGCTGCACACCGAACTGATGAAATCGACAGTCTTTGCCGATCTTCACGCGCTGTACCCCGCGCGGATCAACAACAAGACCAACGGCGTGACCCCGCGCCGCTGGCTGCTGGAATGCAACCCGCGGCTGACCGCGGTGATCCGCGATGCGATCGGCGATGCATTCCTGGACGATGCGGAAAAGCTGACCGATCTCAACGCACTGGCCACCGACGCGGCGCTGGGCGAACGCATTGCCGAGGTCAAACGGTCAAACAAGGTCGCGCTGGCGACGCATCTGAAGCAGCTGACCGGGGTGCGGCTCGATCCCGATGCGCTGTTCGACGTGCAGATCAAGCGCATCCACGAATACAAGCGCCAGCTGCTCAATCTGATCGAGACGGTGGCGCTGTATGACCAGATCCGCAGCCATCCCGAACGCGACTGGGTGCCGCGCGTCAAGATTTTCGGCGGCAAGGCGGCGGCGAGCTATCACAACGCCAAGCTGATCATCAAACTGGCCAACGACATCGCCCGGCGGGTCAATTCCGACCCATCGGTGGGCGGGCTGCTGAAAGTGGTGTTCGTGCCCAATTACAATGTCAGCCTGGCCGAGCGGCTGATCCCCGCGGCCGACTTGTCCGAACAGATTTCGACCGCCGGGATGGAAGCCTCGGGCACCGGCAACATGAAATTCGCGCTGAACGGTGCGCTGACCATCGGCACGCTCGATGGCGCGAACATCGAAATCAAGGATCGCGTCGGCGATGACAATATCGCGATTTTCGGCCTGACCGCCGACGAAGTGATGAAGGCGCGATCAAACGGATACAACCCGCGCGCAATCATCGAAGGGTCGCGCGAACTGCGCCAGGCGATTACCGCAATTGCCAGCGGGGTGTTCAGCCCGGACGATCCCAATCGCTATGCCGGGCTGATGGGCGGGCTTTACGACAGCGACTGGTTCATGGTCGCGGCCGATTTCGATTCGTACCACGCCGCGCAGCGCGGGATCGACACGCGCTGGGAAGACAAGGCGGGCTGGCGCACCAGCACGATCCGCAACATCGCCAATGTCGGCTGGTTTTCGTCCGATCGCACAATCCGCGAATATGCCAAGGATATCTGGGGTGTTTGAGTAAAGATCGGCCCGGAACGCGCGATATGTGCGGGCCGGGCCAGACAAAAAAACAGGAGAGGATTTCCGCCAATGCAGCCGCCGGCTACCGCCATCGAAGCCTTGCTCGAAGGCACGCATGCCGATCCGTTTTCGGTGCTGGGCATCCATGAAGGGCCCGGCGGCTGCTTTGCCCGTGCGGTGCTGCCCGGCGCGGTGGAGGCAGAGGCGCAAAGCCTGTCGGGCGCGGTGCTCGGGCGGCTGACCCGGATCGATCCGCGCGGCCTGTTCGAAGGTGTCGTTACCGGCCCGCGCCAGCCGGTGCGATACCGCTGCAGCAATGGCGCGCACGAATGGATGATTACCGATGCCTATTCGTTTGGCCCGGTGCTGGGCCCGACCGACGATTTCCTGATCGGCGAAGGCACGCATTTCCGCCTGTTTGACAAAATGGGCGCGCATGTGATCGACCACGAAGGCGCCACCGGCGTGCATTTTGCAGTCTGGGCGCCCAATGCGCAGCTGGTCGCGGTGGTGGGCGATTTCAACGATTGGGATGGCCGGCGCCACCCGATGCGGCGGCGCAGCGATTCCGGCATCTGGGAAATTTTTCTGCCGGATATTGGCCTTGGCCGCGCGTATAAATTCCGCATAACCGGCCCCGATGGCGTGGTGCAGCCGCTGAAGGCCGATCCGTTTGCCTTTGCCTCGGAACTGCGCCCGGCCACCGCCTCGATCGTGGCAAAACCGGGCAAGCCGGAATGGGGAGATGCCGCGCATCGCGCACATTGGGCCAAGGCCGATCCCCGGCGCGAGGCAATTTCGATTTATGAAGTCCACCCCGGATCATGGCGCCGCCCGCCGCACCCGGATGACAAGGGCAATCCGTTTCCGACCTGGGACGAACTGGCCGATCAGTTGATCCCCTATGTGGTCGACATGGGCTTTACCCATATCGAGTTCCTGCCGGTCAGCGAACATCCCTATGACCCCAGCTGGGGCTATCAGACCACCGGGCTTTATGCGCCGACCGCGCGGTTTGGCGGGCCCGACGGCTTTGCCCGCTTTGTCGATGGCGCGCACCGTGCCGGGATCGGCGTGCTGATCGATTGGGTGCCCGCGCATTTCCCCACCGATGCGCATGGCCTTGCGCGGTTCGATGGCACCAGCCTTTATGAACATGCCGATCCGCGCCAGGGTTTCCACCCCGACTGGAACACCGCGATCTACAATTTCGGGCGGCGCGAGGTTGAAGCGTTCCTGACCAACAACGCGCTGTTCTGGCCGGAAATCTATCATGTCGATGGCTTGCGCGTCGATGCTGTCGCCTCGATGCTCTATCGCGATTATTCGCGCGCGGCGGGCGAATGGATTCCCAATGCCGATGGCGGGAGGGAAAACTGGGAAGCGGTGCATTTCCTGCAGGGGATGAACCGCGCCGTCTATGGCCGTCATGCCGGTGTCATCACCGTGGCCGAAGAAAGCACATCCTGGCCCGGGGTGTGTCTGCCGGCGCATGCCGACAATGGCGCCAGGGGCGGGCTGGGCTTCGGCTTCAAGTGGAACATGGGCTTCATGCACGACACGCTGAAGTACATGGCGCGCGATCCGGTCCATCGCCAGTATCACCATGACGAAATCACGTTCGGGCTGGTTTATGCCTTTGCCGAAAATTTTGTCCTGCCGTTGAGCCATGACGAAGTGGTGCATGGCAAGGGTTCGCTGATTGCCAAGATGAGCGGCGACGAATGGCAGAAATTTGCCACGTTGCGCGCCTATTACGGCATGATGTGGGGCTATCCGGGCAAAAAGCTGCTGTTCATGGGCCAGGAATTTGCCCAGGTGCGCGAATGGAGCGAAGCGCGCGAGCTTGATTGGCATCTGCTGGGCCAGGCGCCGCACAGCGGGATGCAGGCCTGGGTGCGCGATCTTAACCAGGCCTATCGCCGCCTGCCCGCGTTGCATGCGCGCGATTGCGAAGGCGATGGCTTTGCCTGGGCAGTGGTCGACGATGCCGCGGCCAGCGTGTTTGCCTGGATTCGCCAGGCGCCGGGCGCCAATCCGGTGGCGGTGATCAGCAATTTCACCCCCGCGGTGCACGGCCATTACCGCCTGCCACTGCCGATCGACGGGGTGTGGCGCGAAGTGCTGAACAGCGATGCCGCGCATTATGGTGGATCGGGCCAGGGCAACATGGGTGCGGTCACCGCGCGCGACGGCGCGGCGCTGGTGGTCTTGCCGCCGCTCGCCACGGTGATGTTCGAATTTGCCGGCGGAACCGGCGCGGGAGATTAGGAATTTGCCGGCTTTGCCGGCGCATTGAGAATTTGCCGGCTTTGCCGGCGCATTGAGAATTTGCCGGCTTTGCCGGCAGGGGAGCCTAAGAATTTGCCGGCTTTGCCGGCAGGGGTGTGGGGTGAAGCCAGTGCCCAATGACGGCACAGTGAGGGAGATGGCACGATGAGGGACAGGACGCAGGGACAACCGCTGGCGCGCGATGCCATGGCCTATGTGCTGGCCGGCGGACGCGGCAGCCGGCTGAAGGAACTGACCGACAACCGCGCAAAGCCCGCGGTCTATTTCGGCGGGGTCAGCCGGATCATCGATTTTGCGCTGTCGAACGCGCTCAATTCGGGCATCCGCCGCATTGGCGTCGCCACGCAGTACAAGGCGCATTCGCTGATCCGCCACATGAACCGCGCGTGGAACTTCATGCGGCCGGAACGCAACGAAAGCTTTGACATTCTGCCCGCATCGCAGCGCGTTTCGGAACAGATGTGGTATGAAGGCACTGCCGATGCGGTGTTTCAGAACATCGACATCATCGAAAGCCATGCGCCGAAATACATGGTCATCCTGGCCGGCGACCACATCTACAAGATGGATTACGAATTGATGCTGCAACAGCATGTCAATTCGGGCGCGGACGTGACGATCGGCTGCCTGGTGGTCAAACAGGAAGAGGCCAAGGGCTTTGGCGTGATGGCGGTCGATGGTGGCAGCCGGATCACCGCCTTTGTCGAAAAGCCGGCGGTTCCGCCAACGATCCCCGGCGATCCCGAACACAGCCTGGCATCGATGGGCATCTATGTGTTCGAAACCAGGTTCCTGTTCGAACAGTTGCGCCGCGATGCGTCAACCCCCGGCTCCACCCGCGATTTCGGCAACGACATCATCCCCTATATCGTCAAGCACGGCAAGGCGGTGGCGCACCGCTTTACCGACAGCTGCATCCGCGCCGCCGACGAGATCGAGGAATACTGGCGCGATGTCGGCACGCTCGATGCCTATTTCGAGGCCAATCTCGATCTGACCGACACGGTGCCAAAGCTGAACATGTATGACCGCGACTGGCCGATCTGGACCGACCAGATCATCGCCGCCCCGGCAAAATTCGTGCATGACGAAGACGGCCGGCGCGGCATGGCGATTTCATCGCTGATCAGCCAGGATTGCATCGTATCCGGCGCGCTGGCGCGGCGCAGCATGCTGTTTACCGGGGTAAAGATGGGGTCTTATTCCTCGGTCGAAGAGGGCGTGATCCTGCCCTATTGCAACATCGGGCGCAAAGCGCGGCTGAAACGGGTGATCCTCGATTCGGGCGTGCGCATTCCCGAAGGGCTGGTGGTGGGCGAAGATCCCGAGCTTGACGCGCTGCGGTTCCGCCGCACCGAAAGCGGGGTGTGCCTGATCACCAAGGCCATGATCAAGAAACTGACCGAAGAAGGTTGATCCGCGCGCGCCGGACAGGAAAAGGGTAACAGGCTCATGACGATCCGGGTGCTGTCGATCGCGTCCGAGGCGGCGCCGCTGGTCAAGACCGGCGGGCTGGCCGATGTCGCGGGCGCGCTGCCGGCGGCCGTGGCCGCGCACGATGTGGCGATGACCACGCTGCTGCCCGGATATCCGGCAGTCATGGGCGCGGTGGGCACCGGCGGCGGCAAAACCCGCGCGGTGCACACCTGGCCTTCGCTGCTGGGGGAACCGGCCCGGCTGCTGTCGGGCACGATCGGCGATCATCCGCTGCTGGTGCTGGATGCGCCGGGGCTGTTCCGGCGCGAAGGCGGGCCCTATGGCGATGCCACGGGGCGTGATTGGGCCGACAACGGCCTGCGCTTTGCCGCGTTTGCGCGCGCGGCGGCAGATATTGCCAGCGGCGCGGTGAAATCGCTGCGGTTCGATATTGCCCATGCCCACGATTGGCAGGCGGCGATGGCGCCGGCCTTTCTGCGCTTTGCACCGGCAGGCATTGCCCCGCCCAGCGTGATGACCATCCACAACATGGCGTTTCAGGGCCATTTTCCGGCCACGCTGTTTCCACGGCTGGGCCTGCCCGATGAAGCCTGGTCGATCAACGGGGTGGAATATCACGGCGGGGTGGGATTTTTGAAAGCGGGGCTGGATTCGGCCTGGGCGATCACCACGGTCAGCCCGACTTATGCGCGCGAAATCCGCAGCAGCGAATTCGGCATGGGGCTGGATGGCCTGATCCGCGCGCGCGGCAACCAGGTGCACGGCATCGTCAACGGCATCGACACGCGCGAATGGAACCCGGCCAGCGATCGCGCGCTGGCGAACACGTATTCCGCGCGCACGCTCGCCCGTCGCGCCGCCAACCGCACCGCACTGGAAAGCGCGTTCGGGCTGGAGTTGGGCAGCGGCCCGCTGTTTGTGGTGATCAGCCGGCTGACCTGGCAAAAGGGCATGGATGTGCTGCTGTCGGCGCTCGATCATCTGGTCGGCACCGGCGCGCGGCTGGCGCTGCTGGGATCGGGGGACAAGGCACTGGAGGCCGGGTTTGTTGCCGCCGCCGGCCGCCATCCCGGGCGGATCGGCGTGCGCATCGGCTATGACGAGGCGCTGTCGCACCAGTTGCAGGGCGGCGGCGATGCGATTCTGGTGCCCAGCCGGTTCGAACCGTGCGGCCTGACGCAATTGTACGGGCTGGCCTATGGCTGCGTGCCGGTGGTTTCGCGCACTGGCGGGCTGGCCGATACGGTGGTCGATGCCAACCCCGCCGCGCTGGCCGCGGGCGCCGCCACCGGGGTGCAGTTCAACGCCGTCACGCACGAGGCGCTGTGCGATGCGATCGACCGCACCGTGGCGCTCTATCGCAATGGCGCGCTGTGGCAGGCGATCCAGCGCGCGGGCATGAAATCCGATTTTTCATGGGGTCGCAGCGGCAAAGCCTATGCCGACCTCTATGCCAACCTGCTGGAGGCACGATGATCACCACCGTTGCAAGCGCACCCTTTGCCGGGCAAAAACCGGGCACATCGGGTTTGCGCAAGAAAGTCAAAGTCTTCGCGCAGCCCAACTATGCCGAAAACTTCATCCAGGCGGTGTTTGACGCGGTGCAGCCCGCGCCCGGCGCCACGCTGGTGATCGGCGGCGACGGCCGCTACCACAACCGCACGGTGATCCAGCAGGCGATCCGCATTGCCGCCGCCAATGGCTATGGCCGCGTGCTGGTGGGCCAGGGCGGCATCCTGTCGACCCCGGCGGCCAGCCATGTGATCCGCAAATATGGCGCCAGCGGCGGGCTGGTGCTGTCGGCCAGCCACAACCCCGGCGGCCCGGACGAAGATTTCGGCATAAAATACAATATCGCCAATGGCGGCCCCGCCCCGGAATCGGTGACCGAGGCGATTTATGCGCGCACCACCACGATCGACCGCTGGCTGACGGTGGAGGCGCCCGATGTCGATCTCGATACGGTTGGCGATACATCCGTGGAGACGATGACGGTCAGCGTGATCGATTCCGTCGCCGATTATGCCGATCTGATGGAAACGCTGTTCGATTTTGCCGCGATCCGCGCCGTGGTGGCCGAAGGCATGACCATGACGTTTGACGCGATGCACGCGGTAACGGGCCCTTATGCGCACGAAATCCTGGAAGGGCGGCTGGGCTTTCGCGCCGGCACGGTGAAAAACGGGGTGCCGCTCGAAGATTTCGGCGGGCACCACCCCGACCCCAACATGGTCCATGCCAAAGTGCTGTTCGATACGATGTTTGCCCCCGATGCGCCGGTGTTTGGCGCGGCGAGCGACGGCGATGGCGATCGCAACCTGATTGTCGGGCGCCATCGTTTCATCACCCCGTCGGACAGCCTGGCGATGCTGGCGGCCAATGCGCATCTTGCGCCGGGCTATGCCGGGGGGCTGAAAGGCATTGCCCGGTCGATGCCGACCAGCGCCGCCGCCGACCGCGTGGCCGAACGGCTGGGCATTCCCGCGTTCGAAACGCCGACGGGGTGGAAATTCTTCGGCAATCTGCTCGATGCGGGAATGGCGACGATCTGCGGCGAGGAAAGCGCCGGCACCGGATCGGACCATGTGCGCGAAAAAGACGGGCTGTGGGCGGTGCTGCTGTGGCTCAACGTGCTGGCCGTGCGGCGGATCAGCGTCGATGCGCTGGCCCGCGAACATTGGGCGACATATGGCCGCAATTACTATGCGCGCCACGATTACGAGGCGCTGCCCACCGATGCGGCCGATGGGCTGATGCGCGAAGTGACCGCGCGCCTGCCCGGTCTGCCGGGAACGGCCTTTGGCCCGCTGACCGTGGCCACGGCCGACAGCTTTTCCTATCTCGATCCGGTCGATGGCTCGACCAGTGCCAACCAGGGGCTGCGCGTGCTGTTCGAAGGCGGATCGCGGATCGTGCTGCGCCTGTCGGGCACGGGCACCGAGGGGGCAACGCTGCGCGTCTATCTGGAACGGTATGAACCCGCAGATGGCAATCTGGACCGCGAAACCGGCGACATGCTGGCCGATCTGATTGCCGCCGCCGATGCGATTGCCGGGATCACCCGCCACACCGGACGCACCGCGCCAACCGTGATCACGTGACAGCAATCGCCGGGCCTGACGCAACCCGGTTTCGGGTACGCAGCCCGCGCGCCGAGGCCGTCTGGCTGTGCCTGTTTCCGGGCGGCGCCGAACAGCGCCTGCCGATGGCGCGCGATAGCGATGGCAATTGCCGGGGCGATGACTGGGTGCTTGATGTGCCGGGCAACCTGGCGGGCGAGGCCTATGGCTTTCGCGCAGACGGACCCTGGGCGCCCGAGGCGGGGCTGTGGTTTGATCCGGCCAAGCTGCTAGTCGATCCCCATGCGGTGCAGCTTGATCGGCCATTCCGGCAGGACCCGGCGCTGGCGGTTCATGGCGCCGACACGGCCGCCCTGGTGCCGCGCGCAATCGTTCCCGATGCCCTGCCGGTGGTGCCCCCTGCCCCGCCGCTGTTTGCCCCGGGCGGGCTGATTTACGAAGTGAACGTGCGCGGGTTTACCCTGCTCCATCCCGCTGTGCCCGCGGCGCAACGCGGCACAATCGCCGCGCTGGCACATCCGGCGGTGATCGCGCATTTGCGCAAACTGCGCGTGGCCGCCATTGAACTCATGCCGATCGTGGCGTGGATCGATGAACGCCACCTGCCGCCGCTGGGGCTGGTGAATGTGTGGGGGTACAACCCGGTGGTGCCAATGGCGCTCGATCCGCGGCTGTGCCCGGGTGGCGTGGCCGAACTGGCGGCGACCGTGGCCGCGCTGCGTGCGGCGGGGATCGGGGTCCTGCTTGATCTGGTGTTCAACCATACCGGGGAAAGCGATGCGCACGGCGGCATGCTGGCGCTGCGCGGGCTGGACAACGCCGCCTATGTCCATGCGCCCGACGGCACGCTGATCAACGATACGGGGTGCGGCAACACGCTCGATTTTGGCAATCCGGCGCTGCGTGCGCTGGTGCGCGATGCCTTGCGCCATTTTGTGCGGCATGCCGGGGTCGACGGGTTCCGGTTTGACCTGGCGACGATCATGGCGCGCGGGCCGGGCTTTGCCGCCGATGCGCCGCTGTTTGCCGAGCTGGCACAGGATCCGGTGCTGCGCGACTGCGTGTTTATCGCCGAACCGTGGGATATCGGCCCGGGCGGCTATCAATTGGGCCGTTTTCCCGCAAACTGGCTGGAATGGAACGACCGCTGGCGCGATGATGTCCGCCGGTTCTGGCGCGGCGATGCGGGTGTGGGCCTGCTTGCCACGCGCATGGCCGGATCGGCCGACATTTTCGGCGCAGCGACGCGCACGGTAAACTTCCTGGCCGCGCATGACGGTTTCACGCTGGCCGATACGCTGGCCTATGACCATCGCCACAACCACGCCAATGGCGAAGACAATCGCGACGGGCATGGCGAAAATTTCAGCTGGAACAATGGCTGCGAAGGGCCCACCGACGATCCGGCAGTGACCGCGCGCCGCGCCGCGCTGGCGCGTGCGATGCTGGGCACGCTGTTTGCGTCGGCCGGCACGATCATGCTGACCGCGGGCGACGAATTCGGCCGCAGCCAGCACGGCAACAACAACGCCTATGCCCAGGACAATCCGATCACCTGGATCGACTGGACCGCGCGCGACCATGCGCTGGAGGATCACGTGGCCGAACTGGCCGCCTGGCGCGCCGCGCACCATCCCGGCACCGCACAGTTCCCGGAAGGTGGCACCTGGACCACGGCAGAGGGCCAGCCGATGACCCCGGCCATCTGGGACAATCCGCAAACCTGCGGCTTTGTCTGGCGCGCGCGCAATGGCGCCGGGTTTGCCATCGACCGCGCCGGGCCCACAGCAGCAGGGCTGAACACCGGGTAAGGCGCGCCGGCAGCGGCTGCTTGTTGGCGGCCGGGTCGGCAGGTATGCAGCAGGTTCGAGCCAGCCTGTTTTTCCGGCCTATTTTTTCCGGCCTATTTCTCTGGCCCATTTTGCCAGCACGTGGCGAACGCCAAGTTTTCATTGCAATATCGCATGGCTTGCGACAGTCCCGCCCGCGGACCCCATGACATGAACGCGCCCGCACCCTCCCCCGCCCTGCACGACCTTGCCGCTGCCCCGGCGCGCCGGCGGCTGCTGGTTTCAATCCACGATGTCTCACCGCGATCGGAAAGCGCGGTCGATGCTCTGGCCGAACGGATCGAGCGGCACACCGGCGCGGCGCGGTTTGCCATGCTGGTGATCCCCGATCATTGGCGCGAGGCGCCGATTGCCGGCAATGCGGCGTTTCACGCGCGGCTGCGCGGCTGGGCCGACCAGGGCATCGAAATGTTCCTGCACGGCTGGTGCCACCGCGACGAAACCCCGGCCAGCGCCGGGCTTGCCGGGTGGAAGGGCAAGCACATGACCGCCGGCGAAGGCGAATTCCTCAATCTGCCCCAGCCCGAGGCGACGCGCCGCATGCGCGAGGGCAAGGCCCTGATCGAAGACATCATCGGCGGCCCGGTGGCGGGTTTCATTGCCCCGGCCTGGCTCTATGGCCCGGGCGCGCTGGCCGCGCTTGACGAGATCGGCTTTGCGCTGGCCGAAGACCACATGAAAGTGTGGCGGCCGGGCAGCCGCGCGGTGGTGGCACGCGGCCCGGTGGTAACCTGGGCCAGCCGCAGCCCGGGGCGCATCCGGTCTTCGCTGGGGTTTGCCGCGCTGGCACGCCGGGCACTGCCGGTCATGCCGACACTGCGCGTGGCGGTGCATCCGGGCGATGTGACCGTGCCCGCGCTGCTGCGATCGATCGACGCGACGCTGGCCACGTTTTCGCGCACCCATCGCCCTTCGCGCTATGACGGGCTGCAATGATGCGCGGGCGGCGCATCATGCATCATCGCTGGACCGGCGGGCGCAACCTGCCTAAACGCTGCGGCATGTTCGCCTCATCCTACTTTGCCGGCGCACGGTTTTCGGCCAGCATACGCCGGCCCGATGGGGGTAAGGCATGACCGATCCCCTGGCCGCAGAAGCCGTCGCCGACACCGTTGCCCAACCCGTTCCGGCGCAAACCGGGTCTGCCGCGCTGCCGCAGGCCAATCCGGTTTCGGGCTGGCGCCGATTGGGCGCATTTGTCGGCCCGGCAATTTCGCTGGGCATCCTGGCCGGCGCCTTGTGGCAGATCGAAGCGCACGACTGGCACAAGCTGATCGCGATCATCCAGGCGAGCCCGTGGATCTGGCTGGTCCTGGCGATCAATTACCTGAGCGGCCCGGTGGGCGACTGGGTGATTTTCAAACGTCTGTGGGACATCCCCGCCTCAGGCATCTTTCCGCTGGTCAAGAAGATGATCGGCAACCAGATCCTGCTGAGCTATGTCGGCGAAGTCTATTTCTATGACTGGGCGCGCCGTCATGTGAAAATGGAAGGGTCTCCGTTTGGCGCGGTGAAGGACGTGGCGATCCTGTCGGCCATGGCCGGCTATGCCATGACGCTGATCATGCTGGTGGTCGCCTGGCCCTATTTCAACCACTATGCCTTTGGCTTCAACAAGCGCGAATTGTATGGCTCGATCGCGGTCATGCTGCTGATCGGGCTGGCGATTACGGCGTTCCGCAATCGCCTGCTCAGCCTGCCGCGCAATGATCTGGTCTTTGTGCTGGCGGTGCATATGGTGCGGCTGGTGATCAACACCGCGTTGACTGCCGTGCTGTGGAGCCTGATGCTGCCCGCGGTGCCGCTGTCGACCTGGCTGATGCTGTCGACCGGGCGCCTGCTGGTCACGCGCCTGCCGCTGATCCCCAACCAGGAAATCGCCTTTGCCGGCGCGCTGGCGCTGCTGGGCGGCCCGGTTGACCGGACTTACGAGATGATCACGGTTATTGCCCTGTTCATCACCGCAATCCATATTGTGGTGTTCGTGGCAATGTTGCTGCTCGATCTTGTACAAAGGGAACGCAACGCATGATCCGGACGCTGCTGCTGGCGGCCACAGTTCCGCTGCTGACCGCCGCCTTCATCCCGTCGGGGCCCGAACTGGGCAAGGCCGAGGCGCAATGCCGCCCCGGCGAACCCGGCCCGGCCGTCATGGTCGAAGTGGTGGGGCTGAAAGACCGCACCGGCAGGCTGAAAGTGGAAGTCTACCCCGCAACCGAGGGCGATTTCCTGGCCGATGACAACATCCTGCTGATGGCGGGCAAGACCTTTCGCCGCAGCGAAGGCCCGGTGCCGGCAGAGCGCAACCCGCGCCTGTGCCTGCGCATCCCCGGGCCCGGGCGCTATGCGGTGATGGTGCTGCACGATCGCGATGCCAACCACCGCTTCAACTGGCAGCATGACGGGGTGGGCTTTTCCGCCAATCCGCACCTCGGCTGGTCCAAGCCCAAGGCGGAAAGCGTGGCCTTCAGCGCCGGCGCGGGGATCACCCCGTTGCGGATCGTGCTGAATTACCGTAACGGACTGTTCTCGATCGGGCCGAGCACGGAGAACCGATGAAACTCGTCGACGTCTGTGCCTTCTATGCCCCAAAGGGCGGCGGCGTTCGCACATACGTCGATCGCAAGCTGAAGGCGGGCGCGGCGCTGGGCCACGAAGTGGTGGTGATTGCGCCCGGCGTGCGCGACGAAATCGAACCGCGCGGCCCGAATGCCCGGATTGTCTGGCTGAAATCGACCGTTTTCCCGCTGGATTTCAACTATCGCTATTTCAGCGATGTGGCCGCGCTCTATGCCGCGCTCGATCGTGAAAATCCCGATTTTGTCGAGGCGTCATCGCCCTGGCGCAGCGCCAGCATCATTGCCGATTGGCCGGGCAAAGCGCCGCGCGCGTTGATCATGCATGCCGACCCTTTGTCTGCCTATGCCTATCGCTGGTTTGATCCGGTGGCCACGCGCGCCACGATCAACGGCATGTTCGACCGCTATTGGCGCCATCTGCGCAAGCTGGATGCCGCCTTTGACCTGATCGTTTCGGCCAGCCCGGGGCTCTCTGCGCGGCTGACCGGGGGTGGGCTCAACCATGTGGTAACCAATCCGATGGGGGTCGATCCCGGGGTGTTTTCGCCGGCCTTGCGCGATCCGGCGCTGCGCCAGGGCATGCTTGAGCTGTGCGAATTGCCCGAAAGCGCCACGCTGCTGATCGGCGTGGGCCGGTTTGCCCCGGAAAAGCGCTGGCCGATGCTGGTCGATGCGGTCACCGCTGCGGGCAGCCGCAATCCGGTGGGGCTGGTGCTGGTCGGCCAGGGCCGCGATCTCAAGGCGATAGAACGGCGCATCGGCGGCAATCCGCATGTGCGCATTCTCGCGCCGATCACCAGCCGGCCCGAACTGGCGCGGGTCATGGCCAGCGCCGATGCGCTGCTGCACGGGTGCGAAGCGGAAACGTTCTGCATGGTCGCGGCCGAAGCGCGCGCCAGCGGCCTGCCGCTGATCGCGCCCGATGAAGGCGGCGCCGCCGACCAGGCGCGTGCATCGGGCGGGTGGATCTACAAATCGGCCGATGCCGGCGCCGCAGCCGAAGCGATTGTGGAATATTGCATCGGGCGCGAGGCGGGGATTGCCGGGCCGAGCACGCAGATCGTGCCCCCGCGCACAATGGACGACCATTTCCGCGAACTGTTCGGCACGTATGAAGCGCTGATCGCGCCCAGCGCCCGCGCCGCCTGATTCTTGCGGCCCATATTCCTACCGCCCATAGTCTTGCTGCCCACATTCTTGCCGCAACGCAGCATGAATATGGCGAGGGCGACGGCGGCCCCAGGTGAACACCACCGCCGTGCGCCCGCGAAATCGCATTTGGCAGCATGTGCGGCACGTTTCGTCGCAAGGGCAACCATTCTCCCGGTTTCGGATGCTAACGGGCGAACCTTGATGCTGGCACCGGACCGTCCCTTCGCTTTGGCGAAAGGCGACCGCGCCAGTGGCACGAAAATCACGGGGTTTCGCACGATGATGTCCGGCCGGCGCCGGTTCCTCGGCGCCTTTGCCGGAACCGCAGCCTCCGTCCTTTTGCCCCGCGGCGCACATGCCGCGGTGATGCCCGGCACCCCTGCGTGGTCGCCGTGGGGCGTTCTGCCGCCCGAATCGGTGTCCATCGATCCCGCCGCCGGCGATGTCGCCCCCGCGCTGCTGCCGCGCGCGCTGGCCGCGCTCGACAGACATGCCGCGCATGTGGCCGATCGCAGCGTGGTCGGTCTGGTCGATTTTTCGGTGCCGTCGCGCCTGCCCCGGCTGCACATTGTCGATGTGGCCGCCGGGCGCGTCGTGTCGAGCCACCTTGTCGCGCATGGCAAAGGATCGGACCCGGCAAACAGCGGCTGGGCCGAACGTTTTTCCAACCGCATGGGATCGGAAGCGTCGTCCAGCGGCAGCTTTGTGATCGGCGAAACCTATTATGGCAAACATGGCCGGTCGCGCCGGGTGATCGGGCTTGAGCCCGAAAACGATCTGGCCGAACCGCGCGGTATCGTGATCCACGCGGCGGACTATGTCGATCCCGGTTTTGTTGCGCAATATGGCCGGATCGGCCGCAGCCAGGGCTGTTTTGCCGTCGGCAAGGGCGAAATCGGCACAGTGCTCGATCTGCTGGGCCAGGGCCGCCTGCTGTTCGCCGCGCGCTGAAAGTCTGACTCGAAACTCGCGAGAGGGCGAATTTCGAAGTCGGTACCGGCCCGCCCCCCCCCCCCCCAGCCGTCAAACGCAGCCGTCGAAGTCCCCGATTTGCGCAATTGGGGCATGCAATTGCCGCAGGCGCGGGCTATGGCCCAAAAAGGGTGTAGATCAAGCCGGTTCCGGCAGTTAACGCCCCCCTCGTCCCCCCGGCCCGGTTGAATCCGGCACCGGGGTGCTGCCACATGCGACTGCCCTGCAATTGAAAGCCTGACCTTGCGCCGCCAAACCATGCGCCAATCCTGCTCCATCGCCAAAATGCCGCGTGCGATCATGGCGGCCCCGATGCTGACCGGTGCGCTGGTGATGCTTGCGCTTGCCGGCTGTTCCAGCGCGCCGCCCCCGCCGCCACCGCCGCCCGCTGTGGGTGTGATCGTGGCGCAGGCCAGCGCCGTGCCGATCATGACCGAACTGACCGGGCGCAGCCAGGCATCGGAAGTGGCCGAAGTGCGCCCGCAGGTTTCGGGCATCGTGGTCGAACGCCTGTTCACCGAAGGCAGCGAAGTGCACA
Organism: uncultured Sphingomonadales bacterium; assembly: GCA_903832325.1. Lineage (GTDB taxonomy): Bacteria > Pseudomonadota > Alphaproteobacteria > Sphingomonadales > Sphingomonadaceae > Novosphingobium. The sequence goes on along the minus strand of CAILBC010000027.1, from coordinate 30,069 downwards.
AGGGCCAGGCGCTGTATCAGATCGATGCGCGCCCTTATGCCGCCGCGCAGGCGCAGGCGCGCGCCGCGCTGGCCAATGCCGAGGCGGTGGTCGAATCGAACCGGCTGAAGGCCGAACGCTATCGCACGCTGGCCGCGGCCGGCGGGATCAGCCGGCAGGATGCCGCCGATGCCGATGCCGCCTATCAGCAATCGCGCGCGCAAGTGGCCGCCGCGCATGCCGCGCTCGACATTGCCAAAGTCAATCTGGGCTTTACCCGCATCGTTGCGCCGATTTCGGGCCGCATCGGCCAATCGGGGGTGACCCGCGGCGCACTGGTGACCAGCGACCAGCCGACTGCGCTTGCCAAGATTCAGCGGCTCGATCCGATCTGGGTCAATATCCAGCAATCGAGCGCCGATTTCATCGCGCTGCGCCATGCGCTGGAAAGCGGGCAACTGGGCAGCACCGGATCGGCCCCGGTGCGCATCGTGCTGGCCGATGGCACCGAATGGGCCAGCCCGGGCAAGCTGGATTTTGCCGATATCGATGTCAACGAACAGACCGGCACCGTTACCTTGCGCGTGACCGTGCCCAATCCGCGTGGTGATCTGCTGCCCGGGCTGTTTGTTCGCGCGCGGCTGGCACAGGGCATGGTGCACGATGGCATTCTGGTGCCGCAGGCCGCGGTTTCGCGTGACCAGCGCGGCAATCCGATGGTGCTCGTGGTGGGCAAGGGCGATGTGATCGAAACGCGCACCGTGGCCGCCAGCACGACGTTTGGCCCCAACTGGCTGGTCACCGGCGGTCTGCGCCCGGGCGAGCGCATTGTGGTCGAAGGCCAGATGACCGCGCGCGCCGGAACACATGTGAAGCCCGCACCGGCCAGCGCCGCCGCAACTGGCAATCAAAGCGCCGCCGCAACCGGCAAGCTGGGCGGATAAACGCGCCATGCTGTCCCGCTATTTCGTTGATCGGCCGATCTTTGCCTGGGTACTGGCGATCCTGGTGATGATCGCCGGCGGCATTTCGATCGTCAACATGGGGGTCGAACAGTTTCCCGATATCGCCCCGCCAACGATTTCGGTCAGCGCGTTCTATCCCGGTGCCGATGCGCGCACCGTGGAAAACACCGTGACCCAGATCCTGGAGCAGCAACTGAAAGGCGTGGACGGGCTGATCTATTTCACCTCGACCAGCAGCAACGGCCAGGCGCAGATTGTCGCCACGTTCAACAAGGGCATCAATCCCGACACCGCCCAGGTGCAGATGCAGAACGTGCTGTCAAAGGCGACCAGCCGCCTGCCCAGCCAGGTGCAGACGCAGGGGCTGCAAATCAACAAGGCGCAGGCCGATCTGCTGATGATGGCCGCGCTTTATGATACCAGCGGCAAATCGAGCCCCGCCGATGTGGCCGACTATATGGCCACGCACATTGCCGATCCGGTTTCGCGCATCAACGGCGTGGGATCGGCCGATGTGTGGGGCACGCAATATGCCATGCGGATCTGGCTAGATCCGGTGCGGATGGCCGCGGTCCGGCTGATGCCGAAGGACGTGATTGCCGCGCTGACCGCGCAAAACGCGCAGATTTCGGCGGGCGAAGTGGGCATGCTGCCCTCCCCCGATGGCCAGCGGCTTAATGCCACGATCACATCGCGTTCGCGCCTGACCACGGTCGACCAGTTCAACGCGATCGTGCTGAAAACGCAGGTCGATGGATCGCGCGTGCTGCTGAAGGATGTTGCGCGCGTTGAAATGGGGCAGGAAAACTACACCTCGATCAACATTCTCGATGGCAATCCGGCGGTTGGCCTGGGGATCAGCCTGGCTTCGGGTGGCAATGCGATGACCACCGCGCTGGCCGTGAAGCAGAAGATTGCCGATTTGTCGCGCGACATGCCGCCGGGATACAGCATCACGTATCCACGCGACAGCAGCGTGTTCGTCAAGATTTCGATCGAGGAAGTGGTCAAGACGCTGTTCGAAGCGATCGCGCTGGTGGTGATCGTGATGTACGTGTTTCTGCAAAACTGGCGCGCGACGTTGATCCCGGCGATCGCGGTGCCGGTGGTGCTGCTCGGCACGTTCGGCATTCTGGCGGCGGTCGGCTATTCGATCAACACACTGACGATGTTCGGGCTGGTGCTGGCCATCGGCCTGCTGGTCGATGATGCGATCGTGGTGGTGGAAAATGTCGAACGCGTGATGCGCGAAGAAGGCCTTCACGCGCGCGCCGCGACCATCCAGTCGATGACTGAAATCACCCCCGCGCTGATCGGGATTTCGCTGGTGCTGGCGGCGGTGTTCGTGCCGATGGCATTTTTCGGCGGATCGACCGGCACGATCTATCGCCAGTTTTCGATCACCATCGTTTCGGCCATGGGGCTGTCGGTGCTGGTTGCGCTGATCCTGACCCCGGCGCTGGCGGCGACGCTGCTGCATGATGGCGACGGCGAGATTGGCCACGGCATGCGGCCGGGCGGGCTGTTTGACCGGTTCAACCACGCCTATGACCGCGTGCAGCGCGGGTTTCAGTCGCGGCTGGAACGGTTTGTGCTGCGCCCGGTGCCGTGGCTGGCGGTGTTTGCGGGCATTGCGCTGGTCAGCCTGCTGCTGGAAACGCGGATGCAGACCGGTTTCCTGCCCGAAGAAGACCAGGGCAACCTCAGCTATGCGATCACGCTGCCCGCGGGTGCGACCATCAACCAGACGCGCGTTTTTGCCGAAGATGTGACGCGCTATATCCAGACCACCGAAAGCCGGAACATCAATCACATCTTCCTCGGGCTGGGGCGCAACCAGGCCGCGGGCAATGCGCAAAACGTGGCGCAAGGGTGGATCAATCTGCGCCCCTGGGCCGACCGGCCGGGCGCGGAAAACAGCGCAGCGGCGATTGCCGGGCGGCTGAACAAGCATTTCCGCACGATGTACCAGGGCCAGGCCGTGGCGCTGGCGCCGCCGGCGGTGCGCGGGCTGGGCACGTCGGCCGGGTTCGAAATGTGGCTGCAGGATGCCGGCGGCCAGGGTGCAGACGCGCTGGGCAAGGCGCGGCAGGATCTGATGGCGCAGGCCATGGCCGATCCGAAGCTGGCGCAGATCCGCTATGGCGGGCTGGAAGACACGCCGCAGCTGCATGTTGACATGAACGATGCCGCGATCACCGCGATGCAGGTCAGCCCTGACGATGTGAACGCCACGCTGTCCACCGCCTGGGGCGGCAGTTATGTCAGCGATTTTCTCGATCGCGGACGGGTGAAGCGTGTCTATGTTCAGGGCGATACGCCGTTCCGCATGACGCCCGAGGCAATCGGGCAATGGTATGTGCGCGGCGCCAATGGCGACATGGTGCCGTTTTCCTCGCTCGCGCAAGTGCGCTGGACATCGGGCACCAACCTGCTGCGCCGGTTCAACGGCCTGCCCGCGCAGCAAGTGGTCGGCACCGGCGGACCGGGGACCAGCTCGGGCGGGGCGATGGCCGAAATGACCCGGTTGGCGGGGCAACTGGGCGGCGGTTTCACGCTCGCCTGGGCAGGCCTGTCGTATCAGCAGCAAGTGGCTGCCGATCAGGCCCCGGCGCTGTTTGCGGCCAGCATCCTGTTCATTTTCCTGTGCCTTGCCGCCTTGTATGAAAGCTGGTCCGTGCCGGTATCGGTCATGCTGGTGATCCCGCTGGGGATTATCGGCGCGGTTACGGCGGCGACGCTGCGCGGGCTGTCGAATGATATCTTTTTCCAGGTGGCGCTGCTCACCACGATCGGCCTGTCGGCCAAGAATGCGATCCTGATTGTCGAATTTGCCGAGGCCGCGCTGGGCCGCGGGCTGACCCCGATGGAGGCCGCGCTCGATGCGGCGCGGCTGCGGTTCCGCCCGATCGTGATGACCAGCGTGGCGTTCATCGCCGGGGTGGTCCCGCTGGTGCTGGCCAGCGGCGCGGGCGCAAACGGACGCCAGGCGATCGGCACCACGGTGCTGGGCGGGATGATTTCGGCCACGGTGCTGGCGGTGTTTTTCGTGCCGCTGTTTTTCATCGTGGTGAAGCGCCGCTTTACCCGCCGCGCCGGCACCCCTGGACAGACTGGCACTGGACAGACTGTCAATGAACACGCCGAGACGGGGCAACCGGCATGATCCGCGCGGCGAACCTGGCGCTGATGACCGTGTTGCTCGCCGGGTGCAGCATGGCGCCTGCCTATCACCGCCCCGCCGCGCCTGTGGCTGCCGCGCTGCCGCAAGGGCCAGCCTATCCGGCGCTGGCACCCGGCGATGGCGCGATCGATGCGATTGGCTGGCATGCGTTCTTTGGCGATGCGCGGCTGCAGCGCGTGATCGACAGCGCGCTGGCCAACAACCGCGATCTGCGCGTGAGCGTGGCCAATGTCGCCGCGGCGCGCGCGCAATATCGCGTGGCGAGCGCGCCGCAACTGCCCACATTCAACGCGGTGCCCGCCGCCAGCCGCTATCACGGGTCGGTCAGCGCCAATGGCTATACCAATGGCTATGGCGCGAACACCGGCGGCGCGGGCAGCGATGCGTTCGGCATTTCGGGCGGGTTTGCCGCGTTCGAAATCGATCTGTGGGGCCGCGTGCGCAATCTGGGCCAGGCCGCGCTGGAAACCTACCTTTCCACGGACGAAGGGCGCAAGGCGGCACAGACCACGCTGGTGGCCGAAGTGGCCAATGCCTGGCTGACGATCGGTGCGCAGGCCGATGCGCTGGCCGTGGCGAGCGACACCCTGGCCAGCCGCGAGCAATCGCTGGCGCTGGCCCGCGCGCGCGAAGCGCAAGGGATTGGCACCGCGCTGGAAGTGGCGCAGGCCGAAACGCTGGCGCAATCGTCGCGATCCGATGTGGCGGTCTATACCACGGCGCTGGCACAGGCGAACACCGCGCTTCAGCTGCTGGTCGGGGCGCCGGTCACCGCTGCCGATCTTCCGCAGACGATGGCCGATGATGCGGTGCTGGCGACGCTGCCCGTGGGGCTCGATTCGGCGGTGCTGCTGCGCCGGCCCGATGTGCTGGCGGCCGAACACCAGCTGCAATCCGCCAATGCCAGCCTGGGCGCGGCGCGTGCGGCGCTGTTCCCGACGATTTCGCTGACCGGGCTGATGGGGCTGGCCAGCGGGTCGCTGGCGGGCCTGTTCGATGGCGCGGGCAATTTCAATTATGGCGTGGGGACAAGTGCCAGCCAGACGCTGTTCGACAACGGGGCGAAGGCGGGCAATGTCGCCGCCGCGCGCGCGCGGCTGGATGCGGCCGTCGCGACTTATGAAAAATCGGTGCAGGGCGCGTTTGCCGATGTGGCCAATGCGCTGGCACGGCGCGGCACGATCGATGCGCAACTGGCGGCCAGCCGCGCCACGGTCGCCAGCGCCGAAAAGGCGGCCACGATCAGCCGCGCGCGCTATGACAACGGCATCGATTCCGGGCTGGCCGCGCTCGATGCCGCGCGCACGGTCTATGCCGCGCGCCAGGCGCTGGTGGCGACCCGGCTGGCGCGCGCGACCAACATGGTGACGCTCTATGCCGTGCTGGGCGGCGGGTTGAAACCCTGATTTCCGGGCGATGAACGCGGCGCATGATCCCGCTGCCGATCTGGCCATCCGGATGGCGCGCGCCGCGTTCAACCGCGCGCTGGCGACGGGCGATCTGGCGGCGATCGGCGCGATTCTGGCGCCCGATGCGGTGCTGATCGCCGGCACCGACAGCGCGCTGATTGTGGGGCGCAAGGCGCAAGTGCAGGCGTGGAAACGCGAATTCGCCGCCAGCCCGCGCACCGTTTATACGCGCACGCCGCAAACAATCACCATTTCGGCCGCCGCGCCCGTCGCGCTGGAACAAGGCCAGTGGACCGGCGTGGCTGCCCCGGGCGGCGATCCCGTTGCCAGCGGCACCTATAGCGCGAAATGGCGCAAGACCGGCGCGCATTGGGTGATCGAGGGTGAATTGTACCTGACGCTGGCGTAACGTGCCGCAGGCGGGGGCCTGAGCGTTGCTGATGACTTTGTTGAAGCTTGCTTCAACCTGAAGTCATCTCGCTCTAATGCAGTGCTTCGGCCTCTGCCCGCATGCGTTGCACCAGGCGTTCGATCTCATCGGGGTTCAGCAGCCAGGTTCGCGTCTTGCGCCCTTCGCGAAACACCGGGCGGGTAAGCAGCAGCCGCGCCGCCTCTCGCGCGAAGGGTTTGAAAATCGCGAAATGCATCACGCATTCGCGCACCGTGCCGATCAGCGGCGTCTTGCCATCCAGATCGATCAGTGTCGCGGGCTGGTCCCAGGGGATATCCATGCCTGTTCCATAGCGTCAGATTTGCAGGCAGTACAGATCAGGATGCCCGGGCCTTTGCTTTGCGGGCAAGCCGGAGTGGTGGGCAGCCCAAGATGGCAAAATTGCAACTTGAACTGCTGCCCCGGTGTCGTTTGGCCTGAATTGGTTGATTGGCCTGAATCTGTAAATCGCGGGAAAGGGGATCATAGCCGTTGAAACTGCTTCTGCTCGAAGATGACAAGACAACGCGCGATCATCTGGAGCGCGCGCTGATCGCAGCGGGTTATGGCGTGGACACTTGCACCACCGGCCATGAGGCGCTGATGATGGCCAGGAACAACACCTATGGCGTGCTCATCCTGGATCGGATGGTGCCCGGAATTGATGGTCTTTCGGTGCTGAAGGACTTGCGCGCAGCAGGCATGAATTCGCCCGCCCTGTTCCTTACCGCGATAGACGGTGTCCATGATCGGGTCGAAGGACTGGACGCCGGGGCGGATGATTATCTGGTCAAACCGGTTGCCGACGTTGAACTGGTCGCTCGGGTCAAGGCGCTGTTGCGCCGGCCAGTGGCCAGCGATGTGGCCACTGTTCTGCGGGTTGGCGATCTGGAGCTTGACCTGATCCGGCGGTATGCCCTTCGGGCGGGTCAGCGGATCGATTTGCAGACGATGGAGTTCAAGCTGCTGGAATACCTGATGCGGCACAGCGGGCAGATCGTCACCCGCAGCATGCTGCACGAAAAAATCTGGTCGTTCCATTTTGATCCGCAGACCAACGTTGTTGAAAGCAATATCAGCAGATTGCGCGCGAAAGTCGATCGCGGTTTCGACGCCGAGCTGATCCACACCGTCCGGGGCATGGGATATTGTCTTGAAGCCAGGATTTGAAGCACTTCGCAGCGGCGCATTCCGCTTTGCCCTGATTTTTGCGCTGGCTTTTGCCACCTGTTCGGCGTTGCTGCTGCTGGCTGTCGAACACGCGATTTCCCACTATGCCGTCGAAGCCGGCGAAGGCGCGTTGAAAAGCGAAACCGCGATCCTGCTGAGCGAAGACAACGAGGGAGGCCGGGCAAGCCTGTTGCGGGCGATTGACCGGCATCGGCGCGCCGGTGGCAACGATGCGTTCCGTTACCGGCTGATCGATGGCACCGGGCATGTGCTGGTCAATGATCTGGGGCCCTGGCCAACGCGCACCGGATGGGGTTCGGTTGCCGTGCGCGAGAGTGATGCGCGGTCTGCCGCAAAGTTCGAGACTTTCAAAAGCCTGGGCGTGACGCTGGCCGACGGCGGTGTTCTGACGGTCGCGGGCGATACGTACGATATTCTGGATCTGCGCGCCCGGCTGGATCGGTTCATGATCGCGGCGGGGCTTGCCATCACGCTGTTTGCGCTGTTGGGCGGGTATCTGGCCGGGGGCATGTTCATCCGGCGCCTTGGCCGGGTCAACGCCGCGATTGGCCGGGTCATGGCCGGCCATGTCGAAGAACGCCTGCCGATGATCGGGATCAGCCGCGAATTCGATCTGTTGTCATCCAATCTCAATGCGATGCTTGATCGGATCGAAGGTCTGGTAGAGGGCCTGCGCCAGGTGACGACAGACATTGCGCACGATTTGCGCACACCGCTGTCGCGCCTGCGCCAACACCTGGAGGGCATGCGCGCCAGCGGCAGGGATGATGCGGCGATTGCCAGTGCCATCCGGCAAACCGACGAAATTCTGGCAATTTTTCGTGCCTTGCTGCGGATCGGCAGCTTTGAAGGGGGCGATGGCCGCCAGTATTTCACACCCGTCGATCTCAGTGAGGTGCTCGACCGGGTGGTTGCCGCGCTCCAGCCGGTGGCCGAAGACCGGAACAAAGTGCTGACGGCGAATATCGCACCAGACTGCCTGGTCGTTGGTGACGGCGAACTGCTGGCGCAAATGCTGATCAACCTGATCGACAATGCCATCCGCCACACGCCGCCAGGCACCAGGATTGCCGCCATGCTGGATCGGGATGACAGCGATCTGGTGATGACCATCAGCGATGATGGCCCCGGCATCCCCGAGGCGGAACGTGGCAAAGTCCTGACCCGTTTTTACCGGCTGGATCGCAGCCGCCATATGCCGGGTGCCGGTCTTGGGCTATCGATGGTGTCCGCGATTGCGGCGCTGCACTGGTTCAGCCTGGAATTGCGCGACAGTGGCCCCGGGCTGACTGTCCGGCTGACGTGCCCGCCGGCACCTCCGCTGGCGCGCCGGAAATCGGCTGTGATCACCGAAACCGTGGCCGAGGTGCCGGAAAACACCAGCGGCATCGGCGCCGGTTCAAGCCCCGTGGCCACCACGACCAGATGGCGCGCCTGAACCGCGGCCGGCACATGCGCGAACGTGGCGCGGCGATGCGCGATGCCAAAACTGCCGGCGCGCGCCCGATCCCCTGCGCCGGGATCCTGGCACAAGTCTGCTCCTGCAAAATCGCTTGGCCCACGCTTTGGCAGCGGCCTATAGCTGCGGCAACGCACAAACCGGAGAGCATGCCATGGCCTTTACCCTATATGATGCCACCTTCCCCTCGATGCTGCAGATCCTGGGGTCGGTGTCGCGGATGATTGACAAGGCAGAGGCGTTTTGCACCGAGCAGGGATTGGCGCCCGAGGCGCTGATCGAGGCGCGGCTGATCGAGGACATGCTGCCCTTTTCCTATCAGGTGAAATCGGTCGCGGTCCATTCGATCGGGGCGATCGAGGGCGTGCGCAAAGGCACGTTTTCGCCCGACATGAGCCCGCCGCCGGCGACGTTTGCCGATTTGCAGGCGCGGATCAGCGAAACGATCGCGGCGCTGCAGGCGGTGGATGCCGACGAAGTGGAAAGCTTCATCGGGCGGCCGATGTGCTTTGAATTCCGCGACATGCGCATGGATTTCACCGCCGAGGCGTTTCTGCTGTCGTTTTCGCAGCCCAATTTCTATTTCCACGCCTCCACCGCGTACAACGTGCTGCGCATGAAGGGCGTGCCGATCGGCAAGCGCGATTTCAACGGCCGCGTGCGCAAACTGGACTGAACCCCACCGCCAGGGCGCGCGCGAACAAGGCGGCTTTCCATTTGCGCGTGTGTCCTTACGATGCGGCGGCTCATACCCCGTTCGCAAGGATATCGCCGATGCGCCGTTTGCCGCTGATTGCCGGATGTGTGTTGCTGGCGGCCGGGGTGCCGGCGCGGGCCGACGCCCCGCCGGCCCAGGCGCTGGCCAAACCGCCGGCCCCGGCGCTGCCCAAACCGGTGGCAGCAGCGCTCGCCGCCATTCGCGAAGGCGATCTGCGCGCCGATCTGACATTCCTGACCTCGGACGCGCTGCGCGGGCGGATGTCGCTGGAGCCGGGCGACGATGCCGCAATCGCCTGGATCGCGGCGGAATTTGCCAAGGCCGGGTTGCAGCCGGCGGCGCACGATGCGGCCGGCCAGCCAAGCTGGTTTCAGCCGGTGCCGCTGATCGAATACCGGCCCGATGCGAAGGCCAGCTTTCTCGTGCTGGGCGGCGGTTCTGGGGGTGAAAAGCGCTTTGCCCCGCCCGAATTTGCCGGCGGCTATCGCGATGATGTGGATCTGACCGCGCCGCTGGTCTTTGCCGGCTATGGCATCACCGTGCCAGGGCTTGGCTATGATGATTATCGGGGGATCGACGCCAAAGGGCGCATCGCGCTGGTGTTTGACCATGAACCGCAAGAGGATGATGCCGCATCGCGGTTCAACGGCGCGGGCAACACGCGCCATGCCACCGCGCGGGTCAAGGCGCTGAATGCGCAGGCGCATGGCGCAGTGGCGGTGATCATCCTGCCCGAGCCCAATCGCAAGCATCTGTCGAACGCCGAACGCAGCAAGCGCATCGGCGGCAGCATCACGCGCACCCCGCCTTTGCCGGTGCAGGCGCGCGCCGATGACGAATTGCACATTCCCGTGCTGACGCTGACCGATCCGGTAACGCAGGCGCTGTTTGCCGCAGCGGGCCTGGATGCGGGCGCGTTGCAGGCAGAGATCGACCGCGATCTGGCGCCCCACGGCGCGGCGATGGCCACGCCGCCGCTGCGCATCCATCTGGAAAACAGCGAACGGCGCCATGGCACCAGCTATAACGTGGCGGCGCTGCTGCCCGGATCGGACCCGGCGCTGGCGGGGGAAACGCTGATCGTTTCGGGCCATCACGATCACGATGGATCAACCGAGGGCGGCGCGCATATCTGGCACGGCGCGGATGACAACGCATCGGGCACGGTGGGCGTGGTGGCGCTGGCGCGCAGCTTTGCCGCGATGCCGGTGCGGCCGAAACGGTCGATCCTGTTCACGGTGTTTGCCGCGGAAGAGCGCGGATTGCTGGGTGCCTATGCAATGGCGGCGCACCCCTTGCGCCCGCTGGCAACAACGCGCGCGCAGATCAATTTCGACATGATCGGCCGCAACGAAACCGCCAGCGCGCAGACCGACGGGCTGATCACCATTCCCGCCGATACGACCAACCGGCTGAATCTGATCGGCGCGCCCTATAGCCCCGATTTCAACGCGGTGATCCATGCGGCAAACCGCAGCGTGGGGCTGGACCTGGATGACCGGTTTGACCGCGACAACGTGCTGAACGTGTTTTTCCGCAGCGACCAGTTTCCGTTCGTGCTGCATGATATTCCGGCGTTCTGGTTCTTCACCGGGTTTCACCCCGATTATCACCACGAAACCGACACTGCGGAAAAGATCAACTATGCCAAGATGGCGCGCATTCTGCGGCTGAGCGGCACAACGCTGTGGACACTGGGTACCAGCGCCACAGTGCCCGCGTTCGTGCCCGATCCGGGCGGCGTGAAGCCTTAACCGGATGTGCGATGAGTGGAACGCATCGCACAACGTGACGCTCAAGCGCGGCGCGGGCTTATACCAACGCGCGTCAAGTCAAGGACACTGCGCGTTGGTATTAACCGGCAGGTTCGACCAGCGCGCGCACCCGGTTGATCAGCGCCTGGATGCGTTCGGCCGCTTCGGTGAAGGTTTTGACATCGGCGCGGTTGTTGTTGCCGCGCGCTTCCTTGGCGGATTCGACATAGCCTTCCTTGTCGACCTCGAGCGCGTCGAGAATCATTTCGGCTTCGTCTTCGGTGAGCTTCAGAGTGAGGGACTGGGTCACACGGGGCCTTTTTGATAGGGAATCTGCGCGCCCATTTGGCGCAAGCGCGGCGCACTGTCGACAGTCTTTCAGCATCGGCCGACCGCATAAAAATGACGCGTGCAGCGCCCCTGCCTGGTTTTGGGGCCTCTTGTCGGCGCCTCCTGTCGGTGCCTGTTTTCGGGGCCTCCTGTCGGGCAAACCGGGATCGTGGCGGCCGATACTCTGGAGTGGCCGGGCGGAGATCAGCCGATCATAAGGGCCCCTGGAACAGCGCGATGGTCAGCACCACACCGATCGCCACGATCACAAAGCGCAAGATTCGTTCATTCACCCGCGCCAGCAAATGCGCGCCGATCCAGCTTCCCGCCAGCGCGCCGGCCATGGCCACCGCCATTGCCAGCCAGCGCACCTGGCCCGAAACCAGAAAGATCATCACCGCGGTAAAGTTCATCACCCCGGCGAGCAGGTTCTTGGTGGAGGCCGCCGCGCGCACCGGCGCGCCGCCCAGCGCGAGCGCGGCCATCATCAAAAAGCCGACGCCCCCGCCGAAATAGCCGCCATAAATCGCAATGCCGAGCTGGATCGCGGCCGCGGTCAAGGGCCCGGTGGCGCTGTGCGAGATGCCATCGGCGGCAGGGGCCGCGGGCTTGCGCAAAAAGGAACCCCAGGCGAACGCGGTGGTGGCAAACAGCACCAGCCACGGCACCATGCGCGCAAACAGCGTAGACGGCGTGAGCAGCAGCAGGATCGCCCCGATCACTCCGCCAACCAGGCTGATCGCGATCAGCGTGCGCAGCGGCAGGCTGGCCGTGCCCGAAGCATGCGCGCGGCCCAGCCAGCCACCGGTGACTTGCCCGGGAAACAGCGCCACGGTCGAGGTGATATTGGCGGCGCGCGCGTCCATGCCGGTCAACATCAGCGCGGGCAGCGTGATGAACGATCCGCCGCCAGCCAGCTGGTTTTGCGCGCCGGCCCAGACCGCGCCGGCAAACAGCAGGGCAAAATGAAGCAGGATCACGGCATTCATGCGCTGTGGCTCGTTCCGGCGGGGGGCGGGGGGGAATGCGCGGCTGCGTTAGAGCATCGTGCAAAAAAGCGGAAACCGGTTTTTTGCCTTAAACCCGGTTTTTGCCTAAAAAGATGCGAAATCAAACACTCATGGGGCGTGATGCGTTTTTGGTTGAACGCATCACGCCCTAAGGGCGAAGTGCGGCAATGAAAAGCCGGATCAGATCAGATCGAGCCGCGCCGGTGTCGCTTCGGGAAAGATCGTGGCCAGTTGCGCTGCCGACAGGCCATATTGCCGCTGCCACAGCCCGCCGATCAGCGCGCGATAATTGGTCAGCACCGGCAGATCGCGGTTCTGGTTGAGCGTTTCGGGCGCAATCCGCACCTGGCTGCCGGCCAGGCGCCCGCCCGATACTGCCCCGCCCAGCACCCAATAGACGCTGCCATGGCCATGATCGGTGCCGCGATTGCCATTTTCGCGGAATGTGCGGCCAAATTCGGATATCACCACGACCACGCTCTGGCGCCAGGCTTCGGGCCCCAGCGCGGCGGCATAGGCGGCAAGGCCCCGGCCCAGTTCGCCAATGCGGCCGGCCAATTGGCCCTGCGCGCCACCCTGGTTCACATGCGTGTCCCACCCGCCCACATCGACAAAGGCCAGGTTATAGCGATCGCGCATGACCACGCCGATGCGCTGGGCCACCGCCTCGAACCCGCGCGCGGCAATCGCGCCGCGCCCGGCTTCGCGCATTTCATCATCGATCGTGTGCCACACGGCATCGCGCGCGGCAAAGCCGGTGTGCACTGCGGCATCCAGATCGACCCCGCCCAGATGCTGGCCGCGATACATCGCCGCGATCAGCGCGGATTCGCCGGCATCGATCACCGGCCGGCCATTGCCGCCCAGCGCGAGGTTCGCCATCGTCGGCCCGCCGCGCATGACCAGCGGCAGCGTATCGGAAAAGGCGATGGCGCCCGCGCCGCCCTTGTTCAGCACTTGCGCCAGCCGGCCGACAAAGCCCGATCCATAATGGCGCGGCCCGGCCAGTGGCAGGCCCATTTCGATACTGTCCTGCGTTTCGAAATGGCTGCGGCTCATGTCATCGGTGCCGGCGAACGGCACGAACGCAACCTGGCGCGCCTGCCACAGCGGGGCGATGCTGTCGCGCAAGGCGGGATGCAGGCCCCAATCGGCATCGAGCGGCAGACTGGCCAGCGGATTGGCCGGATCGGGCGGGGCCAGCGCCAATGTGGGTCGCGCTTCGTGGTAAAAGGCGTTGTGCACCGGCGCGATCACATTGGCCGCATCATAGGCGCCGCGCAGAAACACCAGCAGAAACCGCGTGCCCGATGCAGCCGGCGCGGCCATGGCCCTGCCCCCCAGCAGCGAAAGCCCGGTGGCTGTGGTCCCGGCGATGAACTGGCGACGATCAAGCATGGCCTGTGGTCCTGAAGCTGGGGGAAATACGCGCGGCATCAGCGGCGCATGAATTCGGGGCTGGAGAGCAACAGCATGTTCCATTGCGGCGATGATCCGGCGCGATCGAGCACGGCGCGGGTCTGCGCGCCGATCGTGCGGCCATACCCTGCAAACCACAGCGCATTCTGCAATTGGGGAAAGGCCGGTTCGTCGCTGGCGCCCGGTTCGCGCGGCCGGAACAGCCCGGCCGATCCGTTGCCGATGGCCTTGGCTATTTCAAAACGCACTTCAATCTGCCCGGGTCCGGTCCAGGCCGCGGCATCGAGCGGCCAGCCATCGGGGGTTTCGCGGCCATAGGGCGCTTCATCCATGCGTTTCAGCCAGGCGATCACCGGATCGGCATTGCGGATTACCCGCCCGCCATAGGCATAGCGCACGGCCGACAGCACATAATGCATCGGGTCCTTGAACCCCTGCCCCAGCGAAGCGCGAAATTCCGGCGAGCGCAGCACCACCGCCACCACCGCGGCGATGCGGCCGTCGGTCGCCTGCCACTGCGCGGTCATCGCATTCAGCAGCGCAGGCGAGGGATCATGGCCGAGCAAAAACAGCCCCAGCTTGCGCGAGATATGCGCGCGCGTGGCGGGTGCGGCGGCCAGAATATCGAGCGCGCGATCAATTTCGGGCCATCCCCCGCCAAAATTCGGGCCTTCACCGGCAATGGTTTCACCCAGCAGCACTTTGGGCCCGAAATCGTGTCGTGCCGGATTGAATTCGAACGCGCCTTCGCGCCGATAGAAAGGGGCCAGCTGCGGCGACAATCGGGGCGCATCCGGGGTCAGCCGCACACCCACCCCGGTCAGCACGCGCGCCAGTTCCTGCACGTCCTTCTGGCTATAGCCCGACCCGACGCCCATGGTGTGCAATTCCATGATTTCACGGGCATAGTTTTCATTGATATGGCCGGCGGCGTTCTGATCGTTATCGAGATACTGCAGCATTGCCGGCTGCATCACGGTGGCGCCCAGCAGATCGCGGAACCGGCCCAGCGCGTGGCTGCGCAGCGCATCGTCCCACCCGCTGAGCATGGCGCGGATCTCGCGCTTTTGTGCGTGCACGCTGAAATGGTTGGCCCAGAACCAGGTCAGCTGTTCGGCCAGTTGCGCCGGGGAATAGAGCGCGCGCAGGATATCGCGCGTCACCACTTCGCGGTGCAGGTCATTCATGTCGGCCTGCCACGCCTTGTCGGCGGCGGCCTTGGCCTCGGGATCGGTCAGCGCTTTGTTGGCGCGGCGACGTTCGGCCATGTCCATCACGATCTGCGCCATCGGCTGGCGGCTGATGCGCATGGCCGCGATTGCCTGCGCCGCGGCCGGGGGCAAAGGCGCCGCAATCGGCACGCCCAGCGCGGCGGCAGGATCGCCCGCGGGCAGATCGGGCTCATCCCCGCGCGGCCCCCAGCTTAGCCGTTCGGCCAGCGTGAAACGGTCAGGCCCGGGTGCGGGCCCAGTCGAAGGCTGTGCCGCGCACAGGCTGCCAGGCAGCAGCAGCGCCACCGCGGCAATTCCTCCGACAAAGCCACGAAAATCGATCACAGGCATCCATCCCGGCCGGCAAACCCGGCCACAAAGCAAAGTCTACGGCGCGAAAGTTTAAGCGAGCGTGAACCGGATCAGCCGGGCTCCGCGATGCGATAGCGCAAGGTGGCACGGCCATGCGCCGGCACCTGCACGCGCCATTCGCGGTGACCTTCTTCCAGCATCAGCGGTTGCGAAGGCGCCGAAATCGCATCGGGCGGCGTCTGGCGGAACGTGCCGACGAACGTGATGGCAAAGCGATTGGCATTGGTGACCATAACCGAGAGCAGCCGGCTGTGCGGCCCGCGCGACACTTCGCGCCGGTTCACCTGCACTTGCGGGGTTTCACCCATAGCCAGTTCCACCCGATCCCCCACCGCGCGATCGGCCAGATCGGCCTGGCCCACCACCAGCGCATGCGGGCCAGTGTCAGCCAGGGCGCCGGCACCACCGACTGCATTGCCACGATCGGTCAGCACGCGCACGTGCCCCGCCGGCAAAGCCAGCCCCAGCCCCATATCGGTGCGATTGCGCGTGCGCACCAGCAACCGCGCGGCAACAGTGTTATCCCTATCGCCGGGCAGGTCATCAGGCAGATCGTCAAGCGCGGCGCTGTGCAGCACCGCAAGCCGCACAGTGCGCGGTTCGAACAGCGCCACCTGCTTTTGCGCCCTGGCCGCGACGGTGGTCGGCAGCGGCAGGCGATAGAGCTTCAGATCGCCCAGGTTTTCCACTTCGGCCGCCACCGCCCGCACCACCGCCTTTTGCCGCGCGGCGCTGACCACGATGTCCATCGCCGCCATCGGCTTGGCCAGCGCGATCGGCGGTGGCAGCGCAACAATCGGCGGCGGCGGGGCCGAAGCCTGACAATGAAACACCAGTTCGCCCGCATCGCCGGCTTCGCCCGTATCGTCCTGTTCGCCCCTGTCGCGCGTTTCGGAAAAATCAGGCCGCCCGGCCACCACGGCGGCGTGCGTGGCGGGAAAGCTGGTGACATCGGCGCTGGCCAGCGTGACCCAGGCCTGCAACCGCGCATGGCGCATATCGGGCGTGATGGTCATCACATAATCGGCGCGCCAATCATAATCCCACGCCAGATAGGCAATCTGCAACCGCGCATGAACCGGCGCCGGGGCATCGGTAGCGACCGACAGCGTGGGCGTGGCAAACAGGCCCGGCGGCACCCCGGGATAAGCCAGCGCATCGGCAAAGGGCCCGCACTGCACCGTTTCAAACCCTTGCGCAGTTTCCACCACCGCGGCGCCATCGGGCGCAGAGCGGATCACCGCGCGTTCGCTGCGCACCGCGCCCGTGGCATCGGTGCGGCGCAGCGTGACCGGGCGGCCGAACCAGCCGGCATAGAGATGGCGCGGCGACAGCAATTGCGCATCCAGGTTCTTTTCGCGCACCCCGCCGGGCAGGCCCGAAATGACCACGCTTTCGGCCAGCATGCCTGCCGCAACCCCGGGAAAGCGCACCACCGCCGGGCCCGCGGGCAAATCGACCTCGCGCGTTTCGCTGATCAGCGCATAGCCGGCGAGATTTTCGTCCGCGGCCATGCGATCGGCCCCGAAGGTATCGTCCGGCGCGCGATAAATCGTGACACTGGTGGCTGTCGGCGCCGAGGCCATGACCACCACCTCGTCTCCCGGCGCGGCGCTGGCGCCATGCGCCGGTGCGAGCGCCGCGCCGCACAGCGCCACCCATGCCAAAGGCCGGACCATGCCGCGCGCCCCGATCAATTGTGGGTATCAAACACGACAGTCAGCACGGTTTCGCCCTGTGCGGGCACCGTGACACGCCACAGCCGTTCATCGGGGCTGCGCTGTTCGCCAGCAAGGGTTTCGCTGGGCACGCGGGTGTCCTGCCAGGCGTTGTCGAGCCCGGCCTGGGTCAGTTCGACCGTGACCGGCGCCGGGGTGGCGTTGGTCAGGCGGTACTTCATCGTGGTTTGCCAATGAGTCACCGCGGTATCGACCGTGGTGATGCGGGGCGCCTGCCCCTCGGTCGTCACGCGATAGCGCGCCGTGCGTTGCCATTCGCCCAGATCGATCCGCGCACGCCCGACCAGCGTCGGCTGCACTTTCACATCGAAGGCATCGCCGATCGGCAGCGCCAGCGTCGATCCGCGCGGGGTGTGGTCAATCGCCTGTTCGCCGATGAATTGCGGCTGGCCGCGCGCATCGCGGGTATAGACCCGCACCATGCCCGCAGGCAGCGCATCGCCCAGCCCGTCTTTTCCATCGGTGGAAAAGCGCAGCACGCTTTTGGCGCTTTGCGGCGCATCGCTTTGCCCCAGCCAGCCGTTGCGAAAGGCATAGACCTTGCGCGCAGAGGCGCCCTTCACATCCAGAAACGAAACCTGTTTCTGCTGGGCATTGTTGAGCGTGGTGCGGCCGGCAATCGGATAGAGATAGAAATCGCCCAGCCGTTCGCGCCCGCCCGATTCGGTGCCGGCCTGTTCCATCGGTTGCGGCCGCATGCCAAAGCGGCCGCGCGGGCCGCCGCCACCATCACCCAGGGTGTTTGCCGCATCGCCCGCCACCAGCATCACGCGGGCATTGGCAAAGCCGGTGCCGGTGGTGTTGTTCAGCGTGATCCACCCCTGCACATCGATCTTGCCCGCGCCATCGGCGCCGCCGCTCTGATCAAACAGCGCAACATAATCCGCCTTCCACGAAAAGCCGTGGCTGAGATAGCTGAGCGTGACCGGCCGCGTGCCGCCATGCGCCGAATCGAGCCGCACCGACAGCGTGGGCCGCGCCATCAGACCGGGGGGCAGTCCGGGAAAGACCAGCCGCGAATGGCCGATATCGCCCAGCACTTCGATATGATCGCCAACCTGCAGCAGCGTGCCGTTGTTGTTGGCCAGAACTTTGGCCGGTTCGGCGCTGTCCACCCCGCTGGTCGGGTTGGTATGGACCAGAGACACCGTCTGCCCCACCGCCTTGTCGAGCAGGCGCGCGGGGCTGAGCAGGTCGTAATCGAAATTCTGTTCGAGGATCGTCGCGCCGGGCACGCTGAGCGTAACGGTTTCCGGCTTAATCGCCGCCGAAACATCGGGAAAGGGCAGATCGACCAGCCCGTGCCCGGGATCTATCCGCCGCACATCCTCGATCAGCGCAAGATCGTTGGTGTAGATGGTGACCGAAACGTCGCCCTGCGCCGTGCCGGCAGGCACGATCGGTTCGGCCTGCGCCGCGCCGGCCGTGATCACCAGCCAGGCAGCCGCGGCCCCAAACACCTTTGATCGTGCCAGCCTGTTCATCGATCCGTCCCTTGCCCGCCGTGTTTGCGCCGGTATCGATAGGGCGTCAGGACGGCTTTACCGGGCATGAACAGGCAGATTTGCACAAAATCCGCCATTTTCGTCATGATTACGACATATTTCAGCAACCGGATTGCAATGTGCTTGGCGCACCGTTAACCCGATATTTCGGTTTACCCGCTACACGGGGTTGACCGTCAAAACCGTTCCGACCGGCGCAATCATCAGGCGCGACAAGACGGCGGAATGACAAGACGGCACAGATCGATCACCCCGCAGCGTTCGCGCCAAAGGGTTTCGATCATCAAGAAATGCCGCTGATTTTGCTGCACGCAAGCCGCGCCCGGATTGGCGCGGTGCAGATCGGGGACGCAAGGATGGACAAGGCTTTTTGGCGCGATGATTCGCCCGACCGGTATTACAACATGCACGACAGCGGTGGCCTTGATGCCGCGCGCGGTCTGGTCATCGGCCTGGCGCTGAGCCAGGTTTTCTGGGTCGGCCTGGCGCTGTTCCTGCTGTAACCCGCTGATTGTCTTTGCGAGGCATCGCTACCAGGCGCCGCGCCCGATGAACACGGCGGGCACGGTGCGTGCCAGAATGGCCAGATAGAGCCGCAGACACCGCCCCCGCGCAAAGGCGACGTCAAACGCCACGCGCCGCCGATAGGTCGTTTCTCCGTCGCGCTGCACCTGCCACAGCCCGGTCAGGCCCGGGCGCACCCGGCAATAGAGCGCAAAATGGCGCCCATAGCGCGCGATTTCAGCCTCCACGATGGGGCGCGGGCCAACCAGGCTCATTTCACCCGACAGCACGTTGAACAGTTGCGGCAATTCATCGAGACTGGTCCGCCGCAGAAAGCGGCCGATCGGGCTGACCCGCGGATCGCGGCGCAATTTCTGGCTGCGTTGCCATTCCGCGCGCGCTGCCGGATCGCGATCGAGCAGCGCACGCAACTGCGCATCGGCATCCGGTATCATGGTGCGGAATTTCAGGCAGGCAAAGCGCCGCCCGCCGCGCCCGACACGGCGATGCGCAAACAGCACCGGGCCAGGGCTGGTCAACCGCACCGCCAGCGCAATCAGCACCATCGCCGGCAGCGCCAGCACCAGCGCCAGACAGGCCCCGACGATGTCAAACGCGCGCAACAGCGCCTCATCACGCGGCAGCGGTTCGTCGAAGGCCGGACCGATGTCGGGCAGGTGGGCCGTGATCTGCGCGGGCGCCACTTCGGCAGGTTCGCGCAACCGCGTGTCCACCGCGACAGCCGCACAGGCCGGAGCCGCAGCCGAACAGGCTGCCGCGCGCATCGGGGCGATGCGCGGGCTGATGCCGCGCGATTGGGCCAGCCAGGGATCATTGGGCGCGGGAGGTCCGAAAGCCGAAGGAGACAGGCCTGCCAAAGATTGATCTGGGCCGGAGTTGGCCACGAGGGAATTGGCTGCGGAGGGTTTGGCTGCGGAGGATTTAGCTGCGGCTGGGATCGACATTCGCGAGCGCAACGGGGTTCTCCCTATTCCAGGCTGCGGCCGCGCCAGAGCGACCGTGTGGAACAAGGATGAAGCGCGCCGCGCGGTCGGTCAGCGCCGGAAAGACCCGGGACGGTTCGATAGGCCGTGCGCCATGGGGGCGCGGCACAACCGGCAGCGCGCGCCGGCGCGGCGGATCAGGCGTGGCGCAGTACCGTGATCAGCCAGATGATCGGCGCCCACAGCGCCACCGAGGCGGCAATCGGCACGGTCAGGCGCACCCAGCCCGGATAGAGCGCCACATCGGGTTCCTGCGCCGGTTCGGCAAGGACCCACAGATTGTCTTGCAAGTCGTGGACGGGGGACGCGACAAACCGGTCATGATCATCGGCAAGCCGTGGTGCGCCGCGCAGATCACCACCGGATTCGGCATCGTTTTCAGGAAAATAGCGATATTTGCGCAAAGCCATGACGACACCCCGTTGATGCGCCGTGATAGCCCTTTGCCGCTTAACCACCCCGTGACCGGGATATAAGGGACTCTACGCGCAGGCGGCGCCTGGCCGCATCCGAAAGCCCCGTGGCGATCGCTTCATTATCGAGCAGTTTACCCGCGCGCGGCACGCTCCAGCCGCTCGCCATCGACCGGATAACCGGCGTCGGCGGGAATCACCAGCCAGGCTTCACCATTGCGCTGTTCGATCCAGGGCGAAACCGTGACGATCGGCGTGGCCAGCGCATGCGCACGCGCAGCGGCAAAATCAGGCCATTGCGCCAGCCGTTCCAGATTGCGCCGGGTGGGAAAGATCACCTTGATCCGCCCGGCGTCGGCCAGATCGAGCGCTTCTTGCGCCGTGGCCCAGAACAAGTGCCGGTTTTCGGTGGTATCGGCCGCCAGATCGAGCGCCCCGGTGCCGACATCGGCCAGATAGAACCGCGTATCATAAACGCGCACCTCGCGATGGCGCGGCCACCAGCGGGCAAAAGGTACCAGACTGTCAAAATCGATCGTCCAGCCTTCCTCTGCCAGGATCGCCCCAAGGTCCTGCCCTTCGAGCAGGCGGCGGCGCGCATCGATGGCGCGCGGGGCAGTGACGGTTCCCTTTACACCCACGACAAGGCCTGATTCTTCAAGCGTTTCGCGCACGGCGGCAACGCGGCCGGCGGCATCATCGGGATCGAGCGCGGCAGCACCGGGGCTGGCCGCGGCGAGCGCGCGATCGGCCGTATCGACCGCCCCGCCCGGGAAAACCGTGGCTCCGCCGGCAAAGGCCATCGTGCCCGACCGTTCCAGCAGCAGGATCTGCGCCGCGCCGCCTGCAGCATTGCGGCGGAATACCACCACAGTTGCCGCCGGACGCGCCGGTTGTTCATTCTCGGCCCAGGCCATCGTATCGTCGCTGCGGTTTGTCATGGCCGGCACGATGGAGCGCCGCAGCGGTCTTGCCAAGGGGGTGCAAGGCGGTGGCGGGGTTTATCCGGCACGACTGTCGGCCTGTTTTACATTTCGCCCCGCGCGCCACGCCGCCATCCCGTTGAAATGCGCGAAAATGCGTGCATCATCGCAATTGGCACGGGTCATGCATAGTAAGCCACGTCCCTTTGATGCCCCAAGTTTGAGGCGGAGCCAGTCCCCAAGATCCCCGGCTCCGCCTCATGTCCCATCCCGCCGGACCCCTTTCCGGCAGCCGCATGTCCCCGCATGCAAAACGCGGCCCCCGCCATGGCGGGGGCCGCGTTCGTGTTTGCGGGCCTGGTTCCGGGCCTGTTTGCGGGCCTGGTTCCGGGCCTGGTTGCGGGCCTGGTTTCTGGCCAGCCTATTTGGCCTGGCTTCGGGCGTCGATCGCTTTCCCGCCAAAACCGTCCGCCGGCAGCGGCGGCACGTTGGTGCCGCCGCCCGGCAGGATCATGCCGGATCAGGCGCGGGCAACCCCGGCGTCGGTCACCAGCTGGGCCAGCTCACCGGCTTCGTACATTTCCATCATGATGTCCGAACCGCCGACGAATTCGCCCTTCACATAGAGCTGGGGAATGGTCGGCCATTCCGAAAAATCCTTGATCCCGGCGCGGATTTCCATGTCTTGCAGCACGTCGAAGGTGGCATAGGCCACGCCCAGCCGTTCGAGAATGGCGATCGCACGGCTGGAAAAGCCGCATTGCGGGAACAGCGGCGTCCCCTTCATGAACAGGACCACATCGTTGCCCTGAACGATATCGGCGATGCGGGCGTGGGTGCTGCTGGTTTCGGACATGGCGCGGTCGGGTCCTTTCAGGGACAAAACGTGGGGATCGGATTCAGCCCTGCGAGGTGGGCACGGCGGTGGTCAATTGCAAGGCGTGGAGCACCCCGCCCATGCGTCCGCCCAGCGCGGCATAGACCGCCTTGTGCTGGGCAATGCGGCCAAGCCCGCGAAAGCTTTCCGCCACGACATGCGCGGCATAGTGATCGCCATCGCCGGCGAGGTCGGTCACGGTGACTTCGGCATCGGGCAGCGCGGCTTGGATCATCGCGACAATATCATCGGCAGCCATCGGCATCAGGCGTCTCCCATCAGCTGGCGGCGCGCTTCGACCGATTTGTCTTCCAGCGCCTTGCGCACTTCGGCCTCGGTCACATCGAGCCCGGCCATCAGCAAATCGCCCAGCACTTTGCGAATCACCTCTTCGTCGCCGGCTTCTTCGAATTCGGCCTGCACCACCGCGCGGGCATAGGATTCGGTTTCTGCCGCATCCAGCGCCATGCGCTGCGCCGCCCAATGGCCAAGCAGCTTGTTGCGGCGGGCCTGAATGCGGAACAGCATTTCGGCGTCATGGGCAAAGCGGGCCTCTTCGGCGCGTTCGCGATCGTCAAATGTGGTCATCGCGGTGGTTCCCCTGATGGTGCTGCCATCTGCGATAGGCAGTCCGCCGCCGCGTCGCAAGCACCGTCATGCCCCTGCCCCGCAAAGGACAAATGCCGGGGATCGGCAGCCCCGTTCAGGCCGGCGGATCATGGCGGTGGGGGCGGCAGACCGGTCCAGGCGGCAAGAAAGGCGAGCACATCGGCGCCGCTGGCAATCTGTTTGTCCAGCGGGCGGCCGGCGCCGTGCCCGGCATCGCTTTCCACGCGCAGCAGGTGCGGCCGGCTGCCGATTGCGGCGGCCTGCAGCGCGGCGGCATATTTGAAGCTGTGCGCGGGCACCACGCGATCGTCGCTATCGGCGGTGGTGACCAGAATCGCCGGGTAATCCGCGCCATCGCGAATGTTGTGATAGGGCGAATAGGCGCGCAGATTGCGCCAATCGGCCTCACGCGCGGGGTCGCCATAATCGTCGATCCACGAATGGCCCTGGGTGAAACGGTCAAACCGCAGCATGTCCATCACCCCGACATCGGGATTGGCCGCGGCAAACAGATCGGGCCGCTGGTTGATCACCGCGGCCACCATCATGCCGCCGTTCGATCCGCCCTGCGCGGCCAGCGCGCCCTTGCGCGCGATGCCGCTGCGCACCAGGTATTCGCCCGCAGCAATGAAATCGTCGAAACTGGCCTGTTTGTGCGCGCCGCGCCCGGCTTCATACCATGCCGGGCCCAGTTCGCCGCCGCCGCGCACTGCCGCCACGGCAAACACCCCGCCGGCATCGAGCCAGGCCATGCGCCACGGCGAATAATTGGGATTGAGCGCGATATCGAACCCGCCATAACCATAAAGCAGCGTGGGCGCCGCGGTGCCCGCATTGGCCAGCGCCCGTTTGCGCACCACCGTGAGCGGAACCAGGCTGCCATCGCGTGAGGCATATTGGCGGTGTTCCACCACATAGTCCGCCGGGTTGAACGGCACCGCCGGCACCGCAAACGGCGTGGCGCGGCCGCTGCGCAGATCCATGCGATAGATCGTGGGCGGCTGGTTGTAGCTGGAAAACTGATAGAACGTTTCCCAATCGCCCGGCCGGCCATCAAATCCGGTGGCCGCGCCATCGGCGGCCACGGTAATCGCGCGCGCCGGCCGCCCTTTCAGATCGGTGACCACGGCCAGGCGCTGCCCGCCTTCGAGATAGGACAGGATCAGCCGGTCGCCCACGATCCGCCCCGCCTCAAGCGTGCCGGCCTGTTCGCCGATCACCACCGATGCGTGCGGCCGGGCGCCCAGATCGATCCGCACCAGCCGGTAATTGGGCGCGCCGTCATTGGTGATGAACCACAGCCGATCGCCTTCGCCATCGATCAGTTTCCAATCGTGAGTCAGCCCGGCGACCAGCGGCACCACGCGCCAGCGGCCATTGTCGCGCGGGGCGGCAAGATCGATCACATGGATCATGCGCAACGGCGCGGTGCCGGCCTCGGTGCTGATCACAGCCCAGCGCCCGTCGGTGGTCACTTGCGCCTTGTGCCCCCACGCGGGGTGATCGGGCGTGGCATAGACCGGTTCATCGGCGGATTGCGCGGTGCCGACGCGATGAAACCACACGGCCTTGTCATGCACCGGCGCGCGCAAGGCCTCGTCGGCGCGCGGCGCGGGATAGCGCGAATAGAAAAAGCCGCTGTCGCCGACCCAGCCGATCAGCGTGTCATTGGCCCATTCGATGCGATCATCGAGCATGCGCCCGGTATTGGCATCCACCACGCGCATGGTGCGCCAGTCGCTGCCCGCGCGCTGTTCGGCATAGGCGAGATAGCGGCCGCTGCGCGACGGCACCCAGGCATCGAGCGCAAACGGCGCGTCCGCCCGGTTGGGATCGACCAGCACGCGATCGGCACCATCCAGCCCGTCGCGCACGGTGAGCACCGACTGGTTCATCAACCCGCTGTTGCGCAACAGGAAATACCGGTGCCCCGCCTTTCGCGGCAGGCTGAAACGGGGATAATCATAAAGCCGGCGCAGGCTTGCTGCGAACCGGTCATGCCCCGGCAGCCCGGCCAGATAGCTGCGCGCCAGGGCATTTTCCTGCGCCACCCAATCGGCCACGCGCCGGTCGCTGCGCGCATCGGCCTCAAGCCAGCGCCACGGATCGGGCACGATTTCGCCAAACAGCCGATCGCTCACGCTGTCGCGCGGCGCGGCAGGATAGCGGCGCGGCGGCAGCACCAGCGCGGTTTCGGCGCCGGGCAGGCCCGTGGCATCGCGTGGTGAGGCTGGCGGTAATGCCGGCGCTGATGAGAGCGAGGCACCGTGGGTCGGGGCCACCATGGCGCCCTTGCCACCGGCACGGTCCGCCCCCACGCTGTCATTGTCGGCCAGCGCCGGTGTCGTCACAAGCATGAGACCAAGGGCGATGCCACGCATCACCGGCTTCAGGTCCATCCGTTCCCACTGCATCATTCTGCTCTTGCGATGCGGCCTATCACAGAGCCACCTCTCCCGCGAGGGGCAAAACATCAGGCGCGCGGGTGCAGGCCGGTCCAGTGCGCCAGAAACGCCTGCACATCGGCGGCTTCGGCAATCACTTTGTCGATCGGTTTGCCACTGCCGTGGCCGGCGCGGGTTTCGATGCGGATCAGATGCGGCTTGCTGCCGGCTTTGGCGGTTTGCAATGCGGCCGCATATTTGAAGCTGTGCCCCGGCACCACGCGATCATCGGTATCGGCGGTGGTGACGATCACTGCCGGATAAGTCGTGCCGCTGCGGATGTTGTGATAAGGCGAATAGGCGCGCAGCACCCGCCAATCGGCCTCGACATCGGGGTGGCCATAATCATCCACCCAATAGCGCCCGGCAGTGAACCGGTCAAAGCGCAGCATGTCCATCACGCCAACGCCAGGATTGGCCGCGGCAAACAGATCGGGCCGCTGGTTGACCACTGCACCCACCAGCAGGCCGCCATTGGAATGGCCCTCGATTGCCAGGCCCCCGGCCGGGCAGACGCCATTGGCAATCAGCCATTCGCCCGCCGCGATGAAATCATCAAACACGTTCTGTTTGCGAGCGCGGCGCCCGGCATCGTGCCAAGCATCGCCATATTCGCCCCCGCCGCGCAAATTGGCAAGCGCATAGGCGCCGCCGCTTTCCAGCCAGGCCATGGTCGTGGCCGAAAACCACGGGGCAAGCGCTATATTGAACCCGCCATAGCCATAGAGCAGCGTCGGCACCGGCCCGGTCGCATCCTTGCGCCGCACCACGAACAGCGGCACGCGCGTGCCATCGCGCGACGGGGCGAACACCTGATCAACGCGATAATCATCGGGGCGGAACGTCAATCTGGGCGCGCGCCACACTTGCGCCTGCGCCGTTTCAGGGTCCAGCCGCAGCACGGTGCCCGGCGTGGTGAAACTGCTGAACACCAGATAGCCATGGCGATCCGCCGCATGCCCGCTGACCCCGTCAACCGAACCGAGCCCGGGCAGCACCAGGTCAACCGCGCCGCCGCCATCGATTCCGGCCACGACCACGTGCGATCGTGCATCGCGCAGATAGCCCAGCACCAGGCGGTGCCCGACCATGCCCGCCCAGGCCAGGGTATCGGCAGTTTCGGCAACCACCGTGCCGAAATGCGCCGCCCGGGCGCCATCACGCGCCGCGTCGACCTTCACCACTTTGCGCCGCGGCGCCTGTTCGCCCGATACGAACCACAGGCTGTCTCCGATCCCGTCGATCAGCGTCCATTGCGCGGCCAGATCGGGCACGAGCACCCGGACCGGGCCGATCCGCCCCTGGTCGATCGCAGCAATATGCACCGTGTTGAGCGGATCGGTACCTTCGGACGATTCAATCACCAGCCAGCGCCCATCGCTGGTGATGGCCGCTGCATGGCCGCGCTTGGGCAGATCGGGCGTCGCGAAAATTGGCTCGTCGGCGCTTTGCGGCGTGCCGAGGCGGTGCAGCCAGACCGACTGGTTGTAATTGAGCGCCTGATACGCATCATCCGCGCGCGGTTCGGGAAAACGCGAATAGACCAGCGCATCATTGCCGAGCCAGGCCAGACCCGAAAACTTCACCCATTGCACCGTATCGGCCAGAACCGTGCCATCGGCCACGCGCACCACGCGCAACGTGCGCCAGTCGGACCCGCCATCCTGCACGGTATAGGCCAGCAGACTGCCATCGGGCGAAGGCACCCAGGCATCGAGCGCCGTCGCGCCATCGGCAGACCAGTGCTGCGGATCAAGCAGCACGCGGCCAGGCGTGCCCGCCGGTGCATCGGCATCGACCACCAGCAGCGGTGACTGGTTCATCAACCCGGCGTTCCAGCGATAGAACAGCACCGCACCACGCGCGACGGGTGCGCCAAACCGTTCGTAATCGCTCAGCCGCTTCATGCGCGCGGCCAACGCCGGCCGTTCGGGCAGCGCGGCAAGATAGGTTTCGGCAAAGCGGCTCTGCTGCGCCACCCAGTCTGCCACTTTGGCATCATGGCGCACATCGGCCTCAAGCCAGCGCCACGGATCGGACACGGTTTCGCCAAACACCTGCTCGGTCAGCGGCTCTTGCGGCGATGGCGGATAAGCCGGCAGCGGGGGAAAGGCGGCGGGGTCGGTCATCGCAGATCCTGTGGCGGCGGCGGCACGGCCGGGGTGGGCGGCCAGCGCGGCCAGCGCGATGCCGGCGCGCAGGCAATCGCGGCGTTGCATCATCGGGGGGTATCGTGTTGCCACCATGCACGGAACACTGGCAGCAGCGCGCGCCAATCGCAACCGCGCCCGGCACGCAAGGGCCCAAAGGGCAAAGAAAAAGGGCGGCGCCCGTCAGCACCGCCCCCCATCAAAACCGGACTGATCTGGCGATCAGGCGGCTTCGAACTCGTCCTGATCGGCGTTCATCACCGGGCCCGAATCCTGGCCCTTGGCCGAGGTATCGCGGTCAACCAGTTCGATCACCGCCATCGGTGCGGCATCCGACGCGCGGTAGCCGGCCTTGATGATGCGGGTATAACCGCCTTCACGGGTGGCATAACGCGCCGCCAGCACTTCAAACAGCTTCTTTTCCTGCGCATCGTCGAGCAGGCGCGCGTGCGCCAGACGACGGTTCGACAGGCCGCCATGCTTGGCCAGCGTGATCAGCTTTTCCAGGTAAGGACGCAGTTCCTTGGCCTTGGGCAGCGTGGTGGTGATCTGTTCGTGCTTGATCAGCGCCGCCGACATGTTGCGCAGCAGCGCAATGCGGTGGGAAGAAGTACGACCCAGCTTACGCTGGCCTAATCTATGACGCATGGTTTCGTTTCCGTTCGTTATGGGTCCGTATCAGGTAACCCAGACCTGGCCGATGTTTTGGGCGGGGTGGCCGTGGGGCCCCGTTGGCAACCCCGACCTGGGGCTGATCTCGTTCTGCTGCCGGAGCCGTGACCGGCGTAAATCCCGAACCTGTCCCCGCGAAGGCAGGGACCAAACGGGCCTCGCGGCCCGCCAGCCGGGCTGACCGCTGATTCCGAACCCAAGCCGCCATTTTGCGTTGCAAAATGGCGCTTGCGTTCGGGCGGATCAGCCCAACAGTTCCTGTTCCAGTTTCTTGGCCATTTCTTCGATGTTTTCCGGCGGCCAGCCAGGGATATCCATCCCCAGACGCAGCCCCATCGAGGACAGCACTTCCTTGATTTCGTTCAGCGACTTGCGGCCGAAGTTCGGAGTACGGAGCATTTCCGCCTCGGTCTTCTGCACCAGATCGCCGATGTAGATGATGTTGTCGTTCTTCAGGCAGTTCGCCGAACGCACCGACAGTTCAAGCTCGTCGACCTTCTTGAGCAGGTAACGGTTGAGCTGGTTGGCATCGCTTTCTTCCGGCGCATGGCTGGTCATGCCGGTGACCGTGGTCACGTGGCCAGTGGGCAGCTGGTCATCGAAGTGGACGAACAGCGACAGCTGGTCCTGCAGGATGCGCGCGGCATAGGCCACCGCGTCTTCCGGCGTGACGGTGCCATCGGTATCGACCACCAGGCTGAGCTTGTCATAGTCAAGCTCTTGCCCGATGCGCGCATTGTCCACCTTGTACGAAACCTGACGCACCGGCGAATAGAGCGAATCGATCGGGATCAGACCGATCGGCGCATCGATCGGACGGTTTGCCACCGCGGGTACATAGCCCTTTCCGGTGTCGGCGGTCAGTTCCATGTTGAAGGTCGCGCCTTCATCCAGGTGACAGATCACCAGATCCTTGTTCATCACCTCGATATCGCCGGTCACGGCGATGTCGCCGGCGCGCACTTCGCCAGGACCGGTGGCCGAAAGCTGCAGACGCTTGGGGCCTTCACCCTGCATCTTGAGCGCGATCTGCTTCACGTTGAGCACGATGTCGGTCACATCTTCACGCACACCCGCCAGCGACGAGAATTCGTGAAGCACGTTTTCGATACGGATCGAGGTTACCGCCGCGCCCTGCAGCGAGGACAACAGCACCCGACGCAGCGCATTGCCCAGCGTCAGACCGAAACCGCGTTCCAGCGGCTCGGCAATGAAGGTCGCACGGCGATGCGGATCGTTGCCGGGCTTGACCTCGAGGGTGTTGGGCTTCTTCAGTTCCTGCCAGTTCTTGATGTTGACAGTCATGGAATTCCCCTGGGGTTGATCGAGTGCGCCGGCGTCGACTTCAATCTGTCGCGACCGGTCAGATATTGGGCGGGTCCGGCGCAATCGACCCGGCCGGGTCGGCTGCGCCAGTCGCCAGCTGGCAGATTAGACCCGGCGACGCTTCGACGGGCGCACGCCATTGTGCGGGATCGGGGTCACGTCGCGGATCGCGGTGATCGTGAAGCCGACTGCCTGCAGGGCACGCAGCGCGCTTTCACGGCCCGAACCCGGGCCCTTCACTTCGACTTCCAGCGTGCGCACGCCGTGTTCGGCGGCCTTCTTGCCGGCATCGTCGGCAGCGACCTGCGCGGCATAGGGAGTCGACTTGCGGCTGCCCTTGAAGCCCATCATGCCGGCGGACGACCATGAAATGGCGTTGCCCTGGGCATCGGTGATGGTGATCATCGTGTTGTTGAAGCTGGCATTGACGTGCGCGACACCACTGGTGATGTTCTTGCGCTCCCGCCGCTTG
>CAILBC010000026.1 GCA_903832325.1 uncultured Sphingomonadales bacterium | reverse complement strand
CGGGTGGGGGAGCGGGCCGGTACCGACTTCCCGAAACGGAGTTTCGGGTCAGACACTGATACGGTTGTGCGATGAGTGAAACTCATCGCACAACGTGACGCTCAAGCGCCGCGCGGGCTTATACCAATGTGCAATGAGCGAAGCTCACTGCACATTGTTGGGGTGGACGGCCTCCGTACGGCATCGCGATGTGCCAGAATGAGGTTGTTGCAATCTCAAACGAGGAGACCGCCCGTGGAACAGATTATCCGTATCGGCATGGATACGTCAAAGCATGTTTTTCAGCTGCATGGTGTGAATGCTGCTGAGCAGCCGGTGTTGCGCAAGAAGCTGCGCCGGTCGGAAATGATTGCGTTTTTTGAGAAGCTTCCGGCGACGGTGATCGCGATCGAAGCCTGTGGCAGTTCGCATCACTGGGCCCGGTTGCTGGGCGCGCTGGGCCATGACGTAAAGCTGATCGCCCCTCAATTAGCAAAGCCTTACGTGAAGCGCGGCAAGAATGACGCAGCAGACGCCGAGGCACTGTGCGAGGCGATGAGTCGGCCGACCATGCGCTTCGTTCCGGTGAAAAGCGCCGAGCAGCAGGCATCACTGATGCTGATGGGGATGCGCGACAGGCTGGTTCGAAACAGAACGCAACTCGCCAACGCGATCAGAGGCTATGCGGCCGAATTCGGGCTCACGGCGGCCAAGGGCATGGGCAAGATCGAGCCATTGCTCGATCGTATCGCCATCGACCCTGCGATCCCCCCCCTTGCGCGGGAACTCTTCGCGTCCCATGCCATGGAATATCGGCAACTGGCTGAACAGCTCGGCGACATCGATGCGAAGTTGTTGAAGTGGCATCGCGCCAATGAGTGCAGCCGTCGCCTGGCGCAAATCCCTGGCGTCGGGCCGGTCGGGGCTGCCTTGCTGATGATGAAGACGCCAGCGCCGGAGCTCTTCGCATCCGGTCGCCAGTTTGCGGCATGGATGGGTCTGACGCCCAAAGACCATTCGACGGCTGGAAAGAGCAGGCCAGGCATCATCACCCGGGCAGGCGACGAGACGCTGCGATGCACGCTCGTGGTCGGAGCTACATCGCTCCTGCAGCATGTGAGGGCGGGACGTGGAAAGAACGGCACGCCCTGGCTGCTTGAGTTGCTCAAGCGCAAACCGCCAAAGCTGGTCGCGGTTGCATTGGCCAACAAAATCGCCCGCATTGCCTGGAAAATGATGATGACCGGTGAAGCATATCAAGGAAACACCGCGCTGCCGCCTCAGGCACGCGCAGCTTGAGATCAGTCAGTCACGGCGAGCAGATATTGACGCTGCCGTGCTGATCTGGTGCCTGAACTTGCAGGAATAGCAGATGGTGTGGATCTATCGATCCGAGACAAGTGACACTCCGATAATACCAATGGCCCTTTGTGGTCGTCACTTTGTTTGGAACCCTTGTCGCGGAAACCATCTTGGCCAGCGCCCATGTGCGGACGCACCCAAAGGCCGGACATATGGACGCAAGCGATTAGATCAAATCTCTGTGACCGACTTGCAGGGAGGAGGCCGTCCACATATGGTATTACGCTTCGCGCCGCCACCGCGCGGCGAAGAAGCCGTCAAGCCCGCCAGCCCCGGCAACCATCCCGGGGTCGGTGCGCAGCCAGCCCTGCCCGGTGGGAACCAGCCCTTCGGGCAGTTCGGCCGCGATGATCGGATCAGGCATCAGCCGGTTGCCAAACTGCTGCGCCTGCGCCTCACCCTCTGCGGGCTCCAGCGAACAGACCGCATAGACAAGTGTGCCACCGGGGTTGAGCCAGCCCGCCGCGCGCGCCAGCAGCGCGCCCTGCAGCGCCGTCAGATCATCGATTGCGGCCAGGCGGTGGAGCACATCGGGGTGGCGACGACAAGTGCCGGTGGCGCTGCACGGCGCATCGATCAGAATGGCATCGAACGGTGCATCGGGCGTCCAGTCGCAGGCATCGGCTGTCACGATCTGTGCCGACAGCCCGGTGCGCGCCAGATTGTCACGCAGCCGATCAAGCCGGCGTGCCGATTTGTCGAGCGCGGTCACATCCCAGCCGGCTGCGGCCAGTTGCAGCGTCTTGCCGCCCGGCGCCGCGCACAAATCAAGCGCGCGTCTCCCGATCCCGGCACCAACCTCTGGTGCCCCCAGCAACCGCGCCGGAATTGTCGCGGCCAGATCCTGCACCCACCACGCGCCCTCGGCAAAGCCCTCCAGCGCTTCGACCGCGCCGCCGCGTGCCAGCCGCACATGGCCGGGCATCAGGCTGGTGCCGCCCAGCCGTTCGGCCCATTCGGCAGTCCGTGCCGGATCGGCCAGCGTCAGGTCGAGCGGCGGCGGTTCGGCCAGGCCCGCAGCGATTGCGGCAACCCGATCGGGCCACGCTGCCGCCCAGCGCGCGGCGACCGGCGCGGGCAATGTGGGTGTGGCCGGCAAGGCCGCCGCCAGGCCCCGGCCCAGCAGCGTTGAAAACACCCCGTGCGCCAGACGGCGCGGCCCGCCGCCCAGCAGCGGCAGCCCGGTCGCGATCACCGCATGCGGCGGCAGGCACAGCCGCTGCACCTGCACCAGCATCAGCCGCAGCACGGCGCGCGCCTTGGCATCATCGGGCAGGATCTGCGCAGTGGCACTGTCGATCAGCGCATCGAGATCGACCAGCCAGCGCAAGGTTTCCTGCGCGATCGCCTGGGCCAGCGCGCGATCATCCGCGCGCGGCACCGGGCGCAGCAACGGCGGCGCGGCCTGGTCCAGCGGATCGCCGCGGCGCAACACCGCATCGACCATGCGCAATGCGGCGAGACGGGCCGCCGCGCCGGGAATGTCGGCCGGGGCGGCGCGCGGGGTTCGGGAAACGGGGGCGCGAGGGCGCGAAGGGGCAGTCATGGCCCCCTATCGTCGCATATGCCCGACTTGGCAATTGCATCCCCGCGCGCGAAAGATCATGACCGCAGGCATGACCACACAGCCAAAGCGCGCGACCACCCGACCCGCGCATTTCACCCCGCCGCCGCACTGGACCAACCCGCCTGTGCCCGAACCGCGCGCCGTGCCGCGCGGCGATGATCCCGACGGGATCGATCCCACCCGTTTTGGCGATTGGGAACGCAACGGCATCGCCATCGATTTTTGAAGCATAGTCGGGCGCGGCGGCCGGCGTGACCCCGCCCCTATTGCGCGCAGACGGGGCTGAACCAGCCCGAAAACGCTCATCCCAACGTGCAGTGAGCTTGACTTGACGCACGTTGGTACAAGCCCGCTTGGCGCCTGAGCGTCATGTTGTGCGATAGGCTCCACTCATCGCACGACCGTATCAATTGTTGCCCGAATCCGCCCCGGCCAGTGGCGGCAGCGCGTGCCAGCCCCAGGGATTGGGCACCAGCCCCGCCACGCTGCCATGCACCAGTGACCAGCGCAGCGGGCGCGCCAGCGGGATGAACCCGTTGGCCATGGTGATCTGCCCTTCGGCCTGGGCCAGCAAATCGGCCGCCGCCGCCGCATCGCCCGACCGCATCGCCGCCTGAAGCGCGGAATCGCCCGCTTCGCTGCACACCTGGCGGTGGCTGGCGCAGCTCAACCGTTCCAGAAACCAGCGCGCACGCGGATAACGCGCCACGCTGTCGATCAGCGCCAGATCGGCCGCCTGCCCTTTTGCGGCGCGCAGCAGCGTCACGCCGATTGCGGCAAAATCATCGTGCAACCGCTGAAACAGGATATCCGCCCCCGCCCCGGCGGGCAGCGCCAATGTCAGCACAGGAGCACTGGGACCTGCACTGGAATTGGCACCCGCATTGGCCTTCCCCCGGGCAGAAATCCACGCCCCGACCCGCTCGGTGGCGGCGGCGCGCCGCTGGTCGAGCGTGCGGTCGGTCCAGCGTTCCGCCACGGCGCCGCTGTCACCATCAAGCCCGGCGGAAACCATGCGCGTGGTCGCCTGCCAGCCGCTCACGCCAAAGGCCGCAACCAGGCCATCGCGATCGATCGCCATGGCCAGCGCCTCGCGATTGGCGGCATCGGCCAGAAACCCGCGCGCGGCCAGCACGTCCAGCCCGAACAGCCCGGCCACGGGATCGAAATGCAGATTGCCGCGCGCCATGGCGATGCGGGTGACCAGCGGCAGGCTGTCGAACGTGCCGCCCAGCACCAGATCGGCCTTGCCCACGGCAAAGCGATCGACCGCAGCCTGCGCGGATTGGAACCGCAGCGCCAGCGGGCGGCTGACCGCAGGTGGCGGCACCAGCGGCAGCCCGGGATGATCGGGCGGGACCAGCCGCGCCTGCCAGTGGCTGCCTTCACGGCGCAGGTCCATCGGCCCGGCGTGATGCTGCCCGCGCGGGCCGGCCACGATCGCCAGCTCGGGCTGGGCCAGCAATGTCAGCAGATCGGGCTGCGCCACATCGAGATCAATCTCGATCACCCGCCGCGCCATGACCCGCACATTGCGGATCGCGGCAAGATCGGCGCCGATCGGCGTGCCATGCGCAGCGGCCAGCGCACGGCGCAGCGCGGCGGCAACATCGGGCCCGGTGATCGGCGCGCCATCGCTCCACTGCGCATCGCGCAGGCGAAAGATATAGCCCAGGCCATCGTCGGTCACGATCCAGCGTTCGGCCAGCGCGGGCACCAGGCGGCCAACGGCATCAAACCCGACCAGCCCGGCGCGCGTGGCGGCGCTGGCCGGGAAACCCGCCGGATCGAGCAGATCGGCACCCTGTGCAGCGCGCGCGGGCGCATTTGCGGTGGCTGGTGCGGTGGCTGGCGCGGTGGCTGGTGCGGTGGCTGGCGCAGTGGCTGGCGCAGTGGCTGGCATTGCGGCCGGCGCCGGCTCTGGCCCGATCACGCTGATATCGACCGCGTCTGTCCCCGACCGGCCGCAAGCGGCGGTGAGCATCAGCACGGCGCTGGCACAAAGCATTCGAAACCGGGACACGGCGCCCGCGATAACAGAAATCACCGCCCCGGTCAGGGGCTTCGTGCGCCGAAACGGATGCCGAAGCGCAAGAAAGTCCGGCGCCGCAGGCCCGGCAGCCAAAAAACGGCAGCCAGAAGACTACAGCCTGAAGACTACAGCTTGCGCAACGACCGCGGATCGGGCGCGGCGATCACCGGCTTCAGATAGCGCGGCGTGTGTTCGCCCACCCCGGCGCCACCCGGCGCGCGCGCCAGCAGCGGTTCGATCTCATCGGCAAAGGCAATGCCGAACCGGTTGTCCTGAATCCACGCCACACGGCCGGGCACCCAGCCGATATTCCGCAGATTTACCGTAACCGACACGCCCGAGCGCACACGCACGGTGCATTCGGCCATCATGCCGCGCGCCGACAGGTTGCGCACCTTTACCCGGTGCTCGCCCGCTTCGCCTTCGACTCTCAGGTCGGCCATCAGGAACAGGCTGTCCCGTCCGACTTGCCGATGATCCAGGTCAGTCACCACACGGTTCCGTTTCATTGCTGTAAGCGTGAAGCCCCGTCAGCCAAAAGTCGTCGCGCAGATGCCCGACAATCCCTTGAAAGACCGTTCCATGGCCTACGTTTGACTGGCAAACGAACCGTTAAAATTCCACGTTGTTAACCATGGCCGTTTGGCATGGCCCCGTTTTGGCACACAATCGGCGGCAGCGGTAAACGGCCGATCATCGGCCCCGCGCGCGCCAACCCGATACCGGTATCACCCGGTACCGATATCACCCGATAATGGCTCAGTTGTCGCGAGAGACCTTTTCGCGGCGTTCATGCGCCTGCTGCGCCTCCACCGTCATTGTCGCGATGGGCCGCGCCACCAGCCGGCCCAGGCCGATCGGTTCGCCGGTCACTTCGCAAAAGCCATATTCGCCTTCATCGATCCGGCGCATGGCCGAATCGATCTTGGCAATCAGCTTGCGCTGGCGGTCGCGGGTGCGCAGTTCGATGCCCCAGTCGGTTTCGCTTGACGCGCGATCATTCAGATCGGGCTCGCGGATCGGCCCTTCCTGCAGCGCCGACAGCGTGTTGACCGCCGCCGACAGGATCGACCGTTTCCATTCGAGCAGCAGGCGCCGGAAATAATCCAGCTGCTGCTCGTTCATATAGGGTTCGTCTTCACTGGGAAAATAATCGCCCGGCAATGCCCGCCGCGCTTTGGCCAAAACGTCGATTTCGTCACTCAAAACCCCAGCCATCCGGCCCTCCGCATTCGCGCCTTCCGACCCCGACCCGGATGCCACGGCTGGCTCTCCCGGTCCGGTTTGCCGGGCCTATAGGGGGCCGGTGATCGCGGCACAAGCCCCCCGCCCGGCCATAGTGCCCACCTCTTTTGCAACTGCCCCTGATTCGCCCCCCTTGCGGGCGACGGTTTGCCCTGTTCGGGACGATGTCGGGACGATTGGCGGCAAAATAATCATCGAATGGCGCAGCGAACCGGCAAAATCTTGCCGCTGTTAACCAAATTTTGACCAAACCCGTCGACCTTGACCCCATCGCGCCGGCATCCGGAGAAAGGCTTTTTGGGCAAAGGCGCAACGGCATTGGGGAAAATGGGCAATGGCAAACACTGAACACAACGTCCGGATCACGTTGATCGGCGGTACCGACACACGCAGCGCCGCCGATCAGGCCGCACGCGATGCCGCATGCGCCGCGCTGGTCGGGCAATGCCTGGCCGCAGCCGAAGCCGGCAACGCCGACGCGCTGTTCGATCTGGCGGTCGCCTTTTCCACCGGCAGCCACGGCGTCGAGGTCGACCTGGTGGAAGCGCACAAGTGGTTCAATCTGGCGGCCGTTGGCGGCCATGACGAAGCGGCACAATGCCGTGCCGACATTTCCGACGAAATGACCGCACGCGAAATCGCCGAAGCCCAGCGCCGCGCCCGCGAATGGATGCGCGCAAGCCCGGCCCGCCGCGTCGCCTGAATTTCGCGAAATTTTGGTTTGGTGCCCCAGGCACAGCGGCGGCCCACGCCCGCTGCCCGATTGCTGAAGCCGGTCGCTGAAACCGGTTGCTGAAACGGGGCGCTATTCGGTTTCCCGGCGGAACGGGGTGCGTTCGCCCAGCCATTGCTGGTCTTGCGCCACGCCGGCCCGTTCGCGCACGAGAAAATCGGCCACCGCGCGGCGAAATGCCGGATCGACAATATGGTGCGCCGAAATCGTCTGGACCGGTTCATACCCGCGCGCCAGTTTGTGCTGCCCCTGCGCGCCGGCTTCGACCCGCGACAGCCCCAGCGCGATTGCCGCATCGATCGCCTGATAATAGCACAGTTCAAAGTGCAGGAACGGCTTGTCGACAATCGCGCCCCAGTACCG
The DNA here is from genome assembly GCA_903832325.1 of uncultured Sphingomonadales bacterium. Lineage (GTDB taxonomy): Bacteria > Pseudomonadota > Alphaproteobacteria > Sphingomonadales > Sphingomonadaceae > Novosphingobium. The sequence continues at coordinate 276,175 of CAILBC010000026.1, read as the reverse complement.
GCCATAGATCGCATCGCGGCCGATGAAATTCAGTGCGCCGGCAATCGGCTGCCCGTCGGCAAAGGCCATGACCAGCAGGATGCTTTCGCCCATCCGTTCGCCCAGCAGATCGAACGCGGCGCGGGTGAGATAAGGGCGGCCCCATTTGCGCGCGCCGGTATCCTGGTAAAACACCCAGAACGCATCCCAATGTTCGGGCAGGATTTCGCCCCCGCGCAACCGGCGGATTTCCACCCCGGCCTGCGCCGCGGCGCGTTCCTTGCGCAAATTCTTGCGCTTGGCCGAGGCCAAGACCCCCAGAAAATCGTCAAAGCAGCCATAGCCGCGGTTTTCCCAGTGAAACTGGATATCGGCGCGCAGCAACCAGCCCGAAGCTTCGAACAAGGGCACCTGGTCGGGCGCGATGAAGGTGGCATGCGCCGATGAAAAATCGTGTTCGGCGGCCACTTGCTGCGCCGCGGTCAGCAAAACCGGGGCCAGATCGGGCCGATCGCCCAGCAACAGGCGCGGCCCGGTGGCCGGGGTGAACGGCACGCTGATCTGCAATTTGGGGTAATAGCGCCCGCCGGCACGCGCCCAGGCATCGGCCCAGGCGTGGTCGAACACATATTCGCCCTGGCTGTGCGTTTTCAGATAGGCGGGCAGCGCAGCCAAAGGGTGCCCCGCATCATCCTCGATCACGATCGGCAGCGGGCTCCACCCGCTCGATCCGCCAACACTGCGCGAATCTTCCAGCGCGGTCAGAAAGGCGTGGCTGACAAACGGATTGTCGGTGCCCGCCATGCGGTCCCAGTCTTGCGCCGCAATCGCGCCCACCGCGCGATGGATCCGCGCGGTGTAGCTCATGCCGCCGCACCTGCAGCGATGAACCGGGCCAGCCCTGCGCCTTCGCCAATCGCCGCATCGGCGCGCGCGGCAGCCCGGTCGGCCCGCGCGGCGGTGTCCACGGTCCAGGTCAGCAGCGGCACGCCGCGCCGGCGCTGCCCCTGGGCAAAGGCGCCGGTCAGATCATCGATATCATATGCAAGAAAATCGGGCCGCGCGCGCCACAGCGCCAGATGGCGCCGCGCCTTCGCCCCCAGCGTGCGCCACCCTGCCTCGGTCATCACCAGCCCGCGCACCATCAGCGGGGAATAGCGGCGAAACCAGGCAACCACGCGCGGGTCAAAGCTCATCACCGCAACCGGCCCCGAATACCCTTCCAGCGCGCGCCGCACGGCCAGGCACAGCGGCGCAATCCGCCGCCCGCGCGCGATCTTGATTTCAATCAGCAGCGGCACCCGCCCGCCCACCTGGTCCAGCATCTGGCGCAAAGTGGGAATGGTGTCGGCGCTGCCGGTCAGCGTCATCTGCGTCAGCGCGGCGGCGGTTTCATCAGCCACGGCGCCGGTGCGCCCGGTCAGCCGTTCAAGGTCTTCATCGTGGAACACCACCGCCTGCCCGTCGCGCGTGCGCTGCACATCGCATTCGATGCCCAGCCCCGCGGCAATGGCGGCGGCAAAGGCGGTGGGGCTGTTTTCCACCGCGCCCCGTTCACCGCCGTGCAGACCGCGATGGGCATAGGCAAACCGCGTCAGCCAGTCGCACCGCCCCGCACGCGGAGCGGGGACCAGCCAGCGATCAATGAGCGCGAACAGCAAAAACAGCATCGATTTCCACCGCTGCACCCAGCGGCAGCACCGGCACGCCAACTGCGCTGCGGGCATGGCGGCCGGCTTCGCCAAAGGCCAGGACCATCAGTTCGGATGCGCCATTGGCAACCTTTGGCTGATCGGTGAACGTGCCGGCCGAGCTGATGAAGGCGCCCAGTTTGACCACGCGTTCCACATTGTCGAGCGATCCCAGCGCCGCCTTGACTTGCGCCAGCAGCATCAGTGCGCAGGCCTTCGCCGCAGCTTGGCCCTGTTCAAGGCTGACATCTTCGCCCAGCCGCCCGGTCACCAGCCCGCCATCGACAAACGGCAACTGTCCCGAAACATGGAGCAGCCCGCTGGCCATGACCGTGGGCACATAGGCGGCCACCGGCGCTGCCGGCTGCGGCAGGACGTGGCCGGCCTCGGCCAGGCGGGCAGCGACGGAATCGGCAAGCGGCTCAGACATCGTTTTCTCCGTTGATATGGGCCATGATCCAGGGCAGCGCCTCTGACCATGCGTCAATGCGGGCATGGGCATGCCCGGCTTCGTGCGCGCAACTGATATGCGGCGCCAGCATCGGTTCGCCGCACAAGTGCAACCGGCGGACATCGGGGGCGATTTCGCCCACCGACGCGTGATGCTGGGGCAAATCGTCAATGAACACCGTGCGGCTGGGGCGATATTCGTCGATGATTGCGCGCAGTGCCGGGCCCTTTGGCCCCTGGTTGGTGAACACCCGCGCGGTAATCCCGTGATCGGCCAGTTGCCGTGTGCGCGCTTCGCGCCGGTCATCGCCCAGATTGGTCAGGATCACCACATCGGCATGCGCGGTGATCGTGTTGATGGCATCGACCGCGCCGACAATCGGGTGCTGGCGATACATTTCGGTATCGAAAAACAGCCCGAGCAGGCGCCAGATTTCCGCCGGTTCCACCTGACGGCCATCGCGATAGCGCATGGCTTTGCCGAAATCGTTGTCAGTCATCACGAAATCGATGTGGTGGCATTCGGACAGCCACTGCTTGTACGGCGCAACCATGTGCAACAGCACTTCGTCGCAATCGCTGATGACCAGGGGGCGGCCCATCGGCGGGGGGTTCATCGCAGTTTCTCCCATGCGGCAGCAAGCGTTTCCGGCGGAATATCAAGCGCTGCTGCCGCCGCGACAAGATCCGATTCGTGATTGGCAAGGAATTCGAGCACCGCGCCCATCACCACCGGATCGCCCACCCCTGCCCGCAGGGCATCGGGCGAAAGACCGGTAAGCGCGAGGAACCGGCTGGCGCGCGCCTCATCGCCCAGCACGAAAACCAGCGCGCGCAGGGCCAGGGCCATCGGGTCGGCCGGCGATGTCGGTTCACGAATGATTGCCAGCGCCCTTTCGCATGCATAGACCGGTGATGCACCGGCAACCGATCGCCCGGTGCCGTGCTTCAATCTGGTGTCCCTACAGGAATAAGGCCGCTGCGTGGCAAAAAGAATTCTGGTTGTCGAGGACAACGACCTCAACCGCAAACTGTTCAGCGATCTGTTGCGCGCCAAAGGCTTTGAAGTGGAGCCGCTGGCCGATGGCCACGCGGTGATCGAACGCGCGCGCGCCTTTGCCCCCGATCTGGTGATCATGGATATCCAGCTGCCGCGCATTTCCGGGCTGGAACTGATCGAGGCGCTGAAACGCGATGAGGCCTTGCGCACGATCCCGGTGCTGGCGGTAACCGCCTATGCCGGCAAAGGCGATGAAGACCGCATCCGCGAAGCCGGCGCCGAAGGATACCTGGCCAAACCGGTATCGATCATGCCGTTTCTCCAGGCCGTCAATCAACTGATCTGAAACAGGTTTTCAGGCGGAATCACAGGCCGGCCGGAATCACAGGCCATGCAATACCGTCGCCACCGCCGCGCGGGCCGCCGCATCGCCGCCCATGTCGGGCCCGGCGTTGGCCACCACCAGCACGCCGGTTCCCGCATCGGGAAACAGCACCGCCATGGCGTACCAGTTGGTATCGGACCCGGCGTGGAGCAGCGCCGGCCCGGGATGGCCGGCATAGTCCGCGGCGATTTCCCAGCCCATGCCATAGCCACCATCGCCTTGCGCAGTCTGCATTCGCCGGTAATCGCCGCGCGTCAGCAGCCGTCCGCCCCCCCCGCGCACCGGCAAGCTGATCAAGGCAGAACTGCGCCCAATCGGCCAGTGGCAGGATCACGCCGCCGGCGGGCGCGAAAAACGGCGGGTTGCTTTCCCCGGGCCCCGTGGGATGCCCGGCGCGATGGCCCTGCAATTCGCCCGGCCCACTGGTCGCAAACCGTACCCCTTCGATACCCAGCGGGGAAAGCACTTCGCGTTGCAGCAGGGTTTCCCAGGGCTCGCCGGTCGCGGCTTCGGCCATCGCCGCAGCCAGCACATAGCCGGTGTTGGCATAATGGAACGATCCGCGCGGGCCCACCGGTTCATCGGCCAGCGCCCGCGCAAGATAGCGCAGCCGGCGTTCGCGTGGATCGGCCAGGCCCGGCGCGGCAAACAGCGCGGCGCGCGCGGCTGCATCGACCAGATCGCGCGGCAGCCCGGCGTGGTGCGACAAAAGATCGGCCAGCGTGGCGCGGGCATATTGGCGTTGCATGGCTGGGGCCAGCAGGGGCAGGCGATCGCCCGCCCGGTCATCCCAATGCAGCGCCCCGCGTTCGACCAGCCGCGCAATCAGCACAGCGGTCATCGCCTTGGCATCCGATCCGATATGCCAGGCATCATCGGGCCGCACCGGATCGGCACCATCGGCCGCCCGCAGGCCGCGCACGGCCAGCGCGGCAATATGGCCATCACGCAGCACCGACATGCCCATGGCCGGAACGCGCGTGCCGGCCATGGCCTCTGCCAGTATCGAACCGGGATCCGCCCCGCGCGCTGCAGCCGGAACCAGCACGGCGGCCAATGCCAGCAGCGCGGGCAAAATGCCCGGCCGGCGCGGGCGCAAAGGCACGGGATTTGGGGCCATAGTGCCTGCATTGCCCGCTTGGGCTTGACAAGCAACCCGTCCAGCCGCTTTTCCGCCGCAATCGTCTGGCAGGGGTTTGCCTGCATAACTGGAGACAACCATGGATCGCGCCGAAACTGCCGGCCGGATTGCCGCGCTGCTCGAACCTTTCAACAAAAAGGGCATCGCGCTGACCGATAACACCACGTTTGCCGGCGATCTCGAATGGGACAGCCTGACGGTGATGGATTTCGTTGCCGCGATCGAGGATGAATTCGACATTATCATCAGCATGAACCAGCAAGCCGAAATCGAAACCTATGGTCAGCTGATCGATGCCGTGATCAAGCTGAAGGGCTGAAAGCACCACCGATGACCCAAATCGCCGAAACCGCCCAACCCGCCGCCGACACGACCGACACCGGCGGCGCCTATGTCGATCTTTTTTCGAAATTCGATGGCCTGATCGAACAGCGCCGCGCGCTGCTGTCGACCGGGATCACCGATCCGTTCAACCTGGTGATGGAAAAGGTGGTTTCGCCCACCGTGGCGATCTGCAACGGGCGCGAAACGATCCTGCTGGGCACGTACAACTATATGGGGATGACATTCGATCCCGATGTCATCGCCGCGGGCAAGCTGGCGCTCGATGAATTCGGTTCGGGCACCACCGGCAGCCGCGTGCTCAACGGCACTTATGCCGGGCACCGCGCGGTCGAAGATGCCTTGCGCGAATTCTATGACATGGACCACGCCATGGTCTTTTCGACCGGATACCAGGCCAACCTGGGCGTGATCAGCACGATGGCCGGCAAAGGCGATTATATCGTGCTCGACATCGACAGCCACGCCTCGATCTGGGACGGCTGCAAGATGGGCGATGCCGAAGTCGTGCCGTTCAAGCACAACGACATCGACGCGATGGAAAAACGGCTGCGCCGCATTCCCGCCGGCGCGGGCAAGCTGGTCGTGCTGGAAGGCGTCTATTCGATGCTGGGCGATATTGCCCCGCTGAAAGAGATGATCGCGGTGGCCAAGGCGCACGGCGCGATGGTGCTGGTGGACGAAGCGCATTCGATGGGCTTTATCGGCCCCAACGGGCGCGGCGTGGCCGAAGACCAGGGCGTGCTCGACCAGGTCGATTTCGTGATCGGCACGTTTTCGAAATCGGTCGGCACGGTGGGCGGGTTCTGCGTATCGAACCACCCGAAGTTTGAAATCCTGCGGCTGGTCTGCCGGCCTTATGTGTTCACCGCCAGCCTGCCGCCCAGCGTGGTGCACACCGCCGCCACCTCTATCCGCAAGCTGATGCATGCGGGCGACAAGCGCGCGCATTTGTGGGCAAATTCGCGCACGCTGCACGCCGGGCTGATCGCGCTGGGGTTCAAGCTGGGCACCGAAACCCCGCAAAGCGCGATCATTTCGGTGATCATGCCCGATCTGGAACGCGGCGCGATGATGTGGGAAGCGCTGTTGCACGAAGGGCTTTACGTCAATCTGGCGCGCCCGCCGGCAACCCCTGCGGGGATGACGCTGCTGCGCTGTTCGCTGTGCGCGGAACACAGCGCGGACCAGGTGCAGACGATCATCGGCATGTTCGAACGCGCCGGAAAGGCCGTCGGGATCATCGGATGATCGCCCGCGCGCTGCGGCCCGTGCTGCTGGCGGCCGGGCTGGCCGCGCCGGCGCTCGCGCTGGCCGCGCCGCAGGGGCAGGCACCGGTGCCGCAGATGGTGGTGCAACCGGCACCACCCGTGGTGCCGGCGCCCGATGCGATCACCGCGATGACCGTTCAGCCCTGCGCGCCGCCGCGCGATCCGGCAACGGACTGGGCCAATCTGTGCCGGTATCGCGAGATCAACCGCACGGTGGAACAGCCGCTGCGCGCGGTGTTCATCGGCGATTCGATCACCGAATGGTGGATGCCCACGGCGCCGGCGCTGTTTGCACCGGGCGTGATCGATCGCGGCATATCGGGCCAGACATCGGAACAGATCCTGGCGCGGTTTTATCAGGATGTGGTGCGGCTGCACCCGCGCGTGGTGCATATCCTGTGCGGCACCAACGATATTGCCGGCAATGCCGGGCCGACCAGCCCGGATGATTATGCCAATGCGGTGCTGGCGATGGTCGACATGGCGCGGGCCAACGGCATTGGCGTGGTGCTGGGCGCGATCCCGCCCGCGGGCGCATTTGGCTGGCGCACCGGGTTTCGCCCGGCGGCGCAGATCATCGCGATCAACATCTGGCTGCGCGCGCTGGCCCAGCAGCGCGGGCTGGCCTTTGCCGATTATCATACCGCGATGGCCGGGCCCGATGGCGCGATGAAACCGGGCCTTTCCAGCGACGGGGTGCACCCCAATGCCGCAGGCTATGCGGTAATGCTGCCCATTGCGCGCGCCGCGCTCGACCAGGCCGAGCGCAGCGTGCATCCCTGAGACTCAAACCGGCAGCTTTGCATTGGCGCAAGCGTCGACCACCCCGGCGTGGTGGCCGGTGAGCAGCGAAACGGCCAGAAACCCGCCGATCACCAGCGCAACAAACGCCAGCGTGACCCAGATCAGATAGCGATCGATGAACGCCTTGATCGGCGCGCCGAACAGGCGGAACAGCACGCCCACGATCATGAAGCTGATGCTGCGCGAAATCAGGCTGGCGGAAACAAACACGCCCAGCGGCACGCCGACGAAGCCGGCGGTAATCGTGACCAGCTTGAACGGGATCGGCGTGACCCCTTTGCCCACGATCAGATAGAACGCATTCGCGCGCAACTGGCACGCGGCATAAGGAAAGCTGTGCGCCAGATGCAGCCATGTGAGCAATTGCATGCCCACGCTGGCAAACAGGAAATGCCCGATGGCATAGCCCAGCAACCCGCCGGCCACCGAACCCAGCGTGGCGATACCCGCATAACGCACCGCCTTTTTGGGATCGGCCAGGCACATCAGCCCCAGCAGCGGATGCGGCGGGATCGGGAAAAAACTGGCTTCGACAAAGGCAAACAGGGCCAGCCAGGCGCCGGCGTGGCGATGGGCGGCCTTGGCCAGGGTCCAGTCGTAAAGGCGGCGAAGCATGGCAGGGTCCTGTTGCAAGCGTAACGGCGCTGAAGGCAGGGTGTTACGGGGCACGCCGAGCGCGTGTGATTAGTTTGCGATGCAGTAAACGACCAGAGGTAAAGACGGCGCAAACGATATCGAGATTGCACCAAGATGCGAATCACCTGGGGCCTGCCAACCGCACCCGCACACAGACGTAATTGTAAAAATTGCGCTAGAGACCGGTACAAACAACCACGCGGGCGCGGTGAAAAGTGCCCATGCCGCCGCCGTTTTTCGATGGCGCCACCGCATCCCGGCGCACAGTTGCCAAGATGCAACACAATTGCCGTTACCGCGCTTGCGAAATTCAGTTCAAAACGTTAGAAGCCGACCCACGACGTGGCAAAATCTACCTATTGTAAGGGGAAACGATAATGCGGAAACTGGTCCTGGGCCTTGCCCTGGCAACTACCGCCATGGCAACTCCTGCGTTTGCGCGCAGTGGTCAGTGGTATGTCGAAGGCGAAGCCGGCCCGTCCATTCTGGAAAGCGACACCAAGACCAGCGGAATAGGGCAGGACGCCCAGGTCCGTTACAAGGTCGGTGGCACGTTCAATGTGGAAGCCGGATATGATTTCGGGATGTTCCGCCTTGAGGCTGAAACCGGATATCGCACCAACATCAACAAGCGGATGACGGTCAATTCGATCGAGGTGAACCCCACCGGCCGCACCAAGGTGTGGGACGCGATGCTGAACGGTCTGGTCGACTTCGGTCCCGACAACGGCCTGCAGGGCTTTGTTGGCGCCGGTGCCGGTGTGGCCCGCGTTTCGCAGGCGATCTACAATACGAACTACACGATCAACGCTTCGACCAGCAAGTTTGCCTGGCAGGCGATTGCCGGTATCCGTGCGCCGATTTCGAAGCATGTCGATGTTGGCATCCGTTACACCTACTTCAACGTCAACAATGTCAACCAGCCCGGCGCGGGCGCCAAGTGGACCGGTGCAGACATCGGTGGCCACTATCGCCAGCATTCGATCCTGGGCACGCTGACCTACAACTTCGGTGGTGCCGAGGCACCGGCTCCGGCTGCTCCGCCGCCGCCGCCGCCGCCCCCGCCGCCGCCGCCTCCCCCGCCGCCCCCGCCGCCGCCGCCTGCGCCGGTGTGCAACAAGGGCCCGTACATCGTGTTCTTCGATTGGGACAAGTCGGACATCACGCCGGAAGCGGCAACGATCCTCGACAACGCGATCACCTCGTATGGCAATTGCGCCAGCGTTCCGATCGAACTCGATGGTTACACCGACCTTTCGGGCACCGTGAAGTACAACCTGGGTCTGTCGGCTCGCCGCAACACCTCGGTTCAGGGTTATCTGACCGCGCACGGCATCCCTGCCGCCGCGATCACGACCAAGGCCTTCGGCAAGGCCAACCCGCGCGTGCCGACCGCCGACGGGGTTCGCGAACTGCAGAACCGTCGCGTGGAAATCACCTACGGTCCGGGTTCGGGCAACTGATCGGTGTCAACTGATCGGTGACCGGCCGGGGTGGCCCCGCGCCACCCCGGTCGCACACCGCCAGATCATGAAAAAGGCCGGAGCAATCCGGCCTTTTTTGTGCCCGAAACCCTGAAATGCGGCGCCGCAGCATGCTTGCCTGACCGCAAAAACCGGGGCATTGGAGCACCACGACAGATGGGGCGGCATCCGCAACGGCACCGTTCCGTGGCGGGCTGGACAAAAGGAACACGAATAGATGGGTGATCTGACGATCGTGCCGATTGGCACGCCGCGTGAACGCAAGGAATTCGTCGATCTGGCCTATCGCCTGAATGCCGATGATCCGAGCTGGGTGCCGCCGCTGCACATGGAGGCGCTGGAACTGGTCACCCCGGGCAAGAACCCGTTTTTCGAACATGCCGATGTGCAGTTTTTCCTGGCGCGCCGCGATGGCCGCGCCGTGGGCCGCATTTCGGCGCATATCGACCACCTGGCCGTGGCGATGAACCCTGACCAGGGCATGGGCCCGGGCACCGGCAACTGGGGCCTGCTCGAAGCCGATAGCGAAGCGACCGCGCACGCGCTGATCGCCCGCGCCGAAGCCTGGCTGCGCGAACGCGGCATGACCCGCGTGCTGGCGCCGATGTCGATGTCGGTGTGGGAAGAACCCGGCCAGCTGACCAAGGGTTTCGACCATCCGCCCACGGTGATGATGGGGCATCAAAGCGAACGGTATAACGACTATATCAAGGCGATTGGCGGCTATGCCCCGGCAAAGCTGCTTCGGACGTATGAGCTGGACATCACCAACCCGTTTCCCCCGCTGATCCAGCGGATCGTCCAATCGGGCGAAAAGAACCCGCGCATCCGCATCCGCAATGTCGACAAGTCGCATTTCGATGCCGAAGCCGCGCTGATTCTCGACATTCTCAACGATGCCTGGTCAGACAACTGGGGCTTTGTTCCGTTCACCGACACCGAAATCAAATATGCCGGCAAAAAGTTCAAGCCGATCGTGCACGAAGACCTGATCATGGTGGCCGAATATGACGGCGAGCCGGTGGCGTTCATGATGACGCTGCCCGATCTGAACGAAGCGATCAAACCGATGGGCGGAAAGCTGTTTCCTTTCAATTTCATCAAGTTGCTACTGTGGCTGCGCAAACCCCGGGTGCGCACGATGCGCGTGCCGCTGATGGGCGTGCGCAAAAAGCTTCAGGCATCGCGCCTGGCCAGCCAATTGGCCTTCATGATGATCGAATATATCCGCCGCAATTCGATCAGCCGCTATGGCGCGACCCGGGGCGAAATCGGCTGGATCCTCGACGACAACCAGGGGATGGTGGCGATTGCCGACGCGATCGAAAGCCACGTCAACAAGGAATACACGATCTACGAAAAGGCTTTGTGATCGGGGAGCGCGGAAGTCAGGCTCCGCGCTCCTTTCGCGCCAGGTGTACCCAGGCGTATGCCAACGACGCCAGTGCAAAGGGGATCACGCACGTGACCACCACCAGCCCGGCCCACAGCGAATGGGTCGCCTGCGAAATGCGCCCCGCGGCATAGGGGCCCAGCGACAGCCCCAGCATCGTCGCCCCCAGAAAGAACGAGGCGCTGGCCGTGGCGCGCAGCCGCGGCGGCACGACATTGACGACCGTGCCTGCCGAACTGCCCAGCCCCGCGCTCAGCAGGAACCACAGCGGAAACACGCCCAAATAGAACACCGTGACCGATGTCGTGGTCATCATGATCGCCTGCGGGATCAGCGCCAGCACCAGCACCACAATGATAACCAGCACGCGGCGCGCGTGATGCACCCCGCCAGACAGCCAGTCACCCAGCCAGCCGCCGGCGATCGTGCCCAGCGCCCCGCCCGCCGCGCCGCCGCCACCCACGATCAGCGCGACTTGCGCCGGGGCGGCATGAAACGTCTGCATCGCATAAAGCGGGCCAAAGGCGCTCGCCGAATAGGCCAGCGCGCAAGTCAGGCCATATCCGACATTCACCCCGACCAGCGGCCGGTTGCGCCAGATCTGCGCAAAGCCATCGGGATCATCGTGGCGCATCGCCTGCGCCCACGAGACCACGGCATAGACCCCGGTGCCCAGCACGATCCATTGCGGCGCATCGCCCACTGCCCAGGTCATCGCCGCGGCGGCCAGCGCCACCAGCGCCAGCGCGATCAGATTGGCGCGCAAACCCGCAGCCCCGCGCCGCGCGGCCGCCATCAGCGTGAACGGCGGCGCAATCGTGGCGAGATCCGCGCCGAATGCGCGCCACGCTTCGCGCGCGGGCATGTCGGCCGGCATCGCGGTGGTTTCAAACCGGCCGCGCGCCGGTTCGCGCAGCGATGCCACCCAGGCCGCCATCGCCAGCCCGGGCAGGCCCAGCCCCAGAAATGCGACCTGCCACCCGGCAAGCCCCAGCGGGCGCAGGCCAGATGCAAAGGCATGATCCCAGGCATGCGCCAGCCCGGTGCCGATCGATAGCGCCAGCCCGCCGCCGATATAGATGCCCGCGGAATAGATCGCGATCACCGTGGCGCGACGGCGCGGCGGAAACAGATCGGACAGCAGCGAATATCCGCAAGGGCCCGCGGTGGCTTCGCCCACCCCGACCCCGATGCGCGCGGCGCCGATCTGCCAGAAACTGCCCGAAAGGCCCGATAGCGCAGTCATCGTCGACCAGGTTGCCAGCCCCAGCGCAAGCAGCCGTTTGCGCGACCAGCGATCGGCCAGCTTGCCCAGCGAAATGCCGAACACCGAATAGAACACCCCGAACGCGGTGCCGTACAAAAAGCCGAATTGCGCATCGGAAATGCCCAGATCCCGCTTGATATCGGGGGCCAGAATGGTGAGCATCTGGCGATCGATGAAATTCAGCACATAGACCAGCACCAGCACCGCCAGCGCATACCAGGCATAACCCTGGCCGATTGGCGCAGGCGCCTTATCCACCTCCGGCTGTGGCATAGTCTGTTCCATCCTCGATCCCCGCTTCTGCAAAGCCCGCCTGGCGCAGGCGGCAGCTGTCGCACAGACCACAGGCCCGTCCATCGGGCATCGGGTCATAGCACGACCAGCTTTCCGCGCTGTCCAGCCCAAGCCTTTCGGCCTGGCGGGCAATGTCGGCTTTTTTGAGATGCTGCAGCGGGGCGTGGATCGTGACCGATCCGCCGCGATCGCCAAAGGCAGTGGCCACGCGGGCCAGCGCCTCGAACCCGCCGATGAACTCGGGCCGGCAATCGGGATAGCCCGAATAATCGAGCGCATTGACCCCGATGAAGATATCTGCGGCCCCTGCGGCTTCGGCCCAGGCGAGCGCCAGCGACAGGAACACCAGATTGCGCGCCGGCACATACGTAACCGGAATGTCCGGCCCCACCCCGTCCTTTGGCACGGCAATATCCGCTGTCAGTGCCGACCCGCCGAATGCGCGCAGATCGAGCGGCAGGATCACGTGGCGTTCCACCCCCACGCGCGCCGCAATGCGCCGCGCGGCATCGAGTTCGACGCGGTGGCGCTGGTTGTAATCGAATGTCAGCGCGAGAATGCGATAGCCGGATTCGCGCGCCAGCCCGGCACAGACCATCGAATCCAGCCCGCCCGACAACAGCACCACCGCGAGTGGGGCATCCGGTGCGGCATGGTTATCGGCAATGGTCATCACAGTGGGCTAGCGACGCCCGGCGGGTTTGGCAATCACGCGTCGAAGGTGATGGCAAACTGGCGCGAACAGAACGCGCAATCGACCTTGATCGCGCCATCTTCGTCGACCATTTCGCTGCGCTCTGCCTCGCCAAACCGGCTGAGCACCTGGCGGTAATACTCGGCGGTGCAGCGGCAGCCGCGCACCAGCGGCGGGCCATGATCCACGCGCACTTCGCGTTCTTCGTGAAACAGCCGCCACACCAGCGCTTCCAGCGAAAGCGCAGGATTCAGCAGCTCGTCACGCCGCACCGATCCGCCCATGATCGCCAGATGGTCCCATTCGGGATGATCGAGCCGGGCGTGGAGCCGTTCGCGCCCTTCTTCGCCTTCGGGCAAGTGCTGGATCAGCAGGCCGGCCGCCATCGGGTGCGCACCGGTGCAATCGACCGCCACGCGGATCAGCGTGGGCACTTGTTCGGATTGCAGGAAATAGCTTTCGCAGGCCGCGGCGAGCGTTTCGCCCTCCAACGGCACGATCCCCTGATATCGCTGCCCGGTGGACGCAAGATCGAACGTTACCGCCAGATAGCCATCGCCAAACAGCGCGTGAAGCGTGGGCGCCGGGCCGAGTTCATCCAGCCGGGCGCGATCGTGGCGGACATAGCCGCGCACTTCGCCGCCACGATAATCGCACACCAGCAGATCGACCACGCCTTCGCTGTTTTGCGCCTGAAGCGTGAGCTGACCTTCGGGATCTTTCAGCAGCGATCCCAGGATGGCCGCCAGCACCAGCGCCTCTGCCAGCAGGTTGCGGATCGGCGCGGGATAGGCGTGCGCGGCGAGCACGGTTTCCAGCACCGGGCCCAGCCGCACCAGCCGCCCGCGCGCATCGCGGTGCGGCACGGTGAATAGCAGCGTCTGGTCAAATCCGGTTTCGTGCGGCCCGGTTTCCGGCGCCCCGGGCACGGCATCAGCAGACATTGCGCATTACCCGATCTGCCCGAAGGCCCAGCGCAGGATCGCCTTTTGCGCATGGATGCGGTTTTCCGCTTCGTCCCACACCGCCGAGGCCGGGCCATCGATCACCGCGTCGGTCACTTCTTCGCCGCGGTGCGCCGGCAGGCAATGGAGAAACAGCGCATCGCGCGCGGCATGCGCCATCAGCGCGGCGTTGACCTGATAGGGCGCCATGGCCGCGAGCTTTTCATCGGCATGGGCCTGACCCATCGAAACCCAGGTATCGGTCACCACCACGTCCACCCCGGCAACCGCGACCACCGGATCGCGCTCGATCGTGATGCGCGCACCTTGCGCGCGGGCGCGGGCAATGAAGCCTTCATCGCAATCATACCCGGCCGGAACGGCGATGCGCAGGTGGAACCCGGTCAGCCCGGCCGCTTCGACAATCGAATGGAGCACGTTGTTGCCATCGCCCAGCCAGGCCCATTCCTGCCCGGCCAGCGCCTTGCCGCGCGGGCGGCCCAAAGGCTGGCAGCGTTCGATCACCGTCTGCAGATCGGCCACGATCTGGCAGGGGTGCGACAGATCGGTCAGCCCGTTGATCACCGGAACGGTGGCATAGCGCGCCAGTTCCTCGATCTTGGCATGATCGTCGGTGCGCAGCATGATCGCATCGACCATGCGCGACAGCACGCGCGCGGTATCGGCAATGCTTTCGCCGCGGCCGAGCTGAGTCGATCCGGCTTCAAGGATCAACGCGCTGCCGCCCAACTGGCGCATGGCCATGTCGAACGACACGCGCGTGCGGGTGGAATTCTTTTCGAACACCATGGCGAGCACGCAGCCGGCAAGCGGCGCATCGGCATCGGCCTGCCCCTTGGGCAAATGCGCGCGCGCCGCCTTGCGCGCGATGGCATCGTCCAGAATGGCCGCCAGCGCCGGCGCGCCGGCATCCGACAGATTGAGAAAGTGCCGCGTCATGGAACCGAACCTTGTTCCGCAAAGCTGGCGGCGCCTGCCGACAGCCGGTCGAGGAATTCATCGATATGCGTGTCATCGATCACCAGCGGCGGCAGCACGCGCATCGTCATGTCGCCCGCGGCCACGGTCAGCAGCTGGTGATTGTCGCGCAGATGCGCCACGAACGCGCGCGGTTCGATGCGCAGCTTGATCCCCAGCATCAGGCCGCGCCCGCGCACCAGTTCAAACAGATCGGGATAATTGCCGATGAACTGTTCGAGCCGGGCGCGCAGCCGTGCGCCGGTGGCGCGCACATTGGCAAGGAACGCCTCGTTCGCCACAACATCGAGCACCGCGCCCGCCGCTGCCATGGCCAGCGGATTGCCGCCATAAGTGCTGCCATGCGTGCCGAACACCATGCCGCGCGCCGCGTTTTCGGTGGCCAGGCACGCGCCCAGCGGAAATCCGCCGCCAATGCCCTTGGCCGTGGCCAGAATATCGGGCGTCACGCCGTATTGTTCATAGGCATAGAACGAACCGGTGCGGGCCACGCCGCACTGCACTTCGTCCAGGATCAGCAGCAGGCCGTGCTTGTCGGCCAGCGCGCGCAAGCCGGTCATGAATTCGGGCGAAGCATCGCGGATGCCGCCTTCGCCCTGGATCGGTTCGACCAGGAAACCGGCGGTGTTGGGGCCGATCAGCGCCTCGGCCGCGGCCAGGTCGTCGAACGGTGCATATTTGAACCCGGGCAGCAGCGGCAGAAAGCCCTTGTGCATCTTTTCCTGATCCGACGCGCTGATCGTGGCCATGGTGCGGCCGTGGAAGGCGTTGTTGAACGTGATCAGTTCATACCGTTCGGGGTTGCCGCCCGCGCTGTGATAGGCGCGCGCGGTCTTGATCGCGCATTCCACCGCTTCGGCGCCGGAATTGGTGAAAAACACCGTGTCGGCAAACGTCAGATCGACCAGCCGTTGCGCAATCGCTTCGCCCTGGGGGCTGCCATAAAGGTTCGACACATGCATCAGGTTGGCCGCCTGCTGCTGGATCGTGCCGATCAGATGCGCGTTCGAATGGCCCAGCAGATTGACCGCAATGCCGCTGGCAAAATCGAGATAGCGCGTACCGTCTTCGCCGATCAGATGGCAATGGTCGCCGCGCACCGGACGCACGCCACACCGGGGGTAAACGGGCATCAGCGGGGTGATCGTCATGGCATGGCTCCTGTCGTCGGGACGCGTCGTGGCGTCTGGAATCACTGGTGGGTGGTGAAAATCTGCAAAAATTGCGTCGCGGGAATCGCAAACGACAAATGGCGGCCCCGGTGCGGAGCCGCCATTTGCGCGCGTGTGTTGTCGTGCTGGCGCCGGATCATCACGATCCGGCGGTCAGGCCAATCGGTTGTCAGCCCTGCCGCGGCACCAGGTTGACAGCCGAATGTTTGCCTCGTCGATCGACTTCAAGGTCGAATTCCAGCTTGTCGCCCTCGTTCAGCTCGCGCATCCCGGACCGTTCGACCGCACTGATGTGCACGAACGCATCGGGCTGCCCGTCGTCGCGGGTGATGAAGCCAAAGCCCTTCATGGCGTTGAAGAACTTGACCGTGCCGGTCGCCTTTTCGCCGGTCAGCTGGCGCTGCGGCGCTGCTGCCTTGGCGGGCGCAGCAATCACGTCGCCAACCACCTGCAGATCGGCAGCGGAAATCTTGCCGCCACGATCGACCAGGTTGAATTCGAGCTGCTGACCTTCGGCCAGGCCTTCCAGACCGGCGCGTTCGACCGCGCTGATGTGCACGAACACATCTTCGCCGCCGTCTTCACGCTGGATGAAGCCAAAACCTTTTTGCGCGTTGAAGAACTTCACCACGCCCTTGCCGGTGCCGACCACCTGCGCGGGCATGCCGCCGCCGCCGCCGCCGCCAGCGCCGCCACGGGGGCCGCCGAAGCCGCCACCACCGCCGCCGCCGCCACGCGGGCCGCCGCTGAAGCCACCGCGATCACCGCCGCCAAAGCCGCCACGATCACCGCCGCCAAAGCCGCCACGATCACCGCCGCCAAATCCGCCGCGATCACCGCCGCCAAAGCCACCGCGATCACCGCCAAAGCCGCCACGACCGCCACCGCCGCCGAAACCACCGTAGGGGTCGAAATTGTCTTCGCCGAAACCGTCGCGCTTGTCGCGTCCGCGACGCCGCCCTCTGTCAAAACCCATAGAAATCGATAAACCTTGTTTCCGCTCCAGCTTTCCTCGGCACCGCAAGCCGGACGCGGGAGCCGGCGGCACGACAAGAAAACCTTACCGCCCAGGATTGGGGCCGGCTTGGTCCATTGCACGCTGACTATAACCCACAAAATGACCAAGCGCGAATGGATTCGTCGAAAAAACCGTTTTGGCGCGGCTAGTGTGGCATGATTGTCGTCAATTCGGGTGGACACTGCCACCCGGATGCCGGTGTTTTGTGCCCTGTTTCCTTCCACCGCCGAACCGGCTAGGCGATTCTCCACCGGAGTCGTTACGGGTAACAGGGTCTGGCCACTGGCCTTTTTCCTGCCCACAAACATAAAACAGCGCACACCTATTCAGCACAAGGTTTCAGGGGCCCACGCATGTTTCGCAAGATCGATGACCGCATCATGGTCAGCCCGCAGATCGAAATCGCCGATGTTGCCGCCGCCGGCGCGCTGGGCGTGGGCCTGATCATCAACAACCGCCCCGAAGACGAATCCCCCGATCAGACCCCGGGCGAAGCGATTGCCGCTGCCGCCGCCCATGCGGGCATTGCCTATGTCGCGATTCCCGTCACCCACGCCGGATTTTCGCACGGGCAGATCGACGCGATGGCGGCCGCGCTGGCGCAGGCGGGCGATGCCCCGGTGCTGGCCTATTGCCGGTCGGGCACGCGATCGACACTGCTGTGGGCGCTGACCATGGCACGCGCCGGCATGGCGCCCGCCGAAATCGCGGCAAAGGCGGCCGAGGGCGGATATGACGTTGCGCCGATCGGCGCGTTGATCGACATGCTGGCTGGCCAGGCGGCAGAGCGGGGGAGCGAGGCGTGAACGGCAAGATCGCGCTGGCCCTCAGCGCGCTGTTTGCCCGGCCGGATATCGGGCCATGGCTGGCGCTTGCCGCATCGACGCTGGTTTCGCTGGCGCTCGTGCTGGGGCTGTACCTGCTGGCACGCGGCCTGCGGCTGGGCGGCGACGTGCGCATTGCCGATGCCGATCATGCCCGCCGCCTGGCCGAAGAAACCTGCACCGGCTTTGATGCGGTGGACATCACGCTCGATCGCGCGCGCATCGGCGCGCTGGTGCGCAATGCCGAAGGGCGCGTGCTGCTGATCCGCCGCCACGGTGCGCGCTTTGTCGGGCGCGAACTGACATCGCACGCCGGGGTGCGGCTGGACCGCCACACGCTGACGCTGGAAACCGAAGACCGCCGCTTTGGCACATTGACGCTCGATCTGGGCGCCGATGCGCAGACCTGGGCCGCCAGCCTGCGCCGGCTGGTCGATCCGCAGGCGGGGCAGCCGGCATGACCGACACGCTGACCCGCCTGGCCGATCAATGGACGCAGACCGCGGCCACTTCGGGCTTTGACGTGGTGCCCTATGCAGTGCCGTTTTTCGTGCTGTCCATGGTGATCGAAATGGTCTGGGCGGCCCGGCGCGCGCCCACGGCGTATGAACCGCGCGACACGCTGACCTCGCTGCTGATGGGCCTGGGCAGCACGGTGGCAGGGGCGCTGGTTGCCGGGCTGATCGCGCTGACCACCGGCTGGCTTTATACTCACCGCGTGGCGACAGTGCCGGTAGTGTGGTGGACGTGGATCGCGGTGTTTGCGCTCGATGATCTCAATTATTACGCGTTCCACCGCTGCGCGCACCGCATGCGCTGGTTCTGGGCCAGCCATGTGAACCACCATTCCAGCCAGCATTACAACCTGTCGACCGCGCTGCGCCAGACCTGGACCGGGTTTCCCGCGCTTACGCTGATCTTTCGCGTGTGGCCGGCGTTTTTCGGCGTGGCGCCGGGCATGCTGCTGACCGTGGGCGGAATCAATCTGGTCTATCAGTTCTGGATCCATACCGAAGCGATTGACCGCATGCCGCGCTGGTTCGAGGCGGTGATGAACACCCCGTCGCACCACCGCGTGCACCACGCCACCAATCCGCGCTATCTCGATCGCAATTATGCCGGTGTGTTCATCATCTGGGACCGCCTGTTCGGCACGTTCCAGCCCGAACTGCGCGAAGACCCGGTGCGATATGGCATTGTCCACCAGCTGGGCACGTTTTCGCTTGTCACCGTGGCGTTCCACGAATGGGCCGGCATCGCGCGCGACCTGTGGCAGGCGCCGTGGCGCGCCAAACTGGGCTATGTGATCCGCCCACCGGGCTGGACCCATGATGGCAGCCGCGATACCTCGGACATGATCCGCGCGCGGTGGCTGGCGGCGCAGGACGACGCGTAAACCGCCACTTGGCAGGAGTTTGGCAATGTTGATTCTGGGCCTGCTTGCCGGCGCAGCGTTGGCGGGGGCAAAGCTGGCGGCGATCGGGCCAACTGCGGCTGACGCATGGCGCCATTGCATCGATGCCACCACGACCAACACCGAATGGAGCGGTTGCGGCGCGGCCTATCTCGACCGCCTGGACACCGAGCTCAATGCCGCCTGGAAAAGGGCCAACGCCGATCTGGACCAGCCCAGCCGCAACCAGTTGCTGGAAGAACAGCGGGCCTGGCTGAAATTCCGGGACGCGTCGTGCCAGGTCTATGCCAACGGCGCATTCGGACGCGAGGGCCAGGTGCTGCACTTCACCGCCTGCCGCGGCGAGATCATCGAGGCGCGGATTGCCACGCTCAACGGCATTTACGAATTGGGCCATCAGGACACGGCCGGATAGCGGCTGGGGCATCCGCCGGTTCATCGTTCCGTTCCAGGTTTGGCGCCAGATCCTTGCGCCGCCCGGTGCGCGGCCTCGGCCCGCTGCTTGATGACGGCCAGGACGTTGCTTTCGATATCGCCGAGCAGGATTTCGCCCCACAGTTCGGCGTACAGATTGACGTGGGTTTTGGCGACATAGCGTGTGCGCAAGGTCAGCAGCGTGGCGTCGCCGCCCAGCGGAGTGAGCGTATAATCGCCGCTGTCGATCTTCAGGAATTGCCCGTCGGGCGCGATGTGTTTGTCGGTAAAATCCTGCAGCGAGCTGTTGGCAAAGGAAAAGGACCAGCCCAGCCGGCGGCCGGGATGCCATTGGGTAATGTCTTCGTCAAAATCGATCTTGTCGCCCCAATAGGCGGTGCGCACGGCGCCGATGCCCTGCCCGTGCATGACCGTTGCCCTTGGGCGCGGAAGGCCCAGCACGCTTTGCGAAAAGGTCCACCGGCCTTCGTCGGGGCTGATATGGGCATTGGCCACGGCATAGGGCCAGATTTCCGCAGGGCGCGCATGAATGACCACGTTGCGGTCGAGCGAGACCAGATCGTGGGGAATGGGAATGCGGCTTTCCACCGCGCCGCCGAACAGCGGCAGCAACAGCAGCGATGCATGCATCCGGCGCGGATCGACGGCCCCTTTGCGCGAAAGCCGCAGCGCGAACGCCCCCAGCCAGCCGAACCCCAGCCAGATTGGCGACAGCATGATCAGGCAGATGACCCCTTCGCGCAGGAAAATCACCGAACCGGCAATCACGATGCCGACGAAAGCGGGCGGCACCTGCCAGTAAAACGTGCGCGGCCTGTTGCGATCCGGATCGCCGACATAGCAGATCAGCGCGCAAAGATAGGCCGGCAGGATCGCCAGGAACCAGAAACTGGCAAAGGCGGCGTTGTTCGCGCTGCTGATATCGATGACCAGATAGGCGCTGAGCGCGATGGCCAGCGCCAGCAGGCCTGCCGCGATGACCCGCCCGCGCAAAGGCCGGGGCTGATCCATGCCGGATTGATCGTCGATATCCATGCCGCACCTCGTTCCAAATTTTCAGACATTTCAGTAAAAAGAGAAATTAGGGCGCAAAAAAAGGGCGCAAAAAAGCACGCCGATCAGTCGGGATCGGCTTTGTCCCGCCCTTTGCCGGTAACAAAACGCAGCAGGCTGACCACCCGCGACCCCATGCGGATCAGCGTCATGATCTGCGCCGGCGGCACATCGAGCATCTGCTGATACCAGCGATCAACCGTGCTGACGAAGTCATGCATGGCGACCAGCCGCTGCCGCACTTTGGCACTGATCTGCGGATCATCGATATTCTCCATCGCGGCGGCGATGGCCGCGACCATCGGATCAATCTCGCGCGCCTTGCGCCCTTGCGCCACTTTGGTGGCCATCTGCCACAGATCTGCCTCTGCCTCGTAATGATCACGCCGGTCGCCCAGCACCGGCACGCGCTGGATCAGTTTCCACGCCAGCAGCTCTTTCAGGCTGTTCGACACGTTCGAACGCGCAATGCCCAGCTTTGCCGCAATATCTTCGGCCGTCAGCGGCCGTTCGGACAGGAACAGCAGCGCCTGAATCTGCGCCACCGACCGGTTCACGCCCCACTGCGTGCCCATATCGCCCCAGCGCAGCACGAACTGCTCCACCGACGGCGGCAAGCGTTCAGATGAGTCGGTTATTTCTGTCATGACAGAAATATCAGGCAATCAAGGCGTGCTGTCAAGCGGCAATCCGCCTGCGTTGGCTGGGCGCCACCCCAGCCCGCACCCGTCACTGATAATGCAGCACGTTGTCGAACCCGGCATTGGCCTTCGTCATCTTGGCCAGTTTGCGCAAGTTGGCGCGGATATGGCGTTCGACGCGGCGATCGTCGTGGATGCCGGTGATCGGGTATTCGTCCTGAGCGAGCAAGGCCTTCAGCCGGGCGGCGAAGGCGGCCTGATCGCCGATGTGGGCTGCGGTTTTCAGGGTTTGGCAGACCCATTCTTCGGCGGCGGCCTGGTCATAGTCATCGCGGGCTTCATAGCCGCGCCTGTCTGCCGCGGCCTGATCTCGGCGTGCGGCGGCGATGCGGGATTCCAGCCATTGGCGGACTTGTTCGCTGTCCCACGGTTTTGGCGATGCGGTCATTTTTCGGTTTTCTGCCCAACCTTTCGTCTTGCCGGCACGCTAATTGCCGTCTGCGTCCACAGTGAACACCATCGGTTTGCCCCGCGATGAAGGGTCCCACCCGGCCAGCAGGGCGGCGCGGATGCCGCGCGATACGATGGCGTCGCTGATTTGCAGGCGGCCGCGCTGCAACCCCTTCAACAGGCGTTTGGGCGGGGGAAATTCCAGCAGGGCGCCGCGCTGCGTTCCCTGCTGTTGCAACGCCACGACCATGCCCTGCCAGCCGTCATAATCACCCCATTGCGGCTCCCTGCGCAGGGCCCAATCATAGGAGACCCCGTCGACCACAAGTGTTCCGGACAGCCGGTTGATGTTTGCCATGCCGATGCGGTTAGCACGGTTCAGGCGCCACGCGGTATATCGATGTGCGATGCGCATATCGATGCGCTTTGGCGCCGCGCGGGCCTATGCCAGCGTGCAATGAGTCAAACGCATTGCACGCAGATACGCTATCCGACCAGCCGCAACCCGCCGGCATCCGGGCCCGGTGCCGGCTGATCGGGCCAGATCCCGCGCGTATCATAGACCGCGTGGCCCGCGCGTTCGGCCAGGGGCACCACGCGGAACACGTCGTGATCCACCAGCACGATCAACACGTCGCAGGTTTCCAGCGCAGTATCGATATCGATCAGGCTGGCGCCGCTATCGGTGAATTCCACCGGCAGCGCGCTGGCATAAGGTTCGACAATATGCACCCGCGGGCCATAGCGGCGGGCAATGCGCGCGGCGACAAAGCGCGCCGGGCTTTCGCGGAAATCGTCGATATTGGCCTTGAACGCGAGCCCCAGGCACGCGATGCGCGCGGCCGGATGCGCCTCGATCAGCGCGACCGCACGATCGATCACATGGTGCATCTTGGCATCGTTGACGCCGCGCGCGGTGCGGATCAGCGGGGTTTCGTCGGGCGCGCCGTGGACAATGAACCAGGGATCGACCGCGATGCAGTGGCCGCCCACGCCAGGGCCGGGCTGCAGAATGTTGACGCGCGGATGGCGGTTGGCCAGCCGGATCACTTCCCACACGTCCAGCCCCATGCGATCGGCCACGATCGACAATTCGTTGGCAAAGGCGATGTTGACATCGCGATAGGCGTTTTCGACCAGCTTGGTCATTTCGGCCGAGCGCGCATCGGTGGTGACACAGGCACCGCGCACGAACCGTTTGTAAAACGCCAGCGCCTTGCGCGCGCAACGCGGGGTGATCCCGCCGATCGACCGGTCGTTGTTGGCCAGTTCCTCCAGAATGCGGCCGGGCAGCACGCGTTCGGGGCAATAGGCAATCGCGACATCGGGCGTTTCGCGGGTAAGGCCGGGAAATTTGAGATCGGGGCGCAGCCCGGCAATCAGATCGCGCATCGCCTCGGTCGTGCCCACGGGCGAGGTTGATTCCAGGATGACCGTATCGCCCGCCTTGAGCACGGCGGCGACTTCGGTCGCGGCGGCCATGACATAGGACACATCGGGGGTGTGGTGGCCATCCTTGGCAAAGGGCGTGGGCACGGCAATCACGAACACATCGGCGGGTTCGATCTGCGTGGAGGCGCGCAGCAGGCCGCGCTGCACCACACCGCGCACCAGGCCATCCAGATCGACTTCCTCGATGTGGATTTCGCCGCGGTTGATCGTATCGACCACGTGCTGCGTCACATCGAGGCCCAGCACCGGGCAGCCGGCGCGGGCAATGATGGCTGCCGTCGGCAGGCCGATATAGCCCAGCCCGACCACACAGACCCGCGGCTTTGTTTCACCCTGCATTGGCTATCAGCTCCATGATGCGCGGCGCGGTCTTGCCATCGCCGAACGGATTGTGTGCGCGCGCCATCGCGTCATACGCCGCCTTATCGTCGAGCAGCGTGAAAATTTCGGTAACGATGCGCGCCGGATCGGTGCCGACCAGCCGCGCCGTGCCTGCGGCAATGCCTTCGGGCCGTTCGGTGGTTTCGCGCATGACCAGCACCGGCTTGCCCAGCGCGGGCGCTTCTTCCTGCACGCCGCCGCTGTCGGTCAGCATGATCTCTGCCAGATCGAGCAGGCGGGCGAAATTGGGATAATCCAGCGGTTCGATGAGCGCGACATTGGCCAGGCCGGCCAGTTCGGCCTCCATCACGCGGCGCACATTGGGATTGGGATGCACCGGAAAGATCAGCGCGACATCATCGCGCGCCGCAATGGCGCGGATGGCCCGGGCGATCGATTCGAGCCCGCCGCCGAAATTTTCGCGGCGGTGGCTGGTCACGCCAATGATGCGTTTGCCGGCAAAGCGCAGCTCCAGTTCGCGCAAATCGCCCGCCAGCGCCGGTTCGGCCGCAATCCGCGCGGTAACCCATTGCAGCGCATCGATTACCGTGTTGCCCGTGACATGGATCGTTTCGGGCGCGACGTTTTCGGCACGCAGCGCGGCGGCGGCGGTTTCGGTGGGGGCGCAATGCAGCGCAGCGATCGTGCCGATGATCTTGCGGTTCACCTCTTCGGGCCAGGGGTGATAGATGTTGTGGCTGCGCAGGCCCGCCTCGACATGGGCAACGCGGATCTTGCGGTAATAGGCGGCCAGCGCGCCCGCCATGGCGGTGGCGGTATCGCCCTGGACGATCACCCAGTCGGGGCGTTCGGCATCCATCACCTGGCCCAGCCCGGTCAGCAGCGCCGCAGTCAGCGCATCGAGCGTCTGATCGGGGCGCATCAGATCCAGATCGTGATCGGCGGTGATTCCGGCGATCGCCATGACCTGGTCGAGCATGCCGCGATGCTGCGCCGAAATGCACACGCGCACCGCAAAGCGCGGATCGGCGCACAGGGCGTGCACCACCGGAAACATCTTGATCGCTTCGGGCCGGGTGCCGAAGATTATCAGGACGGTCTGGCGGCCGGCGGCGGAATCAGGCGTGTCGGTCATGGGCATGCCCTAACCCGCCAAGGTTAATTCCGCGATAAATCAGCGGCCGCCGCCGGGATTTCACGCCACGGGCACTTGCTGGCTGGAACAATGGAACCCGCCACCGCCGGCCAGCACCGCATCGGCCATGATGGCGATGGTTTCGCGGCCCGGAAACAGCGCGGCAATAGCCGCCACGCCATCATCATCGTGCACCGATCCGAAAATCGGCACGATGACCGCGTGGGTGGTGATGACAAAGTTCATGTAACTGGCCGGCTGCACCATGCCGCCCCATTCGATGCGCCCGGGCGAAGGCACCTCTGCCACGTCAACGCCGAAATCGCGCGCGCGCGCCGCAGCATCGGCATAAATCGCGGCATTGGGATCATCCGCCCCGGTTGCCACCGGCAGCGCCAGCCGGTTTGGCGCCACAAACCGGGCCAGATTGTCGACATGGCCATCGGTATGATCGTTGATCAGCCCATCGCCCAGCCACAGCACGCGGGCAAAGCCCAGATCGCGCGCCAGCCGCATGTCCAGATCGGCACGCGACAGATGCGGGTTGCGATTGGGATTGAGCAGACACTGTTCGGTGGTGACGACCAGCCCGGTGCCATCGCCATCCAGCGCGCCGCCCTCCAGAATCCAGTCTGCACGGGTTGCCGGCAGGCCAACGCTGGCGGCCAGGTCTGCGCCGATTTCCCGATCGCCCGGCATCAGGTATTTTTCGCCCCAGCCGTTGAAATCGAACAGCCGCGCCGTGCGGGCCTGCCCGTCGCTGACCACCAGCGGCCCGGTATCGCGCAGCCACACATCGCCATAGACGCGCGTATCCAGCGTGACTTTGCCGCTGACCAGCGATGCCGCGCGCGCCGCATTGGCGGCATCGCGCACCACCAGCCGCACCGCCTGCCCGGTTTCGGCCACCGCGCTGGCAAACAGGGCAATCTGTTCCTGCGCACGGTCGATCTGCCCCGACCATTCGTCGGCCAGGTGCGGAAAGCCGATCCACAGCAGATCCTGCGCCTGCCATTCGGGGGGCATTGACATATGTTTTGACATGACATCCTTGTTATGATATTTAGTACATAATCACTAAAGGAATTACGATATGGGCAAATATGATCCCTTGCAGCGTTACCTCGAAACGCTCGACAGCGATAGCTGGGAAGCCAGCCTGACCGACGTTGAAAGCGTGCTCGGATTTGCGCTGCCGCACAGCGCCTATACGTATTACGCCTGGTGGGCGAACGAGACCAGCGGATCCCACAGCCATGCCAAAAGCTGGCAGGACGCCGGATGGCAGACGCGTGATGTCAATCTCAAAACGAATCAGCTTCGATTTGAAAGGGTTAAACCGTCAAATCGAAAAGCAGCGACAGAGCCGGGCAGGGATGCACCAGGGCCTGCCGGGTTCGAAAGCTACAGTCAGCTGTTTGATCTGGCGGGCCGCATCCTGAACATCGACGACCATCGCGAGATCATGCGCGTCGCGCTCGAAACGCTGATCAGGCAATCCGTAAACAAGGAACTGATCAGTCTTGGCGGAACAATGCCGGAATTGCAGGTGCCGGAGCGCGAGCGCCCCATCCTGTGATCCTTATCGACACCTCGGTATGGGCGGACCACTTTCGTCGTGAAGAACCGCTGATCGGCACTTTGCTGATGGAAGGCCACCTAAGGCACCACCCGCTGGTTACCGCAGAGCTGGGGATGGGCAATTTGCGGGATTGGCGCCGGACCATCACGCTGCTGTCCGGATTGCCCCAGGCAAAGCTGATGACGAACGATGAATTGCTTGATTTTGTCGAGAAAAACGCGCTGTTCGGCACCGGTATCGGCGTAATCGACGCCCATTTGCTCGGGAGCGCGCAAAGCTCGGGATGCAGACTTTGGACCCGCGATCGCCGATTGATCGATCAGGCCGAACGTCTGGGCCTGGCCTTTCCCGTGTGACACAGCCGCCCCGCCCTGACTCCCGGCCCGATTGGCCAGATGCCGTCCGCCGTGCGCGGGCCCATGCGCCGTTTCTGGCGCGGGCGCTGGATCGGCGGGCCGATCTGGCCGCGCTGTTGCTGGCGGGGGATTGCGATGCGGCGCTGAACCTGGCGCTGGCGGCGGGTGACGGCCTGGACGATGTGGGCGTGGCGCTGCGGCGCGAACGCCTGGCGCTGGCGCTGGTGGTGGCGATTGCCGATCTGGCCGGCGCGTTCGATCTGGCGGAAGTGACCGGCACGCTGAGCGCCTTTGCCGATCGGGCGCTCGATGCGGCGATCGGCGCGGCCATCCGCCGCCGCGTGCCCGATGCGGCCAATGTGGGGTTTTCCGGCATTGCGCTGGGCAAACAGGGCGCGGGCGAGCTGAATTATTCGTCGGACATCGATCCGATCCTGCTGTTCGATCCCGAGGCGCTGCCCCGGCGCAAATCCGACGATCCGGCCGATGCGGCGCAGATGGTTGCGCGCCGGGTGGTCGAACTGCTGGCAACGATGACTGCCGACGGCTATGTTTTTCGCGTGGATCTGCGGCTGCGTCCGCAATCAGAAATCACCCCGCTGGCGCTGTCCTTCGCCGCGGCGATCACGCATTACGAATCGAGCGCGCTGGCGTGGGAACGCGCCGCCTTTATCCGCGCGCGCGCCGCCAGCGGCGATATTGCGCGCGGGCAGGCGTTTCTCGATACGATCCGCCCGTTTGTATGGCGGCGAAGCCTTGATTTCGGGGCAATTGCCGAAATTGGCCGGCTGACCACGCGCATTCGCGATCATTATGCCGCGGGGCAAAGGGTGGGGCCGGGGTATGACCTGAAACGCGGACGCGGCGGCATTCGAGAGATCGAATTCTTTGCCCAGACGCACCAGTTGATCCATGGCGGGCGCAATCCTGCGCTGCGGCTGCGCGGCACACGCGCCACGCTGGATGCGCTGGCCGGCGCAGGGATCATCCAGGCGGCAGAGGCCGATTTGCTGGGCCAGGCTTATGACCGGTTGCGCACGCTGGAGCACCGGCTGCAGATGGTGGCCGATCAGCAGACGCACAGCCTGCCGCGCGATGCCGCAGCGATTGACAATGTGGCCCGGCTGGAGGGCATGGCCGGTGGCGCCGCGCTGGTGGACGAACTGGCGGCAATTTCTGACGCGGTGGGCGCGCGGTTTGATGCGCTGATTGCCGCCTGGACCCCGCGCGGCAGCGTGGCCGTGGGCGATCCGCCGCAGATCCAGATGCCCTTGGCACAGGATCTGGGCACGATGGGCTTTGCCGACCCCGAAGCGCTGGCCACGCGCATCGAAGGCTGGACAAATGGCAAGTTTCGCGCGCTGCGCAGCGCCGCCGCGCGTGAGGCCTTTGCCCGCATCCGCAGCCCGCTGCTGCACGCGCTGGCCGCTGCGCCCGATCCGCCGCGCGCGCTGGTGCGCTGGGAACAGCTGATCGAGCGGCTGCCTTCGGCGATCAACGTGTTTCACCTGCTGGAGGCGCGGCCGGCGCTGTTTGACGTGGTGATGCGCGTGCTGGCGCATGCCCCCACGCTGGCCGATGATCTGGCACGCCGGGCCGATCTGCTCGACACACTGATCGATCGCACTGCGTTTGCCCTGCCCGGCACCGTGGCCGAAATCGCTGCCGGGCTGGCCCGCGCCGAACCGGGCGATGATTACCAGTGTCTGCTCGATGCGGTGCGCCGGCGCGTGGGCGAAATGCGCTTTGCCCTGGGCGTGCAATTGATCGAACAGGCGCACGATCCACTGGCCATTGCCGCCGCGCTGGCGCGCCTGGCCGAAGCGACGATCGGCGTGCTGACCGCCGCGACCGAGGCCGAATTTGCCGCCGTGCACGGCACAGTGCCCGATAGCCGGCTGGTGATTCTCGGCCTGGGACGGCTGGGTGGCGGGGCGATGACCCATGCATCGGACCTCGATCTGGTGTTTCTGTTCAGCGGTGATTTCGCGGCCGATTCGGATGGGCCGCGGCCACTGGGTGGCACACTCTATTATGCGCGGCTGGCACAGCGGGTGGTGGTCGCGCTGTCGGCGCCCACGGCCGCGGGCGCGCTGTACGAGGTGGATACCCGGCTGCGGCCATCGGGCACACAAGGGCCGATTGCGGTCAGCCTGGACAGCTTTGCCCGTTATCAGGGCGATGATGCGTGGACCTGGGAACACATGGCCCTGTGCCGCGCGCGCCCGCTGTACGGGTCACCCGAAAATCGCGCCGCGCTTGAGGCGATCATTGCGGGCGTGCTGGCGCGCCCGCGCGATCGGGACCAGCTGCGCGCCGATGTGCTGAAAATGCGCGCAGACATGGCCCGGCACAAAGTGCCCAAAGGGCCGATGGATGTGAAACTGGCGCGCGGCGGGCTGGTCGATGCCGAATTCATCGTGCACTATCTGCAACTGCGGCATGGTGTTGCGATCCACCCCGATCTGGCATCGGCGATTGCCGCGCTGGCCGATGCGGGGCTGGTTTCACCGGCAATGGGCGCGGCGCACGATCTGCTGACCCGGCTGCTGGTGGTGGTGCGGCTGGTTGCCCCCGATGGGGCCTATCCGCCGCCGGCCAGCCGTGGCATTGTGGCAGCAGCCTGTGGCGTGGCAGACTGGGACAGCCTGCTTGCCGCGATCACCGCCGCGCGCGCGACCATTGCCGCCGCGTGGACCATCACGTTTGACGAACCGCTGGAGATTTGACGCATGACGCTTGCCCTGGGCGAAACGCTCCCCGACATCGCGCTGACCACCCCTGCGGGCGAACCGGTGCGCCCGTCCGATTTCGCGGGGAAGAAGCTGGTGCTGTTTTTCTATCCCAAGGATGACACCCCGGGCTGCACCACCGAAAACAAGGATTTTTCGGCCCTGGCCGATCGCTTTGCCAAAGCCGGCGTGGCGCTGCTGGGCGTGAGCAAGGACACCCCGCAAAAGCACCAGCGGTTTATCGACAAGCACGGCCTGAACGCACCGCTGGCCAGCGATGACGAAGAGGCCGGCCTGTCCGATGCGCTGGGCATCTGGACCGAAAAATCGATGTATGGCCGCACCTATATGGGCATGGAGCGCACTACGTTGCTGATCGGCAGCGATGGCCGCATTGCGCGCATCTGGAACAAGGTGAAGGTCAAAGGCCACGCTGCCGAAGTGCTGGCCGCCGCCGAGGCACTCTGACCGGGTGACCATGGCCCAGATGACAAAGGCCCAGATGACCAAAGCCCAGATGACCAAAGCCCAGATGACCAAAACAGGGACAAGCGTCGCGGGGGCAATCTGCGCTGCGATGCTGACGGCCGATCCGCGCGCCAAGGCCTTTGCCACGCGCGCGGTGGCGCGCGACTGGGCGGCGGGGCGGCTGGCGCCCGAATTCGATGTGGCCATGCCCGATGTGCCCGCGCGGCCGGTCCGCCCTGAATTGCTGCCGCCCAATGCCATGCCCAAACGCGGCCGGGGCGGATCGGAACGCGGGCGGATCGCGCTGCTCCACGCGCTGGCGCATATCGAATTCACCGCAATCGATCTGGCACTGGATGCCGCCGGGCGCTTTGGCGGCGAACGCGGCGGCCAATGGGTTTCGGACTGGCTGGGCGTGGCGGCGGACGAGGCGATGCATTTTTCGCTGCTGGCGCGGCGGCTGATCACGCTGGGCAGCCATTATGGCGCAATGCCCGCGCACGACGGCCTGTGGGATGCCGCGCGCGAAACCGCGCACGATGTAGCGGCGCGGCTGGCCGTGGTGCCGATGGTTCTGGAAGCGCGCGGCCTCGATGTCACGCCCAGGACCATCGACCGGTTTCTGGCGGCAGGTGATTTCCGCAGCGCGCGCATTCTGCAGCGAATCCTCGACGACGAAGTGCGTCATGTCCGTTTCGGTACAATCCATTTCGCATGCGTATGTGCCGAAAGGGGGGATTCGCCGCCGGAAGCATGGAAAACGCTTGTTACGCGGTATTTCAGGGGGTCCGTTAAGCCGCCATTCAACGACTCGGCGCGGTCCGCTGCCGGTCTGTCGTATGATTTCATGGCAGGGGTTGCCTGAACGCAACACTTGCCCCTAACGCAAACCTGCAAAGAGGCCGGGGGGTCGCCCCGGCTTCGGATGATCAGGAACCCTGAGGATAAACCCTCTAGCCGGTGCCGAAATCATCTTACGATCGCATCGGGACCCATCATTAATGGGCATGGTGCGACAGGAAAAAGGTTCGCAAGGGTCGTAATGCTGCAAAACAGGTTCCTCCCTGACATGCTTGGCCGGATCGCTCTGGTTGCTGTCGCCGCGCTGGTCGCCACCCCGGCGCTGGCCAGCAGTGCCGCCTCGGCCGACATCGCCGCCCCGCTGCGCGCGGCCGAAGCGGCCCGCAACGGTTCCACCCCGTCGTTCAACGGCACCCCGGGTGATAGCGAATTCCGCCAGCTTTTCGCCACATGGCGCTCGCTTGACAGCGGCCGGCCGCTGAATGCCGCCGGGTCGTCGAGCATGGCCGACACTGGCTCCGCCTCGATCCCCATGCTGGTCCCCGTGACGAGCAACCGTTCGATGAGCAGCAATTTCGGCATGCGCGTTCACCCCGTGCTGGGCGGATACCGCATGCACAAGGGCGTGGATCTGCCCGCCTCGACCGGTACCCCGATCCATGCCACGGCCGATGGCGTGATCGGCCGCGCCGACTGGTTCGGCGGCTATGGCCTGTGCGTGGAAATCGAACACGGCGCCAATCTGGAAACGCGCTATGGCCACATGTCGCGCATCGCCGTTGCCGAAGGGCAGCACGTGCACAAGGGCGATGTGATCGGCTATGTCGGTTCGACCGGCCGTTCTACCGGCGCGCACCTGCATTATGAAGTGCGCATCGGCGGCGAAGCGGTGAACCCGGTTCCCTATCTGCAAGTGGCCGAAGCAAGCGCCGGCGTGACGCTGGCCAGTGCAACCGCCGCCCCGGCCCCCGAAAGCCCCGAAGAATAACATTTTGCCATAGGCCGAAAACGGCCCCGTCGCGTTTGGGAGAGGATGCGACAAAAACGGAAAAGGGCGCCGGCAACGGCGCCCTTTTTTGCGGCCAAACTCCGGCGCCGGTGTCCAATTCGCGTTGTAATTCTTAATCGTTCGGTTAACATGCACCGAGAAACCAGATAAGCCGACTGGCAGACAAGCCGACTGGCAGACAAGGCTGTGCCGCCGGCAACGGTGGCGCATTGGAGAGGACCGCCATGCATTTCCATCCCTTTGCCCATGCACAGACCATGCCCGACAAGCCGGCGGTGATCATGGGCGGCAGCGGGGAGGTGATCACCTATGCCGAACTGGACCAGGCCAGCAACCGCTTTGCCCAATTGCTGCGCGCGCGGGGCCTGCAGATCGGCGATACGATCGCGCTGTGCTTTGACAACAATCCGGTGTTCTTTTCGCTGGTCTGGGGCGCGCAGCGCGCCGGGCTGATCTATGTCGCAGTCTCGTCGCGACTGACCGCGCCCGAAGTTGCCTATATCGCGCGCGACAGCGGATCGCGCCTGCTGGTCAGCAACAATGCCTTTGCCCCCATGCTCGACGAAGTCATGCGGGCAGCGCCCGATCTGCCGCAATTGCGCCTGGGCGGAACGGGTGACCAGGACCTGTTGGCCGCGCTTGCGGCCATGCCGGCCATACCGGTGGCCGATGAACGCGCCGGGATGGACATGCTCTATTCCTCGGGTACCACCGGCAAGCCAAAGGGGGTGCGCGTGCCCCTGCCCGAAGATCCGGCGATCGGCGCGCCGAACGGGCTGGTCGACATTGCCCGCGGCGCCTTCGGGTTTCGCGACGATACGATCTATCTGTCCCCGGCCCCGCTCTATCACGCCGCCCCCTTGCGCTGGTCGCTGGCGGTGCACCGCATGGGTGGCACAGTGGTGTGCATGGAAAAGTTCGATCCGGAACTCGCCCTGGCGCTGATCGAACGCTACCGCGTTACCGACAGCCAGTGGGTGCCGACCCATTTCGTGCGCCTGCTGAAACTGGATGACGCCACCCGCGCCCGCTATGACTTGTCCAGCCTGCGTTGCGCGGTCCATGCCGCGGCGCCATGCCCGGTTCCGGTCAAGCAGGCGATGATCGAATGGTGGGGCCCGGTCTTGCGCGAATATTACGCCGGCACCGAAGGCAACGGCTTTACGTTCATTTCCAGCGAGGAATGGCTGCAACGGCCCGGATCGGTCGGCCGCGCACTGCTCGGCGTGATCCGCATCTGCGATGAGGCCGGCGACGAAGTGCCGCGTGGCACCGAAGGCCAGGTCTATTTCGAAGGCGGCAGCAGCTTCAGCTATCACAACGATGCCGAAAAAACGCGCGATGCCGCCAACAAGCATGGCTGGACCAGCCTGGGCGACGTTGGCCGCCAGGATGAAGACGGCTATCTGTTCCTGACCGACCGCAAAAGCTTCATGATCATTTCGGGCGGGGTGAACATCTATCCGCAGGAAATCGAAAACCTGCTGGTCACCCATCCCAAGGTTGCCGATGTCGCGGTGATCGGCGCGCCCGATGCCGATATGGGCGAACGCGTGGTCGCCATTGTCCAGCCGGTGGATTTTGCCGCGGCCGGGCCCGACCTTGCCGACGAGCTGCTGGCGTGGCTTGCCCCGCAACTCAGCCGCGTCAAAATGCCGCGCCAGATCGATTTCCGCGCAGAACTGCCGCGCGAACCCACCGGAAAACTGTTCAAACGCCTGCTGCGCGATGAATACAAGGCCGCAGCCGCCGTATCTGCCTGACCGCACAACCGGGATACCCGACCATGGCCACCACCATCACGCCTGCGATTCCCGCCGACATCGGCCGTGCCGTGATCGATCCGCACGCCTATGGCGCGTGGACTCCGCTGCTCGATCAGTTCGACTGGCTGCGCAGCAACGGCCTGGCGGTGGGCAAAGTTACCGCAGCGGATGATAGTCACGAACCATTCTGGCTGCTGTCCGGCTTTGACGCGGTGATGCAGGTGAGCAAGGACAACCAGACCTTTCTCAACAACCCCAAGAACGCCGTGTTCACCCTGCGCAGCGGTGATGCCCTGGTGCGCGCGATCACCGGCGGCAGCCCGCACCTGGTCGAATCGCTGGTGCAGATGGATGCCCCGAAGCACCCCAAACTGCGGCGGCTGACGCAGGAATGGTTCATGCCCAAGAACCTGCGCACCATCGAAGCGCAGATCCGCGCGATTGCCGAAGACACCGTTACCCGCCTGCTCGATGCCGGCAGCGAAGGTGATTTTACCAAACTGGTTTCCAGCCCCTATCCCCTGCACGTCGTCATGCAGATCCTGGGTGTGCCCGAAGCCGATGAACAGCGCATGTTGTTGCTGACCCAGCAGATGTTCGGTGGCCAGGATGAAGACCTGAACCAGTCCGGCATCCGCAACCTGCCCCCCGAAGTGATCACCCAGATCGTATCGGGCGCGGTGAAGGATTTCGAAGCCTATTTCGCCGCGCTCGCCGCCGAACGGCGCAAGGCCCCCGCCGGCGACCTTGCCAGCGTGATCGCCAACGGCACGATCGATGGCGAACCGATCGGCGACCGTGATACCGCCGGATACTACATCATCGCCGCCAGCGCCGGACACGACACCACCTCGGCCGCTACTGCCGGCGCCATGCTCGCCCTGGCGCAAGACCCGGCCCAGTTCGCCCTGGTAAAAGCCAACCGCGCGCTGCTGTCGGGCATTGTCGAAGAAGCGATCCGCTGGACCACCCCAGTCCAGCACTTCATGCGCACCGCCGCCACCGATACCGAAATCGCCGGCCAGCCCATCGCCGCCGGCGACTGGATCATGCTGAACTACGTGGCCGCCAACCACGACCCCGCCCAATTCCCCGACCCGCGCCGGTTCGACGCCACCCGCGAAGCCAACCGCCACGCCGCCTTTGGCGCCGGCGCCCACCAATGCCTGGGCCTCCACCTCGCCCGCCTGGAAATGCGCATCCTGTTCGAAGTGCTGCTCGACAGGATCGATTCGATCGAACTGGCCGGCGAGCCGGCGCGGGCCAATTCGACGTTTGTGGGCGGGTTGAAACGGTTGCCGTTGCGGTGGAAAGCGGTCTGAATTCCTGAAAGGTTGAAGGTGCCACAGGCGACCATGACCCCCTGAACACCGCCAAACCCCCGGGATCAAAGGGCCGTGGCCCTTTGCCGCCGAAGGCCCTTTTACCCGATTTCCGCCGCCAGCCGCTTGATCAGCGCGCGCACATCGGTGGCCATGTCTTCGCGCGCCAGCGCCAGTTCCAGCGTGGCTTCGACAAAGCCGGACTTGCTGCCACAGTCATAGCGGCGGCCGGCGAAGGTGACGGCGTGGAACGGTTGGTGGCCGATCATGCGGGCCATGGCGTCGGTCAGCTGGATTTCGCCGCCAGCGCCGGTGCCCTGGTTTTCCAGAGTGCGCATGACTTCGGGCTGGAGGATATAGCGGCCCGAGATGATCAGGTTTGATGGCGCGTCTTCGCGTTTGGGTTTTTCGACCAGGCCGGTGACTTCAGTCAGGGTGGATGAAACGCGGAAGCCGGGTTTGATCACGCCATAGCTCGACACTTCGTCTTCGGGCACTTCGAGCACCGAGATCAGATTGCCGCCGACTTCGTCATAGGCTTCGACCATCTGCTTCATGCAGCCAGGCGCACCGATCATCAGTTCGTCGGGCAGGAAAATGGCAAAGGGTTCATCCCCCACGATCGCGCGTGCGCACCAGATGGCGTGGCCCAGGCCCATCGGCACCTGCTGGCGCACGGTGACAAGATTGCCGGGCTGAATGCGAGTCGCATCGAGCACGTCGAGCGGTTTGCCGCGGCCGCTCATCGTTGCTTCGAGTTCGAAGGCAGTGTCGAAATGTTCGACAATCGCGGTCTTGCCGCGGCCGGTTACGAAAATCAGCTGTTCGATGCCGGCTTCGCGCGCCTCGTCGACGGCATACTGGATCAGCGGCCGGTCGATGATCGGCAGCATTTCCTTGGGTATGGCCTTTGTCGCCGGCAGAAAGCGGGTGCCCAGGCCGGCAACTGGAAAGACGGCCTTGCGGATCGGTTTGCGGGTGCTCACTTTTGTCATGCCCGGCTTTTAACCCCCAATATATTGCAGAGCTGTTATGCTGCGACGCCGGGGTGAAGCAACAAGTCTTTTTGTGGCGATATTGCGTGCGCGCAGAATCCCGGTAAATCGCGCCGATGGACAAGATCATCATTCGCGGCGGCCGCCGCCTATCGGGCACAGTGCCGGTTTCGGGCGCAAAGAATGCGGCGCTGACGCTGCTGCCCTGTGCGCTGCTGACCGACGAGCCGCTGACGCTGCGCAATCTGCCGCGATTGGCGGATATTGACAGTTTTCAGCACCTGCTGAACCAGTTTGGCGTATCGACCGCGATTGCCGGAGCGCGGCCCGAAGATTTTGGCCGGGTGATGACGCTGCAGGCCACGCGACTGACCTCGACCGTGGCGCCCTATGACCTGGTGCGCAAGATGCGCGCATCGATCCTGGTGCTGGGGCCGATGCTGGCGCGCGCGGGCGAAGCGACGGTGTCTTTGCCCGGCGGGTGCGCGATCGGCAACCGGCCGATCGACTTGCATCTGAAAGCGCTGGAGGCGTTTGGCGCCACGATCGAACTGGCCGCGGGCTATGT
Organism: uncultured Sphingomonadales bacterium; assembly: GCA_903832325.1. Lineage (GTDB taxonomy): Bacteria > Pseudomonadota > Alphaproteobacteria > Sphingomonadales > Sphingomonadaceae > Novosphingobium. Next base: position 239,866 of record CAILBC010000026.1, on the reverse strand, counting down.
GCGCGCGCATGCGCCCGATGGCGGGCTGCCGGGCGGGCACTATACCTTTCCCGTGGTGTCGGTGGGCGCGACCGAAAACGCGTTGATGGCGGCGGTGCTGGCCAGCGGCACATCGACAATGCACAACGCCGCGCGCGAGCCGGAAATTGTCGATTTGTGCAACATGCTGGTGGCGATGGGCGCGCAGATCGAAGGGATCGGCAGTTCGGACCTGACCATCCAGGGCGTGCCGCGGCTGCACGGCGCGACCTATATGGTGATGCCCGACCGGATCGAGGCGGGATCCTATGCCTGCGCCGCGGCGATCACCGGGGGCGATGTCATGCTGGCCGGCGCGCGGATCGAAGATATGGCGGCCACGGTGCAGGCACTGCACGATGCCGGCGTGCATGTGGAGGCAACGAAAGACGGGCTGCATGTGGCGGCCAATGGCGCGATCCGGCCGGTTACGCTGTCCACCGCGCCGTTCCCCGGGTTTGCCACCGACATGCAGGCGCAATTGATGGCCATGCTGTGCATGGCCAAGGGATCATCGGTGCTGACCGAAACGATTTTCGAAAACCGGTATATGCATGTGCCCGAATTGAACCGCATGGGCGCGCGGATTGAAACCAAGGGGCGCACCGCGATTGTGCACGGGGTGGACCACATGGCCGGGGCCGATGTGATGGCCACCGATTTGCGCGCATCGATGAGCCTGATTATCGCCGGGCTGGCGGCAGAAGGCGAAACCCGGGTGCACCGGGTGTACCACCTGGACCGCGGTTATGAACGGCTGGAAGAAAAGCTGGCGCTGCTGGGCGCAGATGTGGAGCGCGCCGGCGGGGATTGATCCGCCGGCTGGTCCATCAGCTGCGCGACCAGCCACAGGCGGATCGCGCCGGCCAGCCCCGGGGGGACGGCGGCGCGGATGCGTTCGGCATCGATCCGCGCCACCAGCGCATTCACCGGCACGCCTTCGTCTGCGGCAACCCGCCGCAACCAGTCCCAGAACACCGGTTCCAGGCTGATCGACGTTTTGTGGCCGGCAATTTCGACCGAGCGTTTGACCGGCGGGTGGTAGAGATCGGTCAATACATGTGCTGCCCGCCGTTGATCGACATGGTCGACCCGGTAACAAAGCCGCCCTCTTCCGATGTGAGGAACGCAACGCCGCGCGCGATCTCTTCGGCCTGGCCCAGCCGGCCAACGGGGATTTTCGCGACGATCTTTTCCAGCACGGGCGCGGGCACGGCGGCGACCATGTCGGTATCGATATAGCCGGGCGCGATCGCGTTGACCGTCACGCCGAATTTCGCGCCTTCCTGGGCCAGCGCCTTGGTAAAGCCGTGGATGCCCGATTTGGCCGCGGCATAGTTGACCTGGCCATATTGGCCGGCCTGGCCGTTGATCGATCCGATGTTGACGATGCGGCCCCAGCCGCGTTCGCGCATGCCCGGGAACGTGGCTTTGGCCAGATTGAAGCAGCCGCCAAGATTGATGCGCATGACTTCGTTCCAATCGTCAAAGCTCATTTTGTGCAGCACCGCATCGCGCGTGATCCCGGCGTTGTTGACCACGATATCGACCGGGCCGTGCGCCGCAACAATTGCGGCCACGCCATCGAGCACGGCCTGGTGATCGCCCACATCAAAGCGCGCAACGGCAATGCCGGTTTCATCGGCAAAGGCCTGCGCCTTGGCATCGTTGCCGGCATAATTGGCCACGACCGTGCGGCCCTGCGCCTGCAGCGCAATGCTGATTGCCGCGCCAATGCCCCGTGTTCCGCCCGTTACAATCGCCACTCGCGCCATGATGATCCCTCGCTGCCGGACCGATGCTGTGGTCCGTTTCGGCAGCAATGGTACGAGCATCGCAAAGCCACGGCAAGACCGTGCAAAGTAACGCCAAAGTATTGCTGCAACGCAACAAATCACGCGCAGCAAAATGCCGGTTTTATGCTGAGGGGTAGAAAATCAAACCGGCGGCATGCGCCGGTTTTGCACCCGGTCACCCGCCTTAGAAGCGGAACTGGGTGCCCACATAGATCGCCTGGCTATCCTGGCGATGATCGGTCAGCGGACGCAGCCGTTCGCGATCGGACGAATAGCGCAGGCCCGCGGTCACATCGACATTGCCGCTGAGGCGATAGCTGCCGCCCATGTTGAGCTGATAATCGCCCTGGCTGCCCAGCGTGCGCGGCGAACGGCCGGGAACGGCGTGTTCGTCAAATGCAACAGAAGGTGCGAGGCGCGGCGAATGATCGACTGGATCGGCGGCGGTGGGCGCCAGCGAGAAATTGCGCAATTCGTTCATGTCATGCGACGAATCGTGCACAGCGCTGCCGGTGGGCAGGGCAAACCTTTGATACCCGCGCGCCGTGCCCAGATTATAGGCCACCGGCGCGATGCGCACTGCGGCAAAACCGGCGCCCGGTTCGGGCTGCGCGCTGCGCGTGACAATCAGGCGGCCATGGGCATCGGGCAGGCGGACCGCCACGGTGACCGCATGATCGGGGCGGCTGTCCATCCCGGCGGGGGTAAAGCGGAACAGCTTGCCATGCGAAAGCGCGTTGATCGAAACTTGCGCAACCAGCCGCGGATCGACCGAGGCAGGTGTGAACGATCCCAGTGCGCCGCGTGCAGCCAGACTGACCGGCAGTGATTCGCTGCCATTGGTAAAGGCCCGGACCATGGTGGGCGCCAGAAGGGCGGAAGCGAGAATGCACGCGGCGCTGATCACGGGCGCACGCAGGAACCAGCGGAAACCGCTGTTTTTCCTGACTTTACCCCCGTTCGCACGCATGACTTTCCCGTCCATCCTTGTCACTGCACAGGCCGCTTTGCGTTTCTGCCGCAGGACCAGGGCCCCGCATCGGCATTGGCACGGCTTGTGTGCCCATCCGCTTTGCTACGCTCCATAGCGAAGGTCCAGTTCTTTTGCGCGCCAGGCGGGCCATATGCGCGATCCTGCGCAAAGTGTTGCAACCAATCCACAACCGCCGTGGAGCAATCGTTCTGCCACGCCGATCATGACGGCACGATGACCGGCAGGGCGACTCGGAAGGCCCCCTTGCCCCTCCAGCTTGTCCAATGCGCTTGCCGCCGGTGGCGACAGGGTGTTAGAGGCCGTGAAACGAAACGGCGCCAGCCGATCCTGCCCCGCGGCCTTGTGCGCAGAACCGATTGCGCGCGGCATCATGAAGGACAGGGCCGGCCTTGCGCGTTTTGCGGTTTGTGGCCGGCCGTGCGTGTGGCGCTCGGTCCGCACCAGCGAAGGACAGGATTGACAGTGACGTTGCGCGCCAGCTCCAAACCCTTTGGCCCTGCCATGGGCCCCGACCATATCACCCGGAAGATGTCGCCTGTTGCCGGCGCGGTGCTGCGTGGCCTGACGATCGGCGCGCTGGTCGTTTCGCTGGGCGCGTGCACGCATCATCGTCACCAGAGCAAGAAATTGCGCGAAGCGGCAACGCTGGCGCCCAGCAAAGTGACGCAGATCGGCGTGAACGCCTATTTGTGGCGCGCCACGCTCGACACGCTGTCGTTCATGCCGCTGCTGCAGACCGACAGCAATGGCGGCGTGGTGGTGACCGACTGGTATGCCAATCCGAAAAACCCCGGCGAACGCGTGAAAGTGACCGTGTCCATCCTCGACCAGGATCTGCGCGCCGATGCAGTGCGCGTGGCGGCCAGCCGCCAGGTGATGCAAGCCGGCGGCTGGGTCGATGCCCCGGTGGAAGCGGCCACGGTGCAAAAACTGGAAGACGTGATCCTGACCCGGGCGCGCGATCTGCGCCGCAAGACCATTCGCGGATAGGCCGATCGGCCCGGGGTTTTCGCCCCGGGCCATTTGCATGGGGCCAATCGAACCGGGGTAATTGCGTTTCAGGCCCCGTCTCGCGTAGAGGGCGGGCATGACCGCAGACCGTTTCGACCCCGCCACCGCAGATCTTCACTGGCAAAACGCCTGGGCCAGCGCGCGCACGTTTTGCGCCGATGACAATTCGGCCAAGCCGCGCAGCTATGTCCTGGAAATGTTCCCCTATCCTTCGGGGCGCATCCACATCGGCCATGTGCGCAATTACACGATGGGCGACGTGCTGGCGCGCTACAAGCGGATGACCGGCCACGAAGTGCTGCACCCGATGGGGTGGGATGCCTTTGGCATGCCGGCCGAAAACGCCGCGATGGAAAAAGGCGTGCACCCCGGCGGCTGGACCCGCGACAATATTGCCAACATGAAGGCGCAGTTGCAGCGCCTGGGCTTTGCGCTGGACTGGAGCCGCGAGATCGCCACGTGCGATCCCGATTATTACGGCCACGAACAGGCGCTGTTCCTCGATCTTTATGCGGCGGGGCTGGTATATCGCCGCGAATCGGCGGTGAACTGGGATCCGGTCGATCAGACCGTGCTGGCCAATGAACAAGTGATCGACGGGCGCGGCTGGCGTTCGGGCGCGCTGGTGGAAAAGCGCAAGCTGAACCAGTGGTTCCTGAAAATCACCCAATTTGCCGACGATCTGCTGCAGGGGCTGGGCACGCTCGACAAATGGCCCGAAAAAGTCCGCGTGATGCAGGAAAACTGGATCGGCAAATCGCAGGGGCTGGAATTTCGCTTTGCCCCGCGCGCGCCGCTGGCCCAGCCGATCGAGGTCTATTCCACCCGGCCCGACACGCTGTATGGCGCAAGCTTTATCGCGATTGCCGCCGACCATCCGATTGCCCAGCAAGTGGCCGCGGCCAACCCCGAAGCGGCCGCGTTCATCGCGCTGTGCAAGCAGGGCGGCACCACGGCGGCCGAGCTGGAAACGGCGGAAAAGCTGGGTTTTGATACGGGCCTGGAAGTGGTTCACCCGCTTGATGCGGACTGGACGCTGCCGGTCTACATCGCCAATTTCGTGCTGATGGATTATGGCACGGGCGCCGTGTTCGGCTGCCCGGCGCATGACCAGCGCGACCTGGATTTTGCGCGCAAGTATGGCCTGCCGGTCATGCGCGTGGTGGCCGATGGCGATCTGACCGATGCGGTGTTTGCCGGCAACGAGGCCTATACCGGCCCGGGCAAGCTGATGAATTCGCGCGAATTCGACGGGATGGATGTGACCACGGGCAAGGCCGCGGTGATCGCGCGTGCCGAAGCCGAAGGCTGGGGCCAGGGCAAGACCGTGTGGCGCCTGCGCGATTGGGGCGTTTCGCGCCAGCGGTACTGGGGCACGCCGATCCCGTTTGTGCATTGCGAAGTGTGCGGGGTGGTGCCGGTGCCGAAAAAGCACCTGCCCGTGATCCTGCCCGACGATGTCGATTTTTCGGTGCCGGGCAATCCGCTGGAACGCCACCCCACCTGGAAACATGTCGATTGCCCGCAATGCGGCCATGCCGCGCGGCGCGAAACCGACACGCTGGATACGTTTGTCGACAGTTCGTGGTATTTCCTGCGCTTTGCCAGCCAGCCGGCAGACCGGCCGTTCGATCCGGCAGCGATCGCGCGCTGGCTGCCGGTGGAGCAATATATCGGCGGGATCGAACACGCGATCCTGCACTTGCTCTATGCCCGGTTCTGGACGCGCGCGCTGGCGCATATCGGCCTGATCGATGTGACCGAGCCGTTTGCCAGCCTGTTTACCCAGGGCATGGTCACGCACGAAACCTATGAACGGCGCAACCCGGACAACGGCCAGCCGGTATTTTTCAGCCCGGCCGAAGTCGAACGCAGCGGTGATGGCGCGGTGTTGCGCGCCGATGGTGCCCCGGTGACGATCGGGCGCGTGATCAAGATGTCGAAGTCCAAGAAGAACGTGGTGGACCCCGACGAAATCGTTGCGCGCTATGGCGCTGATGCCATCCGCTGGTTCATGCTGTCGGACAGCCCGCCGGAACGCGATCTGCCCTGGTCGGAATCGGGCATCGAAGGCTGCTGGCGCTTTGTGCAGCGGCTGTGGCGCCTGTTTGCGCAGATCGACCATACCGCCACCGGCGAAGACGCAGCGCTCGCGCGCAAAAGCCACCAGACCGTTGATGCCGTGGCGCACGATATCGAAGCGCTGAGCTTCAACAAGGCAGTGGCGCGGATTTACGAGCTGACCGGCGCGATTGAAAAAGCACAGGCTTCGGCAGAGCGCACGCGCGCGGCGGGCCGGCTGCTGCTGCTGATCGCACCGATGATGCCGCATCTGGCCGAACAGGTCTGGGCGCAATTTGCCCCCGCGGCAGGCGATACGGCCACGCTGATTGCCGATGCCGCATGGCCCGAAGTCGATCCGGCAATGCTGATCGATGACGAAGTGACCGTTGCCGTGCAGGTGAAGGGCAAGCTGCGTGATACACTGACCGTGGCCAAGGGCACATCGCGCGAAGATCTGGAGCGGCTGGCGCTGGCGTCGGACAAAGTGCAGCGCGCGCTGGATGGCGCCGAGGTGAGAAAGGTGATCGTCGTGCCCGACCGGCTGGTGAACCTTGTTGCATAAACCGTTGCGCCGCGCCCTGCACCTGTTGCCCGCGCTGGGCCTCGCCCTCGCTTTGGGCGCCTGCGGGCTTCAGCCGATGTATGGCGGCGGCGGATCGGGCACGGTGGCGCGCGATGTGGCGGCGGTTTCGGTATCGCCGATCGAGGGCAAGGCCGGATATCTGGTGCGCAACGCGCTGTCTGACCGGATGAGCGCGGCGGGGCAGGCGCCGGCGCGGTTCCGGCTGGATGTTCGGCTGGATGAAAAGCTGGTGGGCATGATCGTGCGGTCGGACACCTCGGTCAGCCGCGAACGCCGGGTAATGCGCGCGCGCTATCAGCTGGTCGATCTGGCATCGGGGGCGATCCTGCTCGATTCGACCGCCGATGCCGATGCCGGCATCGATATCGTATCGAGCGAATATGCGGTGATCGGCGCGGAACAGACCGCGCAGGACAATCTGGCCAAAGATCTGGCCAACCAGATCGTCACCCATGTCGCCACGCGGCTGCGCCAGGTGGAAACGGCAGCGGCGCCGCGGCCCTGATTGCGGCATGAAGGCCACGCACAAGACTTTTGACAGCACCTTGGGCCGCGCCATCGGCCGGGCACGCGTGTTCTATTTCTGCGGTGCGGACGAAGCCGGCGCGGGCGATGCGGCGGGCCGCGCCGTGCAACGGCTGGGCGCGGCAGAACTGGTCGACCTGAGCGGCGCCGAGCTGAAGCGCGATCCGGTGCGCCTGGCCGACGAAGCGCGATCGACCTCGCTGTTTGGCGACCGGCGGATCATCCGCGTGACCATGTCGGGCGACGAAGCGCACGAGGCGGTGACCACGCTGATCGCCGATGATGTGGCGGGCTGGCCGGTGATCATCGTGGCCGCAGGGGCCAGCGACAAATCGCGCGTGGCCAAGATGCTGGTCGATCGCGATGATGCGCTGGTCGGCGTGTTTCATCCGCCCGACCTGGCTGCGGTGGGCGAAGCCGTGCGCAACGCCGGCGAAGCGCTGGGTGTAAAGCTGAGCGGCCCGCTGGCGCAGCAACTGGCGCAAGCCGCCGGGCTGGATACGCGGATCGCGCGCAGCGAGCTGGAAAAGCTGGCGCTCTATCTCGATACCAGCGCGCAATCGCCCAAGGCCGTGCGGGCCGAAGATCTGGCCGCGATTGGTGCGGAAACGCGCGACGACGGGATGAACCCGCTGATCAACGCGACGCTGGGCGGCTTGACGGGCGCGCTGGCGCGCGAAATGCCCAAACTGGCCGCGGGCGATATCAATCCAGTGGGGCTGCTGCTGGCGTTTGAACGGCGCGCGGTGCAACTGGCCGGGCTGGCCGCGCGGATGGGGCCAGGCGGCAATGTGGCCGCGTTTATCGAACAGGAAGTGCAAAGCCGGCGGATCTTCTTCAAGGACGGCAAAGATCTTGCACTGCAATTGCAGAAATGGCGCGGCCAACGGCTGGAACGGCTGCTGGCGCGGCTGGTCGCGCTGCACCGGGCGATGCTGAAAGACAACACCGGGGCGCAGCAAAAACTGCAACAGGCGATTGCCGAAATCGCCCGGGCGGCGGCGCGTTGAGCCGAGTCGCGGCAGCAAAAATGCCGCCGCCAATCCATCCGAATCGGCACAAAATCACAGTCCCGACTCTCCGAACCCGGCTCCGCACGCTTGTTTTACAAGGTTACGGCGCATCGCACAGATAGTGGACGATTTTGGTGCACCTCGTGAAACGGGCGGGCCAGGGGCTGGACAATCGCACAATTTCACAGTTTCATCAGGACGTTGGTTAATATTCGTTAAACGCAGGGCAGCCCAGCAAGGCTGTCGAACGATGGATGTGGTCGTGATCACAAAGGATGAATCGAGTTTCACGCAAGATGAACCGCTTTGCCGAGCGGCGATAAGACGTTGCTCCGAATCGGATTATTTCGTAATTGATGCACCGCAACATCGTGGACGGCCGGCACTCTGGCCATTCGCAAAAGCGCAAGGCACGGAAAGGCCATCGGCATGCACGTCCTTGAAGATACCATGACCACAAACTCACCTGGCGCTGCGGTCTGGACGCTGGAACGGACGACGACAGCGGTCGTGCCGAAAAGTTTTGTGCTGCCGCTGGGCCCTTCGCTCGAGCGGCGCCGGCTACAGCTTTATCTTGGCCTGATGCTCGCCGATGCGCTGGGCATTGCGGTGGCCTCGTTCGCCGTGGCCAGCATGCTCGAGCGCGGCATCATGGCGAGCATGGTGCTGCTGTTCATCCCGATTTACTGGACCTCGGCGTTGTATATGCGGGTCTATTCGGTGCGGGCGCTGACGTCGTTGCGCTTTGCGCAGTTGCACACCGTCTATGCCCTGCTCGCTTCGCTGGTCGCGCTCAGCTTCATTGCCTATCTCACGCACAGCCCGCTGGAGATGAGCCGGCTGTCGATGGGCTTCAGCTTTGCCGCGGCGGCCGTGCTGCTGGCCAGCATCCGCAGCGTGATGCGCCACTATGTCGTGCGCCGCGTGGGGCCGACGGCCGAAAACGTGCTGATCATCGATGATGGCGGCGGGCCGGCGCGGATTGCCGGCGCCTGGTCGGTGGTGGCGCGCGAACACAATCTGCGGCCCGATTGTTCCGATCCGCATATGCTTGACCGGCTGGGCCTGTTCATGACCAACATGGACCGCGTGCTGGTTTCGTGCCCGCCCGAACGGCGCGCGGCCTGGGCGATGATTTTCAAGGGTTCGAACATCAGCGGCGAAATTGTTGACCAGGACGTGCTCAATCTGGGCGCGATCGGGGCGCGGCGGTGCGATGCCTTTGGCACGCTGATCGTTTCGGCCGGGCCGCTCAGCATCAAGGCCCGCGCGATCAAGCGCGCGCTCGATCTCACGCTGGCGGGTTCGGCCATCGCGTTCCTTATGCCGCTATTGCTGACGGTTGCGCTGCTGATCCGGCTGGAAGACGGCGGATCGGTGTTTTTCCGCCAGCAACGCCAGGGGCGCAACAACCGGCTGTTCGTGATTTACAAGTTCCGGTCGATGCGCGTGCCGCAGCTGGATGCCGATGGCGCGCGATCGACACAGCGCGATGATGACCGCATCACGCGTGTCGGGCGGTTTATCCGGCGCACCAGCATCGATGAACTGCCGCAGCTGATCAATGTGCTGCGCGGCGACATGAGCCTGGTCGGGCCGCGCCCGCATGCCATTGGCTCCACCGCGGAAAACAAGAAATTCTGGGAAATCGATCCGCGCTATCTGCTGCGCCATTCGCTCAAGCCGGGTCTGACCGGGCTGGCGCAAGTGCGCGGCCATCGCGGCGCGACCGATTCCGAAAGCGATCTGCACAACCGGCTGCAGTCCGATCTGGAATATCTCGATGGCTGGACATTCTGGCGCGATATCCGGATTCTGTTTGCGACCTTCAAGGTTCTGGTGCACCACCGCGCTTTCTGATTGTGCAGCGCAACCACTTGGGCAGCCATTCGGCCAGCCCTTCGGCCCATCATCCGGGTGACAAGTTTGTGCCTGGGCAGAATGCTGAAATCATCTTGTGCAGGGCCGGCAGGCCATGGATAGGATGGCGCCAATCGTGACAGCAGCATGTAAAAGGCGCGCAGCTTGGCCAAAGTGCTTGTAACCGGATCAGCCGGCTTTATCGGATTTCATCTGTGCCGCCTGCTGATCGCCGAAGGCTTCGATGTCGTCGGTTTTGACGCGATGACCGACTATTACGATGTCGATCTGAAGCGTCGCCGGCATGCCATGCTGTCGCAATCGCCGCATTTTGTACCGATCGAGGCGCGGCTGGAGGATATGGCCGCGCTGTCGGACGTGTTTGCGCGCCATCACCCTGATATCGTGGTCCATCTCGCGGCGCAGGCCGGCGTGCGGTACAGCCTGGAAAACCCGCGGTCCTATCTGGAAAGCAATCTGGTCGGCACGTTCAATGTGCTGGAATGCGCACGCGAAGGGGCGATCGGGCATCTGCTGATGGCATCGACATCGTCAGTCTATGGCGCAAACACGCTGATGCCCTATTCCGAAAAGCACCAGACCGATCATCCGCTGACATTTTACGCGGCGACCAAGAAATCCAACGAGATCATGGCGCACAGCTATGCGCACTTGTGGTCTTTGCCGATCACCATGTTCCGCTTTTTCACGGTCTATGGCCCCTGGGGCCGGCCCGACATGGCACTGTTCAAATTCGTGAAGGGCATCCTCGAAGGCACCCCGATCGACATCTACAACCATGGCGAAATGTACCGCGATTTCACCTTTGTTACCGATCTGGTGCGGGGCATCCGGCTGTTGATCGATGTCGTGCCCGAACGCGTGGAAGATCCGGCCGCGATCGCCGAATGGGACACGCTGAGCCCGGCGGCACCGTTTCGCGTGGTCAACATCGGCAATTCCGACAAAGTGAAGCTGAACGATTTTGTCGACGCCATCGAACAGGAATGCGGCCGCCCGGCAATCCGCCGCTATCTCGACATGCAAAAAGGCGATGTGCCGGCAACCTGGGCCGATGCAACGCAATTGCGAGAACTGACCGGCTACACCCCGTCAACCCCGATCGGCGAAGGGGTGCGCCAGTTTGTCGCGTGGTATCGCGATTATTTTGACTGCTGACCAACAGTGCAGTGCAGCCAGCGCGGCAGCCCCGCGCGCGGCACGCCATCGCCCGCGAATCCCTGCGCAAGACGCGGCGGCGTGAAACGGGCCGGAAGATGAGGCTTTGGCAGAACATCCAGCAATATTAATGCGATCCCGCGCGGTTTTTCGGCAAATCCCCAATAAAGGTCGTGACAGTGCAACGATCTTCTGTGAGGGGTCTTGGCGTGCCGTACCGATTGCACCGGAATTGTGGCAATTGCTGCCCCGATGCCGGACAATGGGCGCAGCGCAGATGTGGCGCGTAATCGGGTACATGCCCGGTCTTTGGTCCAGGTTTTTACCCAATCTTTTGGCGTTGCAACATAATGGGGCAACTGCTAAGTACAAACCACGATTCGACAGGAGCAATTCCGATGAAGACTCTTAAGCTCGTTATGCTGGCGGCCGCAGGGCTTAGCTTGGTTTCGCAGACCGCTTTCGCTGACACCCTGCCCGGCTCGGCCGTTCCGACGGCTCGCGGCGTGCACGGTGTGAAGATGGTCCGCATGGTTGAAAAGAAGCACGGCACTGCGCTGCGGGACGGTGAAGGTGGCCTGAGCGGCCTCGGCGCCGGCGCCCTGGGTGGTCTCGCTGGTCTCGCTGCTGGCCTCGCCATTGGCCTGTCGTCGAAGTCGGGTTCGAGCGGCACCTGAATCGCTCAAGGGCGATTTGCTGCTTTGATTGAAAAAGTTCGGCCTGCCTGATGCGAATCGGGCAGGCCTTTCTTTTGCCCGCAAGACGTGTACCGGCCAGGTGGTCCTGATCCAAACCCTGATAAGAACCGGGCCCGCGCCGGCCTGAAAGCCCGCCCCGGGTCATGCGGCCTGCTCATCGCACGTTGGGCAGGCGTTTTTTTGCCATATGCGGCTGAAATCGCCGGAAGTGGCAGTTTGGCGGGGCTTGAACCGGGCACCATCGCGTGGCAGCGACTGTACTTTATGGCAGCGACTGGGCATGCCGTTCATCATCGATGATCGCGCTTGTGCAACGTGAAGATCCGGGCCGAACATTCGGGCCGGAATGTGGGGCCAGGGTTTCAGGCCCGCGAATGGGGAGTGTTCATGGCCCAGGCACAACGCCGCAAATCCCGGCGAAAGCGCTCGACCCCGGCGCCCCCCGTTTTTCGGATTTCGCTGCCGGACACCTATGCCGCGCTCGTCGCGGCGGTTCTGTTCGTGTTTCTGGTGCTGGGCGGCGGCGGCACGAGCAATCCTTATACCGAAGTGGTGCTGGAATGCGTTGTGGCCGGGCTGGCCCTGCTGGGCCTGTGGCTGACCGGGCAAACCGGGGTGCCGCGCCGTACGCCGCGCACGGCGCTGGTGCTGGCGGGGCTGGCGCTGCTGATCCCGGTGGCGCAGCTCGTGCCCTTACCGCCCTCGCTGTGGCATGGCCTGCCCGGGCGGCAGCCTGAAATCGATGCCCTGGCGCTGATCGGCCAGGCGCAGCGCTGGATGCCGCTGAGCATGGCGCCCGCGCGCACCTTTGCCGCGCTGCTGGCCATCCTGGCTGAAGTCGGCCTGTTCATTGCCGTGGCGCGGCTTGATCTGGGCGGGCGCATGCAATTGTGCGCGGTGATCGTGGCGGTGGGTGCCATGGCGGCCGTGCTGGGCAGCCTGCAGCTGTCACACGCCGGCGGCTATCACTGGGTGCTATACGAAGACACCAATATTGGCTGGATTGTCGGCTTTCACGCCAATCGCAACGCGGCGACAGACACGTTCCAGATCGCGATTCTGGCGGTTGCCGCCTATCTTGGCCAGGCGACCGGGCCGCGCAAGCTGCCCCCGATCCAGATCGGGCTGGCCACGCTGGTGATGATCGTGCTGGCGATTGCCGCGGTGCTGACCGGATCGCGCACCGGCATGCTGTTGCTGCCGCTGACCTATCTGTTTGCCGTTTGGCTGGCCTGGCCTTTGCTGAGACGCACGGGCACGCTTTTGTCGTGGGGTTTCCTGTTGCTGGTGCCGATTGCCGGCGCGACGCTGGCGGCAACCGGCCCGGTGCAGCAGGCCCTGGGCCGGTTTGCCATCGACAACGATCATCGGTGGGATATCTGGCACGATACGTTGCGCGCAACCGGGTCGGTATGGCCGATCGGCAGCGGGGTCGGCAGTTTCCAGGTGGCCTATGATTCGGCGCAGAGCATCGAACGGATGCAGATCCTGCTGGATTTGCGCGCGCACAACGATTGGCTGGAATGGGCGCTGGAGGCCGGGATTCCCGGGCTGATCGTGCTCGGCGTGATCGGTGCAATTCTGCTGTTTCGCAATATCGATGCGCTGCGCCAGGCCCTGCGCCGCAACTCCGACCGGCAGATGCGGGTGCAGACGCTGTTTGCCACGGGCACTTTGCTGCACCTTGGATTGCACGGCGTGTTTGACTATCCGGTGCGCAGCATGGCGCTGGCCGCGCTCGCCACAACGGCCGCGGCCATGCTGATGCCGGTGCGGATTGACGGGGCCGTTTCGGAATGAAACGCGATTCTGACCGACAAGCCGATGCGGAAATTGGGATATTGTGCAGAGCACAAAAAGATGCGAGAGCGGGCGCGTGGCAAATGGCTGCCGCGTCCGAGAGGTCTTTACCCGAACGCGTCGAGGTGGTTTTGCATCACCGCCTGCGCCTTACCGGAACGATCGCACGATGCGGCAATCCTGTTTTTCACACCTGGCGCATTTTTCACACAGGGCCTGTTTTTGACACCTGGTGGCCATTGGCGCGGCAGAACGCGGGAAATGGAAAGTGGCAAAAATGTCCGACGCAGACCTGGATCTCCGCGCCATGGCAAGTCTAATCCGGGAGCTTGGCAAAGTCGTGAACCTTTTCAAAGCCGCTGCAGTCCTGGCTGTGAGCGTCAGCCTTGCCGGCTGCGAATCTCACCTTTCCGACAACCTGCCGACGCGCGCTGCGGCCTATCAGGTCATTCCGCCGATCGAGGTTGCGCCGCAGACAACGAAGTATGAGCTGATCCCCGGCGACCAGCTCGCCTATTCGGTGGTTGGCGAACCCGACATGACGATCGAAACGATCACGGTTGACGAAGCCGGCTATATCCAGATCCCGCTTGCCGGGTCGGTGCAGGTTGGCGGGCTTTCCACCAGCGAAGCCAAACAGTTGATCGAACAAAAGCTGGGCGCGCGGTACATCAAGGACCCGTCGGTCACGCTGAACCTTACGCTGCCCGCGCCCAAGCAGGTCAGCGTTGAAGGCGAAGTGACCCAGCCGGGCACATATACCGTCAACCGCGACACGACGATGCTGGGTGCGCTGGCCGCGGCGCGCAGCCCGACGAACAAGGCGCGCAATGACGAAGTGATCATCTTCCGGACGATCGCGGGCAAGCGCATGGCGGCGCGGTTCAATCTGGACCGCGTGCGCGCGGGCCTCGATCCCGATCCGCAAGTCATCAACGGGGACGTTGTGGTCGTTGGCATCAGCCGCGGAAAGGCAATTTACCGCGACCTGCTGACCGCTGCGCCGTTCTTCAATGTCTTTGCCCAGCTCAGACTTAGACTTTAAGTGAGGTCCCGCTCGTGAGCTCTACTCAATCCTACCCGTTGACCGAATTTCAGGCGGCCATGGCCACCCAGCCCGTCGCCGATAGCGGCGCCGAGGACAAGGACGGAGCTGATCTTCAGAAACTGATCGTGGTGGTGGTCGGCTATGCCCGGCTGATCGCCGCGATCATCGCGCTGTCGCTGGTGGTTGCGCTGTTTGTCACGCTGCTGACAACGCCGCGCTATACCGCGGAAACCACGCTGCAGATCAACAACCAGACCGCACAAGTGCTGAGCAAGAACAGCGGCGTCGACGAAAACGAAGCGACGATTTCCTCGGCCGCAGACACCGACCGGTTTCTGCAGACGCAGATGGACATCATCGATTCGCGCGCGATTGCCGAACGTGTTGCGCAGCGGCTGAACCTGGTCGGCAATGCCCATTTCTACCAATCGGTGGGCTATCGCGAAGATTCGGACATCAGCAAGGAAAAGCTGTACGACGATACGATCAAGGCCCTGCTGAAGCGGCACAAATCGAACCTGCCGCGCAATTCGCGGCTCGCCACGATCAGCTTTACCGCAACCGACCCGGTGCTGGCGGCAAAGATTGCCAACACCTGGGCCGACGAGTTCATCAAGGCGAACCTGCAGCGGCGGTTTGACAGTTCGGCCTATGCGCGCGAATTCGTCGCCGGGCAGCTGAACGATGCGCGGGTAAAGCTGGAAAAATCGGAACGCGATCTGAACAACTATGCGCGCGCCGCAGGGTTGATCAAAACGCGCGACCAATCCGCGCAATCCGACACCAATGCCGGCATGGTGCCCAATTCGGTGACCACGGCCAGCCTGCTGCAGCTCAACATTGCGGCCAACACTGCCGAACAGCAGCGCATTGCGGCCGAACAGCGCTGGAATGCGGTTTCGCGTGGCAACCTGCTGAATGCCCCCGAAGTTCTGGCCAACCCGGCGATTACCGAGCTGCTGTCGCAGCGCGCGCAGATCGACGGGCAGCTGCAATCGGAAAAGGCGCGCCATCTGGACGATTATCCTTCGGTCCAGAAGCTGCAGGCGCAGTCTGCCGCAATCGACAAGCAGATCACATCGGTTGCCACCAGCATTCGCAATGCGGTCAAGCAGCAATATGACGCGGCGATCGATGCCGAACGCAAGCTGAAGGACCAGGTCGGATCGCTGAAGAATTCGTCTTTGGCCGAACAGGATCGCATGGTGCAGTACAACCTGCTGGCCCGCGATGCGGATACCAACCGGTCGATGTATGACAGCCTGCTGCAGCGGTTCAAGGAACTGACCGCGGCCGCCGGGATCAGCGCGAGCAATATCGCGATCATCGATCGCGCCGATCCGCCGATCAAGCCGAGCGCACCGCTGATCCTGGTCAACATGGCGATCGGTCTTGCGGTTGGCCTGCTGCTTTCGGCGATTACCGTTGCTGTCCGCCATCAGCTGGACGATGCGGTGCATATCCCCGAAGACATCGTCAACAAGATCGGCATCCCGCTGCTGGGGGTGATTCCGCTGGCGAACTGCGAATTGCTGCAGGACATGCTGGCCGATCCCAAATCACTGGTCAGCGAAGGGTACAGCGCGCTGCGAAGTTCGCTGCAGTTTTCCACCCAGCACGGCATTCCCAAATCAATGGCGGTGACCAGTTCGCAGCCGGCAGAAGGGAAATCGACCACCGCGCTGGCCATTGCGCAGTCGATTTCGCGCCTGGGGCTGAAAGTGGTGCTGGTCGACGTCGACCTTCGCCGCCCGTCGCAGCATGGTCTGCTCGGCGTGGACAACCTGATGGGCCTGACCAACGCGCTGACGCTGCAGAACAGCCTGCCCGAAGTGATCCGGCAGTCGGAAACGCTGGGCCTGTCGTACATCACGTCCGGCCCCCTGCCCCCTTCGCCCAGCGACTTGCTGAGCTCGGAACGGATGCACCAGCTGATCCTGGAACTGGAAGGCATGTTCGAAGTCGTCGTGCTCGACTGCCCGCCGGTGATGGGCTTTGCCGATGCGCCGCACCTGGGCCACCTGGTCGAAGGCACGGTGTTTGTCATCCAGTCGGATCGCGGCCGCCGTGGATCGCTGAAATCGAGCCTGGCGCGCCTGCGCGCTGCGCGCGGCAACGTGCTGGGCGGTGTGCTGACGATGTTCGACGTGCAGAAGGCGGCGAACCGCTACACCGATTATTACGGGTACGAATATTACCGGAATACCTACTACACCGACCAGAAGTGATCGGAACCATCCAGTGCGAACCGGCATTTTCCAGATTGTCGCCAGCGCTGCAGTGGTCGTCTATGCCACGCTGGCGGGCATGTCGGGGCTGGACCGCATCGCGGCCACGCGGGCGGTGCCCTCGGCGCCGACGGGGTGGGCCTATGACAGCAATGCCAGCCAGAATGCGGCCAAGATTGCCGTAAGAACGCGGGACTGGACCGCGGCAAAGCGGTTTGCCGATCAGGCTCTGCTGGCCGACCCGGTCAGCGAAAGCCGCATCGGCCTGATCGGGCTGGTGCGGCTGGCCGCAAACGACGAAGCGGGGGCAAAGGCGGCCTTTCTGGTCAGCGCGCGGCGCGGCTGGCGCGATGTGCCCACGCATCTGTACTGGCTGCACCAAAGCGTCGCGCTGGGGGACATGAATTTTGCCGGCATGCAGGGCGATGCGCTGTTGCGCGGGCAGGCGGATGAAGATGTGCGCGCCAGAGTGATCGACGATCTGCTGCAATACCAGGAAGGGCGCGATGCGCTTGTGCCGCGGTTGCGCGCCAATCCGCCCTGGGCCATTCCCTTTGCCAGCGGCATAGGCATCGAGCGTGCCAGTATCGACAAACTGGCCGGCCGCGCCGAAGTGATCGCGCGCGCGGGGCCGGGATTGTTCAATTGCGGGGATACGGCCTATTTGATCAACCGGCTGATGGACGCTGCGGTGGTCGAAGAAGCGCAGAAGCTTCATGCCGTTTCGTGCCCGCAAGCGTCCTATCCGCTTAACGATCCAAACTTTGTGTTTCTGGCCACGGCGGGGCCATCGAGCGAGCTCGACTGGCTGGCGCATCTGGATGGTGATGTGGAAATCAGCCCGGTGTTTGACCCGGCCGGGCACAAGCAGAAGATTCCCACGCTCCATCTGCTGGTTTCGCGCGCATCGACAACATTGGTGCTGAGCCAACCGGTTATCCTGCCCAAGGGCACTTATCGGATCAGCTGGAAAATGCCGGATACGGACCCTTCGAATGTTCCGGCTCTGGCGGTCAATCTGGATTGCGATTCCGATCTTGCCAATGCCGCACCGGGCACCGCCGTGCCGGGGCAACCGGACCGTTATGCCGCAACATTCCGGTTTGATGGATCATGCCCCGGGCCGACGCTGGGATTCTGGCTGTCCCCGGGCAAAGAGGTCAATCTGGCGCAAGTGCGACTGATGCGCCTGGAGGCGGGCGCGCCCTAGTCATGAAAATTCTGGACATCATCCTCAGTCTCGACCCGAAGGCGGGCGGGCCGCAGCACACGCTGCGATCGATTACGCCGATCTGGCGGTCGATGGGCCACGAGGCCGATGTGCTGACGTTTGATCCACCCGATGCGCCGTTCATCGCGCCCGACATGCCGAAATATGCGTTGGGCGAACCACTGGCAAAGGCGCGCCCCGGCCGGCGGCCCAGACTGCTGAGCCGGATCGGCTATCAGCCGGGCACAATCGGCCGGTTGAAACAGATCGTGGCCGGTTATGACGTGGTGATCGTTCACGGATTGTGGAATTTTTCCACGCTGGCCAGCCGGCTGGCGCTGGTGGGCGGAAAAGTGCCGTATTTCGTGTTTGTGCACGGCATGCTCGATCCCTGGCACAAAGTGGCATACCCGATGAAGGACCGGGTCAAGCAGGCGATCTGGCCCTTCAACGAAGGCGCGTTGATGCGCCATGCGCAGGGCGTGTTGTTCACCACCCAGGCCGAAATCGACCTGGCGAACAACAGTTATCGCCCCTATCGCGTCAAGCCGCTGCTGGTACGCTATGGCTGCAACGGGCCGACCGACGATGCCGCCGGGCAGATTGCGGCGTTCCACGCAGCATTCCCGCAGCTGCGCGATCGCAGATTCCTGATTTTCATCAGCCGGATCCATCCAAAGAAAGGCTGCGACACCTTGCTGCGCGCCTATGCCGCCACGCGGGACGCGCTGGGGGATATCGACCTGGTGATGGCCGGCCCCGATCAGACGGGCTGGCGCGAAAAGCTTGAGGCCATGGCGCAGGACCTGGGCATTGCCGACCGCGTGCACTGGACCGGGATGATCAGCGGCGCGGCAAAATGGGGCGCACTGCGATCGGCCGACGCGTTTGTGCTGCCTTCGCATGGGGAAAATTTCGGGATCGTGGTGGCAGAGGCCATGGCCTGCGGCACGCCGGTGATCATCAGCGACCGCGTAAACCTGCACGATGTGGTGCAATCGGCCGATGCCGGGCTGGTTTCGGCGCACGATCTGGACAGCACGATCGGCGCCTTGCGCGCCTATGCCGCGCTGCCGCCCGAACGGCGCGAGGCGATGTCACGCAACGCGGTGGCATGTTACCATTCGCATTATGAACTGGAAGCCGCGGCACGGCACATGATCGAAACGGTCAGCGAAAGCCTGCACGGGTTGGCACGCCCATGACCCGGGCGCCCATCATGTGCGTGGAGGCCCGATGCGTGAAGGTCATGACGGTTCAAAGCGAGTCACCAGAATGAAACTGCCCCGTCATGCGACATATTTCCTGATCTTCCTGGGGTTGATCACGCTGTTTCAGGTCGCGCTCGGGTCAGACCTGATCGTTCTGGCGGCGCTGGTGGCGGTATCCGCGTCCGGGCTATACCCGATGACGCGCAAGACGTTCGATCCGGCCGATCTGCTGATGCTGTCGTTCAGTTTTTACTACGGCACGTTTTCGCTGATCCTGAAATCGATCGTGCTGCAGCCGGTACAGATGAACCTGCAAGTGCCATACCTGACCGCATTCTATCTGGTGAGCGGGTATGGCCTGATTTTCATATCCTATCTTTTCGTGACGCGGGTCATGACCAAATACTATCGTGGGACCAGGCTGCGATCGTGGACGCTGTTTGAGCGGGTCTATGCCGATGAATCGTTTCTGGCGCGCTATACCCTGCCGCTGTCGATCGTTTCGCTGGTCCTGATCACTGTCGTTTCGTTCTTTTCCCACTCTGCCCAGGAGGTGGCACTCAACCTTGCGTCGAACAGCGGCATTGCGGCGCTGGGCGCGCTGAACCCGATTATCCAGCTGTCACTGGCCATGCAATTGTCGCTTGTGGCCCGCCGCGGTCGACAGTCGGATGTTGCACTGGTCATTGTGACCTTTGCCGTTGCGTTTGCGCTGTCGATTCTCAACAATCAGAAGCAGCTCGCGTTTCTGGTGATCGTGACCGGTGCCGTGCACATCGTTGCCTACCGCATCCGGATCAAACCGCAGTTCCTGATCTCTGGCCTGTTGTTTCTGGTCGTCGCGTTCCTCTACATTGCCCCGCTGATCCAGATCGTGCGGAGCATGAACGTTGAAAAATCGGCACGCGTCGGTGTGACGCTGGACCTGCTTCAGGAAGCGAATTTCAATCCGATCGAGCTTCTGGAAATTCAAAGCAAGCTTCCGTCGGCAATCGACAACAGTTCATTGGCCAAGCGACTGGACTATCTGGCGCCGAATTTCCTGAACACCGACCGCTTCACCCAGATCATGCCGATTGACCAGACGGCGCGCGCAAGCTTTCGTGCGCCGCTTGGCATCAATGACTATCTGGCCGACCTCGTGTTCGAAACGCTTCCAAAAGTCATCGTCGGCGAACACACGCTCGAAGTGCTGGACGACAAGATTGCCTGGCGCTTTTCAATCCGTGAAGATGGGGTGATTTCGCGCCCCGTGCTCGGCTTGCTGGGCACAGGCTATGGCGTCGCCGGCGCCTTTGGCGTGCTGGTCCTTGCCCCGCTGACAACGCTGATCTTCTTTGCCTTCATGCGATTGTGGTGCAACGGCAGTATTTGGAACAATCCATGGGCCGTGTTCATCGCCTCGTCGACATTCTTTTATGGTGAGACCGACCTGACGTTGCTGGTGGCCATTTTCCGCGCGGTTATGCCAATGCTCGTAATCGCCTGGACATTGATTGCGCTCCATCGCGTTTTCAAAAAAGCATGAAACACGCCGGATGACGCCGTGTATGCCCTTATGACGCTTGTTGATCTGCAGGAAAGACTGAACAGACCGATGACGATAAGCGGTATCGCCGATCACCAGGACACTTTTTGACCAAAGAACGATTGTTGCAGCGCAGGGATACTTTTGCGATTTCATACCGGATCAGGCACGGCTGGTTCACGAAGATTTGGCACCAAATTTTCACGGGGTACGTTCTTTGCAAAAAAGACCATTTTTCGCATTGCTGGAAGGTATGCGCGGGCTTGCCGCGATATTGGTGGTGCTTCGGCACATTTCGGCCTTCATCCTGCCGATCGATTTCCCTTCAAGCGGCCTTGCCGTTGATCTTTTCTTTATTCTGAGCGGCGTCGTTATCGCCAATTCCTACGAAGACCGGATTGCCGCTGGTACAATTTCATTCCGATCGTTCGCCGCAGCGCGCATTATCAGGATCTACCCGCTCTATCTGATCGCAAGCGTCTTTGGTCTGGTGGGGATTGTTTTGTGGCACAAGCTGGCGCCGGGGCAGTTGCTGATTGCCTGCGGTCTCGGGGTGGTCATGCTCCCCTACCCGTTGGCTGCGGTGCAGCTTTTTCCGCTGGATCACCCCGCGTGGTCGCTGTTTCTGGAATTTGTCGCGAACTTTTTCTACGGATACTTTCTCAAACTGCTGAATGATCGCAATCTTGGCGTGATCGTAATCCTCTCCTGGCTGGTGCTGCTGGCCTATTCGATCCATAGCGGCACGCCGCTGGCGATGATCGGCTTTACCCGCGGCACGATCGCGATCGGCGTTGCCCGGGTTTTCGCCAGTTTCTTCATGGGCGTGCTGATTTACCGGGTATCGCGCAACAGGCTGGACCTGTTCCGGTTTGGCAATGGCGGGGCTGCAGCCGTGCTGGCCGCGACACTGGCCGCGCTTATGCTGTCAACCGGGCCCGCTTGGCTTTGGCTCTACGAAGCTGCTGTGGCGATGCTGGTATTTCCGGTGCTCGTGGGAATCGCGATTTGCGTTCACACTGATGGCATCCTCGAAAGGGCGATCAGGGCCTTGGGGAAGATTTCGTACCCTGTTTATGTCCTGCATGTCCCGATCTACATGCTGACGCTCTATGCCTTTGGGAAATATCTGGCCCCTTGGGCACCATATAGCGGCCTGGCCTATGTGGCGCTTGTTTCGCTTGTTGCGTTCTGGGTCGATCGCCTGGTCGATGTGCCGATCCGCGCACGGCTGAAGCACCTGGCCGGCTGAACGGCGTCACGGTCAAGGGCGCCCACCGGCCGCCTCTGACGCAAAGTGCCGTTATGCCAACGTGCAGGGCGTTTGACTCCCTGCACCTTGGTATATGCCCGCGCGGCGTATGAGGGTCACGATGTGCGAACACTGCCACACATAGCACATCCGTGTTACGGGCGCACGAGCATCGCATTTGCGGCGTTTTCGGCCCGTTGCAGATTGCTGGTCTGTTCAACCACGATGCCATGGCCGTCAATCAGCGGCAGGCCATATGTGGTCTGGTTTGCATTGGTCACACGGTTGCGTTCCAGCACCACGTCCTTCGCCTGCGACACGACAATGCCGGCGCCGGCCACGTAATCGATGATATTGTCCGATATCACGAGGTGGCTAGCCATTGCCGTGCCGGGAGCGAGGCCCATATCCGCAACAAAGCCATGGCGTGCCTCGTTATAGACCGCAATGGCCGCTGGCGGCGCGATCGAACGGAGCGCGGGATCAAACCACTGGCAATTGGCATCGTGAATATAGTTGCCGGCAACGATCAGGTTTTCTGCCGGCGGGCCTTCGGGATTGCCGGTGCGATTGTCATAGACCACCTGGACCGCGGATTCGGCCGTTTGTTCAAAGACATTGTTCACGACCGCAATATCGCTGCCGTGGACCACAACGCCGCGTTCGCTGTTGTTGCCAAAGCGGCTGTTGCGCACGATCACCCGCGCGCTGTCGGTGTTCCTGACGCGCACGCGATAGGTCTTGCCCGGCACAAGCGGCGCGATCGTCGGCGCCAGCGTCACCGAATAGGTGTGGGTCGCCGGACGGAACTGGACATCTGTCACCTGCACTTTGGCGGCAAGCAGGTTCTGCGCGCGATCATCGAACAGATCGACAGTGCTGCCAACCGGCATGTAGGATTTGTCCAGCGTCTGGGGCGTATCCAGCGCAAAGGGCGCCGTCGCCTTGTAGGGGGACATCAGCGACCGGATGTTGATCCCGTCATCGGCCTGGTTCGAAACTTCGGAATTTTCGATCACGACATCGCCGCCGCTGGTCAGGACATTGATCCCGTCAGCCGTCGTCGACATCAACCGCTTTGGCTCGCCCGGGCGAAGCAATGCGTCGGGTTTGCGCTTGATGTGCACATTGTTGATATGCATCGCGGGTCCGGCGCCGATAATCCCCAGGCCCAGCCCCGGCGCGCTGTAGATGGTCACGTTGTCGACAGTGATAAACGATGCCCGCCCATCAATGATGACCGCGCCAAAGTTGTTGTCGCGCACACGCGCCGTGAAATTCCATGCGCTGGGCGGAACCGGCCGGAAATGCTCTGTCGGGCCAAACAGATACGTCTGGTTGCCGACATAATTGTAGCACGGTGTCGGCTGTCCATCGCTGGTGTGGGTCGTGCACGTCCACGGGGCCTGCCCGCCCGGCGACATCAGCTGGTGGAGCGCATCGCGATCGCCCTGGCTGACGAAGCGCGAAATCTGAAAGCTGCGGCGGGCGATGTCGTATTGCCCGAAACTGGTGATGGGCAGCGGCGATCCGGGATCGACAGGAAAGGCCGGATCGACAAACATCGCCTGCCGGCCGTTCTGTTCGCCGATCGTGATCGGAACGACGAGCGGTTCGTCCCAATCGATCACCAGATTGCGCAGCACCACATGATCGCTGCCCGACAGGCGCACCGCGGCGCGGGCGACCACGGAAATCAGCGGGGCAATCGCCTTGCCATAATAATAGAACAGCAGGTTTGCGCCGTGACCATCGACCACCACGTGCGACAAGTGGCTGAGATCGACGATTCCGGTCCCCTTGGCCATGTCGAGCGGTTGATAGATGCGATAAGTGCCGGCCGGGATATCGAGATAATCGGCATTCAGGCGATGCACTTTGGCAATGGCCGCGCGGAACAGATAATAATTGTAATGCAGCCCGCCATGGCCCGCCTTGTCAGACTGGGCGCGCGCAGCGGCGACAACATCGGGGTCGGCCAGGCTGACCGGAGTGCGGAATGTGGCGGGCGCCATGTTTTCCGGCGACAGCGCGAGGTTTGATGCCACAAGCGCCGCCAGGCGATCGGCGGCCACACCGCTGACCGCTGGCAGGGTGACGCCGGGCGCGACCGTTGCGCCTGCGACAATGGCCTGGCCCGATGCGGCAACCGGCAGACCGGACACCGCCGAAGCCAGCATGGTGGCGAGCGCCAGTTTGCGCCAGACCCGACGACGAAGACCCTGTGACGCCATGATCATCGAATTCACCTCATCAACACGCTGGTTTGGGTACTATCACTAGGCAATTAGCCGATGCGCTGCTACAAA
Organism: uncultured Sphingomonadales bacterium; assembly: GCA_903832325.1. Classification (GTDB taxonomy): domain Bacteria; phylum Pseudomonadota; class Alphaproteobacteria; order Sphingomonadales; family Sphingomonadaceae; genus Novosphingobium. The sequence continues at coordinate 215,539 of CAILBC010000026.1, read as the reverse complement.
ATTGCAATTATAAACTGATGTTAATAAAATGTTTTTGTTCAAGACATCGGGCACGGCCCGCTGCTGTTCACGCCTGAGCCACGACGCGCGCAAAACTGCCAGTGCGGGATCTGGCAACGATGCCATGCCGCATCCGGCCTGCCGGGCAGCGCAAGGCACCGATTAACCAGATCATGCGCCGCGCGTCTGGCTTGACGCACGGTAGCGCCGCGCCTGGGCGTCACGACGCGCGACGCGCTCCATGCATCGGGATAGGCCACTCAGCCTGAACGGCGGATGCACCGGACGCGCACCCGGGGCGTCCGGCCGGCGGAGTGGGCGGTCGGGGAAAGGATAGCCGCAACTGATCAGGCGCGACTGGCCAAACCCACCTGGTCACACACGAACGTAGAAGATGTTTTCCCCGCGCATGAACAGTTCGAACGGGTGCGCGGCCACGGCCTGCTGGAACGATCGCGACGACAATTCGCCGGGCAGCATCCAGTCGTGCGGTTCGATGGCGATCATGTAGCATGCGTCCATCCAGCCCAGGTTGGATGAAAACAGATCGCGTTCGAACCCTTCGATGTCGATCTTCACGATGAACGGCACATCGCCGCCCGACGCCTTGTAGGCATCGTCCACGGTCACGATCGGCAGCCCGGCCGCAGCGCGCGTGGTTTGCACCGCCCAGCCCATATCGCCTTCGGACAAGGCGGCAAAGCCTGGCTCTGCGCCGATCGCAGCCTCGAGCACGACGCGGTTTGGTCGCCCGGCCAGATTCTTGCGGAGTATTGCCGCATTGCCGGGATCGGGCTCTACCGCAACGATCGCCGCATCGGGATATTGCTGGCCAAACCACAGGCTGGCCGCGCCGATATTGGCCCCGGCATCGACGATGATCGGGCGCGATCCGGCCGCGAGGATCGCCTCGTACCGCGCGCGCAGCCGCTGGTTCAGCGCGGCCGGCTTGGTCGTATCATAGTCGCGATGGCCAAAAACCTGCCGGATTGCTGCAATGTCGCTTTCTCCGGCGCGAATATAGACTTTGCCGATATCGGGAATATTCACAAAAGCGATCTTGTCTGCGGCATAATGGCCCAAATGGCGCCGCAGAAATGACAGGCCAAACATCCGGACATCTTGTATGTTGGCAGAAATCCGATCGGTCACGCTCATTTCGATTAGCCCTTTGCTTGACGCATTTTGCAATCTTTAACCAACTGCAGCAAATCAGCGGTCGGTTTATCCATCCATTTCGCGCAAGGGTCCTGATGACAGCGCCCCGCCGGTTCGTCAATCATCGGCCGGGCGAACCCCGCCGTGCCCTGCCCCGGCCAACGAGGGCCGCGCCGATGTCGCGCCCTTGGCCCATGACCGGCAATCGCGACTCCCGGCTTGAGATTGTCGAGCAACTCCCCTAGCGATTTTTTGCGCAATTGCCAGATCACGCCGCCTCTATCGCTGCAGTGCAAACCGAAGCAACCCATTTGCCCATGGAAGATGACAAACTTGCTCACTGTGCCTAAAAAGGTGGTCATGGGACTGAAAAACAAGCGCATGGTCGGGCGATCGTGCCCTTTGCGCGGCCCCTTTGCGGGGGCCTGGCGATGATATCTGCGGCGGCGTCACGCCGCGGTCATGCGCTGCCCCTATTGCACTGCGGCATGGAATGCGATCCCGCCCGCCGTTTTGCAGCAAGCGCGATCTGACGCGAATGGCCATGTCCCGCGCGATCCCCCATGCCATTCGGCGCCACACCCCGTTTTTCGTGCGCCTGTCGAGCTTTCTGATCGGCAGCGCCGCGGCACAGGGCATGGCATCGCTGACCGGGCTGTTGCTGGCGCATTGGCTGCCCAAGCATGACTATGCCATTTATACCATCATGACCGTCATCATGGGGGCGATGATGGTGCTGACCAAAGGCGGGGTGAACCTGGGTTATGCCGCGCTGGTCGGCCGCGATTGGCCCGATGTGAACAAAGTGGACGCGGCGAGCAAACTGGTGGCGCGCGTGCGGCGGATGATGTCGGCGCTGATGCTGCCGCCGATCTGCATCGTTTCGGGATTGCTGCTGTTTCAGAACGGCGCGCAGCCGGTGCAGATTGCCGCGCTGCTGGGGCTGTTGCTGCTGTCGTGGTTTTTCGACATGCAGACCCGCGTGGTCGATCTGGTGCTGTATTATGCCAAGCAGACCACGCGCGTGCAGATGCTCGATACCGGGCTGAACGGCGTGCGGCTGGTGGGTACGGCTGCGCTGCATGCGGTGAATGCGCTGGGCGTGGTGGCATCGGTGATGGTTTCGGTGCTGATATCGGCAATGCGGGTGGTGCCGATCAAGCGCTGGATTGCCCGGCTGGTGCCGCCTTCTGCCGCCAACCAGCCGCCCGAAACCGATTATATGCTGGTGCGCAGCACCGCCCTGCGGCAGGTGCCGACCGAGATATTTTCGGTGTTTCAGACGCAGATCATGCTGTTTATCCTCAGCTTTTTTGCAGGCAGCGGGTCGGTTGCGGATTATGGCGCGCTGACCCGCATCGGCCAGTTGCTGGGGCCGGTGCAAACCATGAGCTATGCCTTTCTGATCCCGGTATTTGCGGGGTACAAAGATCATATCGTGCGGCATTTCGTGCGCATATCGCTGCTTTGCGCGATACCCGCGCTGCTGCTGGTGGTGGCATCCTGGCTGGTGCCGGATCTGGTGCTGCTGCTGATCGGGGCCAAATATGCCAGTCTGCAGGGGCCGCTGTTGATCGCGATGATCAATGCGGCGCTTTATTCCAGCCTGGCGATTTCGTGGAATTTGCTGGCGCATCGGGGGTTCAACCACTTTGCCTGGCTGCAGATTCCGGTCGGGCTGGGCTGGTGCCTGGTGGCGCCGCTGTTTCTGAACATTTCCCGGTTATCGGATGCCCTGTGGTTGCAGGCCGGCTTTTCGCTTGGCTATCTCGTGTCCATTATCGCAGACATCATCGCAGCAAAAAGGCGCGGAGACATATGACTGGTGATACTGCCTGCATTGACACTGGCCGTAACGACGATGGATCGCCGACGGTCGACATCATCATCCCGACGTTTCGCCGGTCGGACCTGCTCGACAACGAATTCATTTCGATTTTTGCGCAAGGCCGCAAGATCGAGAAAATCTTTCTGGTCCACCGCCCGGACGAAGATGCCGATGCAGTGGCCTGGCTGGCTGCCAATGCCGGCAAATGGGACAACCTGATCCCGGTGAGTGTCTATGTGCCGGGCCAGGTGGCCGCGATCAACGCCGCCTTCGACCGCGCCGACAGCGATATCATCATCGTGCTGGATGATGATATTGCCATGCGCGAAGGCTGGATCGACAAGATCGTGGGCCATTTTTCCGATCCGATGGTGGGCGCCGCGGGCGGATCGGATTTCATCCACGGCCCGACCGGAACCGCCACGCTGAAAAAGCACAAGCGCGCCGGGTACCGCAGTATCTGGGGCCATATCGTGGGCCGTTACGAATGCGTGGAGGGCCCCCCGCGCGAAGTGGAAACGATCAAGGGCTGCAACTGGGCGGTGCGGCGCACGGCGATGGGCACGCTGCGGCTTGACGAACGGCTGCTGGGCATTGGCGCGCAGGGCGGCAATGATACCTGGTTCTGCACCAATCTGCGCCACGCCGGGTGGAAGATCATTTTGGACCCCACCGCGGTGGTCGATCATTACCCGGCGTTCAAACCGGATTATGCCCACGGCACGTGGAGCCAGAAAAAATGCTTTGAATGGACGGCGAACAGCACGGCGTACAATCTGGCATTCATGCCGTTCTATCGCAAAGCGATCTATGCCCTGTTCGCGGTGGTGGTCGGGTTTCGGCACTGCCCGGGTGGGTATTATTTTGTGCACAGCCTGATCAAGCGGCCACGCACGCTGAAGGGGCAGTTTTTGGGCGGCTGGGCCGGCTTTTTCAAAGGGTTGCAGATGGCGCGGGATTTCGGAAGGTCTCCGCCGGGGTTTCCCGGCACGCCGCCTTTGCCCGGCCGGCGCTGAACCCGCGCGGCACGGCCGCAACCGGGCAGACCAGCCCCCCCGTTGCGATCTGATTGCCCCTGACCCTGCGCAGATTGCGCTGCGCCAGGGCCCGTTTGCTGCGATCCAAAGACCCTGCGTCCCAATCTAGGCCGCGGTCACTCGGTTGGTGCGCACAATTTCGTTTGCGTTTCATGCCCTTGCCGCGCGCGTTTCGTCCGGTGCCGGATCCGGCGCCGCGAACCGCAGCGGGGCCTTGGTTCGCGCTGCAACCACCCGCCGTGCACACATGCTGACCGCCGGTGCTTTGCCGTGCGCGCAGCCAACCAGGGAACACGCACTATGGCAGGATCAGGCGCAGCATTGGTACGGGCCAATTATGCCCTTGCAAAATCGCAAGCACTGTCGGGCGCGCTGGGCGCGACCGCGGCCGGCGCCGACGGGGCCAGTCATGTGGCATCGTCCGATACGGTGGGCGGAACGCTGTGGACGACCATGGCCGGGTTCATCACCGCGCTGCAAACCGGCCAGACCCCGCATTCGCTGCCCACGCGCGCGCAAATGGCGGCCAATCCCGTGCCGGCGGCGGTCTCCACGATCACCACCAGCGGCTATGCCACCGCGGGCGATGGCGGCGGGGCGACTTATGTGCGCGCAACGGGGCCGTTTTCCGATGGCGGCAGTTTCCAAAGCGCGGATGGCGCCTGGTGGAAACTGTCGATGCCGGTGGTCAGCGTGGCGATGTTTGGCGCGGTGGGCGGCACCGGGTATTCGGTTTCGGGCTATGCCGCATTGCCCGACGATACCGCCGCGATCCAGAAAGCAATCACCTTTGCCCAGGCCAATTGCAACGGCGCGCTGGTGATCGGCCCGCGCGAATACCGGTTCACCAAATCCCTGAATTGCGGAAAAACCAACGCCTTTACCGGGTTTACGCTGCAGCTGATGGGATCGTGCCGGTCCAGCCGCCTGGTGGCCGATCTGACCGAAAGCTATCCGGCGTTCGATTTTACCAATGGCAATCGCGGTTTCATCCAGGCGCTGCTGATCGAATCGACCACGACCAGCCAGCACACCTGCATGCTGATGTTTGCCGAAACGACGAACAGCGGGATGAACCTGTTCACGATGCGCGATGTGATCGTGAACGATTATGGATCATCGTCGTTGATGGCGGTGTTCGGCTATTCCGCCGACCAGTTCAATTTTGACAACTGCGCGATTTACGGCGGGGGTGCGGCAAACCTGTTTGGCGCCTATTTCGGGCTGATCAATCCGGGCAGCATTGCCAGCAAATTCTATACCTCGCTCGCTTCGACCGGGGCGGATGCGACGCTGTTCATGGCCAGCAACACGCAATTCATGTGCGGCACCGGGCCGGCGCTGTTTGTCGACGGGTTCAACCAGATTACCGGCACGGGCAATTACACGAACGTGCTGACCGTGTTCAACCAGCCCGGCGTGGGCCACACCCAGGGCATGTTGCGCCTGCGCAGCACGCCGCCCGGTTTTGGCCAGCGGTTTTCCACCGTGACCTGGCTGGGGTGCCGGTTCGAAGACCAGGCGGCCAACCATCTGCCGGGCAGCCCGACCGTGGTCGTGACCGGATCGATTGCACCAAATGCCGACGGGCAGACATCCACGCTGACCGTTACGGGCACCACCACCGGCGCCCTGGCCGTGGGCAATGTGCTGTCCGGCACGGGGATCATCACGGCGACCACGGTGCTGGCCAATGTGTCGGCCAATGTGTGGACCGTGACCAACAGCCAGACCGTGGCATCGACCACGATATCATCCTACCTGCTGTCCAGCCCCTGTGTTCATGTGGTTGATTATATTTATGAAAGCACGTTTGGCGGGTGGTACAACACCGGCGGCGCGGGCGTGTTTGGCGGGCCGGGCATGCATGTGAACAGCACGGTGAAAGTCGGGCTGAACGGCAATGGTTCGTGCTTCAACAACGCGGGCGCGCTGGTGGGTGGCGATTATCATTTCGTCGGCGGGGGCAACAACGTCGGCCTGTTTGACCAGACCAATTCGCGCCAATACCGCATGGGCGGGCGTATCGGATCAAGCTTTGCCGCGATCCAGGCAGCGATCGGCGCCACGGTCGAGGAAATTACCGACACCAACACGATCGAAAATGGCCGCCCCTATACCAACTGGCTGCGCAGCGAAAAACGCGTGCTGATGCCCTATACCAATGCGCCGACCAATTACCGCCTTGCGCTGAAGGGCGAGGCCAACTCGCTGAACTATTACGCCAGCTATACCGGCGGCACCGGCACCGCGACGATCGGCAATTTCACCACATATCTGCCCGGCGCGCTGCGCACCGACGATGGCGAAAATTTCCTGACCACGCCGGTCTATGAAATGGAAATCATCGGGTCGTTCGCATCGGGCATGGTATCGGGCACCACGCTGACTATCGGCATCCAGCAGGCGCTTTCTGGCGGAACCAAATTTGCCACGCTGGCCACACTGTCCAGCATTCCCGCCTATGGCGCGGCAACCTGGTGGCGCATGGTGGTGCGGTTTCAGCCCACGGGCGGTTCGGGCCTGACCACGTGGTCAACCATCGAGGCGATGGGGTCTGGCGTGTTGAGCGCGATGGGCCAGGCTTCGCTTTATGCCGGCGGCTTTGACATCACGCAGAACGTGCCGTTCGTCATCAACATCATCGTCAACAGCCCGACCAGCAACCCGTTGGGAACAAACTTCTTCTATCGCATCAGGTAATGATCAGGCGCCGTCCTGCCGGTGGGGCGCAGCCTTCGCCGGCCCGGTCTGCGCGCCATCGCGGCACGGCACTTCGCGCATGCGGATCTGCTTTGCCGGATTGCCGCCCGCCACCGACCAGGGTTCGATATCGCGCACGGCTACGCCGCGGGCCGCCAGTACCGCGCCATCGCCAATGGTGACGCCGGGGCCGACAAAGGCCTCGGCAGCCACCCAGGCATCATTGCCGATCACGATCGGGCGCAGCACCAGCTGGAAATTGGGCGATTCGTAGTCATGCGTGCTGGCGCACAAATGCGCACCCTGACTGACCACGGTATTGGTGCCGATGGTGATGCGACCCTGGTTGTAAACCCGCACGCGTGGCCCGATGATCGATCCGTCACCCACATCCAGATTGGCCGGCAGCCACACGATCGCCGTGCCATAAATCCGCGTGCCCCGGCCGATCCGCGCGCCAAAGCTGCGCAATAAAAAGCCCCGCCAGGCGTGCAGCGGCGGCGGTGTCCACGCCGCAAACAGGGCCCAGACAATCTGCCACACCACGCGCACCAGCCGGTTGCGCAACGAAAAGCTGACCGCCGCATTGCGCTGGCCATCGGCCGGCTGGACCAGCGGTTGATGCAGCTCGGTCATGCCACGCGCCCCGCAGCGTCAGCGCGGCAGGGCGCCCCGCCCATCACCTGCCGATGGCGAAATAGGACAGCCCCGCCGCCTCGACCGTTTCGCGCTGATAGATATTGCGCAAATCGACCAGCACCGGGCGGCCGAGCAGGCTGTGCATGCGGTTGAGATCGAGCGCGCGGAACGCATCCCATTCGGTCACGATCACCACCGCATCGGCGCCTTGCATCGCTTCGTACGGATCATCGTGATAGGTCACGTCGGTCAGCACTTTTTCGGCCTGTTCCATCCCGGCGGGATCATGCGCGTGGATCACCGCGCCGGCATCGAGCAGGGTGCGCACGATCGCGATCGACGGCGCATCGCGCATGTCGTCGGTGTTGGGCTTGAACGTCAGGCCCAGCAGGGCAATGCGGCGCCCGCGCACCTGGCCATCCAGCGCATCGACCACTTTGCGCCCCATCGCGCGCTTGCGCCGGTCATTGACGGCAACTACCGCCTCGACAATGCGCTGCGGCGTGTTGAAATCGTCCGCAGTCTTGAGCAGCGCCAGCGTATCCTTGGGAAAGCACGATCCGCCATAGCCCGGCCCGGCGTGCAGGAATTTCGGCCCGATCCGGTTGTCCATGCCCAGCCCGAACGACACGTCGGAAATATCGGCGCCCACGCTTTCGCACAGATCGGCCATTTCGTTGATAAAGGTGATCTTTGTCGCCAAAAACGCGTTGCTGGCATATTTCGTCAGCTCGGCGCTGCGCCGGCTCATTTCGATCACCGGCGAACGGCCCAGCACCAGCGGGCGATAGACTTCGCGCATCACGGCCATGCCGCGCGCGTCTTCGCCGCCCAGCACGATGCGATCGGGCCGCTTGAAATCGTTGATTGCCGCACCTTCGCGCAGGAATTCCGGGTTCGACACCACGGCAAATTCGGCCTGGGGATTGGTGGCGCGGATCACGCGTTCGACTTCATCGCCCGTGCCCACCGGAACGGTCGATTTGTTGACGATCACCGTAAACCCGGTCAGCGACGCGGCAATCGCCTCTGCCGCGGCATAGACATAGGCCATGTCGGCATGGCCATCGCCGCGGCGTGACGGCGTGCCCACCGCGATGAACACCGCATCGGCGCCATCGACCGCCGAAGCCATTTCGGTGGTGAAGCGCAGGCGCCCGCTCTTTGACCCGGCCTTCACCAGATCTTCCAGTCCGGGCTCATAGATGGGCATGATGCCGTTGGTCAGAAGATCGATCTTCTTGCTGTCCAGATCGACACAGACCACATCATGGCCAAAGTCGGCAAAGCACGCCCCGGACACGAGACCAACATAACCCGCACCGACCATTACCAGTTTCATAGCGTCGAACCCGATCCCGCTTGGACAATTGACTTACCGAATTGTCGGCATACGACAATATCTTGACGTGACTGCACAGCAGGGCTGCAAGAAAACTTTGTCCTATTCTGAACAGTCCGAAGTGACAACGATTTTTCGACCGCCGGCTGAAAATCCCGTTCGGCCGACTGCCGTCGCGGTTGTATCCGCGCCGTGCACCGCGATCGTTGCAAATTCGTGCCACGGGCTGCGAAAATGGACATCACGAAACACCTGCACAACGGCGCAATTCGGCTTCAAACCTGCCGAGAATGGCCGTGCGCGACCAGCGTTCTTCAGCCCGCTGCCGCGCGGCAAGGCCAAACTGCGCGCGTTCGTCCGGATGATCGAGCAGATGCACGATGGCCTGCGCCATGGCCGCAGCGTCGCCCGGCTCAATGATCAGGCCGCAGCCTTCGCATTCCTGCGCCAGGCCCGTGCCGGCGCTGGCCGTCGCGATCACCGCGCGGCCCGATGCCAGCATGTTCGTCAGCTTTGACGGCAGCACCAGATCGGCCGCGCCGGCCATCTGCGGCAGAAGATGGACCGTGGCCAGGCCCAGCAAATCGCTCAGCCGTTCGCGCGGTTGCAACTGTTCGAACCGGATGTTGTCAAGATCGCCGGCGGCCGCCACCAGCGCGTCGCGCAACGCGCCTTCGCCGGCGATGACAAACGTCAGATCCTCGCGATGCTGCAGCAGACGGGCAACATCGACCAAAATTTCGATCCCCTGCTTGTTGGCGATATTGCCCGAATAAAGCGCAACATGCCGGGTGGTGATGCCGAATTCGGCGCGATAGGGCGAAACGCCGGCCATCGGCTGAATGGAATCGATATCGGCCCAGTTGCGGAATTCGATCACGCGTTCAGGCGCAACCCCGCTATCAACCAGCCGCGCGCACATCTGCGGCGAAATCGAACTGATCCGCGTGGCGCGAAAGCTCCAGCGTTCGAACGCGCGCGCAACCCGCCCGATCAGCCCGCCATCCTTCAGCAGGCCGGTGGCAAATGCCGCCTCCACTTCGAAATCCTGGATATGCAGCCACAGCCGTGCGCCGGTGCGGCGCGCGACCCACCGCGCCACCAGCATCGACAGCAGCGATGGGGCAATGCAGATCACCACATCGGGCCGATCCTGCCGCGCGGCCGCCAGCGCCGGCCGCAGCGCGCGCAGCACATAGCTGAAATGGTGCAAAACCCGCCGCACGCCGCTGGGCTGCGCGGGGATATAGATCGGCACGCGAATCGTGGTCACGCCGTTTTCCGTGCCCCGCAAAACGCCTGGACGCCGATGATCGGCATGGAGTTCCCATCGCGGATAATACGCCTTCCCGGTTACCGCGACCACGCGATGGCCATATTGCACAAGCGCCTCGGCCATGCCGGTAGTGTAGGGGCCGATACCGACCGGTTCCGGCGCGTAATTCAACCCGATGATCAACACATTCATGCGCAAACAGAACCCCTGGCAAGGCGGCAGCATGGCAAAGCCCTGCAACGGTCAATCGGAAACAGGTCGGCGGCCATGTCCTGTCAGGCCGCCCGCAGCGCCGACTGGTTATCCAGAAACCATTGATAGGTTTCGGCAATCCCGCGTTCCAGATCGATCTGCGCACGCCAGCCCATGTCGGCCAGCCGCGATACGTCCATCAGCTTGCGCATGGTGCCATCGGGCCGCGAGGGGTCGGTGGTGATCCGCCCGGCAAACCCGGTGACCCGCGCGATGATCTGCGCCAGTTCGAGGATCGACACATCAACCCCCGATCCGACATTGACATGGCTCAGCATCGGCTGGGTATTCGCGCGATAGGTTTCGACCGGAAGATCGAAAACGAACAGCGAGGCCTCGGCCATATCGTCCACATGCAGGAATTCGCGGCGCGGCGCACCCGAACCCCAGATCATCACTTCGTCCGCGCCGGCCGCAGCCGCTTCGTGAAACCGCAGGATCAACGCGGGCAGAACATGGCTGTTTTCCGGGTGAAAATTGTCGCCTGGGCCATACAGATTGGTCGGCATGACGCTGCGATAATCGGTGCCGTGCTGGCGGTTATAGCTTTCGCACAGCTTGATCCCGGCAATCTTGGCAATGGCATAGGGTTCGTTGGTCGATTCCAGCACCCCGGTCAGCAGCGCATCTTCGCGCATCGGCTGCGGCACCGCGCGGGGATAGATGCACGATGATCCCAGTTGCAGCAGGCGGCCCACACCGGCGGCAAACGCCTGGTGGATCACGTTGCATTCGATCATCAGGTTTTCGTAAATGAAATCGGCTGGATAAGTGTTGTTGGCGTGGATCCCGCCCACTTTGGCCGCGGCCAGCACCACCGCATCGGGCCGTTCTGCCGCGAAGAACGCCGCCACCGCCGCCTGGCTGGTCAGATCAAGCTCTGCGCGCGTGCGGGTGATCACATCGACGCCGCGTTCGCGCAGTTTCCGGGCGATCGCCCCCCCGACCATCCCGCGGTGCCCGGCCACAAAAATGCGCATGGGTTCAGCCTTCCAGCGAAACGGGCACGGCATAGCCATGCTGTTTGAGCAGGGCATGGCGCTTCGCCACGATCAGGTCATGGGCGACCATTTCTGCGCACATCTCGTGCACCGTGATTTCCGGCACCCAGCCCAGCTTTTCCTTGGCTTTGGTCGGATCGCCCAGCAGCGTTTCCACTTCTGCCGGCCGGAAATAGCGTGGATCGATGCGCACGATCACGTCGCCCGGCTTGACCGACGGCGCGTCGTCACCCGAAACCGCCTCGACAATGCCGACCTCATCGGTGCCCGTGCCTTCAAAGCGCAAGGCGATGCCCAGATGCGCCGCCGACCAGGTAATGAATTCGCGCACCGAATATTGCACGCCGGTGGCAATCACGAAATCTTCGGGCGCGTCCTGCTGCAGCATCATCCACTGCATCCGCACATAGTCCTTGGCATGGCCCCAGTCGCGCAAGCTGTCGATGTTGCCCATGAACAGGCATGGTTCCAGCCCTTGCGCGATATTGGCCAGCCCGCGCGTGATCTTGCGCGTGACGAACGTTTCGCCGCGGCGCGGGCTTTCATGATTGAACAGGATGCCGTTGCAGGCATAAAGGCCGTAGGCTTCGCGGTAATTGACCGCGATCCAGTAGGCATAGAGCTTCGCCACGGCATAAGGCGACCGCGGATGGAACGGGGTGGTTTCGCGCTGCGGAATTTCCTGGACCAGGCCATAAAGTTCCGACGTCGATGCCTGATAGAACCGGGTCCTGGTTTCCAGCCCGAGCAGGCGGATCGCCTCGAGCAGGCGCAAAGTGCCGAGCGCGTCGACATCAGCGGTATATTCCGGCGCCTCGAAGCTGACCGCAACATGGCTTTGCGCGCCCAGGTTGTAGATTTCATCGGGCTGAATTTCCTGCACCAGCCGTGTGAGGTTCGATGAATCCGAAAGATCGCCGTAATGCAGATGCATGTCCGGGCTGTCTTCGTGCGGATCCTGATAGATGTGATCGATCCGTTGCGTGTTGAACAGCGAGGCACGGCGCTTGATGCCATGCACTTCATAGCCCTTTTCCAGCAGGAATTCTGCGAGATAGGATCCATCCTGGCCGGTTATGCCGGTAATCAGGGCAACTTTGCGCTTGGACACATCAAACTCCATACCATAATTCCGGGCAGGATCGCCTGGGGCGACCCCATCCCGATTGACCTTCGCGGGACCGGCTGCGGCCTGCACGAGGGCATTACCCGGCTGGCAAGGTCAAACCCCTTGATCCCGCACGGGCATGCGCATCGGCCACAGGCCCCAAAATCACATCGGCCGCTTCGGACAGATCGGCAACAACCGGAATCTCCGCAGCCCGGGCCGCGTCAACCGCGCCGGCGCCATGCCCGGTCGTTACCACGATGGCACGCCCGCCGATCGCATCGGCCAGCCTCGCGTCCGACATCTTGTCGCCAATGACCCAGGCCCCGTCGATGGCAATGCCCAGTTCGCGCGCAGCCTGCAGTGCCAATCCCGGCGCCGGTTTGCGGCAATCGCAGCCATCGCCGTCACCATGCGGGCAGATGTACCAGCCGGCGACCGCAATCCCCGCTTCGGCCAGCAGATCATTGACCCGGGCATTGACCCGCTGCGCCGTCGCCAGGTCGAAATAGCCGCGCGCAATGCCCGACTGGTTGGTCAGCACGATCAGCGCATAGCCCGCAGCCGCCAGCCGCGACAGCCCCGCCAGCGCGCCACGCTCGAGCGCAACCTGTGCCGGATCGGCCAGATAATTGCGCTCGACGATGATCGTGCCGTCGCGGTCGACAAAGACCACGCCGGCCGATCCAGGCGCCGCGGGCCCGCTCATGCGCCGCCTGCCAGCATGGCAAGGGCCGTGTCTGCCGCCTGATCCACGGTGATCGCCTGCACCCCGCGCATATCGTGGATCACCCGGTGCGCCGTGCCATAGGGGTGCCAGCGGCGCGGCCGGTTGAAATTGCCGAACAGGCCCAGCACCGGCGTGCCCGATGCCGCCGCGAGATGCAGCGGACCGCTGTCATGCCCGATCATCAGGCTCGCCCCGCCCAGCGCCGCACCCGATTCGCGCGGCGCCAGCGCCCCGCACAGATTGGCGGTCTGGCCCGGCCATTGCGCCAGCACCGCGCCCGACCGGTCAAAATCCTCGCGCGCGCCCACCGCGATCAGCCCGAGATTACCATGATCGCGCGCCAGACGCGCCATCAGCGCCTGCCAGTTATCGTCGCCCCAGTCTTTCGAAGCGTCCTTGCCGCCCATGTTGATGGCCAGAAACGCCGATCCTGCCAGCGGCGCCAGCGCAGCCACGGCGCGCGCGCGCTCTTCAACGGTATAGCGCAAGTCCCAGTTGGCGGGGTCGATCAGGTTGATTGGCCCGAGGTCTGCCATCTGGCGTACCAGCCGCTCTGCCTCGGGCTCAAGCCCTTCGGCGGTTTCGCGGCAATCGAGCACGTCCGCATCGCGGGGCAACCCGATGATGTTGCGCAGGCCGCACAGCCGGAAGAATATCCGGTCGCGCCGCGATGCCGCAGATCCGCGCGGCGCCGCCAGATAGACCAGCGTGCGCGCGCCGGTGGCCCTGATGTCGCGCACCAGGCGCCAGATCCGGCCGATCGAGCGCAATCCCGCCGGATAGTCGATCACCCCGTCGAGAAACCCGCCGGGCTTCAGGATCAGTTCCAGCGCCGCCGCCTTTGACGACACCGGCACATTGGTAAGCACGATCCGGCGCCGCCCGGGAAAGCGCCGCTCGATGGCATGAAAGCACGGCAGCGCAACCACCGTGTCACCCAGGCTGCCCAGCCGGTAGATCAGGATCGGCGCATCGGCGGCGCTCATCGATAGGTGTCCTCGCGCGCCATGTAGCGGTGCACGTAATCGGCGATGCCTTCTTCGAGCGAAGCGAACGGCGCATCCAGCCCGGTTGCGCGCAGCTTCGTCATGTCGGCCTCGGTAAAATATTGATACCGGTCGCGAATGGCTTCGGGCATGTCGATGAATTCGACATTGGCCTCGGTGTTCATCACCCGGCCCAGCGCCTTGGCAATATCGAGGAACGACCGCGCCGTGCCCGATCCGACATTGTAGATCCCGCTCGCCTGCCCGCTTTCCAGCAGCCAGGTGATCGCGCGCGTGCAGTCCTTTACATAGACGAAATCGCGCCGCTGGTCGCCATCGGCAATGCCATCGCGATAGGATTTGAACAGGCGCACCGTGCCACCATCGCGAATCTGCGAAAACAGCTTGCACGCGACCGACATCTGATCGCCCTTGTGGTATTCATTGGGGCCATAGACGTTGAAGAATTTCAGCCCGGCCCATTGCGGGGGCACCGGCTGGCCCGCGGCAATCCGCCGCGCAAAGATCACGTCGGTGGCCTGCTTGCTCCAGCCATAGGCGTTGAGCGGGCGCAGCTTCATCAGCGATTCCAGATCATCCGCATCGGTGAACCCGGTTTCGATCCCGCCATAGGTCGCCGCCGACGAGGCATAGAGGAACGGCACCTGGTGCTCCGCGCACCAGTCCCACAACGCGACCGTGTAATTGATGTTGTTCTGCACCAGCTTGTCGACATCGCGCTCGGTCGTGGCCGAAATTGCGCCCATATGGATGATCGCCGCCACTTCGCGCCCGTTTGCAGCCAGCCAGGCCGTCAGGTCTTCGGGCCGGATAAACGCGTCAATCTTGCGCTTGGCCAGGTTGCGCCAGCGTTCGTCGGTGCCGAACCAGTCGACCACCGCGATTGCATGGTCGCCCTTTTCTTCCAGATCGGCGACAATGTTCGATCCGATGAACCCGGCGGCCCCGGTTACGACAATCATCGGGCTGTCTCCACGTCCTGCCGGCTTTTGGCGATGATGTTGCTCGTGCTGCGCCCGGGGACCAGATCAAACAGCACCACGCGTCCGCCGCGGCGTTCGACAATGTCATGCCCGACGACTTGTTCCACGGTATAGTCCGACCCTTTGACCAGCACATCGGGATCGATCCGCGCAATCAGGTCGTAGGGGGTGTCTTCATCAAACACCACCACCGCGTCGACAAACCCGAAGGCGCCGATCACTTGCGCGCGATCATCCTCGGTGTTGATCGGCCGGCTGGGCCCTTTCAGCCGCTTGACCGAGGCATCGGAATTCACCCCCACGATCAGCCGGTCGCACTGGCTGCGCGCAAATTCCAGAATGCGCACATGGCCAACATGCAGGATGTCGAAACAGCCGTTGGTAAAGCCCACCGTCTGTCCATCGCTTTCCCATTGCCGGCGCATCTGCACCGCGCGGTCGGCGGACACCACTTTCAGCTCGCTGGATGACAGGCCCATGCGGTTGAGCCGGGTCAGTTCCTCGGTCAGTTCCGACCGGTTTACCGTGGCCGTGCCCTGTTTGCCCACCACGATCCCGGCGGCCACGTTGGCAATGCCGGTCGATGCCGGCAGCGGCATTCCCGCGCCGATGCACAGCGCCAGCGTCGCCACCACGGTATCGCCCGCACCGACAACATCGAACACTTCGCGCGCGCTTGCGCCAAGGTGCGTTGTCGCCCCGTCGTGTTCGACCAGCGTCATCCCCTGTTCCGACCGGGTGACCAGCATGGCATCGACATTGGCCGCAACCATCGCCGCGCGCGCCGCTTGCGCCGCGCTGGCATCGTCGCGCACTTCGATACCGGTCGCTTCGAACACTTCCTTGGCATTGGGGGTCAGCACGGTGGCGCCGGCATAGCGCCCCAGTTGGCGGCTTTTGGGATCGACCACCACGGCCACGCCCGCGGCCCGCGCGCTGGCGATCGTGCCGGCGATCACCCGGTTGGTCAGCATGCCCTTGGCATAATCCGACAGCACGACGACATCGTGGCTGTCGATCAGCGCGGCAACTTGCGCCAGCACCGCGTCTTCGACTGCGGGGGGAATCGCGGCCGCATCTTCGCGGTCGGCGCGCAGCAGATGATGGCCCTGCGCCACGAAACGGATCTTTTCGATGGTCGGGCGCGAAGGGTCGGCCACCAGCACCGGCACGATCGTACCCGCGCTCCTGCCCGCATCGCTGTCGAGCAGCACGCTCAGCTCACGGCCGACCGGATCATCGCCCACGATCCCGACAATCGAACAATGCCCGCCCAGCGCGGAAACGTTGCGCGCCACGTTGGCAGCGCCGCCCGGCACATTGCTGGTCCGCTGCATCTGGATGATCGGCACCGGGCTTTCCGGGGAAATCCGCCGCACATCGCCAAACACGAAGCGGTCGAGCATGATATCGCCCACGCACAGCACGCGGACCGGCTCAAAGGAAGGCAGTTCGCTCAAGCCGGGTTCTCCATCAACGCTGCGGGGTCAGAGCAAAGTTCGATCAGCGGCACAAGCCCCGTGACGATATGGTACAAAGATGAGGCCGGCGCCGGTTCGATAACCAGCCGCCCCGCAGGGTCAAGCCAGTCGCTCCACAACCCGGCCACCGGCACCGCCATGAACCGCGACAGCACTTCGGCGCTTTCCCGCACACCCTGCAACGCCTGCGCGCGGTCGCAAATATGCGAGGCGCCGGCCATCATGGTCCCGGCAATCATGGTCATCGTGCGCAACCGCTCGGTCGTCGCCCACAGCCGGGCGCGCGGATCGATCACCGTGCCATCGGCATCGACCGAAAAGATGGTGCGCCCGTCGATCACCCCGTGCCGGTTGGCAAAATCGACCAGGCGGCCGATCGCCCGGCCATGGTCCATGCCCAGGCGCGATCCGCAGGCGTGCAGCAAATAGGCCCATTCGAACTGGTGCCCGGGTTCGCGGATCTGCCCGCCGTCGGCCGCAAAGGCCCAGTCGCCATCATAATATTCGCCGATCGCGCCCGTGCACGGATCGATCAGCCGGTCGGTCGCCAGCGACACGATGGCGCGCGCCACGGCCTCGAACGGGCCGGACACGCCCGCATCGATCCACGCCAGCATCGCCTCGAGCATGTGCATGTGCGGATTTGATCGCAACGGCAGCACGCGGGGCGCCGCCTCTTCGAACCCGGCCACCGGATGCGCCAGCCGGGCGCTCAGCAAGGCCAGCAGCGCCTCGGCTTCCGCCCGCAATGCCGCCGGACGACCAAGCACGTCATAAGCCGACGCCAGCGCAAACAGCACAAAGGCCTGATCATAGAGATCGACACTGTCGGTCGCAGGTGCGCCGGCCGCATCCACCGAAACGCGGAAAAACCCGTCATCACGGCGCAGGCGCGTCGTCAGGAACTCCAGCCCCCCGGCAATTGCCCGCCGCCAGTCGCCGGTCCAGCCCAGCTTGGCCGCCTCGGCATAGACGAAGACCTGCCGCGCCTGGACCCGCGTGCGTTTAACCCCCGGCAAAGCGGCGCCAGTCTGATCCAGTTTGTCGAACCAGCCGCCGTGGCGATGATCAAGCCCGTTTTCAAGCCAAAGCGGCAGCGCTGCATCGAACAGCCAGGACCTGGCGTGTTTGCCGTGATCGACAATATCCATATCCATAAAGCCCCGTTGCCCAGACGTCTGTTCGGCTGATCGCCTTGCTGCTTCAGCCGCTCGTCCTGTCGCGTGGTGCGCAATAAGCCTTTAATTTGACAGTTTTGCTGGCCAGATCGCGGCGTGCACAACCGCTGGACCGGCGGGCGGTGTAACCCGGCTTTTGCAGATGCACAATGGTTTCGGCGCGCGCCGCATCAAAAATTGTTGCGGCGCACAATTGGCCCGTTGCTGCCATTTTCCCATCGTTGGCCCTGTCGCGGAAAAACCGCCGGACCGGACGCAGCGCTGCACCGATCCGGCTCATCTCCTCTTGCTTCAACGCCCTGTCGCGACCAGATAGGCAGGGTGAACGCACCCCTGCAAACCTCTCCGGAACCGGCCGCCGGCATGGCCGCAGACACCACGCTGCCCGGCGACGAACGCCTGCGCCGCCAGCAGGTGCGCCTGCAATCGACACTGGTGCTGCTGCTGATGGCGGGGCTGGTCATGGCACTGCCATTCATCCTGACGCTGGGGGCGGTGGTGGTGCAGCCGCCGGTAACCGCGCTGATCCTGTCGATCGTGCTGTCGCCGCTGGCCGACCGGCTGACGCGCATCGGGCTGCCCAACATGCTGGCCTCGTTTCTGGCGATCATGGTCATGCTGGGGGTGATCGTTGTGGTGCTGGCGGTCATCCTGCAGCCTGCGTTCGACATGGTTGACCAGGTGCCGGCGATGGCGCGCGAAATTGCCCGCCGTTTTGCCCAGTTGCGCGAAAACTTTGCCTGGGTAAACGAATTCAACCGCCAGTTCACCCGGCTGACCGGCCCGCTCAACACGACCATGGGCGGCGGGCCCTCGCCGCGCATCGTGGCACTGGCCGGGCCTTCGGTCATCGAACAGCTCGCGCTGGCCACGCCCAGTGTCGCGCTGGAAGTGCTGCTGACGATCCTGATGACCTTTTTCATGATCGAATCGCGCATCCGCATGCGGCGGCGGCTGTTGTCCGAACGCGCCGATTTCTCGTCTTCGGTGCGGATCGCGCGGGTCATGCGCGATGTGCAGGACCGGGTGGCGAGCTATATCCTGACCGTGGCGCAGATCAATCTGGGGGTCGGGCTGATCGTTTATGCCGGGGCGCAGTATTACGGATTTTCGGCGCCGGTGATGTGGGGCGGCCTCGCCTTCGTGCTGAATTTCGTACCCTATATGGGGCCGCTGACCATGGTCGGGCTGCTGGCGCTGGTCGGGCTGGGTACCGCCAGCACGGTCGCGCTGGGCCTGATCCCCGCGGCCTCGTTCCTGATGCTGCACGCGATCGAGGCCAATCTGGTGACCCCGTCGATCCTGGGCGCGCGGTTCACCATCAATCCGGTATCGATCCTGATTTCGTTCAGCTTTTTCACCTGGGTTTGGGGCGTGCTGGGCGCGCTGCTGTCGGTTCCGATCCTGCTCACGCTGTCGGCGCTGGTCGATCACCTGGGCCGGCCCAATCTGGTCGGGTTCCTGTTCGGCGAATCGCTGTTTGAGCCCGGGCGCCTGAACGGCGATGGCGATGGCTACGGCGAAGGCTATGGCGACGGCTATGGCGATGGCGCAGCCGACGAAGCCGCGGAGGCAGCGGCCGGCTAATACCAGTTTGCAGTGAGCTTGACTTGACGCACATCAGTATCAACCCGCGCGGCGCTTGAGCGTCACGATGTGCGATGAGTTCCACTTATCGCACATCCGTATAGCGCCCGCGCGCGAGAAGGCGCCGCAGATAACGCGGATAGTCCCCCTTGCCCAAACGGTCGATCACCCGCTCCAGCCCGGCATCGTCGATGAACCCCATGTGCCAGGCGATTTCATCGGGGCAGGAAATCTTGAACCCCTGCCGTTTTTCCAGCGTGCGCACGAATTCGGCCGCTTCCAGCAGGCTGTCGGGCGTGCCGGTATCGAGCCAGGCATAGCCCCGTCCCATCAATTCCACCGTCAGTTGCCCGCGTTCGAGATAGGCGCGGTTGACGTCGGTGATTTCCAGTTCGCCCCGCGCCGAAGGCTTCAGATTGGCGGCAATGTCGACCACCGCGCTGTCATAGAAATAGAGGCCGGTCACCGCCCAGTTCGATTTGGGCGCTTGCGGCTTTTCCTCGATCGACAGCGCCCGCATCGCCGCGTCGAATTCGACCACGCCATACCGTTCCGGATCGTTGACGTGATAGGCAAAGACCGATGCCCCGCCGTCGCGGCCATTCGCCTTGCGCAGCAGATCGGGCAGGCCATGGCCGTGATAGATATTGTCACCCAGGATCAGCGCCGAGGGACCGCCGGCGACAAAGTCTGCCCCGATGACATAGGCCTGCGCCAGCCCGTCGGGGCTCGGCTGCACGGCATAGTCAAACCGCATGCCCCATTGCGACCCGTCGCCCAGCAGATTGCGAAAACCCGGCGTATCGCGCGGCGTGGAAATGATCAGGATTTCGCGAATCCCCGCCAGCATCAGCGTGGACAACGGGTAATAGATCATCGGCTTGTCATAGATCGGCATCAGCTGTTTCGAGACGGACAGCGTCATCGGATAAAGCCGTGATCCGCTGCCCCCGGCAAGAATGATGCCCTTTGTCGCCATGCTGCCTGTGTTCCCTGCCCTGTCTGTTTGCGATGATCGCGATGTGATGGGATGCACCCCTTCCGGTCAGCCCGAAACCAGCCGGGCAACCACGCCGGGCAAGGACTCCCCCCAGGGTGGCAGTCTTATCCCGTGCACCGCCGCCAGCTTTGCGCAATCGAGCCGCGAATTGGCCGGCCGCCGCGCGAGCGTGGGGTAATCGGCCGTGGCAATGCGCCGCACGCGCGCCACCGCCCCGCCCCGGGTCCCTGCCGCGGCAAAAATCGCCTCGGCAAAATCGGCCCAGTTCGCCTCACCCGCGCCGGCGGCGTGAAACAGCCCGCGCAATGCGGGCGCGGGGCTGGTGCACAGGTTTTCGGCCACTGCCAGGCACGCATCCGCCAGATCGAGCGCACTGGTCGGGCTGCCGCGCTGATCGGCAACCACGCCGACCTCGTCGCGGGTCTGTGCCAGGTTCAGCATGGTTTTTACGAAATTGGCGCAGAACGGGCTGTAAAGCCAGGCCGTGCGCAGGATTGCGTGATTGCCCCCGGCCGCCGCCACCGCCGCCTCTCCGGCCAGTTTGGACGCACCATAGACTCCGGTCGGTCCGGGCGCATCGCCTTCGTCATAGGGCCGGTCGAGATCGCCGGAAAAGACATAGTCGGTGGAAACCTGCAAGACCGGTATGCCCAGCGCGGCCGCCGCGCGCGCCACCGCGCCGGCGCCGGCGGCGTTGATCGCATGGGCCAGCGCGGGTTGGCTTTCGGCACGATCGACCAGCGTATAGGCTGCGGCATTGACCACCGCATCGCACCCTGCCGCCGCGAACTGCGCCAGAATCGCCGCCTCGTCCGGCGCGGCCAGATCGAGCGCCGGCGGTCCCAATGCAACCACATCGTGCCCGCGCAAGCGCCCGCGTTCCTGCATCGACAGCACCAGTTGCCCGGGCCCGCCTGTCACGATGATGCGCACCGCGCCCGCGCTCAATCCGCCGCTGCCGGTGCGGATGGCCGATGCGGTGCGCCATCGATCATGCCCAGCCGCGCCCCGTCATACCGGTCGCGCAACGGGCCCCACCACGCCGCATTGTCGAGATACCACTGCACCGTCTTTTCGATGCCCGTGTCAAAATTCTCGATCGCGGCCCAGCCCAGTTCGGTCTCGATCCGCGCGGCATCGATGGCATAGCGCGCATCGTGCCCGGGGCGATCGGCCACAAAGGTAATCAAGTCATGGTGTGGCCGCGCGGCCGGGCGCAACCGGTCCAGCACATCGCAGATCCGCCGCACCACATCGATATTGCGGCGTTCGTTGCGCCCACCCACGTTATAGGTCCGCCCCGGCTCACCGCGTTCGGCAATCAGATCCAGCGCCCGTGCATGATCTTCGACATAGAGCCAGTCGCGGATGTTTTCGCCCTGGCCATAGACCGGCAGCGGCTGGCCATGCAGCGCGTTCAGGATGGTCAGCGGGATCAGCTTTTCGGGAAACTGGCAGGGGCCATAATTGTTCGAACAGTTCGAAACCACCACCGGCAGGCCATACGTGCGGTGCCAGGCCCGCGCGAGATGGTCCGACGCCGCCTTCGACGCCGAATAGGGCGAAGACGGGTCATAAGCGGTGGTTTCGGCAAACAGCCCTTCGGCGCCAAGCGATCCATAGACTTCGTCAGTGGACACATGGAGAAACCGGAAATCGGCCCGGTCCCCCCCGGTCAGCCCCGACCAGTACGCCCGCGCCGCCTCCAGCATGACAAAGGTGCCGACGATATTGGTTGCGATGAAATCCCCCGCCCCGGTGATCGACCGGTCGACATGGCTTTCGGCGGCAAGGTGCAGGATCCGGCAGGGTCGGAAATCGGCAATCGCCGCATCGACTGCGGCGCGATCACGAATATCGATCTGCGCAAAGCGGTATCCGGGTCGATCGGCCACCGGCGCCAGCGAAGCCGGATTGCCGGCATATGTCAGGCAATCGAGATTGAGCACCTCGTACCCTTTGGCCAGCACGAGATGGCGCACCAGCGCCGAACCGATGAATCCGGCACCGCCGGTAACCAGGATACGCATCCCCGGGTCAGACCTCCGCATCGAACAAGGCGGGCAGATCGGCCAAGCGCGGCTGCGCACCGTCCTTGGGCGACAGCAGGTCCGGATTGGCAAGCGAAGGCCAGGCAATGCCGATCGCCGGATCGTTCCACGCCACGCCGCGGTCATGCGCCGCGTCGTAATAGGCGGTCACCTTGTAACAGAGCACCGTATCGGGAACGAGCGTGCAGAACCCGTGCGCAAACCCGGCCGGAATCCACACCTGGTTGCCCGCCTGCGCGTTCAGCTCGATGGCGTCCCACTGCCCGTATGTGGGTGATCCGGCCCGCAGATCGACCGCAACATCAAACACCGCGCCGCGGGCACAGCGCACCAGTTTGCCCTGCGCGCACGGTTCGTCCTGAAAATGCAGCCCGCGCACCGTGCCGGCATGGCGGTTCAACGATTGGTTTTCCTGCACGAATTGCACAGGACCCGCCCATGCCGCAATCCGGTCCTGGCGGAACAGCTCGGCGAAATAGCCCCGGTCATCCGCATGCA
This sequence comes from uncultured Sphingomonadales bacterium, assembly GCA_903832325.1. Lineage (GTDB taxonomy): Bacteria > Pseudomonadota > Alphaproteobacteria > Sphingomonadales > Sphingomonadaceae > Novosphingobium. Next base: position 192,680 of record CAILBC010000026.1, on the reverse strand, counting down.
TGACGGGCCGGATTTCCAGCAGTCCGTCGAGGCGCAGCTTGCGAAATTCCACCACGTGTCTCCAGGTCGCCGGGCACCTGATGGCTTGCTACATTCTGCCATGCGGCACAAGTCCGCAGCCCCCCTGACCCGGTGAGTAGGATTTGGGAGATCAGGATTTGGCAGGAAAGGATTTGAAAAGGGGTCCAAACGCAAAAGCGCGGCGCCCCGGGTGGGGGCACCGCGCCTGTGTAACGCAAATGCGGGATGCGATCAGGCGACCAGCGCGTTCGCGGCCGACATGCAATAGATCATGCCGATCGACAGCAGCAGGTTGGTGCGGCTGGCAAACAGCGCGCGCGGGGCGGCCGCGGCCTTTTCCTCGGCGGTCGCTTCGATGATCCCCAGGATCTTCTTCTGCGCCGGCCAGATGATGAACCACACGTTGAACGCCATGATCAGTGCCATCCACATGCCCAGGCCAATCAGGCGGACTTTGCCGCCATCCTGGAACAGCAGCGCGCGCACCAGAAAGCCGCCGTTCCATGCCACGATCAGCCCCGTGATCACGGTCAGCAGCGCGGAATAGCGGAAATACCAGAACACGTTGGGCGCAATGTGCCCGGTGATCGCGCCTTTCTGTTCGGCCGGGATCTTGGGCATCGTTGGCACCTGCACAAAGTTCAGGTAATAAAGCAGGCCGATCCACAGAATGCCGAAAAACACGTGCAGCCAGACAAACGTCATCTTCACGCAGGCTGCGGCGCCGCCAAACGATTCGGCATCCAGCCCCAGCATGATCGCCAGCGCCAGCACCACGCCAACTGTCACCACAAGATTGAGGTTACCAAAGAACTTCGCCATATTTCCCCCTTGGACGCGCGATTTGTGCGCCATTTTCCATGCGACCAGTTGATCGGGACAGGCCCAAAAACCGCTTCATCGCATTTTTGCGTCGTTTGGCGGCGTGGCGCAACCGGAAATTCGCGGCTTACCCCCCGAAACACCGCCAAAGCCGCCGCCCGGCGCGCCCCGCGAGGTTCTGCCGCGCGCCCGCGCCGTACTGTTATCTTATTGTCATACTTGAAAATTCTCCTGCCAATCACCATTTCTGTGGGGCCTTTGCGCGCGGTGACACCTGGCGCGCCAGCGGCACGGGGCAGTCCGCTCAGCCCCGATCACCCCCCCAAAAAAATCCTTCCCCACGGAGCAGTCATGGCCATCATCCTTTCCCCCCTGCCCTATGCCGAAAACGCGCTGACGCCGATCCTGTCTGCCGCCACGCTGCAGACCCATCACGGCAAGCACCACCGCACGTATGTCGATCGCACCAATTCCGCGATTGCCGATACCGATCTGGCCGACCAGCCGCTGGAAACGATCATCGCTGCGGCCCGGGCGCGGTCCGATACGGCGCTGCTGAACAACAGCGCGCAGACGTGGAACCACGGGTTCTACTGGCACAGCCTCAGCCCCGCCGGCGCGCCGCCGCAGGGGGACCTGGCCGCCGCGATCGAGGCCTCGTTTGGATCGATACTCGCGCTCAAGGTCGAACTGGCCACGCAGGGCGCGGCGCATTTTGCCAGCGGCTGGGTCTGGCTGGTGGCGCGCGACGGCACGCTGGTGGTCGAACAGACCCACGATGCGGCCAGCTATGCCGATCTGACCGGCAACCCGCTGCTGGTCATCGACTTGTGGGAACACGCCTATTACCTCGATCATCGCAACGTGCGGCCCGATTATCTCAAGGCCATTGTCACCGATCACCTGAACTGGGACTTTGCCGCCGAAAACCTGGCGCGCGGCACGCTGTGGGATTATCCCTCGGCCTGATCGCACGCCTTAAGTCCGGCGGGCAGGCCATCTGGTGTCATCGCGGTTCGCGCTTGCGGGCCGAACCGCGATCGACCGCGGCCACCACCGCCACGTCAAACGTCACATTGCCCAGCGTGCGCATCAGATCGGGCACCACTTCCACCGCCACCAGCAATGCCAGCGGCGCCACCGGTACGCCCATTGCCAGCGCGATTGGCCCGACCGAGGCGATATAGCTGATCGTGCCGGGCAGGCTGACCGAACTGAGCGACACCAGGATCGCCATGACAAAGCCCGAAATGCACGCCCCCATGGTCAACGGCACGCCATACCAGTGCGCCACATAGACCACCACGCCCAGGTTCATCGCCGGGCTGGTCGCGCGAAACAGCGCCACCGCCAGCGGCAGCACGAATTCCGCGGTTGAGGCGCGCAACCCCAGACGGTCGCACGCGCCCAGCATTGCCGGCAGCGACGCAAGCGAAGATTGCGTGGACAGCGCAAAGACCTGCACCGGCAGCAATTCGCGCGCAAACCGCCCCAGCGGCTGGCGCGCCACCAGCGCCGCAAAGGGATAGGCCGCCAGCCACACCACCGTGCCCGATGCGGTAACCACCACGATATAATGCGCCAGCGCCCCCACGGCCGCCGGCCCGCTGCGCGCCGCGACCGACAGGCTGAGTGCCAGCACGCCCAGCGGCGCCAGCGCCAGCACCCAGCCGATCACCACCAGCATGGCCCCTGCCAGCGCGGCAAACACCGTGGCCAGCGCATCGCGCTGCACCGGCGCCAGCCGCGTGGTGGCGAGCGCAAAAACGCTCATGAACAGGATCAGCGGCAGCATGTGATCATTGGCCGCGGCATCGATCACATTGGCGGGAATGATCGATTTCAGATAGTCGGCAATCCCCGGCAGGCTGGCCGGCACAGACCCGCCCAGGCTGGCGCGCAGTGCCGCCGCGGCGCTTTGCGGCACCGGCACCAGCATCAGCAACAGCGTCGGCACGTTCAGCGCGACGAGCGCGCCAAAGCACAGCACGCCCAGAAACCAGCCAAGGCTGGCGCGGGCCATGCCGCCCGCGCTGGCGGTGCGCACGGTCTGGAACACCCCGGTAAAGATCAGCGCGGCGACCAGCGGCACAATCGTCGCCTGCAGCGCGCGCAGCCACAGATCGCCGATCGGCCCGGCCACGGCCAGCACCTGCGGCATCGCGCCGGGTGCGGCAAAGGCCAGCGCCAGCCCCCCGCCAAGCCCGATCGCCAGCGCGGCAAAGGTCCACCCTGCGGGCACTTGCGCAATCGGCGGCAGGATCAGCCCCCCACCCGGATCAGCGGCGACCGCGTCGGGGCCAGAAACGGGGCCTGCAACGGGGCGGGCATCATGTGGCGCGTTGCCTTGATCGTCAGTCTGGTTCATGCGGCGGTTAGCTTAATCGTGTAACACGCCATGGCAACCGGGGGCTGCACCGGGAATGGCCGACAAATTGCAAAAGGGTTCGATAATGGGGCGCAAATTCTTTGGCACCGATGGCATTCGCGGCCGCACCAATGCCGGCGTGATGACCGCCGCCACCGCAATGAAAGTGGGACAGGCCGCGGGCACCTATTTTCAGCGTGGCGATCACCGCCACCGCGTGGTGATCGGCAAGGATACGCGCCTTTCGGGCTATATGCTGGAAAACGCGATGACCGCCGGCTTTACCAGCGTGGGCATGGACGTGGTGCTGCTGGGCCCGATGCCCACCCCGGCGGTGGCGCTGCTGGCGCGCGAAATGCGCGCCGATGTCGGCGTGATGATTTCGGCCAGCCACAATCCGTTTGAAGACAACGGGATAAAACTGTTCGGCCCCGACGGGTTCAAACTGTCGGACGAAGACGAACTGGCGATCGAGGCCATGCTCGAAGAAGACCTGCCGCTCGCTGCCGCCGAAGCGGTGGGCCGCGCCCGCCGCATCGAGGATGCGCGCGGCCGCTATATCCACGCGGTAAAGGCCAGCCTGCCGCACAATGTGCGGCTCGATGGCCTGCGCATCGTGCTCGATTGCGCCAATGGCGCGGCCTATACCGTGGCGCCCTCTGCCCTGTGGGAACTGGGCGCCGAAGTGATCGCAATCGGCGTCGAACCCAATGGCAAGAACATCAATCTGGGCGTGGGATCGACCCATCTCGATGCGATCAAGGCCAAAGTGCGCGAAGTGCGCGCCGATATCGGCATTGCGCTCGATGGCGATGCGGACCGGCTGATCGTGGTCGATGAAAAAAGCCAGACTGTCGATGGTGACCAGATCATGGCGCTGATCGGCAGCCGCATGGCCGAACAGGGGCAATTGCGCGGCGGCGGCGTGGTCGCCACGGTGATGTCGAACCTGGGGCTGGAACGGTTCCTGAACACGCGCGGCATCGATCTGGTGCGCACCGCAGTGGGCGATCGCTATGTGCTCGAACGCATGCGCGAAGGCGGCTACAATGTGGGCGGCGAACAATCGGGCCACATGATCCTGACTGATCACAGCACCACCGGCGATGGCACGATTGCCGCGCTGCAAGTGCTGGCGGCGCTGGTCGCCAGCGGCAAGCCGGCCAGCGAAACGCTGCACTTGTTCGATCCCGTGCCGCAATTGCTGCGCAATGTACGCTTTGCCGGGGGCAAGCCACTGGACAATGATGCGGTCAAGGCGGTGATTGCCGCCGCAGAAGAAGAACTGGCAGGCAAAGGCCGGCTGGTGATCCGCCCATCGGGCACAGAGCCGGTGATCCGCGTGATGGCCGAGGGCGATGATGCCGCGCAAGTGGCCGATGTGGTCGAACGCATCTGCGCCGCCGTTCGCAAGGCGGCCTGACCCATGCTCGACATGCGCCCCGATTGCGAACGCTGCGGCGCCGATCTGCCGGCCGAAGACCCCGGCGCGTTCATCTGCTCGTTCGAATGCACATTCTGCGCACCCTGCGCCGATGCGCTGGATGATCGCTGCCCCAATTGCGGCGGCGAACTGATGGACCGCCCCACCCGCGCCAGGGCGCTGCACGCCAAATTCCCGCCCTCGACCAAACGGCATCACCAGACATGACGGCACGAATCCTGTCCATCGCCGGATCGGATTCGGGCGGCGGCGCCGGGATTCAGGCGGATATCAAGACGATCACCCTGCTGGGCGGCCACGCGATGACCGCGCTGACCGCGCTGACCGCGCAAAACACCTGCGGCGTGACCATGGTTCAGGCGGTCGATCCTGCCATGGTCGCCGCGCAGATCGATGCCTGCATCGGCGATATCGGCGTCGATGCGGTAAAAATCGGCATGCTGGGTTCGCCCGAGATCGCCGCCGTGGTGGCCGACCGGCTGGAATCGCTCGGCGTGCCGGTGGTGTTCGATCCGGTGATGATCGCCACCAGCGGCGCGGTGCTGGCCGATGCCGCCACGATCGCCGCGTTCGAACGGCTGATGCGGCTGGCAACGCTCACCACGCCCAATGTGCCCGAACTGGCCGCGCTGGGCGGCGATGCGGCGATGCGCGCGCGCGGCATTGCGTGCCTGGCCAAAGGCGGCGATGCCGATGGGCCCGATGTGACCGACCGGCTGATCCGCCCCGGCCTGCCCGACCGGGTATGGACCGATCCGCGCATCGCCACGCGCCACACCCACGGCACCGGCTGCACCCTGTCGAGCGCCATCGCCACCCTGCTGGGCGTGGGCGTGCCGCTGGATCAGGCAATCACCCGGGCCCGCGCCCTGGTGCGCGCCGCGCTGATTGCCGCACCGGGCCTTGGCCAGGGCCACGGCCCGATGGGCCATGCCGCGCTGGTGGCGCGCGCCGCCCCTGCAAGTGCATGAGCCGCAGGTGATGCCCCGCCCGGCCCGCGCGCTGGGCCCCGTCCTGACTGACGCCCTTTTCGGCCTGCTGCTGATCGCCGGGCAGATCGCAGGTATGGCCGCCGGCCCTGCCATGGCCCAGCCGGTGGACGATCTGGAACGCGATGATGCCCTGGTGCAAGGCATCGCCTGGCGCCTGCAAACCGCCAATGCCGCGCAATGCACCCGCGCCGGCGCGCGCACCGGCCACGGCACCGGCATAATGCTGCAGGATGTGGCGACATATGCCGATCCCGCGCTCGCGCGCCGGTTTTACGGCCTGACCGGCGATATCTTCGTGGGCGCACTGGCCGATGCCGGCCCCGCCGCACGCGCCGGCCTGGCGGTGAACAGCACCGTGGCGGCCATCGACGGCCACCCGGTGGGCACCATGCCGCCCCCGCCCGCCAGTTCGCGGTTTGACCGGGTCAACGCGCTGCAAACCCTGCTCGACACCCCTGCCGACCCCGCCACTGTCACCCTGACAACGGCGGACGGCCACACCTTTGCCCTTCCCGCCGCGCCGGTCTGCCGTTTCCGCGTGAAAGTCGATGATCGCCGCGACTATGCCGAGACCACCCGCGACGAAGTCCATATCGGCCGCCGCCACCTGGCCTATGCCCGCGGCGATACCGCCGTGATCGCCGCCATGATCGCCCACGAAATGGCCCACGCCGTGCTGGACCACCAATCCGCCATCGAAGCCGCCGCCGCAACCCCCGCCGCCACACTCGCCACCACCCGCCGCACCGAACGCGAAGCCGACCGCCTCTCCGTATGGCTGCTCGCCCAGGCCGGATACCCCCCCGAAGCCGCCATAACCTTCCAACGCACCGTAATCGCCCGCCACGCCGGCCCCCTCACCACCGACAAAACCCACGGCCCCTGGCAAACCCGCGCGCGCGTGATCGCGGAGGAGATTGGGGTGATGGATGGAGCGCCGGACCGGGATTGGGCACAGAGGTTTCGGCTGGAGGGGGAATGACTGGCGCGCATGACTACCTTGCACTACCGCTCATTTCGAGACCGACAGCCTCCCCTTTACCGCCCGATTGCGAACGCCTAAACGGCATCCCAGGTGATGGCAAATAAGTATTATGTCCGCAGAATTCCACTCTGTCCGACAAATACCTCTGAAAAATAAAGATATTTCTGTATATTTTGAAATATTCCCTGTTCCGATGCCGGTTAAGAGCAAAGATGGCCATGCATGACTTCGAACACGCAGGGATAGTTGATCACCGACAGCATATAAAAATCACTCAGCGGAAAATGGTTGCAGTCGCTGAGCGAATGACGATCTAGCGTTGAGTGTGCCCGATGCTAATGCATCGCCGATATCAACCCGGCACAGGTTTTTGCGGCCTCACCGTCGCGGCACGCTAATAGCGGCAATTTATCGAAAATGCGGCAACGGTTCCACAGCTTGTTCTCAACGGCTGGCGTTAACGGCTAGACACTTTCGGCTAGGAGCGTAATGACCGTGCGCCGGAGCCGGTTCGAAGATCAGACCGGATCAACATTTTTGCAGTTAGTCGATCTGATTTAGCAAATAGCGGGACGAAGTGATGCCGACTGCCGGACTTTCCCTTGTTGGATTTATGCCCCGAGAACAGGCACTGTTGCATTTGAAAACGGCGTGCATCGCCCCAGACCCTTCCGACCAGATTCTGGAAGCCGAGTGGCTAGAAGCAAAAAATCGTCTCGGTACTTCGACCGAGCGCGCGGGAAATCCGGAAATTCTCGATCTTCCACAGGAAGCAACTCCCCACTTGGCGAATATGATGCAGGGTTGGCCCCAAAACTTCTCCATGAATCCGCCACCAGAATTCCGAATGATCGAAATCGCACCACTTCTGGCGTATCAATTCGTGGTCGATGGGCCACGTAGCGGCCATCATTGCGGCACGTTCAGCGCACCGCCTTCGATTGACGAGCTACTTAAAGTTTGCCTTCCTGACCAGCCGACCGAAGAGCCACTCCAAAGTCAGCAATTGCCCCAATCGATCGTGATCAAAGCGCGAAGCCTTAACGTCAACATGCAAGCCCAGGGTATGATAGCGCCCGGAGTATTTGGGATGGCTATAGGCCTATCGCTGCCGTGGGTTCATGTGGTCCGCTATAATGGCCGGTGCTATCTCCACAACGGATACCACCGCACCTACGGCGCCGCCATTCAAGGAGCCACCCACATACCATGCATTTTTCGTGACGTTCCGGATGCGGCAGCCGCAGGTATAAAAACTGACGGGACAACTTTCCCAATCGATCTTCTCGAATCGGCAAACCCGCCAACGATGGCGCATTTTTCACGCGGAAAGGCTCAGCCGGTTACGCTACGGGCTACAACCCGCATTCTGCATGTTAGTTGGGCAGAATACGGAATGTACGACGAGTAATTAGAATCTGCTGGCGCTACTGAGCGTAAAAGTGTGACACGTACCCGTCGGTGTCGATGGGGGCGATGCATCGGGAGCAGGATTTTTAACTAGCATTTCTGCATCGCTCGATATGCGCGCGTTGCCACTCGACACGGTAGCACGCACTGTATGCTGCGCGTACCGCTGCTCGTGCTGTTCCAACATGTCAATCTCCCCGTGCGTCCCGGCAAAAAGTGCAGGCCTAGGCACGATGTCAAGCATAAACCGAATCTCTCTTGACAATGGATCGCATACACCGGGCGCAATTAATGCGCAATGAAGCTTATTCTAGGTAATTTGCGAGTTCTGGAGTTCCGGTGAAACAATACCCAATTATGCCAAGGAAACAGCGGGTTCCCGGCTCAAGGCCGGGAAGAAGGCGGGGGTAGAAGGTCACGCATGCCGATTTCGTAAATGGGCGGCAGCTGACGAGAGGCTCGGACTGCCGATTGAATGTCCGTTGTGGCGGCGCCACTGGCCAACCCACCCCCCTCAATCCCCCGTCTCCAGCGCATAGAAATCCACGATCCGGGCCCAGCCTTCTTCGGCGGTTTCCACGCGGTGGAACAAGTCCAGGTCTTCGGGGTTGATCAGGCCTTCTTCGGCGATGGCGTGAAAATTGATCACGCGGTCCCAATAATCGCCGCCGAACAGCAGGATGGGGATGGGCTTCATCTTGCCCGTCTGGATCAGGGTCAGCAGCTCGAAAAATTCGTCGAACGTGCCGAATCCGCCGGGAAACACCGCCACGGCGCGCGCGCGCAGCAGGAAATGCATTTTGCGCAACGCGAAATAGTGGAACTGGAACGACAAGTGCGGGGTGACAAAGGGATTGGGTTCCTGTTCGTGGCGCAGCGTGATGTTCAGCCCTACGGTATCGGCGCCGCCTTCGCGCGCGCCGCGGTTGGCCGCCTCCATGATCGACGGGCCGCCGCCCGAACAGACCACGAAATGCCGCCGCCCCCGCTCCACCACATTGGCATCGGCCGCCAGCCGCGCCAGCCGCCGCGCCTGTTCGTAATACGGCGCCTTGGCCGCCAGCCGTTCGGCCACTTTTCGCGCGTGCGGCGTTGTGGCCGCATCGATCAGCCCCTGCGCGGCATCGGGCGAAGGGATGCGCGCCGAGCCATAGACCACCAGCGTGGAGGCAATCCCCGCCTCGTCCAGCAGCATTTCGGGCTTCAGCAATTCCAGCTGAAACCGCACCGGGCGCAATTCCTGCCGCAGCAGAAAATCGGTATCGCGAAACGCCAGCTCATAGGCCGGGTCCTGCTGCTGCGGCGAAAGGCGCGGATGGCTCTCGGCAAAGCCCACCTCTTGCTCGGCGCGATAGAACCGCCGTGCGGAAAGGTCGGCAGGATCGGCGGCGGGCTCTGGCGTGTCAGTCATGCCCCCTTGTCGCCGCCCTGCCCGCGCGGGGCAAGAGGGGAAAAGGCGATCAGGGTTTCGCCAGTTCCGCACGCGCTGCCGCGATATCCGCCGCCAGCCGCGGATCGGCGAGCAGCGCGCGCGCCGCCAGCACGCCCAGCACGTGGCCCGCCTCGATATCGCTGGGGAAATGTGCCGCGCAGATTTGCCGCGAGTAGCCATAGTCTGCCGCGCGCGCGAAAATCGCCGGGGCGCGATCGGGCATCAGATCGGCCAGGACCCAGGCCATCGACCAGCCGAACGTGGCATGCCCGCTGGGATAGGACCGGTCGGCGCCCTTGCTGCCCGGTTTGTCATGCCCGCAAAAGGGCAATGCGGGATCGACGGCATAAGGGCGCAGGCGGTGAAAATGGCGCTTGGCGGTGTCGGCGGCAATTTCCACTTCGCCCTCGATCAGCGCCAGCAGATGCGCCGTCGCCGGCAGCGTGGCCAGATTGTGGCCGGTCACCGCATCGAACGCATCCGGCGATTCTTCGGCAGCATCGGCGGTGGCCTGGGCGCGACGCGCGAGCGGGGTGGTAGTGGCAAGGGCGCGCACTTCGGCCATTTCGGCCACTTGTTCGATCGATCCCGGCGCGGGCGGCGGTGCGAGCACGCGATCGGGGGCAAAGGCCTGCGGATCGAGCCAGTGCAGCACTTTTGCAGGCTTTGACGCGGCCATATCGGGCGCAGCGCCCGTTGCCCCGGGCGGGACCGGATCAGCCTGTGCCGGTGCCGGAGCAAGTGGGGCAAGCGAAAGCAGCGCGGCGCCCGCCAGGATGGCAGCGCGGCGCAGAATCGGGGCAAACAGCTGGGCCATGGTCGAAAATTCCTGATCGCGCGGCCGGCGGCCGCGCCAAAGGCCATGCCGCTATGGCCCGGCCATGACAGCGCGGTGACAAGCGCCGCGCGCCACCCCCCCATCCGGGCCACATTGCAAATATAGAATTTCGGGCGAATTCAGGGCAGCCATGGCAGGAATCGGGCGCGGAGGTATTCCCTGGAAAGCTCCGGCCCGCCGGGGAGGAGTTGGGGAGTGGTGTCCGGCGCCCGCGATGGCACGCGAAATTCCGGCGCCGGACACCCCCGCGCGGGCCCACCGCCTGAGGGGCGGGGCCAATCAAGCAGGGCCCATCAATCAGGGCCCATCAATCAGGGCAGGGCTATTGGCCGGGAGCGCTTCGATCAGGCCGGCGCGCTGACCGGAAAGGCGATGCGCACGGCAAGCCCGGGCCCGCCATCACCCAGATCGAGCCGCCCGTTGTGAAACCGCACGATCGCCTGCGCAATCGAAAGCCCCAGCCCGCTGCCGCGCCGATCCGCCGTGCCCTGCCCGCGTTCGAACGGGCGCAGCACGCGCGCGCCATCGCCCTGCGGCAGGCCGGGGCCATCATCCTGCAGCAACAGCACCACATCATCCGCCTGGCGCCGCAGCGACAGCCGCGCGCACGTGCCCGCCGGCGTGTGCACCGCCACGTTCTGCAACAGATTGACCAGCAATTGCGTGATCAGCCCGGGATCGCCATCGATTTCGGCCGCCTCGATCGGCCCGGTCACCAATGTGCCACCGGCATCGGCAATCACCGGCTCCATCGTTTCGGCCACATCCTCGACCAGGCCATCGAGCGCCATCCGGCCCAGCGCGCCACCGTGCCGTCCGCTTTCGATTTCGGCCAGCCGCAGCAGCGCATCGAAAATCGCGATGACGCCGGCGCATTCGCGTTCTGCCGCATCGATCACATCGCGCAGCCGCGCCTCGTCACCCGCCAGCGAGGTGGTGGGGGCCGCGGTCAACTGCGCGCGCAGGCGGGTCAGCGGGGTGCGCAGATCGTGCGCCAGCGCGCTGGCGAAATGGCGCTGGGTCTGCACCAGCCCCTCCATCCGGTCGAGCATGCGGTTCAGGCTTTCGGCCTGGCGCGCAAACATCCCGTCCAGCCCGGCCATCGGCACGCGCCGCGCCAGATCGCCCGCCGCGGCAATGGCATCGGCGGTGGCCCCGGTCGCCGCCAGGCGCCGCGCAGTCAGGTGCGCAAAGAACCAGGTCGCGCCCAGCCCCGCCGCCAGCGCCGCCACAAACATCGCCAGCACCATCCCCGGCAACAGTGCGCGCAGGCCGGCCTCTGCCTCGCTGTGCTGCACGATCACGAACAGCGATCCATCGGGCAGGCGCGTGGCCAGCGCGCGGCCGCGCTGCCAGGTGCGCCCGCCGCCCAGAAACAGCACATCCGACAGCCCGGGCCTGGGTCGCAGGTTCAGCCGCCCCGCCACTTGCCGGCCATCGGGGGCAAACAGGCTGTATGTCCGCTCGCTGGTGATCTTGCGCGCCTGCCAGTCGCGGATTCGCGCCACCACGGCCGCGCTGCTGTTGGGGTGGCCGGCCGCATCGCGCAGGAATTTGCCTTCGTGATGGATCAGATCGCCATCGATGCGCAGCGCCACCGTGCGTTCGGCCACCACAAACACCAGCGTGCCCATCAGCACCATGGCCAGCACAAACAGCCCGCCAAACAGAAAGAAAATCCGCCCCGCCCCCGGCCAGCGGGCGCGGATATCGGCCGTCTGGCGCAAAACCATGGTCAGACCCGCGATCCGGCGATCACCGGCACGCGCCCGACATCAGTGTGTATCCTTCACCCCGGCGCGTCAAAATCGGATCGATGTTCAATTCCTGCAGCCGCGATCGCAGCCGGCTCATGTTGCTTTCCACGATGTTGGTGCCGGGGCTGAAGCTGTAGCCCCATACTTGTTCCAGCAGCATGTCGCGCGTGACCAGCCGATCGGCATGGAGCATCAGATTCGCCAGCAGCGAATAGAGCTTGCGATTCAATTCGACCGACCCATCGCCAAAACAGGCAGCGTGGCGGCTGGGATCGAGCCGCAGCCGCCCCACGCTGCGCACCGCCATCTCTGCCCCGCCGCGGACCGGCATGCGCCGCGCAATCGCGTTCACCCGCGCCACCAGCTCGGCCATGTGGAATGGTTTGGCCAGATAATCGTCGGCGCCGGCTTCCAGCCCTTCGATCCGGTCTTTCACCGAGCCCAGCGCGCTGAGCATCAGCACCGGGGGCACCGGCCCGTTGCGCCGCCATGACCGCAGCAGATCGATGCCATTGCCATCGGGCAGCAGCCGATCGAGCACCACGCTGTCGAAATCGCCGTCGCGTCCGCGCGCCAGCCCTTCGGCCACCGACCCTGCGCAGGTGGTGGTGATGCCCGCCGATTGCAGGCCCTGGACGATATGGCCCGAAATCACCGGATCATCCTCAATCAGCAGACAATGCAAGACAGCCTCCGCAACGGATCGCAAGCCAATGCAATTACGACAATTTCAAGACGGTGATGTTACAAACCCGAAGGTTGCCGGCCCCCTTTGCGGGCGAATCCGCAAAAGCTTCAGCCTTCTGCCGCGATCATGACATCCTGCAGATCGGCCGGTTCGCCCAGCGAAGTGCCACCCGCCGGAAAGCCATTGCTGTTGAGAATGAACGCCACCAGCGCCAGCGCGTCCGCCGGCGACAGCGATCCGGGATTGTCGGCGGGCATCGTGCTGATCACCATGCCATACAGCTTTCGCGCCGATTGCCCGCCCCAGGTGCTGCGGAAATAGTCGCCCTTCAGCGCCGGACCATGGCCGCCTTCGCCCAGTGACGGGCTGTGGCAGCCGGTGCATTTCTGCGCATAGAGCACCGCACCCGCCTGAATTTGCTCGGGGGTGGAAACCGTGGGCGGCGCCTCGGCCGCCACGGCGCGCATCGCCAGGCCCAGCGCGGCCAGCACAAAGCAGGCCCAGGCTGGCGCGCGCCCGCCCCTCATTTCAGCGCAAAGGCGACCCAGCCATCGGTATGGCCCGCCGCGCCCACCGGCACGATGATATATTGGCGCCCGTCCGCCATGAACGTCATCGGCGCGCCGGTCGCTCCGGCGGGCAGATCGTGTTGCCAGACCACATCGCCGCTTGCCTTGTCATAGGCGCGCAGCTTTGCCTGATCGTGCACGCCGTTGCCCCCTGAAACCGCATCGCTGGCATCGGCCAGAAACAGCAGCGACCGGGTCACCAGCGGCGCGCCGCGCCCGGTATTGCCCAGCAGCGGCGGCAGTTTCACCCCCTTCAGCGCAGGATTGTCGCGCACTTTGGGATCATCGCCATTGGGCGCGGTCCACAGCCGCTTGCCCGCGCCGATGTCATAGGCGCTGACCCGGCCATAAGGCGGTTTCAGCACCGGCAACCCGGATTTCAGATAGACCGGCGATGGCAACCCCGGCTTGAACCCGGCGCCGGTCAGAATATCCCTGGGGTTGGTCACGGCATATTCGATCGTCGCGTCGCTGCCGGTCTTGTACAGGCCGAACACATCGGGAAGATTGCGCGAAACCGCATAGAACACGCCCGTTTCCGGATCGAACGCGCCGCTGTTCCAGTTCCCCGCGCCCCACACCCCCGGCGCCTCCAGCGTGCCCAGTTTCCCCGCGCCGATATCGATCAGCGATGGCGGGGTATAGATCGGCCCGGTGACATAGTGGCTGACCAGGTCGCGTGCTTCCGCTTTGATCGCGGGAGTGAAATCGGCCAGATCGGCATCGGTGATGCCCTGTTCGTCGATCGGCGGAAACTGCACCGAAAACGGCTGGGTGGGCGATGCCGCTTCGCCTGGCACGGTCGATTTGGGCACCGGCCGTTCCTCGATCGGCCAGACCGGAGCGCCGGTCTTGCGGTCGAACACAAAGACATTGCCGGTCTTGTTGACCTGGATCACCGCCTTGACCAGCGCACCCTTCACTTTCACATCTGCCAGCACCGGGGGCGAGGCGACATCATAATCCCACAAGTCATGATGGACGAGCTGCTTGCCCCAGGCCAGCTTGCCGGTGCGCGTATCGAGCGCCACCAGGCTGGATGACCAGGTGTTGTCCCCCGGCCGGTGCCCGCCGAAATAGGACAGTGTCGGGGCAGTAAGCGGCACATAGACAAGGCCCATCGCCTCATCCGCGCTCAACGGTGCCCAGGCGCCCATGTCGCCGACAATGCGCCACGAATCCTTGCCCCAGGTTTCGTGCCCCGGCTGGCCTTCGTCGGGAATGATGTGGAATGTCCACAGCAAGTGCCCGGTGCGCACATCATAGCCGCGGATGTTTTCGGGCACCGCCTCCTTGTGGCTGCCCAGATCGCCGGTGCCGCCGCCATCCACCGATCCGCCCACGCCACCGATGATAATCACGTCATTGGCGATGATCGGCCCGCTGGAGGTGCGATAATTGATCGGATCGGATGTCGGCCAGCGCACGAAGACTTTGCCCTGGTCCCCGAATTCGGCCACCGGTTCGCCACTGTCGGCATGGGTGGCATACATGAAATTGCCGCGTTGCGAGATGATCCGCCGATCCGTCCCCGCTGCCCAGAAGGCAACGCCCCGGGTGCCCTGGCCCGCCGCCTCTTTCATGCTGAACGGCGTCGGTTTTTGCACCCACAGCGTCTTGCCGGTCTTGCCATCGAACGCTTCGACAATGCCCAGCGCGTCAGCCACATAGAGCACGCCATCGACCATGATCGGGGTGCCGCGATTGTAATTCGATGCCTGAAGATCGGGGAATTTCGCGGTGATCGACGGGTCGACCGTTGGCCGCTTCCACACCACGTCCAGCCCGGAAATCGTCGTCTTGTTGATCTGATCCGACGGCGAATAGCGCTGAAACCAGGCATTGCCGCCATAGGATGGCCATTGCGCGCCCGCCGAAGGGGCTTCTGCCGACGCGGCGGATGAACCGATCAGCACGGCCAAGGCACCAGCCAAAGACAAGCGAGCCACAGACAGGCCAGCCACAGACTGGGTTGCCACAGACACGACGTTTCTCATCGGACATTCTCCAGACAAGCGGATGGTCAGGCATATCGGCAGGGCTTTGACACGGTTCGGCATGCGGCGGGGGTCTGCCCGGGAAAAAGAGGCCATGGCACGCCGGCTTCGTCAAAACCCTTTTCGCGTCCGCCGGCCCGGCCGGGGTCCGCGTTGCAACAAGGGCGGGATCGCACCCCGCCCGCAACCCAGGCGCCCTTCCTGCCTGGCCACCGCATGAAACGGTCGTCAATCACGCAGTGCCGCCTTTTGCCATGCGATCGGCATGCGTTTACGCAGAATAGGGGCACGCGCAGAAGTTGCGTTACCGGAACGCTTTGCTAGAGTTCCGGCGGGATGGATGGCTTGGCAACAGATATCGCCGTGCTCGGCGGCGGACTGGCCGGGAGCCTGATTGCGCTGGCACTGGCCAAATTGCGGCCGGACTTGCGCGTTGTGGTGATCGAGCGTGGCGAACGATTGGGCGGCAATCACGTCTGGTCATTTTTCGCCACCGACCTGCCGTCGGGTGGAACGGCGCTGGTCGAGCCCTTGATTGCGGCTCGCTGGGATGATTACGAGGTGCGCTTTCCCAAAGTTCGCCGCCACTTGCGCACGCCCTATCACAGTATCACCAGCACACGGCTGGATGCGGTCGTGCGCGCCGCGCTGCCTGCCGCCGCGGTGTTGTCGGGCTGCGATATTGCGCATGTGGCGGCAAATCGGGTTACGCTTGGTGACGGGCGAACGATTGATGCTGGCGCAGTGATCGACGCGCGCGGTTCGGCCGGTTTGCCGCATATGGTCGGCGGCTGGCAAAAGTTTCTGGGCCAATTGATCCGCACCGCCACACCGCACGGGCTGGAACGCCCCATCGTGATGGATGGCACCGTGGAACAGCACGATGGCTATCGCTTTGTCTATTGCCTGCCGTTTTCGGCCAACGAAGTCTTCGTGGAAGACACGTATTATGCCGATGGGCCAGAGGTGAACGCGCCGCTGCTGCGCGACCGGATCGGCGCCTATTGCACCGCCGCAGGATGGCAAGTGGCCGAAATCCTGGGCGAGGAAAGCGGGGTCTTGCCGGTGGTGGGAAGCGGCGACTGGGCCGCGTTTCGCGCTGGCCACGAAAGCCCGGGCATCGCGCTGGCCGGGGTGCGGGCCGGGCTGCTGCATCCGCTGACCGGCTATTCGTTTCCGTCTGCGCTGGCCTTTGCGCTCGATCTTGCGCGGCAGGACGATGTTTCGGGCAGCGCGCTGGCGGCGTGGAGCCAGGGCTGGGCGGCGCGGCATTGGCGCGCCGGCGGTTTCTATCGCATGTTGACCAAGATGCTGTTCGCCGCCGCGGCACCGGATTTGCGCTATCTGGTGCTGCAACGCTTTTACCGGCTGGACTGCGCGCTGATCGAACGCTTTTACGCGGGTGAATCCACCTTGTTCGACCGCCTGCGCATTCTGACGGGAAAGCCGCCGGTGCCGTTCTTTACGGCTGTGGCCACGGTGCTGGGGCAACCCGCGCTCAATCCGCTCGGCCCGCCCCTGCCGGCGGCATAAGCCTGGTCGTTTTGTCCAATCAGCCCGGCCGGCCAACCGGCCGGCCAACCGGGATGCGGACCGTACGCCGCCGGCCCGCGCCGCCGGTCCAATCGGCCAGCAACCGTGCGGCCGCAATCCGTCCCGACATTGTCGCCATCGGAATG
This sequence comes from uncultured Sphingomonadales bacterium, assembly GCA_903832325.1. Lineage (GTDB taxonomy): Bacteria > Pseudomonadota > Alphaproteobacteria > Sphingomonadales > Sphingomonadaceae > Novosphingobium. The sequence continues at coordinate 175,678 of CAILBC010000026.1, read as the reverse complement.
CCCGGCCCGGGATGGACGCTGCCGCCGGCCAGATAAAGCCCCGGCACTTTGCCGGCTGCACCGGCCCGCGCGAAACTGCCCATCATCCCGTGGTTGGCGCGCCCATAAAGCGCGCCGCCGGTGGCTGGAAACAGCGCCTCAAACCCGGAGGGCGTGGTTACGGTCGGGGCCTCGACCGGGGTGATGGTCAGCCCGCACGATGCCATCACGCCAAACGCCCGCCCGGCCAGATCGGCAATCGCGGCTTCATCCAGCGGCGCCTGATCGCCGTCTGCCGGCGCATTGATCAACGCCAGCAAACGTTCCGGCGCGCCCGCCTGATGGGCACTGCCTTCCCCCCGATCCTGCGCACACAGATAGACAGTGGGCGCTGCGGTGATCCGCCGGTCGCGAAAAATCGACCGGAATTCGTTCGCATAGTCTTCGGCAAAAAACACATTGTGGTGCGCCAGATCAAACCCGGCCGTGCGCGCAGACAGGCACCAGGTAACGGCCGACAGCGACCGCGCCGCCGGCGGCGTGGCGGGAACCGGACGCTCCTGCGCCGTCAGCGCGGAAATATCCCCGTTGTAGACCACCGCATCGGCCTCCAGCCGCTCACCGTTGTCCAGCACAACGCCGGCAACCCGGCCGCGTTCGATCACGATCCGGTCCATCCCGGCGCCAAAGCGGAACTGCGCGCCCTGCCGTTGCGCCAGATTCCGGATCGCCTGCGCAACCTGGTGGATGCCGCCCCTGACCAGCCAGACCCCATCCTGTTCAACATGCGCAATCAGCATCAGCGTCGCCGGAGCCGACCACGGCGATGCCCCGACATAGGTTGCATAGCGCCCGAACAACTGGCGCAGGCGCGGATCGCGAAAATGATCGCCCAGCGCGCTCCACAACGTCCGCATCGGCATCGTGCGCCACAAATCGGGCATTCGCGCCGGGCCAAGCCGGGCCACCAGACCGGCCACCGACGGGCGTTCGGCCGCGATGAAGTCCCGCACCAGCGTGCCATAGATATCCTTGCTGCGCGCGCAGAACGCCAGATAGCCGCGCGCCTCTTCCGGCCCGGCAAAGGCGCCGATGGCATCCGCCGATCGGGCGATATCGGCAAACAGATCCAGCGTGCCGCCGCTGCGCCAGGCGTGGCGCGCCAGCGTGGTGGCGGCGACCAGATCGAGATGATCGTTCAGCCGCTCCCCGGCATCGCCAAACAGGCCTTCGAAAATCCATCGCATAGTGAATACGGTAGGCCCGGCATCGATCGGCGCACCGCCCGCCATGATCTGGCGCATCTTGCCCCCGCAGGACGCCGCCCGTTCCACCACGGTAACCGCAGCGCCGGCCCGCGCCAGATCCGCCGCAGCCGCCAGCCCGCCCATGCCGGCCCCGACCACGACCACACGCGGCGTCGCCATCATCCCGCCCGTCAATCCGGGCCGACAGTCTGGCGCTGCCGGATCAACCGGAACACGCCCAGGCCCGCCTGCCGGTCGATACGCATGCGATGATAGATCAGGATCGTCAGGCCCACCACCAGCGGCCCCGCCCACATCGCCGGCTGCAGCGCAAGCGATGGCATCAACCGCACCGCGCCAAAGGCAAGGAAGGCGGTGTAAACCGAGATTCCGGCCCCCACCAGCGCCTTCACATGTTCCTTCAGCCAATCGACCGGCGAAGGATTGCGCGCATACAGAAACACCAGATTGGTCATGCCGGTGGCCATGCCCACCACGGCGATGGCCATCATCAAAGGCTGGCCGATCCGCATCCCCTGCCAGGCGCAAACCACCGCCGCCACCATCACGGCAAATTGCAATCCGACATTCAGCGGGGTGCGGTTGGCCGCAACATTGCGCCGGTTGGTGACGCACAGCCAGCCATACCAGGCCAGATTGATGGTCAAAATTCCGTTGTGGAGCATCATCCAGCCGAAAATGCCGCGCACGAATGCGGCATCGAACCGGCCGGCCAGATGCGGATGCACACCCATCGGATCAGCCAGCGTGAACAGGCTCATGACAATCGCCAGGCAGCCGGTCAGCAGCACGGTCCGGGTAAACAGGCGGCCCCATTTGCGATGATTGACGCTGCCCTTGCGGCCGATCACCGGCACCCAGAAGGCCACCGCACCGGTTGCCCCCGCCACGATATGCGCGGCAATCAGGCAGCGGAACAATACCAGATCCATGTCGTCCCGCCTTCCCTCGGCCACTGTCTATTGCACTGGACAATTGCACTGTAAAGGGTAGTCGATTGGGCGATGCCGCCGGATGATCCTGTCATGCAGATTGCCCCCGTTCCGACGCGCGGGTTTTTCCCGCCGCGTCCCCGGGCGAGCGCGGCCGTGCTGGCGCTGCTGCGCGTGGTCCTGCGCGGTGATGGCGATTTGCTGAGCCTGTTGCCCGCCACCGCCTATCGCACAGAGGTTGGCCCGCTGGGCTTTTCGCGCCGGTCCATCCTGATCGTCAACCGGCCCGATCAGGTGCGGCGCGTGCTGTCTGATCCCGAAGGCATCTTTCCCAAAAGCGATCTGATGGTTGCCGCGCTGGCCCCGCTGATCGGGGATTCGATCTTTGTTTCGTCGGGCGAAACCTGGCGCCGGCAGCGGCGGATGATTGACCCCGCCTTTACGATGATGCGGGTCCATCGCGCCTTTCCGGCGATGGAGGATGGCGCGCAGGCGTGCGAGGATGCGCTCGACACCCATGCCGGAAACACCACCGCCTTTTCGCTCGATCTGGCGATGAGCCACCTCACCGCAGACATCATCTGCCGCACCGTGTTCAGCACCGGGCTTGAAACCCGGGCCGCGCACGATGTGTTCGATGCCTTCACCATTTTTGAACACAGCGTCGCCCAGGTCGAAATCCGCCGCCTGATCATGGACCGGGCCTGGACAACCGTACCGCAAAGCGAACGCGTGCTTGCCGCCTGCGGCACGATCCGCCGCCATCTGGGTGATCTGCTGAACACGCATCTGGGCCCGAACGGCGATCGGTTTGATGATATCGCCTCGGCCGTGGTGGCCGCGCGCGACGATTTTACGCAAACCGCCTTCACGCGCGAAGAATTGATCGACCAGCTTGGCGTGCTGTTTCTGGCCGGCCACGAAACCAGCGCAAGCGCGCTGACCTGGGCCGTATTCCTGCTCGCCCGGCAGCCCGCGCTGGTCGCGCGCGTGCGCGCCGAAATCCGGGCACTGGCGGGGCCATCGCAGCCCATCACGTTTGACATGACCAAGCAGCTGCCCACCATCCGCAATGTCTTTCGCGAAACCTTGCGGCTTTACCCGCCGATCACGTTCCTGCCGCGCGTTGCCACAGAGGCGACCACAATCGGCAAACGCCGGGTGCGGCGCGGCGCCCTGGTGATGGTCGCCCCGTGGGTGCTGCACCGCCACGCGCGCTATTGGCACGATCCGCACCGCTTTGACCCCGATCGCTTCGCGCCTGAACGCGAAGCGCAATTGACGCCGGGCGCCTATATTCCGTTCGGGCTCGGGCCGCGGGTTTGTGCGGGCGCCGCCTTTGCCCAGGCCGAAGCGGTGCTGCTGATCGCACGCCTGTTCCGGCGATTCGATTTCCATGTCATCAAGCCCGAGGTGGTGCGGCCCGCCGCGCGGCTGACAACGCGCCCTGCCGAACAGATCATGATCCGGGTGAGCCGCGCCGCCCCATGACCACTGTCTTGCTGACGCTTGGACGACTGCCAAAGGCGCTCGATCTGGCGCGGGGCTTCAGCCGCGCCGGCTGCCGGGTGCTTGTGGCCGATCCGTTCGGCAGGACGCTGGCCGGCGCCTCGCGCCATGTGGCGCGCGAATTCGCGGTGCCGGCACCACGCGCCGGCAAAGCCGCCTATGGCGCCGCGATCGCCCGGATCGTGGCGGATGAACGCGTCGATATCGTGGTCCCGGTTTCGGAAGAGACCATGCATGTCGCGTTTTTGCATGGCCGGCTGGGCCCCGGCGTGCGCCTGTTCACGATGCCCCAGGACCGGGTGATCGCGCTGCATGACAAGGCCGGGTTTGTCCACGCGGCGCGCGCCATGGGCCTGGCTGTTCCCGAAACGCACGCGCTTGGCACCCGGGCCGCGCGCGATCTGGCACGATCCGGCGATGTGGTGGTGAAACCGGTGTTTTCCTGTTCCGGGCGGGGCCTGCGCATCGTCCCTGCCGGTTCTGCCCTGCCGGATGCCGATCCGGCCAGCCCGGCCGTGGTTCAGCGATTTGTCGCCGGGGACGAATACAGCAGCTGCACGATAGCGCACGATGGCCGGGTTGTTGCCACCATGATCTATCGCGGAACGACAAAGTCGGGCGCGGTCGCAATCGGCTTTGAACGCGTGGACCACCCGGCGATTGACCGCTGGATAGACACATTTGTGCGCGCCAGCGGATGGACCGGGTTCATTTCCTTTGATGTCATCGTCGATGCGGCAGGCACCGTGTGGAGCATAGAATGCAACCCGCGGGCCACCAGCGGGCTGCATTTCTGGGAAGCGGAGGACATCGCCTGGGCCGTGCTCGATGGCGCCCCGCCGGCGCGCGTAAGGGTGCGGCGCCAGCGGCACCTGCAGCAATTTTATGCATGCCTGACCGAAACGCAGCTGGCCATGTTTCGCCGCCGCGGGTTCAGGCAGCATCTCGTCCGGCTGCTGTCCACGCGCGATGTCAGCTGGGATGCGGCCGACCCCTGGCCGTTTCTCGGCATGATCTTCACCTCGTGGCCGATCCTGCGCCAGGCGATGGCCGAACGCGCCACCTTTGGAGAAGTCGCAACCCGCGATGTGGATTGGTACGCCGATGATGGCCCGCAAGGGTGCGCGATCGCCGATACCGACTGATCGGGGCCAGCAGAATCAGCGGGTGGCGACGATAACCCGGGCCGTGAGCGGGATTGCCGTGGCCAAAGTGCGAACGCGTGCAAATCCGGCCGATTTCAGCATCGCACCGATCTCTGCCGGGCTGCGCGGACGGCCAGACCCCATGGCCAGCAGATAGAGTCCGAAATAGGCCGCGCCGGCGGGTTCCGCCCCCGGCGTTTCGGCCATCGGCTCGGCAATGACCAATCGCCCGCCTGCGGGCAAAGCCGCATGAATGGCCCGCAGCAAAGCCTGCGCCGGGCCATCGTCATGATCGTGCAGCACCCGCACCAGCGATATGACGTCATAACCCGATGGCAGGGCATCGGCGGTGAAATCGCCCGGATGGACATGGGCCCGCGCGCCAAGGCCGCGTTCGTCAAGCCGCACCCTGGCCCGGTCGCACACTGCCGGCAGGTCGAACAGACCCAGTTCCAGCCCGGGCACGCGATCGCCAACGGCGGCCAGAAACGCGCCTTCGCCACCCCCCACGTCGAGCAGGCGGCGGTGGCGATGAAATGGATAGGCATCGATGGTTTGCGCGGCAACCATCGGCTGCGATGCGGCCATCAGCGCGGAATAGGCGGCAACCGCGGCGCTGTCGCCGCTGCCCGGTGTTTCGGCATAGCCCCACAGGCCCGACAGCGCCCCGCCCCCGCCGCCCCGTCGCAGCAGCGCCACCGGATCGGCCAGATCGGCATAGAGCAAGTGATGATGGGCAACCATTTCGGCAATGCCCCGATTGCCCAGCAGCGCCGCCCCGGCGCTGCCCAGCGTCCAGGCGGTTTGCCCGCCCAGTGGCTCCACCAGCCCAAGCGCCGCCGCGGCGCGCAGCAGGCACAGCGCACCGGGCACGGGCAACGCGGTTTGCGCGGCGATCGAATCGACATCCAGCGGGCCATCGGCCAGCAGTTCGAGCAGGCGGGTTTCCACGCAGGCCGCCAAAATCTGCGAATACGTGAACCCCGCCACCAGATCGAACAGCGCCCGCGCCCGCCGCCGCGCCTCTGGCCGGGTAAGCGCAAAGCGCGTGGCAAACCGTTGAAAGCGGGGGCTGATCAGGATGCGGTTGCGCCACGCGGTCCAGGAACCGCGCCACCCGAAATTTGCTGATCTGGACAGTTTCATATGTCCAATACATTGGACATGTGCTAGCAAAACGTCAATGGCAGGCTTGGGCAAGAGGCTGGTCACATGCGGGCAGACCTCCGTCGTCTGGCGGTTGGCGCCAATCCCGCTTTGGCAGGTTCGGGGGCTTTGGCCATTTCGGAGATCGGGATATGGGCACTGGCTACGCTCAACGGGAATTCGCTGCCGGAACGTTCGGCAGCGCCTCTGCACATCCGGCCGAGCGGATGCGCCCGGTCTCGCTCGATGGATGGAGCCCGTTGTGGACCGGCCTGGCGCGCGTCGGCGGCCTGCTCGGGCCGGCCGAACGGCCCGCCACGGATCCCTGGGCGCTGCTGCGCGGTCGCGAACACCTGTCGCCGGGCTGGCCGCACGAAGGCCGCGTTTCCTGCCCTGCCAGCCGCCGCCTCCTCGCCGACGGGCCGCGGTTTGACACTGTGGTTCCGCCCGGCGGCTATGCCTGGTGGTACATCGATGCAACCAGCGCCGATGGCGCCTGCGGCCTGACCGTGATCGCCTTTGTCGGCAGCGTTTTTTCGCCGTATTACAAGCTGAGCGGGCGGCACAACCCGGACAACCATTGCGCCATCAATGTGTCGCTCAATGGCCCGCGTGGTTCGGCCTGGGCGATGACCGAACGCACAGCACGCCAGGTTGATCGCGCCAGACACCATTTTTCCGCCGGCCCCAGTTCGATGCGCTGGGATGGCGAAGCGCTGGTGATCGACATTGCCGAATTTTCCGCCCCGCTGCCCTACAAAGTGCGCGGAACCATCCGGGTGACTCCGGAAATGGTCTGCTCCACCGCTTTTGCGCTCGATCCCGAAGCGCGCCATCGCTGGCACCCGGTGGCGCCGCGCGCGCATGTCGAGGTGGCGATGACCGACCCTGGCTTGCGCTGGTCCGGGGCGGGATATTTCGATTCCAATTTCGGCGATGAACCGCTCGAAGACGGCTTTGCCGACTGGCACTGGTCTCGCGCGCATCTCCGCCAGGATGTGGCGGTGCTCTATGAGGGGCGGCGGCGCGATGGCACGCCGTTCGATCTGGCACTGCGGATGGATCGCGCCGGCAATTGGCACGATGTCGATCAGCCGGCGCCGGCACCATTGCCGCGCACCGGCTGGCTGATCGAACGCACCACCCGCGCCGATGCCGGGTTTACCCCGCGCGTGGTCAAAACCTGGGTCGATGCCCCGTTTTATGCCCGGTCAAAACTGTCCACCCGGCTGTTCGGCGAAAACGTCGATGCGGTGCACGAAAGCCTGTCGCTCGATCGCTTCCGGTCAACGATCGTCCAGGGCATGCTGCCCTTTCGCATGCCCCGCGCCGTTTGGTGATCCCGCGCCCTGGCGCCTGAACCGGCTGCGCCATCCCCGATGCCTTGCGACAATCATCGCATCAGCAGCGGCGGAATGGTCAATTTCGCCTGATCAAGGAACGCGCGCACATTGGGCGAGCGCTGGCGATTGGCCTGAAACACCATGTGGATCGGCACCGGATAGGGGGTCTGATCGGCCAGCACTTCGATCAGGCGCCCGCCGACGACCAGGTCCGCCACCTGATAGCTGAGCAGGCGACCGATCCCGACCCCGTGAAGCACGGCATCGATCGTGGCATCGACGCTGTTGACGCGCAGGCGTGGCGCCAGTTTGACCACGGCCTTTTCCATCACGCCAAACCGCCATTCATCGTTCACCGCAAAATTGTCGAACGCCACCAGGCAATGGTCGTAAAGATCGGTCAGCCTGGCCGGTGTGCCCCGCCGCGCCAGATAATCCGGGCTGGCCACCAGCACGCGCCGGACATCTCCCAACCGGACGGCATGGAGCGCGCTGTCGGCCAGATCGGCAATGCGCACGGCAATGTCGATGCCTTCATCAACCAGGCGCACCACCCGGTCCGTCAGCACCAGTTGCGCATTGAGCCGCCGATGCGCGGAGAGCAGGGCATTGACTACCGGCAGGATGTGCATGCGGCCAAACACCACGGGCGCGCTGATGATCAGCGATCCGCGCGGTTCGGCATTTTCACCCCTGAGATCGATCGCGGCGGCATCGAGTTCGGCCAACGCGGTGCGCGCGCGTTCCAGATAGACCGCGCCTTCCTGCGTCAGTGAAACCGCGCGCGTTGTCCGGCGAAACAGCGGCACGCGCAGATCATCTTCAAGCGCCGCAATCGCGCGCGATGCTGCGGCGGCCGATATCCGCAGCGCGCGCGCCGCTTCGACAAAGCTGAGGCATTCGGCAACCCCGATGAACAGGCGCAGGCGGTCGATCCGGTCAATGATTATCTCTCCCATCGCAATTATGAAATGCGATATTGCTCAATTATCACAGATTGGTGCAAAGTCTAGAAAGTCCCTGCAAGCACAAGCTGGCACCCACGCAGGAGACTTCCCCCATGTCGCGTATCATTATCCCCACTACCGAACAGACCCCCGCTGCCTCGCGCCCCATTCTCGATGCCGTCGGCAGACAGCTTGGCATCGTGCCCAACTTGTTCAGGCTCGAAGCGCTCAGCACCGCCGCGCTCGAAGCGCATGTCGGCCTGAACGGCGCCGCCAGCAAAACGCTGGATGTCAAAACGCGGGAGCGGATTGCGCTGGCCGTCGCCCAGGTCAACGGCTGCGATTATTGCTTGTCCGCGCACACCTATCTCGGCCTCAATGTCGCCAGGCTGGATGCCGCCGAAATCGCCGCGGCGCGCCGCGGCCACTCGGCCGATGTGAAGGCCGATGCCGCCGTCAGCTTCGCCAAAAAGGTCAGCGAAGCGCGCGGCCAGATCGACGATGCAGACTTGGCCGCCGTGCGCCAGGCCGGTTTCAGCGATGCCCAGGTGATCGAAATCATCACCAACGTCGCGCTGAACACGCTGACCAACCTCCTCAACAATGTCGCCAGAACCCCGATCGATTTCCCGGTTGTCACGGCACTCGCGGCCTGATTCGCGCCTCTTCTCCGGCGGCGCGCGCCCTTTTTTGCGGGCGCCGCCGGGGACCAGCCCATTGCATCACCCCACACCGCCCAAAGGAATCCCCGAAATGTCTCTCAAAGTTCGCATTTTTGCCGCCGCCGCAGCCGCCGCGCTCACCGCCGGCCTGATCATCACCGGCTCTGCCCATGCGCAGGCCCCAGCCCCAGCCACAGCCCCAGCCACCGCCCATTCCGTGCACGAAGGCCCCTCGGTCAGCATCCCGGCCGACCGGATCACTTTTTTCGGCTCGGGCGTGAAAACCGAAAAGGGCGAACTGTTCGCCGGCCGCGCCTATGGCGATCTGCAGCACGGCCATCACGGCACCTTCATCCGCATGCCGCACGGCTTCGTCAGCCCGGTCCACACCCATACCGAAGACTATTACGCGGTCGTGATCCAGGGCGTGGGCGCCAACGACGCCGTGGGCGAAATGCCAAAGCCCCTGCCGGCCGGTTCGTACTGGTTTCAGCGCGGCGAAGAACCCCATGTGACGCGCTGCCTGTCGGATACCGATTGCCTGTTCTTCATCGTCCAGCCCGGCGCGTTCGATTACGTCCCCGCCAAGTGATCACTTTCCCCCCGGGCGCCACCCTGTTCCCCCTGGCCCGTTCCCCCTGGCCCGTTCCCCCGGGCGGCGCCCGTTTTCTGAAAGATTGCTGCCATGTCCAAACCCCTATCCGCCACGCCGGCCAGCGACGTGGCCTTCACCCCCGCGGTAAAGGCGATCCAGTCCGCGCGCGGATCGCGTGAGGCCTATGCCGCGCAGGAGCGGCGCGGCGGCTTTCGCACCGATATCGATGACAGGCTTTCCGGCTTTCTGGCCGATGTCGATACCGCCTATCTTGCCACCGCCAATGCCGATGGCCAGCCTTATGCCCAGCATCGCGGCGGCCCGCGCGGCTTCATCCGCGTGGTCGCTGATCAAACGCTCGGCTTTGTCGATTTCGCCGGCAATCGCCAATATATCACCACCGGAAATCTTGGCGACAATCAAAAGGCGTTCCTGTTCCTGATGGATTATGCCCGGGCGCGCCGGATCAAGATCTGGGGCCGCGCGCGCGTGGTGCCGGGCAGTGCCGATCTGCTGGCCCGGCTGATGCCCGAAGGCTATCGCGCGCAGGTGGAACAGGTGATCCTGTTCACGGTTGACGCCTGGGACAGCAATTGCCCGCAGCACATCCCGCGCAAAGTCGATGCCGCCGCCGCCGCTGAGGCCATCGCCCGGCTCGAAGCCCGCATCACCGATCTGGAAGCCGAAAACGCGCGCCTGAAACACGCGAAACCATAAGCTGGCCGCTGTGGCCGCACGGCAGGCACGACGCCTGCCCCGCACAGGCAAACGCCAGCCCGCACCCCCGCTCGATGCCTTCCGGCCCCGGTTTGCCACCGACAGCACCCTTGCCCGCAAAAGCCCGACGGACAACGCAAGCCAGACTTTGTGAATGTCAGCGAAAGGAAAATTGGAGGCCCGAGCCGGAATCGAACCGGCATAAACGGATTTGCAGTCCGGCGCGTAACCATTCCGCCATCGGGCCCCCGACACGCAGTGCGTGGGAGCCGGGCGGTTAGCCGAGCGCGGCGCTCAGGGCAATCAGATTCTTGGCCGGTTTCCTGGCCAGACCTTTGGGGTGCTTTTCGTGGTCGCGCATTTCAGGCCTGCACGGCTGCCCGATCAGGGATCGATGAATTCGGGCGCGCGTCTGGCCATGCCGGCGTGCACCGATTCGATCTGGTTTGGCGAATGCATCAGCGCCATCTGGCTGACGCTTTCGGCCATCAGCACCCCGGCATCATCCATTTGCGCGGTGCGGTTCGACATGTCCTTGGCGGCGCGCACCGCGTGCGGGCTTTTGCCGGCGATCGTCTGTGCCAGTGCCATCGCGCGGGCCAGCGGGTCGGTATCGGCATGGGTGGCAAAGCCGAACTGCACCGCCTCATCCCCGGTGAATTCGCGGTGGGTATATGTCAGTTCGCGCAGCACATCATCGCGCACATTGCCGCGCCACAGCAGATATCCGCCCATGTCGGGCACCAGCCCCCATTTGACCTCCATCACCGCCAGCCGCGCTTCGGGATGGATAATGCGGATGTCGGCGCCACTGGCAATCTGCAGCCCGCCACCAAAGCAGACGCCGTGCACTGCGGCGATCACCGGCATCGGCAGATCGCGCCACACTGTCGCAACATATTGCGGCCGGTTGGCGATGCCGTGGGTGCGGTCGGTCAGCGCGGTATCCTGCCAGCGGTCGGACCGGCCAAAGCTGGAAAGATCGAGCCCGGCGCAAAACGACCGGCCCGCGCCCGACAGCACCACCGCGCGCACGCCCGGCAGGCCGCGCAGATGGTCGCCGGCCGCAATCAGCGCCTCGAACATCGCATCGTCGAGCGCGTTCATCTTGTCCGCGCGGTCGAGCAGCACATGGGCAACGTGATTGTCCACGCTCACTGTCACGCGATCGGCAAAATTCTGGGTCATGGCATTGGTCCCGGGCAATTTCATCGATCGATTAAATGCCCGGGTTGCTGTGTGCCGTCCAGCAGGATTTACGGCCAGAAGGATTTACGGCCGGCAGGATTTAAGGCCGGCGGGCATTATCCGGCGCCGACGTTGACCCCCATGCCGGCAAGATAACGGCGGATGTTGCGCGCCGCCTGGCGCAGGCGCTGTTCGTTTTCCACCAGCGCGATCCGCACATAGCCTTCGCCATCTTCGCCATAGCCCACGCCCGGCGCCACTGCGACTTCGGCCTCGGTCAGCAACTGCTTGGAAAATTCCAGGCTGCCCAGATGGCGCAATGCCGGGGGCAGCGGCGCCCAGGCAAACATCGATGCCGGCGGGCTGGGAATATCCCACCCGGCGCGGCCAAAGCTTTCCACCAGCACGTCGCGCCGTTTCTGGTAAAGCTGGCGATTGCTTTCGACAATATCCTGCGGCCCGTTCAGCGCCGCGCAAGCCGCCGCCTGGATCGGGGTGAACGCGCCATAATCGAGATAGCTTTTCACCCGGGTCAGCGCCGCGATCAGCCTGGGATTGCCCACCGCAAACCCGACCCGCCAGCCGGCCATCGAAAACGTCTTGCTCATGCTGGTGAATTCGACCGCGACATCTTTGGCGCCCGGCACTTCCAGAATCGAACGTGTCGGGTTGCCATCGTAATAGAGCTCGGAATAGGCCAGGTCCGACAGCACCCACACCTTGTTTTCGCGCGCCCAGGCAACCAGTCGCTCGTAAAACGCCAGGTCCACCGTTTCGGCCGTGGGGTTCGACGGGTAATTGACAATCAGCACCGACGGGCGCGGCACCGAATAGCGCATCGCGCGATCGAGCGATTCCCAATAGCGGTCATCGGGTGTGGTCGGCACCGACCGGATCGTTGCCCCGGCAATGATGAAGCCGAACGTGTGGATGGGATAGCTGGGGTTGGGCGCCAGCACGACATCGCCCGGCGCGGTGATCGCGGTGGCCAGGCTCGCCAGCCCTTCCTTCGATCCCAGCGTCATCACCACTTCGGTTTCGGGATCGAGATCGACGCCAAAACGGCGCGCATAATAATTGGCCTGCGCCTTGCGCACGCCGGGAATGCCGCGCGATGCGGAATAGCCGTGCGCCGACGGTTTCTGCGCCACTTCGCACAGCTTTTCGATCACGTGCGGCGGCGGCGGCAGATCGGGATTGCCCATGCCCAGGTCGATGATATCCCGGCCCGCGGCGCGTGCTGCGGCCCGCATGCCGTTCACTTCGGCAATGACATAGGGCGGCAGGCGCTTCATGCGGTAGAATTCTTCGTCCACGCTTTGGGGTCTTTCTCCGTTGGGGGTGATCGGCTCTGTGCCCTTACGCCAAACCGGCACACAAGGAAACCGCCCAGCCCGCTGCGCCATTCCGGCCCGGAATTGACACGCATCATGCAACATCGGGTGGATATGCCGCACCAGCGGGTATAGAACCGCAAGCGCAAGCCAAAGGGAACTCCATGACCGGCGACAGAGGCGATAACGGCGAAAGCCCCCCGCGGTTCACCGCCGATCCCGGCGCGGCGGCCGGCGACGGCACCGCGGTGTTCGAGGATCTGCTGCGCCAGCAGGGTGAAGCGCTGCAGGCCATGTTCACCCCGTTCCTGCCCACCGCGCAAAGCACGCCGCCCGATCCGGCCGATCTGCAGCACTGGGCGATGTCGGCGGCCAAATTGCAGAAGATGTGGCTGGATTTCGGCGCCGAACAGGCCGGCCGGATCGAACCGATGATGGCGCGGCTGGCCGATCCGGCGCGCTGGCCGGCGCCGTGGAACATGTGGGCGGGCGATTGGCTCGACAAGCTGCCGCTGGCCCGGCCCGATGCGCAAAAGGCGCTGTGGGATGACAGCATCGCGCTGTGGGGCGCGATTTTGAAGAATTACGGCACGATGCCGGTGCCCGTGCCGGCCGATGCGGTGCCCGATCTGCCGCTGCACGACCGCCGCTTTGCCGATCCGCGCTGGCGCGAACAGCCGGTGTTTGCGCTGATCCACCAGACATATCTGCTGCTCGCCAAACGCATGGCGGCGATGGCCGACGATATCGAAGGCCTGCCGCCCGAACGGCGCGAACAAGTGCGCTTTGCCATGCGCGTGATCACCGAGGCGCTGAGCCCGGCCAATTTCCCGCTGACCAACCCGCTGGTGATCGAACGCACGCTGGCCACGCGCGGCGAAAACCTGGTGCGCGGGGTGGAACATCTGCTGGGCGATCTGCGCAAAGGCCAGATCAGCCACACGCGCACCGATGCCTTTGCCGTTGGGGAAAATATCGCCTCCACCCCCGGCAAAGTGGTGCACGAAACCGATCTGTACCAGCTGGTGCAATATACCCCGGTCACGCCCGATGTGCTGGCCGTGCCGCTGGTGATCTTTCCGCCGTGGATCAACCGGTTCTATATTCTGGACCTCAATCCGGGCAACAGCTTCATCCGCTGGGCCGTGGCGCAGGGGCTGACGGTGTTTGTGGTGTCGTGGCGCTCGGCCGATGCGAGCATGGCCGATCTTGCCTGGGATGATTACGTCCGCGCACAAGTTGAAGCCATTGACCTGGTGCGGGCGCGGCTGAAAGTGCCGGCGGTCCACGCCATCGGCTATTGCGTGGCCGGCACCACGCTGGCGGCGACGCTGGCGCTGCTGGCGCGGCGGGGTGAGGCAGACAAAGTCGCCTCGGCCACGTTCTTTACCGCGCAAGTCGATTTCGAGCTGGCAGGGGATCTGAAGACCTTCATCGATGATGCCCAGTTGCGCCTGATCGAGGGGCTGGCCACCGATGGCGTGCTCGACGGGCGCTATATGGCGGCCACGTTCAACATGCTGCGATCATCGGATCTGGTGTGGAGCTATGTCGTCAACAATTACCTGCTGGGTGATGACTATCCCGCGTTCGATCTGCTGTACTGGAATGGCGATACGACCAATCTGCCGTTCGCCTGGTTGCGCGCCTATCTGGTTGATCTTTATCGCGACAATCGTCTGGTCGTGCCCGATTCGCTGACCATCGACGGCACCCCGATCGATCTCCACCGCATCACCACGCCGGTCTATATCCAGGCCGGCCGGCAGGACCATATCGCCCCTGCCGCCAGCGTGTGGAAACTGACCCGCCATGTTGCCGGGCCATGCCGTTTCGTGCTGGCGGGATCGGGCCACATCGCCGGCGTGGTCAATCCGCCGCAATCGGGCAAATACCAGTATTGGCTGAACCCCGGTGACCCGCAGACGCTTGACGAATTCATCGCCGGCGCGGAGGAAACCAAGGGCAGCTGGTGGCCCGACTGGATCATCTGGATCCGCTCGATCGATGCGGCCCTCGTGCCCGCCACCGGCCGCCGCGCGCCGGGCGGACGCGGTGACCGGGTGATCGAGGACGCGCCCGGACGCTATGTGAAACAGCACTGATCCGGGACCGGGCAGCCACCGATCCGACAAATGGTGCAGTGCACAATTTCCCTTGACTTGGTGGGTGCAGAGGCACATATTGCAATGCAGCAAAGTCCCTGAGGGGCGCGGGCGGCCAAGTTCATTCAGGGCCGGATCGGGCACCCTTGCAGGACCGGCTGCAGGAGCAATCGCAATGTCCGATCTTCACGACCAGATTGCCGCAACAACCCAGGCTGATGTGGTTCTGGCCGTAACGGCCGAAGCACAGCCCGTTGCTGTGGCTGCCCCTGCAAAAGCCCCGGTGACGCGGCGCACCGCGTTTCGCCGGAAACCGGCTGAAGCGGCCGCACCCGCGCCCGTGGCAAAGCCCGCCCGCAAGACGCCGGCCCCGAAACCGGCAAAACCCGCAACCAAAACTCTGGCCGAAACTTCGGCCAAACCCAAGGCAGCCGTTGCCAAGCCCGCCCCGGCAAAGGCCGCTGCCCCGATCAAGGAAACCCCGATCATGACCACCACCATCGACTATACCGAAAAGCTGACCGCCGCGATGAAGGATGCACAGGAAAAGGCCAAGGCCGCGCTCGAAAAGAGCCAGGCGAGCCTGGGTGAAATGGGCACCTTCACCAAGGGCAATGTCGAAGCTCTGGTTGAATCGACCAAGATCTTTGCCACCGGCCTGCAGGAACTGAGCAAAGGCTACATGACCGAAAGCAAGGCGGCGTTTGAAACGCTGACTGCCGAAATCAAGGAGATGGCCGCCGTGAAGACCCCGGCCGAACTGATGGAAAAGCAGTCGACCCTGCTGCGCAAGCAGTTCGACGCCGCGGTTGCGGTAAGCTCGAAGAACAGCGAAGCCATGCTCAAGCTGGCCAGCGAAGCCTTCCAGCCGATTTCGAACCGCGTCAGCCTGGCGGTCGAAAAGATCAAGCACGCCGCCTGATCGCGCCAGACGCGATCAAGCAGGCGCAATCGAACAGGCGCAATCGAACAGGCCGGCGGGCCGGACGGTATCCCCGTCTGGCCCGTTTGCTTTTTGGCCCGTTCACCACGTTTGCGTGGCATAGTTCCCGACTCGCCTCTTGAACCGGGGGCAGTGCGATGCGATATTCAGGCGATCATGCCATTCCTGCCCTCATCCGACCTGCACCTTGACCGGGCGTTGTTGCCTGCCTTTCCGGGGCTTGTTGCCCCGGTGGCGGGGACTGATGCAGTGCGCGCGGGCGAAGACGAGGATGGCGCCGGCGGCAATGGCGGATCAAACGGCGATGGCCAGGTGGGGATTGCCACGCGCACCCGCACCCGCCCCAAAAAGCCCAGCATGTTCAAGGTGCTGATGCTGAATGACGATTACACCCCGATGGAATTCGTGGTCATGGTGCTCAAACGGTTCTTTTCGATGGACCTGGAGCAGGCCACGCGCGTGATGCTGCATGTGCACCAGCGCGGGGTCGGCGTGTGCGGCGTATTCCCGTATGAAATCGCCGAAACCAAGGTGAACCAGGTGATGGATTTCGCCGCCCAGAATCAGCACCCGCTCCGCTGCACGCTGGAAAAGGACTGATGGCCGAAAGTCGGGTCGGCTTTTGCCCTTCCTTCGGCGCCTGAACCCGGCTAGGCGATTGCCCGGGCGCAACCTTTTGCGTGCCCCTGCGGCCCTTTACAGCCAGGCGACAGCCCCGGCGATCACAAAGCAGAACCGGCGCACCTTGTGACATTCCTTACCGCGATCGATCGATACATCGCCCGGCTGGTCATTGTGCCGATGCTGTCGGTGTTCGTGATCGCCGCGTCGCTGCTCGTGCTCGACAAGATGCTCAAGCTGTTCGACTTTGTCGCAACGCAGGGCGGCCCGGTGGGCGTCGTGTTCAAGATGCTCGCCAATCTCCTGCCCGAATATGCCAGCCTGGCGATTCCGCTGGGGCTGATGCTGGGCATCCTGTTCGCGTTTCGCAAACTGGCAACCAGTTCCGAACTCGACGTGATGCGCGCGGTCGGCCTGTCCTATACCCGCATGTTGCGCGTGCCGTTCCTGTTTGCGATCGTGCTGGCCGGGCTCAATCTGCTGATCGTCAGCTATGTGCAGCCGCTGTCGCGCTATTATTACGAGGAATTGCAGTTCGAACTGCGCTCTGGCGCGCTGGGCGCCTCGATCAAGGTGGGCGAATTCAACGCGCTGCAGGATCGCACCGCGCTGCGCGTCGAATCCAGCCGCGATGAAGGCCGCCAACTGCAAGGGATCTTTGCCCGCATCGCCACCGCAAAGGGCGAAGTGCTGGTGATTTCGGCGCGCGAAGGGCAGTTTTTTGCCAACCGCGAAAATCCCGATACGGTTATCCTGCGGCTTACCGATGGCCAGATCGTCCAGCAATCGCCCACCATCCGCAACCCCCGCGTGCTGACCTTTGCCAGCCACGATCTGCCGATCGATCTGCCCAAGATCGAACAGTTCCGGCGGCGCGGAGACAAGGACAGCGAATATTTCCTGCCCGAATTGCTGCGCATCGGCTGGAGCCGCGCATCAAGCGTGGAAATGCGCAACCAGAGCATCGCCAATCTCAATTACCGCCTGGTCGAAGTGGCGATGATGTTCCTGCTGCCGCTGCTGGCGGTGGCGCTGGCGGTGCCGCCAAAGCGGTCCTCCTCTGCACTGGGCGTGTTCGTTTCGATCATGATGGTGGTCGCCTATCACAAGGTCAACGAATATGGGCAGGATGTCTCCAGCCTGGGCCGGGTCGATCCGACGCTGGCGCTGTGGGGGCCGTTCACGGTTTTTGCCGCGCTGATCGTGTGGATGTACTGGCGGCTCGCCTATGTGCCCGGCGGCCAACCGATCGGCGGGCTGGAATCCGCCTTTTCGCGCGTTGCGCGGCTGGTCATGCGGCTGTTTGCCGCGCGCAAACCGGCGCAGGCCGCCGCGCACGATCATGACGACCCCTCTCCGGCAGAAGCGGGAGGCGCCACCCATGCTGCTTGATTTCTTCCCGTCGCGCACGATGACGCTCTATATCGCGCGGATGTTTGCGGTGCGCATTGTTGCCGTGCTGGTCATGCTCGTGCTCGTGCTGCAGATGCTCGACCTGTTGAGCGAAAGCGGCCACATCCTGGCCGCGAAGGGCAACGGGCAGATGGAACTGCTGCGCTATGTCGGGCTGCGCACGCCGCAGCTGATCAGCCGGTTCACCCCCTATTCGGTGCTGCTGGCCACGATCATCACGCTGATGACGCTGAACCAGAACAGTGAAGTGGTGGCGATGAAGGCCGCCGGGCTTTCGGCGCACCAGGTGCTGGCGCCGCTGTTTCTGGTCGCCGCAGTCACCAGCGCGGGCACGCTGGCCTTCAACGAGCGCGTGGTGGTGCGCTCCACCGCCGCGCTCAAGGCGTGGCAGGATGTCGGCTATGGCACGACCCCGCCCGACAGCGACATCAAGGCCAATGTGTGGATGCAGGATGGGCCCAACATCCTCTATGCCCGCACCGTTACCGGGCGCGGAACCGCCACCGAAATGAGCGATGTCAACTGGTATCGCCGCGATCCCACCGGCATGGTTACCGAAATCGTCCATGCCCCGCATGCCCGCTTTGCCGCGCCGGGCTGGCGGTTTGACCAGCCAGCCAGTTTCGACGTGCAGAGCACCCGGCGGACCGCGCTGGGGGGGGCGCATGTCTATGCCACGGGCGTCGACCCGGCGCAGGTGATCGTGCGCAAAACCGATGCCGATGGCGAATCGCTGTCGATGCTGACCACCTCGATCGGCGAAATCCGCGCCGCGGGCTTTCGCACCAGCGAACTTGACGGCAAATGGTGGCATAAACTGTCGGGCCCGCTGTCGGCGCTGCTGATGCCGCTGCTGGGCGCGGTTGCGGCGTTTGGCCTTGCGCGATCGGGCAAACTGTTTGTGCGCGCGGTGATCGGCATGGCGCTGGGCTTTGCCTATTTCGTGGTCGACAATGCCGCGCTGGCGATGGGCAATTTCGGCGGATACACCCCGCTGCTGGCGGCGTGGTCCCCGTTCCTGCTGTTCCTGCTGATCGGCGAAACCGTGCTGATCCGCACCGAAGAGTAACGCCTCAGGGCTTCTTGTCGTCTTTCTTCGGCACGTTGAACGATCCGCTCACGCGCCCCGACGCGCCCGCAGGCTGCCCCGGCACGCTGCCGGCCCCGCCGGCGCTGTGGCCGTCGATGCTCGAAACCCCGGTGTTCAGATCGATCACCAGCCGCCCGCCGCCCAGGTTGTCGCCATTGCGGCGGTTGAGCACGACATGGCCGACCATGGTGATCACCTTGCGGTTCAGATCATAGACCGCGACATCGCCGCTGGCCTTTTCATCATTGCGCGTCACCACCACGTGGCCGGTGGCATCGACGCGCTGCAGCGTCAGCTTGCCCGTGTCGGTATAGGCCATCAAGGTGCGGTCGGCAGTCAGGCGCAGTTCGGCCTGGGTGATCACGACATCGCCGGTCAGCACCACGCGCTTCTGCTTGTCCTGCAATTCCATGTGCGCGGCGTTGAAATCGACCGGCGCATCGCTGTTGTGCGACACGCGCGTTTCGGCCGCAAGCTGCCCCGCCCCGGCAATCACCGCCGCCGACAGGGCAAAGCCGATGGCAAAGCTCCGCAGCGCGCGCCGTGCAACGGGGTGGGCGAAATCGGAAATCGGGTGGGTCGTCACGGATTGGTCACCTGCGGCAAGGGTGCAGTGCGGGCAGTACCGGGCTGAAACGCGGGGGCGGCTTGCAACGCAGGCGCGCTGGCCAATGGCCCCCGCACCATCTGGCCCGGCGGGTTGATCTTGCCGGGCACCATGCGCAGATGGGCATGGCCATCCAGCCGGATATTGCGCGAATCCAGATCGGCCTCGAAATGGTCGGCGCTGAACGTGCCCGTCGGGATGCGCCCTTCGACCTGGCCATGGCTGACCAGCCGGCGATGATCGAGTTCGATCGAGGCGCCCTGCGTGACCATGCGATAGCCATCGGCGGTCTGGATGTTCACCGCGCCCGGCACAGTGATGTCCTGACGCCCGAAATCATAAAGGCCCGATTCCGCCACCAGGATCGCCGGCCCGTCATCCAGCAGCATGCGCGCGGTCACATCGTGCATTTCGATCACCTGCAGCCGCGCCGAATGCTGCACCGCGCTGCCCGCGGTGACCGAAAAGGCGCGTCCCCGATCGTCTTCGCCACGATACATCGCGCCCAGCGCGCGCAGCCGGTCATTCAGCATGGCAACTTTGGTGCGATCGAGCAAAAAGCTGATTTCGCCGCGCGGGCTCAACGGCGCCAGCACCATCACCGCCACCAGCGCACCGATCAGCCCGGGCAGCGCCATCGACAGCAGCCGCACCATGCGATCGTGCGATCCGCCGGGCGCGGCAAAGACCTGGCGCCGGTCGCGCATCTGGTCGGCGCGCAAGGTCATGCAATCGCGCCGGAAAAGAAGGGCCCCGCTGTCACGCCCGGCCTATTCGTGGCTGAAAATGTCGTTTTCGGCCCAGCCGGCAAGATCGAGCAGGGCACGATGCGGCAGGAAATCGAAACAGGCCTGCGCCATTTCGGTGCGCCCTTCGCGCGCCAGCCGTTCCACCAGCGCGGTGTGGCAGGCATGCAGATAGCGCACATCAGACGCCGCATAATCCAGCTGCGCATCGCTCAGCACCGGGCCGCCCCAGTCGCTGGATTGCTGCTGCTTGGAAATTTCCTTGCCGGTCAGTTCGCGCACCAGATCCTTCAGCCCGTGGCGGTCGGTATAGGTCCGCACCAGCTTCGATGCGATCTTGGTGCAGAACACCGGCGTTGCCATCACGCCGAGATAGTGGTGGATCGCTGCCAGATCGAACCGGGCATAGTGAAACAGCTTGATCCGCGCGGGATCGGCCAGCACCGCCTTCAGATTGGGTGCGTCATAGCTGCTGTTGCGCGCAAAGCGCACGCAGTGTTCATCACCTTTGCCATCGGAAATCTGCACCACGCACAATCGGTCGCGCCGGGTGATCAGACCCATCGTTTCGGTGTCAACAGCAACCACGCCTGGCGCAAGCACGCCGGCGGGCAGATCTTCTTCGTGAAAGTATACGGCCATCGCCCCGATGCTTAGGCGCTATGGCTGCGTGGAGCAAGCGGCGAAGCGGTTGGCAAGGCCATGCGGGCATGGCACAGACCGGCCTGCGATGATGGCAACCCCCCTTCCCGAAAGCTGGCGCCCCGCGCTCGATCCGGTGCTGGCCACCCCGCCCTTGCGCGCGCTGGGCGGCTGGCTGCGCGCCGAAGAGGCCGCGGGCAAGACGATCTTTCCCCCGCGCGGTGCGCGCCTGGCCGCGCTCGAATTGACCCCGCTCGATGCGGTGCGCGTGGTGATCCTGGGGCAGGATCCCTATCACGGCCCGGGCCAGGCGCATGGCCTGGCGTTTTCGGTGCTGCCGGGGGTGAAAGTGCCGCCCAGCCTTGCCAATATCTACAAGGAATTGCGCGATGATCTGGGCCTGCCGGTGCCGCGCCACGGCCATCTCGATGCCTGGGCGCGCCAGGGCGTGCTGCTGCTCAACAACGCGCTGACTGTCGCACAGGCCCAGCCCGGATCGCACCAGAACCGCGGGTGGGAGGTGCTGACCGACGCCGCCGTCGCCGCTGTCGCCGCCCGGCCCGATCCGGTGGTGTTCCTGCTGTGGGGCAGCCACGCGCAGAAAAAGGCCGCGCGCATTCCCGGCCTGTCAACCGGCCCCCATCTGGTGCTGAAGGCCCCGCACCCCAGCCCCCTGTCCGCCTATGCCGGGTTTTTCGGCTGCCGCCATTTCAGCCAGGCCAACGCGTTCCTGACGGCGCACGGGCGCGGCGCGATCGACTGGTGCTTGCCGGAATAGGATTCGCGCCCTTTTTCATCACCCTGTTTCGTCACCCCGGACTTGATCCGGGGTCGCGCTTTTTTGACCGGTCGGCGCAGAAAGCAAGCGGGACCCCGGGTCAAGCCCGGGGTGACGCGAGAAGATAGGTCTGCGATTACCGCCGTGCCTCAGCCCCAGCCGACCACGCCCTTGATTTCCAGGAAGTCGTGGATGCCATAGCCGGCATATTCGCGGCCATTGCCCGACTGCTTGTAGCCTCCGAACGGGGCATCGGTATCCCAGTCGGGATAGTTGATGTTGACCGTGCCGCTGCGCAATTTGCGGGCGATGCCGCGGATCACGTCCATATCGGTGCCGGCGATGTAGTTGGCCAGGCCATAGACGGTGTCGTTGGCGATTTCGATGGAATGGTCGATGCTGTCATAGGGCAGGATCGACAGCACCATGCCAAACACTTCTTCGCGCGCGATGGTCATGTCGTTGGTCACGCCGCCAAACACGGTGGGCCGCACGTAGTACCCTTTGGTCAGGCCCTCGGGCAGGCCAGGGCCGCCGGTGACCAGGTGCGTGCCTTCGTCGATCGCGGTCTGGATCAGGCGCTGGATTTTTGCCCACTGCACATCGCTGACCACGGGCCCATGCGTCGTGGCGGGATCGAGCGGATCGCCCACCACCATTTCGGCAGCGGTCGCCTTGGCAATTTCCAGCGCTTCGGCATGGCGATCGGCCGGCACCAGCATGCGCGTGGGCGCATCGCACGATTGGCCCGAATTGCTGAAGCAACCCTGCACCCCGGCCGCCACCGCCGCTGCAAAATCGGCATCGGGCAGGATGATGTTGGCCGATTTTCCGCCCAGTTCCTGCGCCACGCGCTTTACCGTGGTGGCCGCGGCCTTCGCCACCAGGATGCCCGCACGGGTCGATCCGGTGAACGACACCATATCGACATCGGCATGTTCGGACAGCACCTGGCCGACATCGGGGCCATTGCCGTTGACCAGGTTGAACACGCCCGCCGGTGTGCCCGCGGCATCCATGATTTCGGCCCAAATCAGCCCGCTGACCGGCGCGATTTCCGACGGTTTCAGCACCACGGTGCAGCCGGCGGCAATCGCCGGGGCGACCTTGCACACGATCTGGTTCAGCGGCCAGTTCCACGGCGTGATCAGCGCGGCAACGCCGATCGGTTCCTTGATGATCTGCGTCGTCCCGCGCGTTTCTTCAAAAGTATAGGTTTCCAGCGCCTTGATCGCGGCCTCCATATGGGCCTGCCCCGCCCAGGCCTGCGCCTCGCGGGCAAAGGCAATCGGCGCGCCCATTTCGGCGGTCACGGCCTGCGCGATATCTTCAAACCGGCGGTTGTATTCCTCAAGCACGCGGCGCAGCAGCGCCAGGCGTTCCTCGCGGCTGGAAAAGGCCCAAGTGCCAAACGCCTTGCGCGCGGCCGCCACCGCGCGATCAACATCCGCCGCGCCGCCCATGGCGATCGTGATGAACGGTGCTTCGGTGGCGGGATTGATCACATCGAGCGTGGCCGACCCGGCGGGATCGACCCAGGCGCCATCGATGTAGAATTTCAGGGCATTGGCAGAATGGGTCATGACGTAACGATCCTCTGTGCAAAGCTCACGCCGTTCGGCGCGCGATTGCGCCACCGATTGCACCTTTGCCGGCACCCGGCAAGATTGAACACGGCCATCAGAAAATCTTGCCCGCGCCCCCCTCGCGATGTTCCGGATCAAACCCGGTCAGGCGGGGCGAAATTCCCGGATCAGCGCGGCCAGATCGGGCTCATCCACCGCGGCGGCGGCTTCTTCGCACGAAAACCATTGCCGGGTGCGTTCGGCAACTTCGGGCCAGGCATCACGCTCTTCGGTCACCGCCAGCGCAAAGACCTGCACTTCGGTGCGCACGCCCGCGCCCGAAGGCAACAGCTTGCAATAGAGATAGCGGCCAACCGGGGTTTCGCCGACGGGGCCGGTCACTCCCGCTTCTTCCAGCGCCTCGCGCGCGGCGGCCATGTGCGGCGCCTCGCGCTTGCGCACGTTGCCTTTGGGCAGCACCCAGCGGCCCGTGCCGCGCGAAGTGACCATCAAAATCCGGGTTGCACGATCATCACCGTCACCTGTGGTGCGGTAGGGCAGGGCAGCAATCTGGCGAACGGCGCTGGCTCCGGCAAATCAAGCGATTGGGCCGATTGATGACTAAATTGTGACAAGTCAACCGGTCAAAAACACCTTCGTTGGCAGCCCGCCCCCGCGCCGCCAGCGTATTGCCCACTCTCTGCCGATCACCCCCCTGATTCAACGGGAAAATATCACCAGATCCGATCAGCGCGGAAGTTCCGACACGCCCATCAGCGCCTGATCTACCGCGCGCGCGCACTGGCGCCCTTCGCGGATCGCCCAGACCACCAGGCTTTGCCCCCGGCGCATGTCGCCACAGGCAAAGACGTTGGCGGCGCTGGTGCGGTAATCGGCCGTGCCCGCGCGCACATTGCCGCGCGGATCAAGCTCTACCCCCGACTGTTCGATCAGGCCCTGCTTGCGCGGCCCGACAAAGCCCATCGCCAGCAGGATCAGATCGGCCTTGAGCGTGAAGGTGCTGTCGGGCACTTCCTGCATCTTGCCGTCGACCCATTCGACGCGCACGCATTCCAGCCCGGTGACATCGTTTTCACCGACCACGCGGCGGGTCAGCACGGCAAATTCGCGCTCCACCCCTTCTTCATGGCTGGATGATGTGCGCAGCTTGACCGGCCAATTGGGCCAGGTCATCGCCTTGTCCTCCATTTCGGGAGGGCGCGGCATGATTTCCAGCTGCGTCACCGAAAGTGCGCCCTGGCGGTTCGACGTGCCGACGCAGTCTGACCCGGTATCGCCCCCGCCGATCACCACGACATGCTTGCCCGTGGCGGTAAGCGATCCGCGCGGCGCGGCGCGGATTTCATCATCGCCGGCGTTGCGCTTGTTCTGCTGGCTGAGGAATTCCATGGCATAGCGCACACCGGGCAGTTCGAACCCGGGGATCAGCAGCGGGCGCGGATCTTCCGCCCCGCCGGCCAGCACGACCATGTCGAAATTGTCGCGCAAGGACGCCATTGAAACCGTCACGCCGACTTCGACCGAAGTGCGGAATTCCACGCCTTCGGCCATCATCTGCACCAGCCGCCGGTTGATCAGCGACTTTTCCATCTTGAAATCGGGAATGCCATAGCGGAGCAGGCCGCCGACCCGGTCGGACTTTTCGAACACCGTCACCGAATGGCCGACGCGCGCCAGTTGCTGCGCGCAGGCCATGCCCGCCGGGCCCGAACCCACCACCGCAACCGATTTGCCGGTCTTGCGCGCGGGCACTTGCGGTTCGATCCAGCCTTCGCGCCAGCCCTTGTCGACAATCGCGCATTCGATCGATTTGATCGTGACCGGCTGGTCGACAATGTTCAGCGTGCATGCCGCCTCGCACGGGGCGGGGCAGATGCGACCGGTGAATTCGGGGAAATTGTTGGTCGAATGCAGGTTGTCGAGCGCTTCGCGCCAATCCGCCTCATAGACCAGGTGGTTCCAGTCGGGGATCTGGTTGTTCACCGGACAGCCGTTGTGGCAATAGGGAATGCCGCAGTTCATGCAGCGCGAAGCCTGGCCGCGCAGCGTCGCCTCATCGTGCGGCACGATGAATTCGCGATAGTGCTTCAGCCGTTCGGCCGGCGCGTCATAGCTGCGGTCCTTGCGATCGACTTCAAGAAAACCGGTGGGCTTGCCCATGTTCCATCCAATCCTTAATTCGCCGAACGATTATTCTGCCGCGTCGAGCGTCGCAGCGGCGCGCTCGGCTTCCATCTGGCGCAGCGCGCGTGCGTAATCGCGCGGCATGACCTTGACAAAGCGCGGCAATTCTTCGGCCCAGTTATCCAGAATGGCGCGTGCGCGCCGGCTGCCGGTGTGCAGCAGGTGGCGTTCGACCAGAATGCGCAGACGTTCGGCATCATGGCGCAGCATCGCGCCCATGCCAAAATCGGTCACATCGATCGCGCGCTGCTGCGGCCGGCCTTCGGCACCGCCGTCTTCATCCGCACCGGCGGGCAAAACAGGCGTAAGCTCGACCATTGCCGGGTTGACCAACTGCGCAAAGCGGCCATCGGCATCGTGAACATAGGCCACCCCGCCCGACATCCCCGCGGCAAAGTTGCGCCCGGTGCGGCCAAGCACGACCACCACGCCGCCGGTCATATATTCGCAGCCATGATCGCCGGTGCCTTCGACCACCGCGATCGCGCCCGAATTGCGCACCGCAAAGCGTTCGCCCGCGACGCCGTTGAAATAGGCCTCACCAGCGATCGCGCCATAAAGCACGGTGTTGCCGACAATGATGTTTTCGGCCGCATCGCGCTCCACATGCGCTGGCTGGCGCACGATCACGCGGCCACCGGAAAGGCCCTTGCCGACATAATCGTTGGCATCGCCCACCAGATCGAGCGTCACGCCATGCGCCAGGAACGCGCCGAACGATTGCCCGGCCACGCCGTTGAACGCAACGTGGATGGTGTTGTCTGGCAGCCCCTGGTGGCCATAACGCAACGCCACTTCACCCGACAGCATCGCGCCGACCGTGCGGTTGACGTTGATCACGCGCCGTTCGATGCGCACCGCTTCGCCATGATCGAGCGCCGGCCGCGCCGCCGCGATCAGATCGTTGTCGAGCGCGCCTTCAAGCCCGTGATCCTGCCGTTCGCTCCACCCCAGCGTGGTGCCGGCGACCGGCTCCACCCGGTGCAGCAGGCGCGACAGGTCAACCCCTTGCGCCTTCCAGTGGTCGATCGCGTGGCGCGCATCCAGTCGGTCGACCCGGCCGACCATTTCGGCCAGGCTGCGAAAGCCCATCGCGGCCATGATCTCGCGCAGTTCTTCGGCCACGAAGAAGAAGTAGTTGATCACGTGCTCGGGCTTGCCGGTAAAGCGCGCGCGCAGCACCGGGTCCTGCGTTGCCACACCGACCGGGCAGGTGTTGAGGTGGCATTTGCGCATCATGATGCATCCGCTGGCAATCAGCGGCGCAGTGGCAAAGCCGAATTCGTCGGCGCCCAGCAGCGCGGCAATCGCCACGTCGCGCCCGGTGCGCAGGCCGCCATCGGCCTGAACCGCGATGCGGCTGCGCAGATTGTTGAGCAACAGCGTCTGCTGGGTTTCAGCCAGGCCGATGTCCCAGGGCGAGCCGGCATGGGTCAGGCTGGTCAGCGGCGCAGCGCCGGTGCCGCCTTCATAGCCCGAAATCGTCACATGGTCGGCGCGCGCCTTTGACACGCCCGCCGCCACCGTGCCGACGCCCACTTCCGAAACCAGCTTCACCGAAATCCGCGCGCGGGTGTTCACGTTCTTCAGATCGTGGATCAGCTGCGCCAGGTCTTCGATCGAATAGATGTCGTGGTGCGGCGGCGGGCTGATCAGCCCGACCCCGGGGGTGGAATGGCGCGTGCGGCCGATCACTTTGTCGACTTTGTCACCGGGCAACTGGCCGCCTTCGCCGGGCTTTGCGCCCTGCGCCATCTTGATCTGGATGTCATCGGCATTGACCAGATATTCGGCGGTAACGCCGAACCGGCCACTGGCGACCTGTTTGATCGCCGATCGCATCGAATCGCCGTTGGCCAGCGGAACATAGCGGTCGGGCTCTTCGCCGCCTTCGCCGGTGTTCGATTTGCCGCCGATGCGGTTCATCGCGATCGCCAGCGTGGTGTGCGCTTCGCGGCTGATCGAGCCAAAGCTCATCGCGCCGGTGGCGAACCGCTTGACGATTTCGGCCGCCGGCTCGACTTCATCGAGCGGCACCGGCTGGTCGGCCGGCTTCAGCGCGATCAGCCCGCGGATGGTCAGCATCCGTTCCGACTGGTCGTTGATGGTTTCGGCAAATTCGCGATACTTGTCGGGCAGATTGCCGCGCACCGCGTGCTGCAGGCTGGCAACATTGGCCGCGGTCCAGGCGTGTTCTTCGCCGCGCAGGCGCAGCTGATACATCCCGCCCACATCGAGCATCCTGGCATAGATCGGATTGTCGCCATAGGCGGCGGCATGGCGACGCACGCTTTCTTCGGCGATGTCCTTCAGCCCGACGCCTTCGATCGTCGTCGCGGTGCCGGTGAAGTACTTGTCGACAAACGCCGATGACAGCCCGACCGCGTCAAAGATCTGCGCCCCGCAATAGGACTGATAGGTCGAAATGCCCATCTTGGACATGACCTTCATGATGCCCTTGCCGATCGCCTTGATATAGTTCTTCTGCACGTCATACGTCGAAAGCGGCAGGTCCTTTTCAACCCGGATCGCCTCAAGCGTTTCAAACGCCAGATAGGGGTTGATCGCTTCGGCGCCATAGCCTGCCAGCGCGCAGAAATGGTGCACTTCGCGCGCTTCGCCGGTTTCCACCACCAGCCCGGTCTGCATGCGCAGGCCCTGGCGCACCAGATGCTGGTGCACCGCGGCCGTGGCCAGCAGCGCCGGCATCGGAATGCGCCCGGCATTCTGCGCGCGGTCGGACAGGATCAGGATATTGCGATCGGCCAGCACGGCTTCGGTCGCCGCCCAGCACATTTCCTTGACCGCCTGCTCCAGCCCGGCGGCGCCGCTGGCAGCGTCCCAGGTCATGTCGATCGTTTCGGTGCGAAACGCGCCATCGAGCATCGCCTCGACCGAGCGGATCTTGACCACTTCGTCATTGGTCAGGATCGGCTGATCGACTTCCAGCCGCTTGTGCGTGCCAGCCACCCGGCCCAGCAGATTGGGGCGCGGACCGATCATCGACACCAGGCTCATCACCAGTTCTTCGCGGATCGGATCGATCGGCGGGTTGGTAACCTGGGCAAAGTTCTGCTTGAAATAGTCGTAAAGCAGCCGCGACCGGCGCGACAGCACGGCAATCGGCGTGTCAGTGCCCATCGATCCGATCGGATCGTCACCGGTAACCGCCATCGGCTCAAGAAACCGGGCGATGTCTTCCTGGGTATAGCCGAACGCCTGCTGCCGATCGAGCAACGGCACGGTTTCAGCCGTTTCCACCGCCACATCGGTTTCAACGAGTGCCAGCTCCTTCAGCTTGTACTGCGCCGCGGCCAGCCATTCCTCATACGGTTCGGCACCGGCCAGTTCGGCCTTGATTTCCTCGTCTTCGATGATCCGGCCTTTTTCCAGATCGATCAGCAGCATGCGGCCCGGCTGCAGCCGCCACTTGCGCACGATGTCCTCTTCACGGAATGGCAGCACGCCGCTTTCCGAAGCCATGCAGATCAGCCCGTCGCGGGTGATCGAAAACCGCGCCGGACGCAGCCCGTTGCGATCGAGCGTGGCGCCGATCTGGCGCCCGTCGGTAAACGCCACCGCCGCCGGGCCGTCCCACGGCTCCATCAGCGCGGCATGGTATTCGTAAAACGCGCGCCGCTTGGCATCCATCAGCGGATTGCCCGCCCAGGCCTCGGGGATCAGCATCATCACCGCATGCGCCAGGCTGTATCCGCCCGCCACCAGCAGTTCCAGCGCGTTGTCGAGGCTCGCCGTGTCAGACTGGCCATGCGGGATCAGCGGCCACATCTTGTCAAGATCGGGGCCGAGCAGTTCGGATTCCATCGTCCGCCGGCGCGCATTCATCCAGTTGACGTTGCCCCGCACGGTGTTGATTTCGCCGTTGTGCGCGACAAACCGATAAGGATGCGCCAGTTTCCAGCTGGGGAACGTGTTGGTCGAAAACCGCTGGTGCACCAGCCCGAGCGCCGACACGCAATCGGCATCGCGCAGATCGTCGTAAAAGCTGCCGACCTGGGTCGCGAGCAACAGCCCCTTGTAGACGATCGTGCGCGATGAAAAGCTGGGCATGTACAGCTGGCTGATGCCTGGCAACCCGTGCTTTTTCGCCAGCGCGGCGAGCGGGTTCTGCGTCTGCTTGCGGATCGTCAGCAGCTTGCGTTCGAACGCATCCTGATCGGGCGTGCCTTCGCCGCGCGCGATCACGCACTGGCGGATCACCGGCATTTCGGAAATCACCGCTGCGCCCAGCCCGGTCGTGGTGGTGGGCACATCGCGCCAGCCGATCAGGTGCTGGCCTTCCTTGGCGATGAATTTCTCGAAAAATTCGGTGATGAAGCTGCGGCTGGGCTCATCCTGCGGCAAAAAGCACATCGCCACGGCATAATCGCCCGGCTGCGGCAGGTGCTTGCCTTCGGCCACCGCCCAGCGGCGGAACAGCGCATCGGGCAGCTGAATCAGAATGCCCGCGCCGTCACCCAGCAAAGGATCGGCGCCCACCGCCCCGCGGTGGTCCAGATTGTGCAGGATTTCCAGCGCCTGTTTGATGATCGCGTGGCTTTTGATGCCGTTGATCTGGGCGACAAAGCCCACACCACAGGCGTCATGCTCGTTACGCGGATCATAAAGGCCCTGAACCGGCGGAAAACCCATCTGTCGTCGTATCCTGCAACCAGGGGTTGGAACGGACGCGCGAATCACTTTGCCGAAATGGCAACGAAAGTTGCGCGAATTTTCCCCATGACTGCATGAATGTTATTTTGCAACTGCGCGCACGGCCGCTTCGCCTCAGGGGCAAAACGGCCCGGGGCATCGCAAGACAGGCCATGATCGGGCGGGCATGATCCGGCGGGCATGATCGGGCGGGCATGCTCGGGCGGGACAGCGATAGTGAGGTTGGGGCCAGCCCGGGGCCGGCCCGCGGGCAATCAGCGCTGCCCGCTCATCCGGCGCAAAGTGGCCAGCGCCTCGCGCAGCGCGCGATCGGCATCGCCGGCATCGGCGTCGGCGGCATCCTGGGCCACATCCGGCGCCATACGGGCCCCGCTTTGCGGCCGCGTTGCGGTCAGGCGGAACGGCACGACCGGGCCAGCCGCCGCCTCGGCAACCGGCGCGGCGTGGTCCGCAACGGGCGCTACGGGCAGCACCGGCAGGTCGACCAGCGCCGCGGGCACCAGGTCGGGCCGGGGCATGGCCATGTCGGCCAGCGAGGAATAGCGGTGCTCGACCGGGCTGATATCGTCTTCGCTGCCCGCAGTGTCGGGCAGCAGCGCCTGATCTGCGGCAGCATCGACACATTCGTATTCGTCGCTGCCGGCTTCGTCAGCGGCATCATTGCGGCGCGCGGCGTCGATCGCGGTGATCGTCGGGTGATCGCCTTCGGCGGCACGCTGCGGCTTGGCGCGCAGCAGGGGCCCGGCCGGGTCCATGCTCAGCGGATCAAAGCGATGCAGCGGCATCTGCGGATCGATAACGGCAACAGCGGAAAGGGTGGCGGCAGGATGGGTGGCGGCAGGGTGTGGTGCCAGCGCCGCTGCGGGCGCGGCATCAAGCCGGTCGCGATCGTGCGCGCGATGCGTCTGGCGCACGGCAATCGCCTGCGCCAGCCGTTCGATCAGTTGCACCAGCCCCAGGCTGCCAAGCGGCGCTTCGCCGATCGGCACTTGCGGCGCAGCAACCGCAAGGCTGGCCAGCGGCACGCGCGGCAGCACCGGATCACGCCGGACCGGCGCGGCCGCTGCCACGGCACCAGGCGCAGGCGAAAGTTCAGGTTCGGGCCCAAGTTCAGCCACAGACTCTGCGGCCACACCTGGCGCAGCAAGTGCCGCAACGGTGGCCACCGGGGCGTCGACGCGATGGTCCGCGACCGGTTCACCGATTGCCGGTTCATTGGCATCAGCACGACCTGCCGCGGGTGCAGCCTGCTGCGTTGCGCGGTATGCGGCGGCCAGGAACGGCGGCAATTCGTCACCGGCCAGCGGCGCGGCGTCCAGATCCAGATCCAGATCGCCCCCCAAATCATTGCCAGCCGGATCATTAAGGGCCTGGTCCAGCGGTGTTGTCGCGGTGGGCCTCACAAACGATTCGGACACCAAAGATTCTGGCACAAACGAAGCAGGCGCAACCAGGTCAGGCGTGCTGAATGCGCTTGTTGCGGCATAGGGCAGCACGTCTTCGGTCACCACCAGCGGGCGGCGCGGCGGCGCATCGGGGTGCGCATCACGACTGCGCACGCGCGGTGCGCCCGCCTGCATCGTCGCGATCTGCGATGATGCGGGTTGCGATGGGGCAGCGGGCGCAATGTCGTCTGCCATGCTGTCCTGCGATTCGTCGCGTGCGCGGGCGGCACGGGTGGCGGGGGGGCCTGAAGCCTGCGAATGGGTCGCAACGGCCCCGCCGGCGCGGCGATGCAGCATCAGGCCGATCGCCAGCCCGAATCCGGCGCCCAGCAGCCCCAGCATCAGTGTCAGCAGTACGCGCGCGGTAAAGCCCAAAGGCGGCGCGGCGGCGGGCAGGATGGCCGGCAGGTGCAGATGCACCACCAGCGCGCCCAGCGCTTCGGCGCTGGCGGCCATGCTGCCCAGCGCGAACAATGCGCCAAACCACAGCGCGCACAACCCGGGAAACAGCCGGTGCGCCATCGCCCCAGGGCGGCGGCGGGCGCGTGCACGCGGCCGATCCTGGCCTTGCGTATCGGGCTGCGGGGCGCTTTTGCGCGCGAAACGGAGGCGGGTCGGGCTGGTCACGATCTGAACTTTATCCCTGCGCTTGGCCCTTGCAACAGCCTTGCCCGCATTCTGGCCATATCCCCGCAGATTCCGGGTTCAGGCGGCGATGCGGGGCTTTTCATCCTTGTGGCGTAACACTGTTTGGTAAACAGGATCATAACGCCGGATCGCGTTTCCCCAGTCATGCGCACGTTCGACAAAGGCGCGCGCCACCGCACGGCGCGCATCCCACATCGCACGATCGTGCAGCAGGCCGGCCATGGCCGTGGCCAGCGCGCGCGGATCATCGGGCGCAAACAGCGTGCCGGTCACGCCGTGTTCGATCAGTTCGCGATGGCCACCAACGCTGCTTGCCGCCACCAGCTTGCCCTGCGCCATCGCCTCCAGCGGTTTGAGCGGGGTCACCAGCTCGGTCAGCCGCATCGCCTTGCGCGGGTAGCACACCACATCGACCAGCGCATAATAGCGATCGACCTCGTGATGCGGGACGCGCCCAACAAAGCGGATCGCGTGCGCGACGGGCGATGCCTCGGCCTGCGCGCGCAGCGCCGCGCCGGCCGGGCCCCCGCCCACCAGCAGCAGCCGCGCATCGGGCTGCGCCGCCACGATCTGCGGCATCGCCGCGATCAGGTCATCCAGCCCTTCATAGGGATAGAAACTGCCCAGAAAGCCGATCACCGGCCCCTCGCCCAGCCCCAGCGATTGCGCCAGCGCGGCATCGCGCGGCAGCGGCGCACCAAACAGCGCCAGATCCACCCCGTTGGGCATGACCGTGATGCGCTTCGCCGCCACGCCGCGCGCGATAAGATCCTGGCGCAGCCCCTCGCAGATCGTCACCACCGCGCTGGCCCCGGCAATCACCCGGTTTTCCAGCTGGCGGGTCAGCCAGTATCGCCACGATCCCGCGCTGCCGGTGCCATTGCCCACGGCGGCATCCTCCCAAAAGGCGCGAATTTCATAAACCAGCGGCAGGCCCAGCCGCCGCGCCGCGCGCAAGGCCGCCATGCCGCACAGCGCCGGGCTGTGCGCGTGAAGCACATCAGGTCGCCAGATTCGCGCCACCGCCTCGATCCGGTCGGCCAGCGCGCGCACTTCGCGCCATTCGCGAACGGCCGGCGGGCCGCCCGCCACGCCCGTCGTGCGCCAAAAGCGCAAGCCGTCGAACACTTCGGCGCCATCGGCATCCTGCTCCGCAAGCAGCGACGTTTCCGGCTGAGCCGGCGCGCTATGGCGCAATCCGGTTACCCCGGCAACGGCGTGACCCTGCGCCTCCAGCGCTTTCAGTATCGCGCGCGTGCGAAAGGTATAGCCGCTTTGCAGCGGCAGGGCATGATCGAGCACGTGAAGGATGCGGGCCATGTTGCATGCCATGCCACAAGATGCCTTAACGCGGTATCAACTGCCTTTGGTCCAGACAGGATACGGCAATTGCGCAACCTGCCCCATCGCGGGGGCAGCCCCAACAGGATTCCCCCCGGCCGGCCATGATCGATCTGCTTGCCCTGGCCATTCCCCATTTCGTCATGGCGCTTGCCGTGTGGCGCCTGGTGCGCCGTGATGATCTGGACAACGATCCGCTGCTGCCCCGCGCCCGCGAAGCACCGCACGCCCGCCAACCCCGCACGGCCAGGCGGCGCGCCAAGCCCGGCACGGGAACCGGCCAGTGACCAACTTGGCACTCACCGCCTTTGTCATGGCGTTCCTGATCGCGGGGCTGTCGCGGCCATTCCTGCTGGTGCTGGCTTATGCCTATATCGACATTGTCGCGCCGCAGAAAATCGGCTGGGGCCCGCTCGGCTCGCTGTCGATCTCGCTGGCGGCGTTCGTGCTGACAGTGGTGCTGTGGCTGGCGCGCGAAGACAAGGCGGGCGTGCGCATCTCTTCGCGCCAGATCCTGATGGCGCTGCTGCTGGCCTATTGCGGGATGACCACGCTGTTTGCCGATTTTCCCGAAGAAGCTGCGGCGAAATGGGACTGGGTGTGGAAAGCGCTGATTTTCGCGATGTTCCTGCCGCTCACGCTGCGCACGCGGCTGCGCATCGAATCGCTGGTGCTGATCATGGTGCTGGGCGTGGCGGTGATCACTATCGACGGCGCGCTGAAAACGCTGACCGGCGGCGGCGGCTATGGTGAGCTGAAGCTGCTGGTGAACGACAACACCGGGCTTTACGAAGGGTCGATCATTTCGACCGTGGCGATCTGCATCATCCCGCTGGCGTTCTGGCTGGTAACGTATGGCACGGTGTTCGGATCGGGCTGGATGGTGCGGCTGTTTGCCATCGGGGTCAGCTTTTCGGCGATCCTGATGCCGATCGGCACCCAGGCGCGCACCGGGCTGATCTGCGTGGCGGTGCTGGGCCTGCTGAAACTGCGCAGCACCCGGCGGCGCGTAACCTATCTCGTGCTGATCGGGCTGGGCGCGGCAATTGCGCTGCCGCTGCTGCCCGCCAGCTTTACCGAGCGGATGGGCACGATCCAGAACCACCAATCCGACCAATCGGCCGGCACCCGCCTGGCGGTGTGGGAATGGACGATGGAATTTGCCAAATCGCACCCGTTTGGCGGCGGGTTCGATGCGTTCCGGCAGGACAGCGTGGCCTATGACAAAGTGATCACCGCCAAAGACGGCACCAGCACCGCAATCAGCACCGAGCATGTCATCGAACATGCCCGCGCCTATCATTCCAGCTATTTCGAAATGCTGGGCGAACAAGGCTATCCCGGGCTGGGGGTGTGGCTGCTGCTGCACATCCTGGGCGTGGTGCAGATGGAACGCATCCGCCGGCGCTACAAGAAAGGCCCGCCCCCGGGTCTGGAATGGATCAGCCCGCTGGCCGATGCGCTGCAACAGGCGCAGATCGTCTATCTGGTGGGCGGGGCCTTTGTCGGAATCGCGTTTCAGCCGTTCTGTTACATGCTGGTCGGGCTGCAATGCGGGCTGGCCGCCTATGTCGGCCGGCTGGACGAAGCCGTGCTCGAGGCGCGGCGGGTGGAGCGCCTGCTGCGCCGCCCGGCGGCGCCCACGCCCGACCCGCTGGTCGCGGTGCGCCATCCGGCCGCGGCAGGGCCTTTGCTGGGCACGAATTCACCCAAACCTTAACCGCCCAATCCTTAACCGCCAAAACGTTAACTGGATGATTAATTCGCGATTGCGCGCACCGGCGCAAGACGGCATGACGGGCCGAACCCTTTTTACGCAGGACCGGCCATGCCAAAATTCATCGACGCGCACACCATGAAGGATCTGGTCGGCCAGGTCATCGGCACATCCGAATGGGTCGACGTGACGCAAGAGCGGATCAACCAGTTTGCCGAAGCCACCGGCGATTTCCAGTTCATCCACATCGATCCCGAAGCCGCGGCGAAAACCCCGTTTGGCGGCACCATCGCGCATGGTTTCCTGACGCTTTCGCTGATCCCGCTGCTGACCCAGCAAAGCGACATCCCCCGGCCCCAGGGGATCAGGATGGGCGTCAATTATGGCGGCAACAAAACCCGTTTCCTGTCGCCGGTGCGATCGGGCAAGCGCATCCGCGGCCATTTCAAGCTGCTGGAAATCGATGAAAAGCGCCCCGGTCAGTGGCAGCAGACAATGGAAATCACCATCGAGATCGAAGGCGAGGAAAAGCCCGCGCTGATCTGCGAATGGATCACGCAGTTCTTCATCTGACCGGATTGGCCCGTTTTCAGCGACAGATCAGGCCGTTGCAATGCGCGGCCAGGTCGGTGTGCACCGCGCCCGCCATCAGCGCGGTGGTCACCACCAGCAGCATGTAAAATGCCATCAGTTCGAACCGGGTTTCGAACGTCACCGGCTTGTACCGCGCATTTTCGGGCGCTTCGGGATCGAATCGCCAGGCCGCTTGCAGCGCGGGGATCGCCATGATCAGGATCATCACCAGCAAAGGGCTGGGCTGCACAAACAGCATGGCCACCAGGATCGGCGCGCCGAGAAACCACAGCCGGGGTGATACCGCCCCGGTGATCCGCCCGCCATCGAGCGGCGAAAGCGGGATCAGGTTGAACAGATTGAGGAAAAATCCCGAATAGGCCACCGCCAGCAGCAGCCGGCTGTCATATTCGCGCGCCGCCAAATAGCAGGCAAAGGCGCCAAGGGTGCCCACAAACGGTCCCGCCAGGGCCACGAATGCCTCGGTTTCGGCATCGAGCGTGGTATCTTTCAGCTCGATCCACGCCCCGACAAAGGGAATGAAGGTGGGCGCGCCCACCGCCAGCCCGCGGCGCCGCGCCGCCAGATAGTGCCCCATTTCGTGCACGAACAGCAGGCCGATGAACCCGGCGGCATAGCCCCAGCCAAAGATCCACGCATAGATCACCAGCGAGGCGATCATGGTCAGCGCCGTGCCGCCAAATTTGCCCAGCTTGAAGACTTTGAACGCCAGGATCAGCAGCTTGATCATTCGGGCGCGGTCTCATGCGTGGTCCCGCCGGCCGGTGGCGGGGGTGTTTCCTCCGGCACTTCGGGCGCAGCGGGCGATTCCACCGGATGCTCTGCCGGTTCGTCGGCCACCGCCGCCCCGCCCCGGCCAAACAGGCGCCCGAAAAAGCGTTTCATCGCCGCCCAGCCACCCAGCGCGAGAATCAGCCCGATTTTCCACGCCTTCAGCAGGAACACCCCGATCACCGCCAGCAGGCCCAGCTTCTTGATCGCGACCGCCCCCACCAGCGCAGCAATGCCATAGGCCGCAAGGTGATCGGTCGAGGCATTGAAATCCTCGTACCGCTTGGTCGGGGCAAACTGGATGTCAGACAGCAGCGTGCGCGCGGTCTGCTTGTCGCGCCCGATCGCGGCGCTGTCGGTGATCATGTCCAGCCGGATATAGCCTTCGCGGCCCAGCACATAAGTGTTGTAATTGACATTGCGCGGCGCCGAATCGGGTGCGCCGCGGTCCTTGCCCGCCAGCGACCAGATCAGCCGGTGCGTGCCGGCATCATACGTTGGCGGTTCGATCCAGCCGACAATTTCGAACGCCGGAAAACCGCGCGCCAGGCGATCCTTGTTCTGGGCTTCGGTGCCTTCGCGCAGGCTGTCGAGCATGGCATCGGCCTGCCATTCCTTGGCATCGGCATCGGGCACGTGGCCTTCGTTGATCCACGCCACATCGGCCAGCCAGTCTTCGCCATCGCGGTTCGACACGATCAGGCCAATCCGGCGGTCTTCGCGGCTGTTGCCCAGCGCGACCATATAGCGGTTGGCTTCGGCCGCAGGGACAAACGCCAGCCCCGCGGGCAAATGCAGCGTCGCCTCGCTGCCCAGCGCAATGTCGCGCGGGCCGATCATTTCCGCCGCCTGCGCCGCCTTGCCCGCGGCGCGCAGTTCATCCTGCCGCGCCTGCTGTTGCGCGGTTGGCGCCTGAGGGGCGGGTGATTGCGGGGCGGGTGATTGCGGGGCAGGTGTTTGGGCCAAAGCTGCCAGCGGCATGGCCATGGCAACCAACAGAGGCGCCAACACTGCCGATGCCATCACGGCGGGCGCCAGAACGCCGCCGGCCAAACGCGTATGTTTCATGATTGCCCCCGCTCCGGCCGACCACCCCGGCACCCGCGGGCCAAAAGGTGCGGGGGCGGGCGCGAGGAGTCAACCACCTCCGCACCTTTTGCCCGGCGTGCGCCCGCCCGCTTCATGCCCAGCCCTGGGCTGAATCTCAACTATCCTGGCCCGCCATCGGCGCCGTCATGATGGCAATGGCGTGTTCGATCGCATCATCCGTGGCTGCATCGCGCAGATCGACCCCGGCGTACCAGCGGATCTTGCGCCGGCGCAGCGCCAGATACGTCACGCCGGCGCCAAGCAGCGCGCTGACCACCTGCAACAGCGCCCGATCGGCCACATCGCCAAACAGCTCTGCCATCAGCCGCAGCCCAAGCGATTCGCGCGCTTCTTCCATGATCGCGGTCAGCTCGTTGCGCTCGATCATTTCCCAGACCATCAGTTCCAGCACCACCGGGCGGTCCGACAGCGCGCGCAGATTGCGCCCGATCACCCAGGCCGCACGTTCGTTGACCGGCATCGCGCGCAAGTCCGCCACGGTTTTGCCACCGCAGATCTGATCGAACGAAGGAAAGAAATCATCGGCAAAGGCAATTGTCCGCACCAGCCCCGCCATATCGCCAAAATATCTATATATCAGCATCTTGTCGACGCCGGCACGCTTGGCCACGGCCGACGGGGTCAGCGCGGCAAAGCCGCTTTCGACCAGCAGGTCCTCGACCGCTGCGCGCAACCGCGCTTCTGTCGCGGCGCGGTTGCGCCGCACCGGTGCGGCCGGTTTTGCTTCGTCCATGCGCGAGCCCCCATTTTAAGTCTCTTGACGGAGACAACTGTCTCCATTAAATCTCTTATCGGAGACTTAATGGAGACAGCCCCATGCCGTCAATGCCCGCACATGCCGATGTCCCGCGTCCGGCCATAAGTCTGGCCCGCGTCCTGCTGCCCGCGCTGGCCGGGTGGGTGCTGCTCAACGCGGCAATCATCCGCCTGGCGCATGGCTATTTGCCGTTCGACCGGCCGGCCGTCGCGCACATGCCGTTTTTCTGGCAGGTGGCGATGCCGTCGCTGGCGCTGGTCGAACAGATCGCGCTGATGGCGCTGGTCTGGGTGATGACGCGCAATCGCGATCACGCCGCGCGGTTTGCCCGCCTGCCGGCCATGCCGCAGGCCGCGCGCGAAACGATCGGGCTGCTGGCCTGGGCGATGGTGGCGCAAGGCCTCGGCTGGGTGATCGCCCCGCTGTTCGGGTTTCGCCCGTTCAGCTTTCACCTTGCCGGCACGTTGTTCGGCTGTTCGGTTCCGCCCGGCCCGGGCGAAGCTCTTGCCTGGGCGGGGTACAACTTTGTCGCTTATGCCGTGGTGCCCTATGCGTGGTTTGCAAAAGCCAACGATGCCAACGCGCTGTGGCTGACGTTTGACCGGCGCGGTAGTGATTGGCCCGGTAATGACTGGCGCGTGCTGGTGGTGGTGCTGGTGGTCGAATCGCTGGTCCAGGTGGCGGCCAATCCGGCGCCGCTGGCCACGCCCGCCACGCTGTGGCTCAGCGCCGCACCGCTGACGTTCCTGCTCTATCTGGTCGGCACGGTGCTGCCGACGATGGTGCTGATCTATGCCATCCTGGTGCCGCGCTATTGGCGGCTGACCGGGTCGGTTGCGGCAAGCACCGTGCTGGGCGGGCTGACGTATGCCGCGATGCACCTGGTCGAAGGCTGGTCATCGTTCACCAGCCCGACCAACACGCTGCTCTCGCTGCTGTTCGTCTTTGCCACCTACACCGGCCCGGGCATGTTCAAAAGCTATGTCACGCTGCGCACCGGCAATGCCTGGGTCCATGCCCTGGGCTATCACGCGGTGGCGCCGCATGTGCTGTATGACACCCCGCTGGTGGCGCGCATTTTCGCGATCGGTTGATCGCGTCAGGCGACCACGCTCAGATGGCCGGCGGCTTCGCGCCGGTCATGCCGGGCGATCCATTCGTCAACCACCGGGGCGATCAGCGAGCGCCAGCGCGATCCGTTGAAAATGCCATAATGGCCAACTTCGGGCGCAAGGTGATACTTCTTCATCACCTCGGGCACGCCCGGGGTCAGCGTCAGCGCGGCGCGGGTCTGGCCGATGCCCGAAATGTCGTCGCGTTCGCCTTCGATGCACAGGATCGCGGTATCGGTGATCTGCGTCAGATCGACTTTCTGCCCGCGATGCACCAGTTCGCCGCGCGGCAGGGCGTGGGTCTGAAACACCACATCCACCGTCTGCAGATAAAATTCGGCCGTCATGTCGCAGACCGATCGGTATTCTTCGTAAAACGTCTTGGTCGAATCCGCGCTTTCGCCATCGCCCTGCACCAGGTGCTTGAACAGGCCGTAATGGCTCATCATGTGGCTGCCCAGGTTCATTGACATGAACGAGGCAAGCTGCACAAACCCGGGATAGACCTTGCGCCCGACCCCCGGATAATTGACCGGCACATCGGTGATCACATTGTGCTTGAACCACACATAGGGCTTGGTGATGGCATGGTCGTTGACCGCGGTCGGGCTTTCGCGCGTATCGATCGGCCCGCCCATCATGGTCAGCGTCAGCGGGCGGCACGGGTGCCCGGCGCGCGCCATCACCGCCGTGGCGGCAAAAGCCGGCACCGAAGGCTGGCACACCGCCATCATGTGCGCCCCTGGGCCGACATGTTCGAGGAACGCAATCAGATAATCGATATATTCGTCCAGATCGAACCGGCCTTCGGCCAGCGGCACCAGCTTCGCATCGGCCCAATCGGTAATATAGACCACATGGCGTTCCATCATGCGCTCCACCGTGCCGCGCAGCAGCGTGGAGTAATGCCCGCTCATCGGCGCCACGATCAGCAGGCGCGGCGCATTGGCAGGCAGCCCGGCGTGGGCGAATTTCTTCAGATCGCCGAACGGCCGGTGGATTTCGGTGGTTTCCACCACGCGGTGCGGCGCACCATCAACGGTGATGGTCTTGTACCCGAACGCCGGCTTGCCCCGGGGCGCGGCGGCATGGGCAAACACCTCCAGCGCGGAAGCCATCGCCTGGCTGGCCGGGTTGCTGGCCAGCGCATAGCGCGGATCGCTGAGCGCATCGGCCATCATCGAGGCCATCGCGCTGCCCGCATTCAGAAACGAACGCTGGATTTCATATGCCTTGTACAACATTGCCGTGGTGTCCTGATCCGGTCGCCCCGGCGCACCGGCCCGGGCAAGGCCGGTGCCGCAGCAGGATATGCGACCCTGTGGCGCCCCTTCTACAGATTGTGCAATGCAACGCAAAGGCCATACCGCAGTGCCGCATGATCATCGCGGTGCATTCTGCCCGATTTGGCCCATACCGTTCACCGCAAAAATGCTTTAGGCGATACGGTATGACCGTCCAGACCACGCCCGAAGCCGCCAACGCCCCGCAAGAGGCCCCTGCCCCAACCGAAAGCGCGATGACCACGGCGGCGCGCACCCGTTCGCTGGGCCCGCTGACGATGATTCTGGAACAGGCGCTGGCCTATCCCGCCCATGTCGCCGCCGCGGGGACCGCGCTGGTGGTCACCGCCCTGTCGACGCTGGCGGTGCCCTATGGCTTTCGCATGGTCATCGACAAAGGGTTTTCGCGCGGGGCCGATGTGCATGCGCTGGGCCAGTGGTTCCTGTTGCTGTTCGGCATCGTGGCGGTGCTGGGGCTGGGCACGGCGACGCGGTTCTATTTCGTGTCGTGGGTGGGCGAACGCGTGGTGGCCGATATCCGCATCAAGGTGCAGGCCAATCTGCTGCGCATGCCGCCCAGCTTTTTCGAGGAAAACAGCCCCAAGGAAATCGCCTCGCGGATGACATCCGATACCGTGGTCATCGAACAAGTGGTGGGCACCACGATTTCGATCGCGCTGCGCAATGCGATCATGGTGGTGGGCGGGATCACCTATCTGTTTGCCATGGCCCCGGCGCTGACGGCGGAATTGCTGGTTGGCATTCCGCTGGTGATCGGGCCGATCACGCTGTTTGGCGGCCGCCTGCGCCGTGCTTCGCGCAAAAGCCAGGATCGCGTCGCGGTGGTCGGATCGCGCGTGGCCGAAGTGCTGGGCGCGATGAAAGTGGTTCAGGCGTTTGGCCAGGAAACGCGCGAACTGGGGCGGTTTTCCGATGCGGTGGAAAACACTTTTGCCACGGCGCGCCTGCGCATCCTGATCCGTTCGGCATTGACCGCCGTGGTGATCGTGCTGGTGCTGGGCGGATTGACCGCGCTGATGTGGCAGGGCGCGGTGGGCGTGGCCAAGGGTACGATCAGCGGCGGCACGATTGCCGCCTTTGTGCTGACCGGTGGGCTGGTGGCCGGATCGTTCCAGGCACTGACCGAAGTCTATGGCGATCTGGTGCGCGGCGCCGGCGCGTCGGAACGGCTGAGCGAACTGCTGCGCGTGGTGCCTGAAATAGCCGCGCCGCCGCGCCCGATCGCGCTGCCGCAGCCGCCGCGCGGGCAGATCGCGTTTCAGAACGTCACCTTCCGCTATCCCACCCGCCCCGATGCCCCCGCTCTGGCCGATTTTTCGCTGGCGGTGGAACCGGGCGAAACGGTGGCCGTGGTCGGGCCTTCGGGGGCGGGCAAATCGACGCTGTTCCTGCTGGCTGAACGGTTTTACGATCCGCAGGGTGGCATGGTGCGCATCGATGGCGTGCCCCTGCGCGAAGCCGATCCTGCCGAGGTGCGCGCGCGCATTGCGCTGGTGCCGCAGGAAGGCGTGCTGTTTGCCGCGAGTGCGCGCGACAACGTGCGCTATGGCAAACCCGATGCCAGCGATGCGCAAATCTGGGAAGCGGCGCGCGCTGCCAATGCGGAAAACTTCCTGCGCGACCTGCCGCAGGGGCTCGACACGTTTCTGGGCGAAGACGGCACGCGCCTGTCGGGCGGCCAGCGTCAGCGCATTGCCATTGCGCGCGCGCTGTTGCGCGATGCGCCGATCCTGCTGCTGGATGAAGCGACCAGCGCGCTCGATGCCGAAAGCGAACGGCTGGTGCAGGATGCGCTGGACCGGCTGATGCAATCGCGCACCACGCTGGTGATCGCGCACCGCCTGGCCACCGTGCGCCAGGCCAACCGGATCATCGTGATGGACCAGGGGCGCATCGTCGAACAGGGCACGCATGCCACGCTGTCGGCGGCGGGCGGGCTCTATGCCCGGCTGGCGCGGCTGCAATTCGACAGCGCCGCCACGCTGGCGGACTGATCTGCCTGTTGGTGCCATTGCCCCGGCCGTTTCACATTGCTAGCCCGCAACACATTGATTGCTAACCACGTTTCAAGGCCTTTCCATGCCCTGCCCGACCCTTGTCCGCGCCCGCCTGGGTGCCGCCTCGTTCATTCTGGCGCTCTGCACCCTGCCCCAGCCAGTGATCGCGGCAGAACCCGCCCCGGCACCCGCCCCGGCACAAACCACAGACTATCCGCAGCCGGTGTTTGGCGGCTGGGGCGTCAATCCTGCCGATATCGACCACAGTGTGCGCCCGGGCGATGATTTCTTCGCCTATGTGAACGGCAAATGGGCCCGCGCCGAAGCCATTCCCGATCAATACCCCTATAGCGGCAATGCGCTCGCGCTGCGGCTGGGCGCCGAACGCGCGGTGCGCGCGATTGTCGAGGATCTGGCCGCCGCGCCGCACCCCGATGGCGCAATCGAACAGCGCATTGCCGACAGCTATCGCGCATTTCTGGATCAGGCCGCGATTGATGCCGCCGGCCTGGCCCCCGCGGCGCCCTGGCTCGATCGTATCCGCGCCGCCACCACGCGCGCGCAGATTGCCGCGCTGATGGCCGAGCCGGGCCTGCCTTCGCCGATCAGCCTGACCATCGGGATTGATCCCAACCAGCCCGCCGCCAACACGGTGTTTTCCGGAATGACCGGGCTGGGCCTGCCCGATCGCGACTATTACCTGGCCGACACGGTGCGCAATG
This sequence comes from uncultured Sphingomonadales bacterium, assembly GCA_903832325.1. Taxonomy (GTDB): domain Bacteria; phylum Pseudomonadota; class Alphaproteobacteria; order Sphingomonadales; family Sphingomonadaceae; genus Novosphingobium. The sequence continues at coordinate 132,006 of CAILBC010000026.1, read as the reverse complement.
TCGATCTGCGCACCCGGTACAAGGCCTATCTGGCGTTTCTGCTCGTCCGGGCCGCGCTGCCCGAGGCGGCGAGCCCCGCCGATGCCGCCGCGCTGGCCGATCGGGTCTATGAATTCGAACACCAGATAGCCGCGCTGCAATGGGATCGCGCGCTGTCGCGCAACCCGCTGCTGACCACCAATGTCGTGCCGCTGGCACAGTTCGAAAGCTGGGGCGGCGATTTTCCGGTCGCCCCGCTGATCGAGGGCAGCGGCCTGGGCGGCATCGCCACGCTGATCGTGGCCGAAGTGCCGCCCGATGCCGCGCGCATGCACGAACTTGGCCTGTCGCCCGCCGATCAGGCAAAGCTGGGCCAGAGCATGCAGGGTGCCAGTGTACCGGGTGCCAGTGTACCGGCTGCCAGCGGGCTGGGTGGGGGCATGCCCGGGTTGATCGCGCTGCTGGGCCACACCGACATGGCCACGCTGCGCGCCTGGATGGCCGCGCATTTCCTGATCGCGCATGCCGCGGTGCTCCCGCATGATATCGATGATGCCAATTTCGCCTTTTACGGCAAGCTGTTGAACGGTCAGGTGGCCCAGCGCGCGCGTTGGCAGCGGGCGATCAGCACGGTCGAAGGGCAAATGGGCGAAGCGGTGGGCAAGATCTATGTCGCGCGCCATTTCCCGGCATCGAGCAAGGTCGCGATGGAAAAGCTGGTGGCCAATCTGCGCGCCGCGCTGGCTGTGAACCTGAAGGATCTGGCGTGGATGACCCCGGCCACGCGCACCGCCGCACGCGCCAAGCTTGACCGGTTCGGCGTGAAGATCGGCTATCCCGAAACCTTCCAGACGTATGACGGCATGCGCATCCGCCCCGATGCGCCGCTGGCCAATGCCATCGAATCGGCGCGCTGGCACTGGCAGGACGGCTTGCGCGAGCTGGCACAGGGGGTGGACAAGACGAAGTGGCTGATGACCCCGCAAACGGTCAACGCCTATTACCTGCCCACCGCCAACGAAATCGTGTTTCCCGCGGCCTATCTCCAGCCGCCCTATTTCAACCCGCGCGCCGACGATGCGGTGAACTATGGCGCGGTGGGCGCCACCATCGGCCACGAAATCGGCCACGGATTTGATGACCGGGGATCGCGCTATGACGGCACCGGGCAATTGCGCAACTGGTGGACCGATGCCGACCGCAAGACCTTTGAGGGCCTGACCGCCCGGCTGGTCGCGCAATATGACCGCCAATGCCCCCTCGATGACGGCAAGACCTGCCATAACGGCCTGCTCACGCTGGGGGAAAACATCGGCGATCTGGGCGGGCTGTCGATGGCCTATCAGGCCTATCACCTGTCGCTGCGCGGCAAACAGGCCAAAGTGATCGACGGGTTGACCGGGGATCAGCGCTTTTTCCTGGCCTATGCCCAGGCCTGGCGCTGGAAAATGCGCGATAGCTTTGCCCGCCAGTTGCTCAAGACCGACCCCCATTCTCTGGCCGAAGCGCGGGTGAACGCGGTGCTGCGCAATTTCGGCCCGTGGTACAAGGCGTTCGACGTGAAGCCGGGCAATGCGCTGTATCTGCCACCCGAAGACCGCGTGCACATCTGGTAGCCCCTCGCCGCGCGGCCGCCATGATTGCAAGCATTTAACCGTGACGATCGGGCGCAGTCCCTTGACCCCCCTGCTGCGCTGCGGCAATCCCCTGTGCCAATGGACAGCCTCAATCTCACCGCCATCGCGCTTGGCATCGTCGAAGGGCTCACCGAGTTCCTTCCCGTCTCCTCGACCGGCCATCTGGTGCTGGCAACCGACTTGTTCGGCTATGACCTCAAAGACTGGGAGGTGTTCAACATCGTCATCCAGTTGCCCGCGATCATGGCGGTGGTGGTGGTTTATTGGCGCACCTTCGTCGATGCGGCCACGGGCGCGCTGCGGCGTGAACCCGAATCGCTGCATTTCATCCGCAATGTGCTGATCGCTTTCATCCCGGCGGCCGTGCTGGGCGTGCTGCTGAAAAAACGCATCGACGTGCTGCTCGAATCGCCTGCCGTGGTGGCGGTCGCGCTGATCGTTGGCGGCATCGCGATCATCGTGATCGAGCGCCTGGCCAGACAACGCGCCTATGAACCGGTCAGCGCGCTGCCGGCAAAGCGGTCATTCCTGATCGGGCTGGTGCAGTGCGTGGCGATGATCCCCGGCGTGTCACGATCGGGCGCTACGATCATGGGCGCGCTGGCGATGGGCGAAAACCGCAAGACCGCCGCCGAATTCAGCTTTTTCCTCGCCGTGCCGACGATGTTCGGCGCAACGGTCAAGCAATTGTGGGATAACCGCCACGCGCTGGCCACGCACGCCGGCCCGGTCGGGCTGACCCAGATCGCGATTGGATCGGTGGTTTCGTTCGTGGTGGCGCTGGTGGTGATCCGCCTGTTCATCGGCTATGTCAGCCGGCGCGGGTTTGTGCCCTTTGCGATCTATCGCATTCTCGTCGGCAGCTTTGCGCTGGTCTGGCTGCTCCAGCGCTGATGGGCGACAAATCGGCCGGATCCGATCACGAAAAAATGCATCACGGCGCCTACCGCGAGGCGCTGGAGACGATGCAGGAGGATCTGGCGCGCCTTGCCGGCTGGGCCGCGCGCACCGGCGCGCGCATTCTGGTGCTGTTCGAAGGGCGCGACACCGCGGGCAAGACCGGCGCGATCCACGCCATTTCCGAAAAGCTGAACCCGCGCCAGGTGCGCACCGTGGCGCTGGATGCGCCATCCCCGCGCGAAACCGGGCAATGGTATTTTCAGCGTTATGTCGCGCATCTGCCGGCAGGCGGCGAAATCGCGCTGTTTGATCGCAGCTGGTACAACCGCGCCGGGATCGAGGCGGTGATGGGCTTTGCCACCCCGCACCAGGTCCATGCGTTTCTGGGGCAGGCGCCGGCGTTCGAACGCCTGCTGGTCGATGATGGCATCCTGCTGTTCAAATACTGGCTGTGCTGCGACCAGGCCGAACAGGAACGCCGCTTTGCCGAACGCCACGACGATCCGTTCAAGCGGTGGAAGCTGTCAAAAATCGATCTGGCCGCGCGCGATCACTATGCCGATTACACCCGCGCGCGCGAAACCATGCTGGCCGCCACGCACACCGCGCATGCCCCGTGGACTCTGGTCGATTTCACCGACCAGCATCGCGGCCGGCTGACGCTGATCAACGATCTGATCAGCCGCCTGCCGATTGATGGCGCCGAACCGCAGCCCCCCGCCCTGCCCGCCCTGCGCCGCGCGCTGCACCACGAACGTTATGGCGTGGTCACGCCGCTGCCGCCCTTTGCGCCCGGAAAAGCGGATCAGGGCGACTCACCAAACCCGCTCGACACTTGACAATCGGCCGATTCTGCCGCAACGGCCACCCCCTGTAGCGCAGCACGGCATGGCGCAAAGACCAAGGGCGGCACCTGAGGCCGCCCGTTGTTTTTGCTGGCACGCCGATCGCTGCGTTCCCGATTTCGCAAGCCCAATTTCGCACGTACAGTTTCAGGATAGAGTCATGGCCAAGCCCGCAACCGTCAAGATCCGCCTGGTCTCGACCGCAGACACCGGTTTCTTCTACGTCACCAAGAAGAACCCGCGCAACACCACGGAAAAGTTCACTTTCCGCAAATACGATCCCGTCGTGCGCAAGCATGTCGAGTTCAAGGAAGCCAAGATCAAGTAAGGCAGGCGCGGGGTTCAGCGCGGGTTCAATCGGCAGTGTCCAATCCGCCGGCCATGATCCGCACCCCGTTTTCCGCTTTCATCCGCAAGGCCCTGCCGGGGCTGGCCGGGTGCACCGCCCTCGTCGCCGCTGCGACGGGGGTTTTGTCGTTTGCGGCCACGCCCGCCCCCCCACCTGCGGCCAGGACCGAATCAGCGGGCGACATCGACAAGGCGGTCGCCGCCTTGCGCGCGATCGACACGATGCGCGCCGATTTCATCCAGACCGATGCCAATGGCGGACGGATGACCGGCACCGTGACGATGAAGCGCCCGGGCAAGATCCGGTTCCAGTATCAGCCCGGCGTGCCGCTGCTGATCGTGTCGGACGGCGCCGCGCTGACGATGATCGATTACGAAGTGCGCCAGGTGCAGCGCTGGCCGATCCGCAACAGCCCGCTGGGCGCGCTGCTCGATCCTGGCAAGGATGTGGCGCGCTTTGCCCGGCTGAACCCCACCGGCCGGTCCGATCTGGTCAGCATGGCGGTGCGCGATCCCGGCCACCCCGAATATGGCACGCTGACGCTGCTGATGGTGCGCAAGGCTTCGGCCCCGGGCGGGCTGGAGCTCGATTCGTGGATTTCCACCGATGCGCAATCGCACCGCACGATGGTGCGCCTGATCGCGCCGCAATATGGCGTGCCGGTTGCCGATTCGCTGTTTCGCTGGACCGATCCGCGTCAGCAAGGCCACCGCGCCGGCTGAACCCCCGGCGCTTGCGGTTTGTTGACAAACCCTTGCCCACCGCGCCCCGCATTCTGCAGCTTTCCTGCACGGCCCGTTCATCGGGCAGAAAGCGGACCGCGTCTAGAACGGTTCCAGCAAAACGGATCAAGCGGGTCCACCCCCCTGTTACCCGCTGATATGCCCCCCCGATCCGTTTTGTCACAGCGTGACGAACGCAGCTGGAACCCTCGCCCCCAACGCCCCCCCGGGGGCGAGGGTTTTCCGGCCCCCGTGTGAAGATCCCCCCAACTGCGCCACAAACGCCCACAAGTGCAGGCCCTGCCGGAACACGGCGAGGGCGACGGACCTGCGGGCGCCACCAAAAGTCGCATCGCTTATGCAAAAAACCGGTTCCCACCCTTCGGCTTCGCTCAGGGCATGCTTTTTTGCGCGATGCGATTCCCTGTTGGTCGCATCGCTTATGCAAAAAACCGGTTCCCACTTTTTTGCGCGATGCTTTAGAGCCCACCCATGACCGCCCCCCAAATCACGATCGCCACCTGGAATATCAATTCGGTGCGGCTGCGCATTGACGCGGTCGCGCGGCTGCTGGCGCAGGAATCGCCCGATGTGCTCTGCCTGCAGGAAATCAAATGCACCGCCGATCTGTTTCCGCGCGCCGCGTTCGAAGCGCTCGGCTATCACCACATCGCGATCAGCGGGCAAAAGGGTTATCACGGCGTGGCGATTGTCAGCCGGTTGCCGATGGTCGAAACCGCGCGGCATGACTGGCAGGCCAATGGCGAGGCGCGCCATGTCGGGGTGGAACTGACCGGGCACGATCTCTTTCTGGAAAACGTCTATATCCCCGCCGGCGGCGACCTGCCCGACCGCGAGGCCAATCCCAAGTTCGGGCAAAAGCTGGATTTCCTGGCCCGCATGACCGATTGGGCGGGCACGCTCGACCGGCCGACGCTGCTGGTGGGCGATTTCAACATCGCCCCGCTCGATTGCGACGTCTATGACCACAAGGCGCTGATCAAGGTGGTGTCGCATACCCCGGTCGAAGTCGCCGCGCTGGGCACGCTGGCTGCGGCGCATGATTGGGTCGATCTGGGGCGCAAACACATCCCCGCGCCGCAGCGCAACTATTCCTGGTGGTCCTATCGCTCGTTCTGGCGCGACAAGGATCAGGGCCGCCGGCTCGATCACATGTGGGCCTCGCCCGCGCTCGCCGAACGGTCGTGCGATCACCGCCTGATCGAGGAAACGCGCCGCTGGGACCAGCCATCGGACCATATCCCGCTGATCACCGGGTTTCGTGCATGACCGGCGAAACCGGCAATGGCAGCGATGGCGCGCGCCGGGTGGCACAGGCGATTGATGCGCTGCGCCACGGCTGGGCAATCCGCGTGGCAGCGGATGCGCGGCCGGTTTCGGGGCCAGAAGCGGGGCAAGAAGCGGGTTATGACCTGCTGCCGGCCGAAACCGGGTTTGCCCAGCCCGGGCTGTTTGCCGCGCGCATGCTGATTTCGGCCGCGCGCGCCGCCACGCTGAAGCTGGGCAATGCGCGCGAATTCGATCCCGCGGCGCCAGTGCTGATTCGCGGCCACGAACCGTTCACGCTGGCCTTTGCGCGCGATCTGGCCGATCCGGCGCGCGATCTTGACAGCCCCTTGCGCGGGCCGTTCCGCGCCGATCCCCTGCCCGATGCCGATGCCGCGCGCGCGGCGATGGAGCTGGCGCGGATGGCCGGCATCCTGCCCGCGTTTCTGGTGGCCACGGGCAGCGCGCCCGCGGTCACCGTGTCGCCGGCCGATCTGGCGCTGTTCCGCGATGTTGGCGCCTTGTCCATCCAGACCCGCGCCCGGCTGCCGGTGGCAGCGGCGGACAATGCCGAAATCGTTGCGTTTCGCGCGCGCGATGATCTGCGCGAACATGTCGCGCTGATCATCGGCACGCAGGATGCCGCGCGCGTGCCGCTGGTGCGGCTGCACAGCGAATGCCTGACCGGCGATATCCTGGGCAGCCTGAAATGCGATTGCGGACCGCAGCTTGATGCCGCGCTGCACGCGATGGCCGACGAAGCGGCCGCCGGCGGCTGGGGCGTGCTGCTTTATCTGCGGCAGGAAGGGCGCGGCATCGGCCTGATCAACAAGCTGCGCGCCTATGCCCTGCAGGATCAGGGGTTCGACACCGTCGATGCCAACGAACGGCTGGGCCTGCCCAACGAATCGCGCGATTTTCCGGTGGCGGCGCGCATGCTCGATCTGCTGGGCGTGCCGGCCATCCGCCTGATGACCAACAATCCGGCGAAAGTCGCGGCACTGTGCAGCGTGGGGGTTGACGTGGTGGAACGCGTGCCCCACGAACTGCCCGCCAATCCGCACAACCACCGCTATCTGGAAACCAAGCGCGACCGGTCAGGGCATTTGCTGGGATAGCGTGCAACCTACCGCTTTTCAAACCGCCGGATGCCCGCGCCGATCACGTTCTGCCCCAGCTTTACCGCATCGCCCGACCAGTCGACGAAAAACGCCGTGGTGTATTTGGCCGAAGGCACCAGCCGCGCGACATTGCCATCGATGGTCAGGCCATCGGCATTGTGCGCATGGCCTTCGGGGGCGTTGGAAATGAAGGTGGTGCGGTTTTCCTTGTCGGGCCCGCCGACAAACCAGTTGCCGCGGATCAGACCGGTGGCGCCGATCGACAAGTCGATCATGTAATTCGATGCGCGCCCAGCCGAATCGTCAAAACTGCAATCGGTCACTTCGATTCGCGCCGCCCGGCTTTTCAGATAATGCCCGCCGCGTCCCGCCTCAAACCGGGTGTTGCGCACGGTCACCGATCCGTAATCGCCAATATAGATGCCATGCGCGCACGACAGCCCGCGATCGCACCGCCCCAGCCCGGCAAACGTCGACCGCTCGATCAGCACGCTGCCCGCGGGATCATCAGCCGACAGGATGCCTTCTTCGCTGTCACGAAACCACGCCTGGCGCACGATCAGGTTGCCGTGTTCCAGCCGGATGCCGGCACCATTGCCTTCGCCCACGCGCTGGTTCTGGAAAATGATCCCTTCCACCCGTGCCGAGCGCCCGCGCACTACCAGCGCCGCCTTGCCTTCGCAAATCGCGCCGTCAAACGTCACCTGCCCTGCCACCGTCGCCAGAAACGCGACATCGCCCTGCGTCTGCACCGCGCAATCGCGATAGAGCCCCGGCGCAATCATGATCGTGCCGCGCCGATCGCCAATCGCGGCCACTGCCGCCTGCAGCCCGGCAAAGCGCTGCCCGGTTTCGGCGATCATATAGGGCGCCTGGGGCGCCTGGGCCTGGGCCTGCGCCGCAACGGGCGCGCCCAGGGCCGTGGCCAGCACCAGTACAGGGGTAAAACGCTTCATCGACAGATCCTTGGCAAGGCAGAGCCGCCGATCTGCCCTATTTGCGCCCCCGTGTCGACGCGCCCTGCCGGCACTGTCCCATTCCGGGGCCCTGCTGCGCAAATGCGTCAGCCGCCGGCAAATTGCCCGATCACCGCCAGAAACCGTTCGCCATAGGCATCGCGCTTGCGTGCGCCCACGCCGCTGATTTCGGCCAGTGCCGAGGGCGTACCCGGGCGCAGCGCGGCCATTTCGCGCAAAGTCGAATCGTGAAACACGACATAGGGCGGCACGCCGATTTCGCGCGCCAGATCGCGGCGCAGCGCGCGCAGCGCATCAAACAGCGGATCATCGGCGGGATCGCCCGCCGGCGCCGCCCCGCCCTTGCGCCGCCGCGACGGCTTGTCGGCCGCGCGGCCGGGTTGCGCGTGAACGATCATGTCGACCCCGGCCGCGCCCTTCAGGATGTCGCGCGCATCGCCGCCCAGCATCAGCCCGCCATGTTCGGTCTGCACCAGCGCACCGCGCGCCTGCAGCGCGCGTGCCACCGGGCGGATCAGCCGCGCCTCGTCACTGCCGACAATGCCGAACACCGACAATTGATCGTGCCCGCGCTGCGCCACGCGATCATCACCCACCCCGGTCAGCACTTTTTCGACATGGCCCAGCCCGAATGATTGCCCGGTGCGATAGACTGCCGACAGCAGCTTGCGCGCCAGCTCGGTCACATCTTCGACCGCGGGGCGATTCAGGCAATTGTCGCAATTGCCGCACTGTGCCGGCGGGTCTTCGCCAAAATGGCGCAGCAGGATCGCACGGCGGCACTGCGCCGTTTCCACCAGGCCGGCCAGCGTATCGAGCCGGGCGCGCTCGCCGGGCAGGCGCGCTTCATCCACTTCGCCCAGCCGCGCGCGGGCACGGGCGAAATCATCCGCCCCCCACAGCATCAGCGCCACCGCCGGATCGCCATCGCGCCCGGCACGGCCGGTTTCCTGGTAATAGCTTTCGATGGATTTGGGCAGGCCGGCATGCGCGACAAAGCGCACATCGGGCTTGTCGATGCCCATGCCGAACGCCACCGTGGCCACCATCACCATGTCTTCGGAAGCGACGAAGGCGGACTGGTTGCCCGCGCGCACATCGCCCGCCAGCCCGGCGTGATAGGGCCGCACGCTGCGCCCGGTGGCGGCGATCTGGTCGGCCAGCCGCTCCACCCCGGCGCGGGTCGGGGCATAGATGATCCCCGGCCCCGGCTGTTCGGCCAGCAGCCGCGCCAGCTGCCGCTGCGGATTGTCGCGCGGAGTGATCGTGTAGCGGATATTGGGCCGGTCAAACCCGGCAATCACCAGCCCGTCGTGCGCGATGCCAAGCTGATCCATGATATCGGCGCGAGTGTGGGCATCGGCCGTGGCGGTCAGCGCCAGCCGCGGCACATCGCCGAAATGATCGAGCAGCGGACGCAGCAGGCGATAATCGGGGCGGAAATCGTGCCCCCATTCGGATACGCAATGCGCCTCATCAATGGCGAACAAGGCGATCGGCGCACTGGCCAGCAGATCGCGAAAATGGCCCTGGCTGGCGCGTTCGGGCGCAACATACAACAGATCGAGCGCGCCCTGGCGGAACCGGTCCATCGTTTCGCCGCGGTTGTCATCCGCGCTGGTCAGCGTGGCAGCGCGGATGCCGTTGGCGCTGGCGCTGCGCAACTGGTCATGCATCAGCGCGATCAGCGGTGAAACCACCACGCATGTGCCCGGCAGCATCACCGCCGGCAATTGGTAAGTCAGCGATTTGCCCGCGCCGGTGGGCATCACGGCCAGCGTCGATTGCCCCGCCAGCACGCGCGCCACCACCTGATCCTGCACCCCGCGAAACGCCGGAAAGCCGAACACGCGCGCCAGTTCTGCGCGCGCTTGATCAAGAATGGGGCGGGAATGGAGCAAGTGCGGATCGTTCACCGCGCCGGCTATGCCAGATCAGCGGCCCGGTGCCAAAGCGATCTCTCGCCAAAACCGATCTGCGCGCGCGAAAAGCGCGCTCAATGATGCCCGATCAATTGCGCAATCGCCACGGACAGCCCGCCCAGCCGCACCAGCGCATGGATCGACATCCCCAGCACGGCCCCGCCAACAAGTGCGACCCAGCACCAATAGAACGGGCCGTTCACTTTCACTTTGTCCTGATCGGCTTCGTCATACCACACCACATAGGCGGCATCGGGCGCAGTAAACCAGGCACGCACGACCCGGCGCGAAACCAGCGCGTGCCGTTTGCGTCCGTCGGCAGGGGTATAGACAATCTCGTCGGTGATGACGCGGGTGTTTTCATCGTCCCACATCGTGCGCTTGCCTGAAAACATGGTGTAGCTGCCCGCCATCCAGCGATCCTGCCACTGGTCGATATCGGTATAATCGCTTTTCATGACCATCGCCGGGGTCGGTTTCCACCCCGCGAACATGACCCCGGCGCGCCAAAGGCCATAGACCATCACGGCCCAGCCCAGCACACTGACAAGAAGAACGATCTGCGCCATGGCCGCCGGTGTGCCACAGACCGGTAAAAATTGCCCTACCCGGCGGACAATGCCGATCCGCGCGCCGCGCCAAGCCGCGCCAGCCTTGGCCGCGTCATCGGCACGGTGAGCGCGGTGCTGGCCACCGCCATCAGCAGCAGTGCGGTAAAGGTTTCGGCAGTGATGATCTGCCGATCGAGCAGCACATTGACAAAGATGATCATGATCAGCGCCTTGGTCTGCAGCATCCAGCCGATCACCCCCGCCTCGCCCGGGGCCCAGCCCAAGATCCGCCCGGCCAGATGCGCACCCGCCAGCTTGCCACCGACCGCGGCCACCAGGAACAGCGCCGCCGCACCGAATACCGCGATGGCGCCGCCACCCCCCAATCCCGCACCCCACTCCGTGCGCAGGCCGGTGGACAGGAAAAAAACCGGCATCAGCGCCAGCAGCAGCACTTCGCGCAGGGCATCGCGGCGCGCGACCGAAAATACCCGCCCATCGAGCACCGCGCCGGCCAGAAACGCCCCGACCATGAAATGCAGCCCCGACCAGTCGGCGGCAAACCCGGTTGCCGCCAGCCAAACCATCGAAACCGCCCAGCGGTCGTTTTCGGGCAGCCACCGCATCAGCCGGCGCATGCCCCGGGCCGCCCCGGCAAACCCCGCCAGAAACAGCGCCTGGCGCCCGACGCGGCTCCAGTCGAGCAGGATAAGCGCCAGCACACCCCAGATCGCGACATCGTCAAAACTGGCATAGCGGAGCAGGCGGTCGCCCAGCGGCTGGCGAAAAATGCCCAGCTTTTCCATCAGCAGCACCAGGATCGGCAGCGCCGTCACCGCGCAGGCCATGCCGATTCCGGCCAGAACCTGGCCATAGCCGCCCTTGGGCCCGATCCAGCCCGGCCAATGCAGCACCACCGCCGCCGCCGCCGCGCCAAAGGCCAGCGGCACCAGCAAGGCAGACGCCGCGGTAATCAGCGTTTCACCGCGATTGGCCCAGGCATCGCCCAGATCAAGCTCCAGCCCGGCGGCAAACACGAACAGCATGACCGACCACCAGGCAATCCCGTTCAGCGACCCGATCACTTGCGGATTGAACACAAAGGCATAGGCCCCGGGAAACACCGCACCCAGCACGCCCGGCCCCAGCAGGATGCCGCCGATGATCTGCACCACCACCAGCGGCGCATGCCGATCGGTGCGCGCCAGCCGCCATACCAGATAGGGCACGGCCAGGATGATCGTCAGCGCGATCAGGAAAATTTCGCTGGTGCCCATCGTCTCCGCCATCTGCCTTTGGTGACCCATGCCCGAAGTGCAGAAAATCGCAAGATTCCCGATCAGGGCACAGCCATGTCAAAGGCCAGCCGAAAAATGCCGCCTGCACAGTATCTTGGACGGGGATGCGGGGCGCCGTTCGAACCCGGTTTCAGGCAAAGACCGGCTGCTGCGGCGGTTCCACGCTGTCACCATCGATGTCCTGAACAGGCTGTGCCACAGGCTTCAGCGAGATGCCGATCGCCACCAGCGCCGGCCAGGCCAGATACGTCAGCACTTCAAGATTTTCGCCAAAGCTGTAAAACAGATAAGTCAGCGTCATCGCCAGCCCCAGTTCGCCAACCCGGCCGCGCATTGCCGCAATGGCAGTGGCAAGAAATGTCCAGGCCATCGGCACGGCCAGCGCGATCACCCCGACCAGCCCTTTGACATAGAGCAGCCCGTACCAGGTGTGGTGGCTGCCAATCGGCATATATTCCACCAGATGCGGCCCGCGTTCGACAATCCCGTGGCCAAACCAATAGGCTTCGTGCTGCCAGCGTTCGGCCGCGATCCGGCCCAGCGCGGCGCGCACGCGCGACGATGAGGCCCGCGCGCCGGCAAATGCGGCCTGTGCATTGTCGGCCAGCGCGATCAGCTGCGGGGCAAACCAGCTTCCCAGCACAACCACCGGCGTCAGCGCAAAAATGGTTCCGGGGCGGTTGAGCCGGCCGATCAGCTTTGCCACCGGAATCAGCACGGCGAGCGCGATCAGCGCCATGCGCGACGATGTCAGCAGGGCAAACATCACCGAAGCGACATAGCCGGCCCAGCGCCACCCGGCATCGCGTTCATAGCGCGCGAGCAGGAAGTGGATCACCGCAACGATGCCTGCCGCCGGTGCCCAGGGCGCAAAGAACTGCCAGCGGGCGGTGCCCGTTTCCGGGTCAATCGTATAGATGATCACCGTAAAGAAGATATCGCCGGCCCCGCCCAGCACCGTGAGCGGGGAAACCCACAGCCGCGATGGCAGATGCAGGATCGGCGCCAGCAAAAACAGCGGCAGCAGGATCAGGGTCTGGCGCGCGAGCCGGCAGACCGCGCGGGCCAGCACTTCGATACGGATCGGCAGGGCATAGCCGGCCATCGGAAACAGCGCGATAAGCGCCCACCCTTTGGCCCAGCCGAAGGCCGATTTGATCGTCTGGCCGGCATCGAGGCCGAAATTGGCATGCCCGATCAGCAGCGCCAGCAGCATCACCAGCATGCCCCCGATCCACGCCCATATGGCCAGCGGCAGTGGCCCGGGCGGGCGCTGTTCCACCGGCAGGACCGGCCCCAGATAATAGGCGCGCGCCACTTGCCAGGCCAGAAACCAGCCCAGCCCCGGCCCGGCAAAATAAAGGCCGCCAATCAGCCACAACCAATACGTTGACGTGATTGTCCAGAACACATGCCGTTCCGGAGCTGACATCTCGAAGTCGCGTGGCGCAGGCATGGCAATCCAGAGCGGGGGTTCCGAACCAGAGCGGGGGTTCCGAAGGGCCTTGTCGGCCAAGGCTGCCCCAAGCGCAAGATCGATCGCTTGCAGCGTACCGGGCGCGCGTTGCAAAACCGCATCAGGCCGGCCGACCTGCTGACCGATCCCACCTTCGGGCCGGTTGACAAGCAGCGGGCCACGCCCGACCTGTCAGTCGCGCAACAGGAGCAGAACAATGGTCGAAGCGCGATGGAACGGCACGCTGATTGCCAGCAGCGACGATACGGTCGTGGTTGAAGGCAATCACTATTTCCCCGCCGATGCGGTGGACCCGGCGCTGCTGCGCGCCAGCGCAAAGACCAGCGTGTGCGGATGGAAAGGCACCGCAAACTATTACACGCTGCACGTCGATGGCGCCGAAAACGCCGATGCCGCCTGGTTCTATCCCGATCCCAAGCCCCAGGCCGAAGCCATCCGCGGCCGCATCGCGTTCTGGAAGGGCGTGACGGTCCGCTGATCAATCCAGATTGGGGCGCAGCCAGCGTTCCGCCGTTGCCAGATCGATCCCGCGCCGGGGGGCATAATCGGCCAGCTGGTCCCGGCCGATTGTCGCCACGCCGAAATACTGGCTTTCCGGATGGGCGAAATAGAACCCGCTGACGGCGGCCGTGGGCAGCATCGCCTGGCTTTCGGTCAGGACGATCCCGGCGGATGCAGGCGCATCGAGCAGATCGAACAGGATCGGTTTCAGGCTGTGATCGGGGCACGCGGGGTATCCCGGCGCGGGGCGGATGCCGCGATACTGTTCGCGGATCAGCGCCTCGTTGGTCAGCTGTTCGCCCGGGGCATAGGCCCACAGCGTGGTGCGCACATGCGCGTGCAGGCGTTCGGCAAAGGCTTCGGCAAAGCGGTCGGCCAGCGCCTTCAACAGGATATCCGAATAATCGTCATGCTGGCTTTGAAACCGCGCCAGGTGCGGTTCGATGCCATGGATGCCCACGGCAAACCCGCCCAGCCAATCACCCGCAGGGTCGATGAAATCGGCCAGGCAGAAATTCGCCCGGCCTTTGCCATCCTTGCCCCGGCTTTTGACAATCTGCTGGCGCAGGAACGGCAGGCGCACATGCCTGTCGCCACCATCGAGGTGCAGCACGACATCATCGCCATGGCGCGCACAGGGCCAGAATTCGGCCACACCGCGCGGCGTAAGCCATTTTTCATCGATGATTCGCGCCAGCATCGCCTGCGCATCGGCCCAGAGCGCGCGCGCGCTTTCACCCACAACCGCATCATCCAGGATCGCCGGATAATTGCCCGCCAGTTCCCACGCGCGGAAAAACGGCGTCCAATCGATGTATTGCGCCAGATCAGCCAGATCCCAGGCATCGAACACATGCCGCCCGGGCTGTTCGGGAGGCGGTGCCTTTTCCGAAAAATCGGCGGCAAAGGCATTGTCGCGCGCCTGTTCCAGCGTCAGCAGCTTTGACGCGCCTTTGCCCGCGCGCGCCACACGCACCGCGTCATATTCGTTTGCCGTGGCGGCAATAAAGCCATCGGCCTGGGTGTCGGACAGCAACTGGCTGGCCACGCCCACCGCGCGGCTGGCATCGAGCACGTGGATCACCGCGCCGTCATAGGCCGGATCGATACGCAGCGCGGTGTGGACTTTGCTGGTGGTCGCCCCGCCGATCAGCAGCGGAATGGTCATCCCCGCGCGCTGCATTTCCTCCGCCACGGTGACCATTTCATCAAGCGACGGGGTGATCAGGCCCGACAGGCCGATGATATCGACATCCTGTTCGCGCGCGGTTTCCAGTATCCGCGTCCACGGCACCATTACGCCCAGATCGATCACTTCATAGCCGTTGCATTGCAGCACGACGCCGACGATGTTCTTGCCGATATCGTGCACATCGCCCTTCACCGTGGCCATGATGATCCGGCCCTTGGCGCGCGCGCCGGCCTCTTTCTGCGCCTCGATATAGGGGATCAGGTGCGCGACCGCCTTTTTCATCACGCGCGCCGATTTCACCACTTGCGGCAGGAACATCTTGCCCGCACCGAACAAGTCGCCAACGGTGTTCATGCCCGCCATCAGCGGCCCTTCGATCACTTCGATCGGGCGGGCGTGGATCAGCCGCGCCTCTTCGGTATCGTCGACGATGAACGCATCGATGCCTTTTACCAGCGCATGTTCCAGCCGCCGCACGACATCCCAGCCGCGCCATTCCTCGGCGGCTTTTTCGGCAACTTTGTCCTGCCCCTTGAAGCTTTCGGCAAGCGTAATCAGCCGCTCGGTGGCATCGGGCCGCCGCATCAGCAGCACGTCTTCGCAGGCATCGCGCAGCACCGGGTCAATCGCATCATAGATGTCGAGTTGGCCGGCATTGACGATCGCCATGTCCATGCCGGCGGGAATCGCGTGGTACAGAAACACCGAATGCATCGCGCGGCGCACGGTTTCGTTGCCGCGAAAACTGAACGACAGGTTCGACAGCCCGCCCGAAATGTGGACATGCGGGCAGGTCTGCCGGATTTCGCGCGTCGCCTCGATGAAATCGAGCGCATAGCGATCGTGTTCCTCGATTCCCGTCGCCACGGCAAACACGTTGGGATCAAACACGATGTCTTCGGCCGGAAAGCCCATGCCGGTAAGCAGGGCATAGGCGCGCTGGCAGATTTCCACTTTGCGCGCGCGGGTATCGGCCTGGCCCTGTTCGTCGAAGGCCATCACCACCACCGCGGCGCCATAATCCATGCATTTGCGCGCCTGCGCCAGGAACGCGTCTTCGCCTTCCTTCATCGAAATCGAATTGACGATCGGCTTGCCCGAAACGCATTTCAGCCCGGCCTCGATCACCGACCATTTCGAGCTGTCGATCATCACCGGCACCCGCGCAATGTCGGGCTCGGCGGCGATCAGTTTCAGGTAAGTGGTCATCGCCATTTCGGCGTCGAGCAGGCCCTCGTCCATGTTGACATCGATGATCTGCGCGCCGTTTTCGACCTGCTGGCGCGCCACATCGACTGCGCGGGCATAATCGCCCGCCAAAATCAGCTTCTTGAACGCGGCCGATCCGGTCACATTGGTGCGTTCGCCCACATTGACGAAGCGCGATCCGGCAGAGGCCGTTGCAGTCTGTTCGGTCATCACGATGCCATCACAAAAGGTTCGAGGCCGGCCAGCCGCGTCGCAACCGGCACATCGGGCAGTGCGCGCGGGCAAAGGCCCGACACCGCGGCAGCAATCGCGGCGATATGGTCGGGCGTCGATCCGCAGCACCCGCCCAGCACATTGACCTGGCCGTGGTCGGCCCATTCGCGCACCAGCCCGGCAGTGGTTGGCGGTTCTTCGTCATATTCGCCCAGTTCGTTGGGCAGGCCGGCATTGGGATAGACCATGATCAGCGCATCGGCCACTTGCGCCAGCGCGCGGACATGCGGGCGCAGCTGGCTGGCGCCAAACGAACAGTTCAGCCCCACGGTCAGCGGCCGCGCATGGCGCACCGCATACCAGAACGCCTCTACCGTATGGCCCGACAGATTGCGGCCGGACAGATCGGTCAGCGTCATCGACAGCATCAGCGGCACATCGCGGCCCAGCGCGGCCTCCACCTGGCGCACTGCCATGATCGCCGCCTTGGCATTCAGCGTGTCGAACACGGTTTCGACCAGAATGAAATCCGCCCCGCCTTCCACCAGTGCATGCGCCTGGTCGGCATAGACCGACACGAGATAATCCCAATCGATTTCGCGATAGCCCGGATCATTGACATCGGGGCTGAGCGACAGCGTCTTGTTGGTCGGGCCGATTGCGCCGGCGACAAAGCGCGGGCGGCCATCGGCGGCGGAAAATTCATCGGCCACGCGGCGTGCGATGCGCGCGCTTGCCAGATTGATGTCGCGCACCAGATGTTCGGCGCCATAATCGGCCTGGCTGATGCGGTTGGCCGAAAACGTGTTGGTTTCAGCCAGATCGGCGCCCGCCGCGAAATAGGCGCGGTGGATGCCCTCGATCACATGCGGCGCTGTCAACGCGAGGATGTCGTTGTTGCCCTTTTGATCGTGGCCAAGCCCGAGCGTGCCGGCATAGTCCGCCTCGGTCAGCCCGCAGCGCTGAATTTCGGTGCCGAACGCACCATCGGTAATCAGGATACGGTCGCGCGCGGCGGCCAGAAACGCGGCGCGCGCGGGGCTGGGATCAAACGTCATGCGGCAATATTCCCCGGGCGCAGACCAAGCAGCTGGCAGATGGCATAAGCCTGGTCGGCGCGGTTGAGCGTGTAGAAATGGAAATCGCGCACGCCGCCATCATGAAGGCGGCGGCACAAGTCGGCAGCGACCACCGCGGCAACCAGCGCGCGCGGGCCCGGCCGGTCATCCAGCCCGGCAAACATCGCCTCCAGCCAGTCGGGGATCGTCGTATTGCCGCTCATCCGGCGGATGCCCGCAAAATTGGTGACCGGCATGATCCCGGGCAGGATCGGCACGGTGATGCCGGCGGCCAGCGCGCGATCGAGAAAGCGGAAATAGATATCGGCCGAAAAAAAGAACTGGGTGATCGCCCGCGTCGCCCCGGCGTCGATCTTGCGCTTCAGGTTGTCGAGATCGGCCTGGGCGCTGGTCGCTTCGGGATGGACTTCGGGATAGGCCGACACCGACAGATCGAACGGGTGGCGCGCGGCCAGCCCGGCGACAAGCTCTGCCGCGCCGGCATAGCCATCGGGTCGGGGCGAAAACTGCCCGCCTGCCGCCGGTGGCGGATCACCGCGCAGCGCAACGATGTGGCGCACGCCGGCTTCCCAATAGCGGTCGGCGATTTCGGCGATTTCGTCGCGGCTGGCCCCCACGCATGTCAGATGCGCCGCAGGCACGAGCGCGGTTTCGCGCACCAGCCGGGCGACGGTTGCGTGGGTGCGTTCGCGCGTCGACCCGCCCGCGCCATAGGTCACCGAAACAAACGCGGGGTTGAGCGGCGCCAGCGTGGCGATCGCATCCCACAGTTGCGCCTCCATCGCCTCGGTCTTGGGCGGAAAAAATTCGAAACTGGCGCGGATATCGCCCGGCATCGCGGCAAAATGCGGCGCATCCGGGTGATCGCGGGGGTATTCATGGTCGGTCATCGGGTTCCTGCTCCCGCGTTCCTCATCATCGCGCGGCGCCGCCGCAGCGTTCGGCAGTCCACAGCTTCACGATCAATTCCTTGCCCGCCAGCGCGCGTTCGCCCAGCGGCGCGAACCCGGCACCGGCAAGCAACGCACCGATCTGCGCATCGGCAAAACCGAGCCGCGCATGGGCATGCCGGGTGCGCAGATCTTCGCGGTCATGCGCGGCAAAATCGACAATCGCGATGCGCCCGCCGGGCGCGGTCACGCGGGCAGCCTCGGCCAGCACCGCCTCGGGCGCCTGGGCATAGTGCAGCACCTGGTGGAACAGCACCGTATCGAAACTGGCGCCGGCAAACGGCAATTGCGCGAAATCGCCCTGCACCAGCTCCACTTTGCCCGCTGGCAGGTGCTGCAGCCGGGTGCGCGCCAGCCGCAGCATTTCGGGGCTGTGATCCAGCGCGGTAATATGGTCGGCACGATCGGCAAACAGTTCGGCCATGCGCCCGGTGCCGGTGCCGACATCGAGCAGCCGGCCGACCCCCGCGCTGCCCAGCATTTCAACCAGCGCACCCTCAACCGGGCCATCGGCAATGTGCAGGCTGCGCAGCGTATCCCACTGCGCGGCATGGCGCGCGAAATAGTCCTGCAGGCTGGTCTGCCGCGCAGAACGGATCGCATCGAGATGCGCGCGGTCTTCGCCGCACTGGCCGGCAAATTGCGCATCGGCGGCTTCGGCCATGGCCAGCAATTGCGCCACCGCGCCGATCAGCGGCGGCGTGCCAAGCGTATTGGCCCTGGCGGCGCGCAAAAACACCCAGGCCCCTTCGCGGCGGCGCTCGGCCAGCGCCGCATCGCACAGGATCTTGACATGGCGCGATACGCGCGGCTGGCTTTGCCCGAGCACTTGCGCCAGTTCGCCCACCGCAAGCTCCATGCTGGCCAGCAGGCGCATGATGCGCAGCCGCGTGGGATCGGCAAGGGCGCGCAAAGTATCAAGCAGCGGGCTGGCAGGGATCATGCGCCCCCATATAAAGATATCTTTATATGTTTCAAGCCATATAAAGACATTGTTATATCATCATACAATCGCACCCGCGCTGACCATTGGACAGGGCGTTGCGGGCTGGCTAGAACACCCGACGTTGACGCCACGGCGCCCGCATGACGAGGACCTTGATGACCAGATTCGCCCCCGCCGCCCTGATCGCTGCCCCGCTGATGGCGGCCACGCTTATGCTTGCAGGCTGCGGGCACCACGATCACGACAGCGATGAAGCCACCACCGCGAGCGTGGAAATGCCTGCCGCCGATCTGCCCGCCGGTCCGCCGTCGCTGGCCGCGCCGCCGCCAGCAAACGATCCTGACGCTGATGCCTCGACCGCAGCGCAAGCCGCGCGCCAAGCCGCGACCAGCGATGCCGAAAACGCGGCATCAGTGGCCGAAGCAGCGCGCGCCGCCGCCGCCGAAGCCGAACAGCAGCAGGGCGGCGAACCCGCTCCCGGCACGCCTACCGGCGCAGGCCACCAGCCCCCGGCGCAATAACATGCCACGGCGCGTCGCCCGTGCGATATTGCTGACCCTGCCGTTCGCTCTGGCCGCCTGTTCCAGCGACAGCGACCCGGGCCCCGGCGGCGTGACCAAAGGCGAAGCGCGCCAGCTCGACGACGCCGCCCGGATGCTCGATTCGCGCCCCCGCCCGCCGCTGGTCGATGCCACCGTGCCCGCCGACATCGGCGATGGCGAGGCAAGCGTGCCGGGGCAGAAAAAGTAGCCGGCGCGACCAGCCCCGATCAGCCGATCAGGCGCGGGCCGCAATACCACTGTGCCGTGGGCATCACCCGCAGCACATTGGGATAAGCCCGCGCGGCGCTTGAGCGCCCCGTTGTGCGATGATTTCCGCTCATCGCACATCCGGATAAGTCATTTCCACGCGCCGGTTCTGCAGTTCGCGTGTGCCGTCCGGCGTAGGCACGCGCGGATTGGCTTCGCCAAACGCCTTTGTGGCGATCGTGGCGGCTGGCACGCCATGCGCGATCAGATAGGCCTGGACCGACGCGTTGCGGCGCGCTGACAGCGCCAGGTTATAGGGCGCCGGGCCCGACAAGTCGGCATAACCATCGAGCTCGATCGGAACGGCAGTGCAACTGCCATAGGCAGTGATCGCGTTGTCGAGAACCACTGCCGCTTCGGCCGTAATGTCCGCCTTGTCCCAATCGAAAAACACGATGTACGGCCCTTTGTTGCAGACCGGAGGTGGCGGTGGAGGTGGCGGGGGCGGTGGAGGTGGGGGAGGTGGAGGCGGAGGCGGCGCGGCCATCGCCACCGGTGCAGAGGCGGTCGCCATTGGCCCGTGTCCGGATTGTTTCAGGCCCAGACAGGTCCAGAAATGTTCCAGGCACCACACCGCCGGCGGCGTTGCCTGATCCTCACCATATTGCACCCTGGCGGGCGCGGCCACAGCGCCGTGCTGCGGCATCGTCTGGGCAAGCAGCGCGGCATAGATCAGAACCATCGTTGTCTCCCTTTGCCGGCTCGCGGGTGGCGGGCAACGGCGGGCATCGTGTCATTTATGTGTGGCCAGGTCTGTGCCAGCCGTCACCGCGCCAGATACCCGGGCTGCCGCCGTGGCAGCCACTGGTGGAGGATGCATCGCTTCATAGCGGTGGCACCAATGGGTGGCGCGCCGCGCGGCCAGGTCGCTGCCCGGCGCCTCGCAATAGCTGCGCGCCGTATGGCTGGCCATGAACAGCAGGAACACGATCGCCAGCACCACGCCATTGGCAAGGCCGAACCGCAGGCGCAGCGTCTCCACCACCGCATCGTCGCGGGGTTCGAATTTCAGCTTGGCAATCTCTTCGGGCAAATAGCGCAGCACGAGGCCGAGATAGACCACATAAGACACATAGGCCGCCGCCGTGTCCGACATGTCATAGAACGGCGGCACCACCGTCAGCACCAGATAGGCAATGGCCACCGCGATGATCTGCGCCACCGCCATCGTGCGGATCGCGCAGAGAATGGCATCCAGCACTTTGCAGACCAGCCCGGCCAGCCACAGCGCGGCAAAAATCACCACCCCGTTGATCGACCATTCCAGGATCTTGTCGACCACCAGCCCGGCGCCATCGGCAACGGTGCCGAGATCGTGATAGAGGTAGCGGTTCCACAAATACGTGCCGATCGAGGCGCTGAGGATGCCGAAAACCACCGTCTGGTTGAGATCGCTTGCCCCCCGGCGGTGCGCGCGGCGATCAAAAAACGACAGCAGGTAGACGATAAAGTCCCGCAGGTACTTTTCCGCCTTGTCGATCAAGCCGGTCGTATCCATCGCACCCCCACGATCGCCCGGCCCACGGAAAAATGCCCCGCCATGCCCTGCCACGCCCGGCCGCAAGGTGGCAGATCGGGCCGCCTGCGACAACCGGAGCTGCGCCTCTTTTTCAAGCCGCGCCATTATCCCGTCGGCGTATCATCAGCGTCTCGTCACCCCGGGCATACCGGGGGTTGGGTTTTTCAAACGCCTGGCGCAAAACAGGCCTGATCCCGGATCAAGTCGGGAATGACGACAAGGAGGGAAGTTGGCGCCAGCGGGGCTTGATCCGGGCAGACGGAGTTCAAGCGAACGCACTTCACATCCGGCCCGAGCGCCACACAGCGCGCAGTGTAATTTATTGATTTATAACGTTTATTGTAAAAGGCGCCCGCTTTTGCACGCGGCCCTAATCGAGCCGCACTTTGCCGCGTCCGGCCTTCACCGTGCTGCGGATTTTCTTGCCCGCCAGGCGTTCGACTTTGCCCACGCGGTTCAGCCGGCTCTTCGCGCGCTTTTCGGGCAGGGTCAGCGCGTCGCGCAGCAGCGCGGCCAGGCGTTCGCGCGCATCGGTGCGGTTCGATTCTTGCGTGCGGAACCGCCGCGCGGTCAGCACGATTTCGCCCGCGGCGGTCATGCGGCTGCCGGCGAGCGTTTTCAGCCGGTGAAACACTTCGGGCGCCAGGCGCAAGGCATAGACATTCACGCGCAGCTGCACCGCGGTCGCCACTTTGTTGACATTCTGCCCGCCCGGGCCGGTCGCGGTGATAAAGCTTTCGCTGATCAGCGCCATCGCGCGATCGATCACCGCGTCGTCCGCGCTCATTCCACCTGGTCCACCGCAAAGCCCAGCGCGGCAAAATCGGCGGGCATCGGTGCGTGGGCGATAATCGGCGCCTTGCCTTCGCGCGGCACTTCCAGCCGCGCGGCATGGAGCATCGTGCGTTTGCCCGCCAGCTTGCGCCCATAGACCGGATCGCCCAGCAGCGCATGGCCCAGCCCCGATGCAGCATGCACGCGAATCTGGTGGGTGCGCCCGGTTTCGGGGCGGAATTCCACCAGCGTCATCCCGTCGCGCCGTTCGATCACGCGCCAGTGCGTCACTGCCGCCTTGCCCGCGCGCGCCGGGATCATGCGCCAGCCGTCCTTTTCACTGCTGATCTTCGACAGGTTCAGGCTGATCGTGCCGCGATCTTCGGGCAGCAGCCCGGCGACCACGCCCCAATAGCATTTGCCCACCAGGCGCGCCTCGAACGCGGCGGAATAGCGCCTTAGCGCGCGGGGGTTTCGCGCCAGCAGCAGGCAGCCCGAGGTGTCCTGATCCAGCCGGTGCACCGGCATCGGCGCGCGCTGAAAGCCATAGCGCAATTCGTCCACGCGGTCTTCCAGCGACATGCCGCCGGCGCGCGGCCGGTCGAGCGGCAGGCCACCTGGTTTGTCGATCACCAGCGCCTCGGCATCCTCGAACAGGATGGCAAGTTCGGTCATGGGGATGATCATCCAAAAGCCTCTGCTATGCGCGTGATCGCGCGATCCATCCGGTCTTCATCGGTGGCAAAACTGATGCGGAATCCGCCGCGCCCGCCAAATGCGGAGGCTGCGACCACTGCCACGCCATGATCGAGCAGATGCAGCGCCAGCGCCTCGTCATCGCCAAACCGCGCCATGTGCGCGGTGGCATCGACCATGCAATAAAACGCGCCATCGGGCACCGGGGTGGACAGGCCGGAAATCGCATTGATGCCGGCCACCACGCGGTCGCGGCGCGTGCGGAACCGGTTGCACCAATCGCGCAGGAAATCCTGCGGGCCGGTGAACGCCGCCACCGCCGCCGCCTGCGAAATCGAACAGGCATTGCCCGATGTGTGCGATTGCAATTTGCCCATGGCGCGGATCAGCCAATCCGGCCCGGCGGCAACGCCGATGCGAAAACCGGTCATCGCATGGCTTTTCGAAACGCCCGAAACGGTCAGCACGCGCGGCGCCAGATCGGGGCAGACCACCGCCAGCGTGGCATGATCGCCCGGCACATAACGCAGCGGCGCATAGATATCGTCGCTCATCACCAGAACGTGGCGGTGGCGGCGCAGCACATCACCCAGCGCCGCCAGATCGGCCGCGCCATAGGTCGCGCCGGTGGGATTGCCCGGGCTGTTGAGCAGCAACCAGCGCGTGCGCGGGCCGATCGCGGCATCCAGCTGCGCCGGGGTGATGCGATAGCCGCCGGCGGCCGTGGTCGGCAGCGCCACCACCTCTGCCCCGGCATAGCGCACGATTTCGGGATAGCTGACCCACCACGGCGCAGGGATCAGCACTTCGTCCCCGGCATCGAGCGTGGCGGCGAGCGCGTGAAAGATCGCCTGTTTGCCCCCCGCCGTCACGATCACCTGCGATGGCGGAACCACCAGCCCCAGATCGCGCCCGAAATGCAGCGCCGCCGCCGCGCGCAGCGCCTCGGTTCCGGCCACGGCGGTATAGCGGGTATCATCGGCATCGAGCGCGGCCTTGGCCGCGGCCTTGACATGATCGGGGGTGGGAAAATCGGGCTCCCCCACCGACAGCGAGATGATGTCGTGCCCCGCCGCGCGCAGCGCGATCGCGCGATCGGTCATCGCGGTGGTGCGCGATGGCGCAATCCGCGCCAGGGCGGCGCTGACATGATCGATCGGGGGCATCGTCATCAACCGAGCAGCCGGGCGGGAAGCAGCCCGCGCAGCGCATTGCCCAGCAGAAAGCCTTCGGCCAGATCGGCCAGCGTGACATCGCCTTCGACCACTTTGTCGGCATCGATCAGGCTGCGCCGCAACACCCCGGGCAGCAGGCCCGATTGCGCGCGCGGCGTGACCAGCCGGCCGTCGCGGCGCCGGACAAACACGTTGGTAAAGCTGCCTTCGGTAATCAGCCCGTCATCGCGCAGCAGCAGCGCCTCGTCCGCGCCGGCGGCGCGGCCCGCGCGCAGGGCCGCCTCGTAAAATCCGCGATCGCTGGTCTTGTGGCGCAGGCGCCAGTCATCGGCGGCCACCGGCAGCGGCAGCACCGCACAGACCATCGGCCGTTCGGGCGTGGCCGGAAGCGCCCCGGTTTCCAGCGCAATCGCGCCCGATCGCGCCAGCATCAGCCGCACCCGGGCCGGAGCATCGAGATCAAAGCACAGCGCCTGGATCGCATTGCGCGTGGCATGGCGATCAAATGCAAAGCCGAGTGCGGCAGCGCTGGCGCGCAGCCGTTCCAGATGCAGTTCGATCAGCGCGATCCCCTTTGCCGGATCAAACGCCATGGTTTCGATGAGATCGGCCTGGCCCGCGGACAATCGCAAGAAATTCCCCTTGATCACGCATTCGCGCCATTCGCCGAGCATGGCCGAATCGGCGACCACGGCCGACCCGACGCCCATCGTCGCCCGACCGCCCCCCGCGCCCGGATAATCGGGTGCCAGACGCACGGTACGGATTGCCACATTGAACTGCGCGGTACCAGCGTGAACCGGACCAGACCCTGCCTCATCCCTGGCAACATCGATATACCCGATCGCCCCGCAATAGCTGCCGCGCGCATCGCGTTCATAATCGTCGATCAGTTCCATCGCGCGGATCTTGGGCGCGCCGGTCACCGATCCGCACGGGAAAATCGCGCGCAGCAGATCGACCACACCCGCGCCCGGGGCCAATTGCGCGCGCACCGTCGTTACCATCTGGTGCACCGTGGGATAGCTTTCGATCGCAAAGGGCGCATCGACCGCCACGCTGCCGGGCACCGCCAGCCGCGACAGATCATTGCGCATCAGATCGACAATCATCAGGTTTTCGGCGCGATCCTTCACGCTGGCGATCAGCCGGTCGCGCTGCGCGGCGTCTTCTTCCGGCGTGCGGCCGCGCGGGGCGGTGCCTTTCATCGGGCGCACGGTCGCCTGGCCATCGGCCACGCTGACAAACAGTTCGGGCGAGGCCGACAGCGTCCAGTGCGACCCATCCCACAGCACCGCGCCATAGCCGGCGCGCGCATCGCGGCGCAGCGCGCGATACATCGCCAGCGGATCGCCCCGCCAGCTGCCGCCCAGCGGAAATGTCAGATTGACCTGATAGATATCGCCGGCGCGGATCGCATCGAGCACCCCGGCAAAGGCGCGGGCATAGCCCCCGGTTGACAGGCGCGGGGTCAATGGCCCCAGCACGCCGGGTCCCGTCGCCTGCTCCGCCAGCCAGGTATCGACCGCATCACCGGTCATTTCGATCATCGTGGCAAACCGCGCAAACCACACCAGCGGACCAGCCGCACCGCTGTGCGCCGCCGCCCGGGGCATCAGCCGCGGTTCCAGCGCCAGCCCCGCCTCATAGGCGATCACCCCGGCCCAGTGCCCCGGCGCAGTGCCGATCCGCGCCAGTGCGGGTTGCACGTCTTCGGGCCGGCGTGCCACGATCACCTCAACCGGATCGGCATAGAGCCGCGAAGGCCCCGCCCCCTGATCGCGGGCATCATCAAGCAAAAGGAACGGGGGCCGGGTCATTGCCCCGGCCTTTAGCCCCGCCGCCGCGCCAATGCAAAGTGCCCCGCCGGCCAGGCCCTTCGCCAATCAGTATTCTGGCAATCAGATATCCGGCAATCAGGCCCCCCGCACTCAGGCCCCCCGCACTCAGGCCCCCCGCACTCAGGCCCCCCGCACTCAGGCCCCCCGCACTCAGGCCCCCCGCACTCAGGCCCTCCGCACTCAGGCCCTCCGCAATCAGGCCCCCTTAAGCCAGGCGACCGTTTCGCGCGCAATACGTGCCTTGATCGCCAGCCGGTCGTTGAGCCGCGCCAGCGTGCGTTCCACCGGCTTTTTCTCGTCCGCGGGCAAAGTCGCGGCATAGGCGGTCAGCTTGGCGACCATCGACGCGGTGTTGGCCCGCGCCGCCAGCCGTTCGATATACGTCGTGCGGGCGGAGGCATCGACCAGCGCCAGCACCACATCGCGATGCGCCACGAAAAAGTCGAACGCCATTTCGCTGTGTTCCG
Source organism: uncultured Sphingomonadales bacterium (assembly GCA_903832325.1). Taxonomy (GTDB): domain Bacteria; phylum Pseudomonadota; class Alphaproteobacteria; order Sphingomonadales; family Sphingomonadaceae; genus Novosphingobium. The sequence goes on along the minus strand of CAILBC010000026.1, from coordinate 105,570 downwards.
ATGCGACTTCGGAAATCAGCGCGGCCGAAGTGGTCTTGCCCGGCTTGTCCGTCAACGCCAGATCGAGCGCACGGCGGGCCAGCGCTTCGTCATGGCTGCCGCCAAGCTGGGTGAACAAGTCCGACCGATCGACTGTCGACGTGCTCGCTTGGGCCAGGCGCGCCAGCTTGTCCCAGTCGGCGGCGGTCGCGTTATAGGCGATGATGCCGATCCAATCCTGCTTCAGCGGGCCATCGAGCGCGTGCGGATCGTGATCGAGCGCGGCAAAGCGGCGGCGCGCCTCGGCCAGCACGCCCGGTTCGCCCATGCGGCCAAGCGCCGAAACCAGCGTGGAACGCAGATCGGCATCGGGCTGCACTTCGTTGGCGCGCGGGTCATAACCCAGCGCATCCAGGCGCGGTCTCCACGCCGCAATCGCGCGCGCGGCCAGCGCGCTTTGCGCATCGGCATCGCCTTCAAGCCGCAGATAGAGCCCGGCAAAGCGGCTGACCGCTTCGCTTGCGACGCGCGCATTGGCCTTGGCCGGCACCGCGGCCAGCAAATCGAGCGGGCGGGCGAGCGGCTGATAGCCGGCAAAACCCAGTTCCAGCTGATCGGCGACGAGCCCGCGCTGGTCCATCGCCGCAAGGTTTGGCAACGCCTGCACCAGATCGCCAAGGCCAGCCGGGGTATAAAGCGAACGGTAATAGCCCAATTGTCCGGCATTGATCACCACCGGGCCGCAGCCATCGAGCGTCAGCACCGCCTTGCCATCGGCCAGGATCGATCGCACCGGCGCCGCGCCGCCCACCGATACCAGCAGCGGCACGTGCCAGCGCTTTGCCGATGCCTCACCCACCCGGTCGCGGGTGAATTCATCCTGGGTCAGCGTCAGCACGGTCTTGCCCGCGGCGCAGCTCTGTGCGGCCACGCGCACCAGCGGAATGCCCGGCTGCGTGGTGAAATCGGTGGCGATCGTGGTCAGCCCGGTGGCGCCCGCCGCCTCGACCGCGTGCCACAGATCGGCCGTGTGGCTGTTGCCGAACTTGTGCGCGGCCATATAGGCGCGAATGCCCTGCCGCCAGGTGTCTTCCCCGGCATAGGCCTCCAGCATGGCCAGCACGGCCTCGCCCTTTTGATAGGTGATCGCATCAAAGGCCTGATTGGCTTCGTTGACCGTGCGGATGTGCTGCACGATCGGGTGCGTGGTGCGGAACGCATCCAGCCCCATCGCCGCCTCGCGCCCGGCAACGCGCGACAGCAGCGCCGACCAATCGGGGTGGAAATGGTCGGCCGCCTTGGTTTCCATCCAGCTGGCGAACCCTTCGTTCAGCCACAGATCGTCCCACCAGGCCATCGTCACCAGATCGCCAAACCACTGGTGCGCCACTTCGTGTGCCTGCGCCTCGGCAATGAATTCGCGCGAACGGGGCGAGGTGGTCTTGGGATCATCAAGCAGATCGCGCTGGAACGTGAACACCGCGCCCCAGTTTTCCATTGCCGAAAAGAATTCCGACTGGCCCGGGCCGGCAATGTTGTCGATCTTTGGCAGGGGATAGTTCTGCCCGAAATAGTCGTTGTAATAGGGGATCAGCCCGGCCAGCTCGGTCAGCGCAAAGCGCGCCTGCTCGCCGCTGCCGCGCGGCGCGACAATCCCGACCTCGACGCCGGACGGGGTCGGCATGCTCATCCGTTCAAAATCGCCCGCGCCAAAGAACAGCAGGTATGACGACATCACCGGGGTGGTGCGAAAGGCAACCTTTTTCAGCCCCTTGCCCGCGGGCACTTCGGTGGCAACGGGCATGTTGCTGACCGCCATGCGGTCTTCGGGTATGACCACCGACAAGTCAAAGGTGGCCTTGTACGACGGTTCGTCGAACATCGGCGCGAACTGGCGCGCATAGCTCGGTTCGAACTGGGTAAACAGCGCGCGCGTCGGCTTGCCATCGGTGCCGGCATAATCGAGCGCGAACAGGCCATCGGCCTGGGTATCGATCTGGCCGGTATACGCGACATCGACACGATAATGCCCGGGCGCAATCGGCGCGCGCGCAGTCAACGTGACCGTCTGTGCCGCCTCGTCATGGGATATCGCCAGCGGGGCCGGATGGCCGCCCGGCGCAACCAGCCCGGCGCTGGTCACCTTGATCTGCGCGGCGTTGAGCACGATCACCGGCGTTGCCACCGGCACATCGATGTCGATCGCCACCGTGCCGGAAAAGCGCAGCGCCTTCGTATCGGGAACGATCGAAATGGCATAGTGGCGCGGCACCGCGGTATGCGCCAGCGTGCCATCCACCGGAAACGCGGCGGCCGGCGATGCCGGCGCATCGGCCAGCGCGGGGGTGGCGATGATCAGCGAAAGGGCAGAGCCGGCAAGCGCCAGCGCGGAAAGGGCACGAATTGCAGAACGCGTCATGTGCAAAAGCCTGTTGTAAAGCCATACCCGCGGGGGACGGGCATCGGGATGCTGCCCGCCTAGCAACGCGATGGCCGGCGTGGCAATCGGCCCTGCCGGGCAGGATCGACCGGCGACCAACCACGGGCGACCAACGACAGGCGGCCAACGACAGGCAGCGGCGCGCGCAGATGCAGGCCCGGCAGCCTACCCCCGGGGCAGGCGCAATGTTGCAGTAAGGCCTGAAATTGTTCCGTTTTCCATACGGTTGGTCAGCGTGAGCGATCCGCCGTGCTGATCGGCAATGGCGCGCGCCAGCGTCAGGCCCAGCCCCGCGCCGCCAGTGGCGCTGTTGCGCGATACGTCCAGCCGGGTAAATGGTTCCATCATCCGCGCGATGGCGTCTTCGGGAATGCCCGGGCCGTCATCGTTCACCTGCAGCAGCACCTCGCGCCCATCGGACACCAGCTCCACCCGCGCCCGCGTGCCATAGCGCAGCGCGTTCGACACCAGATTGCGCAGCGCACGGCGCAGCCAGATGCCGCGCACCGGCGCAACCACGCGCTGGCTGCCGGTCAGCACGACATCGTCGCCCATGTCTTCGTATTCATCGATCACGTCGGCCACGAGCGCGGAAATGTCGGTCGGCTCGATCGGATCGGCCGGGCGCCCGACCCGCGCCAGCGACAGGATATCATCGAGCGTGCGATTGATCTCGTCGATGGTTGCCGCCATCCGCGCGCGCTCGCCATCATCCTCCACCGTCTCGATCCGCACGCGCAGCGCGGCCAGCGGCGTTTTCAGATCGTGCCCGATCGCGCCCAGCATCACGTTCTTTTCATCGAGCAGCGCGCTGATCCGCGATTCCATCGCATTGTGCGCCACGATCAGCTGGCGAATGTCGCGCGGACCTTGCGGCGTCAGCGGGCGCGGTATCAGCGGATCGACCGTGCCCGGATTGGCGGCAAAGCTGGCCAGCCGCCCGGTCACCGCGCGCAACGGCCGCGTGATCTGCCGCAGGATCAGCCCGACCACCCCGGTGAGCAGCAGATACGTCAGGATCGTCTGGCGCAGCAGCCGCAGCAGCAATTGCGCCTCGTTCGACGGCACGAAGCTGCGCACGGTCAGCCAGGTGCCATCGGGCTGCCGTTCCGATGCGATCACCAGATGGGGCAGCGCAGCATCGCCGGTCAGGCGGAACCGCACGCGCAGTTCGGGCAGCGCGTCGCGCAGCAGCGGATCGCGTTCGGCATCGCGATCGACCACCACCAGCTGCCCCGGGGTTTCACCCTGCGCCACCAGCATGTCGCGCAGCGCGGTTTCCACTTCGGTCAGCCGCCGGTCACCCGCCTGCAGCGGCGAAGCGGCATCGATATGGACATGGAGCGGACGCGGCAGGCGCATCCTCTCATCAGGCGGACCACCGCCGGGCATCGGCGGCGGCAGGCGCGGAAAATCATGCTGCCGGCCGGGATCGGCAAACGGTGGCGGGCCCCGGTCTGCGCCAGAATCGGGACCATTTCCGGGGCCAGGCTCAAAGCCGCGGCCGGGCCCGCCCGACCGGGCATCGACCATGCGCATCGCCGCACCGTTGACCAGAGAGGCAATGTGGCGCTGGTGCACTTCGTGCCAGATCAACCAGGCCGACAGCCCCTGCGCCACCATCAGCGCCCCGGCGATGGCCAGCATGACCTGGCCCTGAAGGCTGCGCAGCCACACCTGGATCAGTCCCGCACCGCAATCTTGCGCACTTCGGCGGCCAGCATGTAGCCGCCGCCCCACACCGTCTGGATCAGTTGCGGATTGCGGCTGTCGGGTTCGATCTTGCGGCGCAGGCGGCTGATCTGGTTATCCACCGCGCGGTCAAACAGATGCGCCTCGCGGCCCTGGACCATGTCGAGCAGGCGATCGCGATCGAGCACCTGGCGCGGATGATCGAGAAACGCCATCAACAGCCGGAATTCCGCCGACGAAATCGACACCAGCACGCCATCGGGATCGACCAGCCGGCGTTTCAGCGGGTCCAGCCGCCAGCCTTCGAAATCATAGACCACGGCTTCGCCCGCATCGGCCGGCGCGCGCCCGGCGCGGCGCAGCACGCTGCGGATGCGCGCCACCAATTCGCGCGGGTCGAACGGTTTGACCACATAATCGTCGCCGCCGATTTCCAGCCCGACAATGCGATCGGTCGCTTCGCCACGCGCGGTGATGAAAATCACCGGCACGCGCCGCGTTTCGGCCAGATGGCGACACAGCGACAGGCCGTCTTCGCCCGGCATCATGATATCGAGCAGGACAAGATCGCACGCGCCGCCTGCCAGATGCGCGCGCGCCTCGGCCGCGCTGGCCGCCTGGGTCACGCCGAAACCCTGCCGCGCCAGATAATCGGCCAGCGGCTCGCGCAGCGACACTTCGTCATCGACGAGCAGGATTTCGGTAAGGGTCGCTTCGTTCATGCGGGGTCTTTTATCCGATCGGCCATCCCGGTCCAGAGCAGCCCGGTCCAGAACATCCCGGTCCAGAGCAGCCCGGTCCAGAGCAGCCCGGTCCAGACCAGTCGGGTCAAGACCAGCCCGATCCAGAACAGTCGGGTCCAGACTTGTCCGGTCAAGGCACGTCACCATGGCGGCCGCCTTCACATACCGGCGGGCGGAGGTGGCGGCGCAGGCATGTCGCCATGCCCGGCCATATCGTCCCCCATAGGCCCGCCATGATGTTTCCAGCCGCCGCCGTGCATGCCGGCACCATGCGCGGCGCGCAGTTCGTCATGGGTCAGCGTGCCGTCATGGTTGGCATCGAGCCGGTCAAAGTGCGCCTTTACCGCGGCATCGAAGGCGGCGCGGGTGATCACGCCATCCTTGCGCGCATCACCCATGGCCGGCCACAGGATCGCCATGGGGATCATGCCGCCCATCCGCCCGCGCGTTTCGGCATGATCGCCGTGATGGCGATCATGGTCGGGGCCTTCGCCCGGTGGGGGTGAAGGTGGAGGTGAAGCCGGGGGCGAAGGTGGGGGCGGGCCATCGCCATGGTCGTGCCAGCGGGCGGCGCGGGCGTGGACTTCGGCCAGGAATTCGTCCTTGCTGATCACCCCGTCATGGTTGGTATCAACTCTCGCAAACCGTTCCAGCATGCGCGCATCGCGATCGGCGGCGTCGATCTTGCCATCGTGGTTGGCATCGCCATGGGCCCACATCCTGTCGGCCGCAGCCATGACCATGGCCAGGGTGATCACATGGGCCGGCTTTGGCGCGGTATCAGCAGAAGGCGCCATGGCGGGGGCAGGCGCGGCCAGCACGGGCGCGGCGCCGGCCAGCAGCAGGGCCAGGGCCACGGGACGAAAGCGTTTCATGGGCAGGTTCCCTTTGCACAAGTTGCGTTGCGCAGAACGGGTCGCCCGCGCGATCGTTGCCAACCGCACGTGCCACATCGTCGCAAACCAACGCAGCCGGATGTGAAAGCCGCAAGGCCGCCCCGGGTCAGGCAATTCGGGGGCGCCTGACCGGGTCTGCAGGGGGGCTGTAAAGGGCGTCCCTGCGGCTTTCGAGATCACGATATAGGCGCGACCTGTCGCAGGCCTATGCCGACAGAGGCGGATTATTGTCGCACTTTGTCGCGACCCGCCGCAACCCTGCCAGTACTCATCAACTGTCAGTAATCATCAACTACCAGTCATCAGCCGCCGGTCATCACAAAGGCGTTCAGCTTGTTGCCGTCGGGATCGCGGAAATAGGCGGCATAGAACGCGCCGCCTTCGCCGCGCGGTCCCGGCGCGCCTTCGTCGCTGCCGCCATGGGCCAGCGCGATCGCATGAAGCCGGTCCACTTGCGCTGCATCGCGCGCGGCAAAGGCAACCATCACGCCATTGCCCACGCTGGCCGGCTGGCCATCGAACGGCAGCGTCAGGCCGATGCCCGGTGCCCCGCCATACGCACCCCAAGCCACGGAATGATCGGTTTCGAACATGCGCGGCGTTTCCAGTTCGGCCGCGATCGCGTCATAAAACGCCGCTGCCCGCACCAGATCGTTCGTACCCAAGGTAACATAGCCGATCATCGTTCTGCCTTCCCATTGCTGTGCCGGACCAGCCGATTCGATCCATCGTCAGAACATATCATGAACAACGCGCCCGGGCCATGCCCATCACAGCGGCGCGGTTGCGGCCTCCAGCCAGTCCCGATCCGCACCATCCAGCTGCGGCGCCAGAATTGCCCGCACTTGCGCGTGATAGGCATCGATCCACCCGCGTTCGCCCGCATCGAGCAGCGCCAGGTCGATCAGGCGCCGGTCGATCGGCACGTGGGTCAGCGTGGCAAAGCCCATATAGGCGCCTTCTGCCCCGGCAATCGCGCGCTCTTCCACCAGCACCAGATTTTCGATGCGGATGCCATAGGCCCCGGCGCGGTAATAGCCGGGCTCGTTCGACACGATCATCCCCGGCAGCAGCGCGTGCGCCGTGCCCGCCTGCCCGCCCTGCACTTTGGCAATGCGCTGCGGCCCTTCGTGCACCGACAGGAAGCTGCCGACACCGTGGCCGGTGCCATGGGCATAATCCAGCCCCGCCGCCCACAGAAACTGGCGCGCCAGCACGTCAAGCTGCGCGCCGCTGGTGCCGGCGGGAAACACGGCCCGCGCGATCGCGATGTGCCCCTTCAGCACGCGGGTAAAGCGGTCGCAGACTTCGGCCGGCGGCGCATCGGGGCCGATCCAAACCGTGCGCGTGATATCGGTGGTGCCATCGCGATATTGCCCGCCCGAATCGACCAGATAGACGCTGTTGGGCGCGATCGCGCGGTTGGTCGCCTCGTTCACGCTGTAATGCACGATTGCGCCATTGGGCCCGGACCCGGAAATCGTCGGAAACGACAGATCGATCAGCGCATTGGTCGCGCGCCGTTCGGATTCGAGCCGCTGCGCCGCCGAAATTTCGGTTTCGCCGCCCGCCGGTGCCGTCTGCTCCAGCCAGTGCAGAAACCGCGCCACCGCGGCGCCATCGCGTGCCTGCGCAGCGCGCTGCCCGGCAATTTCCACCGGGTTCTTCACCGCCTTGGGCACCAGCACCGGATCGGTCAGCGCGGCAATCGTCGCGCCGGCCGCATCAAGCGCGTTGAAAATCGCCGCCACGCTGCGTTCCGGGTCCACCGCCACGCGCTTCCCGCCCAGCGCCGCCAGCGCCGCGGCAAAATGGTCGCGCGGGGCAATCCGCACATCGGGGCCCAGATGCGCCACCAGTTCGGGCGTGACCTTTTCGGGCGCAAGGAACAGATCGGCGCTGCCATCGGCATGAACCAGCGCAAAGGCCAGCGCCACCGGCGTGCAAGCCACATCGGCGCCGCGGATGTTGAACAGCCAGGCGACCGAATCGAGCGCGGCAATCACCACCGCATCGCACGCCTGATCGGCCAGCCAGCGCGCCACCGCGCCGCGCTTGTCCGTTGCTGACACCCCGGCATGGTCGATTGCATGCGGCACCGCCGGCGCGGGCGAAGGCGCCGGCTGGTCGGCCCAGATCGCATCGACCGGGCTTGCCGCCACCGCCACCAGCGTGCCCCCGCGCGGGGCCAGCGCGCGCGCCGTCGCCTCAACCCAGCCGCGCGTGTGCAGCCACGCATCATAGCCGATGCGCGCGCCCTGCGGCGCCTGCACCGCCAGCCAGCCCGCCACGCTGGTCGCGGGCACGTGTTCAAAGCTGTAATGCCGCGCATCGACCTGGTCGCGCACTTGCAGCGTATAGCGCCCGTCGACGAACATCGCCGCGCGCTCTGCCAGCACCACCGCCGTCCCCGCCGAACCGCCAAACCCGGTCAGCCATTCCAGCCGCTGCGCATAGGCGCCGACATATTCGCTCATGTGTTCGTCGCAGATCGGCACGACGAACCCGTCGAGGGTCTGCGCGGCAAGTTGCTGGCGCAAGGCGGAAAGGCGGGCTTCGTGGGTGTTCATCAGCATGGCGGTCATGTCCGTTTGGTCCTACACCCGGCTTGCCGGGCGCGCCCTGGCACCATAGAGGCGAACAATGCCCGAAACCACCCCACCCCATGCCATCGCCCAAAATCCTCCCGTTGCCGAACGGCGCCCGGTAAAGACCACGCATCACGGCGTGACGATCACCGACGATTACGCCTGGCTGCGCGATCCCGCCTATCCCGAAGTCACCGATCCGGCGGTGCTGGCGCATCTTGAGGCGGAAAACGCCTGGTTTGCAGGCCGCATGGCCGCGCAGCAGCCGCTGATCGACAGCCTGTTCACCGAAATGCGCGGCCGCATCAAAGAGGCGGACCGGTCGGTGCCGCAAAAGGACGGCGCATATCTCTATTGGGTCGAATATGCCGAAGGCGCCGAATACAAGGCCTGGTGGCGCCGCCCGATCGCGGCCGGCGACGATGCCGGCGCAGACGAGCTGATTCTCGATGAGACGCAGCTTGCCGCAGACAAGGACTATTTCCGCCTGGGCGCGATTGCGGTGTCAAACGATGGCCGCCTGCTCGCCTATGCGATCGATGACAACGGATCGGAACGCTTTGTCGCGCAGATCAAGGTGATCGCGACCGGCGAAATGCTGCCCGACACGATTCCCGATACGCTGTCGGGGCTGATCTGGACCAGGGATGACAGCGCGCTGGTCTATGCCCGGGTCAATGACCAGTGGCGCACCGATACCGTGCTGCTGCACCGGCTGGGCACGGCCGCAACCGAAGACCAGGTGCTGTTCCACGAAGCCGACGAAGGCTTTCGCGTTGGCGCCGGCCTGTCGGCCAGCGAACGCTGGCTGGTGATTTCAACCGGCGATCATGAAACCGGCGAAACCCGGCTGGTGCCGATCACCGACCCCACCGCAACGCCGATCCTGGTGCGCCCGCGCCAGACCGGGGTGGAATACGATGTCGATGTGGTCGATCGCGATGATGGCACCGATCCGGTGCTGTTCATCCACACCAACGACACGCACGAAAATTTCCGCCTGGCCACGGCGCCGCTGTCGGCGCCGGGCGAATGGACCACGTTGATCGAAGGCAGCGACGAATTCTATCTGACCGGGTTCGACCTGTTCCGCGATTTCTATGTGGTCGAAGGGCGCGTGCGCGGGCTCGACCGGATCGAAGTGCGCTATTACGACGATCCCGCGCGGATCGAGCCGATCACTTTTCCCGAGGCGAGCTATGAAGCGGGGCTGGCCGACAATCCCGAATGGGCGACCGACCGCCTGCGGCTGACCTATGAATCGATGATCAGCCCGGCCACGGTCTATGATTATCACGTTGCCGCGCGCAGCCTGGAGCTGTTGAAAGTCCAGGAAATCCCTTCGGGCTATGATGCGTCGCTCTATATGACAGAGCGGCTGGAAATCGCCGCGCGCGATGGCACGATGGTGCCGGTATCGATCATGGCGCGAAAGGATCGCGCCGGCCCCGCGCCGCTCTATCTTTATGGCTATGGCGCCTATGGCATTGCCATTGGCCCGGGGTTTTCGACCGCGCGGCTCAGCCTGGTTGATCGCGGCATGGTCTTTGCCATCGCGCATATCCGCGGCGGCGATGATCTCGGCCGCCGCTGGTACAAGGATGGCAAGCTCGACAAGCGCACCAACACCTTCACCGATTTTGTCGATGTGGCGCGCGGGCTGGTGGCGCGCGGGCTGACGCGCGAGGGGCAGATCGCGATCAGCGGCGGATCGGCCGGCGGCGAACTGATGGGCGCGGTGATCAATTCCGACCCCGAACTGTGGGGCGCGGTGGTTGCGCATGTGCCGTTTGTCGACGTGCTGAACACCATGCTCGATGAAACGCTGCCGTTGACCCCGGGCGAATGGCCCGAATGGGGCAACCCGGTGGAAGACCGCGCCGCGTTCGATCTGATCCGGTCCTATTCACCCTATGACCAGGTGCGTGCGCAGGCCTATCCGCCGCTGATGGTCACCGCCGGGCTGAACGACCCGCGCGTAACCTATTGGGAACCGGCCAAATGGGTTGCCCGCCTGCGCGATCTGAAAACCGACGCCAACGAACTGCTGTTCAAGACCAACATGGGCGCCGGCCACGGCGGCAAATCGGGCCGGTTCGAAAGCCTGAAGGAAACCGCGGAAGAATTCGCCTTTATCCTGTGGCAGTTGCGCCTGACCAACGTCTGACGGCACCAGGCACAAGCCCCCATCAGGGGGGCTATCGCATTTGCCCTCCCCCTGAGGGAGAGGGCTGAATATGCGATAGCCCTGCCCTCAGGGGGCGGGCTTTCTTGGCGCGAATTCAGCCCAGCGCCTGCGCCATCACCCGGCCCAGCCGTTCGGCAAAGGCGCGGGTGTCTTCGGGCAATTCGCCATCGGCAATTCGCGCCTCGTCCAGCAGCAGATGCGCGCCATCGGCCTTCAGCGCGGCATCGTCGGGCAGCGCGGCCAGCCGCGTGACCAGATCGTGGCGCGGGTTCAGTTCCAGCACCGGTTTTGCGCCGCGCGGGGTCTGGCCATTGGCGCTGAGCAGGCGTTCCAGCTGCCGGTCGATGCCGTGTTCGCTCGCCACCAGGCACGCCGCGCTGGTGGTCAGCCGGTCCGATGCGCGCACGTCCGAAACCAGATCGCCCAACTGGCCCTTGACCCAGGTGATAAAGGCATCGGCCTCGGGCGTGGCTTGCGCGGGTGGCGCTTCGCCATCCAGCGGCGCGATCAGGCCCAGATCGGCCTGTCCCTGGGTGACCGACTTGAACGGTTTGCCGTCGAAATCGACACCCGCCGCCGCCCAGAAGCTGTCGACCGGATCGGTCAGCAGCAGCACCTCGATCCCGCGCGCGCGGAATCCTTCGATTTGCGGGCTGCTCGCCAGCCGGTCACGATCGGTGCCGGTGGCGTAATAGATCGCGGTCTGGTTTTCGCGCGCATCGGCCAGATAGTCCTTCAGCGACCGCCAGCTATCGCCGCCACTGGTGCTGCGGAACCGCGCGAGGCCCAGCAGCGTTTCGCGCCGGCCATAGTCTTCATAAATCCCTTCTTTCAGCACCGCGCCGAACGTATCCCAGAACGCGGCGTATTTTTCCGCATCGGTCTGCGCCAGCTTGTCCAGTTCGCCCAGGATGCGGTTGGTCACACCCTTGGTGATCGCGGCGAGCAGCGGGCTCTGCTGGATCATTTCGCGCGACATGTTGAGCGGCAGATCGGCCGAATCGATCAGCCCGCGCACAAACCGCAGATAGCGGGGCACGATTTCCGCCTCATCGGTGATGAACACGCGCCGCACATACAGCTTCATCCGCCCGGTGCGATCGGGATCAAACAGATCGAACGGCCGGGTTTCGGGCACGAACGCCAGCACGTTGTATTCGTGCTTGCCCTCGGCGCGGTAATGCAGCGTCAGCGCCGGGCTGTCGAACTGGCCGGCCAGGCCGCGATAGAAATCGGCATAGTCTTCGGCGCTGATGTCCGATTTGGGCCGGGTCCACAGCGCGCTGCCGTCGGTCACTTCGCTGGTTTCGCCTTCGGCCCCGTCGATCAGGTCGATCGGCACCGGCACATGGCCCGATTGCGCGCGCACGATGCGTTCGACAGTGTGGCGTTCGGTGTATTGCGCGGCATCCTCTTTCAGATGGAGCACCACGCGCGTGCCCGCAGCCGGCGCCTCATCCAGCGCGGCGGGCGCAATGCGGTAGGTGCCCAGGCCATCCGATGTCCAGCGGTGCGCCAGATCGGTGCCGGCGCGGCGGGTGATCACCTCAACCTGATCGGCCACCATGAACGCCGAGTAGAACCCGACGCCGAACTGGCCGATCAATTGCGGGTCCTGCCCGTCCTTTGCCCCGTCCTTTGCCCCATCCTTCGCTGCCGTCAGCTTGTCCATGAAGGCGCGCGTGCCCGATCGCGCGATCGTGCCCAGCGCTTCGACCAGATCGGCCTCGGTCATGCCGATGCCGTTGTCGGTGATGGTCAGCCGGCGCTGATCGGGATCGAGCGCGATGGTGATGCGCTGCGCCTGCTCGCTGGCGATGCCCGGGTTGGCCAGGCTTTCATAACGCAGTTTTTCGCAGGCATCGGCGGCATTGGCCACCAGTTCACGCAGGAAAACATCGCGATCGGAATAGACCGCATGCACCATCAGGTGCAGCAGGCGCGCCACATCGGCTTCAAATACGCGGGTTTCGGCCTTTCCGGTTTCGGGTGAAAGCGTTTCGGTCGTGGTCATGGTCATCCTGTTCATGCTGGCCGCCCGGTTTGCGTCGGGGCGGGGTCGGGCACGACATGGTTCTGCGCCCCCGCGCTTTCAAGCCGTGGCGGCGGGGATCTGTTGCAACAGCTGCGCGATATCGTCCGGACGCGCCAGATCGGTGCCGGGGTGCAGCACCGCCGCGGTGCCCGCCGCCATCGCCAGCCGAAACGAGGCCGCCTGATCCTGCCCGCTGCACAGGCCGAACACCATCGCCGCCAGAAAGCTGTCGCCCGCGCCCACCGTGCTTTGCGCGACCACCGGCAGCGCGGGGCAATCGATCACGCCGCCGGCGCGCGCCAGAATGGCGCCTTCATGGCCCAGGGTTACCGCAACCATTCGCGCCTGGCCAGCCTCGACCAGCGCCATGGCCGCCTCAATCACCGCCGCGCGCGTCGGCAGCGCGCTGCCGACGATTGATTCCAGTTCGCCCCGGCTGGGTTTGGCCAGCGCAATGCCGCCGCCGGCCAGACCCTGGCGCAGCGCCTCGCCCGATGTGTCGAGCACCATGGTCACCCCGCGCGCGGCCATGATCTGCGCCACGCGCGCATAGAAATCGGCCGGAACGCCGCGCGGCAACGATCCGCTGGCAACAAAATGGCTGCACGCCAGCGTTTCGATCGTGGCGAGCGCGGCACGCCATTCCGCCTCCTGCACTTCGGGGCCTTCGGGGGTAATGCGGTATTCCTGGCCGGTGGCGTGTTCCAGCGTGGTCACCGCGATGCGCGTGTGCCCGGCAATCGGCACGCGCGTGCGCACCAGCTGGTGCAGATCGAGCAGCCCGTCGAGCGCAACCCCGGTCGGCCCGCCCGACAGATAGACGCTGCGCGCATTGCCGCCCAGTCGCACGAAGACCCGCGCAACATTGATCCCGCCGCCACCCGGATTGGCATATTCGTGGGTGGTGCGGATCTTGTGCGTGGGCACGATCCGGTCGACTTCATAGGCAACGTCGATTGTCGGGTTCATCGTCAGCGTGACAATCGCGGTGGGCGGGGTAACCATGGGATCGGGCCTTCCTGACCAAAAACGTACCCTTGCTGTGGCACGCCAGCGTTACAGGATGCCAGCGTTACAGGACGGTTGACCCGCGTCAAAGCGCCTGACGCTGGTGACCTTGCCCCGGTTGCCCGCCCCTTGTTGCAGCGGTGTCGCGCCGGTATGCCCGGCCACGTGTAGCGGGGATAATGCATTGGACCATGGCCATGACAGCGTGAACGGGCCAGCCCTGCCCCGGCCGGGCCCGGTCTCAGGGCAGACGGTCTCAGGGCAGACGGTGCCAGTGCTGGCGGTGCCAGTGCAGACGGTGGCAATGCTGGCGGTGGTGGTGCTGGCCGTGGTATTGCGACTGCGCCATGCTGCGGCATCGATGGTGTTCGACGAAATGGCCTCGCTCTATTTTTCGGGGCAGCCGTGGCGGCACTTGTGGGGCTGGTGGATGGTGCGCGAAACCAATCCGCCGCTGTTCTATTCGCTGCTGAAGCTGTGGCGCGCCGCCGTGCCGATGGGCCACTGGACCTTGCGCGCGCTGCCGCTGGCCATCGGCTTTGCGCAATTGGCGCTGTTTGGCTGGCTGTTGCGCGCGCGGCTGGGCTGGCCGGCGGCGGTGCTGGGCCTGCTGCTGAGCGCGGTGGCGTGGTCGGATATCTATCAGGCGGCCTATCTGCGCGGCTATGGCCTGGCGCGGATCGCGGTCACGGTGTCGTTCATCGGGCTGGTGATCGCGCTGGAGGCGCGCGGCGCCCGGCCGGAACGATCACCGGCGCGAGGCTGGGCGCTGTTTGTCACAGGCGCAGTCATCGCGATCTATTGCCACACGACCATGGTGCTGTGGCCGGTGATCGCCACGCTGGCGGTGCTGGCCGAGGCGGCAATCTGGCGCGCCATCGCCTGGCGCCAGCTTGGCGCGCTGATTCTCGCCGATCTGGTGACCATGGTGCTGTCGGGCTGGGTGCTGGTGATGGCGCTGGCGCAGTTGCACAGCATGCGCGCCGCCAATATCGCCTGGCTGGAACCGCTGGGCTGGGCCGATTTCGCGCAGACCTGCAATCTGCAACTGCTGACCGGGGGCCTGGGCAGCGCCGCGCTGATGGGCGTGCTGATCGCCGCCGGGCTGTGGCGCGCGCGGCACATGCAGATGGTGCGGCTGGCGGCGGCAATCGCGGCTTTGACAGTGGCGGTGTTCAAGGCGACCGACACGATCCACCCGATCGTATCGGATTTCACGCTGCACTGGGCCTTTGGTTTCACCGCGCTGGTCGCGGCGGCGGCGCTGGCATCCACCCCGGGCAAAGCCGCGCCAGGCCGGCCGGTGTTGCGCCGGGCGGCCGCAATCGGGGTGATCGGTGCGATGGCGCTGACCGGGCTGATCGATCTGCTGTGGGTCGATTATATCGGCGTGCCGCAGGATTTCCGCCAGACGCTGCGCACGGTCGCGATGCACCCCGGCGCGGCGCTGCTCGCCAGCCACGAAGCCGAAGGTGTGGTGATCGAACAGGCCTGCCTGGTCGAATTCGGCCACACACCCGGCCGGCCGCCCTGCCCTTTTCCGCTGGTGGTGCTGACCGACCCGAAACCCACCGACAACTGGGCCTTTGGCGGCTATCAGGGGCAGCTCGTGCCGCCGCCTGCGGCGCGCGCGGCGCTGGGCGGCGCGCGCACGGTCTATGCCTTCAGCCGCTATTACTACACCCCGTTGCAGCACCTGGGGCTTGATCCGGGCGATTGGCACGAAATGTTCTGGGACGATGGCGAACTGATCGGCCCGATCCCGGTCAGTGCCTTCGACCCGCCCGCACCCGGAGAACCGCCGCGCGTGCCCGATCCGCATGCCGAATATACCGGCGCTCCGGATTCCGGCGGGTAGCAGGGGCGCCTAGCCCGCGTTCCGTTTCATGCTTTGCGCCATGCGTTCGATCTGTTCGGGCGTTGCCTCGGTCTGGAACCGTGCTTTCCATTCGGCGGCGGGCAGCCCGTGGATCGCTTCGCGCGCGGCGGCCTTGTCCAGCGGCGCGCCGGCATCGACAATCCAGTCGGCCAGGCAATTGCGGCAAAATCCGGCCAGCCCCATCAGTTCGATGTTCTGCGCATCGTGGCGGTGGCGCAGATGGCGCACCAGCCGGCGAAACGCGGCTGCCGCTACGGCATCGTCGAGCATGTCAAGCGAATCGGGCGCATCTGCCAAAGGGGAATTCGTATCCATGGGAAACATCCTGACGGAATTGGGTCTTGGGTTTTAAGGCCTCATGGGCCATAGCCCCGGCGCAGTCGCGTGACCACTGTCTCAAGCGGGCAGGGTTCGCCGGCCGCGCCCATTTCAAGACTAAAGCGAGGCTGGTCCCATGGCGAACTCCGAACCGACGCAAGACAGCGGTGGCGGCCAAACGCTGCGCGGACGCAAGGTCAAGATTCTGGCCACGGTTGGCCCGGCCAGCCGTTCGCCCGAAATGCTGGAAAAGCTGTTTCGCGCCGGCGTCGATGCCTTTCGCGTCAACATGAGCCATGGCGACCACGCCACCCACGCCGCCACGATCGCTTCGATCCGCGCGCTTGAGGCGACGGTCAACCGCCCGATCACGATCCTGTGCGATCTGCAGGGGCCGAAACTGCGCGTCGGCACGTTCAAGGACGGCCGCGCGGTGATCCGCCATTCGGGCCATTTCACGCTCGATCGCAACCCCGAACCCGGCGATGAAAACCGCGTGTTCCTGCCCCATCCCGAATTGTTCGGGATTTTGCAAAAGGGCCAGCGACTGCTGATCGACGATGGCAAGCTGCGCCTGCGCGTGATCCGCGCCGATGCGCAGGAAATCTTCTGTTCGGCCGAAGTGGGCGGGGTGATTTCCAACAACAAGGGCGTCAACGTGCCCGATGCGGTGATCCCGGTGCCCGCGCTGACCGACAAAGACCGCCGCGACCTCGCCTTTGCGCTGGAGCAGGAGGCCGACTGGATCGCGCTGTCATTCGTGCAGCGGCCCGAAGATCTGGCCGAAGCGCGCAAGCTGATCAGCGGCCGCGCCGCGCTGATGGCCAAAATCGAAAAGCCCGCCGCGATCGGCCGGCTGGATGAAATCATCGAACTGTCCGACGGGATCATGGTCGCGCGCGGCGATCTGGGCGTGGAGCTGAACCCCGAAGACGTGCCGCCGCTGCAAAAGCGGATTGTCGCGATGGCCCGCCGCCAGGGCAAGCCGGTGGTCGTGGCCACGCAAATGCTCGAATCGATGATCGAGGCGCCCACCCCCACCCGCGCCGAAGTGTCGGACGTGGCCAATGCGGTCTATGACGGCGCCGATGCGGTGATGCTGTCGGCGGAAACCGCCGCCGGCGCCTGGCCCGAAGAAGCGGTGACGATCATGAACCGCATTGCGGTGCAGGTGGAACGCGATGCCGGCTATCAGGCGCGGGTCCATTTCATCGACACGCCGCCCGATCCCACCACGGCCGATGCGCTGGCCGGGGCCTGCGCCTCGATCGCGCGCACGCTGCCGGTTTCGGGGATCATCGTGTTCACCGGTTCGGGTTCGACCGCGCGCCGCGTGGCGCGCGAACGGCCGGGCGTGCCAATGCTGGTGCTGACCCCGGCAGTGCGCACCGCACGGCGGCTGGGCCTGCTGTGGGGCGCGCATGCGGTAAGCACGCGCGACATCGGCAGCTTTGAGGAAATGATCGCCAAGGGCAAACGCATGGCGCTGCGCCACGGTTTCGGCACGGGCGGATCGAAACTGATCGCGCTGGCCGGGGTGCCGTTCGGCACGCCGGGATCGACCAACCTGTTGCATGTGGTCACGCTGGCCGGCGACGAACTGGTGCGTTACGCCGAAGCGGGCGGCACCGAAAGCTGACCGTCAGGTGCGGATCACGCCAGCGCGATCCGCACGCCAAACCCGATGAACACCGCGCCGCACGCCCGGTCGATCGCGCGCGCCAGCCGCCGGTCGGCCAGCGCCGGCGCGATCCGCGCAGCCGCGCCGATCAGCAGCGCAAACCAGATCAGCGTCAGCACGATATGGATGCCCGCCAGCATCAGCCCGGCGCCAGCCCCCGCGCCCGGCGGCAGGAATTGCGGCAGCAGCGTCAGATAGAACACGCCGATCTTTGGGTTCAGCAGATTGGTCAGCAGCCCGCGGCGAAATGCGGTGCCCGCCGCCCCGGCCATGCCCGCCGGCACCCCGCGCCCCGCACGCACGATCAGCCCGATGCCGATCCACCCCAGATAGACCGCACCCAGCAGGCGCACCCAGCCGAATATCACCGGGCTTGCCACCAGCAGCGCGCCCAGCCCGGTCGCCACCGCCAGCCCCCAGGCCAGGCACCCCAGCGCAATGCCGAGCGCCGCGCGCGCCGCCGGGCCCGCCCCGGCAAGGCCCGCCGTGCGCAGCACCAGCATCGTATCGGTGCCCGGCGTGATGGTCAGCAGCGCCGCGACCGGCACAAAGGCGATGATCGGCGCGATTGCTGTCATCGGCACCGCATCATTGCGCCTGCGCGGGCCGTGCGCCAAACAGCGCACTGCCGATGCGCACATGGGTCGCGCCCAGCATCACCGCGGTTTCGAAATCCTCGCTCATGCCCATCGACAGCCCGTCAAGCCCGTGATCGCGGGCGATCCTGCCCAGCAGCGCAAAAAACGGCGCCGCCTCGATCCCGGCCGGGGGCACGCACATCAGCCCGGCAATCGGCAGGTCGGCGCGCCCCGCCTCGGCCAGCAGCGCGGGCAGATCGGCGATCGCGCAGCCGCCCTTTTGCGGCTCGTCACCGATATTCACCTGCACAAACAGCGGCACGCGGCGGCCGGTCTTGTCCATCGCGCGGGCAAGCGCGGTCAGCAGCGACAGCCGGTCCAGCGCATGGATCGCATCGAACAGCCGCACCGCGTCTTCGGCCTTGTTCGATTGCAATTGCCCGACCAGATGCAGCCGCAGATCGGGCTGCGCCTCGATCAGCGCGGGCCATTTGGCCTGCGCCTCCTGCACGCGGTTTTCGCCGAACACGCGCTGGCCTTCGGCAATCAGCGGGCGGATCGCGTCGGCCGGTTTGGTCTTGGAAATCGCCACCAGCGTGATCGTGGCGGGATCGCGCGCGGCAAGCCCCGCGGCATGCGCGATGCGCGCGCGAATGGCAGCGAGGGGCGATGTTTCGGCGTGCGTGTCGGGGGTAGTGATCGGCATGGCCCGGGGCTATACCGCATTGTGCGCTTTGCTCCACCCGTTCTGAAACCCGCTGGCCCGATCGGGCGGCGCGTGGCCGTGCCGGCGCACGTGCTGCTGAGCGATGCGCGCAACGATGCCCTGCTGGAAACCGCGCTGCGGCGCCTGCCGCGCGGATCGGCCTTTGTGTGGCGGCATTATCACCTTGCCCCTGCCGCGCGCGCGGCACGGCTGGCCCCGCTGGCGCGGCTGGCGGCGCTGCGCGGGGTCACGGTGGTGCTGGCAGGACCCGGCTATGGCCCGGCGCACCGGCTGTCGTGCCGGACAACGCGCGGGCTGCGGCTGGCAACGGCGCACACCTTGCGCGAACTGGGCGCGGCGGCGCGTGCCGGGGCCGATGCGGTGCTGCTGTCGCCGGTGTTTCCCACGCGGTCGCATCCCGGTGCCCCGGTGCTGGGCGCGGTGCGCTTCAATACCCTTGCGCGGCTGTCACCGATCCCCGTGCTGGCGCTGGGCGGGATGACGCGGCGGCATCGGGCGCACGTGCGCGCGCACGGCTTTGCCGCGATCGACGGCCTGTCCTGAAAAACGGGCGAAAAGCACGACTCGGCAAAAATCCTTGGATTCTTGACGATTCCCACCCTTCTGGCGCATGATGCACCCGCGTGGCGCATCATCGGCGCCGGCACTTCGGGATACGGCGGGTTATGGCATCGCGGGCACTCACACCGGTTCGTCCAAAGGCAGGCGCCCGATCGGGCCGGTCCGACTGGCGCGCGATCCTGCGCCGCAGCTTGCGCCGCAGTGCCGAACTGATCGGCGGCACGCTGCTGTTTGTGCTGATGGTGTTCACCGCTCTCGCGCTGGTCAGCTATACCCAGACCGATCCTTCGGGTTCGACCGCATCGGGCAGCCCGGTGGAAAACTGGATGGGGCTGGCCGGCGCCTGGACGGCCGAGCGGCTGCTGATGCTGTTTGGCCTGCCGGTGGCGCTGGCCCTGCCGCTGCTGTTCGTGTTTGCCCGCCGGCTGTGGGATGGCACCGGCGATCTGATCGATATGGTGGAGGATGATGCCGACGAACCGGTGCCTGCCGCGTGGTGGCACCTGGCGCTGCTGATGCTGGCGGCGGTCGTGCTGATCGATGTGACGCTGGCCCTGGCCTGGGCGCGCCCGGCCGGCGCGCTGCCCGCGGGCGCGGGCGGCATTGCCGGGCTGATCGGTGGCGGGCTGGCGCGCTGGGCCGCGCATTTTGCCGGCAGCGCGCGCGGCTGGGTGCTGATCGGGCTGGGCGTGATCACCGCCCTGGCCGGGCTGGTGCTGGTGGCGCGCGTGTTCGCGCTGGAAGGCTGGCGGTTCAATCCGCTGTCGTGGTTGCCCCGCCGCGCGGCGGCTGACGCCGGCACGGATGACGACAGGGCCGCGCCAGAGGCCAGACCGCGCCCGCGCGACATCGCCTCTGCACAACCCGATGCGCCCGCGGCCTCGGCCCCGGCGGCCCCGCCGCGCCGCCCCACCGAAATCACCGATCCGCAGCGCACCCCCGCGCCTGCATCGCTGACCAAGGCGCGGCAGGGTGATCTGTTTGACCGGTTCGAGCTGCCGCCGATCGAACTGCTCGACGAAATTCCGGTCAACACCGGGCCGAAAATCGACAAGCTGGCGCTGGAACGCAATGCGCGCCTGCTGGAAAACGTGCTCGACGATTTCAACGTCAAAGGCGAGATCATGGCGGTGCGCACCGGCCCCGTGGTCACGATGTACGAACTGGAACCCGCGCCGGGGATCAAGGCCAGCCGCGTGATCGGCCTGTCCGACGATATCGCCCGCAACATGAGCGCGGTTTCGGCGCGCGTGTCGGCCATTCCGGGCCGCACGGTGATGGGCATCGAATTGCCCAACATGACGCGCGAAATGGTCTCGTTCCGCGAAATGGTGGCCTGCGACAAGTTCGTCAATGCCAAGGGCATGCTGCCGATCATCCTGGGCAAGGACATCACCGGCGAACCGATCGTGGCCGACCTTGCCACGATGCCGCACTTGCTGGTGGCGGGCACGACCGGATCGGGCAAATCGGTGGGGCTGAACTGCATCCTGCTGTCGCTGCTCTATCGCCTGACGCCGCAGCAGTGCCGGCTGATCCTGGTCGATCCCAAAGTTCTGGAACTGAAAAGCTACGACGATATTCCCCATCTGCTGTCCCCGGTGGTGACCGAACCGGCCAAGGCGGTGCGCGCGCTGAAATGGGCGGTGGAGGAAATGGAGCGCCGCTATCGCCAGATGAGCTCGATCAGCGTGCGCAACTTGTCGGGTTTCAACGAAAAGGTGCGCGCCGCCGCCGCCAAAGGCAAACCGCTGGGCCGGCGCATCCAGGTCGGGTTCGATCCCGACAGCGGCGAGGAAATCTACGAGGAACAGCAGCTCGATTACCAGACCCTGCCGCAGATCGTGGTGATCGTCGACGAACTTGCCGACCTGATGGTGACGGTGGGCAAGGAAATCGAAGTGCTGATCCAGCGGCTGTCGCAGAAAAGCCGCGCCGCGGGCATCCACCTGATCATGGCCACGCAGCGCCCCAGCGTCGATGTCATCACCGGGGTGATCAAGGCCAATTTGCCCACGCGGATCAGCTTTGCCGTGACCAGCCGCATCGATTCGCGCACGATCCTGGGCGAACAGGGCGCCGAACAGCTGCTGGGCAAGGGCGACATGCTGTACAAGCCCAACACCGACCCGGTGAAGCGCGTGCACGGCCCGTTCGTATCGGATGAAGAAGTCGAACGCATCGCCGATCACTGGCGCAAGCAGGGTTCGCCCGAATACGTCACCTCGGTGACCGAAGAGCCCGAAGACGGCGGCTTTGGCTTTGACGATCTGGACGCGACCGCGTCGGACAACCCGGATGAGCGCAAATATCGCCAGGTCTGCCAATTGGTGTTCGAAAGCCAGAAGGCCTCGGCCAGCTGGATCCAGCGCCAGATGGGGGTGGGCTACAACACCGCATCGAAATGGATCGAACGGATGGAGGCCGATGGCTTTGTCGGCCCGCCCAACCATGTCGGCCGCCGCGAAATCTATCGCGACAAGGACGGCAATCCCCTTTGATCCGGCCGCTGTGACGCGCAGGCGCCAAACCGGGTGGCAGCGCCAAACCGGTTGCCGCGCCCTTAACCTTTGCGTGCCGCCGCCGTCCTGAACCCATGATCGGCGGGTCGTACCTCCTCCATCCCGAATGGACGGCCCGCCGGTCACCGGAACCGATCACGGGGTCCGATCACCGGACGGAAGGGGAGCGCGTGCGCACAGAAGCGCTGACACAGTGCTGGTTCACCCGGGTGCACCGCCCGGTGCGCGAACGCCATCGCGATGCCGATGGATCGATGACCAGCACGTGCCGCTATTGCCACCGCCCGCTGGTAAGCTGGGATCATGCCAACTGGAACCTGTCCAACGGGTTCGATGTGTCGCGGCTGGTCGAGCTGACTTCGGGCCGCACGCTCACGCTGATCGACACCATGGGCGATCTGATCGTGCGGCGCATCCCGATCCGCCATTTGCCCGATGAAGACGCCGTGAATGCGTTCAAGCTGGAACTGCGCGCGCAATATGCGCTGGATGATCCCGATACGACGCTGATCCTGATTGACAGCGCCCCGCGCGCATCGCGCCGCGGGCGGCCGAAACCGGCCGCGCCACCGGATATCGCGTCGCTGGGTGGGGGGCCTTTGCCCGACCCGGCCTGAGCCCCCGCCCCGTTTCGGGGAGGAGTGTCATGCGGATGTGCGATGAGTGAAACTCATCGCACAACGTGACGCTCAGGCGCCGCGCGGGCTGATACCAATGTGCCGTGAGTCATGCTCACTGCACAATGGTATCAGGCCACGCTGCCTTCCAGAATCTGCAGCGTTTTCAGATCGGAATGGAAATCCAGCGCATAATCGCCGCCTTCGCGGCCGATGCCCGAAATGCCGATCCCGCCAAACGGTGCGGTCAGATCGCGCACCAGGAACGTGTTCACCCAGACCGTGCCGCCGCGCACCGCGCGCCCCACACGTTCCGCGCGCTCGGCGCTGCCGGTATAGACAATGCCCGACAGGCCATAGGCGGTGGAATTGGCCAGCATCACGCCTTCGGCTTCGTCGCGGAAGGTCTGGAAAGTCAGCACCGGGCCAAACACTTCGTTCTGCACCACTTCGGCATCGTTATCGCGCGGGATGATCAGCGTCGGCTCGATCCAGTTGGCGCCCTGTTTCCACAAGTTCCCGCCGCGCGCGATGGTATCGCCCGCCGCGCGCGCGCGATCGATGAAGCCCAGCACGCGTTCGACGTGGCGCGGGTGAATCAGCGCCGACATCGTGGTCGCCGGGTCGCGGCTGTCGCCCAGCACGTGCGCATCGGCATAGCCATGGAATTTTTCGAGAAACGCATCCTTCACGCTGTCTTCCACGATGATCCGCGTGCCGGCCATGCACACCTGGCCGCTGTCATCATATTGCCCGGCGGCCTTTTTCGCCGCGGCATCGATATCGGCATCGGCAAACACCAGCAGCGGCGATTTGCCGCCCAGTTCGGCAGTGAACGGCACGATGTTTTCCGCCGCTGCCTTGCCGATGATCCGTGCGGTCGGCACGCTGCCGGTAAAGCTGATCCGCTTGATCCGCGGATCGCCGGTCAATGCATTGCCCAGTTCCGCGCCCAGCCCCTGGACGATATTGAACACGCCCGCAGGAAACCCCGCCTCGTCGATCAGATCGGCCAGGACCGAGGCCGACAGCGGTGACCAGTCGGCCGGTTTCAGGATCACCGTGTTGCCCGCAGCCAGCGCCGGCGCGCATTTCCATGTGGAGAGCATGAACGGCGCATTCCACGGCGTGATGATCAGCGACGGCCCGGCGGGCAGGCGGATCACCCGGTTGGCGGTGCCGCGCGAAGACCACACGCGGTCTTCATGCGCGGTCGCCAGATCGGCATAGTTGCGGAAATTGGCAGCCCCGCGCAGAATCACGCGCAGCCGCAGGCTTTCCAGCAACATGCCCATATCCAGGCATTCGATCATCGCCAGCTTTTCGACATTGGCCTCGATCAGATCGGCCAGGCGGTGGAGACAGGCGCCGCGTTCCGCCGCGCTCAGCGCCGCCCAGGCGGGAAAGGCATCGGTTGCGGCCTGTGCCGCCTGCGCCGCGGTTGCCACCGTGCCGCGCGCGATATCGGCCAGTTTCCACGACCAGTCGAACGGGCAACGCGTTTCGAAAGTATAGGGCGAGGAAACCCGGCGCCCACCGATATAGTGATCGGGCGATACCGAATGGCCGGCAATGTCGATGCGCGTGTCCATCATCTCTCTCAGATATAGGGCAGGTAATAGGCGATGGTGCCGGCCTCGTCGCGCGTGGCCAGGTTGTTCAGCTCCTCGCGCTTGATCGCGATGAAATTGGCCACCAGGTCCGCGCCCACTGCCGCAGTCAGCACGGTATCGGCCTCCAGCGCGTCAAGCGCGGCGGGCAGGTCGTGCGGGGTGTGGCGGTCGGTGCCCACCGTTTCCAGCCCGTCATCGGTTTCCGGCGCGCCGGGGTCCATGCCCGCCTCCACCCCGATCAGTGCGGCCTGCAACAGCGCGGCAATCGCGACATAGGGGCTGGCCGCGCAATCGGCCATGCGGTGTTCGATCCGCGCCGCGGCGCCGGTTTCGGCCGAAACGCGCACCGTCACGCTGCGGTGATCAATCCCCCAATTGGCCCAGTATCCCGACAGGCTGGCCGGTTGCAGCCGGGCATAGCTGTTGGTGGTGGGCGCCAGAATCGCCGCAAGCGCCTCGTGATGGTGCAGCATGCCGGCAATCGCGCCGCGCATCGTGGCCGACAATGTGCCGCTCGCCACATCATCGGCAAACACGTTGCGCCCCGCGCCATCGCGGAAACTGATGTTGAAATGCAGCCCGCTGCCGCTTTTGTCGGCAAAAGGTTTGGGCAGGAACGACAGCAGATAGCCCTTTCGCAGCAGCAGCTCGCGCGCCATCTGCCGAAACAGAAAGGCATCGTCCGCCGCACGCAGCGCATCGGCAAAACGCAGCGTCAGTTCGAATTGCGGCGCATCATATTCGGCGTTCATCGATTCGATGGGGATGCCGCAGGCATGCGCCGCTTCCCAGATCGTATCGACCAGGCCGGCCGGATCGGTGAACGGCCCGGTGCCATAAACGAACGCGCCCGGCGTTTCATAAGGCACCCAGTTTCCGGCGGCATCGCGCTGAAACACATAGGCTTCCATTTCGATCCCGACCATCGGTTCCAGCCCGCGCGCGCGCCAGGCGGCAATCGCGCGGATCAGCGCGCCGCGCCCGCACAACGGAAACGGTGCGCCCTTGAACTGCAACTGGCCCAGCGCGATTTGGGTCCCGGGCTCCCACCCGGGACGCAGCGCATCGGGATCGAAATGCATTTCCATGTCGGGCAAGCCATCAAGCAGCCCGCCGCCCGGCGCGGCGACCAGCGTGCGATCATAAGTGACCGCATATGTGCCCACGCAAAACCGGGCATGGCCCTTGGCCGCCTCGGTCATCGGCACATATTTGCCCCGCGCCAGGTTGAGCTGATCGGCAAACAGCAGCCGCGCGCGTTCAAAGGCGACAGCGCGCGACATGTCAGCGGTAAAGGGTGACAGGCTGTTCATGGTACTCCCCGATCGTCTTGTTTTTGGGTATCGGCTTTTATGGCTGTCAGCGCGCCTTTACGCGCACCGGCAGATGCTTGATGCCGTGAATGAAGTTGGACCGCAAATAGCTGTGATCGGCAACTTGTTCGATGCTGACAATGCGCCGCGCCAGTTCCTGCATCACGATCGCGACTTCCAGCTTGGCCAACCACATGCCCAGGCAAATGTGCGGCCCGCCCTGCCCGAACGCCAGGAACGGATTGCGCGGCCGATCCAGCCGCAGCGTATAGGGATCGGCAATGCCCGCCTCATCACGATTGCCCGAAAGGAACCACAGCACCACTTTGTCGCCGGCGCGCACCTGCTGATCGTGATAGGTGAAATCGCGCGTGGCAGTGCGGCGGAAATGCGATGTGGGTGATGCCCAGCGGATCATTTCATCGGCGGCCTCTTCCCAGCCGGTGAAATCGCCCGCCTGAATCTGGTGCAACAGGTGCGGATTGTTGGCCAGCGCGTGGATCGTTGCCGAAATGCTGTAGCGCGTGGTGTCATTGCCCGCAGCGACCAGCAGGCAGAAGAAATTGCGGAATTCATCGCGCGACATCTGCGTGCCGTGGCTGGTGGTCTGGCGCACGAGATTGAGCACGCCGATCTGTTCGCCGGCATCCATGCGATCGAGCAGATCGTTGGCATAATCGAACAGCTTCACCGCCGCCGGGCTGCGAAACGGCAGCAGCCGGTAGGCCTCGGTATCCACTTTGTCGATCACGAAGTCGGTATAATCCGGGTCGGAGTTGGAAATCAGCGCATCGCCGAGTTCGACCAGCATCGGCCCGTCTTCGACCGGCACACCCATGATCTGCGCCAGCATCTGCATCGGCAGGCGCCGCGCGATCCGGTCCACCGCATCGAATTCGCCTTCGCCCAGCGCAACATCCAGCAGATCGGTCACGATCGTGCGGATCTGGCCTTCAAAGCCCGCGACCGTGTGCTTGGCAAAGGCCTTTGACACCAGGGCGCGAAACGCGCGGTGCACCGGCGCATCGGTTTCCTGAAAGGTCTTGCGCGCTTCATATTCCTCTTCCGACTGGTCCTCCATGCGGATGCCCCTGGCCGAAGACAGAAGATCGGCCTGACGGTTCAAATCCAGCAGATCGGCATGGCGCGTGATCGACCAGAAGCCTTTGTCGCCATTCGCCATCTCGGACCACGCCATCGGCGCCTCGCGCCGCATGCGGTCAAACGTGGCGAACGGCGCCCCGTCGTTGAACGCATCCTGCGACGACAGATCGACATGCGCGTCGGTCGAACGGGAAAAGGCATAAGGCATCGCACAGGCACTCCCTTGATGTCTGCCAGCTAGACCCGCCTGCCCCCGCCGCACTTGGCATAACCGGACAGAGTTTGCCCCGCCTGTTCCGCAAGTCTGCGCCAGGCCCTAAAGAGCGGGCGTCAACCGCGTTTTGCAAGCAGGGAACCTCAGGCCATGGGCGAAATCATCGGTGCCGGCATCGTCGCGCACGCCCCGACCATCATGATGTCACAGGAAGACCGCCTTGCGCTGAACGAAGGCAAGGAAATCAGCCTGGTGCCCGGGCTGCACCGGCTGAAAAGCGAAGTGCTCGACGTGCTGAAGCCCGATACGATCGTGCTGTTCGATACGCACTGGTTCACCATCGTCGAATTCTGCGTGACCGCGCAATCGCGCCGGTCGGGCCTGTTCACATCCGACGAATTGCCGCGCGGCATGCGCCAGATCCGCTATGACCTGCCCGGCAACCCGGCGCTGGCTACCGCGATGGCCGAATGCGCGACAGCGCAAGGCGTGCGCACCAATGCGATCGACGATCCCTGGCTGCCGATCCATTACCCCACGGTAAACCTGTCGACTTTCCTGCAAGGGCGCGAAGAATGGATCTCGGTCAGCCACGCCTATTCGGCCGATCCCGAAGATTTCCTGGCCGTGGGCCGGGGCATTGGCGAAGCGATCACCGCCAGTAACAAGCGCGTGGTACTGATCGCCAGCGGATCGATGAGCCACCGGTTCTGGTCTTTCCGGGACATCCCGCTGCACGAAGCATCGGACCCGATCCACATTTCAAGCCCCGCCGCGCGTGAGGCCGATTATGAACGCCTGCGCTGGTTTGCCGAAGGCAACCACGCTGCCGTCATCGATACGATGCCCGATTACTTGCGCCACGCCCCCGAAGCCCGCTTTGGCCATTACCTGATGATGGCCGCAGCCTGCGGCGGGCGCGACTGGAAAGCAAAAGGGCGCCAGTTTTCCGATTACGAAAACGCCACCGGCACCAGCCAGGTCCACGTGTGGTTCGACAAACCGGACGAAGGCTGGACCTGAAAAATCCTCCCCGGCACGGGGAGGGGGACCGCCCGAAGGGTGGTGGAGGGGCGCTGCGGCAGGGCGCAACCTTTCCAGAAACGTGCCTGAGGCCAAAGCCGCAAGAACAAATTCACCGCTCGATCGAACGGCGAAACGTGGAGGTTAGCGGAAAGGAGGCTATCCAAGCGGCCGGAGTATGAAGCTGCCGAACCTTTGTCGGAACTGGCGCTATTTCGGTTGCTTCTTCGGTGAGAAAGCCGCGATGACGCCGGCGATCACCACAGCGGGAAAACCGATCAGTGGGATGACCAGAATCGCCAACTGATACTGAGCGTCATGTTCCCCAGTGAACGTCCTGACGAACACCAACATTGAAAATATTGAAAACACTATCTCAAAAAAGAGCAAACTACGTCGAGCTTCAACACCTCGAGATATCAATGCTAAGAAAAAAGCAATTATCATCGGCAAGTCGAAGGCTGCTTCTGCAAATTCCACGCTAATGATCTTAGAATCACTTGAAGTGATAAAGACAGAAAATACGATCGCTATGACGACGACATAGCCGAGCGTTAGGCCCGTAACTGCTCTCATAATCGATTGCCCCCGTCTGCTCTTCAGAGAGTGACATAGTTCTCGCACCGGCAGCAAGTGGGGCGTTTCCTGCCATTGGCGATCGTATCAACGAATAACCTGCATGTGTTTGCGCCGCCGGGCCCCTCCACCACCCTTCGGGCGGTCCCCCTCCCCGTGCCGGGGAGGATCAGGGCCGCACTTCGTTTTCGATCCAGGCAATGATTTCCGCGCGGCGGCGGCGATCATCCAGGATGTCCTCGTCGATGCCCAGTTGCCAGGCGAGATCGGCGCGGGTTCGGTCGGCGTGGAGCGTTTCCAGCATCGCGTTATGGGCGTCGATCGCGGCGTGATCGGCGAAAAAGCCTTGCGCGATCATGTCGGCTTCATCCAGCCGGTTGAGCTGCGCGATCTGCGCCAGGTCGAATTCGGGGTGGTATTGCACGCCCCAGACCGTGCTGCGCCCCAGCGGGATCAACGCCGCCTGCACCGCGCTGTGCGCATTGCCGGCCAGCAGCGTGGCGCCCGGGGGCAGCGCCGAAACTTCGTCATAATGGATGCAGGGCGCATCGAACACCGTGCCTTTGCCAAATAACCCCTTTTTGGAAAACATCGCGTGCGCCTGCCCGGCCGGGGTCAGCGCGATCTTGCGCGCGATGCCCACTTCGCGGCCACGCGGGGATCGTGCGACGTGGCCGCCGGCGGCAATGGTTGCGATCTGCAGCCCCCAGCACGATCCGAAAATCGGCAGGCCATGGTCGGCCGCTTCGACCATCAGCGCAATCTGGTCGGCCACCGCCGGCGTCCGGTCATAGGCATGGAGCGCCGATCCGGTGATCACCAGCCCGGCATAATCGCCCCAGCCGCGCCCGGCCGGCAGATGTTCGCCAGGGTCCACGGCATAAGACACATCGAGCGCCAGATCGGGAAAATGCGCGGCAATCGCCTGGGCATAGATTTCGCTCGACCAGCGCACACCGCGCGCGCGGGCCTGGGCGCGGCGATCGGCGGGATTGCCTTCCAGCAGCAACAATCTGGTCATCAGTGGGCGGTCTTTTCCATGCGCGCGCGCCAGGCCTGGGGCGATTGGCCGCTCCAGCGGTGGAACGCGCGGGTGAAATTGCTGTGTTCGGCATAGCCCAGCCGCAGCGCGATTTCGGCAATCGACAAGTCGGGCCGGGTGCGAAATTCGAACAGCGCCTGGCGCATGCGGCATTCATCCAGCACTTCCTGGAACGAGCTGCCCTCTTCGGCCAGCTTGCGCCGCATGGTCCGGCTGGACATGCCGATTTCGCGCGCGATGCGTTCCTGTTCGATCGGGCGGCAATTCATGTCGCGCCAGACAACTTGCGCCAGCCGTTCCACCAGCGGGGTGCGGCGGCGGTGTTCGACAATCGCGCGGTTGACCTGGCTGAGATCGTTGCTGGGCCGTTCCACCGGCAGCGCCAGATCAAGCTGCGCAGCGGGGAAACGGATCTGGTTGGTATCGGCGCCAAACGTGCACGGCGCGTTCAGCACTTTTCCAATCGGCCCGCGCATTTCATGCGCTTCGGCCTCAAACGCGAATTCCACTTTGTCGAGCGTGCCGCGCGTGCCACGCCGCAGGATCTGCGCGACAATGCCCAGCGTAAACATCGCATCGTGATGGCGCGGCCAGATATCGGGATCGAGAATGCGATAGCTGACACTGGCCATGTCTTCGTCGCGTTCCAGCGTCATTTCGGTGCAATCCTGCAGCACCACGAACAGATCGACCAGTCGGCGCAGCGCCGATCCAACCCGCGGCGCACCCAGCACCGGTTCGCCCAGCGCCCCGCCCAGCGTGCCCAGATCAAACCGCATGCCCGCCGCCCAGGGAATCGCCACATTGCGCGACCGCGCCACCACGCTTTCGGAAAAGCGCACGAATTCGGCCAGCGGGATCGACGGGCGGGTGATGTCGCACGGGCGCTGGTCGCGCAGCGCGTGGATTTCGGGCACATCGGCCGGATCGACCAGCCCGTCCCAGCCATTGAGCGCGCTGGCATGGACCTGGCTGGTGGCAGACCTGATCATGTGGGCGCGTTGCGGCGCCGGCATGGCATGCGGCATGGCAGTTCTCCCCTGGGCATTCGCGCCTGTGGACGCGTTATGTCGTCATGCTATCGCAAGAATGCAGGCACGAATTGATCGAAAACATCAAAAATTGATATTATCAATCACCAACCCGACACCTTTTTCGCCGGATCACGCGCCGCTTGGCCATTTCGGCCAAGCCGCCCATGGTGCATGATGCAAGGCAGAGCCCCAAAGGCCCAACCGCATCGCAAAACCGCATCGCAAAACCGCATCGCACAAGAAGGCGCACCAATGACCCAGAAGCGACCACGGGAGATCGACGTCAACGGCTGGCCGGCAATTGTCAGCGCCATCGCGCTGGGCACGATCGGCGTGCTGTCGTTCATCATCCAGCCGGGCATCGTGCAAGGCTATGTCACGCATCTGCACGTATCGGATGCGGCAGCGGTCAATCTGGTCGGGCTGGAAATGCTCGGCGTGGCGCTGGCGACGATCGCCATGGCGCTGGTCGGCACACGTATCGACTGGCGGCTGATCGTGGCAGGCGGGTTGATCATCGCGGCCAGTGGTGACGTCGCCTCTGCCCTGGCGACACAGGGCCCGCAATTCGGCTGGCTGCGCCTGATCGCCGGGTTTGGCGAAGGGGTGATCATCTCGATCAGTTTCACCTTTGTCGGGGTGACGGCAAAGGCCGAACGCAATGTTGCGCTCTATCTCGTGCTGCTGCTGACGTATGGTGCGTTCGGGTTGTGGTATCTTCCCGAATTCCTTGACCGGGTGGGCATTGCCGGGATGTTCGCGGTGTTTGCCGTGCTGTCGACGCTGGCGCTGGTCACCGTGCCGTTCGTGCCCCATGGCTATGGCGCGGCCGAAGCGACGCGGCCGGGTGTGCGCCAGTTGCCCGCCATGATGCTGGCTGTCGCGCTGGCCGCCGTGCTGGCCTACAACATCGCGCAGGGCATTGCCTGGGCGGTGCTGTTTCTGGTGGGCACGAGCGCAGGCCTGGCCGAACAGGCGGTGGCCAATGCGCTGTTTGCCTCGCAGATCCTGGCGGTGGCAGGCGCGCTGGCTTCGGTGTTTCTGGCCGACCGGGTGCCGCGCGACTGGGCGATTGCCGGTGGCATCCTGGGCGGCGCGGCCAGCATCGCGCTGCTGCTGGGCACGCCCGGGCTGGTGCTGTTCACCGTGGGCGTCTGCGGGTTCAATGTGCTGTGGAACTTTGTCCTGCCGTTCATCCTCGGCCGGATCGGTGATTTCGATGAAAGCGGGCGGATGATGTCGTTTGCCGTGGCGATGCAGATGATCGGGCTGGGCGGCGGGCCGCTGATCGCCGCGCCGCTGATCGACGGCAAAAGCTATCGCCTGGTCGAACTGGTGTGCATTGCGCTGTTCCTGGTCAGCTTTGCCCTGCTGCGCATTCCCAGCGCGCATCACCGGCGCCTGCACACCGGCTGATTTCCTGCCCCATCGGGCGCGCCCGGCGGCGATTTGGCCGCAATTGACAAGAGCACGGCCAATCAACGTCGCATGGAGCAATCACGGGGCGCCAAAGCGTCCGACCGGCCCGTGGCTTTCAGCCGCGCACCGGTTTTTCGGGGAGTTTGAGACATCATGGCAAAAATCAGGGCGTTTTCCGGGCATGTCGCGCTGGCGGCGTTGACCGTCGGGCTGGCGGCGCAGGCCCATGGCCAAACCGCAGCGCAGGCCTCGGCACAACCGGTCGCCGCACCCGAAGCCGGTGAAATTGTCGTCACCGCGCAAAAGCGCGAACAGAGCGTGCAGAAAATCGGCATTGCCGTAACCGCGCTGGGCAAAGACGCGATTGCCGCGATCGGCCGCCAGGATGTGACCGCGCTGGCAGGCCAGGTGCCCAATCTGGAAGTGAACCAGTATTCGCCGACGATCACCGTGTTCAACATCCGCGGCGTGTCGCAGAACGATTTCACCGACGCGCAGGAAGCGCCGATCGCGTTCTATGACGATGAAGTCTATATCGGCTCGCTCGGCGCGATTACCGGCATGAATTTCGACCTCGATCGCGTGGAAGTGCTGCGCGGGCCGCAGGGCACGCTGTTTGGCCGCAATGCCACAGGCGGGCTGGTGCAGTTCGTTTCGGCCAAGCCGACCGCGCGGCACGAAGGTTTCGTTACGCTGACCACCGGGTCCTATGGCCAGGTCGCGACCGAAGGCGGATTCAGCGAACCGCTGGGCGATCATGTGCGCACGCGCTTTTCGTTCACCACCAACAATTCCGGCGGCTATATCACCAACACGCTGGGGCCAAAGCTGGGCAATGCCAAATCCTATGGCTTGCGCGGGCAGATCGCCGCCGACCTCAGCCCTGCGGACAAGCTGGTGGTCAAAGTGCAGACGCTGCGCAACGACCATGAACGCAACGCCGGGCTATACAGCTGGGCGGCGACGTATCCCGATCCGGCCAACCACCTGCTGGGCGATTTTGCGCGCAATGTTCCCGGCGGCAACCCCGGTGCGCCCTATACCGGTGCGGGCCAGGGCGCCGATGCCAATGGCTATACCAACACATCGGGCAGCCCGTTCGTGCAAAGCTTTGACCGGATGCCGGTGTTCAACCGCACGTTCTGGGATATCAGCGCGCGCTATACCCACGATTTCGGCTGGGGCGAGCTGGCCTCGATTTCCGATTACCAGCACCTGACCAAGGATTACGGCGAAGATTCCGACATGTCGCCCAATGCCGTGTTCCACTATGACACGCACCAGCGGATGGTTCAGATGTCGCAGGAACTGCGCCTGTCGGGCAAGGCCGATCAGCTCAACTGGGTGGCCGGGCTCTATGCCATGAACATCCACACCGCGAACCAGTACCAGGTGCTCAGCCCCGCCAATGCCTATCCCGGCATCGGCACGCTGAATTATGGCGGCACGCAGAACACGGATTCGCTCGCCGCCTTTGCCCAAGCCGAATATGCGGTGACAAGCCAGGTCTCGCTGATCGGCGGCCTGCGCTATTCGCACGATCGCAAGCACATCGAATTTCAGGACTATTCCAACGGCACGCTGGTGTTCGATTGGGCCACCACCATCCCCGGTGTTGCCCCCTTGCGCTTTGCCACGTTCAACAACTGGTCGGGCAAGGCGGAAGTGGATTACAAGCCCGATGCCAACACGCTGATCTATGCCTCGGTCAACCGCGGGACAAAGGCGGGCGGGTTCGGCACGGTATCATCGCCGGTGCCCTATACCGACAGCCTGGCGGTTTCGACCTCTGCCGGCAACCCGCTGGTCCAGGCGATCCCGTTTGGCCAGGAAGTCCTGACCAACTGGGAAGGCGGGTTCAAGCTGACCTTGTTCAACCGCACCAGCCACCTCAACGGATCGGTATTCTATTACAACTATGCGGGGTATCAGGCGTTCCAGAATGTGGGGGTGAACCAGTACATCACCAACCATCAGGCCTATAACCACGGCGCAGAGCTGGCATTCGACACCCGGCCCATCAAGGGGCTCTATCTGGGCGCATTCGTGACCGCGCTGTCGTCGAAGGTAAAGGGCATCACCCTGCCCGACGGGTTCGTGACCGATCGCGTGCTGCCGCAGGCGCCCAAATTCGCGCTGGGCTGGAATGCGCATTACCAGGTCCCGGTGGGCCCGGGCGTGCTGGGCCTTGGCACCGACTGGAAGCATGAATCGGGCAGCTATTTCGAAACCAACAACGCGCCCGATGATTTCGAAGCGGCACGCACCATCGGCAATGTGCGCGTGACCTATGCCGTGCTCGATGGCAAAGTCGAACTGGCCGGCTTCGTCAACAATGTCACCGACAAGTGGTACCGCGTCTACAATCTCGATCTGTCGGGCCTGCTCGGCGCATCGAACCAGACTTATGCCCGCCCGCGCACCTGGGGCGCCAGCGTGACCGTGCGCTACTGACCGGGGTTCAACCCTATTCCACCCTGGGGGCGCACCGATCCGTTCGGCGCGCCCCCTTTTTTGGCCTGTCGCGCGCGTTTTCCCTGCGGGAGAGGGATCGTAGCCGCGCCCATCGAAACGCCATCTTCATGTCCGTGTGGCACAAAGGCTGTGCAACCGGGCTGGCTTTCGCCCGGTTCCCCCGATCCGGCATTCCCACAAGGCGCGCACGATGACCGACGACAGCTTTTTCCTGACCTGCGACCGCTTGTCGCAGTCCGTGGACGCCACGCAATATGAACGGCTGCGCTGGGCCAAGACCGAAGGCCCGATGCTGGCGCGGCTGGTCGAACTGGCGCATGGCGCAATTGCCGATCGGCCCGAATTCGAACTGACCGAAGAAGGCGCAACCGGCGATATCCGCCGCTTCGTGCTGAAAATCCACGGCCACCGCGTGATCGGGCTGGTGATCTGGCTGGATCAGGACCATCGCGCCTGCCTGACGGTGGAGAACATCGCGCGCGGACGGTATCAGGTCACGGCCGGTGACCCGGTCAGCGCCGATTACGCGCTGGTGGACGAAGCGTGGATGGCCGCCACGCTGCAAGTGCTGTTTGCGCGCATTCAGCTCTGACCCCGGCTCATTCCGGAGCGGCTGTCTTTGGGGGTGCGCCCGAAATGGCGGGTAAAGGCGCGGCTGAAGCTGGCGCTTTCGGCATAGCCCACGGCGAGCGCGACATCGGCGACGCTGCGTCCGGTTTCGCGCAGCAACCGTTCGGCGGCGACCATGCGATGATCAATCAGCAGCGCGCGCCAATTGGTGCCGGCCGCACGCAGCCGGCGGTGCAGCGTGGGCAGCGACAGCCCCAGCCGCAGCGCCACATCGGCAACCTGCGGCGCACAATCAAGCGGAGCCTGCGCGATGGCACTGCGCACCCGGTCGGCCAGGCTGGCTTCGCCCCCGGCATGGGCCCGCCGGCGCAAGTGGTCCTCCATGATCGGGTGGAGCACGGGGCTTAGCACTTTGCCGCGATGGCCGAGGTGCCGCGCGGAAAAGGCCAGCAGATTGGTATCCTGTTCAAAAAACACGTCGCAGCCGAAATGATCGCGATAGGCGGCATAGGCCCCGGCGCGTTCGTGTTCGAACCGCACTTCGGTCAGCTCGATCGCGCCGCCGGTATATTGGCGGGCCAGGCTGAACATCGCGCTGATCGAATATTCCGCATCCTGCCGGCGTTGCGGCAGCGTGGGATCGACCACGCGATATTCGAACGTGGCGCTGTCACCCGCCACGACGAAGCGATTGCGCGACGCCTGCTGCATCGTATCGAGATAGCGGGTGAAACTGGCAAAGGCGGTTTGCAGATCGGGCGCGCTGAGAAACAGAAAGCTCAACGGCCCGATGCTGTCCGACCCGACCAGCCGCCCGGCGTGAAGGCCAAACGACGGGTTGCGCGCAAGGTCGGCGGCGCGTTCGAAAAAGATCAGAAACGTGCCCAGCGGAATTTCGGTATCGGCACCTTCGATCGCATCGCGATCCAGCCCGAGATCCGCCAGAATCCCCGCCGCCGACCGCCCGGTCAATTCCAGGCAATTGGCGACATGGCGCAGAAACTGTGCCGCGATAACGGGTTGGGCCATTATCGCAGCATGTCCTGACCCGCGCGCGGGATCAACCGATCACTTTTCCTCCACCGCGGATTCGTAATGCGCCGCACCGGCGCCGCGCGCCGCGCGCTGCCCGCGGAATTCCCAATCGCCGCCCATTGCGGTGGAAATCACTTCTTCGGATTCGGTCGGCTGCGCGCCGCAATCGTCGCGGATCGGGGTGGGGCCGTGGACAATCGTGTTGGTCAGCCGGCCCAGCCCTTCGACTTCGACCTCCACCACGTCACCCGGCTGCACCGGGCGGCTGTTGGCAGGCGTGCCCGACAGCAGCACGTCGCCCGGTTCCAGCGTGATCGTGCGCGCGATATCGGCCACCAGATAGTGCATGTCCCATTCCATTTCGGCGGTGTTGCCGTCCTGGCGCACTTCGCCGTTCACATAAGTGCGGATGCCCTTGTTGCGGAAATCCCACCCGGTGACGAGGCCCGGGCCGATCGGGCACAGCGTGTCCGATCCCTTCACCCGCAGCATCGATCCGGCATCGGTATCGCGGAAATCGTGCAGGCCGTAATCGTTGGCCGGGCTGTAACCCAGGATATAGTCGCCGGCTTCGTCAGGCGAAATGTTGCGGCAGGTGCGCCCGATCACGATCGCGATTTCGCCTTCGTAATTCAGCCATTTGCACCGTTCCGGGCGCACCACGGCGGCTTTGTGGGTGTTCAGCGCGGTCAGCGGCTTTTGAAAATACGTCGGCGCCGGCGGCAGCTTGGTGATGAATTCGCGCACCCGGCTGATATAGTTGAGATGCACGCAGATGATCTTTGACGGGTTGCACGGCGCCAGGTGCACCGCTTCGTCCACTCCCACGCTGCGCCCGTCACGCGTGACCAGTTCATCGCCATGGCGCGTGGCCAATATGGGATAGCCATCAAGCAGAATGCGGCGATATTCGGTGGTCATGACTGGGGATCCCTTTCAGGTGATGCCGACGCCATAGCGCACCCGCACGGGGTGTGGCTTTGGCCGTTGCGGCCAAGCTAGACCACGGCGATACGATAGAACACCCTTCGACCCCGCCGGCGGCACCATTGCCGATGGCCAAACCATACCGAGGCACGCATGACTGCATTGAAGGGCCTGTTCTATCCGCGCACCCCAACGGGCAAGGCCAGCATCGTGCCGCCGGTGCCGTGGCATTATTCGGGCGAGCTGATTTCGCTGGAATATCGCACCGATCCGGCCAAAGTTGCCGCGTTGCTGCCCGAAGGGTTCAGCCTGGCCGATGAAGACCCCGGCGCGGTTTCGGCGATCTGGGCCGATTGGCAATCGACCGGCGATGACCCGGCGCAACTGCTCGATCCGGTGCGCGTGCAGTACAAGGAAATGTTCATCGTCGTGCGCTGCAAGTTCCAGGGGCGCACCTGGTCGCGCTGCGTCTATATCTGGGTGGACAAGGAATTCGCGATGCTGCGCGGCATCCACCAGGGATACCCCAAAAAACTGGGCAGCATCCACATGAGCCGCCCGGTCGTGGTGGGCAAAGCGGGGCCCCGGCTGGAAACGGGCGGCACATTTGGCGTAACGCTGGCGGCAAACGACCGCCGCCTGGCCGAAGGACGCTTTACCATCACCGGCAGTGCCGAACGGCCCGGCTTCGTCAACGGCCTGCCCATGGCGCACAACCGCTGGCTGCCGGCGATCGAAACCGATGGCACGCAAAGCCTGGACGAAGTGGTGACGATGTCGAGCTTTGACGTCGAACTTGGCCGCTGCTTCACCGGCGATTTCGATCTGGCCTATTTCGATTCGCCGGTCGAAGAGCTGCTCGATATCGCGCCGCAGGAAAAGATTGCCGGATATTGGCACGAAGTGGGCGTGTCGTGGCGCGGGGGCACGACGCTGGCGCGCAACAATCTGGCGTGATTGCGCGTTTGACATGCCTTGCCCAACCGCACTGCCAAGCGTAGCGATCCGCGCAAGATTTCAGGGGTAGGGGGACATGATGCTGCGCAACGCCTGGTACGTGGCCGCCTGGGCCGATGAAATCGACGCCGGCCCGATCGAGCGCAAGATTCTGGGCGATCCGGTGGTGCTTTGGCGCAAGGAGGATGGCGGCCCGGCGGCGGTTTCCGCATTCTGTTCGCATCGCCGCCTGTCACTGGCCAACGGGCACGTGGTGGGCGATCGCATCGCCTGCGGCTATCACGGGCTGGAATTCGGCGCCGACGGCACCTGCCTGAACGTGCCGTGCCAGCAGGGCGTGCCAAAGGGTGCCGACATTCGCGGCTATCCGGTGGAACAACGCTGGGGCCTGGTGTGGATCTGGATGGGCGATGTGGCCCGTGCCGACCCCGCCACGATCATCGACGTGCCGCACTGGGGCACCTCAGATTGGGGCTATAACCGCGGCGCGGCGATGACGTACGCCTGCAATTACCTGCTGATCACCGACAATCTGCTCGATCCGTCGCATGTCGCCTGGGTCCATCCCACCAGTTTCGGCGGGTCATCGTGCGAAGCCGTGCCGATGCGCACGCGTGAGGCGCCCGACGGGCTGACCGTGTCACGCTGGATCATGGATGCGCCGGTTACCCCGTTCTATCGCGATCTGGTGCCGTTTTCCGGAAACGCGGACCGGTTGCAGCATTATGAAGTGCGCTATCCGTCGCTCGCGGTGATCAAGGCGGTGTTTGTGCCGGCGGGCCAGGGCGGCGATGGCCTGCCGCTGGGGCCCGATGCCTTCGTGATGGATTCCTACAATTTCATCACCCCCGAAACCGAAACCACCAGCCGCTATTACTGGTTTCAGCTGCGCAATGTGCGCCCCGATGATGCCGCGCTGTCCGACGCAATGTCGGCCGCCGTGCTAGCCGCCTTTTCCGAGGACCTGGCGGTACTCAACGAAGTGCAACGCGGCATGACCGCCATGCCCGACCTGCCGATCTCGATCGCCACCGACGCCGGCCCCTTGCGCTTCCGCCATCGCCTAAACCAGCTGATTACTGCGGAAGCGGGCCATTAAAGCCTGATGACATGATGTTGAATCATGTCATTACGCTCTAAAGCCCCTCCCCTTCAGGGGAGGGGTTGGGGTGGGGCCTCTGTCCGAGCGCCGCGCAATCCGGAGAGGCCCCTCCCCCGGCCCCTCCCCTGAAGGGGAGGGGAGACAGGGATTACGCCTTCATCGCCCCCAGCACCAACCCGGCATGTTCCGGCCGGCAGATCAGCAGATCGGGCATATACGTATCGGCCTGGTTGTAGATCAGCGGTGATCCGTCGGCGCGGCTGGCGTGCAG
Organism: uncultured Sphingomonadales bacterium; assembly: GCA_903832325.1. Classification (GTDB taxonomy): domain Bacteria; phylum Pseudomonadota; class Alphaproteobacteria; order Sphingomonadales; family Sphingomonadaceae; genus Novosphingobium. The sequence continues at coordinate 66,443 of CAILBC010000026.1, read as the reverse complement.
GCCATGGGCCAGCGCCACCGCAACCGGCGCGCACGAATCCCATTCATACTGCCCGCCGGTGTGCAGATAGATATCGGCCTGGCCCAGCACCACGGCCATGGCCTTGGCCCCGGCGCTGCCCATCGGGATCAATTCCGCGCCCAGCGCCTCGGCCACGGCCAGCGCCTCTTTTGCCGGGCGCGTACGGCTGACCACCATGCGCAGCCGTTCGGGCGCAGGGGGCACCACGCCGGGCCGATCACTGCGCAGCACCAGGCCGCGGCCTTCATCCGCGCCGGGCAGCGCCACCGCGCCAAGCGTTGCCACGCCATCGACCGCCAGCGCGACATGCACCGCCCAATCGGCGCGCGCCTCGCCATATTCGCGTGTGCCGTCAACCGGATCGACAATCCACACGCGCGCGTGGTTCAACCGGTCGGCGCTGTCCTTTTCCTCTTCGGACAGGAGCGCATCATCGGGCCGGTTTTCGCGCAGCGCGTGGCACAGGAACTGGTTCGAACAGGCATCGCCCGCATTGCCCAGCGCCTTCAGGCTGAGCACGGCGCTGTCGCGCACAGTGATCAGCAGGCGCCCGGCCACTTCGGCCAGATGCGCGGCCAGCGCGGTATCGTCCATAATGCCCGGTTCCATCAGATGGTTGGCATCCAGTTACCCCGGATGCTGTTGACGATGCGGTTGACGATGCGTTCGGCGGCATCTTCGGCCGCTTCGCGCGTGGTGTCGACGCGAATTTCGGCGTTTTCCGGCGCTTCATAGGGGCTGTCGATGCCGGTGAAGTTTTTCAGCGTGCCCGATCGCGCCTTTTTGTACAGGCCCTTCACGTCGCGCCGTTCGGCCTCTTCCAGCGGGGTGTCGATGAACACCTCGACAAATTCGCCATCGGCCATCATCGCGCGCACCATGTCGCGTTCGGCGCGGAACGGACTGATAAAGGCCGTAATCACGATCAACCCGGCATCGGTCATCAGCCGCGCAACTTCGCCGACGCGGCGGATGTTTTCGATGCGATCGGTTTCGGTAAAGCCCAGGTCCTTGTTCAGCCCGTGGCGCACGTTGTCACCATCGAGCAGGAACGTGTGCTTGCCCAGCGCGTGCAGCTTTTTTTCGACCAGATTGGCGATGGTCGATTTGCCCGACCCCGACAAGCCGGTGAACCACAGCACTTGCGCAAACTGCCCCTTGAGCGTGGCGCGCGCTTCGCGCGTGATATCCAGGGCCTGCCAGTGCACGTTCTGCGCGCGACGCAGCGAAAAGTGCAGCATGCCCGCAGCGACAGTGGCGTTGGTGATCTTGTCGACCAGGATGAACCCGCCCAGCGTGCGGTTTTCGGCATAGGCTTCAAACACGATCGGCCGGTCGGCGGTCACTTCGGCCACGCCGATGGCATTCAGATCCAGCGTCTTGGCCGCCATGTGCTCCATGGTGTTGACGTTGACGACATATTTGGGCGCCTGGACCGTGGCCGAAACGGTTTGCGTTGCCAGTTTCAACCAATAGGCGCGGCCCGGAATCATCGCCTCGTCATTCAGCCAGACCAGCGTCGCTTCGAACTGGTCGGCCACTTGCGGCGGCGCATCGGCCGGCGCGATCACATCGCCCCGCGAACAGTCTATTTCGTCCGCCAGGCACAGCGTGACCGATTGACCTGCGATGGCCTCATCCAGATTGCCATCCAGCGTTACGATCTGCGCGACACTGCTGGTCTTGCCCGAAGGCAGCACGCGCACCGCATCGCCCACGCGCACCGTGCCCGAGGCAACCAGGCCGGAAAAACCCCGGAAATCCAGATTGGGCCGGTTGACCCATTGCACCGGCAGGCGGAACGGCAGCGCGGCATCGCGCGCGGCATTCACTTCCACCGATTCCAGATGATCGACCAGCGTCGGGCCCTGATACCAGGGCGTATTGGCCGACCGCGTGGTAACATTGTCCCCCTGAAACCCCGAAATCGGCATCGCGGTAAACCGGTCGATCCCGATCGACCGGGCAAAGGCGGCATAATCGGCCACAATCGCGTCATAGCGCGCCTGATCATAACCGATCAGGTCCATCTTGTTCACCGCCAGCACCACATTGCGGATGCCGATCAGGTGGCACAAATAGGAATGGCGCCGGGTCTGCACCAGCACGCCCTTGCGCGCATCGATCAGGATCACCGCAAGATCGGCGGTGGAGGCGCCGGTGATCATGTTGCGCGTATACTGCTCATGCCCCGGGCAATCGGCGACAATGAATTTGCGCCGTTCGGTGTTGAAGAACCGGTAGGCGACATCGATGGTGATGCCCTGTTCGCGTTCCGCAGCCAGGCCATCGACCAGCAGCGCGAAATCGATCGCCTGCCCCTGCGTGCCGACTTTCTTCGAATCCGCCTCAAGCGCGGCGAGCTGATCCTCGAAGATCATCTTCGAATCATACAGCAGCCGGCCGATCAGCGTGGATTTGCCATCATCGACACTGCCGCAGGTGATGAAGCGCAGCATCGTCTTGTTGCGGTGCAGATCGAGATAGGCATCGATATCCTGCGCAATCAGGTCATCGACGACATAGACCGGGTCTGCGCCGGTGGTGGTTTCGGTCATCAGAAATAACCCTGCTGTTTTTTGATTTCCATCCCGGCGCCACCGGCGTCCTTGTCGATCACCCGGCCCTGGCGTTCGCTGGTGGTGGTCAGCAGCGTTTCCTGGATCACTTCAGGCAGAGTTGCCGCGCGGCTTTCCACCGCGCCGGTCAGCGGAAAGCAGCCCAGCGTGCGGAACCGGATCGACCGGTTGGTAATTTCGGGGCGATGGCCCAGCACGCGTTCCAGCCGGTCGATATCATCGGCCATGAACAGGCCGCCTTCCCATTCATACGTCGGGCGTTCGGCGGCGAAATACAGCGGCACGATCGGCACATCGTTGAGATGGATATATTGCCAGATATCGAGCTCGGTCCAGTTCGAGATCGGAAAGACGCGGATCGATTCGCCCTTGTTTTTCCGGGCGTTGTACAGATTCCACAGCTCTGGCCGCTGGTTTTTGGGGTCCCAGCCATGGCTGGCCGTGCGGAACGAGAAAATGCGTTCCTTGGCGCGGCTTTTCTCCTCATCGCGCCGCGCGCCGCCGAACGCCGCATCGAAACCCCATTTGTCGAGCGCCTGCTTCAGCCCTTCGGTCTTCCACATGTCGGTGTGGAGGGCGCCATGATCGAACGGGTTGATCCCGCGCGCCGCGGCATCGGGGTTCTGGTACACCAGCAATTCCATCCCGCTGTCGCGCGCCATCTTGTCGCGCAAATCGTACATCGCGCGGAATTTCCACGTGGTATCGACATGCAGCAGCGGAAACGGCGGCGGCGAAGGGTAAAACGCCTTGCGCGCGAGATGCAGCATGACCGCGCTGTCCTTGCCCACCGAATAGAGCATGACCGGGTTCTGCGCCTCGGCCACGACTTCGCGCATGATATGGATCGCCTCGGCCTCAAGCCGGGCAAGATGGGTCAGGGTGGTTCGTTCGCCGGTGGACGTAGTGGTAGTGGACATGATGACCTTTGCGGACAGCGCCTGTGCCTTTGCCTGTCCTGTGCAGATCGTCCGGGCCGGTCAATCCCGAACCTCCCATATGGGAGCAAAATGCGGCATGGCGGCGGTGTTGCCACGCTTGAACTTGGCGGGCGAATCGGGCACCTTTTTTGCAGGCCCTGCGACGGCCAAGGCGGCGGTTGCGTGACGCGGCAGAAATTCGAAGAGGACCCGATGCTGGACCCCGATCTTCTGACCGCCGTGCGCAGCGATCTTGACCGTTGGGAGGGCTATTTTGCCTGGATGTACCTCGACAGTGTCGGCCTTGTGACCGTAGGCTATGGCACGATGCTGCCCGATGCCCGGGCGGCGTCATTGCTGCCATTTTTTCACAGCACCGGCGTTGCCGCAACAATGGCTGAAATCACCAAGGCCTATGACGCGCTCAAGACCGGTTCAGCCACGCAAAAGGCCGCAAGTTCAAAGCACAAGTTTGGCGCCCAGCATTACCAGACATCCAGCGACCTGATCATTACGCGCGCCACGGCCAGCCTGTTGCGCGATGATCACATCAGCAGGGATTATACCCAGTTGCTGGATATCTATGAAACGTTCGACACGCTGCCCCAGGCGGCAAAAGTCGCGTTGTTTGACATGATCTACAACCTTGGCCCCGGCCATCAGAAGACGCACCATCACCGGGCCACCGGGTTGAGAGCCTTTGGCACCATGAACCAGGCAATCGCTGCCGGAAAATGGGACGATGCGGCAAAGCATTCGCTGCGCCACGGAATTCCGGCGGAACGGAACAAAGCCATCGCCGACATGTTCAAGTCCTGCGCTCCCCCAGTCAAGAAGACGGTGCCATGAACCGACGCGGATGGACCATGGCATGCGCTGCCTTGCTGATTGCCTGCGCCAATGCGGCCCTGGCGCAGCGCACGGTTTATGGCGCGTGGCATGACAATACGGCGCGGCCTTCGCCAGCCGGCCAGTTGCATGTTTCGCAAGATACGATCCGGATCGGCCGGACGCTGGTCTACAAGACCCGCTATATCGCCCCGTTTGGCAATGGCGCGCTGTTCCGGGTGCTTGGCGTCAACCGCAAACGCGATCCACTGGGGTGTGGCCTGACCGGCCGGATCGAATTCATCGCCATCAAGACTTTGTCTGCGGCCCCATCGGTAGCGGCAAGCCCGGCGATCACGGTATTTTTCTATTCAGGCACCACCGCCCCGACCGAACAGACCATCGACAATGACATACACCTTTGTTCGGTGCGCCCTTTCGGACAATAGCGCGCCGCCCCGGACTCTGTGCCGCGCGGCGCCTGGCGAAATTACAGCGCCCCCGGCTTGGCCGTGGCAGGCATCGCGGCGGGGCAACTGACTTTCACGAACGGGTCGAGCACAAACGGATTGGCCCCGGTGAACGTGCGGATGCGGAAATCGAAGCGGGCCGCGCCCTGCACCAGGCTGCCTTCGCCGATGACCGGGCTGGCCCCGGCCTTGATCGCCGCCACTTTGGCCAGGCGAAAGATCGCCCAGGCCCCGGTCCAACTGCGCATCTGCGGCGCGCCGCCGCCCGCACTGGTGAATTTCACATCGGCGCCGCCCGCGCCGGGCCAGTTGAACGTTGAAGGGATCGGCGATTTGCCATCATACGTCAGCGACTGGCCATCGACATCGAGCGTGACCGAGGTCGCCCCGGTCAACGCCACCGGCTCGATCTGATACGTCAGCCGGGCCGCATTGGGATCGCTGGCAAAGAATGTGTGAGTGATTGAATCCGCCGCCTGCAGCGCGCGCACGCTCGCCTCGGTCAGGCCGACTTCGCCCGCATTGGGCCTGGCCTGCCACACCGGCCCGGCGCGATCGATATAGCTGCCCACTTCATCCGTGACGAACTTTGCAAACCGGCCTTGCGGAGAAAAAAAAACCGTGAAATCCGCCACCGACAGATCCGCCGCCGCGCCCGGCTGCACCGGATAGGCGCGCACCAGCGTCTGCGCGCAGGCATCGCCGAAATTGGCACTGAGCGCCGCGCCCATTGCCGCCAATCGCTGCCCGCCGAGCGCCACGCTGGCATCGCTGGCCACGCCCTTTGCCCACAGGCTGGCCGGCGCGGGCAGGCTGCCCCCGGTCTGGTCGAGTTGCAGGATCAGCGCCTTGGTCTCGGTGCTTTGCTGGGATGCGGCATCGCCGCCACCACCGGGCATCACCGCAATCAGGTTCAGCTTGTCGGCCAATTGCGCCATGGATTGCAGCACGGCATCGACCGGCGCGCCATCGCCCGTGCCCACAAACGTGCGCAAATTGGCAAAGGCGCTGATCGCTTCGGCGCGGCCCGCCGGCGCACCCGGCGCGGCAACGCCCGCGGCCCCCGCGAGGGTAGCCGCATTGCCGATCGATGCGGGCACCGAAACCATGCCGCCGGCGGCCTGTGCCACCGCGCCCGGGGCGGCGCTGCTGGTCATGTCGGTGGCCTTGGCAATCGCCCTCAGCAGGGGCTTGATCGGCGAAAGCGGGCCCGAGGCATCGCGCAGCCGCTGCACGTTTTCCCCCAGCGAATGAACCGGTTTCAGCTGGATCGAGGCGAGATAAGCCTGCCAGCGGTTGAGGAATTCGCCAAAATAGAGCCGTTCGAGATCACCTTTCAGCGAAACCAGCTCGGCCGGGGACATTTGCGTGGTGCCGCTGTCGCCCACCACCCATTTTTCTTCCTGCAGCAGCTCGGGCCCTTTGGCGAGCGTGGGAACGAACTGCTTGTCATAACCGGCGCGGGTGAACAGCGCCGGAATGCCCGCGCCGGGCGCAAAGGCGCCGGTGGGGGCAAAAATCGTATCGGGCGACGGGCCGGCATTGTCGCGCGCGGTCCACAGCGTCTGCCCGTCGGACAGCACTTTCGATTTGATCCGGCCATAGACGCGCACCGCCGCCGGCTGGCTGCGCAACACGCCGCGAGCTGCCTCTACCCGCCCGTCATCGATGGTGATCGGTTTGAAATTGCCGGCAAACAGCGCCGAAGTGTGCTGCGCCAGCTGCCCCGCCTGCACATCCGCACCGGGCCCGCCGCGCGCCGCCCACGCCGGCTGCACCCAGGCCACCACTTGTTCGCCCTGCTGCGGGCCGCGCCCGCCCAGGATCAGATAGGATTTGAGATCGTCATAAAGCGCGGACGGCGCGGCGGTGTCGGCCGTCAGCCGCTGTTCGGCCAGGCTGGCGAGCAGCGGGGTCAGCCGTTTTTGCAGATCGCGGCCATAAATGCCCTTCAGATCGCCGGTCAGCCGGCCACCCTGGCCCAGCCCCAGCCCGAAATCGCTGGCCTTGTCCATCGATGCCACGGCCTTGCCCAGCACATCGAGCGCGGCCATGTCGCGGTCCACGCCTTCGCCTTGCCCCGCGGCCTGGGCATAGTCCGATGCGGTCTGGTACACGCTGTCGATCAGCGCGGCATTGCGCACATAGCCCCAGGTCCACAGCCCGATTGCCAGCACCAGCCCCGCCGCCGCCGCCGCACAGGCCACGATATAGCGTTGACGCGCCGCCTTTTCCGCCGCCGGATTGCGCCCGGCCATGCCCTGTTCGGGAATCACCAGATCGGCAAAGAACCGCCGCAGGAAATAGCTGCGCCCCTGCCCCACGGCATGGGCCGAGGCACTGGCCTGCGCCCCCACATCGAGCAGGATGCGATCAACCGGATTGCCGGTCTGGATGGCCGAAGCGAAATAGACTCCGCGCAGCCGCGCCGGCTGGTCAAACCGGCTTTTCTGCGCCAGCGCCGCCATCAGCGCCACAATCGGTTCGCGCAAGCTGACCAGTTGCCCCGGAAACGCCGCGATCCGGCCGCGCAAATGCATCTGCGGCTCGTTCTGCATGCGATCGACCACGCGCGCGGCAATGCTGGTGACCAGATCATCGAACCCGGCGAGCACCGCATCATTGTCAATCAGCATGCCCGGCGCGGTCGATCCAAACACCTGGTCGGATTCGGCATCGGTGCTGCGCGCGAAATATTCGCGGAATCCGGCCAGCAGATCGACCTTTGTCACCAGCAGATAGACCGGCAGGTCCTGCCCCAGCGTGCCGCCCATTTCGGCAAGGCGCGCGCGGATATTTTCGGTATGGCCCGCCATTTTGCGCGCATCGGCAAAATCGGGCGCGGGAATGGCAACGATGATCCCGTTGACCGGTTGCAGCGGACGATGCGTGCGCAGCAGATCCAGAAACGCCTTCCACCCTTCGGCATCGGCAGCGGCGTTGTCATCCTGCGTGACATAGCGCCCCGCGGTATCGATCAGCACCGCCTCGTCGGTGAACCACCAATCGCAATTGGGGGTTTTTGGCTGCCCACGCAGCGCGCGATATTCGCCGGCCACCGCAGTCGGGAAATTGAGGCCGCAATTGAGCAGCGCGGTGGTCTTGCCCGCGCCCGATGGCCCGATGATCACATACCACGGCAATTGATAGGCATAGGCGCCGCGCGTGCCCAGCTTGGTCGCCTTCAGCATGGTCAGCGCGTCGGTCAGCTTGGCCGCCATCTCGTCGCGTTCGGCCGCCACCGGATCGGGCTTCAGCGCATCGAGCATCGCCGCATTGCGCCGTTTTTCCCTTGCGCGAGACCACAGCCACCAGCCCAGCAGCACCGCCGGCGGCAGGATCGCAAACACCAGCGTGACCGGCCACCAGCCCAGCGGCCGCCACCCGGCAATCGCGATCAACGGGCCGACAAACCAGATCACCAGCATCAGCGCGATCGCGCCGAGCACGCGCCAGAACCACGGGTTCTTCAACAATGCCTTCACCGCGGCCCCCTACTGCCAAGCTATGTCATTGGCGACGCGCAATTCCACGCGCCGGTTTTCGCGGCGGCCATCTTCGCTGCCATTGTCGCCAATCGGCCGTGTCGCGCCAAAACCTGTGGGCGCCAGCCGGGTGCGATCGGCCAGCCCCGCCGCGCCGATCGCATCGGCCACCGACTTTGCGCGCGCTTCGGATAGCTGCTCGTTCGACGGGAACGCCAGCGAACGGATCGGCTGGTTGTCGGTATGGCCTTCCACTTTGATCGGCCCCTTGGTCAGGTTTCCGGCCTGCGCCAGGCGACCAAACGTATCGCTCCACGATCCCGCAACATCGGCCTGGGCAGAGGCGAACAACCCCTGGTTATGCAGCCGCAGCACGATTTCGCTGCCTTCGCGCAGCACTTCGAGCCGGCCGCTGTCGATATCGGGCTTCAGGATGTCCTGGATTTTCTGGAACATCGGCGTGGCGCTTTGCGGTGGCGGCGCGGGCGCGGGCGCGGTCTGATGCCCCACGGCCTGGTCCAGCGCCTCGATCGCGGCGTCGGACCGGCTGGTCAGGCGGAACAGCAGCGCCGAAAACAGGATCAGCGCCACCAGCGCCAGCCCGGCGAGCACGGCCCAGAGCGGCACTTGCGGCGCAAACCGCCCGCTGGCAATGGTCTGCCCGCGCCATTGCGGCGAAAGATCGGCCGGTTGCGCGCTGCGCTGCCGCTGGATCAGCGCGGCCAGCCCGGCACGCCGGTTGTGCAGCAACGATTGCCCGCGCGGATCGAGCGCGGCGCGCCCTTCGAACCCGAGCGACAGGCACTGATACAGCAATTCCACCAGGCGCGGTTCGCGATTGGGATCACGCTCCATCTGTTCGGCAAAATGGAACATGCGATCGCCGCCCTGCGTATCGTTGTGATAGGCGACAAGCAGGCTCTGGCGCGACCACGGGCTGCTCGCGCCCCAGGGCGTGGACATCACCGCATCGTCGAGAAAGGCGCAGAGGATGTAATGCGCCAGCTGCACCGATTTGGGCTCAAGCCCCAGTTCGCGGGCGCGGCGGGTAAAGCCCTCCAACTCTTGCACCGAAAGGCGGCGCAGCGGCTCAAGCGCGGGGCCGATCGCCAGCGTGCGGATATGGCTGGACAAATGGATCAGCCGGCTGGCTGCGGCGACCAGCGGTTCGGGCCCGTGCAGCGCGGGTTCGGCCCCGGCAAAGTTGATTTCAACAGGGGCGCCGCCGGGATCGGCCTGCTGCGTGCGCGGCATCGGCGGCACATAACCGCCTGCCTGCGACGGCGGCTGCTGGAACCCGCCGGGGGCCGGTTGATAGGCAGGTGGGGACTGGAAGGTTGGCGCGGACGCCGGCGGCGGCACGGCGCCCCCAGCCGGCTGGCCCGCCGGGCGGGGGGCGCCGCCCGCGCCACCCGGGCGAAACACGGTGGCCTCGTCGTTGTCGTCGCTCATGCCGGTGTGCCCCGAATTGCCCAAAGCTCGAGTTCAAGCCCGGGAATGTCGCCTGCCACGTGCAGCGCCACCGCGCCCGATGTGCGCACGGTCTGCCACTGTTCGTGGCGGGTGTTGATGGTGAAATAGACGGTATTGCTGCGAAACGGGATCTGGCGCGGCTCTGCCGGCATTGGAAAGATATCGGCCCCGGGCAACTGGCGCATTACCAGATCGCGGATATGTTCGACCGATCCGACCTTTATCCGGCGCGGCAGATTGGCGCGCAATTGTTCGGTATCCGCGCCCGATCGCGCCGCCAGCACGAATTGCGCGGTGGTAAACAGCGACCGGTCCTGGATCTGGCCCACCGAAATGCCATAGGCGCGCGGCACCAGCGGGATCGGCACCGCGGTCTGTTCGAACACTTTGCTGAGCGATCGGCGCAGATCGGCCATCACCGCGTCGAAACAGAGCCGCTGTTCGCGATGGGCGTAGACCGGCATCGCCTGGCCGCGATTCGATGTTGCGGTAAAGGTCGAAAGCTCCCCCGCCAGCGCGCAGAGCATGCCATAAAGGTCTGCCGGATGGACCGTGGGCATCGCGATCAGGTGCTTGATCAGCGCCTCGGACCGGTTGGTCGTCATCAGCATCAGGAAATCGGTGATATCGGCCACCGCCTTGCCGCCCGGCGTGCCCAGCCGCCCGGCAATCGCTTCGCCGCGCTGGTGGAGCATGCCTTCCAGCTCGGTCAGAAAGCCCGACAGGATCGGGCTGGCGCCAACCGCCACCGCGCAAGGGATGAACGCCGGATCGAGCGAAACCGAATCGTCCGCGCGCTGTTCCAGCACCCGCGCCAGCGGCAGGCTGAGATAGCCATCCAGCCCGTCGGCCTGTGTCCGCAAAGACAGCTGCAACCGCCCGATATTGATCGGAATGCGCGCCGCCGAGCCATAGACGGTGTCGACCGCTTCGAATTCCTCGGCGCGAAAACGGGTATCGATCCGCGCCGCCGGATCGAGCGCAACATCGGCCACCCCGGCGCGATTTTGCGGAATGCACAAATAGACCACGGCATCGCGGGTGTTGCGCGTCACTTCCAGCGGCAGCGGCGCGGCGGCTTCTTCGGGCACGCGAAACGGCGTGCCGTCTTCAAATACCCCGGCGCAGCGTGCGATCACCAGCTTTCCGGTCAGCAACGGCCCGGGTGCGATCTGCACTTCGGCAAAACCATAGCCATGCGCCACCAGCGGGCGCACCCGCCCTTCCAGCTGGGCGCCGACAAAGCGCTCGAACTGCTGGAAGTGCTGCGGCCGCAGGAACATCCCTTCGGACCAGACTGGCTTGTTCTCCCAGGTCAAATTCGCCTCGCCCCCTCGTTTGTACGCGCCGTATCGCCTGCTTAGCGCACCGATTTCATGAAGGTCTCATATCCTTCGCGAAAGGCAACGCTCATCACCCCGTTGGCATTGCCTGTCGCATCGCGCCGCAGCGCCTCGAACACCGTCATGTATACTGCCCAGCGGTCAGGTTCGCGACGGCCGAGCAAACCCCGTTTCTGGTTTTCCACTTTGCCGGCAAAGCGTTCGATCTCGGCCGGGGCGAGCCGGTCAAACACCACCAGCAGCGCATTCTGCACCCCGGCGAGCATGGCCAGCTGGTGCTTCTTGAGATCTTCGAGCGAGGTGCGCAGCGATTCTTCCATGCCCATGAACCCGGGCAACGGTTTGCCCAGCAGCACTTTGGCCACCTCGATCGCGGGCAGATGCTTCAGCGGGTTGTTGCGCCCGATGCTCAGTTGCGTGCGCTCCACGCGAAATTCGTCCTTGAACGCGGCGCGGTCCTGCAGGATGTCGCACAGCCCCAGCACCATCTGGCGATACATCTGCCCCAGTTTGAACAGGGCATCGGGTGCCAGCGGCAGGTCATCGGGGCCAAGGCCCGCGCCTTCGTAAAATGCCGACCAGTCGCCAGTTCCTGCAGCCCCAACAGGCGGCGCCATTTGCTGCTGAGCCGGGACAGGCGGCGCCATCTGCTGCTGGGCCGGGACAGGCGGCACCGGGGCCGCGCCCGGCACCTCGGCAAAGGCGGGACCGGTATCGCCAAAGGGATCAAACGCCGGTGCCGCGCCGCCGGTGGCGGGCGCACCAAACGGGTCATGCGCAAACGGGTCAGCGGCGAAGGGAGCCGCGCCCGCCTGCGTTGCAAAAGGGCCGGGCGCAAAAGGATCAGGAATCCCTGCCATATTCGGCGCCGGCATTTCGGCGGGCGCGCTCAGCCAGTCTTCCGGCCAGTCTTCCGGAATACCCAGATCGGCCTGCACCGGCTGCGGCGTGGCCATGATCGGGCGCGAAAAGGCTTCACCCAGACCATCGGCAAAGCCGAAATCGGCAGGGTGATGCCCGGCCTGTGCCCCGGCATCCTGCGCATGGCCCGGCTGATCGAAGAACGCATTGCCCCCGGTGAGGAAATCATGGACCAGGCTGTCGTCCGATCCGCTGCCAAAGCCCCCACCCGATCCGAACCCGCCCGATCCGAACCCGCCGCCATCAAAGCCGCCGCCATCAAAGCCGCCACCCATCCCGGCGCTGCCCGCGCCACCACCCATGCCGCCTGCGGCCGACCAGAACGGGTCCGGCGCGCCGCTGCCCCACACATCGTCCTGCGCGCTGGCGCCGGTGGCGGGAATGTCGGGCCCGGCCGATCCGGTGATCGACAGGCCCGCGCTCGCGCCTTCGGCCGCGGTCACCACGGTGATCACAAAGGCATGGACGATCAGCCGGTCGCGCACGCGCAGCGGCACCGGCTGGCGCGGCAGGATGCGCGCCGCCGGATCGTTGAGCGCCACGCCGTTGGTGCTGTTGTCAGTCACGAACAAATCGAAACCGACCGCCGAAATCGTGCAATGGGTGCGCGAAATCAGCCCGTCATCGTTGGGCAGCACGATGTCGCAGGTCTTGGCACTGCGCCCGATGCGGATTTCGCCGCCGTCAAACTGCCGACGGTCGAAATAGACCCCCGGCGGATCGGACAAACGCGATAGCAGCAGCGTCCACATCGGTCAGCCCCCGGCCAGCCGCTGGCGCACAGTGCCCTGCGCGATCGAGCCGGTATCGCCGTGCATCAGCGCTGCGCCGATCGCAAGCCAGTCACCATAGCCGACCCGGCCCGCCAGCGCGGGATCGGTCTGCAGCAGGATCAGCGCGGTGCGCGTGGCCAACCCCGCCAGATAGGGCGCGGGCGGAACCTGGGCCTGCCCGCGCGGCGCCAGCGAAGGGCCGGACCATGCCGCAGCAGTCGCCACCCAGGCCGGGGCATGCTCCAGATCGGCCTGCGCGGCGGCTTCGCCCGCACGTTCGGCTTCGCCACCTTGCGGATTTTGCACCCAGCTTTCCGCAGCAGAAACCGCCGCCAGATCGGCCGGGCGCCGATCGAGATCGGGCAGCAAGCGCGCCGCCAGGCACCCCCACCATACCACCTGGCGATGCGGCAGCATCAGCGCCAGCGCATGAACCGCATCGCGCGCCAGTTCCGCCTCGCGCAGCGCCGTGATCAGCGTGCCCGGGTGCGGATTGGCCGCCAGAATTGCGCGCCCCGGGCCAGACAGCTCTGCCTTGGCCTCAAGCTCCGTGCGCTGGAAACGCAGGGCGATCAGGGGTTTTCCGGCCATGGCCCGCGCGCTAGTTGATCATGACCATGCCACCCTTCAGGATGGCCATGCCGTCGGCATTGATCTGCAGCATCGGGGCCTTCAGCGTTCCCATGCCGCCGGCCTTCATGTCGAGCGTGGCATCAGCGCTGATCTTGATCTGCGGCGCCTTGATTTCGATCCCGCTCATCGTCAGCTTGATGCTGCACGGCCCCACCACCAGCTCGATTTCCTGCTGCGATTCCAGCTTGCTTTTCTGGCTGACAGTCACGGTCCGGGTCTGCGAGATATCGACTTTCACTTTGCCCTGCACCGTTTCGGACTGGTCTTTTTCGATCGTCGCCTTCTGGTTGCCCTTTACCGTCAGCGTCTGGTCACGCTCGACAGTCGAAGTCTGGTCGCGCTTGATCGTGGCGAGTTCGTCTTCATCGATTTCGCGCCGGTAATCGCGCCCGGTGTGCATGTATATCTCTTCCGACCCGTCCTTGTCCTCGAACCGGAATTCCTGCTTGATCGATCCGTTGCCTTCGGTGATCGAGCGCCAGCCCGATTGGGTCGGCGTGGACACAGGATCGAACGGATAAGGCTGCGACGGGGTATAGACCGTGCCCGAAACGAACGGCAGATCGGGATTGCCATACAGAAAATCGACAATCACCCGCGTGCCGATGCGCGGAAAGAACTGCGCCCCATGGGTGCCATGCGCCCATTGCTGCTGCACCGGCAGCCACACGAATTTGGGCAGCTCCGGCTTGTCGTATTCGCGCGCGCCCAGCATTCTTACCGGCACGCGCGACTGGTTGTCGATCTTGGGCTTGCCCACCGCCGTGGCGCCATCGTCGTCGATCAGCCCGACCACCGGCCCGGGCGCGATCCGGTGCGGTTCGCCCACGCGCGGGCGCCAGATCTGCGTCGCCTCGATCGCGGTGAACGAATTGGAATAGCGCGCGGCATCGGCCGATTGCAGCATCCACGGGTCATAGGCCATGTGGGTTACGCTGGTCAGCACCAGTTTGCCCGCAACGGTGGGTTCGGCATCGGAAATTTCCAGCCGCCCGCCGGCCAGCAGCGTGTGCTCGCCCGATGTGCCGGTCCATATCGCCGATGTTTGCGCCAGGTTCTGGTCCGATGCGGTCTGCCGATCGCCCAGATCGCCTTCGGCAAAGGCTTCGAACCCGATGGTTTCGTCATCGTGCGGATAGACCGTCCCCCAGGTCAACGCGGAAGGCCCGGATTTGACGAACGGCGTGTCCAGCTTGTTGGGATTGACCGACATGTGCTTGTGCGATCGCGCCCCGGCGCGCACATGGCGTTCGATCGAAACGATCGTGTTCAGCGGCGATTGCGATTTGTAGGGCACGGGGTTTGCCGCGATGTCGATGTAATCGGCGGTCTTGTTGCTGACGATCATGCGGTGGCGATAAGTTCCGCCGCCTTCGCGATCATAGACAAAGAAATAATAGATGCCGTCCTGCGCCAGCAGCCGCGCCAGGAAATCAAGCTCGCTTTCGTCATAGCGCACGGCATAGCCGCGTGGTTTTGGCGCAGGCGACACATTGACGCTTTTGACAAAGCCGGGAATGTCGGCGGTCATCGCCTCGAAAATCGCGAGGCTGGTCTGATCCTGGATGAAATGGGTCGCCCGCGCATAAGACAGCGCCAGATAGGCCGGGCCGATATGCACCTCGATCCGCAGCCGATCCTGAAGCATCGACCCGTAAACGCCATAGATGCGCCCGGCAAACGCGCGGGTCACGCCAGATCCCGCAGTCATGTTGAATTCGGCGGTCTTGCCGATCCAGTCGGTCAGCACCGGATTCTTGTCGGTGATCACCTCGATCGTGTAGTCGAACGGTTCGGAAATCGCTTCCCGGCCGCGAAAGCTCAACAGCGCATAGTCCTCCACTTGTTCACCGGCGAGCGCGGCAAGGTTGAGGAAATGGTCGTTGGGCATGATGTCTTACCTGGCCTTCTGGCCTTGACCTGCGAGCCGGTGCAAATAGGCGCCTGACCGGACTGGGCGGAATGCCCTGGACGTGTATCCCGGGCGGGGCCGAACACGGCGGTGCGTGTACAACCGGTCGCCAGCAGGCGCCGGTTGCACGCGCAATCGATTAGCCGACCTTGTTTTGCATCAGGTCATAGATGAGGTGCGTCGGGCTGCCGGTGCCCTTGGCATCGCGGCCGGTGAAGCTCCAGTCGAACTTGGTGAAGTTCAACGAAACCGATTCGCTCGGCATGTCGCCACCCGAAGTCATGCTGAAGCCCGAAATGATCACTTCTTCGAGAGTCAGCGTGGCATAAGCGACCGATTCACCCTTGCTCGCTGCAACGAACGAAATCACGGCCTTGCCCACGTCTTCACCCTTGAGCAGCGACTTGAACAGCAGTTCGCTGGACTTGTCGGTCTGCTTGGTAATGGCGATTTCCGAAACGCTGGCCTGGCTGGTGGTGCGGTCACCGCCGTGCGCGCCGCTCACGCCGATGCCGGCGCCCCACTGAAAGCTCATCGCTTCGACTTCTTCCTTGAACTTGGAGTCGGTCGAACTGCCCTTGATCTTGTCGAACTTGATGAAAATAGACATTTGCACCTCCCTCGGATGGGGCTCCGCAGTCTGGTCTTGTCCACGGGGCACGCATGAAGTCTGAAATGAGTGGCGTTACCTGAAATCGCCTGAAAACACGGGCCGCAACCCTGGTCAGGCGATTTCGAACTCGTAGTCGGCTTCTTCTCCCGCGGTAACGCGGACAAGCGTGACATCCTGCCCGTCGGCCCGCATTTCAAGCAGTTGTCCGGCAAGGTCGGCGAGCAGACCCCGCTTCAGGATATTTTCAATATTGCGCGCCCCGCTTTCCACTTCAGTACACCGCGCCACAAGACGGTCAAGCAGGGTTTCGTCCCATTCGAAGCGCGCGCCATAGTTGCCAACCACACGCTTGCGAATGCGTTCCAGGTTGATAACCACGATTTCCCGCAGAATTTCGGGGCGCAGCGGGAAATAGGGAACGGTGACCACGCGGCCCAGAAATGCCGGCTTGAAATATTCAAGCAGCGATGGACGCAATTCCTTGGCCAACTCGTCGGGTTCGGGCAAAATTTCGGCATTGCGACACAGCGCCTCGATCGTGTCGGTGCCGGCGTTCGAGGTCATGATGATCAGCGTGTTCTTGAAATCGATGTCGCGGCCCTGCCCGTCCTTCAGCATGCCTTTGTCGAACACCTGGTAGAACACGTCCTGCACCCCGGGATGGGCCTTTTCCATCTCGTCGAGCAGGATCACCGAATAGGGTTTGCGCCGCACCGCCTCGGTCAGCACGCCGCCTTCGCCATAGCCGACATAGCCCGGCGCCGCGCCGACCAGCGTCGACACTTTGTGTTCTTCCTTGAATTCGCTCATGTTGATGGTCGTCAGGTTCTGTTCGCCACCATAAAGCAGATCAGCCAGCGCCAGCGCGGTTTCGGTCTTGCCCACGCCCGACGTGCCGCAGAACAGGAAAATGCCCAGCGGTTTGCGCGGGTCGGCCAGGCCCGCACGCGCGGTGCGCACCGTCTGCGCAATCACGTCGAGCGCATAGTCCTGCCCCTTGATCCGCCCGCCCAGTTGTTCGGCAACGCTCAGCACCGACCGGATTTCATCACTGACCATGCGGCCCACCGGCACGCCGGTCCATCCCGCCAGCACTTCGGCCACGACATTGCGATCGACCACGTCGTAGATCATCGGCGTTTCGCCCTGAATCACGGCAAGTTCGGCCTGGGCATCGCGCAGCGTCGTGATCGCGGCCGCTTTGGCGGCATCATCGCCTTCGTGCTTTTCAACCACGTCGCGCGCGGCCTTTACCTTTTGCACCGCGGCCAGCTCGGTTTGCCAGCGTTCGGTCTGCGCGGCCTTGTCAGCCTCCAGCCCGGCGCGCACTTCGGCCTTTTCGGCCAGTGCGCCGGCCACATCGGCCCCGCCGCGCGCTTCGCGTTCCAGCATCGCGACTTCGGAATCGAGCAGCCCCAGCCGGCGATCGAGATCTTCGACCGCAGACGGGGTCGCGACCTGGCTGATGTTGACCCGCGCACAGGCCGTATCGAGCAGCGAAATCGCCTTGTCGGGCAACTGGCGCCCGGCGATATAGCGATGCGACAGACCGGCCGCTGCCTCCAGCGCCTCACCCAGAATGCGCACATCGTGGTGCTTTTCCAGCACCGGCACCAGCCCGCGCAGCATCGCCACGGCCAGGGTTTCTGCCGGTTCCTCCACTTTTACCACCTGGAACCGGCGAGTCAGCGCCGGGTCCTTTTCGAAATATTTCTTGTATTCGGCCCAGGTCGTTGCCGCGATCGTGCGCATTTCGCCACGCGCCAGTGCCGGTTTCAGCAGATTGGCGGCATCGTTCTGGCCTTCGGCGCCGCCCGCCCCGATCAGGGTGTGCGCCTCATCGATGAACATGATGATCGGCGTGGGCGATTTCTTCACTTCCTCGATCACCGATTTCAGCCGGTTTTCGAATTCGCCCTTGATCCCCGCCCCGGCCTGCAACAACCCCAGATCGAGCGAGAGCAGGCGGATGTTGCGCAAGGATTCGGGCACATCGCCCTGCACGATGCGCAAGGCAAAACCTTCGACCACCGCGGTTTTGCCCACGCCCGCTTCGCCGGTCAGGATCGGGTTGTTCTGCCGCCGCCGCGTCAGGATATCGACAATCTGGCGGATTTCCGGATCGCGGCCATAGATCGGGTCGATCTTGCCGTTGCGCGCCTGCTGCGTCAGATCGATGGTGAACTTGGCCAGCGCGCCACCGGCCGCAACCGCCGCGGCCCCTGCCGGGCTGGCGCCATCACCGCCAGCGCCCGGCGCACCGCCGCTGGCGCCCGTTTCGGCCGCGGCAGAGCCGGCCTCTTCCGACCCGGTGGTCAACTGCGCCAGCGAATTGCGCAGCGCCTCGACCGGGATTTTGGCGAATTGCGAACTGGCATCCCGCGCCACGCGCGACAGTTCGTCACCGGTCAACAGCGCGATCAGCAGGTGGCCCGAACGCACTTCGCCCGCGCCATATTCCAGCGAGGCGACCAGCCAGGCTTCGCGCAGCAGCTTCACCACATTGGGCGCGATCGCCGGGGCGCGGCCGTTGCCGGTTTTGAAACCATCGATCTGGCGGATCAGATCCTGACCGAGCCGCCCGCTGTCAACGCCGAAATTGCCCAGAATCAGCGCGATGTCCGACGAAGGCCGGTCAATCAGCTTCAGCAGCCAGTGTTCAACCTCGATATCGTAATTGGTTCGCGACAGCGCGAGCCCCGCCGCAGATTCAAGCAGCGACCGGGTGGTTTCGTCCAGCCTGGCGATCAGGTTCTTGAGATTAATCTGCAAGGGGGCCCCCAAATTTCCGAATGTCGTGAAATTCAGCCGGTTTTCGGTATATGCGGCTGAATACGAACAAGTATATCGGGGGCGTTCTGGCGCGCCTGCGTACCGATCAGAAACTCGCGACCTTGTTTTCCAGACAGAGCATAGGCCGCTCGGTCGCTGGCCTCAATCGATTCGTTCACACCAGCGCCCTGATCGAAACCGCTATGGTGCAATCGCGCGCCAGCCCGTCTTCGGTTTCGGGCCGGCCCATCCAGGTGGTGCGCCCGAGCATTGCGCCACCCCCTTTCCCATCGGCCCTCCCATCGGCCTTCGCATCACCCGCGCCGCCCAGTTGCAACGGCGGGATATCCGCCACCGCCACCAGCAGCCGCAGGATCGGGCGTTGTTCGATCCCGGCGGCCAGCATGGTTATGCGGGTGATCGTTTCGCGCGCCTGCGGGCTGGCGCAAAAGCGATAGAGCGCATCATAACCCAGCGGGCCGATCTCGATCACATAATGATGCTGCACATCGAGCACCGCGCTACCGATCATCACCGCGCCGCCGCCGCCTGATCCAAAGGTCCCGGGGCCCGACATCGCCACCCCCGATGTCTGCGGCGCATCGCCCAGGCTGGCATGGCGCAGCCCCAGCCGGCTCTGTTCGCCGGCGGGCACCGCCATCCACACCGGCCAGCCTTCGATCACGCGCAGCGGATAGCCGGTGAGCGCGCGCAAGGTCGATTCGACCGCGCGCGCGCTGCGGCGATGATTGGCCAGGTTTGCCGCCTGCGGCACCAGCAGCGCATCTTCGATGCCCAGCCGTTCGCGCGCGCCCGGCACCGCCAGCCCGGCCATCGCCACCAGCATGTCGCGCACCGGATCGCCCGATCCGGCCAATCCTGCGATACCATTCCCTGCGATACCATGGCCTGCAGTACCATGCCCGGGATCACCGCTGCCCGTGGCCACATCCGCCCCCAGGCCCTGAAAACCGGCGCGTTCGGCCAGCAGCGGCCAGCGGTATTTGCGCGTGATGCGATAAAAGAACGACAGCGCGCGATGGTCGAACATGTTGAGAAAATGGCTGAACGACTGGTCGCGCGCGCGTCGCCGCTGCAATTGCAGCTCGCTGTATCCGGGCGGCAGCGCCGGGGTCGCCCCGGCCAGGCCCAGCACATTGGCCACCAGCCGCACTTGCCCCGTGCCGGGTGCAGCGCCGATCACGGCCTCGGCCAGATCGCTGGCCACCAGATGCATGCGTTCCGAGGCGGCAAAGCGGATCGGTTCTTCGCCGGGCACCATATCGTGCCCCACTTCGCCGCGGCGGCCGGCGCGCCAGGCCAATTGCTCCACCATCCGCGCCGCCTGTGCCAGCGTGGCGCCCGCCAGCCGTTTGGCCAGCCGGCCCGGCGATACCAGGGCTGCGATCAGGGGCGGCGGACCTGCCATCACACCAGCGGCCGCGTGCCCATGCGCGGTGCCCAGGTTTTCCACGGCACGGTTTCGCGCTGCAACCGCGCGCTCACGCGGACAAAGCTGTTGAGCGCGCACGCTGTCGCCAGAAACCGCTCGATCACCGCGCACAGCAGGAAACTGCCCGAACCCGACAGGCGCTCGTCATCGATTTCCAGCGTGACATCCACGCCGGAGGCCAGCGCCGCATGCCCGCGCAGCCGCACCCGTGCCACCCCCGGCTCTGCGGTTATGCCCACCAGCCGGTCGCGCAGATGCGCGCTTTCCAGCGTTTCCACCGTATCATACAGCGCCAGAATCTCGCGCAGCGCGCGCGCGCCCGACGCGCCGCCGACCATGCTGAGATAATTGAGCGACAATTGCCCCACCAGTTTCCAGTTCGCGGCACGGCGGCGGCCCGGGCGACGCGTTGGTGTCGGCTTGGTCAGCGCCGACAGCCCGGCCACGCCGTTGATCGATCCGGTCAGCGTCAGGTGCGGGCGCCCCCCGCCAAACGGCAGGCGCATCGGCAGATCGCGGTTGTTGGCAAGGATGCGGGTGCGCACCACGGTATCCTCATCGCCCAGCAATTCGCCTTTCAGATCGGCAATCGCGATGAACAGGTCATCCCCGCCGCCAGGGCTGAAACTGGCGCGGCGCGACAGCGCGTGAAAGACCGTGCCCAGCCCCTGCGCCCCGCGATCGAGCGAATAGAGCGAGGGCGCAACAATCCGTTCGCCCGATCCGGTCTGCAGCACGACTTCGCGGATCGCCTGGACCTCGATCACGTCTTCGCGCTGGGCATTGGGGATCACCCGGTATTCGAGCGCCGAATGGTCGAGATTGATCGGTTCGGCATCGATTTCAAACAGATTGAGCGCGGCCGCGGCGTGCATGTCGAAATCGTCGGGCCGCACCATGCGTTCGAGTTCGGGCGAAAGCTGGTCGAAAAACAGGAACAGATCGATCCGCGTTCCCGCCAGGTCGAGCGTGCGGCGGTCGATCCCCGCAATTTCGAAGAACAAGTGTTTTTGCGGATAGGCAAAATGTTCCTGAAGCAGCGCATAAGGCTGGCGCGTGGCGGCCTCGGGCGGCAGCAGCAGATCATCTTCTTCCAGGCCCATCAGCCGCACCGCCGACGGATCGAGCAGCACCGCGCGCGGATCGGCCGTGCCCTCGGCCACGGCCACGCCCAGCAGGTTCACCCCCAGGTGTTCCAGCAGGATCTGCGCGCGGCGCACATCGGCGCGGATGAACAGGCGCAGCCGCGACAGATCGAGCGAGGCAATCGCGATTTCGGGGCGCGTGGTTTCCAGCGTCAGCCGCAGCACCCCGCGCGCGCCGTTGATCCCCACCGCCGGCGCATCGAACGGCGGGCCCGACATCGATGCCCCGGCAATCCGCAGCGGCTGCAGCATGACATCGTGGCACAGGCGATAGCGGCAGGCTTCACCATCCACCAGCTCGGTCGAAAACGCGGTGCCGGCGGGAACGAGCGTCGATTTTTCCAGATCGGGCGCGGTTTCGATCCGCGCGATCATCAGCGAAGGCAGCGGCTGCAGCAGGTGGGGATAGAGCGTTTGCAGCAGCGCATCGGACAGTTCGGAATAATCATCGTCGATCTTGTGCCGCAGCCGCGCATTGAGAAACGCCACCGCCTCGATCAGCCGACCGACATGCGGATCCTCCAGCGATTCGCGCGTGACCCGCAGGCGCGAAGCGATCTTCGGGTGCGCATCGGCAAAGGCGCCGGCATTGTTGCGCAAAAATGCCAGCTCGCGCTGATAATATTCGATCAGATCGTCGATCATGGCCGTCAGTCGCCGATCTGCACACTGATGGTGCGGTCGCCCGGCCGCACCAGCGCTTCATAGACCACATCGTCGCGCGCGCGGCTGAGCGTGAGCTGCGCCGAAACCCGCAGCCGCACCCCGTTTGCCGTCAGGCGGTCATCGATTTCCACCTCGATCCGGGTCAGGCGCGTTTCGTGCTGGCGGATCGCCTGGGCGACCATGCGCCGCACCCGGTCACGCGCGCCGGTGGCCGAAAAATCCTCTGTGCTGATATCGCGCAGGCCAAATCCGGCCACTGTGGTTTCCAGATCGGGATGGCGGTCCAGCCCGGTCAGATCGGGGCGTTTGGCATTCAGCAGCATTTCCAGATCGCGCCGCAGGCTGATCTTGTAGCGCGCCAGTGCGGCCTCGTCGTCCTCGATCGGTTCGATCGTTTCTTCGGGCGCGGTGTCGATCAGGCGATCGAGCAGCGAATGGATGATCGTACTCACGCGTCAGGCCCCCTGTCCGGCGGCAAGCACCGTGGTCAGGCGGAATTCCGAGGCCACCTGGTCCAGCTGGTAATGCGGGCGGATCAACACTTCGCAGCCAAAGCTGCCCGGCTTGTCGGGCAATTCGGACACGGTCACAAGCCCCTGGCGCAAGGGATAGCGCAGCCGCATTTCGGGCGAGGCATCCTCATTGCCCGTGACATAGGTGTTCAGCCAGCGCTGCAAGAGGGACTCGCACTGATCCGCGGTCTGGTATTTGCCTACCCAATCGCGGGCCATCACCTTGATATAATGAGCAAACCGCGCCACGCACAGAATATAGTTGAGCATCGCGCCCATCTTGGCATTCATCCGCGCGGCATCGGTGGAATATGCTGGCGGCTTGTGCAGCGAAGGCAGGTTGAGCAGCGCCGCCATGCCGGTCAGATGCATCTGGCGGATCACGATCATGCCCGCATCGTTCAGCACGACCTCCTGGTCTTCCGACAGCGCGTTTTCGGTGGCAAAGCGCGCCACCAGCCCGGCGCAGTCACTGGGCAGGAACTGGCGCACCGGGCCATCGATCACCCCGCCTTCGCCGCGCGGCACGGTGCCGCGGATGGCCGCGGGCCAGCGGTGGCGGCTCATCGCGCGCGCGGTCACGTGGCCCACGCCGAACGCCCCGTTGAGCCACAGCAGATCATCGGGCGAGCCGGCACGTTCGTCATAGACAAAGCCCAGCCGGGGATGATCGCGCCCGCGATGCAGCGTGCGCCCCAGCAGGCGCGGCAGCACCGCGCCCAGAAAACGGCTGTCGGGGCGGGCGCGCATGCGATTCCAGCGCGCAAAGCCGGTATCGCCCAGCGCGGCATCCAGATCCTGCCGCAGATCGACCTCGGCAAAGCTGTCGAGCCCCAGAATGGTCGGATCGGCGCCCAGGACAAACGGGCAGAACGCCGCGGCGGCAACATCGGCCAGCCCCTCCAGCACGGCCACATCGTCGGTGCGCGTGGTCTTGTTCACCCTGTGCGACACGGCATGGTCAATCACCATCAGGCCATAGGGTTCGCCGCCGGGCATGCCGAATTCGCGATTGTAGACCAGTTCGAACAGCGCCGACTGGTCAAAATCGAGCGCGCGTTCGAAATCGCGCGCAATCTCGCTCCAGCGCACATCGAGCACGCGCACTTTGACCATCGGATCATCGGTGGATGCCACCAGCCAGAAAAGGCCGCGCCAGCGCGATTCCATCGCCTGAAACGCCGGATGGTGCAGGATCGCATCGAGCGTGCGCGCCAGCACCCGGTCGATTTCCGCAATCAGCCGGCTGGCCCGCGCATGAATCCGGGCCAGGTGTTCGGCCAGATCGGGATCGGTGGCCAGATCGGGGGCCAAATCTGGGGCCAGATCAGGGGACGTGTCCGGCGCGCCAACCGGCGCCGGATCGTCCGCCGCGCAGGCGAAATCCGCCGGGATTGCATCGGCAATCCCGGCGGTTTCATCATCCGCGTGGTACGGGGCCGTTTCAGGCATCGACTGCACGCCCCGTCCGCGCGTTCAGCCGGTCAACCCGCGTTGGTCGGAATGCGCGCAACCAGCCGCATCGAAGTCGTCAGTTCCTCGAACTGCAGCCAGGGCCGCAGATGCGCCACGGCCGAATAGGACCCCGGCGCGCCGGCAACTTCGCGCACTTCGACGCGGGCTTCGCGCAAGGGGCGCTTGGCGCGCGCCTCTTGCCCGGCGCCTTCGGTGGCGTCGACATAGTTCTGGATCCAGCGGTTCAGCCAGGTTTCGCAATCGCTCGCTTCCATGAACGAACCGATCTTGTCGCGCGCCATCACTTTCAGATAGTGCGCAAAGCGGCTGGTCGCCATCATATAGGGCAGGCGCGCCGAAATTGCGGCATTGGCGGTCGCTTCGGGACGGTCATACTTTTTCGGCTTCTGCGTGGTCTGCGCACCGAAAAACACCGAATAATCGGTGTTTTTGTAATGGCACAGCGGCAGGAAACCCATGTCCGACAGTTCTTTTTCGCGCCGGTCGGTGATGCCGATTTCGGTCGGGCACTTGGCATCCAGATCGCCGTCATCCGACGAAAAGACATGCGTCGGCAGGTTGGAAACCATCCCGCCGCCTTCGGCACCGCGGATCGCCGTGCACCAGCCATATTCGGCAAAGGCAGACGTCATCCGCCCGGCCAGCGTATAGGCCGCGTTCATCCAGCAATAATCGTCGTGATCCATCGCCTTGGGCGCACCGTTGTCATCGAACGGTGCTTCTTCATAGGCGAACGCTTCAACCGGCTTGGTGTCCTTGCCATAAGGCACCCGCGCCAGCACGCGCGGCATCGTCAGCGTGACGAAGCGCGAATCCTCGGTCTGGCGAAAGCTGTTCCATTTGATGTAGTCGGCAGTTTCGAACTGCTGCTTCAGGTCCATCGGGTTGGACAGTTCGCTGAAGCTGTCCATGCCGAACAGTTTGGGATCGGCGGCCGAAACGAACGGGGTGAACCCCGCCGCCGCGACGTTCGACAGGTTCTGCAGCAGTTCGATATCGTCGGCACTTTTCGAGAAATAATAATCCCCGACCAGCGCGCCAAACGGCATGCCGCCGGCGGTACCGAACTGGTCTTCATAGACTTTCTTGTAAAGCTGGCTCTGGTCGAAATCGACTGCCTTGGCCAGATCGTTGGCAACCTCTTTCTTGGTCACGTTCAGCATCTGGACTTTCAGCGTTTCGCCGATTTCACTGTTTTTCACCAGATAATGCAGGCCGCGCCACGATCCTTCGAGCTGCTTGAAGCGGTCATTGTGCATGATCACGGCAAGCTGTTCGGAAATCTGGGCGTCAATCTTGGCAATCGCATCGCGCAACGTCACGGTCAGGTTCTTGTTGAACTGCACCGTGCCGCTGGTGGCTTCTTCGGCCAGCGTGCGCATCAGTTCCTCAACCCGCGAAGGCTCGGTCTGCTTGGTCACGCTGATCGCGGCGTCGAGCAGGCTGACCGGTGCGTCGGTGGTGGTGGTCTGGGCGCCGCCGGCTGCCTGGGTTTCTTGTCCTGACATCATCTTACTCCGACTGGGGCTTGTCGCTGATACCAAGCTGCTGTTGCAGCGTTCCGAGCGTTTCCTGGTCTGCCAGAATCTTTTCCAGCAGGCTTTCCAGCTGTTCCGACCCGTCGGCCTTGGCCATCAGATCGCGCAGGCGGTTGCGGGTTTCCATCAGCTTGCGCAGCGGTTCAACTTGTTCAACCACCTTTTCGGGCTCGAAATCTTCCATCGAGCGGAATTTGAGCTTGACCTCGAATTCCTTGCCGTTCTTTTCGATGGTGTTATCGACTTTCATCTTCACGCCGGGTTCGACGCGCGACATGACCTGGTCAAACTTGTCCTTTTTAAGGTCGACAAATTTGCGCTCTTTGAGCGATTTCTTGGCGACTTCGCTATCGCCCGAAAAATCGCCCATGACGCCAACGACGAACGGCAGTTCCTTGACGACCTGCGCGCCTTCGGTTTCGACGTCATACGTGATATGCACCCGCGGCTTGCGAACCCGCTTGAGCTTGTCATGCACAGAATCCGACATGGTGAAATTCCTCTCCGGCAAACAGTCCGAAACGCAAAAGTACGCGTCGAAAACAGGAACTGCGATCAGTAATCCGATTGTTCGGCATTTTCGGGAGGCCGGATACCCGACCTCCAGTAAAACTCCCGCCGCGAAGACTCGTCGGGAATTAACTCCATCAAAAGGTCATCCATCGACATCCTAGCGCGACGGTCAACTTCGCGCAACGTGGCACCCAGCGGCGACAACGGCTCGAACACCAGAAAAAAATCGGCCGCCGCGCCGATCGCCTTCAGCGCATCTTCGCGCCGGGTGATGCGCCCGGCAACAAAGCCGCCCTGCGCCGCCCCACCACCGGCAACCGCGCCTTCACCGGCCGGCGAATCGACCGGATCGCCGATATCATCACTCACTGCCGCCGCCGCCGGCGCCATGCCGGCCAGCCATTCCGACATCAGGCGCAGATCATCGTTGAGCCGCGATGCCGAAGGATACCGCGGCCTGGTCCGTTCGGAAATGGACGCAATTGCACGGCGCCAGGCGGCATCCATCCGCGCGGCGGTGGCCGCTGCGGCAACCAGCACCGATGCCGGCGTCTGCCGTGCCGCGGCGCGGGTGGCCTCCAGCAGGGCTTCGGCCTCTTCCATCTTGGCGCTGCGTGCGCTGTCGGTCAGCGATTGCGATGCCTGCATCAGCACTTCGGACCGCACTTTGTCGAGCAGGCGCAGCCCGCTCTGCGTGATGCGCAGCCGCCGCAACGGGCCGATCAGCGCGCCTTCCTTGTCCTGGCTGCCACCGCTGAGCCCCGACAGCGGCTGGAACCGCGCGGCCGCGCCATCATCTTCATCTTCGGGGGGATAGATCCCTTCGTCCCAGAACGCTTCGACCAGATCGGCCAGCAGATCGAACGCGGCGGCCAGATCGTCCAGACCGTCGCTGCGCGCGGCGGCTTCGATCAGGATGGCCATCGCCTCCAGATCCTTGCCGCAGCGGGTCAGGTAATCGATCGCGGTTTCGCCGATCCGTTCCCAATCCCACCCGCCTTCGGGAATGGATATTTCATCATCGGACATCGCGGCGGACTGTTCCAGCCGGACCAGCGCCTTGCGCTGCGAACGCAGTTCGCGCAGCAGATCGCCGGCCTCGCCCTCGTCCTCGCGCCCGTCGACACCCACCGAACCATCGATCGGTTCGAGAATCGCACGGCGGATATCGTCGTCAAGCAGCACAGCGCCTCCTCGAAACAGTCTAGGCTCGAAAAAATCCACGGCCCGAAAAATGCTGGCAACAGTCTACGACTGCTCCCTGGCTGATCCCCTGCGGAACCAGACCCGTAACACTCGAAATGTCCGAATGGCGCCCCACTGTCTGCAGATGGGTTCCTGCCGGCGGGCAGGCCTCATCACCGCATGGGTTCGTCATCAATGCGCGGCCCGATAGCCCAGGTCAAATTACAGGGTTATGCCGCTTGCTCCACTATTTTTTCGCACCGAAATGACGAATCTGCTAGATGCCGTTGCGGAGACTGCCGTCATGCCCCCAGCTTCGCGCCTTACCGACATGCACATCTGCCCGATGGTCACCGGGGTGGTTCCCCATGTCGGCGGCCCGATCACCGCGCCGGGCCAGCCCACCGTGCTGATCGGCGGCCTGCCCGCCGCGCGCGCGACCGATATGTGCACCTGCGTCGGCCCGCCCGATACCATCGCCATGGGCAGCGCCACAGTATTGACCGGGGGCCTGCCGCAGGCGCGGATCATGGACCCGACGGTGCACGGCGGGATGATCATGCTGGGCTGTTTGACAGTTATGGTCGGCGGATAGGATGGTCGGCGGACAGGATGGTCGGCGGATAGGGCGCGGGGTTCCTGCGCCCTGCCACCCTGAAGGCGATCAGGGCGCAAACAATCAGGCCACAAGCATCAGGCCACAGGCATCAGGCCACAGGCATCAGGGAAGCGCGACAACCTCGACCCGGCGATTGTTCGGCGATGCGGCGGTGGTGCCGGGCATCGGCTGATCAAAGCCAAACCCCTTTGCATCGAACTGCGCGCGGCTGGCGCCCTGCGACACCAGGTAATCCACCACCGCCTGCGCACGGCGTTCCGACAGATCCTGGTTATAGGCGCGCGATCCCACCGCGCTGGTGTGGCCGCCGATCATGAACCGCTTGCCCGACATCGCCGGGGCCTTCAGCGCGGTGGCAAACTGGTCTGCGGTGGCTTTGCCCGCATCGGTCAGCGTCGCCGATCCTGAAAGGAACGCGATTGCCAGATTGGCATGGCCGACCTGGCCTGTGGGTGCGCGCAGGCGCGCCGGCTGCATCGGGGCGGCGCCGCTGGCCACCACATGCGCGGTCTGGCGCCGTTCGGGGCGCATCGCGGGGGCAGCAGCCGCGGCCGCGGCAGGGGCGGCGCCAGCGCGCACGATGCTGAACCCGCGCGTTTCGGGCTTGTCCTGCGTCGGGGCGGTGGCATCGCTGCCGCAATCGCCGGTCAGATCGCAGACCAGCTGTTCGCTGGAAACCTGCGCCGGCGGGGCAGCCAGCGCCACTCCCGGCACGATCAGCGCCGATGCAAGGAGGATGATCCGCGTGGTCATGGCAGCAAATCCCTTTAAACTGCGGCTGAACCGAAAAGTTGGGCCAAGCTTGCGGCCTGTTGCAATCGCATCACGGCAAGGCCCCGCCTGCCGAATTATTGCCTTACAGGATAAATCTCCTGCCGGCGAAGGGCAAATGATTCCTGAACCCCGCGTTCACAATTGGCACGGTTCCTGACGCAAATCGGGGCTTTTGCAAAACGATCAGGCCACCAGCATTCCCGCACGCGCCATCCGGTCCAGCGCATCGGTGGTGGAAATCGTTTCGGCCCAGGCACAGGCCATCCAATCGCGGTCCAGCGCAGCGCGATCGCGCGTGCCATCGAGCAGGCCGATGAAATGCCGCACCCCGGGATCATCCAGCCCGACCACGCGCAAATCCAGCGAATGGGCCACCGCCAACCCTTGCGCCAGTTGCGCGCGCATCAGCGCGCTGGTGCGCGGGTATGGCCCGGGCGCCGAAACCGCGGGCAATTGCGCGGCGTGAAACACCACCAGATCGCGTTCGCACAATTCCACCAGCGCGTTGCAATGGTCATCGGAATTGGCCAGCGCGTCGATCGGCAGGCGCCACGGCGCGACTTTGCCCATTGTCGTCAGGATTTCGGCCAGCCGCGGATCGTCGATTTCGATCGACTGCTCGCCCGCCACAAACCGCCCCGGCGCCTCGGCAGTCGGTTCGGGGCGCAGCACGGTCGTGGCGAATAGCCCGGCAAAATGCGCCGCCACCACCCCGCGCGCCGGATTGCGCCCGGCGCGCACCAGCAGCGTGCGGTGAAAAAACACCGAAACCGCAAAATCATCGGCCTGCGCAAGGGCGACCACATCGGCTTCGGCCACATGCAGCCCGGGCAGGCCATCGCGGATCATCGGCGGATAGGCATCGTTGAGATAGGCCAGGCCCTGCGCGGCCGCCGCATCGACCACGTCGGTCAGCAATTGCGGGGCATAGCTTTCGCCCAGTTCATCGTGAAACAGCACGGCATCGGTCTTGTTCAGCATGGCCTCTGCCACACTGCGCAGGCCGGCCAGCGCGGGGCGGTCGCCGGGCCGGGCAATGGAAAACCCGGCCAGGCATTCGCGTGCCAGCGCCAGCCGCCGCGCCGGATCGGCCTCATCCCGCACATGGTGCAGCAGCATCGCGCGCACCGCCATGCGCAGATAGCACCCGGGCAGCGCGTTATAGCTGACAAAGCCGACGCCGTGTTCCGACAGCAGCCGCCCGATCAGCCGCATTGTCGCCACGCGCACCGGTTCGGGCACCCAGGCATAAAGACCATGCGCGATGATATAGTCGAACGGGCCGGTCAGCGTTTCGGCGCATTCGATCACATCGCCCACAAACACGCGCACATTGGTCAACCCGGCCGCCGCGGCCTGCGCCTGCCCGTCTGCGACGGCGCTGGGGGCCAGGTCAAAGCTGGCGAACTGCGCGCGCGGCAGGGCCGCGGCCATGGCGATCACATTGGCACCATCGCCGCCGGCAATTTCCAGCACGCGCGCCGTGGCCGGATCGGGCGCGGCGAGCCCGTGAATCCGCGCGAGCGCGGCCAGCCGCGACGGATCGCTGGGGGCATAGACCCCCGATGGATAGCGCACCCGGTCATACCCGGTCTGATCGGTCGCGCCGGGTGCCGTGCCGGGTCCTGCCATGGTCGTGCCCCACCTTTCGCCTGCCCGCCCGATGGTCCGCCCTGGTGAACATGACCGGACGGCCCGATGCTTGCGCAATGGTGCAGTCCGCCGCATAGAGATGCAACAAGCAAGTGAGACCGGATGCGGGGTATCAATGCCGCTTTTTCTTGAAGTGCGCCAGATCGCCGGCAATGCGGTGCAGTCCTCGGGCCGGACCCGGCTCGAATCGGGCCAGTTGGTCATCGGTCGCGGTGAAGACGCGGACTTGCGGATCAACATTCCATTCGTTTCGCGCAAGCACTGCACGATTGCCGGCAATGGCGCCGCCTGGCAGATTGCCGATCACAGTTCCACTGGCACCATGGTCAATGGCCAGCGGCTGCAGGGGCCCCAGCCGCTGCACCACGGCGACGTGATCGCGCTGGGCGATATCCAGATTGCAGTGCGGATCGAGGCAGGCGCGCCCCTGGCGGCGCCGGTGGCCGGCGCGGCGCGGCTCAATCTTGATTCGTGGGGTCAGCCGGCCGCATCCCCGGCGCCGGTGCAGGCCACGGCCACGGCCTTTGCTGCGCCACCCCAATCCGCGGCGCCCCAATCCGCGGCGCCCCAATCCGCAGCACCCCAATCCGCGGCACCCGCGCTCGATGTGCTGCTCCATGCGGCGGGCCTGCCGCGCGGATCGGTGCCGCTGGACGATGCGGCGCTGGCGCGCGCGCTGGGCATGATCGTGCGCGCGGCGCTGGCCGGGATGGCCGGGCTGGCGCAGGAACGGCAGGCCGCGCATCGCGATCTCAAACTCGCCGACAGCGCCGCGACCAACCCGGTGCTGGCAGGCGGCGCACCCGAAGCCGTGCTCGCGCGCCTGCTCGCGCTGCCCGGCACCGGCGCCAGCGATGCGCTGGCCGCCGCCACCGCCGCGATCACCGCGCACCAGCGCGCGGCGCTGGGCGCCTGGCAGGGCACTTTTGCCGCCACGCTCGATCATTTTGCCCCCGACGCAATCCTGCAGCGCGCATCGGGCGATGCCGCCGCGTGGCAGGCCTATGCCCGCGCCTTTGCCGGGCGTGATGGCTTTGTCGAAACGTTTGCCCAGGAATTTGCGCGGCATTACAAGGCGGCGGCCGACACCACATGAGCGCAGCGTGGCAAGGCAGCGCGGCCCGGGATAGCGTGGCTTTCGTCGCAATGCGATCGCGCTGGCGGATTGCGGGGCTGATAGCGCTCGCGCTGGCCTTTGTGGCGCTCGGCCTGGCGCTGGCCGGGGTGTTCGGCCCGCTTCCCGCATCGAGCAGCGACGATGGCGCCGAACGGGCGGTCATCGGCTGGGTCGCGATCGTGTTTTTCGGGCTTTGTGCAGTGGCAGGGATGGAACAGCTGTTCCGCACTGGCCCGTTCCTGCGCATCGACGCCCAGGGCATCACCATGGCCGCGCTGGACCAGAGAATTGCGTGGAGCAACATCGCCGATGTCACCACGTGGCAATATCGGCGGCAGAAATCCATCATCCTGCACTTGCGCGATGCCGATGCGGTGCGGCGGCGCGGGATCATGGCCCGCCTGCTGGCATCGACCAACCGCGCCGTGACCGGCGGTGATATCAGCATTTCGCTTGGCACCACAAACCGCACCATGGCCGAGGCGCTGGACGCGATTGCCCGGTTCCGGGCCTGAAACGCCCAGGGCTTTGGCGTCAGGGTTTGATCGGGGCCGGCGGCACATTCGGTTCCTGATCGACGAATTTGTACCAGGCGATCTGGAATTTCCAGCCATTGGCCTGCGCCGCCTGTTCAAATGCAGTGCGCCCCTGATCAGTGGCCAGATTTTTCAGCATGTCGGGGGTAAACCCGCCCTTGCCCGACACCATCACGATCCCCGCCCAGCCCGGCTTTTCGCGTGTGTTGTTCAGATCGAGCCGATAGTGATCCTTGCCCGGCAAAGGCTCGATCGCTTTCACGAAATCGGCGCGCGACAGTGCCAGTGGGGTGATCGTCGACGAATTTTCGATCCCGAAAATGGCAAATTCGCCGGGATAGCTGCTGAAATCGAAATCGACGTTGATTTCCGCGCCCAGCTTGCCGGCATCGGGCGCCTTGGTCAGATAGCCGATTTCGTACTGCTGGCTGGACGATGCCAGATGCAGCGGCCCGCTATCGCGATATTTCTGCAATTCATCGAGCAGCGCGCAAAAATCGCCATCGATCGGCGCGACTTTCGAAAAATCGGATGAGGCCACGGTTGCGCCCGATTTGCGCACCGCGCCAAACAGCCCGCTTTCCACTTTGTCGGGCGCACTGGCCACGCCCGAGCCGATAAGATTGAACGCCCCGCCCGCCGCGCTGGCGCTGACATCAACCCACGAACAGGCAATCCCGGGCAGTGCGGCGCGCACCGCACCCTGCACCGTTTCCAGCGAGACCGCAGCAGCACCGGGGCCCGCAGCGCCCGGCACCACTGCCGGGGGCGGCGCACCCTTGCCGCCCAGCGCCAGCCAGGCCGCGCCCGCCAGCACCAGCACACCGCCCGCGATCCCGCCACCGATCAGCACCGGGCGCGGCAGCCCGCCCCCCCCGGACGCCCCGCCGCCCGGTGCCGCACCGGGCGCGCGCGGTGCGGCACCGGCGCCTTTCTTGCGCGTATCGGACAGCTTCATCCGGTCGAGCGCGGCCAGCACATCATCCATCGATCGCATGCGCTTGGCGGGATCAGCCACCAGCATGCGATCGATCACCGCGCGCAAGGGCACCGGCACCGCGCTGGTATCCACCCCGTTGCGACGTTTTTTCATCGCCTCGCCCGGCAGCCCGCCCAATTCGGCCGGTTTGCCCTGCGCCAGCGCGACAATCACCAGACCCAGGCTGTAGACATCCGACCAGGCGCCCACCGCGGCATCGAAATCGCCCAGCTGTTCGGGCGCGACAAAGCGCATTTTCCCGGCAAACCCATCGTCGATGATGGTGTGCGCATCGGGATTGGTATCCTTGACGATGCCGAAATCGATCACCCGCGCACGGTCGAGCCGTTTGCCTTCAAGCAGCACGTTGTCGGGCGAAATGTCACGGTGGACAACGCCAAGATCGTGCGCGCATTTCAGGCCCGAAGCGATGCGCCGGGTCAGCGCGACCAGATCCTCGATCCCCGGCTGCAACGAGGAGAGGCCATCGGACAGGTTCATCCCGTCGATGAACCCGGTGACGATATATTCGCAGCCCAAAACCGGTTCCTGCGCCTGCACGACATAGCGCACCAGCGCCTCATGCTGCAGTTTCAGCAGCGCCTGCGCCTCCTTTCGGAACATCGCGACGACTTTGGGATCGGCGGCGAGCGCGGGCAGGATCACCTTGATGGCGACTTTTTCGTCGCTCATGATGTTGCGGCCTTCGAACACTTCGCCCATGCCGCCGCGCGCGATGAAGCGCGTGACTTCAAACATGTGGTTCAACACCGAACCCACTTCGATCCGGCCAGCTTTGCCCGGCGCGCTGGGCTGAAACGGCGCGGCAGTTGCTTGCGGGGCAAAAGTCTGTTGGGGCGCGGACCATTCCGGCGCGGCGGGGGCGGGCCGGGCCGAGGGCTCGAAAATCGTCGCGCCTTCATCGCCATCGCCTGATGGCGGGGGTGGCGGCAGTGGGGTTGGGGGCGGGGGTGCGGCAGCCGGCGGTTCGCCCGCCGGGCGGAACACGGTCGCGTCGTCGTGGCCATCGTCCGGGCCATCGTCGGGGCCGTCGTCAGGGTCTTCGTTGTGGGTCACTGTCACTTTGTCACCTTACCCCTGGGCCGAACCGTTGCCGGGAAGCACCAGCGTGACTTCCTCGGCGGCGACCGTCACCAGCGTGATGTTGTCGGGCGCGCCGCGCGTGTGGCACCGTTCGATCATGATCCGCGCCGCCTCGGCCAGCGGCTCGCGCGCCAGCACCTCGGCCATTTCCGCTTCTCCCAGCACACCGTGCAGGCCGTCGCTGCACAACAGCAGGACATCGTCACCGTTCAGCGTGTCGATAATCGTATCCACGCCCATCTCGGGCAGCACGCCCACCGCGCGGGTCAGCACATTGCGCATGCGGTGGGTTTCCGCTTCGGCCGCGGTGATGATGCCGTGATCGACCATTTCCTGCACCTGGCTGTGATCGCGGGTCAGCCGGTGCAACTGGCCGTGGCGGAACAGATAGGCGCGGCTATCCCCCACCCAGGCCACGCCAAAGCGCGGTTCGCGCACCACCAGCACAACCGCAGTGGTGCCCATGCGCGCGCCGTGCGCTTCGGATTCGGCCAGGATCGCGGCATTGGCATGCACCAGCGCCTGCACCACCGCCTCTATCGTCGGCTCCAGCCCGGCCTGCCACGCCAGCGCGCGCAACGCCGCGACCACTTGCGCCGAGGCCCAATCGCCACGCGCCATGCCGCCCATGCCATCGGCAACCGCCCACACCCCGATATCTTCCGAGGTGAAATAGCTGTCTTCGTTGATCCGGCGCACCGCCCCGACATCGGTGGCCGCGTGCCATTCGATCCGCATTGAAGTCACAGGCCAGGCCCCTCCGCCGCGCAAGTTGAAGTGATCAAGTCCTCAAGGGTGCCATCTTCGTGGCGAAGTCTGCGGCAAAATTCGGTTTTGGGCAAATCCTGCCGACACCATAGGCGATCAATTTTTCTGGCGCCCGAAAATTTCTGATCGGGCGCCAAAATTTCTGGCCCTCATCGTGGCAGCAACCCTGATTCGCTGCTAGCATCCATGTCCATGACATCGGCACCGCGCCCCAATCCCCTGCGTGACGGCACCGTGGCATCGTATGATCCGCGCGTCTGGGCGCAATCCTGGTCGCCGCAGCCGGCCGGATCGCCCGGTACGCTGGGCCGCATGGGCCCCGCGCGGCGCAGCGCGATCGCGCTGGGCGCAGGCGCCGGCATTCTCGCGCTGGGTGCGCTTACCGCGATTGCCATGCGCCCGGCCGGAACCGGCGCCGGCGCCGGCGGCATCGGGGCCCTGCCCGCCGCATCGGCTACCCCGGCCGAACCGGCAGAAGTGCGCCACACGCTGATTCTGGCCCATGCCGGCGATCTGACGGGCATGCTGACCGGCCAGGGTCTCGATCCCGATACCGCGCAAAAGGTGACCACTGCCGCGCTGCCCGCATTGAAACCCGATGGCCAGGTGCGCGCCGTGCTGGTGTTTCGCCACGATGGCGACAAGCTGGCCTTTGCCCGGCTGGAGGCATCGAATGGCGACAGTTCGGGCGTAGTGGTGCGGCGCGCGGCCAGCGGCGCCTTCGCCTCGGCGCGGGTCGCAGCGCAAGTGTCCACGCGCACGTTCGTCGTCCACGGCACGATGGATGGTGACAGTTTCTACACCTCGGCGCTGGCCGTGGGCATGCCCAACAGCCTGATCCCGGTGTTTGCCCGCGCGTTGAGCTTTGACTTCAACTTCCAGACCGAAGTCAGCGCGGGCGACGCGTTCGAAGCCGCCTATACCCAGCCGGTGAATGCCTCGGGCGAAGTGGCCGGGGTGCCGGTGCTGCTTTATGCCTCGCTCACCACGGCGACCAAATCGGCCGCGGTCTACCGGTTTGACCAGAACGGGCAGGAAGCCTGGTTCGATGCATCGGGCCGCAGCACGGTCCATGCCCTGATGCGCACCCCGGTCGACGGCGCGCGGGTCACGTCAAAATTCGGCATGCGGTTCCACCCGGTGCTGCACTTCATGAAACTGCACGGCGGGATCGATTTTGCCGCGCCGATCGGCACGCCGATCTATGCCTCGGGCGAAGGCCAGATCGAATTTGCCGGACCCAAGGGGCCCAACGGCAATTTCGTCAAACTGCGCCACACCAACGGCTGGGAAACGCTCTATCTGCACATGAACCGCTTTGCCCAGGGCATTGTCGAAGGCGCGCACGTGGCGCAGGGCCAGCAGATCGGCGAAATCGGCACGACCGGCCGCTCCACCGGCCCGCATCTGCATTACGAAGTGCACATCAATGGCGAACAGGTCGATCCGCTGGACGTGCCGACCGACAATGCCGCCGCCAAGGCGCTGGACACCAGGGACCTGCTGGCATTCGAAGCCGTGCGCGACCGGGTTGACGTCAGCCGCGCGCAGCAGAGCCAGTAGCGCGGACGCTGGCGTTGCTTGCCGGCCACAGCACGCTCATCGCGATCACCGCGGCCAGCGCAAACAGCGAGGACAGGCTGGTATCCAGCCCGTCGGCGCCGCCGCCCCACAGCGCGCTGCCCGTCAGATCGAGATCGAACAGCGATCCGAAATTGCCGACGCCGGGATTGGGCGCCGCGCCCCAGACCAGCCCTTCGCCCCAGTTCCAGCCGAAATGCGCCGCGATCGGCAGGGCCAGCCCGCCCGACCGGTCGGCCAGAATGCCGAACCACAGCCCGGCCAGGATCAGCACGGGCAGCGCCAGCGGATCGGCAATGGCCGAGGCGAAATGGACCAGCGCAAACACCCCCGCCGTCGCCGCAATTCCTGCCCACCGCCCCCAGCCGCGCTGCAGCACCGGCTGCAACCAGCCACGGAAATAGAATTCCTCTGCTCCGGTCTGGATCAGCATGACCAGCGTGCCACCGCCATAGGCCAGCACGCGCAGCGGCGCGCCGTTCCCTGCGTGGACCACCCCGGCCAGGTTTGACAGCGCCAGCGCCATGCCCACCGCAAACAGCCCGGCCGCGAGCCCCGCCGGCAGCGCCAGCGCCGGGCGGGCGCCGGCAGACACCTGGCCCCGCGTCAGCCGCAGCCCCGCCAGGGCAGCAAGGCTCAGCACCCCGAACACGATCAGATTGAACGCGCCTTCGATCAGCACGGGATCGAGCGCGGCCACCACCGGCACGGCCAGCAGCAGCGCCAGCCCCATCGGCCCGACATAGGCGATCAGCATCGCCGCGATCAGCGCCGCCACCAGAACCAGCGCGGGATGGGGCCCGCCCTGCCCTGTCGCCCGCACGGTCAAGGCCGTGCGGCGTCCGCCGTCTGGAGATGCAGCTGCGTCCGCGCCGCACCGCTGACCAGCGGCTTGTGCGAATCGCCGACGATGAAGAACGCGCCCCAGAAGAACGGGTGCGAGCTCGCCGGTTTCGACAGGATCGCCACTTGCGCGCTGCGCAGCGCATCGCCGATCGTGCCGTTGCGCGCCGAATGGTAGAAATCGGCCATCAGGTCTTCGCTTTCGCCCGCATCGGAAATCGGCCAATAGGTCGACAGCACGGCGCGGGCATTGGCGGCCAGGAACGCACGCACCAGCCCTTCGAGCGAGGCGCCGGCTTCTTCCTGCCCGGTGGCGCGCGCCAGCCCGATGCTGACCCCGGCCGCCGTGTCGCAGGCCGACAGCACCACCAGATTGGCATCGAGTTTCAGCCGCGCGATCTTGTCAAACGACAGGATCGCCGCCGATTGCGGGCCATCCATGCTGGTCACCAGCCCCGGCGGCGATGTGCTGCAGCCCCATTGCCCCTCGGTCAGCCCGTGGGTGGCAAAATGCAGCACCTGGAACTGGTTGAGATCGGTCATCGTTTCGACCGCGATATCGGTGAACGCCGCCCCGGTGAGCGAGGGCACGCGGGCCAGGCCCAGCGCGCTGCCGGCGCGATCAAGCTCTTTTGCGCTGATCGGCTGCAGCGCGCGGGTCAGCGCGGCAATCGCCTTGCGCTCGGCCTTGCAATTGCTGCCCACCGAAACCAGCCCGTCGGCCACTTGCGTGGTCAGCGGCACCGGCGCGTGCTGGGCAAAGCCCATGAACGGCATCGGCGCGGCCGACGCCGCCAACCCGCGCGCCACGATCAGCGATCGCGGTGACAGCGCCACCGAAACCGGCATGTGGCGGGCCAGGAAATCGACCGCGCTGTAATCATAAAGCGCCTTCTTGCGGCTGGCAGCATAAGCGGCCACGCTCGTCTTGTCGGGCACGAGCACGCCGATCGGAATGCGCTGCAACGGCCCGCCGGCATCGACGATCAGCGATTGCCCGGCCATCAGCCGCGCCGAAACCGGCCCGGTTACCAGCTGGAACACCGCATTGGCCGCGGCCACGTCGAACACATTGAGCTTTGCCCCGCCGCCGTCGATCGATTCGCGAAGCCGCGCTACCACTTTTTCCACCACGCGTTCGGGCTGGGCCACGCGATAGATCACCGGGCCATCATGATCGATCAGGATGCCGAACAGGCTGTCGCGCACCGCGGTCAGCTTGAAGAACACTTCGCCCGGTTGCAGCACTTTCTGCACATCGGCAATCGAGGCCGCGCTGTCGCTGACCGCGCCATAGGACGGATCGCGCTGCAATTCGCCTTGCAGCGGAAACAGCTGTTCGGTTTCCAGCCGGTCGCCCTGATCGCGCAGGTCCCTGGCCTTTTTCGGATCGGTCGCCTGCGCCTCGGCCGCTTCATAGCGCAACCGCGAGATTTCGCGTTCGAGGTCCTGTTCGTCCTGTTTTTTCGACGCCAGCGCGGGCGATGCCGCAACCAGCGATTGCAGTTCGACAAACTGCCG
This sequence comes from uncultured Sphingomonadales bacterium, assembly GCA_903832325.1. GTDB lineage: Bacteria > Pseudomonadota > Alphaproteobacteria > Sphingomonadales > Sphingomonadaceae > Novosphingobium. The sequence continues at coordinate 27,717 of CAILBC010000026.1, read as the reverse complement.
CGCGATCGCCGGATCGGCAATCACTTGCGTGGCGCGGAAAAAACGGTCGACCGCCGTGCCTTTGGGATTGGCGTGGTTGTCGGCAATCAAAAGGTCGAGATAATCGGCCACCGAGGCTGGCGGCACCAGCCCCTGCACATTGGCAGCGACCAGTTCGTCCACCGCGGTGCCGAACTGGGCGAGCGCGGCATCTTTGCCCGATGGATCGCGCGCGATGATCGCGGCGCGTTCGAATTCGGCCTCGGCCAGCACCGGGCCGATTTCACCGTTGAGCTGTGCGCGGCGCAAGGCGCCGATCGCGCGGTCGATCGCCGCCAGCGCACCCTGCGGATTGCCGGTGGCCAGCATCAGGCGCGCGCGCTGGCGCTCCACCCGCGCCAACAGCCACAGGATCTGCTGCTGCGAGATCTTTTCGCTGGCCAGCAGCGCGATATCGACATCGGCCCCGCCCAGCACTTTCAGCGCTTCGGCCGGCTTGGCTTGCGCCAGCAGCACGATGCTGCGCGCCCAGTTGGCCTGCGCATCGATCACCAATTGCGACAGCGTATCGGCATCGGGCGCGGTGACCAGCCGGTCCACGCCGCGTCCGCCACGCTTTGGCGACTGGTTCAATTCCACCAGAACGGCCGGATCGAGCAGCGGGTGGGCATTGTCGGTCGACCGGGTCAGCCGGTTGAGCGAACCCAGCGCATTGTCGAAATCCTGCCGGTTGAGCAGATCGAGCGCGACATAGGCCAGCCGCTTGCGATCGAGAATTGCCGCGCCCGATACCGAGGCGTTGGCCTGAAGCAAGGCTTCGGCCTGTTTGAACCGGGCCTCTGCCGAATCGAAATAGCTGAGATCGGAATCGGCAAGCCCGGCAAGCAGCAGCAATTCCAGCCGGGTTTCCACCGGCGTGCTGCTGTCGATCCGGCCAAGCGCCTCGCTCAGCACGCGTGACGCTTCGCCGAACAGCCCGGCGCGGATGAAGCGCAGCCCCTGATCGAGCGAATCGCTGGCCGGGGTGCTGGCTTCGGCCACGCCCGCCTTGCCCGTTGGCGCGGCCAGCGCGGCCACATCGACCACCGGCCGCGCGGCACGACCCGCCTCTGCCGCCAGCAGCGGCGCCCCGGCAAGCAGCCGCAGCATCTGTTCGGCCGGCGCCTCGGCCACGCCCAACGCGCTGACCGAAATCACCACCCCGCCCCGGGCAATCCGCGTTTCGATTGTGCCAAGGCCCAGCACCGTGTCAAAACAGCGCCGGCCCTGCACCGTGCCGACGCCGGGCACGGCAAATTCACGCGCCGCGCCGCAATCGAGCAGCTTGTCGAAATCGGCCGCCTGGTCGGCGCGCACCCGGCGTGCCACGGCCAGGTGGCGCCCGGCGGTGGTGCCGCGGCAGGTCATTGTCAGGCTGATCGCAAAGGGATCGGTCACGCCCGGATCGCTCCACGTGCGATCCGCCACACAGGCATCGCCTTTGCCATTGGGGCCAAGATCGACATGGTCGGAAACCGGCGCCGGCCGGGCCCAGGCGCCCACGGGAAAGGCCACCAGCGCGCTGGCCGAAAGCAGCGTGATCAGGGTCTTGGTCATCAGTGCGCACCCTTCTGCGGGGCCGGGCAAGGCTTGTCACCGGGCCGGCATGGCGGCCCCGGATCGCGCACATCGCCGACGCCCAGGCTCCCGAAATCGTTGAACAGCGATTCGTTGTTGGTGCCGACCAGCGGATCGAACGCCACGACATAATCGGTGTTGGCATAGAAGATGGTGACATGCGACGGATCGACCGCGTTCAGCGTGGTCGACAGCGGCGCCGGGGTGATGCAGCCCGCGCTCGATCCGATCACGCAGCCGTTGATCCGCGAAATCGGCACCGAAATGTTCTGCGCGCTGATCACCGATCCACCCAGCAGAGCGGTCGATATCCCGGTTACCCCGTTGATCGATCCGAACACCGCAAAGGGATCGGTATTGGCCGTGCCGCCGCCAAATACGGTAAGCGCGGGCGTGGCCGGCTTGCTGATCGTGCCCAGCGTGATGCCCGAATTGAGCCCCGGCGCGCCGGTGTTCTGAAACAGCGCGAAATTGGTGAAGCGCACCGACATGCTGTTGGCCACCACCAGCTGCTTTGCCGCATAGGGTGCGCCGCCCGCCACCGCGGCGAAATAAAGCGCACTGCCGGGGTTGTTGATCATGCCCTGCGCCTGGGGCTGCGAAATCGTCTTGCCCGGGGTCATGCCCAGCAGGCCCAGGAACCCGGCATCCTGCCCGGCGGCAAGCGCCGCCGCGTTGAACGACACCGCCGCCGTGGGTGCATAGACCGCAGCGCCCGCATTGCCCGCCACGCCGGCATCGGAAATGCCGCCGGCGGTGGTGGCGATCATGGTCAATTGCGTGGCCATGTCGGCGGGCGCAGTGCCGTCGCCGCCCAGTTGCAGCGATGTCAGCGCGGTGCCGCCTTCGACAATGTTGCCCCAGACAAACAGGCTGCCCAGGCCGTAAATGTTGAACGCCTGGACTTTGCCGGCAATCGCGAAGTTGCCGGTGACGACGCCGGGCTTGCCGTATTGCGACGCGTCGATCGTCAGCGTTCCGGTCGACTGGAGGTTGCCGATCGCGGTCTTGTCCAGAATGAAGTCGGTGCCCGCGGTTCCGGTCTTGGCCCCGGCCGCAGTATAAGGCGCCAGATCGCCCAGATAGAGCGTCGATCCGGAATCGATGATGTCGATCGTGCCGGCAACGATCGGCTGGCCGATGGTCGCGCCGGTCGCGGTGAACGTCAGGCTGGTCAGCGGGGTGGTCGCCCCGACAGTGCCGTTGAACGCCACCGTGCCCTTGATCGCGTTGATCGTCAGCGCATGGGCGCCATCGAGCGTCGAACCGAAAGTGACCCCGGTATCGGCCGAGGCCAGCGTGCTGTCCACGGCCAGCGTGACCGCGCCCTGATAGGCCTGCGCCTTGGTCGTGCTGATCTGGCTGGTGCCGATCTGGCTGGTGCCGGTCACGGTCAGCGAATCGAGCGCTGTCGTGTGCCCGACCGGGCCGGAAAACACGCCGTTGCCCGCAACCGTCAGGCCGAACGCGCCATCGAGCGTCGATGCGAAAGTTACGGTCGAACCGGCCAGTTGCGAAACGGTGCCCAGCGTAACCGCGCCACCATACGTCTGCGTGCCGGTGCTGCTGATCGCGGCGGTGTTGATCAGGCTGGTTCCGGTGACGGCCAGCGAGGCGAGCTTTGTCGCGCCGCCGACGATCCCGCCGAACGTGGTCTGTGCCCCGCCGGCATTGGCGATCAGGGAAAAGCCGCCGTCGAGCGTCTTTTCGAACGTGATCGCGCCACTGCCCGTGCTGCTGTCGAGCGTGGTCGCCGCGCCGATGGTCACCGCGCCCTTGTAATCCTGCAGACCGCTGGTGGCGATGCCGCCGCCGTTGATCGCCGCCGGCCCGGCGATGGTCACCGAGGCAAGGCGTGCGGCCGCGCCGACCTGGCCGCCAAACATCGTGGCGCCCGTTCCGGCATTCGTGGCCAGCGCAAAACCGCCGTCGAGCGTGTTTTCAAAGCTGATCGCGCCATTGCCCGCGCTGCTGTCGAGCGTGGTCGCCGCGCCGATGGTCGCCGCGCCCTTGTAATCCTGCGCGCCGGTGGTGGTCACCGACCCGCCATTGATCGCCGACGTGCCGGTGACGGCAAGCGAGGCCAGCCTGGCCGTGCTGCCCACCGCGCCGGTGAACGTGGTCAGGCCCGTGCCCGCATTCGCTGTCAGGGCAAAACCGCCATCGAGCGTCTTTTCGAACGTGATCGCGCCATTGCCCGCGCTGCTGTCGAGCGTGGTGCCCGCGCCGATCGTCGCCGCGCCCTGGTAATCCTGCACGCCGATCGTCGTAACACCGCCACCGTTGATTGCCGAGGTGCCGGTGACAGTCAGCGACGCGAGCTTCGCCGCAGCGCCGACCGCGCCGCCAAACGTGGTCAGCCCCGTGCCTGCGTTCGCGGTCAGGCCAAACCCGCCATCCAGCGCCTGTTCGAAGGTGATCGCGCCGTTGCCCGCGCTGCTGTCGAGCATGGTGCCAGCGCCCAGCGAAACCGCGCCCTTGTAATCCTGCGCGCCTGTCGTCGTGACCGACCCGCCATTGATCGCCAATGCGCCGGTGACTGTCAGCGATGCCAGCCTGGCCGCGCTACCCACTGCGCCGCCAAACGTGGTGAGGCCCGTGCCCGCCGCCGCGCTTAGCGCAAAGCCGCCATCGAGCGTCTTTTCGAACGTGATCGCGCCATTGCCCGCGCTGCTGTCGAGCACAGTGCCCGCGCCGAGCGTTGCCGCGCCCTTGTAGTCCTGCAGGCCGGTCGTGGTCACCGAACCGCCGTTGATGGCCGAAGTGCCGGTAACCGTCAGCGACGCCAGCCTGGCCGTGCTGCCCACGGCACCGGTGAACGTGGTGAGGCCGGTGCCGGCGTTTGCAGCCAGGGCAGAGCCGCCATCCAGCGTTTTTTCGAACGTGATCGCGCCGTTGCCCGCGCTGCTGTCAAGCAGGGCGCCCGCACCCAGCGAAACCGCGCCCTGGTAATCCTGCGCGCCGGTCGTGGCGATGCTGCCGCCGTTGATCGCCGATGCACCGGTGACCGTGAGCGCGGCCAGCTTTGCCGTGGCCCCCACCGCGCCGCCAAACGTCGTGGTGCCGCTGCCGGCCTTTGCCGTCAGCGCGTATCCGCCATCCAGCGTCTTTTCAAAGCTGATCGCACCATTGCCCGCGCTGCTGTCGAGCACGGTGCCCGCGCCGATCGTGGCCGCGCCCTGGTAATCCTGCGCGCCGGTGGTGGTAACAGACCCGCCGTTGATGGCCGAGGCCCCGGTAACGGTCAGGCTGGCCAGCCTGGCCGTGGCACCCACCGCGCCGCCGAACGTGGTGAGGCCCGTGCCGGCATTCGCGACAAAGCCGAACCCGCCATCGAGCGTATTGGCAAAGCTGATCGCGCCATTGCCCGCGCTGCTGTCGAGCACGGTGCCCGCGCCCAGCGTGGCCGCCCCCTGATAGGTCTGCGCGCCGGTCGTGGTGACCGACCCGCCATTGATCGCCGAAGTGCCCGCCACGGTGAGCGAGGCCAGCTTTGCCGCGGCACCCACCGCGCCGCCAAATGTGGTAAGCCCGCTGCCTGCCTGCGAAACGAGCGCAAAGCCGCCATCGAGCGTTTTGGCAAAGGTAATCGCGCCGCCGCCGGCATGCGAATCGAGCGTGGTGTTTGTGCCCAGCGTGACCGCGCCCTGATAATCCTGCGCCCCGGTGGTCCAGATCGTGCCGGTGTTGATCAGCGCCGGGCCGCCAACCGTCAGGCTGGCCAGGAAATTCAGCCCGCCGACCACGCCGCCGAACGTGGCCAGGCCGGTGCCGGTCCTGATGCCGAGCGCAAAACCGCCATCCAGCGTGTTCCCGAAGGTGATCGCGCCGTTGCCCGCGCTGCTGTCGAGCAGGGTCGCCGCGCCAATGGTCGCCGCGCCCTTGTAATACTGCAGGCCGGTCGTGGTAACCGCACCGCCGTTGATCGCCGAAGCGCCGGTGACCGCAAGCGAAGCCAGCATTGCCGTGCCGCCAACCGCGCCGGTGAACGTGGTCAACCCGGTGCCCGCCATTGCAGTCAGGTCGAACCCGCCATCGAGCGTCTTTTCAAACGTGATCGCGCCGTTGTTCGCGCTGCTGTCAATCAGGGTTGCTGCGCCAAGAGTCGCCGCGCCCTTGTAATCCTGCAGGCCGGTCGTGGAGACCGAGCCGCCGTTGATTGCAGACGTTCCGGTGACCGTGAGCGAGGCCAGCTTGGCGATGCTGCCAACCGCGCCGGTGAACGTGGTCAACCCGGTGCCCGCCGTTGCGGTCAGGTCGAACCCGCCATCGAGCGTCTTTTCGAACGTGATCGTGCCATTGCCCGCGCTGCTGTCGAGCGTGGTCGCTGCGCCGATGGTCGCCGCGTCCTTGTAATCCTGCAGGCCGGTCGTGGTGACCGATCCACCGTTGATTGCAGACGTTCCGGTGACGGTGAGCGAGGCGAGCCTGGCCGTGCCGCCCACCGCGCCCGTGAACGTGGTCAACCCCGTGCCCGCCGTTGCGGTCAGGTCGAACCCGCCATCGAGCGTCTTTTCGAACGTGATCGCGCCATTGCCCGCGCTGCTGTCGAGCGTCGTCGCCGCGCCGATGGTCACGGCGCCCTGGTAATCCTGAAGGCCCTTGGTGGTAACCGATCCGCCATTGATCACCGAGGCGCCGGTAACCGTGAGCGAGGTCAGGGCATTCGCGCTGCCGACCGTGCCGCCAAACGTGGTCAGCCCCGTGCCCGCCGCAACAGTCAGGTCATGAGTGCCGTCGAGCATCTTGGCGAACGTGATAGCGCCGTTGCCCGTGCTGCTGTCGAGCACGGTCGCTGCACCAAGCGAAACAAGGCCCTTGTAATCCTGCAAGCCGCTGGTGACGACACCGCCGCCATCGATCGCCGCATCGCCGGTTATGGTCAGCGAGGCCAGCTTTGCCATGCTGCCGACCTTGCTGCTGAACACGGTCAAGCCCGCGCCTGCCTTTGTGACCAGATCAAACCCGCCATCGAGCGTCTGATCAAACACGATCGCGCCGCTGCCTGCGCTGCTGTCGAGCAGGGTGTTTGCGCCGAGCGTGACCGCGCCTGTGTAACCTTGGGTGCCGGTGGTGACAATTTTGCCGCCATTGATCGCGGTATTGCCCAGCATGATCAGCTTGGTCAGCGGCTGGGAGCCGCCGACTGCCGCGGCAAAAGTCCCGTTTTTATTGACCGTCAGCGAATAGGCACCATCAACGGCTCCACCGAACGTAACATCGGCGCCGGCAATCGTGGTGTCGTTCGCCAGGCCGAATGCGCCAAACGTGGTCGGCTGACCCAGTGTCAGCGTGCCCGTTGCGATGACATCGCCAAAGTCAAAGGTCGCGCCGCTGCCGATCGTGTAATCGCCCCCGGTCAACAACAGGGTGCCGCTGTGGGAATAGGCAAAAGCGCTGGCATCCAGCCCCGAAAGCGTGATGTTCTTGCCGGTCAGGCTGACGGCACCCAGCGGATTGGCGACGCTGCCCATTGCCCCGCTTGCCAGGATCGATCCGGTGCCGGCGTTGACCGTGAAATTGGGCATGGCCGGGGCCACGGCGGCGTTCACCGTGGTGCCAAGGGTGATATCGCCGCCGCCCGCCGAACTGTCGAGCGTGGTGTCGACAGTCAGGTTGAGTTGCCCGGCGTAGGTCTGCGCGCCGGTGGTATAGACCGGGCCGCCCGGCAGGGTGATCCCGCCGCCGGCAGTCAGGCTGAGCGATGTCAGCGGCGTGACCGACGTGCCCACGCCATTGTTGATGGTGATCGTGCTGGCCCCGGCGTTGACCGTCAGATCCTGCGCACCTGCGATCGAGGCGAACGTGAGCGGCGCGCCGGTGTTCGTTGCACCGGCCGTGCTGCTGTTGATCGTGGTCCCGGCCGCCAGTGTCAACGCGCCGAACGTGGTCGCCTGGCCCAGCGTCAGCGTGCCGTCCACTGTCGCCACGCCAAACGCATAGGGAACAGCAAAGGGCGCCGTGCCGATCGTATAATTGCCCGTATCCAGCCGGAGCGTGCTGCCGTTGTTGAGCGTCAGGCTTGCAGCATCGACCCCGGCCAACCGGATCACGCCACCGGTCATCGTGACAGCGCCCAGCGCGGTATTGCCCCCGATCTGGGCCTCTGCGGTGATCGCGGCGATCCCGGTCTTGACCGTCAGAGCCTGGGCACCGTTGACCGGAGAGCCCAGCGTGATCGCGTGATTGCCGACACTGCCGTCAAGCGTCGTGGCCGAATCCAGCTTCAGTGCCTGGAACAAGGTGCTTTGCCCCAGAATCAGCGTGCCGTTCGCGGTCGCGTCACCAAAGGTAAAGTCCGCCCCGGCGGCCGGAGTATACGTCCCGGTGTTGAGCGTCAGCGTCTTGTCGATCAGGATCAGCCCGCTGGTCCCGGCCACGCCGTTGAGCACGATCGCGCCCGAGGCTGTGCCCACGTCGACTTTCAGCGAATTGCCCGCACCGGTCACGGCGCCCAGCGTCGCGGTGCCGTTGCCCGTGCTGGTCAGAACCGTGTTCGCGCCCAATGTTACCGCGCCGGTATAAGTCTGATTGCCCGAGGTGGTGATCGCGCCGCCGTTGATCGTGCCGGGCCCGGTCACGCTCAGCGATGTCAGCGCGGTTGTCGCGCCAATCGCGCCGCCCAGCGTCGCGGTCGATGCGCCCGTTTTGACCGCCAGGTCAAAACTGCCATCGACGGTGCCGAGCGACACGGCATGGCCGGCGCTGCCGTCGAGAGTCGCGGCCCCGGTGAGCGTCATCGGGCCGAACGTGGTGTCCTGGCCCAGCGTCAGCGTGCCATTGACCAGAACCGGCCCCGAACCGAAATTGTAGGCCGCGCCGCCGTCGACGTCGTACGTCCCGCCGTTCAGCGTGAGAGTCTTGTCGGTCAGGACAAGCGCGCTGGTCCCGGAAACCCCGTTGAGCACGATGCTGCCCGATGCCGCACCCGCGTTGATTTTCAGCGAATTGGCACCTCCGGTCACCGCGCCGAGCGTGACCGTGCCGTTGCCGGAACTGGTCAGGATGGTGTTGGCGCCCAGCGTTACCGCGCCAGTGTACGTCTGGTTGCCAGTGGTGGTGATGGTCGCCGCGTTGATCGTGCTGGTGCCTGTTACCGTCAGCCCGGTCAGCGCAAAGGCCCCCCCGATCGCGCCGTCAAACGTGGCATTCTTGCCGACCGACAGCTTGTAAATGCCGCTGACCGTGCCGTCGATCGTGCCGGAAAAGATGGCATTGGCCCCGTTGATCACGGTGTCGTTGAACAGTTGCACCGCGCCGAATGTCGTCACCTGACCAAGCACAAGGGTGCCGTCGGTGTAGACCGGGCCAAAGTCGTAGGCGCCGCCACCGTCAACGTCATAAGTGCCGCCCAGCAGCCGCAGGCTGCCGTCGCCCAGCGTCAGCGACTTGGTGCCGCTGACACCGGCGAGTGTCAGCGGGGCGCTGCCCGCCTTGATCGTCAGGTCAAACCCGCCGCCGGTCACCTGTCCGGTGATCTGGATCCCCTTGTTGTTCGCGCTGGCATCAAGCGTGGTGGCCGAACCCAGCGTCAACGCCCCGAAGAAACTGGCCTGGCCCAGGGTCAGCGTACCGTTGACAATGACCGGCCCGAACGCGCCAAACGAATAGGATGCGCCGCCTTGCGGGACATAGATCCCGGTGTTCAGCGTCAGAACGCTGCCGTTGGTGAGTACCGGTTGCAAAAAGGACGAAGCAACCCCGGCCAGCGAGACACCGTCGCCGGTCAGTTTGACAAGGCCCAGCGGCGCCGCAGCGGTGCCGGTCTGGCCCTGCAGGCTGACCGTACCCGTGCCCGCATTGATCGTGAAGTCCGGTGCAGAGGCGGAACCGATCGTCGATTCAAAGGTAACGTTGCTGTTGGCGGTTTTCAGCACGGTTGCCGCGCCCAGCATGGCCGCACCCTTGTAATCCTGCACACCGCTGGTGGTGATCGCGCCGCCGTTGATCGTGCTGGCGCCCGTCACCGTCAGCGAGGACAGCGCCGTTCCGCCGCCCACCACGCCGCCAAACGTTGCCGCCTTGCCAATCGCCAGCGCAGAACCGCCGTCCACCGTCTGGGTAAAGGCTGCATTGGCACCGTTGATCGTCGTATCGCTGCCCAGTGTCACCGCGCCGCCGAATGTCGTCGCCTGGCCCAGCGTCAGCGTGCCGTTGGTGGTTGCCGCGCTGGTGAACGTGTAGGGCGCCGCGCCGATCGTGTAATCGCCGCCATTGATCGTCAGCGTGCCCGAATTGATGATGGTCAGCGCGCCGGCATCGACGCCGGCCAGACCGATGGCCTTGCCCGTCAGGATGACCGTGCCCAGTGCCGCGGTCCCGCCTGCCTGCCCGGCCAGCGCAATTCCGCCCGTGCCGGCCGCCACTGTCAGGCCGAATGTTCCGTTGACGGTCGATCCAAACCCGACATCGCTGTTGGTCGTGGTGATGGTGGTGCCGACGCCCAGCGTCACCGCGCCGGTATAGGTCTGTGTACCGGTGGTGGTGATCGCCGCGGTCTTGACCAGCGTCGTGCCCGAAACGCCCAGCGAAGTCAGCTTGGTCGTGCCGCCGACCGCATTGTCGAATTCGGCATTGCCCGTCACGGCCAGCGTCTTGCCGCCATCGAGCGTTCCGGCAAATTTCACCGCACCGGTCAACGTGGTGTTGGCACCCAGCGTCACCGCGCCGGTATACGTCTGCGCACCGGTGGTGGAGATCGCCGCGGTCTTGATCAGCGTGGTGCCCGACACGCCGAGCGAAGTCAGCTTGGTCGTGCCGCCAACCGCACCGTCGAATTCGGCATCGCCGGTCACGGTCAGCGCCTTGCCGCCGTCAAGCGCCCCGGCAAACTGCACCGTGCCGGCAAGCGTGGTATCGGCCCCCAGCGTTACCGCGCCGGAATAGGTCTGCGCGCCGGTGGTGGTGATCGCCGCGGCCTTGATCAGCGTGGTGCCCGACACGCCGAGCGCGGCAAGCGCGGTCGCGCCGCCCACGGCCTTGTCGAATTCGGCATTGCCGGTCACGGTCAGGGTCTTGCCGCCATCGAGCGTGCCCGCAAACGTGGCCGCGCCGGTCAGCATGGTATCGGCATCGAGCACCGACGGGGCATAGACCAGCACCGATCCGCCAGTGCCGGAGGCGGCAACAGCGCCGCCGTTGAACGAAATCCTGTCCGCCGTCGCAGTGATCAGGCCACCATCGGCAACGGTGGTGTCGCCGGTTACAGTGCCGTCGTTGGTGGTTGACAGGGTAACGCTGCCGCCATTGGCCGTCGCGGTCAGGCTGCCGCCCGTGGCCACCTGCAACAGCGAGGCAACGCCGCCGCCGGGCGACATTGCGCCGACCATGATCTGCGATCCGGTCACTTTGCCGGCAATCGAAACCGGCGTAACCGCCACCGGCGTGCCGCCCTTGATCAGGTACGACAACGGGCTGCCCGGGCCCGACGGGAACGACACGTCCGCCCCCGCAACCATCACCACCGGCCCTGTCGCGCTGATGTTGGAAACCAGCGCCCCGGTGTTGGTCAGCCCGATCTTCTGCCCCACCAGCAGCACCGACCCGGACGAGGTGATCGCCCCGTCGAGCGCAATCGCACCGGACCCGTTCTTGAATTCCAGTGCACTGCCCGACAGCTTGGTCGCGTCGGCCAGCGTGCTGCCCAATGTCGACAGCACCAGGCTGCCGCCGTTGAACGATCCGGTCTTGCTGCTGAACGTAATGCCGTTGGGATTGATCAGCCAGATGTTGATGGGGTGCGTGCTGTTGGTGGCATCGATCGGGCCGTCGATCTGCGATGCGGTCGCGGTGGTCACCCGGTTGAGCACGGTGCAAATGGTCAGGCAGCCGACATAGCTGACGGAAGCATCCGAACTGATGCTGTACGTCGACCAGTTGACGATCGTGCTGTCCTTGACCGAAATCTGCAGCGACTTTGCGGTGGGATTGGTGAACTTCACATCCGACGGGGCGCCGGTGGCCACCGCCTGTACGCTTTGCCCGGTGGGCAGCACGGTGGAAGCCAGCGCCGGATGGGCCGCGGCAAGCCCGAACAGCCCCCCGGCCAGCGCAGTTCCGATCCTTAAGCCGGTGCGCAGCGAGCGATGGTGCGACTTTGCATAGCCAGTCATGACAAGGACCCCAATCGCGATCAGAACTTGAAACCAAACGGGACAAGCTGGGCGGTCAACGACACCATGATCCGGTCCGGCGAACGGTGGACATTGGTGCCGGTAAGCAGCGGCGGATCGAGCGGATGGGCATACGTCACATCCAGCTTCAGCCCGTTGATCACCGTCAGACGCGCGCCGCCGCCGACCGAGCGCAGCACCCGGCTGCGTTCGGTGGAAAACGGATCGCGGTTCCACAAGTGGATCCAGTCGTAAAAGCCATAGACCTGGCTGCGCACGCGCGGACCCAGCGGCAGGTTGAACCGCACCTCGTTCGCGGCCGACAGCGCCCGGTCGGCGGTGTTGGCGCCCGGATCATAGCCGCGCCCGACAGTCAGGTTGCCGATGGCGAATTCATCGTAATTGAGCACTTCACGGTCGGCCCACTGGCCCTGGATCTGGCTGGTCAGTTCGACCATCGGCCCCAGATCGAGCACGCCGTTCAGATGCCCGCGCACCACGAACGGGGTGCCGCTGCCATAGAACCGTGACGGGCTGTATCCGCCGCTCAGCGTGCCCGGTTTGGTCGCGCCGAAAATGCCGATGCCCTTGCGCAGTTCCAGCCCGCCGCCCAGTTCCGCTTTTTGCGTGCCATCGAGGCCGAGGAACCGCTTGTCCCCATCGATCCGCGCAAACAGGGTGGAAATGCGATCGAGATTGAGCGGGGCGCTGTTCCCCGAAAAATAGACTTTGGTGCGCTGTTCGGCATATTCGAACCCGCCGGCGGCAGTGACTTGCGCGGTGGTCGTGCGCACCAGGCTGTGATCATAGCTGAGGTTTTCGATCAGCGAGACAGTCCGCAGATCGAGCGAGACCAGCGCCGGGCGCGATTGGGCAAAGGTGCTGACAAACGAAATGTGGTCGCTGCCACCGTTCAGCCCGATCTGTTCACCAAATTGCAGCGTGCGCTGTTTTTTGAAATCGAACGTGGTCGATCCGGCGACATAAGTCCGGTCGTCCATGTTGAGCAGATCATAGGCTTCGGCGCGCAGATAGACGGTTTCGCGGCCCAGCGCCGTGCTGTTGTAATTCTGCACATTGGCGACCAGTGCAAAGCGGCGATAGGATACGGTGATATCGCCGATCAGATCGCCCGGCTTGCCCGTCGCGGTATCGGGCGACAGGCCCATCTGGATCGTCAGCCCGGGAATGTCGTTGGCCTGCAACAGAATCCGTTCGGCCTGCGCGGCGTTGAGCGGGGCCAGATGCTGCAATTGCGCGATGCGCGCGCGCACCTGCTTTTCAAACGGGCCGGCATCGCCGTGCACGCGCACTTCGACAATCCGCCCGGTCACCACTTCCAGCCGCAGCACGCCCTGGTCGATCGTCTGCGGCGGGATCTGCACCGCGGCGACATAGCGGGCATGCTGCAGGCGGAAATTGGCCTCATCACGCAGCGCGCAGACTTTGGCGATCGGCTGCGCATCGTCGCCGCCGGCGGAAATGCCCTGGAGCAATTGCGCGATTTCGGGCGGCAGCGTGGCGCCGCCGGGGCCGGTGAAGCTGATCGTGCGGATCGCGACTTTCACATCGCTTTGCGCCAGCGGGCAGGGCCCGGTGCGAAACGCGCCTTCTTCATGCACTTTGGCAGAGCTTTTGGGCGGGGCGGTATCGGGCTGGGCCGGGTTCACTTCCTGCCGCGTGGGCAGGCCGCGATTGTCCACGGGCGGCGGAGGCGAAACGGCCTGCGCCAGTGCCGCAGGGGCAAGACCGATTATCGCGGCCCCCATACCAACGGCTGCGATCGCTTGCGCTCGTCCCATAATCCCCCGCAGGCACAAAGACATAAAAAATCAGCACCGGCGAAGAGTCATTCCCCGCCGGCAGATGCCGTGATTCCTTTTTTTGGTTTTTTTGCGCCCTGACGCTGTTGTTGCATCGCTTGCCGGGCAGTGTCAACGTGCAATGACAACGCCCGCCATGAACCGCGCAAGAACCGCAAGGCCTCGCGGCAAGTCGTGCCGATGTCTTTATTTCACAACAATTTTATGGGCGACAATCGTTTGATCGACGAAAACCGGCCGCGCGGTGGCAGCAAGACGCTGATTTCGCCCCCGACAGCACGCGCCGGCGCGCCTGTGATCAGGGCAGAACCGCCAGCCAGTGGCTGACCACGACCACCGCAATTCCGGCCACCACTGTCAGATGCGGCAGATAGCCGGCCCCGGTGGCCACGCCCGGTTCGGGGCGCAAGTGCAGGTCTTCGGTCATGTCCTCGGGAAATTTGCCTTTGTCGATCACGTAGTGCCGCCAGGCAAAGACCGGCAGGATCGTGGCGACGCAGACCACCCCGGTCAGCAGCGTGCCCTTGCCCAGCATGTCGGCACCCACGCCCATCAGCGCAAGGTTGACGAACGACAGCACTGTGCCCGCGCCCAGCAGCAGCGTCGGCGCGCGATAGGGCCGGTCCCAGGCCGGACGATCCATGCGATGAATCCACGCCGAATTCAGATTGAGGAAGTTGAACAGGATATAGCAGACGTTCGACACGCCCAGCACAAACACATAGTCCGACATCGACAGCAGGACCAGGTTGAACCCCAGATCGGTCCACATTGCCGCGGTGGGCGCACCGGCATGGTTCACCCTGCTCAGATATTTGGGCAGCCAGCCATCGGCCGAGGCCTGGTACAGCGTGCGCGACGATCCGGCCATCGACATGATGATCGCCAGCAGCAGCGCCAGGATCATCATCACCACGATCAGGTTGCCGATCACCGGACCCGCCTTGATCATCCCGGCCATGGCCCGGCCGACGCCCATGTTGTTGGCAATATCGGGCGACAGCATGCCCTGCAGCCCCAGCACGCCCTGAAAACTGATCGGCACCAGCGTAAACACCACGATGCACAGCAGGCCCGACGACAGGATCGCCTTGAACGTGTCTTTTGCCGGATCGCGGAATTCGCGGGTATAGCACACCGCCGTTTCAAACCCGTATGTCGACCAGGCGGCCACGAACAGCCCGCCCATGAACAGCGAGATTCCCGCGCCATTCCAGGTGCCGTTGATCACATGGCCGGCCGCATCGTGCGTCAGCGGCACGACCGGCCAGATGTTGTGTCGCGGCAGATCGCCGGTCAGCAGCGGCACCAGACCGATCAGCAGCAGCGGCAGCAGCGCGATCACCCCCAGCACGACCTGGGTACGCGCGGTCGAGCTGATCCCGCGATGCTGGATGGCAAAGGCCACCAGCAGGAACACCGCCCCGATGATCGCGGTGGCATTGATGCGCAGCGACAGCCCGGTTTTCAGAAACGACAGATCAAGCAGGGTCAATTGCCAGGTGTTGATGCCGGCATCGGCGCCAAACAGGATAGACAGCGAAAACCCCGCCGCCAGCCCCGATCCGATGGCCAGCACCGGTGACCACGCCAGCCAGTTGCACCACACCGATACGGGCGCGAACAGTTTCGAATAGCGCGCCCAGGCCACCGCGCCATAGACCGAGGCCCCGCCCGACTTGTTGGGAAACAGCCCGGCGATTTCGGCATAGCTGAACGCCTGGATAAACCCGAACAGGATCGAAACCGTCCACACCAGCCACGATGCCGTGCCCACCATCGCGGCAATCGAGCCGATCGTGAACAGCACCAGCGCGGGCACCCCGCTGGCGATCCAGAACGCGCCGGTCCAGCTTATCCCGCGCTGCAGGCCGGGGCTGTCTTCGGCGGGCGCCACAGTGGCCATCATATACCTCTCATCAGCCGGAGCGCGAGGTGGCGTCACGCACGCACCCGGGTCTTGTCGGGATCGTAATGGGGAAAACGCACGACTTGCGCGCCAATACGCTTTTGATGGCCATCGAGCTTGCCCACTGTCAGCGCGGTGCCGAGTGCCGCACAGGTCACATCGATCCGCGCGAGCGCGATTGTCTGGCCCAGGATCGGCGATCGTGTCGCACTGGTGATCACGCCCACTTGCACCCGGCCGGAAAAGACCGGATCGCCATGGCCGACCGCTTCGGCCCCTTCGACCACCAGGCCGGCGAGCGCGCGCTGCGGGTGTTCGCGGCGCCGGGCCAGCGCTTCGCTGCCGATGAAGGCGGCGCGCTTCGACCTGGGCGCGGCAAAGCCGATGCCGGCTTCGAACGGATCGGTCTGATCGCAGAATTCATAGCCGGCAAAGATCAGCCCGGCCTCGATCCGCAGCATGTCGAGCGCATCGAGCCCGGCCGGCAGCACCCCGTGCGGTTCGCCCGCGGCCATCAGCGCATCCCACAGTTCGGGCGCGCGATCGGGATGGCACCAGATTTCATAGCCGAGTTCGCCGCTGTACCCGGTGCGCGACACCACCACCGGCAGATCGCCGATGCGGCCCGTGGTGAACCGGAACCAGCCCAATTCGGCCACCGAAGGCCGATGCGCCGGGGTGACGACCAGCGGCGCAAGAATGTCGCGCGACAACGGGCCCTGAAACGCCACATTGGAAAGCTGATCGGTCGATGACCGCACCCAGGCCTTCAGCCCGCGCTCCGCCGCCAGCTGGCGCAGCCACACCCCGCACCAGTCTTCGCCGCAGACCCAGCGGAAATTCGTCGGCCCCAGCCGGAACACCGTGCCATCATCGATCATCCCGCCGGTTTCGTGGCACATCGCGGTATAGACGATCTGCCCCACCGCCAGCTTGGTCATGTCGCGCGTGACGGCCAGGTCCATCAGCGCCTCGGCATCGGGGCCGGTCACTTCGAACTTGCGCAACGGGCTGAGGTCGATCAGCGCGGCGCGTTGGCGGCAGGCCCAGTATTCGGCGATCGCCCCGTGGTTGTTATAGGCGGTGGGCAGCCAGAATCCGCGATAATCGACCATCTGGCGGGTCAGCGCAGACGTGCGCGGATGGAAACCGGTTTCGCGGGTGAGCACGGGCGGGGCGTCTGGGGTCATGCGGTGGGCGTTGCCGGCGGCTGGCGCGGCACTCCTGTCATAGAGGCGGACGTGGATGTCGGTGGGTTCCCAGCCATTGGCCGGATCGATATCATCGGGGCACGCGGACGATGCGCAGACCAGATCGGTCAGCGCGCGCAGCAGCACATAATCGCCCGGGCGCGACCACGGTTCATCAGACCCGATGGTTTCGTCATGGGCTACGGCGGTGTTGTAGAAGAAATTGATCGCCGGCCAGCCCGCGCGCGGCGCGATGCCGTGGGGCGTCAGCGCGCGGTTGAAATTGTCGGTGCAGTTTGCATGGCCGGGATAGCCCTGGTCTTCGTAATACTTGGCAGTGCAGGCCAGCAGGAACGTATCGTGCCGCCCCACGGTATCGCGCACCACCTCCACCAGCGGGCGCAGATTGGCATCGAAATAGCGCGCATGGAGCCCGGGGCTGGAAAAGCTGCGCCCCATCAGCGTGCGCGTGACCGTGGCATCCAGCCCGCATTCGCGGCCCTGCTCCAGCGCGGCAGCATCGAACGCCACGAAATCCGAACATTGCCGCCCGGCGACATCGATGATCTGGATATAATCGCCCGCTTTCACGCGATAGGCGCACGCGCTGGCCGCGGGCACGCGCAGATCGAGCAGCGGTTCGGCAAGCGGCGGCGGCAGATCGTCGGCCGGATCGGCGCGGGCGATGAACAGATGCAGATCGGTCGGCGCATCCTGCGCATCGGGTGCCATCGGCGCGCCCGGCGCATGCAGCGTTGCGGCCAGCGCGGTTTCGGCGACCAGCCGGAACATGGCCCCGGCCGAAGATTCCGTGCCGAACAGCGCATGCGTTTCATCCCCGCCCGGCGCGTGCAGGACAAGCCGGCCCGGCTGCAACCCTTCGGGATCGACAATCCGCACCCGGTCGCCGGGGGACAGCACAAACCGTGCGCTGTTGCCGCCAGGAACCACTGTCAGCCGTTCGGGCATCAGCGATTCCGGCGGTCCGGACGTGATCATCGCGGGATCAGGGGCGGTTGCCATGGGATCGCGAACCCGCCCTTTTCCCGATCAGACCGTGGTGTCGCTGGTGGCCAGGAACGCTTCGAGCGAATCGTCGAGCGCTTCCATCCAGCGGGTGTGGTGGCGCGGGCTCATCGTGCCGGTCAGCACCGACCGGTACGAATGGTTGCGATAGCCCATGATGTCGTGTTCCTTGTCGTGTTCCCACTGTTTGAACAGCGCGGCCACGGCCTCGGTATCGAGCACGGGGTAATCGGTCGCTTCCATCAGCTGGCGCACATAGGCGGCCTGGAAATCGATCTGCAGCTCGGGATTTGACGCCGCCTCTTCGCGGGCCTGCCAATCGGCAAAGCTGGCCGCGCGCGCATCGGCATCGGGCACCGCGATCCGGCCCAGGATGATGTCGCGCACATACCAGGCCTGCGCATCGAACATGTTGAACGTGAAATACTGGTCCTGCATCCCGACATAGAACAAGTTCGGATTGCCCTGCCAGACCACGCCCTGCCACAGATTGCCGGGATAGAGCCGGTTGTGCGTCACCAGCCGCAGATCATCGGGCAGGAACGGGAAATGGTGCAGATAGCCGGTGCACAGCAAGATGCCATCGACCACTTTCGATGTGCCATCGATGAAATGGACGGTGTTGCCTTCGACTTTGGTAAGCAGCGGGCGCTGTTCGAACTGTTCGGGCCAGGCAAACGGCAGCGGCCGCGTGCGATAGCTGAAGGTGACCGATTTCGCGCCATATTTGACGCATTGCGTGCCGATGTCTTCGGCCGAATACGAGCTGCCGACCATCAGCACGTCCTTGCCGGCAAATTCGTCGGCCGACCGGAAATCGTGCGCGTGCATGACACGGCCGGGGAACGTTTCGATGCCTTCGAAATGCGGCACGTTGGGCGTGGAAAAATGGCCCGACGACACGATCACATGATCGAACGTTTCTTCATAGGTGCGGTCGCCCACCTGGTCCTTGACGCGCACGGTGAACAGCTGGGTGGCGTCGTCCCACGAAACCCAGCGCACCGGGCTGTTGAACCGCACCATGTCGCGCACGCCGGCCTTTTCGACGCGGCCCATGATATAATCATGCAGCACCGCGCGCGGCGGATACGAAGGGATCGGCCGGCCGAAATGTTCCTCAAACGAATAATCGGCGAATTCCAGGCATTCCTTGGGCCCGTTCGACCACAGATAGCGGTACATCGATCCGTGGACCGGTTCACCATACTGATCGAGCCCGGTGCGCCAGGAATATTTCCACAGGCCGCCCCAATCGTCCTGCTTTTCAAAGCAGACCACTTCAGGAATTTCAGCGCCTTTCACTTTGGCGCTTTGAAACGCGCGCAGCACGGCAAGACCGCTCGCACCGGCACCAATCACTGCAATTCGCTTGGCCATGAAACACTCCCACACCTGGACAGAATCGGGGGAAACCCACCGCCCCGTCAAGGCACAAACCCTCTGTCGCGGTGTTAACCGGCAGGCCAACCTGGGTCAACTGATAGGAAACAGAATTTCTCTGAAAGAATTTGTCATCGCTGGCGGGATTACCCGCCGCTGTTGCCCGCGCGCGGATAGACGATGATCGACAGATAGCGGATCACGCCTTCGCCCATGCCTTCGGGCCCGTGCTGCGCCTGGCTGTCAAACAGCAGCGTGTCGCCTGGCCGCAGATCATAGCGGCGATCGCCATGGCGATAGCACAGTTCGCCTTCCAGCATGTAGATCAGCTCTGTCCCGCTGTGCGAAAAGCTGGTGTAGGACATCGCATCGGCCGACAGCGTGATCAGATAGGGCTCGATCGCCAGATCGCCGCTGAGCAAGTGGCCAAGCAACTGGTAGATATGCCCTGCCTTGGTGCCGCGCCGTTCGATCTTCACGCCCTGGCCGGCCGCGACGAAGGAACAATCCTGCCGATCCTCGACCAGCGCAAACAGCGCCGAAATCGGCACATTGAGCGCCTGCGCCAGCGAATGTACCGATGTCAGCGAGGGCGAAATCTGCCCGTTTTCGATTTTTGACAACATGCCGGTCGAAAGCCCGGCGGCAGCGCTGAGATCGGCCACCGACAGATCCTGCTGGCGGCGCAACTGGCGCACGCGCAGGCCCAGCGCCTTTTCCAGCGCGCGCGGATCGTTGCGGGGGGCACCCGAACCGGTCGGGAACGTATCGGCCGTGCCGCCGGGTTCGATGGCGCTGTCCACCGCGTCAGCCCGGCAGGGCTGAAAGATCGGGCGCAATGCCCGGCGCGATCGGCGCGCCATCATCAAACCGCGCCAGATGCGCCACGAGCATGTCGTGGTACCGCGTCAGGCCCTTGTACCCGGCAATATCGGGGTGCAGATCGCGGATCACACGGTGCAGGCGCGCGCCCCATTTGGGCACGCGGGTCAGATCATCGATGCTGGCCAGATAGGTCCGGATGCCGAACAACAGCGCGTTCGACCGCGGCAGGCGGAAAAAGCTTTGCAACTCCACCCGCAAATACAGCTGCGACCCGATGTTTTCAGGCGTCAGGCTGGCGCGGTCGGGGCCCCAGATCGGATAGTTTTCGGGCGAAGTATCCAGCCGCGGGTTGATCGTCATCGTCCAGTTCAGCCGCCGCGCCGGATGGCCATAGCGCACGCGCATCAGGTATTGCAGCGCGCGGTCGAACACCCCGGCCTGGTGCGCCAGCGGCACCGGCCCGTGCCATTCGTGAAAGGTCATCCCCACATCGAACGCCAGGCTCCAGTCGGCGGGCGTGGTGGCAATTCCGCCATCGATATAAAGCGTGCCGTCGCGCTGATCCTGCAGGGTGAAATCGCCCTGCGCCTGGCGCACGATATATTCGAACGGCGGATGCGGCAGCGTGGTCGCATCGCCAAACCGGAACGCCTGGTGCAGCCCCAGCGGACGGTTGGTCCAGACCCAGTCAAGCCCGTTGCGTTCCAGCGTGAACTGGTCGGGATAATCGGCCGCCAGGCTTTCCATGATCAGCTCGAGCGTGTCCCATTCGGCCTCACGCATGTGGGGCAGCACCAGGCAACGCCCGGGTTCCAGCGCCAGCGCCTGCGCGCGTTCGGCACATTCGCCAACGTAGTGTTCGTCCACATCGAACGCGACCGAAAAGGCCTCACCCGTGCCGATGCCCGATCCGGACCGGCTGTGCGGTTCCATGTTGACCCCGTACATGTAGCTGTCTTCCCCGAACGGAAAGGGAAAGCGCAGGATCGCCGCATCGCTGTTGCCATAGCGGTAATCGTCGCGGAACGTCTCGTCAGGCTTGAACGCGGTGGCCATGGCCGGGGTCCTTCGGGTTACAGATCGAGCACGAGAACGGGGCTGCGGCTGCGCGACACGCAGGGCATGACACAGGCACCCGACGCGCGTTCGGCTTCGCTCAGAAAATGGTCGCGGTGTTCGGGGGTGCCTTCGTGCACCGCCACCTGGCACACGCCACAGGCCCCGCCACGGCACAGCGAGGGCGCATCGATGCCCGCCGCCTCGATCGCTTCGAGCATGGTCTGGTCACCCGCCACCGCAATCTCGATGCCCGATGCGGCCAGCCGCAGCGTGAACGGTTCGCCCCCGGCCGCGCCGAAATCTTCGCGGTGAACATGGCTCGCCGGCCAGCCCAGCGCCGCCGCGGTTGCCTCGACCGCGTCCATCAACCCCGCCGGCCCGCACGTATAGACATGGGTGCCCAGCGGCTGTGCCCCCAGCAGCGCCGCCAGATCGCACCCGGCGCGCCCGGCATGAATATGGATGCGTTCGCCCGCGCGCGGCGCCAGCAGCGTTTCGAACACCGCAGTTTCATCGGGCGCGGCAATCTGGTGCAGCTCGAACCGCGCATTCCGGCTGCGCAACTGCGCCACAAACGCCAGCATCGGCGTAATCCCGATGCCCCCGCCGATCAGCAGGTGCTTTTTCGCCTGGCTGTGCAGCGCAAACAGATTGTGCGGCGCGGTCGCCTCGATCGCATCGCCCGGCGCCAGCGCATCGTGGATATGGCGCGATCCGCCGCGCGACCGGTCGGCCCGGCGCACGATCAGCTGGTATCCGCCTTCGGGATCGGCCGAAACCAGCGTGTAGGAATTGCGCAAGGGCCGCGCGCCGGCAGGCGATGGCAGCGCCAGCGTGATATGCGCGCCCGGTGCCGCCGGCGGCAGCCGCGATCCATCCGCCGCAACAAGATGAATCCGCCGCAGCCCCGGCGCAACAAGCTCTGCCCCTGCCACGATCAGCGAAAGTGTCTGGTTGTCCATCATGCGCCAAGGCCTTCCACCGGGGGCAGATCGCCGGGCACTTCGGCATCGCACTGCACCCCCATCCAGGTGTTGTGCACGCGGGAAAAATGATCGCGCACCGACAGCGTCACGCCACAGCCGGTGCAGGTGACCAGCGTGGTGGTCACGCCCGGAATGATCGTGCGGCAATGCACGCAGCTGACCCGGCGTTCGGGCTGGCCACAGGCAAACAGGCGCATTTCCTCGCGCCCCATGCCCGCATCCGTGGCCACGCGCGCCACATCCCACACGAACGGTTCGGCACCCACGGCATAGATCCGCAGACCCATCGTTTCGGCCGCCAGCCGGTGGCGCAGCATTGTCAGCACATGGCTGGCCGATCGGAAATGCTGCGCGCCGGGCGCACCCAGCGGACGTGGCAGCACCAGCGCATGCGACACGACATGCCAGGTTTCGTCAAAATCGGACAAGCCCGTCCCCGGGGCAAAGACATCGGCAGCAATCGTGGCGGAATCGGCCACCAGCAGATGCGCCCGCGCGGCGGGGTCGCGCGCGATCGGGGCATAGCGGGGCCGGTTTGTGGCAGTTGCGGCACTCATGCGGTCAGAAACCTCGGATTCGAAGACCGCGCGGCGGCCTGGATCGACAGGCAAAATCTTTCCCAAGGAGAAAGAAATTTGTCAATGAGGCAATTAGCTTCTCGACAGTCCCGGTACCCCTTGATAAATCCTTTTTCCGGTGAAGAAAACAAAAACCGGCCCTTTCCGGCCCGTCGGGCCGGTGTGAGGGCCGTTTGCGCGAAGAGGTTGTCCATGCCCGATTCCTGGCGTTTTTCCGCCCTTTCCAGCCGCCACCGTGCGCTGGGGTCCAATCTTGAAGACTGGAACGGGATGGGCACCGCCTGGTCCTATGCCCACCCGCTGCAGGACGATCACACCATGATCCGCACGCGCGCGGGGCTGATGGACGTGTCGGGGCTGAAAAAGGTCCACCTGGTCGGCCCCCATGCCAATGGCGTGCTCGACCAGATCACCACGCGCAGTGTGGGCAAGATCACCCCGGGCAAATCGGCCTATGCGACGATGCTCAACGATGATGGCCATTTCATCGACGATTGCATCCTCTATCGCATGGGCCCCGACAGCTGGATGGTGGTGCATGGCGCCGGCGCCGGCCACGAAAGCCTGGTTTCCGCCAGCCAGGGCCGCAATGTGGCGCTGTTGTTTGATGATGATCTGCACGATCTGTCGCTGCAGGGGCCGGTGGCGGTCGATTTCCTGGCCGATCATGTGCCCGGCATCCGCGACCTGAAGTATTTCAGCCATATGGGCGCGCGGCTGTTCGGCGCGCCGGTGCTGATTTCGCGCACCGGCTATACCGGCGAACGCGGCTATGAAATCTTCTGCCGCTCGGCCGATGCGCCAATGATCTGGGACACGATTCTGGAAAAGGGCGCCGCGATGGGCATTGGCCCGGCCGCGTTCACCGCGCTCGACCTGCTCCGGGTGGAAAGCTATCTGCTGTTCTATCCCTATGACATGTCGGAATATTTCCCCTTTGCCGATGGCTCTGTGGGCGACACGCTGTGGGAACTGGGGCTGGATTTCACCGTCAGCCCGGGCAAGACCGGCTTTCGCGGTGCCGATGCCCATTACCGGAAAAAGGGCCAGGAACGGTTCCGCATTTTCGGCATCGAACTCACCTCGGACAAGGCGCCCGATACCGGTGACAAGCTGATGCTGGGGGCCCGCGAAGTGGGCGTGGTCACGCTGGGCATGGTGTCGAAGCTGACCGGCCGGTCGCTTGGCATTGCGCGGCTGGATGTCGACGTGGCCGTCGCCGGCACCGACCTCACGCTGGTCGGCGCGCAGGGCACGGTTGCCGCCAAGGCGCAGCCGCTGCCGTTCGACGATCCGAAAAAGACCAAGCGCACCGCGGTCGGCTGAATACACAAATCCCGTCGGCGGGGTAATGGCGACCGGCGGGAAAAGGGCGGCTGCAAGCGGCAATTGCGCTCTGG
This sequence comes from uncultured Sphingomonadales bacterium, assembly GCA_903832325.1. GTDB lineage: Bacteria > Pseudomonadota > Alphaproteobacteria > Sphingomonadales > Sphingomonadaceae > Novosphingobium. The sequence continues at coordinate 3,830 of CAILBC010000026.1, read as the reverse complement.
AGCGCAGCAGCGGTCTGTGCCACTGTCCCGACGACATTCCCGGGGGAAACGACTGTCCATGACTGATCTGACAACCGCTGTTCTGACAACCGCTGATCTAACCGGCAACGACGACGATGAGCTGAAAGCGCTGGGCTATACCGCGCAGTTCGAACGATCGATGTCGCTGTGGGAAAATTTCGCCCTCGGCTTTACGTATCTGTCGCCGGTGGTCGGGGTCTATTCGGTGTTCAGCATCGGCATGGCCGCCGCCGGGCCGCCGATGATCTGGTGGTATCTGATCGCCGCAGTGGGCCAGATGATCGTCTGCCTGACCTTTTGCGAAGTCGTCTCGCAGTTTCCGATTTCGGGCGGGCTCTACCCCTGGTGCCGGCGCCTGGTTGGCAAGAAATGGGCGTGGATGGCCGGCTGGGTCTATGGCTGGGCGCTGTTCACCTCGATCGCCGCGGTGTCGGCGGGCGCGGCGCCCTATGTCGGGCCGCTGTTCGGGTTTCACACCACACCGGTCAGCGCCGGGCTGATCGCGATCGGCCTGGTGGCGTTTTCCACGCTGACCAATCTGGCCGGCACGCGCACGCTGGCGCGGGTGGCGATGTTCGGCTTCGTCTGCGAAATCCTGGGCGCAATCGTGGTCGGCGCGTTCCTGCTGCTGTTCCACCGCCACCAGCATGTCGCGGTGATTTTCAACACGTATGGCCTGCTGAAAAACGGCGCCTATGGCCCGGCATTCCTGGGCGCGGCGGTGGTCGGCCTGTTCACCTGCTATGGCTTTGAAGCCTGCGGCGATGTGGCCGAAGAAACCCCCAATCCGGGCGTGGCCATTCCCAAGGCGATGAAATCGACGATCTATGTCGGCATGTCCGCCTCGATCTTCGTGGCGCTCGCGCTGATCCTGTCGCTGCCCGATGTGATGGGCGTGATCAGCGGCCGCGTCGCCAATCCGATCGAGGATGCGCTGAATGTCGCGTTCGGGCCGATCGGGGCCAAGGCGGTGGTGGTCGTGGTGCTCGTCTCGTTCCTGTCGTGCGCGCTCAGCATGCAGGCCGCGGCCAGCCGGCTGGTCTATGCCTATGCGCGCGATGACATGGTGGTGGCGAGCGGCTGGCTCAGCCAGGTTTCGAAAACGCACCATGTGCCGATGAATGCGCTGGTGCTGTCGGGGCTGATCGCCGCAGCGATCCTCGTGCTGGGCATGTTCTTTGCCGATGCCGTGGCAACCATCGTCAGCTTTGCCGTGGTCGGCATCTATGCCGGGTTCCAGATGGTGGTGATCGGCGCCACCTTTGCCCGCGCGCGCGGGTGGCAACCGCATGGCAAATTCCGCCTGGGCGCCTGGGGCTGGCCAGTGAACCTGGCCGGCATCGTGTGGGGGGTCAGCGCGATCGTGATCATGCTGCGCCCCACCGATGGCCCGATGCCGTGGTATGCCAGCTATGGCATGGCGCTGACTTTTGGCGCGGTAATCGTGTCGGGCCTCGCCTATATGCTGATCGGCCGGCCTTATGATCGCAGCGATGCACCCGCCGGCGATGCCTGGCTGCGCCGCGCGCCCGGAAAAGCCTGAGAAGAGGAGACCAGAGGATGCGTAACCTGTTGATCGTGCTGGGCGCGCTTGCCGTCCCGGCTTATGCCGCCCCCGCCCATGTCACCAAAATCGACGTTGTAGAACGCGCCGAAACCGACGTGTTCAGCATCAAGGGCGGCACCGCGGCCGAAAACACCGGCGACATCCTGACCTTCACCAACCCGATCTACGATGCTGCCAACAAGGCGAAAGTCGGCACCGACCAGGGCTACTGCGTGCGCCTGACCGCCACCAAGACCATGGAATGCCACTGGACCCTGACGCTGGCCAAAGGCCAGATCATGGTCGATGGCCCCGTCGTCGATGGCGAAAACCCCGCCGACACCTTGCTCGCCATCACCGGCGGCACCGGCGCCTACAAAGGCGCCCGCGGCGAAATGCTGATCCACGCCCGCGATCCCAAGGCCACTGCGTACGATTTCCATTATCGCCTGATGTGATCGATGGAATGCCTGCCGCCGGCGGTTTTTTGGCCTCCGGCGGCAAAGGGCCATGGGCCCTTTGAACCCGCGAGTTTGGCCAGACCTGCGCGCCAGCTTGTCGTGTGCAATCTCTCCCGCCGGATAGCACACCCCAGGCCATTCCTCCCCGCCCCGGGGAGGGGGACCGCCGGACCGGCGGTAGAGGGGCCCATCCAGATGGCACACCTTTTCGCAAAGCCACCCGCCACCACCCCACTTCCGTCACCCCGGGCTTGACCCGGGGTCCCGCTGCTGTTCTTTTGTGAAGAGCGCAGGATAGCGGGATGCGACTACCAGTTAGTATGCTGTCCCCGGAACTCCCCGCCCCGGAACTCCCCCGCCCGACGAAGTACCAGGCTCCCGATCCGGGCCGCCATCCCCGCCCCCCACTCCCCCCAGCGTCACCCCGGGCTTGACCCGGGGTCCAGCTTTTCTTTGCGCAGGGATGATATAGGATAGCGTCATGGAACAGCTATTTCGTATACTGTCCCCGGAATTCCTGGAACAGCTATTTCGTATACTGTTGTCTAATTGTTTTCTTCACTGGACACCATTTTTCTTTCTTTTTCAGCCCGATCACTCACGGTTGTCTTCGAGGTCTGCGAACAGCTTTGGAGCCTTGGTGTTCGAGCCATCATGATCGCGGTCAGGCGGAATGGGTTGGACGTCTCTATGTCCCCGACGCGGTTGGAACCGCTACAGTATAAGCGAGATCGTCCGGTTTTGGCGTTCGGGTTCTGATGCTGCCGGGGTCAGTTCCAGCAGAACTCGGTTTCCGACTGCCAAATCCTGTGCAGCAGGATAGCCAGTTTGCGCGCCACGGCGATCCTAGCGCGCTTGGGCCCTTTGGTTTCGGCGATCTTCTTGCCCCATGTCTGGAGCGCAGAGTTGCGCTTGACGCGGACCAGCAGGCTGTTGGCCGCTTCATAGAGCGCGTGACGCAGCAGCGGATCGCCTGCCTTGGAGATGCGCCCATTGTAATCGCGCTCGCCAGACTGAGACCGCCTTGGCGCAAGCCCGGCATAGGCGCCTGCATCGGCGCCCTTGGCAAAGCGTCCCGGGTCTTCGATGCTGGCTTTGAATGCCAGTGCGGTGATCGGCCCTACGCCTGGCACGCTCATCAGCCGGGTGCAGACCGGATCGGCGGCAGCGCGCGCATCGAGCAGCCTGAACGAGCTGGCAAGCTGGGCGTCGAGCGCGTCGATGCAGTCGATCAACGGCTTGAACACAGGGTTGAGATCGGGCCGCTGGGTAAACAGCGCGGCCAGTCGTTCGCGACGCTTGTTTGGCGTCGTCACATTGCCCATGCGCAGCCCGAACAGCTTGAGCATCCCGCGCAACTGGTTGGTCATGGCATTGCGTGACGTCATCAACTGGGCGCGGATTTTCAGCGCAGCGCGGTCAATGTGGGTTGCGCCGGCCTTCATGTGCACCGCCTTGAACCAACCGGTGCGGGCAAGTTGCGCCAGGCTCTCGGCGTCGTTCACGTCGGATTTGTTGATCCGTGCCGACAGCGCCCTCTTGGCATGGCGCGCGCAGATGCAGATCACCGGCACCGCGCGCTCAACCATGCCGTGATATAAAAACGTCGACAGCGGTCCGGTTTCCAGCACAACCCGCGTCAGGCCCGCGCAATGCCGCTTCAGCCATTTGCTAAGCGCCTCGGGATCGCTCACCACGCAATCGCGGCGGATCACAGCGCCATCGGCATCAACCACGCAAATATGAGTCTGCTTGTCAGACACGTCCAATCCTGCATAAATTGTCATCGGTCATCCCCTTGT
>CAILBC010000025.1 GCA_903832325.1 uncultured Sphingomonadales bacterium | reverse complement strand
CACCCGACCACCCACGTAATTGTACGGTATTGGGTGGTCGGGTGGGGGAGCGGGCCGGTACCGACTTCCCGAAACGGAGTTTCGGGTCAGACACTGAGGCCGGGATACGCCTGATTGCGAATGGTCCGGCTGACCCGGATATGGTCTTCCTGCAACGGCTTTTCGTGCTGCGGTAGCCGGATTCGCGGGCGCCAGATTGGTTTGGGTCGGGATTTGCCTGGGCCCTGCATCTCTATCGGCACAATCCGCCATGCGGCGAAAAGTGTGTGCAGAAAGGGATGTGATGCGGACCCGGACCTTGCTGGCCCTGCTTGTGACCCTTGGCGCGCTGATTGGAGCCGCCTGGTGGACTTCTGCGCCGGGTTATATCGATGTCCGGCAGATTCATGGCGCAGATCGCCGGCCCGGCGCGGTGATTTCTGTCGAGCCGGTGGGCGGGCACAATGCGCTGATCCTGCGGGCAATGCTGTGGTGGGCCGATCTGCCGGTGAAAGTGCCGGTGGCGGACGGCATGACGATGTTCCGGGTCCGCTATTGGACGGATCTGGCGGGGAAGCCGGTTGAAGCATCGGGCCTGATGGCGGTGCCTTATGCCACGTTGCAGGGGCGCGCGGCGCGCGGCGTGGTGATCTATTTGCACGGGACAAGCCCCGATCGCACCAATTCACCCTCTGCGCCGGCGGTGCAGGAGGGATTGTTGCCGGCGGCGATTTTCGGCGGCGGGGGCTATGTCCTGCTGGCGCCGGACTATATCGGTTTGGGCCGGTCGCATGCGGCGCAGACCTATCTGTTTGCGCCGGCGACGGCGACCGCGACGCGCGATCTGTTGGTTGCGGCGCGCGCGGTTGCGGCAGCGATGGCGCTGCCGCAGTCCCCCGATCTGTATCTTGCGGGATTTTCGCAAGGCGGCCATGCGACGGCGGTGGTGCAGCGCGCGCTGGAAGCACAGCCCGTGCCGGGCACGCGGGTAAAGGCTGCTGCGGCCATTTCCGGGGCATTTGACCTTGCCGGAATCAGCCTGCCCTATGCCATGCGCAACCATCATGCGATGTATGTGAGCTATCTGGCGAGCTCGTATGCGCAGCAGTATCACCAGCCACTGGGCAGCCTGTTCGTCCCGGCTTATGCGGAACGCGTGCCGCAGCTGTTTGATGGCGATCACCCGGTCGATGCGATTCTGGCGGCGCTGCCCAAGGACCCGCACGCGCTGTTTCTGCCCGAGCGGCTGGCCGAATTTGCGCAAAACCGGGCCAACTGGTTTACTGTGGCGCTGGTGGACAACCAGGCATGGAACTGGGCGCCGAGGGCCCCGCTGCGGCTCTATTTCGGGGATCGCGACAAGGATGTTTCGCCCGAGGATTCGCGGCATTTTCAGGCGGTTTCGGCACGGCAGGGCGGCAATGTTCAACTGGTTCCGGTGGGCCCCTATGACCATGGCACAACCGCGTTTCATGCTGTGCCAATGGCGCGCCTGTGGTTCGACGGGCTGAGCCTGCCGGCGGGAACGCCATGACAGGGCAGCCGGCCCGCGGAGTCCCTCACGGTTGACAGACGGCATTGTGCCACTAGAAGCGGCGCCGGGCCACGCGGTCCCAACGCCGCGCGAGCTCTCTGCAAGGAGAGACTACATGACTGATACCTTTCCGGCCGCCAAACCGGCGCGCCCGTTTTTTTCGTCCGGGCCTTGCGCGAAGCCGCCCGGATATTCCCCTGACAAGCTGGCCACGGCATCGCTCGGCCGTTCGCACCGCGCCAAGATCGGCAAGCAGCGCCTCGCGCTGGCGATCGACCTGATGCGCGAAGTGCTTGAGCTGCCCGATACGCACCGCATCGGCATCGTGCCCGGATCGGACACCGGCGCCTTTGAAATGGCGATGTGGACGATGCTGGGCGCGCGTGGCGTGACCACGCTGGCCTGGGAAAGCTTTGGCGAAGGCTGGGTGACCGATGCGGTCAAGCAGTTGAAGCTGGAACCCGAAGTGATGCGCGCCGATTATGGCCAGCTGCCCGATCTGGACAAAGTCGACTGGTCGACCGACGTGCTGTTCACCTGGAACGGTACGACTTCGGGCGTGCGGGTGCCGGATGGCGAATGGATTCCCGACGATCGCGAAGGCCTGTCGTTTGCCGATGCGACAAGCGCGGTCTTTGCCTATGACATTCCCTGGCACAAGATCGATGTCGCGACGTTTTCCTGGCAGAAAGTGCTGGGCGGCGAAGGTGGCCACGGGGTGATCATCCTGGGCCCGCGCGCGGTCGAGCGGCTGGAAACCCATACTCCGGCGTGGCCTTTGCCCAAAGTGTTCCGGCTGGTTTCCAAGGGCAAACTGACCGAAGGCGTGTTCAAGGGCGAAACGATCAACACGCCGTCGATGCTGGCGGTGGAAGACGCGATCTTTGCGCTGGAATGGGCGAAATCGGTTGGCGGGCTGGCCGGATTGAAGGCGCGCTGCGCCGCCAACGCGCACGCGATGGACAAGATCGTTGCTGCGCACGACTGGCTGGGGCATCTGGCGGTGGACAGCGGCATACGGTCGCGCACATCGGTGTGCCTGACCGTCAAGGGCGCCGATGCCGATTTCATCAAGGCCTTTGCCGGCCTGCTGGAAAAGCACGATGCCGCTTATGACATCGCGGGCTATCGCGATGCGCCGCCGGGGCTGCGCGTATGGTGCGGGGCGACAGTCGATACCGCCGATATCGAGGCGCTGGGCCCCTGGTTCGACTGGGCCTGGGCACAACTGACTGCGCCGGTTTCCGCCTGATTTTGCGTTTCGTCTCTCCCCGAAACGGGGAGGGGGACCGTGCTAGGTGCGGTGGCGGGAATGGGCCCCGGGTGCGTGTTGATCGCAATTTGCGCCCGGCGGCAGAGCCCCTCCACCATGCTGCGTATGGTCCCCCTCCCCGGGGCGGGGAGGACCGTATTTTCCTTTTTTTTGAAGGGTTTTTCCCATGACCAAGGCCCCCATGACCAAGCCAAAAGTGCTTATTTCCGACAAGATGGACCCCAATGCCGAGCGGATATTTCTCGACATGGGGTGCGATGTCGATGTCATCACCGGCAAGACGCCGGACGAGCTGATCGCGATGATCGGCCAGTATGAAGGCCTGGCGATCCGTTCGACCACCAAAGTGACCAAGGCGATCCTGGACGCCGCGACCAATCTGAAAGTGATCGGGCGCGCCGGAATCGGGGTGGACAATGTCGATATCCCTTATGCTTCGGCGCGGGGCGTGGTGGTGATGAACACCCCGTTCGGAAATTCGATCACCACGGCCGAACATGCCATCGCGCTGATTTTTGCACTGGCGCGCCAGTTGCCCGAAGCCGACCTGTCGACGCAGGCCGGCAAGTGGGAAAAGAACCGCTTCATGGGCGTGGAAGTCACCGGCAAGACGCTGGGGCTGATCGGCGCGGGCAATATCGGATCGATCGTCGCCAGCCGCGCGCTGGGACTGCGCATGAAAGTCGTGGCCTATGATCCGTTTCTGACGCCCGAGCGCGCGATCGAGATCGGGGTGGAAAAGGCTGATCTCGACACGCTGTTGGCCAAGGCCGATTTCATCACGCTGCACACGCCGCTGACTTCGGAAACGCGCAATATTCTGAGCCGCGAAAATCTGATGAAGACCAAAAAGGGTGTGCGCATTGTCAATTGCGCGCGCGGCGGCCTGATCGACGAAGCGGCGTTGAAGGACCTGCTTGATGCGGGCCATGTGGCGGGTGCTGCGCTCGATGTGTTTGAAACCGAACCGGCCAAGGACAGCCCGCTGTTCGGCACGCCCAATTTCATCTGTACCCCGCATCTGGGCGCATCCACCACCGAAGCGCAAGTCAACGTGGCGCTGCAAGTGGCCGAGCAGATGGCCGAATTCCTGACCACTGGCGGCGTGACCAATGCGCTGAACATGCCGTCGCTGTCGGCCGAGGAAGCGCCCAAGCTGAAGCCCTATATGGCGCTGGCGGAAAAGCTGGGCGCGCTGGTGGGGCAACTGGTCGGCGATGAAGTGCGCAAGATCGCGATCGAGGTGGAAGGCGCTGCCGCGCAACTGAACCAGAAGCCGATTACCGCCGCAGTGCTGGCCGGGCTGATGCGCCAGTATTCGCAGACCGTGAACATGGTCAACGCGCCGTTTCTGGCCAAGGAGCGCGGGCTGGACGTGCGCGAAGTGCGCCATGACCGCGAAGGCGAATACCGCACGCTGGTGCGCGTGACGGTCGATACCGATGCGGGCCAGCGCGCAGTGGCGGGCACGCTGTTTGGCAACAGCCAGCCACGCCTGGTGGAAATTTTCGGTATCGCGATCGAGGCCGATCTGGACGGCGACATGCTCTATATTGTCAATTCCGACGCGCCCGGCTTTATCGGGTCGATCGGGACGCTGCTGGGGGCCGAGGCGATCAACATCGGCACGTTCCACCTGGGCCGGCGTGAAGCGGGCGGCGAGGCGGTGCTGTTGCTGTCGGTGGACAGCCCGGTGACCGCAGACGTGCTGGCCAAGGCGCGCGCACTGAACGGGGTGCGACTGGTCAAGGCGTTGAAATTCATCTGATACGGATGTGCGATGAGGGGAACCCATCGCACATCGTGACGATCAGGCGCCGCGCGGGCCTGTACCGTGGTGCGGTGAGTCAAGCTCTCCACACCACGGTATTACAGAAACAGTTCGGCCGCGGCATCGATGATCGCCTCGCTGTCGAGACGATAGGTGCGATAGAGATCGGGCAAGTCACCGGTCTGGCCAAAGCGGTCGGTGCCGAGCGGGGCGACGCGGTGGCCGCATACACCGCCGATCCAGGACAGCGCGGCGGGCGACCCGTCGAGCACGGTGACCAGCCCGGCGCCGGCAGCCAGTGGCGCCAGCAGGCGTTCGATGTGTGAGGGCTGCGGCGCGTCAGGTGCGGCGGAACGGCCAGTCCAGCGCGCGGCCTGACGGGCCGACCAGCCGCGGTGAAGCAGATCGGGCGAGGTGATGTTGAGCAGCCCGATGCCGGGGATATCGTCGGCAAGATCGGCCCAGGCGGCCAGCGCCTCGGGCGCAACGACGCCGGAAAAGACGATTGCCGCGCCGGCCCCGGGGGCGGGTTGGCGCAGCCAGTAGCCGCCGGCGAGCGCATCGGCAGCCCAGGCGCAATCGTGCCGGATTTCCTGCGCGATCGATCGGGTGGACAGGCGCAGATAGACCGATGAGCCATCCGGGCGCTGCATCAGATCGAAAGCATGGCGCATCATCAGCGCGACTTCATCGGCAAAGGCGGGTTCGTAGCTGACCAGGCCAGGCTGGCCCATGCCGATCAGCGGGGTGTTGATCGACTGGTGCGCACCGCCTTCGGCCGCGAGCGTGATGCCCGAGGGTGTGCCGACGAGCAGGAAGCGCGCATCGGAATAGCAGCCATAATTCAGCGCATCGAGCCCGCGCGCGATGAACGGATCATAGACCGTGCCGACCGGCAGCAGCCGCGTGCCGAAATGGGCGCCGGCCATGCCGAGCGAGGCCATCAGCAGGAAGAAGTTGTTTTCGGCAATGCCCAGCTCGATATGCTGGCCGGCGGCATGCTGCTGCCATTTCTGCACCGAAGGGATTTTTGCGCGCAGGAACACATCATCGCATTCCTGGCGGCGGAACAGGCCGCGCTGGTTGACGAAAGCGCCCAGATTGGTGGTCTGCGTGACATCGGGCGCGGTGGTGACCAGCCGGTCGGCCAGATCGCAATCGGATTTGGCCAGATCCATCATCACCCGGCCGAAGGCGGCCTGGGTCGATTGTTCGCCGCCTTCGGGCAGCGGGATTTCGGGCACCGGGATCATCGGGGCGGGCGGGCCGGCAAGCTGGCGTGCGGTCTGGCGCGCGATCGGGCTGTTGGCGACAAAACCCTGCAGCGATTCGGCCAGATTGTCGCCCAGCCCGGCCCATTTTTCCCATTCCTGGCCGGGGGCAATGCCCTGCAGCGTGCGGAACTGGTCCATCTGTGCCGGGCTCATCATGCCCGAATGGTTGTCTTTGTGCCCGGCCAGCGGCAGGCCGTGGCCCTTTACGGTATAGGCGATGAACAATGTGGGGCGATCATCCTGCGCGGCATCGAAGGCATCGATCAGCGTTTCGATGCAATGGCCGCCGAGATTGGTCATGACCCGGCCGAGCGTGGCATCGTCCATGCTGTCGATCAGCGCGCGCACGCCGCGCTTGCCGCCGATATCGGCCAGCATGCGTTCGCGGAAAGCCGCGCCGCCCTGATAAGTGAGCACGGCAAAATCGGCATTGGAGCAGGTATCGATCCACTGTTCGATGGCGCGGCCGCCGGGGCGTTTGAACAAATCGCGCTGCAGCCGGCCATGCTTGAGCGTGACCACGCGCCAGCCGCAGGTTTCGAAAATATCGTCGAACCGGCGAAACATGCGGTCGGCGGTGGTGGCATCGAGCGACTGGCGGTTGTAATCGACCACCCACCAGCAATTGCGCAGATCGTGCTTGTAGCCTTCGATCAGGCATTCGTAGATATTGCCTTCATCGAGTTCGGCATCGCCCATCAACGAAATCATCCGCCCGGCTTCATCGGGGTGCAGCTGGCCGTGGCCGATCAGATAATCCTGCACGAGCGAACTGAACGCGGTGATGGCCACGCCCAGCCCGACCGACCCGGTGGAGAAATCGACGGGAATCGCGTCCTTTGTGCGGCTGGGATAGCTTTGCGCGCCGCCGAGCCCGCGATAGGCCTGAAGGCGTTCGAGCGACTGGTTGCCGAGCAGATAATGCATGGCGTGGAGCACCGGCCCGGCGTGGGGTTTGACCGAGACTTTGTCATTGGGGCGCAGCGCGTGGAAATAGAGCGCGGCCATGATTGCGGTCATCGAGGCGCAGCTGGCCTGATGCCCGCCGACTTTCAGCCCGTCGCGCTTTTCCCGGATATGGTTGGCATTATGGATCATCCACGAAGACAGCCACAGCAGGCGCTGGTTGAGATGATCGAGCGTGGCGACCAGATCCTGCCGATCGTGCGTCATGGTGCCCTGGGCTGCAACTGTCATCGATGGGTTCCACTGGTCTGGCCGGTCGCGCCGAATCTGCGACCATGGTGGTGCACGATAGCTTCAGGGGGGGCATGCTGTCCTTGCGCAATCGGCCATGGACCGGTATCGATTTGGCAGAATCTGCTGTTTACGGAATTATTGATGACAGTTCATGCCGATATCTGGAATAGTCATGCCATATCCTGATCTCGATGCGATCGATCGTCGCATCCTGGCCGAATTGCAGCGCGACGGGCGCATGACCAACCAGGACTTGTCCGAACGGGTGGGGCTGTCGCCTTCGCCGTGCCTGCGCCGGCTGCGCCAGCTTGAGGCCGAGGGGGTGATCGCGCGCTATGTTGCGCTGATCGATCCGGTGATGGTCGGCCTGCCGGTAACGGCCTTCATCCGCGTGCGGCTGCACCAGCAGGACGACCATCACCTGGCGCGGTTCGAGGCGGCAGTGGCGGGCTTTGCCGAAGTGATGGAATGCTATCTGATGACCGGCGACGCCGATTACCAGGTGCGCGTGCTGGTGGAATCGCTGGGTGCGTTCGAGGACTTCCTGCGGCAGAAGCTGACGCGGGTGGAGGGCGTGGCCGAAGTCACTACCAGTTTTGCGCTACGGCCGATCGTGTACAAGACCGCGCTTCCGATTTGAGGCGGGGCGGTTTGAGTAAGGCCGATCCGGCGAGGTTCAACCGCCGGGATAATTTTCCGTAGCAGGCCGGCCATAGTCACCGGCCATTGTCACCGGCCATCGTCAGGGCATGGGCGACACGCCGATCAGCATGACGTGGAGCACATGGGCAAAGATCGCACCCACGACCGTGCCGGTGATCACCACCAGCACGGTATTGATCGCCTTTGGCGCGGCAGGGGTCGGCTTGGCCGACGGATCGCGGCGGCGCAGCGAGATGAAATCGGCGACGGCCCAGACCAGAAACGCGCCGAACAGGGCGAGCGCGCCCGGCGTTGCCCGCACCAGCAAGTGCCCCAGCGCCCACAGACCTGTGCCGAACACCATCGGATCGCGCAGCGCGGTCTTGATATGGTTGGCCGGCCAATTGGCCGCAGTAAGGCAGATGAACGCGATCCAGACCAGAGTGAATGTCAGGTGGCGCAGCCCCGGCACCGGCGCAAACAGCGGCTCTGCTCCGCGGGTCTGGCCATAGCCATAGCAGATGAGGGCCAGGCCGATGAGCGCAACCAGCGTGTAGATCCCCTTCCACGCGCCTTCGCCACGTTGCGCGATCATGCCCGCGCGCCAGCCGGGAGCGACGATCTGTACCGAATGGGCGCCCAGAAACAGCACCAGTCCTGCGATCAGCCATGCCATGCGAACCATTTCCCCTGCCCGTGTGGCGGCATCATCACCCCCGCCGAGGGCCGGGTCAAGCCTGTCGCTGGCCCGTGGAGGGCCATTGCTTAGCAATCATCGGGGCAATCAGCGGGGCAATCAGCGCGGCAATCAGCAGTGTGGCGACCATGCCGGCGATTGCGACCCAGGCATAGGCCAGCAACAGGGGCAGGCCGAGCAGCACCAGGCCATCGTTGCCACCGGGGACCAGCATGCTGCCTGTACCCATCAGAAAGCCGCCGGCAAAGCATCGTGCCAGATCACGCGCGCGCGGGAGTGCGGGGGCAAGGGTGCCGGCGGTCCACCCGCCGTGGATGGCCCCGGCCAGCAGCGCGGCGAACAGGGCCAGCCGCACCGACTGGCCCGCAAACATGCCGTGCGCCGCATCGGCAAGGACCTGAGTATAGCTCCAGTTGCCCAGGATCAGCATCATCACCACGAAGGCAATGCCAATCACCATCGTGGCCTGATGCGGCGCCCAGACATGGGCCCGCACCATGCCGTTGCGCACCGCGTGGAGCGCCGATCGGCCACGCCACAGCGCGTAGAGCGACAACGGGGCGGCCAGGACCAGAATCGCGCTGCCGGCAAGCACGAGGGAACCCGCACCAGCCGGCGGCGGCGCGGCGGGGATGAGCCCGAGTGGCAGGCATCCGGCGAAATAGCCCAGCGGCGTGGCGCAATAGGCCCATTTGCCCGAGCCCAGCCGCGCGATCGAACCCAGCACGCAGGCACCATTGGCAAAGGCGCCGAGCCCGAGCAGCGCCCCGCCAAGCACAGTGCCGATCCCGACCGGATAAGCGGCCGGCGCCACCGGGAGATGGCCCGCGGCGCGCGCGAGCAGCAGGCCGAGAACGACCCACAGGCCCGCTTCGCCCATCGCGGCGAGCCGGGTCATGCGCCGATCGCGCACCAGTTCTTCGACAGCGGCAACCATGCAGGTGCCGCCGCGCTGAATCGCATGGCCCATGATCGCGGCGCAAAGCAGGCCGGCCAGGATGGCGCTGCTGATGATCGCACCGTGCATCATTGTTGCCTGCCCATCGCTTGCTGAACCCGAAACGTCGATTGTCGCGGGTGCATTGTGGTCATTGGCGGCGGGGTGGCAAGGACCACAGCGCGGCGCAATGGCGCAGACTGTGACCTGCCCCTTTCCCTTTGCAACACAATCCGGCTAAAGGCCCTGCGCATGAGCACCAGCGCCACACGCAACGCCCGGCCCGATCTGCTGCCCGAAGGACTCGAGGACCGCCTGCCGCGCGAAGCGGCGGCGACGACCCGGGTAATGCGCGCGATTCATGGCGTGATGCACGGCCACGGCTATGACCGGGTGCTGCCGCCGATGATCGAATTTGACGAAACGCTGGGTGCGCGCATGGCGGGCATCCGGTCGCGGCGGATGTTCCGCTTTGTCGATCCGCAGAGCTTGCGCATGCTGATCCTGCGCGGCGACCATACGCCGCAGATCGGCCGCATCGCGGCTTCGCGGTTGGCCGCGGCGCCCCGGCCATTGCGGCTGTGCTATGCCGGGCAGGTGCTGCTGATCCGCGGGGACGGGCTCGACCCGGCGCGCGAAAAGCTGCAATGCGGGGCCGAATTGATCGGTGCGGACAATGTTGCCGCGGCCAGCGAGATCGTGGCGACCGCGATCGAGGCCCTCCAGGCAGCCGGGGCGACCGGGGTGAGCGTCGATTTCACGCTGCCCGATCTGGTCGACGTGCTGGCGGCCGAGGCGCTGCCGCTGCCGGCCGAGGCGATCGAGGGCGTGCGGCGTGAACTGGACACCAAGGACGCCGGCGGGCTGGTCGATGCGGGCGGGGCGGCCTATGTGCCGCTGCTTTATGCCACTGGCGACTTTGACAATGCCATCGAGCGGCTGGCGGCGTTTGATACCACCGGCGTGCTGGCGGGGCGGATTGCGGCGCTGCGCGACATTGCCGCGCGGCTGGCTGGCCGGGCGCGGCTGACGCTGGACCCGAGCGAACGGCACGGGTTTGAATACCAATCGTGGTTTGGTTTTACGCTTTATGCCGAGGGGGTGCGCGGGCTGTTGGGCCGGGGCGGAACCTATCGCATTGCCGGGCCTGGCGGCGGCGAGGCGGCAACCGGGTTTTCGCTGTTTCCCGATGCGCTCATCGACCGGTTGGCAAATGTCGAGCGGGCCGAGGATCGCCTGTTTCTGCCGCAGGGCCACGATGGTGATGCTGCGGCACGGCTGCGCGCGATCGGCTGGCGTACGGTGGCCGCGCTGTCGGATGTCGACACTGCGGCAGGGCTGGGGTGCAGCCATGTGCTGACGGCGCAGGGGCCGGTTCCGGTTTGATCGCCCCGCAGCCGGGGCCGACGCCTTAGGCGGGGGTGAGGAAGCGCGCAGCGAAAATGCGCGCAACCAGAATACGATCAAGCCACTGATCGACTGCCTGGGTGCCCGGATAGGCCGGATCGCCAAGCCGGCGGTTGCTGGCGACATGCCCGGCAAGCCCGCGACCTGGCAGCGCCACAATGTCGGCCGTGCTGCCGGAACGCCGCAATGCCGCTGCGAGCGCTGCAGTCTGCCGGTTGCCATCCGCGCGATCAACATGGAGCAGGAGCCAGTTGGCAACATTGGGCGCGCCGGCCTGCCAGAACGGTGAGAGCGCGCGCTGCCGCACCGGATCTGTGCCAAAGGCCTGGCGATAGAGCGGACGCAACAGCAGCGGTGCATCACGCATCTGCTGCGGCACGTCATAGGCGGCGCCATCGATCGCGACGATGCCGGCGATCGCATCGAAACCGAGGCCGGCTTTGTGCAGCCATCGCGGATCGGTGCCGACCAGCGCGACGAGATGCGCGCCGGCGCTGTGCCCCACCAGTACTACGCGTCGCCGGTCGATCCCCAGCCGATCGGCATTGGCGAGCAGCAGAGCCAGCGCGTGGACGACATCGCTGGCCTGATCCTCGACCCGTGCATCGGGCACCAGCCGGTATCCGACCGTGGCAAAGGCCATGCCGGCCGCAGTGAAATGCGCGATCTTGGCCCTGCCGGTGGCGTTGTCCGTGGTGCCAAGGCTCCACCCGCCGCCGTGGACGAAGATGATCAGTGGGCTTGGCGCGGTGGCCATGGCCGAAGAGTCGGCGCGTGGCGGCGCATTCGCAGGCCAGAAATCAAGCGCTTGCACCGGATCTGCGCCATAGGCGAGGCGCAGGGGCGGTGGCGGCACGGCGATGCCTGCCCGTGCCTCAAACCGGTTGCCCAGCGCAAGGCCGATGGAAATGAACAGCGAGACGAGCGGGTGCCGCAAGGCCGGTGTCCTCTGGCGGTCGGATGGGTGCGCCACGACGGGCTTTTGACGCATGCCGGTTGCAAAGGGAAGCGGCAAAGACGGGGATCGATGTGCGCAGCCCTTGACTTGGCCTTCGATCTATCCCTAGTGCGCCCCCGCGTCATAGAAGGCCGGACCAACGGCTTTCCCGTTCCATCCGCGACGTCGAGACCTGTCGAAGGACGTCATGCGGATCACCCGGCAGGGGACAAATTGTATCCATGGCAAATGTTACCGTGATCGGCGCCCAGTGGGGCGATGAGGGCAAAGGCAAGATCGTCGACTGGCTGGCGAGCCGGGCCGATGCCGTGGTGCGGTTTCAGGGCGGGCACAATGCCGGCCATACGCTGGTGGTGGGTGACCAGGTCTACAAGCTGAGCCTGCTGCCTTCGGGCATCGTGACCGGTACGCTTTCGATCATTGGCAATGGCGTGGTGCTCGATCCCTGGGCGCTGAAGGCCGAAGTGGAAAAATTGACCGCCCAGGGGGTGACGATCAACCCCGACAACTTTGCCATCGCCGACAATTGCCCGCTGATTCTGCCGCTGCACCGTGATCTGGACGGATTGCGCGAGGTGGCAGCCGGTTCTGGCAAGATCGGCACCACCGG
Organism: uncultured Sphingomonadales bacterium; assembly: GCA_903832325.1. GTDB lineage: Bacteria > Pseudomonadota > Alphaproteobacteria > Sphingomonadales > Sphingomonadaceae > Novosphingobium. The sequence goes on along the minus strand of CAILBC010000025.1, from coordinate 105,326 downwards.
GCGCGGCATCGGTCCTGCCTATGAAGACAAAGTGGGGCGCCGCGCGATCCGGGTGTGCGATCTGGCACATCTTGACGCGCTGGACGTCCAGTTGAACCGGCTTTGCGCGCACCACGATGCATTGCGCGCAGGGTTTGGCCAGCCGCCGGTCGATCGGGAGGCCCTGCTGGCCGAATTGCGCGTCATTGCCCCTTATGTGCTGCAATTTGCACAGCCGGTTTGGAAGCGACTGCAGACCGTGCGCAAGGCCGGTGCGCGCATCCTGTTTGAAGGCGCACAAGGTGTGCTGCTCGATGTCGATCACGGGACTTATCCCTTTGTCACCTCGTCCAACACCGTGTCTGGCACGGCGGCGTCCGGATCGGGGCTGGGCCCGGCAGCGACCGGTTTTGTGCTGGGGATCGTCAAAGCCTATACCACCCGCGTCGGATCTGGTCCGTTCCCGACAGAACTGACCGACGATATCGGCCAGCGTCTGGGCGAACGCGGGCACGAATTTGGCACGGTGACCGGGCGCAAGCGGCGCTGCGGTTGGTTCGACGCGGTGCTGGTGCGCCAGTCCTGCGCGATTTCCGGGGTGACCGGCATCGCCCTGACAAAGCTGGATGTGCTCGACGGCTTTGACAAAGTGCGCATCTGCACCGGCTATCGGCTGCATGGCAAAGTCTACGACTATCTGCCCAGCCATGCTGCCGAACAGGCCGCAGTGGAGCCGATCTATGAAGAAATGGACGGCTGGCACGGCACGACCGCCGGTGCGCGATCATGGGCCGACCTTCCGGCGCAGGCGATCAAATATATCCAGCGTGTGCAGGAATTGATCGAAACCCCGGTGGCGCTGGTATCGACCTCTCCGGAACGCGAAGATACGATTTTGGTGCGTGATCCGTTTGTGGATTGATCGGTGACCGGGCGCCGCCTGTACCGGGTGGTTGGCCGGGCTTTTGCGGCAATCGTCGTGACTGCGCTGAACGTGGGGACGGCTGCCGCGCAACCTGCCGCGGTTGATCGCGTGGTGGTGGAAAAAGCTGCTCGGCGTGTGACACTGCTTGCCCCAGACGGCAGCACGGTGCGGGTCTATCGCGGTATCCAGCTTGGCTGGCAGCCAGTCGGCGCCAAGCATTTCCAGGGTGATGGCCGCACGCCGGAGGGGCATTATCGCATCGATCACGGCCTGCCCGACAGCGCCTATCATCTCGCGCTGCACGTATCCTATCCCTCGGCGGCAGATCGCGCCTATGCCGCCGGGGCAGGGCGCGATCCGGGCGGGGCGATTTTTCTCCATGGCCAGCCCAATGGCATGGCCGAGCGACCGGCAGGCGATTGGACCGCCGGGTGCATCGCCTTCAGCAACGCGGAAATCGAGGAAATCTGGTCGCTGGTGGGGGATGATACACCGATCGATATCGAGCCTTGATCCAATTTCGAGATATCCGTAGTTGACCTTATAGCAGTTTGTTCCACTCTTGTTCGCATTCCGGGGCGAAAGGAAATGATGGAACATGGGACAGGCGGCACCGCAATTCGATTACGGCAATCGCACATCCGGGGCCGGCCACGCGTTTGATGGCGGTCACGGCTTCGAAGGAGGCGACGGGCCGGCAGCGCGATCGGGGCTGGCGGTATCGATCTATGCCGATCGCGGCTATCTGCGCGCCGAAATGGCCGAAGATGCCGCCGCGGCGGGCCTGCGCGTGGCGCAGACCACCGATCTTGCGCGCCTGCTTGAACCTGGCGATCCGCCATCGCTTCCGGACCTTGTCCTGGTCGATTGTCCGGTGATCGACGGGGCTGAGCTGGCGGCCTTGTCGCGGCTGGACAAGCGCGCGTCGCAACTGGGCTCGCACCTGGTGGTATCGACCTCGATGGGCTCACTCGATGAGGTGTTTGGCTGCCTTGACAAGTCCGATACGCAAATCCTCGTCACGCCGAGCCGAGCCGACCGGGTTATCGCGTTGGGTCGGGTACTTGCGCGCAGTGGCAACCGGGTCCGCGAATTGTCCGAGGAAGACCGGCTGAGCCTTCTGCGCCTGACCGAGCAGGTCAGCCAGATTGCGCACAAACTGGAACAAATCTCGTCGCACAGTACCGGGGAAGCGCCCAGCGCGTTCCGTTTCGATAGTCAGCCAGGCTTTGCCGGAAAGATCGATGCCAAGCTGGACCCGCAGTTCGACGGCGGCAGCGACCGTCTGGTCCGTGCATCGCGGCCCCCGCTGCCCGATCCGCGTCTGGTGCGAAAGATCATCCGCCAGCGCCAGCTGCGTGCCCGTTTTTTTGAAGGAGACCTGTTTGCCGATCCGGCATGGGACATGTTGCTCGATCTGACAGCAGCACGGGTCGAACATGTACGGGTATCGGTCACTTCTCTGTGCATCGCGTCGGGCGTTCCTCCGACCACAGCGCTGCGCTGGATCGGTCAGATGACCGATGCCGGCCTGTTGCAGCGGGTGGATGATGAAACCGACCGGCGGCGCGCCTTCATCACTCTGACCGACAAGGCTGCCGATGCGATGGCACGGTATTTTTCGGAACTGGGGAGCAGCGCCACCAGTCTGGTGTGACGCGGCGTTCATGGCCGGGACCAGGGCGTTGAAGTGATCGCTAACCGTCGATCATCGTGCTGGTCCCGCGTACTTCTGCCTGGTGGGCCAACGGTGCGTCGCGGATCAGCGTGGCCAGATTGTGCCAGCCGTTTTGTGCTGCGCATTGGTCCAGACTGTGTTGCAGAGCGCGATATTGGCCGAGCACCGTCTTGCCAGTTTCGGTCAACCGAGCACCGCCTGCGGCTCGGCCTGGCACAGTTTCGACCAGGCGATCAGACCAGCAGCGATTCATAACATCGACCAGTTGCCAGGCCCGGCGGTAGCTCATCCCCATTTTGCGGGCAGCACTCGCGATCGATCCGGTTGCGACGATCTGGTCCAGCAGATCAGCTTTGCCCGGCCCTATCGCGATGGCATGATCGCACAGCACCTGCAATTTCAGCTTGATGGTCTGTGTCATTGCTCGCTCCGTGCTGCGACTTTGCCTGGGGCATATTCGCGCAGCACGCACGTATGATCAAGCGATCACCCGCGATCCGGGGCTTATTCGGCCGCGATTGATGCCGCCGCAACCATGCGTTCGGCGAGGCGACGGCCGGAAAGCCAGGCACATTCAACCCGCGGCCCGATCAGCCAGTCGCCACAGGCACCAACGCGCAGCATCGGGTTCCACAGGCAGCTGGCACCAGTTCCTGCCGACAGCGCATAGCGCCAACGGTGAATGGATTGGCCGATCGGCTCGGGAAGTTGGGCGCCGATCTCTTCCGCCAACGCGTTAAACAACAGCGGCCCCACCTGATCGGTAGTAAATTCTATGTGCTGCAGAGACCACCGCGGCGTGGCCTGAACGACCCAGCTCTCCGGGCCGCTTCGCCCTGGCTTGGCATTGTTGCGCGTAGCCCATGCGATCAAGCCGCTGTCCCGGATCACGCCACTGGCGTGGTTCAGACGTTCGGCAAAGGCAAACATGCCCGTCCAGCACGGCTGCGATCGAGCAAACAGCGCAGCCTGGGCCAGTTCGAAATCGTGCAAAGTCAAAATCGGCGCCGTCTGCTCCGCCGGAAGCGCCAGTACCACGCCGTCGTACCACGTATCGCCCAGGCCCTCGCCCATCAACTGCCACCGGTTGCCGTGACGCTTCAGCCCCTTAACCAGCGCAGAAAAGGTGACATCCTTGGTCGACGCAATGTGCCGTAGCACAGTGTTCATTGCCGGCACGCCGACATAGGCATCGGGGCGTGGTATTGGCCACTGCTTCACCAGTCCAAGCGCTTCCCAATCGTGCACTTGCTCGGCAAATGCGCTGTCGCGAACGGTGAAATACTGGGCGCCGAAATCGAAAACCGCTGGCCCGATGGCCGTTTCCACCCGCCGGCTGGCCATACGACCGCCCGGGCCACGACCTTTGTCGAACAAACTGACCTTGATGCCTGCGCGCTCAAGCGTCTGTGCGCAGGACAGGCCCGAGATGCCTGCCCCGACGATTGCTACATGCTGCACGATCTGATGGCCCTACCCGCGGCCCATCAACGAAAGCACTTCCTTGCGGCTGCTCGCATCGTCCAGAAAGCAACCAAGCATGCGGCTTGTGATCATGCCCACGCCGGGGGTACGCACACCGCGCCCGGTCATGCAGCCATGTTGCGCCTCAATCACGACGGCCACGCCATGCGGCTGCAGATTGTCCCAAATGCACCGTGCCACTTCGCTGGTCAGGCGTTCCTGGATCTGCAGCCGGCTGGCAAAGCCGTGCAGCACCCTTGCCAATTTGGATATGCCGACAACACGATTGCGGGGCAGATAGGCGATCGAAGCTGTTCCGGTGATCGGGGCAAGGTGATGCTCGCAATGCGACTGGAAAGGGATGTCTTTCAGCAGCACCACCTCGTCATAGCCGGCCACTTCGCTGAATGTGCGCTTCAGGTGGAGCCCCGGGTCCTGCGCATATCCCGCGCAATATTCCTTCCAGGCGCGGCCAACCCGCGCTGGGGTATCAATCAGGCCTTCGCGTTCGGGATCATCACCCGCCCAGCGCAGCAATGTCCGGATTGCGTCCTGTACATGCTCGGGCACAGCCATTTTGCCATCCGCCGAGTGGGCGACGGACGGCGCTGTGTCCCCATTGAACGCACAGCAGTCGGCGTCGATGTCCTCGACATCCAGAGCAAGATAATTCATCGCGAGCGTTCCTTGCCGCGCCGCTTGCGCAGCCGGTGCGTGGTCTGGCCTTGATCGTCCAGCCTTAAAAAGACTAGGCTTTCTGTTGGCGTCGGCTAAAGATCGGCTCAGGGTACGGCAGTGACAACATGGTCCTAAGGGCAGTTGTGCCGGGCACCACAAAAGCGTTGGGAGCACGCATGGCAATAGGTGCGATGATCGAAAACAGTCTGGTGGCCGCGGTGGTCAGTGACCCCCGCTTGCCAGATAACCCTATCGTTGCATGCAACAAGGCATTCGTGGATCTTACCGGGTACAATCCCGATGAAATCGTGGGGCGAAATTGCCGGTTTCTGCGCGGTCCAGGCACCGAGCCGGCATTGAGCGAAGAACTGCGCGCCGGCATCGCTGCAAGGGTGCCGGTCATGGTCGAAATCCTCAATTACAAAAAGGACGGCACACCCTTTCGCAATGCGGTCATGGTCGCGCCGATCTTTGACGCAGAAGGCGAACTGGAGTATTTTCTTGGTTCCCAGGTTGAACTTTCCGCCGGTGCCGACGAGATCCGCAAGAGCCGCGCTGCCATCGCCCGCGAAAAGGTCGAGAGCCTGCCCAAGCGGCAGCGCGAAATTCTCGAATGCATCGCTGCTGGCAAGCTTAACAAGCAGATCGCCTGGGAACTGCAACTTAGCGAGCGGACTGTAAAGTTGCACCGCGCTGCCGTGCTCAAAGCTTTGGGCGTTCGGACCAGCGCAGACGCAATCCGCATGGCCATCGAAGCCGGGCTTTGATTGGGTGCGCTTGTTTCGGGCGCACTTGGCATAGTCCGATACCGCATGTATAGTGGCAAATTGTGCGGGCGTGGCGGAACAGGTAGACGCAGCGGACTTGAGTTCGATCAACGCTTGGGTGCGCGCGGGGAAACCCGCGCAGCAGAACTGCTCAAATTCGGGGAACCCTTTGACATGGCGATCCCGAGCCAAGCCCCTGCGGCAATGTTGCAGGGGAAGGTGTAGAGACTAGACGGGCAGCACCTAAACCCCCGCGCGGGGCATGGTGAAGGGATAGTCCAGACCACAAACACCGTTCGGGCCATTACCCGGCCGGTGGCGGCGAAAGCCGAAGTCGGTAAGAAAATCCGTTGGGCTTTGCCCGTGCCGGTTCAAGTCCGGCCGCCCGCACCACATCAATCTGCACGCCTTTGGCAGCGCGGTCACCATTGGTCAGCGATCAAGCAAAATCGCCCATTCGCGGGCTTTCAGGCCATATGTCACGGCATCGGTGCAGGCCTGCACGTCGCCTGCGGATACCATGACGGCATCGGCGGGCATTGGTGCAGGAATACCGGCACCGCCACTTTGGGCAGTGGCTGGGGCTGCGCCGGAACCACCCGCAATGGCTGCGGGCTGCACCCGATGAGCAGCGATATACCGATCAGCAGCATACCGCGCCGTCGCAAGCTGTGTCTGATATGCATTGTCTGCCTCTTGTGCCCGGGCCTGATAGACGGCCTCTTGATGATGCAGCGCAGTCTGCGCGATGGCCCGAGCCGCTTCTTGCGCGTCCTGAAACTGCGCAGCTTGCGTCCGCAGGGCATCGGCATTGGCCACCGCCCGATGCTGGAAATGCCAGCACAGCATCGCCAATACGCCCAGCGATAAATAGGGCCAATATCGCCGGACCAAAGGTGCCAGCATGCCAAATGCTATCTCAGGCATAGATCACCACGCCCGAAACGTCGTTTGCCACCAGGCCAGTTGCGGTGTTGTCGGTCAGACCTTTCGCACCGGTAACAGCCCACATCATCCCCGTGGCAAATCCTATGCCTCCGGCCGGGGCAAGTTGCACGGTTGCCCCTGCTGGAATGTCGATTTCAAAACTGGCCGCGGTTGTGCCCAGCGTCACGCTGGTCGCATTGTAAAACTTGACCGACCGCACGGCCGCCGCACTGTTTGTCAATGTCCAGCCGACGATACGCCCAGCGCTGCCCTTTATCGAGGCGCCGGCGGGAGTCGCGGGGGAAAGGATCGAAGCGGCCGTCGCGGCGCCGGTGGCATTGGCACGATATTCCACTCCCACATCGCCGATCAGCGCGGTCGAGGCCCCCAGCGTGCCCAACGCATTGGCGCCCGGCATCACAAACGCAGGCCACCATTGCGGTCCGCGCTTGAGCACCAGCGCGCACGTCACCGTGCCCGAACCATAAGTTGTGACTTGCGCGCGAACATAGGGCGCGCTTGCATTGAAGCCATAAGCGCCGACTGTCGTAGCTGTCGCTACCAGGCTATTGCCCGTTCCAGTCGGCGACCATGCTTCCAGCGCGCTCCACGCGGTATTGTCCCAGGATTGCTGAAACGAAATTGTGCAGGTCGTCCCCACGGCTGACAGCCAGAATACCCCGCCGCCAAAGCCTTGCGTCGATGCCGACACGATCGTCGTGGCCGACGTCACCGAATTTGGCCCGATCACCGTATTGTCGGTGGCGTTGTCGGTGATTACCGATCCAATTGCGTTCGTTCCTGCCGGAAGTGCCGGCAGCGCGCTGACCGAAACCGATCCGATGGCGTTCGGTCCGGCGGGCAGGGGCTGCGAAGGATCCAGACCAACCGTCACCACAGAAACATCGGGGGCAGACGAGATGATTGCGGTCACACCCAATGTCCCTGCGGACAGCACGGTCGCCAGCCGCACGCGGAACTGCGGAAAGCCCGCTACCGCAATCTGATAGCCGTTGGTCGATCCCGCGCTCGGGGCAATCGTGCTGCCGGTGGTCGAATAATTGGCGATGTTCGCGGCTTTCACGGGCATCCAGCTTACCCCGTCGTAAACCTCGAAAACCACCACGCCGCCGGCATAGCTCGCGCTTGCGGCCAGCGTCACGATCGCCGTGTCATACCCGTTGGTCGAAAAACTTGCTGCGGTGTTGACCGTTGCTGCGGTGGTCCAGGTTACCGTGCTTGGCGCGGTATAGGCGTTCAGCACCGGCATTGGATTGGACGGCGAAATCGTGGTCCCGCCAATATCCAGATTAACCGCACCGATCAGATTCGCGCCTGCTGGCAGTGACGGCATTGTCGCCACGGAAACTGCAGGCGTTGATGCAAACCCCGGCAGGGTGCCGGCGAGGGCAACCGCGCCGATAGTGTTCGCTCCGGCCGGAATTGCCGGCATCGCGCTCACCGCCACCGATCCGATCGCATTGCTCCCCGCCGGCAAAGCGGGCAGCGCCGTTACCGCGACCGATGCCGTGATCTCGGCAATTGCCGATGTCGCAGGCGCAGTCGTCAGCATCGCACTCTGGGTGATGTTCAGCCAGGTGCTGGCGATCATCGACGCCGGGTTCGTCGCGATGTTCAGGATGACAATATGTGCCAGAACATCCCCGATCGCATACCCTGTCCCGGCGGTAACGACGTTGTACTGGGTCGAAAGGATCTGTTCGCCGGTCAGCTTGCCCGCCGGCGCCACCGGCGCCACCGGGGTTCCTGCATTGCCCGTCGACCAGTTGATATACGTCAGCGCCGACCCGTTGTCCCGCACCAGCCAGTACGTACCTGCGCCATCCACCACCGATTGATCGGCCAGCGACGACGAGCCAGAGGCAATCACCACAGGAAGCGGATTGGCTGATGACACCTGGGTGCCGCCCATGGCCAACGTGGCAAACACCTTTTCTGCCCAGGTGCCATCGCCCATGTCGGTCAAACGCTTGGGATAGTTGCCCATCCCGACAGTGTTGGGAATGATCTCGTCAGCCATTGGTGGTTCCTTCCTCGCCTGCCGGCTTCGGTTCCGTGGGGTTCGTGCCCCAGATGAGTCCGGTGATCGCGCCAACAATCAGCGGCACATAAAGTCCCAGTGCCCCGAGCAGCTCGCGCCAGGTCTCCACCGTGCTGATCCCTGCCAGCACCGTGATGACCGCGACACTTGGCAACGCCAGCAGCAAAAGCGCTGCGACGATGCTGCCCAGCAGCCGCCCGATCGCGATTGTCCGGTTGTCCGGCCCGGTCAGCATGTCTTTCAGCCAGCCCATGTCAGGGCCTCCTTCTGCACACGCTCCACCCGCGCGAGCCAACCCCGCCCGAAAACCGGAAATGTCTGAAGCGACGCGTAATAATCCCGCCGTGCGTCGCAAAATCGGTTGATCAGCTTGGCCAGGCCAATAGCTGTCACAAATGTCTGCGTCGTTCGCAGTGTCGAAGGTCCGGCCCGCCCGTCGCGCGGCGCGCCGACAACCCCTTGCAGCATGCTGACCGCGTTCGCCGGCCCGCCATTCACCGCAAAGTCAAACACTACAAGCGCCAGCCCGCCCGAAAGCCTGTCGCCGCCGATCCTGTCCCAGTAAAGCGCCTTGTACAGCGGTGAAACTTTGGCAGGTGTCAGTGCGCGCATCACCTCGTCGGTCGGCACTTGCCCGCTCCAGGAATGCCAGGTGCGGCCGGTCACGCCCAGATTGGTCGCGCCGCCCGGGTCACGGGCATCGTGAACAAAGCCGCCTTCTTCCTTCAGCACGATCTGCAGCGCTGCAGTGAATGATCCGGTCATTTCCAGAAATGCTCCACAACTGCCCAGATCGTCCCGCCCGCCATCGCGCCAAACCCGGCCAGAACCCACCACGCCCCGCGCAACTGGCTTTCGCGCGCTTCGATCCGCGCAAGGCGCTGGTCGATCCGGTCCAGGGTCTGTTCCACCCGGTCGAAACGGTCCTCCATAGCGGCCAACCGCCCTTCCATGCGCCCAATGTCCCTGTGCAGATCGCTGTGAGTGGGCGTCACCATCTGCCGGGCAGGCCTGTTTCCGGTCGGGTCGCCGCAGGTGCCAAACCTGCCATCCACCGCGGCATCATTGCGCCACGCGGCAGGTCACTGCGCCGGCGGAAAGCGCGATGGCCAGATAATAGGTTGCAGCCGTATCGGTTTCGACGCTGATGATCTCGTTGACAATGGCGCCGGTGATTGCGCTGAACGCATAGGATCCGATGCCAAAAGCGGCTGCGGTCAGGCCGATCTTCGTCACGCCGCCATCGGTTGACCGCAAAATTTGCGCCGTGCCCGTGGCCGCGGTGGTCGCATTCACGGTCAACCAGATTTCGCGCGCCAGCTGCGGCGTAAACGGCCCAAGGCTATGCGGGCTGGTATCGTTGATCGTCGCCGTAAGCGGAGTCGACGTTGCCGCCGAATACGGCGATGCCATGCTCGCCAGCGCAGCATTGCCCAGCGTCTGGTTCGATGCCGTCGCTGCCCCGCCCAGCGAACCAAGGTTCACCGTGCCCACGCTGTTGGCGCTCGCGGCCAGCGTCGTCACTGTCATTTCCGCAAATGTTCCGTCGCCCATGTCGACCAGGCGCTTTTTCACGACATTGCCCGAAACGCCGGGCAGCAGGTCTGGGGTGGTGATATCGGCCATGCATCACTCCTTGGCCCGATCCAGCGAAGGACCGGGGGCTTGCGGACGGAAAAAGGGAATACCGTGTTGCCGCATCAATGCGGCACGATCTCACTTGCCCGGCTTAGGACGGGTTCAGCCCGGTTTGGATCGCATTGGCGACACCGGTGTCGATCGCAGTCCGGTCTGCCGGGTCAACCCGGTCAACCCGCAAACGGGTTTCTGCCTGGTCCTTGATCTGCTTCAGCATATCGTCGGGCAACGGCCCGCCGCTGGTCACTTCGTGTCGCGCCATTCCGTCCAGCACGGCTTCGCGATGGCCCTCCGATCGCACCGGCTCCTGGCCAGACGCCAATCGGGCCTGGCTGTCCGCAATCGGGCCGAGGTCGGCAGGGTGCACTGCGCCGATAAAACGCGCCAGGTTGATCCCGGCGAACGCCTGCGGGTCCTGCCGCTGCAACAGCGCCAGCCGCAACGCAGCGGGACTGTCCGCGGCCGGTTGCGAGGGCGCCGCCACCGCATTGCGCAGGGCCGAGTCCAATTGCGCAAGCGTGGATGGGCTCATCGAAGCTGTTACGGTCCCCGGCAGGTCCGCGATCTGGGAAAACCGGTCCGGTGCCCCCGCCACCAGCGCCGCCACCGACCGGCCGGATGCGATGTCGCCTTCAGCCAGCCGCGCATGGTCCGCTGCCATCCGCCGCAGGGCAAAATTGTTGGCCAGTGTTCGTTCGTCCGGCGAAAGATCCGCCCGCGCGGCAATGCGGTCCAGCATCGTCGGCATGTCCCACGCGCGCACCGTTCCGGCATCTCCGATCAACGCACTGCTGCCTCCGGCCTGCTGCAACCATGCGCCCGCATCTGCCGGCTTGCCGTCGGGTGCTGCCGTTGCCAGCGTCACGGTCGGTCGCGCACTGCCGATCGCCTGCGCGGGGGTCACGATGTCGCCCTCGCGCACTGCCGCCAGGCCCAGGCCGCCATAGGTTGCGCTGCTGCCATCGGGGTGGCTGATCCGAATCGAGGTATTGTCGGGCGACCCGCCCAGCGCGGTCACTGTTCCCCCTGCTACCGGATGAACCGCAGTCCCCGCAGGCGCGACCACCGCAATCGCATCGGCTGGCAGCGCAATCTTTGCTCCGGGCCCGACATTCACCGGGGTGTTTCCGCCGGCTGCATCGGCAAAGATCGATGCGAGGTGTCGATCCTGGGATGCCTGGCTCAGCCGCGCAACCGCGGTCTGATAGGCCGCGGGAGTCAGCGTTTCGCCCCAGCCGTTCACAATGTGTGCCGCGAATTCGGGCTCACCGGCGGAAATCGCGTGGTCAACGGCCTTTGCGATTGCTCCACCGATCGCGCCGCGCATCGCTTGCTTGCGCTCGGTGTCACTGGCGTCCGGTCCCACTTGGCCGCTCGCCAGGGCGCCCAGATCTGCCAGACCCCTGACAAACCGCGGTGGGTCACGCCAGGCCAGTGCGGCAGAATGCTGCGCGTCTTTCATCTCCAGATCAGCAACGCCGGCACGCTCCACCGCCGCCTGGCGCAGCATATGGTCGTTGATCCGGCCTGAGGCATCGACCATCGCCGGCGCTATCTGGCGGTCATAGGCTGCGATCATGCCGGGCGCAGCCAGCGCAGCTTGGCCGTCCTGTCTGATCCGCTCCAGCGCATCGAGTGCGCTTGCCTGGCCGGCAACAGCCGTGCCACCCTGCAAACTGGCGTGTCCTGCCACCACATCGGCCAGCGCAGCGCGATCCTGCAGCGCCCGCGCTCGCCCGGCCGTATCGTCGGTCACCGCCTGGATCATCGCCTGCGCCGACAGGTCCTGCGCCTGCGGCGGCGCCCAGCGTCCAAGCTCGTTGCTCCCGGCCACCATCACACGCCCCACCATGCCGGCCAGTGTTGGCCCGCCGGGTGCGGAAAACCGGGCCTTGTAAGGTTCAACCGGGTTCAGCCCGGGCGCATAGCTCGGCGCGCGCATCACAGCCCCAATCCCGCCTTGAACGATGAATACTGGTTCGCACCGCCCAGCGCCGTGCCAAACCTGCCGCCGCTTCCGGTGCTTCCCAACAGGCCCGTGCCCAGATTGAACAGACCGCCCACCAGCGCCGCATCGCCCCGGCTATTCGCCAGCGACGCCTGACCCAGATCGTTGGCCACGGCCACGTCCGATCCGATCAGGTTCTGGTTGCCTTGCGCATAAGTCCGCGCCAAATTTTCCTGGCCCAGAATCTGGGTGTCGTTCTGCGCGTTGGCCGCAGTGCCATAGCCGACGGCGTCACCGCTGGCTGCGGCCATCATGCGCTGCGCACCGCTGGCAGCGGCCATCTGGCGATACTGCTGCAGTGCTGCATCGCGCATGTTCTGCTGGCCAATGCGCGCAGCATTGCTTTCCGCAGCGGCATTCGCCTCGGCCGCTGCGGCCTGCGCACGCGCCTGGCCCATGGCGTTGGCGGTGCTGATGCCAGTCCCGATTGCGCCGAGACCGGAAACCACAAGGGGCAAAAGGGGTGCACACATCACACGCTCTCCCTGATAAAACGTCGAAATGCGATCCCGCGCACGGCAATGGGGTCCGGCTCCACGAAAAACCCCCAATGCTCGAGCAAGCGGATCGCCGCACGGTTGTCACAAGACACGAAATTGCGAAGACAGCGCCCATGGCGATGCATCGCTGCAATGATATCCGGCCCCAGCCCGATCAGCGCGCGCGCCTCGCTCGCAACCCGCGTGCTGCCCAGGAACCACGGTATGGCTTCGCCGCTCGTGGCACACGCCACCACCACGCCGAACATCGCCTGCGGCGCTCCGTCGATCAGCGCAGTCCAGGTCTGCGCGCTTGCCGCCAGGCCATGGTGCAATGCCTGCGCGCCGGTCTGGCCCATCGCCTCGCATTCAATGCGGTCGATCCGGCGCAAGCGTGGCGCCAGGTTGCCCGCATGCGCCATCGCTCCCGGCACCAGTTCTATCGGTGGCCGCGCCGTCATCCACTGATCACGGGATCGATCGCAACGCCCAGCAGCGTAAACGGCATCGGCGCGCTTTGTCTTATCCACACGGTGCATTCATCGCGCACCTTGTTGTCCATCGTGACCAGATAGGTGCCATCAAGCAAGGCGCCCGGTGCATCCCCCGGATTGGGCTTCACTGCAAATAGCTCGGCGCTGCCAATCCCGGCGTTTACCGGCCCGCAGTCGCTCAGCGTCAGCACGGCCCGTCCCGGGTTCTGCACCCTGCCGATGTTCGATCCGCTGCCCGGCACCATAATCCGCAGCGGCAGCGTTTCCACGTCCACCTGGTAGGGCAGCCCGAACGACACATTCGACGCCGTCCCGATCGCCGGGGGCAATGTCACCGATCCGTTGCTTACGCTCAGCCCGGTCACCGGCACGCCATCGGCCAGCCCGGAAACTGCGGTTTCCCCCTCCAGATGCCACAGGCCGGTAAATGTCGCCTGCGGCGTGTCAAAACTTGCCGAAACAGCGCAATCGAGAAAGCAGCAATCGCTCAGATTGTCCCATCGGTGCGAAACCATCCGCTCGACAAAGCGGCGGGTCTGCCCGGCAATGGTCCGCTCCACGATCAGATAAACGCGGTCTTCACCATCTTCTGTGATCGCGCAGACCGAAAGCACCGACCCGGCCGTTTCGCACAATGTCCAGCCCCAGACATTCTGCTCCTGCTCCCAGGTGAAGCAGAGCAGGGCCCCGTCATCACGCACCGCCCAGATCAGCGATCGCGGCTCCTGACTGTAACACCACGAAACGATCGCATGGCCCGAGAAAAAATGGGGCGAAAAGATCGTGACATCGTTGGCGCGCAGGCCGTTGATTGCAAAATCATAGCCAAGACTGCGCACCGACGTCCCGATCGAAGGAACATAGAACACCACATTGTCCACCACCAGCGGTGGCAGCCGCGATGAACCGCGCCCGACATGGCGCTGGATCACCGGCGGAGATGTGCCGTTCAACGGGCCGCCACTGCCATTGCCGTCGATATGAAACACGCTGTCACTGGTCAGCGCCAGCAACGCCGTCGTCGATGTCAGCTGGTTCACCGAATTCACGCGCCCCGCCATGATGGCAAAGCTCATGCCGTCGTCGGCGCGCAATGGCGTCGAATAATCCATGTTCTCGATCAGTGCCGATTTCGATGTCCAGATGCCATGCGGCACATTGGATGTCCGTCCCCAGATCGAACGCTGCTGAAACAGCGTCACGGTCGAAGGATAATTGCCGGCACTGGCAAAGGGGGTGTTGGCCTGTGGCGGCGCCTGATTATAGGCTGGCCCGATATTGTCATCGACAAACGACGTGCTCGTGGTCGTGCCGATATAGCCATAAAACTGCGTATTGCTGGCCTTGTACACGTTGTATCGGGTCGCCCCGGTCACGCTGCCCCAGCTCATCGCGTTGTAATTGCGCTTGAGCGTCAGATCGTTGTACGCGCTCGCCGAAGGTGAGGCCCGGCTTTCCTCTCCGGTCCCATCGTTCACCGCCGTCACGCAATACCGCGCGCTCTCGGGAAAATAGTTCAGCCCGCTGTTGGCGGAATCGGTGTTGATTACCGCCGCACTCACCGAGCAACTCGCCGGCGCGGCAATCGTCGGGGCAAACTGCACCGTCACGAACGCCCAGCTGGTGTTCCCGGTGCGCACCAGCTTGGTCGGCGGGTGGTTCAGATGCGCCAGATAAAGCGTATCGGCGGTCTGTTCGAAGTCGATGTCGGCCAGTTCCACGCCGTTATAGGGCGATCCGACCTTGTAGACGCGCGAAGCTCCCATCGGGATCAATCCTTCAGTCGATTGCCGCCAATGCCGCCACCATAAAACACTGTCGGTGCAGGGGGGGTAACCGCAGGCGGCGGCACCGTCGGCGGCGTTACCACGATCGGCGGCGAAGTATTGGCAGTGCCCCCGCTGCATCCCGCAAACGCCGGGGTGGCGCGGGTGTCGGCGTTGATCGTCACGGTTCCGGCATCGGTCACCGCAGTCACCGCCCAGGTGCGGTTGTTCAAAAGCACCCCCATCCCGCCGGCCACACCGGTGATGAAAATAAGGTCCCCGACCGCAAATCCGTGACAGGCGATGCTCAGCCAGGCATTGGCTGCATTGGTAATCGCGGTGATCGGCTGTTCGTTTTCCAGCAGCCGCCCGCCCAGGGCGCAGGGCGCCAGATACCCGTGCCCCAGCTCCAGTGCATAAGTCTGGGTCAGTGAAAACTGGAACGGGATCAGCCGGCTTGGCTGCCCCGCGTTCAACACTTCACCCACCAACCGCGTGCCGGGGCGCTTGGTCACCCCGCCATATTTCATCACCACCACGTTGCGCGCCCTGCGCAGCGCGGACTGCCACGCATCGACGTCAAACCGGCCGTACAGCTCCGGGGCCAGCTCGCCTTTGCTGAAATTCACCTGGGGGACGCGCACGGTCACAGCCCCCCTCCAATCCCGGCCCGCGCAAAGGCGGCTTGGCTCACAAAGCCGGCTTGCGGCGCGGCGCGCTGGTTGCTGTCTTCGGCAATCGCCCGCGCCCGGGCGAATTCGGCTGCCCGCGCCAGCTCGCGCGCCAAAGACACGTCCTTGCGGATCGGAATGGCAATCCGTGCAGCCAGCTCCAGCACAAATGCGCGCTGTACCAGCGGCGGCAATCCGGCCGGATCACTCAGCGCCGCCACAAACACCAGGTTCGCCGCCGCCACATTGGTATAAATCAGGCCGCCTTCATGCAAAAACGCCAGCGGCACCGCATCCTGCATCGGAAAGGGCCACGGTCCGGCAATCGGCAAAATCGTCGCGGCGTCCTGCTGCTCCCGGATCGCCAACGGCCGTACGCAGGTCGTCGGCACAAGATAGGCGTGCAACCATTCGGCCGCGCGGTCATTGGTCGTCTCGGTCAGGCTGCCGCGCGCAACCGCCCAGCTCCAATCCGACCACAGCGCAATCTCGGCCAGCAAGGGCAGGGCAAAGCGGCTCGCTTCGCGCGCCTCGATCGAACTCTCGGTCAAATCGGCAATCGGACCTGCAGCAATTTCGGCAAGGGCCATGTTGCAGATGTCGGAAAGCGTCGCCATGGCGTGATGTCCTGTGATGGCCCTGCAACGGGGCGGTTATGGCGCTGCGGCCGTATTGGCTGGCGTATCCCGGTGTGAGGCATCGGTGGTCGCCCGGCGCCTCACACCGGTCACGGTCACGGCCTTATTTGCGCGGCCCGGCCGCATTGCGGCGCGCCGGGGCAGCCGGCGGTGGTGGTTCCAGCGCGATCCAGGCCAGACCCGGCGGGTCATCGCTGGAAAACGTCTCACCAGGCTGAACCAGCCGCCCTTTGCTGCACAAATAGATCGCTTCGCGCGCCTGATAACTGGGCATCCCCAGGTGCCTCAGTACATATTGCTTTGGCGGCTGGCGACGATCGCCGCATTGATCGCGCCCTGGCTCGCCGTACCGGTCACGGTGTAATACAGCCGCATATAGCGCGCACCGGCGAACTGCACCCGCCTGGGCACTTCAAACAGATACCCCGTGGTCAGCTGCGCCGCAGGAATGATCGCGCCGCTGTCGACCGTCGTCCAGCTGGCATTGTCGGGCGAAGTCTGAACCGAAATCTGCAGCGAACTCAGCCCGGCAAAGCCCTGGCTCACCGAAACCGACAGGTCGATCGGTGCCCCCTGGCCGATGTCGCGAACCAGCGGGGCCGATGCCAGGCGCGGCGTGCCCGTGGTGCCAAGGTCAATGGTGTTGGTCGACGGCGCCGAAGCGGTCACCGCCTGCTGGTCGCTGAATACAAGCGAATTGTCGATGATCATGGAGCAATTTCCTTTTTTCCGGGATGGCCGGGCCACAGCCTTGCGGGTCTGCATGGCCCGGCCAGTCTGGCAAAATCGCCAATACGGATGACGATCATTGCCAATATATCCAATATGGTTCTCGAAGGTTACGAAACCAGCGTTTCGGTATTGAGCAGCGCATCGGTTTCGCGGATCGGCATGCCGCGCCAGGTCATCACTTCTTCGCCCTGGATTTCCATCGGCGTCAGCCGCACGAAATTGTCCACACCCGACCGCGCATTGGTCCCTTCGGCGTCCAGCGCCTCAAGCAGCGTGCGGTTCATGTAGATCACGGTGCGGCCGGGGCTGATCTGCCCCTCGGCTTCCATGCGATAGGAACGGCGTCCCTGCAGCCGGTAATAGGCGTGACGCAGCAGCGGGTTCAGCGCGATCGATCCCGTCGTCACGCTCGGCACATCGATGTTGCACACCCGCGCGTTGTAGCGCCAGTCCTTGACACACAGCCCGACATGCTGCGTGAACTTTTCTTCCTTCACATAGAACGGGTTGTTGTTGCCATCCAGCACACGCTGGCGGCCCATGTCCTCGCGCTGGATGCCGCCCGGGATATTGTCCGGCACCAGCACCGAGGTCTGCATGTCGCCATGGGTCACAAACCAGATCGATGTGTTGTTCGAACCCGTCGCGCCGGCACTGATCACGTTGCTGTTGGCCAGCGCGTTGAAGCGAGGCCCCAGGCCGTGAAACTGCTTGCCGTTGACCTTCACGTCCGAATACCAGATCGCGCTTTCGATCGTCTGCGCAATCGCTTCCAGAAAGCCCTGGCCTTCCACCAGCCGCAATTTGGCAGCTTCTGCCGGCTTCAGATTGAGCAGGCGCTCATCGACGCTCGACAGGCCTTCGACAAAGCCGGTCGTGTCCTTCACTTCGGTATAATTGCCCTTCGACTGGGCAATGCCCTGATAGAGCGCGCCCCACGAAACCGAGGGCAGGCCGGTGCGGATCGAAGACCGGTGTTCGGTCCCGCTGTTGCACGCGACAACGTTGGCGTCCTTCATGAACGGCGTCAGCTGGGCCAGCGCTTCGACAACATCACCGATGCCGTCGCTGCTGGACTTCAGAACGTCGATCAGATTCCAGTACGAGCTGCCAAGAATGGCCATAGCATTCGTCTCCTTGCGAAAATCCCGCGCCACCGGCGGGCAGGGATGGGGCCGGCAAATGGGGGTATCTGGCGCGATGCGGCCGGCATCATGCGCTGTGGTGGGCGCTGGCCGGGCCTGCCCGGTCAGCCGGGCAGGGGGTCAGGGTCCAATTCGTGGGGCTGCAACAGTCAGCGTGCGTCGTCGGGGTAAAGCCGTTCCCACACCGGTCGCGTGCGGCTGCTGGCGGTCATCGGCCGCACAAACGCCGCATCTTCGCCCACCATCTCGCCCAGGCGGCGAAACGCACGGATCATGTCCGGATGATTGCCAAATCCGCTGTCGTTCAGCGCCTGGCGAAACGGATGACCTTGCGCATAACCCAGCGCATCCAGCGCCTTTGCGGCAAGGTGCTCGGTTTCCCCGCGCCGCGTGCCACCGATTTCCGGATCAGCGACAAAGGCCTCATACCACGCCCTCTTCTGCGTGGCGGCGGCATCCTCGATCTGGCGAACCAGGTTTTCCTGCGTGCGCGCCATGATGTCGCGCGCCACCGGGATCAGCTTGTTCGCCGCCTCGTTGGTCAGTCCGATATCCCGCAGCACAGGGTCGGCCTGGTTCAGCAGCGCCGGGTCGATGGCAAACCCCTCCAGCGCAAAGTCATAACGCTCGGGCACCACCGCCACTGGCGGCGCCGCCGCGGGTGCAGAGCCCACCGCGGCTGCCTCGGCAGGCGCAGCAGCAGCAGGTGTCGGTGCCGCTACGGGCTGGCTGGCCGCGGCCGCGGCATCAGCCTGCCGGGGGGAGCTCGTCATATCGGGTGGTGTCGCGGGTTCGGCGTCGGTCACGATTGGTGTCCTTGTGATTGAGCGCTTCGATCAGGCTCAGATTCAGCGTGGTGATGCCGTCGGGGTCCGCCCCGCGCACCGCCTCGCTCTGTCCGGCATGCGCCAGCATCAGGATGTCAAATCCCAGTGCCCGGCGCCCTTCCAGGTGGCTAAGGTCGCGGCTGGCTGCCGTGCTGGCCGATACCGTCTGCCCCAGAATTCCCGCGCTTTGGATCGCGGCAAACAGAAACCGCCGAAATTCCGGTCGCGACAGCAGAAATTCGGCATCGCGCGCTTCGAATGGCATGGCATACCCCGGCCGCCGGCAAAGGGCCGGGTCTATGGACTGTCAGATACGGGCGCACCGCTTCAGGCGGGGGGAATCAGTCTGGACAACAGACTGTCGCCGCGCCCCAGATCGGTCGACGCGAGCAACCTTGCTGCATC
This sequence comes from uncultured Sphingomonadales bacterium, assembly GCA_903832325.1. Lineage (GTDB taxonomy): Bacteria > Pseudomonadota > Alphaproteobacteria > Sphingomonadales > Sphingomonadaceae > Novosphingobium. The sequence goes on along the minus strand of CAILBC010000025.1, from coordinate 86,043 downwards.
GGCCCCCGCTTTCACCGCCGGCATCGCTGCCAGGGTCTGCGCGGTCGCGGCTTGTGCCGCACGCGCCTTGCGCAGCGCATCGACTTCGCGCGCGGGGCGGATCAATCGCGCCGGCGCCCCCGCGCGATAGCCATATTCGTCGATCGCCTCGTCGAAATCGATCTTGTCGAGCGCCTCGGGATGCACCGCCGCCAGATTGCCGACAAAGCCGACCACGCGCTCGATCTGCCCCAGCCCGACCATGCGTTGCATCTGCTGCAGGATCGAAACGAACTCCACATTGATCTGCCGTTCGGCCATGGCGGCCGGCACCGGCGGCAAAAACCCGCCCCGGTGCAAAATGCCGAATGCGCGCTCGATCGCGATCTGCAGCTTTTCGTTCGCCACGCGCTCGATCACCGGCCCCAGCTGGGTCAGCTTCTCTTCGTTGCGCGCTGCAATTTCCTCCACGGTGCGCGGCTGGATTCCTGCCATATTGGTAATCGCGTTGAACAAATCGGCAAAGGCCAGGCCATCCACCTGCCGCCGGCACTTGTCCATTTCCTCGCCAATCGCCGCCACCGCCTGATAGGGCATCTGATAGGGGATAAAGACCTGGTCCCGGTCGATCCCCGCCGCGGCCACCACGCGCCCCGGTTCGCCGGTCAGCCGCACGTTGGGCGGGGCAATCTTTTCGGGCTTGACCATCTGGTCGATCGCCTCGTTGCGGCGCTTGGCCTGCATCTGCAATTCACGCAGCGCCGGCAGGGCCTCCATACCTGGCGAAACCCCATAAGTATCGCCGCCGACCACGTCCCAGCGCGGTGCCCAGAACGGCTGCTCGACATAGCCTGAATGCCGCAACACGCTGTCCGACCGGTCCGCCGGGTCCCAATAGACCGATCGCCACGGCTTGGCGCCAAACTGCCCCGGCTGGCAATCCGGGTCCGGCTCGATCGCATGATATATCTCGATCGGCGCCTCGTACTGGCTGCGATCATAAAGCGCACGGATCGTCGGCGAACAGGCCTCGCCAAAGGTCTCCACCGCCTGCTTCACGCTCATCGGGCAAACCCGATACAGCGTGTCGGGGGTCAGCCTGTCCGACAGCGCGATCCAGTATTCGCCAAATGTCAGCGCATGGCACACCGCGCCTGCCACGGGATGCTCCACCATCACGCAGGCCTCGGTGCCAAACAGGCCCATCTCGCCATAGCCTGATTTCGCCGCAGCATAGAAATTGGTCGACGCGAAAAAGGCATAAAGCCGGCGCTCGACGTCCGAAAGCCAGCCGCGCACGCCATTGGCCTGCATCAGCGTCTCGTCCGCCAGCTTCAGCGCAAACCACGGCCGCGATGCACTCGACAGGCCGCTGGTCATGCCGTTGGTCAGCGTGCGAAACGCCTCGATACCATGCGGATCAAACAGCGTGCGGTTCCACTGGCGGCGGCGGCCGCCGTTCTGGTCCTTGGCTCCGCGCACAAAGCGCGATCGGGCCGGCTGGGCAAAGCGCGCGATCTGTTCGGCTTCGGCCTCGTAATCGGTGCGCACGCCCTTCATCAGGGCCAGGCGCTGCTCGCAATGACTGCGAATCGCATCGCTTCCGGTCATTCCCGTCGTACTCCTCAACCCAGCGTCGGCCGGGATACGCTGGGCGAACCCAGCACGCCTTGCGGCCCGGTCACCATCCCGGCCAGCACGGTGCGCTGCCACGCCTGCGGATCGGTCACCGCCACCGACGCGCCCTGGTCGGGCAATTGCACCGGTTGCCGGGCCGGAATGGTAGGGATCGTCGGGGTGCTGCACATGCTCGCCTCCTGTCGTTGAAACATCGCCCTATCCTGCCTGCGCCCGGCTTTGGATCGCACCGGACCCTTCCGCCGTTCAGTCCAGCTCGGTGTATCGGTCCTCGTCGCGGCCTGTGCCGATCCGCGCCGGGTCCAGCCAGTTGGGCATGGCACGCGGCAGCACCGGCTCGGCAAACGTGCAGGCCAGCGCATCGGCCCAGTCCGGGCTGGGCAGCCCGCGCCGCTTCATGTCGGCCTTGCGCTCCAGCCGGATGCGGGTGTCATCGGCGGCAAAGCCATACGTCGGCCCGCCCAGATCGTCGCGCAGCCGCGGACTGTCGGGAACCGCCCCGTGGCGCAGCCAGGCGCGCATCCGCGTCCAGATTTCGGCGCGCTTGTTGGCCGTGTGCACCGCCACGCCCGGCTCCAGCTCGGCGTCGCGGCCGGCGCCGCCAAACCACACTTCGATCACCGGAATATCGCCGACCAGCTGGCGCAACCGGTCGACAATCGCCGCGCCTATATTCCCGGCATCGACCATGATCGCATCGGGGCGCCAGGTCTGCGTCGCCAGCGCGATGTCACCGGCCAGCTGCATCGCATCGGCCCCGCGCCACACCTGCCAGGCGCGCGATCGCGCGTCGTTCCCGCACCGTATCGCCAGCACGCTTTCATCATCGCCATACCGCGCACAGTCGACGCCGAAAATTACCGGCTCGCCGCCGGCCAGCATCGGAATTTCGCGCTTCTGCGCCGCGTCGATCTGGCGCTGGTCGATGAATTGCCTGGCATTGGCCGCCGGAAATCGCCCGCGCACCCGCACCCGTGCAATATCGGAATCCGCGCCAAACGTGCGCACCAGCTCGTCCAGATAGGCCTTGTTGGTGCCCTCCACATCGCGCGCATCGATCTGCGCAGTGCGCCACAGCGCACGCTGGCGGCCAAAACACTCGCGAAACGCCCCGGTTGCATGGGTCGGGTTGCCAAATGCCAGCCAGATAATCTCCGTATCCGCGTCGGTCAGCGCGCCCAGCGCCACTTCCCACACTTTGTCGGCAATGCCCGATGCCTCGTCAAACACCAGCACGATGCGCTTGCCCAGATTGTGCAACCCGGCAAAGGCCTCGGTATTGGCCTCGCTCCAGGTCACCAGATCGCACCGCCACGATTTCTCGCGCCCCGGCATGGTCGATGTCATCGCCGTGGCGCTCTGCCGGAACCATGCCGCTGTCAGCGCCAGCCGCGCCCATTTGGCCAGCTCGGGCGCCGTCTTGGTGCGCAATTGCGCCTCGGTGTTCGCGGTCACGATCACCCGCGTGTCGGGGCAGGTGTCCAGCGCCCATTTCACCAGCATGCCGATCAGCGCCGACTTGCCGATACCATGCCCCGATGCCCGCGCCACGCGCAGCGGCTGAAACCGCCGCTCCGGGGCCGACAAATGGTCGCGGATTTCGGTCATTACGGTACGCTGCCACGCGCGCGGGCCGGCCATCCCGGCCAGATCGCCCTCACCCCAGCCAAAGGCATAAAGCGCATATCCCAACGGATCGGCGGTAAAGGCGCCAATGTCCCCGGCCAGCATCATGCCGGGGTCGGTCTGCGCAGATCCGCGCTCAAACGGGGTCTCATCCATCCTGTCCGGCTTCCTTCCCACGATCCGCCGCCTTCCCGCGACCCGCCCCCTTCCCACTATCCGTCTCTGCCGCACCTGCGCGGCGCTGGCGGTGCACCCGCTGGCGCGCGCGCTGTATCGCCGCCACCGGATCGCCCGTGGCCGACAGCTCGAAATCCTGGCGCGGCTTGCCCCACGCACGGTCCAGCACGGCATTGGCCGCGCTCACCCGCGCGGTCGCCGGGGCATCGCCATTGGTCATGATCGCTACCAGCGTCGCCAGCGCATCGGCGGTATGCGCCCGCGCTGCCGCCGCATCGCCCCGCCCGGTCGCACCAGCCGGCGGCCCCGCGCGTTCAGCGCGCGGCATAGGGCTTCCGATCTCCGGGCAGCCCCATTGCCGCTGCCGATCGGGCACCCCGGCGTACCAGAGGCCGGTCGGCACGCATCGAAGGATGCCGCGCGGTCTGCTTGCCCGTGGCAACGATCTCGACCAGCCGGAACCGCTGAAACCGGCTCACCCGGATCAGGCCGCGGCTTTCCAGCTTGCGCACCAGCTTGGGCCCCATCGATGTCGAATTGAACCCGGCCGCCACTTCGATATCGATGTTCACCGGGCACGGTTCGCCAAATTCGGCGGCATGGTTGATCAGGCAATAGGCAATGCGTTCCGCCGGCGCCAGGTCATCGGCGCTTATCTCCGGCGGCATTGGCAAGCTGTCGATGGCCCAGCCATCATCGTCATCCCAAAACGCCTCTAGGCTGGTGTTGACCGGTGTCATCAAAATCGCAAACTCCCGACTGGATGGGCCCGTTCAGCGGGCGCTCAAAGGGGCAGATGTCACGGGCGAAAGTGGCGGTGGGGCGCCGTCAGGGCACACCCACCGCCAGGTCGGGCAGGCACCGCAAAGGGGGGTTGCGGCCTGCTGGGCAGCCCGGTCCGGCATGCTGATGCCGGCGCGGGACGCGGTCGATGCCGCGTCGGCCATTGTCGCCAGCTGGGGGGAAGGGGCGACTCGATGGCGTGGGCTGCATAAAGCTCACCTAACGGATAATCTGAAAAACGGATATAACAACTAGACCGAAATTGGATATAATTCACTTTTCAGATTAACCACAATCTGATATTGCACTGCTTTCCACCCGCACAAGGCCCACCCCATGCGTGCATTCGATGTCCAGCTCGTGCGCCAGGCGATGAAGGCGCGCGCTATCAGCCAGGCCACCCTGGCCAGCGCGCTCGGCTTTCCCGGCCAGTCTGCCGTTTCGGCGCTGCTGGCCGGAAAACGGCGCGTCACGGTCGATGAGGCGGCGGCCATCTACGCGCTTCTCGGGCTGGATGATCGCGCGCCGCCGGGTTCGGCCTCCATCGGCCGCAATCCCGAAATCGCCAGTGCACGGCTCCGCGAAAGCCCACCCACCGATGGCTTCGAATTCACCTCATCGGGGACCTCATCTGGCAATGGTTACGGTGGCGCCCCTGATTACGGTATCGTTCCGGTCATTGGCATTGCCGGCGCCGGCCGCTGGAGAGAGGCTGTGGAGCTGCCGTTGGGCCATATGCCGGTCCCTGCACGGCTCTCGGGGCCAGGTGTATTCGGAATCGCGGTCATTGGCGATTCGATGGACCTCCTCATCGAAGATGGCGGCCTCATCCTGGTCGATGCCCGGCAAAAGGAATTGGCACCCGGTGGCGTATTCCTCATCGCCAACAGCACGGGTGAGGCAACGGTGAAACGCTATCGACGCGATCCTGCCCGCTTCGAACCCTGCTCCACCAATCCGGCGCATCAGCCGTTCATGGTCAGCGACGATGATTTTTCGGTGCTCGGCAAAGTCGTCTGGAAAAGCGCACCGGTTATCTGATCTTTGCCAACAGATCGGGGTGCGATTGAAATAATCTGATTATCGGATATTTCACGGGCATCGCTGGTGATGCCGGGATCTGTGCTGCCATGTCCGATCAATCTTTGCGCCGGCCGCGCCGGCCGCGCCGTCCGTGGCATCGCGCTGCCGCTGCGCGCACCCTCGTTGCAGGTCTGGACAGCATTGATGTCCGCCTGGCCTTGTCGCGCACCGGCCCGGGGCCTGGCCATTTGCAATGGCACCCCGACAGCGCACACGGCGCCGCCACCTTCGATGCGCTTGATGCGCTGCGCAAACAGGCAGTGGGCCCCGCTTTCACACAGGCCTGCGATGCGCGCGCGCGCGCCGCCGCGCTGCGCCTTGCCCAGCGCGCGCCCGGCACTGCCGCGGTGGTTGCGGTGCGCTTTGGTGATCCCGATCGCTGGCTCGGTTTCAGCCCGGCTGAAGCAACCCGCCGATTTCGCGCCAACTGGCTCTGACTTCCCGCCCGCTCACGAAAGGAACGGAACACCCAGGCCCATCAGCAAAAGGCACCCGACCCCGGCCGCAACCAGCGCCCACCCGATCAGCCGCCGCCTGCGCAGCGCCCGCCGCTTCGCGCGCCGGCCGCGCGCCGGCGCCCCGGTCAGCACGTCCGGGTCTTTGCCCTTCACCACCAGACTGCCGCCGATAATCAGCAGTCCGGCCACGATCGTCAGCGCGATCGGCGCCAGCGATGTCGGGTCAGACAGGGCATGGCGGCCGCAGGGCAAAGGTGTATCGCCCCGGGCTTTGCCAATGGCAACATGGCATCGCCCCGTGGGCTCTGCTTCTGCGTCTCGCGCCCCGACAATGGGCACGCGCCGGGTATCGCGCGGCACTGGCATGATCGATCCTCGCCCTCCCGTGTTGAGGACAGCCCCCCGGCTTTCCTCGCCTGTCTATGGCGTGATGGCAGAAAGTGGGTGCCGGTTTTGCCAAAACATCCTCCGACAACAAAGACCTGGACTGTGATGATGTTTCAGCGAAACGCCATCACAGTCCAGGGTGTGTTGAGATTCAGTTCGGGGTGCGGCCATTTGCAGCCCGGCATGATCTGGTTCGCAACATACCCTGGCGGGCGCGGCATTCTGGCGCAATCGGCCGCCTGGCGCGCTTCCGGTCCCTTCCACGCCCCGCCGTCACGCGCGGCGTTGCTCGCCCTGCTTCGGCCTCAGCACTTCGGCAATGCTGCGCGCCGGCACCGGCCGTCCGGTCAGAAAGCCCTGGAATTCCTCGCATCCTGCAGCAATCAGCAGCCGCTTCTGCGCTTCGGTTTCGACACCTTCGGCAATCACGCCCAGATGGAAACTGCGCGCCAGCTTGACAATCGCGCCCACCAGCGTCTCCGCCTCGATGCTCTGGCCCAGATCGGCCACAAAGCTGCGGTCGATCTTGATCTTGTCGACGCGAAACCGGTGCAGCAGGCTCAACGATGAATTGCCGGTGCCAAAATCGTCCAGCACGATGGCAAACCCCATCCGCTTCAGCACCGAAAAGTTCTCGTTGGTCGCCGGCGTATCGGTCAGCAGCGCCGTTTCGGTCAGCTCGATGTCATACCGCGCCGGATCGATCCCGGCCCAGGCGGCAATCTGCACCAGCTTTGCCGCAAACCCTGGCGCCCGCATCTGGATCGCCGAAACATTGATTGCCACGCGCACACCGGCCCAGGCGTTTGTTTCGGCAAAGACCTGGCGCAGCACAAATTCCCCAATGCCCAGAATCAGCCCGCATTCCTCCGCCAGCGGTATGAAACTCGCCGGCGAAATGGCGCCATGCTCAGGATGATCCCACCGCAGCAACGCTTCATAGGCGCGCACCGTCCCCCCGGCATCAACCTGGGGCTGATAGACCATGTGAAACGCACTGCTCTCCAGCGCCGCGCGCAGGCTGGTTTCCAGCACCCTTCGCGATTGAAATGCGGCCTCCATCTCGGGCTCGTAAAATGTCACGCAGCCGCGCCCCCGTGCCTTGGCGCGATACAGCGCCAGGTCGGCCTGGCGCAGCGCCAGCGACGGTTCGCCAACACTGCCGTCGATCATCGCGATGCCGATCGAACAGCCCACGTCCAACCGGCCGAATTCACTGTCTACCGGCGTCAACAGCGCGGCCAGACAGCGCTGCGCCAGGCTGTCGATCGCGTCGCGGTCGGTAGCCAGCGCCACCAGCACGAATTCGTCCCCGCCCAGCCGCGCGGTAAAGGCATGGTGTTCGTCGCGCGCCAGCGCACGCAGCCGGTCGGCCATCACTTTAAGCAATTCGTCGCCGGCCTGGTGGCCCAGCGTGTCGTTCACTTCCTTGAACCGGTCCAGATCGATGCACAGCATGCCCAGCAGCGGCCATCGCGGCGATAGCGCGGCCAACAGCCCGCGCAACCGTTCAAACAGCAGTGCGCGGTTGGGCAGGCGCGTCAACGTGTCGTGATAGGCCAGATGCTTGGCGCGCATTTCGCTGGCAATCAGCTCGTCAACAATCACCGCGCTGCGCCGCACGATCGTCCAGCTGACCAACGCGAGCAGCGCAATCGCCGCGGTCAGCGGCATCATCATCGCATGCAACAGCGCGGTTCCCGGCTTGCGCGGCACCCAGCTGAGCGCGGCCACCACCGCCCCGTCGGGGGCCTTCAGGGGCAGATAGGCACGGTCGCGGTTCACCTCGGGCGCAGCGACCAGATCCAGCCTGTCCAGCAGATAGCGCGCCGCAAACGCATTCAGCATCGTGCGGTCGATCGGCATGGCGTTGATCACCACGGTGGCGCGCGGCCCCTTTGGCTGCACATAGCCCAGATCGGGCTGCACCAGGCTGGCCATGATCACATAGGCTTTGCCGTTTATCCGCGCGATCCCGTTGGCCTGGATTGGCCGCGTGATCGGCCCTTTGCCCTGGGCATGGGGCCGGATCGGTCCACGGCGCGCCTCGGCCTCGCGGATCGGGCGCAACAATTGCCGCGTCACCGCGCGAAACGGTTCAAACTGCACCGGGTCCAGATGCTGCCCATAGACATAGGCATAAGTCACCCGCTCGTCGCCATCGACAAAGAACGTATGGGTAAACCCGTCGAAGGTATAAAGCTGGTTGCCGAAATCCAGGTCGGCAAAGGCCATGTCCAGCGTGCGGTCCACTTTTTCGACCGCCTTGTCCCAATTCACCTGCGGCACGATCAGCGCGTCAAACTGCCGCAATTGCTGGGCAAACCCGCTTTCCACCACGCGCTGCTCGCGCGTCACGGCCGTATCGTCAAACTGGTCGACCAGAAACATCGCCAGTCCCACCAGAAGCAGCAGCGCCCCCAGTGTCATCGCCGCAATCGGCAGCAGAAGCTGCCGCTTGCGCGATTTTCCGGCCAGAATTGTCCTTTCGCCCAATGTATCCAGCTGCCCGTTTACGCGGTCCGGTGAAAGCCCGCACGTCCCTACCGTCTACCTGCCGCACGCTAAGTTTTTGCTAAGATGATGTCGCGCATCGACCAGTGGCCGGCAACGAACTGGCAATCGGTGCCGTTTTGGCGTAATTCCGCTGCTCCATGTCCGAAACATCCCCCCCGATCCAGCCGCCCGGAACTTTCACCCGCGTCGAAGGCGATCCCTGGACCGCAGCCCAGCGCCGCGCCGGCCTGCTTGGCCTCGCGCTCTGCGTCATGCTCGGTCTCTGGACTCTGCGCGTGTTCCTGCCCGCGATCGGCTGGGCGATCATCCTGGCAATCTCGCTCTGGCCCTGGCGCGAACGCGCAATCACGCTCTGGCCCGGCGGCGCGGATTTCTTCTGGCCGGCACTGTTCACGCTCACGGTCATGCTGTTTTTCGTGCTGCCACTGGTCATGGTCACCATGGCTATCGCCAATGATGGCCGTTTCCTGCTCCAATGGGCAATCGAAGTGCGCGCTCACGGCCTGCCCATGCCCGAATTCGTGCCCCACTTGCCGGCGGGCGCGGCCCTCGCCGCCTGGTGGCAAACCCATCTCGCCACACCCGAAGCCTTCGGCAATCTGCATTTGCCCGGTGCCGCCGGTGGATCACCGCTCAACCAGGGCGAGCACCTCATCGGGCTCGTGCTCCACCGCGTTCTGATCGGCATTTTCCTGCTGGTGATCCTCTTCTTCCTCCTGCGCGATGGCGCACGTGTCGCGGCAAGCCTTCGCGTCGGCTGCCATCGCGCGTTCGGCACCGCCGGGGTCAATGTTGCAACGCAGGCGCTCCATGCCGTGCGCGGTACGGTCAACGGCCTGGTCGTCGTCGGTTTTGGCGAAGGCGTGCTGCTCGGGCTGGTCTATGAACTCGCCGGCGCACCCCATGCAGCCCTGCTCGGCCTGCTCACCGGTCTGCTCTCGGTCATTCCGCTCGGCTCTGTCCTTGCGGCAGGCATTGCCGCGGCCCTGCTCGCTGCGGCCGGCCATATGCTCGCTGCCGGCATCGTCGCGGTGATCGCTGCAGTGGTCATCTTCATCGCCGATCACTTTGTCCGCCCGGTGATGATCGGCGATGCCACGCGCCTGCCCTTCCTGCTCGTGCTGCTCGGCATTCTTGGCGGAATCGAGGCCTGGGGTCTCATCGGCCTCGTCGTCGGCCCGGCGCTGGTCGCGGTCCTGATGTTGCTCTGGCGCGAATGGGTCGGCTCGCAACAGGGCCCGCTCAACCCCACCGCGTTCTGATCCCGCCCACCGCCCGGACAAACCACCGGCCTTGACCCACACGCCCGGTGCTGTAGTGGGCCGATAATTCCGGGCGGTTAGCTCAGTTGGTAGAGCATCTCGTTTACACCGAGAGGGTCGGCGGTTCGAGCCCGTCACCGCCCACCATTCACCCTCGCGCGGGCCACCATGGCTCGCCTGCGCCCCGCGCTCACCCCCCAATTTGCTGATTCGCCGGGCCAAACTTTGGCGTGGTTATGCGCCTGCGCCCGTTGCCTGCCCTTTGGTGCCAGCACCGCCCGCCACCGGGCCATGTACGCCAAACACCGCATAGGCACTTATCCGATTGCTTCCCATAGGCTTTACCGTCGGCAGGTCCCGGCCCGCCGTGCGCGCGGGGCCGTTCTCATGCCGATGGAAGGCCGCCAGCGACCGACGCCAAACCAAGAGCGTGGGAGACTGGCGGGGGGAATTTGAACACGTACCGAATGAGGGTCGAATGAAAAACCGGGTTTCCATGCGCGCGGCGCTGTTGTCCGCCACAGTCCTTCTCGGCCTCGGGCCGGTTGCCGCCCATGCGGCTGATGCAGCCGGAGACACGGCTCCGGCGCCTGCCACGGCCTCTTCGAACGAACAGACCATCGTTGTCACCGCCACCCGCCGTTCGACCTCGCTGCAGGACGTGCCGATCAACCTCAGCGCGGTTTCCTCGCAGGCCCTGCAGGATCGCCACATCGATGATGTGCGTGCACTCGGCGCGATCACGCCCGGCCTCACGATCAAGGATACCGGCCCCTCGGGCAACGGCACGATCATCATGCGCGGCCTCGCCGCCGATGACACGTCGTCGGCAGGCAAGAACTACGACAACGCACTGGCAATCTATCTCGGCGAAACGCCGATCTATGCCGATTTCAAGTTCATGGACATTGCCCGCGTCGAAACGCTGCTCGGGCCCCAGGGCACGCTCTATGGCGAAGGCACGCTCGCCGGCGCGATCCGCTACCTGCCCAACCGTCCCAATGCCAACAAATGGGAGGGCTCGGCCGATATGCGCCTGTTCGGCGAAAGCCACGCGCATACGCTCGGCGCCAATGTCGAGGCCACGATCAACATCCCGCTGATCCCCGGCAAAGTCGCACTGCGCTCGTCGGCCGGATATTGGGACAATCCGGGCTTCATCGACTATGTCGGCCTCGTCAACAAACCCGGCATTTCCAATCCGCAGCCCGGCGGCCCGGTCGGCGATTACACCACCCAGGGCGCCTCGCTCCACGCGCCTTACAGCAGTTCGGTCATCGGCGTCGATCCGGTCACCGGCCAGGCCCCGGCCGGTTGGGGCACCAACAATGCCACCCCGGCCCAGCTTGCCGCCAATGTCCACACGTTCAAAGGCGCCAACTACGAAAACACCTTTTCGATGCGCCACACCCTCGGCCTGTTCCCGGTCGAAGGCCTGCGCGCCTATCTGACCTGGGCGCACCAGTTCACCGAAACCAACGGCGATCAGATCAACAGTGGCGGCGTGCTCGGCACCGGCCGCTACGAAGCGTCAAAGCGCTACATCGAACCCAGCCACCGCACCGCCGATCTCTACTCGCTCGAACTCGAAGCAGACCTCGGCCACTTTGCGCAGTTCGTGTCCGATACCGCCTGGACCAAGCAGAAAACCTTCAACCAGGGTGACAACACCGATCTGCTGCTCGATCTCAATTATGGCTACGAACAGTTCCCGGCGTTCACCAGCTACAATCTGCAAAATACCAGCCGCACCCAGTTCAACGAGGAAATGCGCCTCGTGTCGAAACACGGCGGCCCGGTGAACTGGACGCTCGGCGGCTTCTACAACAAGATGCGCTACGCCGCCAATTACCACGAAGTCGTTCCCGGCTATCCCGCGTTCGCCGGGATCGACCGTCCCGATGAGTGGGAATATGCCTCCTACGTGCGCAGTTCGAATGAAGAAAAAGCCGTCTTCGGCGAAGCCACGATCAATCTCACCCCGAAATTCCAGCTCACCGGCGGCGGCCGCTATTTCTCGTACAAGGCGGTTGTCGATGGTGGCCAGACTCTGCCGCTCTTCGCCCCTTATCCCACCGTGCCCTACAAGGGCGCCACGGGTGAAACGTCAAAATCCGGCGCCGTCTGGAAATTCAACACCTCGTACAAATTCAGCAGCGCCCTGCTCACCTATTTCACCTTTTCAAAGGGCTATCGCCTTGGCGGGGTAAACAATGTCGCGCCGTGCCCGCCCGTGCTCGATCCCAAGAAGCAGAACCTCTGCGCACTGCCCAACGAACAGTCGTTCCAGCCCGATACCACCTACAACAAGGAAATCGGCATCCGCTACGCCCTGTTCGGTGGAAAGCTGCGCGGCTCGATCGCGGCCTACTCGATCAACTGGAGCGGCATCCAGCTTGCCGGCGTAACCGCAAACGGCGCCATCGGCATCAAGGTCAACGGCGGCAAGGCCGTGTCCAAGGGCGTCGAATTGTCCTTCGTTGCCAAGCCCGTCGAAGGCTTCACGCTCAGCGGCAACTATTCCTACAACGATGCCCACCTCACGCAGGATGTGCCCGGCCTGATCCACTATGGCAACGGCGGCTATTTCACCACGACCGCACTCGCTGGTGATCGCCTGCCCGGTTCGGCCAAGAATTCGGGCACGCTCGATGTCGATTATGAAGTGCCCGTCGGCGCCGATCGCCTGAATTTCAACATGTCGGGCACTTATAACGGCAATGTCCTCTCGCGCCCGGGCAACCAGGGTTTTGGCCAGACTCTGGCCGCCTACGTCACCAGCCAGGCATCGATCGGCTACAAATTCGTCGATCAGGGCTTCCTCGTGAAAATCTACGCCGACAATCTGTTCGACAAATATGCCATCACCGGCGTCGGCAACAATCTCAGCAACCGCATCATCGATAATGGCTTTGCCTCGCGCTTCTACACCCAAAGCGTGCTGACACCGCGCCGCGCCGGCATCGAATTGTCCAAAACGTTCTGATCGTCAGGCGCGCTGCGCGCCTCGCCACGCAAAACCGGGGGCCGTTCCGCAAAGGGACGGCCCCCTTTTTCATTCCTGCCGATGGCCCGGCGCCCCGATAATCCCGCGCTCGCGCAAATAGGCCAAAACCGGTGCCATCGGCCCGGCATAGTCCTTCCACCGGCCAACCGAATCCCGATTGAGCGGGCGCCGCACCTGCTGCGCGCTCGGTGTGGCCACCGCCCCGCCGGCCGTGTGAAAATCCAGGCACGCCGCATCCCACGCCAGCCCGCAATGCGCCAACAGGCTGCGCGTTTGCCCCTCCTGGTCATCCAGCAGCGCTTCATAGCCGATTTCCAGCACCTGCGCGGGAAACAGCCGGCGCCAGCACGCCATCAGATCGTCAAACAGCGCATAATACCGCGCCGTGTCGATCAGGTCATAGCTATAGCCGTAATAGGGCGAACCCAGCGCAAACAAGTGTTTGAAATTGCTCCACACACTGTCCAGCGGATCGCGCCGCACACACACGATCCGCGCCTTCGGAAACGCCCGCGCGATATAACCCACATAGAGGAAATTCAGCGGAAACTTGTCAACCAGCACCCCGCCCATCTGCGCACCCGCCTGCGCCTGCACTTGCGCCAGATAGGCCTGCGCTATATCGCGCGGATTGGCCGTGGCCGCCCCGGCAATGGTTCCGGCATCCAGAACCAGCCGCGATCCACTGCGCGATAGCCGCTTCACCGCCAGCGGCATGGCCTGCAATTCGCCCAGCGAGGTTACCTCAGGGTGCGCACCGAGAATCCGGTCGACCAGCGTCGTCCCCGTGCGCGGCAGGCCAACCACAAACACCAGCCTGCCCATCCCGCCGGCATCCCCGCCGCCGGCAAAATACCACGGCTGCGCAAACGCGGTTTTCAGCGCCTCGGCCAGCGCCCGGTCCGTCTCCGCATCATAGCCGATGCGCGCCCGGTGCGCCCGGTTTGCCGCATCCAGATGCGCAAATGCCGCACCGCTGGCGCCCAGATCCTCATGCTCCTTGGCGGCGGCATAATGCAGCCGAACCCGCTCGCCATGATCACGCGCCGCGGGAATCGCCGCCTCGATCCGCGCAATATGGTTTCCGTCCGGCGTCTGCCGGCGCAACCCGGCCAGGCCATGATGTGCCGCGCCATTGGCCGGATCGCGTGCAATCATCGCCTCGTATTGCGCTGCCGCCGCTGCCGCTTCGCCAAAGAAACCCAGGCTGCTGGCATAGTTGAACCGGAACGACAGGTTGTCCGGCCGGGCCGCCACTGCCTGCGCAAACAGCGGCAGCGCCGCCCCATGGTCGCCCAGCCGGGCCAGCACGCAACCGATCGTGTCATGCACCAGCGGATCATCGCTCGGCAGGCGGCAGGCCCGCTCCGCCGCCGCCCGCGCCTCGGCATCGCGCTGCAATTGAATCAGCAGGCGCGCCAGTTGCGCGGCATATTCGGCATTGTGCGGCGCCAGCTCGGCAGCGTGCCGCACCCGCCCCAGGGCATGGCCCACATGCCCGGTCTCGGCCAGCGCCATACCCAGAATGAAATGCGCCTCGGCCGTATCGGGCTCGGCCAGGCCCACCGCTTCGGCCTGCGCCGCGGCCGCGGCAAATTCGCCGCGCACCAGCTTCGCCCGTGCTTCAGCCAGCGTTCTGTCCCGGCCAAGCCGCTGCGGCTCTGCATCCACCAAGATCGATCGCCTTTCGCCGGCCACGCCCAAGCCCAAACCCAAACCCAAGCCCCGCGCGGGGCCATGCCGGTCGCACAACGCCTAACCGACATTCCCCCGCCGCACCAGAACCCGCCTGCATGCCGGCTGGTGATACCGCCTAAAGCTTCAGCTTCAGGTTCAGCTTGAAATGCACCTGGTTGCGCGCCGCCGCATTCGCCGGATTCAGGTCGAAATCATACCCCAGGTCCGATCCCAGCGAAAGATTGCTGTCGGTCAGGTTCAGCCGCAGTAGCGGCCCGGCAATGCCGTCACGCCCCAGCATCGGTGCCGCCACCGTGCCCAGCGAACCGCGCGCCGCCAGGCCCAGCTGCATCGCCGGCGCCACGCTCACCAGCGCATGGCTGTCATAGCGCACTCTCGCCGGATCGGGCGATACCAGGCTCTGGCTCGCAGCCAGATCAAACCCGGCATCAACCAGATCGCCCGAATGGCGCAACCGGATGTCGGTGTGCAATTCGGTCGAAGAAACCAGCCGCGGGGTGATGCTCACCGCCACGCTGTCGCGCGATCCAAAGCTGGGGTTGGCAATCGCCGCCAAACCCCCTGCCGCCAAACCCCCTGCCGCCAAACCCCCTGCCGCAAAACCCCCTGCCAACTGCCCTGCGCCCACAGGCGGCTGCACGCGAAACGGATCGACCGGCGGCTTTGCAACACCGCGCCGGCCATCCCCTGCCATCCGCGTGGCATCGCCCACCGATTGCAACAGATTGGCCGTCAGCGTCGCCTCGAACACTTGCGACTGGGTCTCGTACAGACTCAGCGCCGCGCCATCCAGATCGGGCAACGGCGCATCGAAAAATGTCGCAACAACAGGCGCCCTGGCCACCGCCGCCACCTCCACCACCTCCGCAGCAGGCACCCCCGCATCACCGGCGGCACTGGCCACTTGCGCCTGCGCAGCCCCTGGCGCGCTGGCCAGCGTCATCACCGCGCCCGCCAAAATGGCGGCCCGGGCAATGCGGCGATGGCGGTTGGTCGGTTCCGGCATGGGCGTCCTACGCCTTGGGCAGGGGCGGTTGCGGGCGAATGGTCATCATGCCCACGCGCCCATGGGCACGCGCAGCTGAACCCATTGTGTCTGTCCCGGATACACCACCCGCGTCCGGCAGGCCAGCCGTTGTCGCGCGCAAATACGATTGCCCGCGCTCGCTGGCCCATCCCCGCTGCCCAGTTCGGTTCCGTGCTACGCGCAACCCACCGGGCGAAACACCACCACGATCACCCGGTTTCCCGCATCAGCCGCCGGCGGCGCCTGCATCAGCACAAACCCCGATGGATCAGGGCAATGCCACAGCTTCGGGGTCAGCGGCGTAATCGCCTCGAATTGCGGCACCACCGCGCTCAGGCGGTCCTGGCTGTCGTGCTGCCCATCCAGATATTCACCCGCCGGCATGGCAGTGATCGCCTGCACCTCGATATAGGGCGCCAAAGTGCCAAACGGCACCGCGGCCACAAACCGGCTGGCACCCACCGGTATGCACAGCGCATAAAATCCGTCATGCGTCGGCCGATAGGGCAGGGCGATGCGCGTTGATTCCGTCGCGTCGCTCAAAATCACGGCAATCTGCCCGGCGTCATCGGCAAAATCGGCCGAAGTCAGCGGCATCGGAAACCGCGCCATCGCCAGATGGGTCATCCGCGTGGCAAACCCTTCCTCGCCCAATTCGGCGGGCAAAAACATCCGCCGCGCGCCCTTCTGGTAAAACAGCCCCTGCTGCAACAGCCCGGCCCGCGCGATCGCCGGGTCAAACAGCGCCAGCGTCTCCCCCGTGCCCAGGTTCACGTCGTGCTCAAACGCGCTCACCACCGCCAGTTCGTCGCGCTGCGGCAAAAACATCAGCCGCAGCAACGTCGCGGCATTGGCCGCGCGCCACAGATCGATGGTTTCGGCGCGCCCGGCATGGTCGGCATCGGCGCGCACGATTGGCGTTATCGCTGCCGCGGCAAAGCCCATGCACCCTTCCTGCACCGCCTCGCGCACCGCGCTCTGGTGCGTCTGAATCACATTGGTCCCGCGCAACGCCTGGCCCTGGGCGTCATAATCGATCACCGATCCCTGCGCCGCCGTGCACAATTGCTCGATCAGCGCCACATTGGCGGTCATCGCGTTCAGCAGCGCCGGGTCAAACCGGTCGTCGCCCAGATAGCCGCGCTTGTCGCACCCCGATTGCTGCACTTCGCGCAGGATCAGATATCGGCCCGCCACATGCACCCCCAGCGCCCGGCGCAGCATCGGGTCGATCAGCGATTGCACCGATCCGTTATAGCCCAGGTCGATCAGCATCAGCGTATCGCCCGGCGCCGGGGCCACCGCCGCTCGCACATGTGCAACCAGGCGCGCAGCATGGTCCTGCGCCGCTTTCACGATCGGGCGGCGGTTGGCAGGCAACCGGCACCAGGCATAAAGCGCGCGCCACGCTTCGCCGGGTTCGCGCCCGTCACACAGCGTGGCAATCGTCTCCTCCGGCAGGCGCAGTTGCGCCGCGATCACGGCCGGGTCAGTGCCGCGGCTTTCCTCGATATGGCGCAAAATCGCCGTATCCTGCGCAAACGAGGAAAATGTCGCGGTCAACCGGCTGATCTCGATCGCCCGCGCACCATCGTCCGGCTGGCCAACGTGTTTGCGCATCGCTTCGTGCACGCGCATCGGCAGATAGCCATCGCGCATCAGAAACAGCCAATGCACCGTGCCGCCGCGCTCGGCCTTCAGCCGCCGCGCCTCGTCGTGCAGCCAGCGGTCAAACCCGAACAGCACCGGCCCCATCGTGGCAAAGCCGAATTGCTGCGCCTTGTCAGGCAGGCGCGGGCCCTGCAGTGCCAGCGCCGCGCGATGCGGCTGGGGCGCCAGCAGGCGCTGCCGGTCCGC
This sequence comes from uncultured Sphingomonadales bacterium, assembly GCA_903832325.1. Lineage (GTDB taxonomy): Bacteria > Pseudomonadota > Alphaproteobacteria > Sphingomonadales > Sphingomonadaceae > Novosphingobium. The sequence goes on along the minus strand of CAILBC010000025.1, from coordinate 68,544 downwards.
GCCGCCGATCAACGCGGCCGCTGCGCTTTCCAGCCGCAATTGCTGGCGCGTGCCCGCGCTGAATTGCACCAGGTGCACCGTGTTTACCCCAAACGGCGCCACTCCGTCCACATCGGCACCGGCATTGTCGCCAATGTGCAGGATTTCATGCGGCGCCACTTTCAGCCGCGGCAATACCGCACCATACAGCCCTGCCGCCTTCGGCTTGCCAAATGTCGATGAACAGAACACCCGGTCGATCAGCCCGGCCACTTCGCTGCCCGCCGCCCGCGCGATCAGATCGTGCAACTGGCGCGGGTTCAGATAAGTATCCGAAACCACGATCACCTGCATCTTGCGTCGCCTGGCCTCGCGCATCAGCGCAATCGTCGGGGCAAAGCCATAACAATGCCGCGCTTCTGCGGCCAGTTCTGCGGCAATCGCCCCGGCCCGATCGGCCTCGCGCGCCTGTGGCATGATCGCGCGATAGATCTCCTCGATCGCCACGTCCTCCGCACCGCGCCCGGCCCTGGCGATGCGCCGCGCACGGGTCTCGCCATGCACCCGCTGATACGGATTGATCGCGGGCAGGGTGGCAAACAAGTCGGTCGGTGCATGGCAATCGCGCCACAGCAATGTGTCGAAACAATCGAGGCTCAGCACGCGAATCCCGGCGAAATGGTCCAGCACTTGCGGCAATTCATCGGGCAGGCACGCGCGGTGCACGGCCCCGCCGCCAATGGCCGGCATTTCCAGCGGCGCTGCCAAGGGAAGGGTGCGCGTGGGCGCCTTGGGCGGAATGACAAAGCGGGCGTTCATCCGGGCGGCCTTCATGCTGGCGCTGCGATCACGCCGGCAGACGCGATCTTTGCCGCAGACTAGGGCCAACATGGTAAACGCGATCCGGTCAGCGCCTTACGCAAGATCCCGTGCGTGCCATCGCACCCGGGCCTGGGCGTCACGATGTTCGATGAATTCCCCTCATCGAACACCCGTATTACGCCGCACGTGCGGCCCGCCCGCCAGCTTTCGCTTTGTCCGGCGCCGTCACGCCGTGCAGGATCGTGGCCAGCGCCGCGCGTGCGACACCCTGCATCGCCGCGGGCAAGTCATCGATCCGGCCATGCCCCGCAATCCCGTCCGCGCCATAGCAATTGCCCAGATCGATCCACAAGTTGTCGATCGGCTCGCCCGTCGCCGGCGCAAAAAACGCTGCAACCAGCGGCTGGTCCGGCGCATCGCGATGCTGGTCGATCACCACCGCCAGCCGCCCCGATCGCAATTCCACCACCGATCCGATCGGCCAGATCCCCACCGTCGCTTCAAACGCGGCCAGCATCGATGGGTCATGGGCCCCTGTGTCGGCCTTCATCCGGCGCAGCGCTTCGCCCGGGTCCAGCGCCGGCTCACCTTGCGCGCCGCTGGCCAGCAGGTCATAGGCATCGCAGATCGCGGCCATCCGCCCCAGCTTGCTCAGCGCATTCCCCGCCGTGCCCTTCGGCCATCCGCCACCGTCAAACCGCTCGTGATGTTCCAGGCACGCGCGCGCCACCGTGTCCGACAGGCCGCTGCGCAGGATGAAATCGTGCCCCAGCGGCACATGGCTGCGCCACACTTCGGCCGGCATCGGTGTCGCCAGACCGGCCGGGGCGCCATCGGTCGCCGGCAACAGCGTCACCCCGGTATCGAGCAGCAGCCCGGCCAGCCCCGCGGCGTGCAGGTCCAGCGTTGGCAGGCCCAGCGTCCGGCCCAGCGCAATCATCAGCGCGCTCGTCGCCAGCGCATGGCGATAGACATCCTCGCTCTGCTGGCTCAGCCGCAACAGCCCATTGAACGCAAAAGGATTGCTTTGCATCGATGTGATGATCGAATCGATTACCGGGCTTACCGTCGCCGGCGAAATCTGTTTGCCCAGCCGCATTTCCAGAAAAACGTGTGTCACCACTTTGAGGCTGCGATCGGCCGCATTGCGTGCGCGGCCAAACCCGCGCGTCACTTCGGCAGGCGCGGCGCTCATCACCCGCCCTTGCGAACCGGGCCGGGCAGGGGCCGGATCTCGCGCAGGCGTGTAAGGCGTGTAAGGCGGGGAAGGCGGGGGAGGGGCCGGCAAGGCCGCCCGGCGCAGCCGCTGCCCCGTCACGCCCGCCGGCGCTGCCGCAGCCGGCGCGGCAGGCGCCGCATCGGGGTCGATCCCCAGTTCGGTATCGATGATCACGCCAGTCACGCTGCTCGCGTGCAGCCGTTCCAGCTGGTCGGGATCGGTCAGCAGAAACCGCGCGCGCCAAAACGGATGGCTGAACCAGTTGCCCTCCAGCTTGTGGATATACATGCCCAGAACGACATCGGTGGGATCGATCCGCTTGTGCATGGTTCCTCTTGCCTGACCTGGATTGTGCGGGTTCCGTGGGCGCCCCGGCGGCCTGCCGATCGCGCCTCGTCAATCCAACTGTGCCATCCCGACATGAACGTCTCTTCATGGCGGCCTAGAAGAAACTGCGTATCACCCCGCAGAACTGTTTCGCCCCCGGCGCGAAAGCCCGGTCGTCGCAATCACGATCCCGCCCAGGATCATCGTCGCGCCCAGCGCAAACCCGGCATCGATCCGGTCCCCCATCACCACGATCCCCGCCGCCACGCCAAACACCGGCGTCATGAAGCTCAACACCCCCAGCCGCGCCGCGCTATACCGCCGCAACAGCGCAAACCACGTCAAATAGCTGCCAAACGCCACCACCAGGATCAGCCAGCCCAGCGCCACAAACAGCCGCGCCGCTGGGTGGATCGTCGTCTCGCCCAGCACTGCGGCCATGGCCGTCGCCTCGATCCCTGCGCCGACCAATTGATAAAACAGCGTGATCGACGCTGGCGCATCGGCCAGCCGCGATCCGCGCAGCACCACGGCCGTCATCGCCCAGGCCACCGCCGCTGCCAGCGCCAGCAGATCGCCCAGTTGCATGGCCGGATAATGCCCCGGATCGCCCCGGCCCAGAAATGTCACCGCCACGCCCGCAAACGCAATCAGCACGCCCAGCCACTGGTCCGGCCGAAGCCGCTCGTCGCGGTGCGTGATGCCCAGCACCACCGCAATCAGCACCGGCGCGGAATACAGATAAACCGTCACGTGCGATGCACTGGTAAGGCGCAAGGCTTCGCCCGCAAACACGAATTCCAGCCCGAACAGCGCCCCGATCAGCAGCCCCGGTCCCAGCGTCGCGCGCGACAGCCAGGTCGTTTCGCCGCGCCACGCCGCCACCGCCAGCGTGCCCAGCGCGGCAATCGCCGAACGCAGCCCCAGTTGCAGCGTCGGGCTCATCAGCGGGGCTGCCGCCTTCACCACCGATTGCTGCGTGCCCCAGATCAGGCACAGCACGATCATGATCGCAATCGCGCGCCCGTCCACGGGCTGGCGATCGCTCGGCTGGGGCTGCGGCATGGCACAAGGTTCCTTGTTTGGCATTCTCCGGCCCTCTCTGGCGCTGGGGCAGGGGGGCACACATTCCCGGTTCAGGCGCCTGCTGCCCGATTTTCCCCCGCATTGCACCCCGCATCGGTTTTTTCGTTGATCATGCCCCGCTCCGGCTTATTTTCGCGCGCCTATATGCTCTGGCCTGATTGCTCTGGCCTCTATGCTCTGGCGCAATATGCTTTGCCATCGCCGGCCCGGGGCGCGATACTGCCCGCTCTCGCGGTCGAATGGATGGGTGCAGATGGTGTGGTTCGTCGCTGCCGGGCTCTTGCTGCCGGCACTGCTTCAGGCGCAGTCGCCCGCCGGCGCGCTCGTGCCCGATCTGGCCTTGCCCGCCGATTCGGGTGTCGTGGCCACCTCGGGTGATCCGCTCGCGCCCGCGCTCGCCGGGCAGGTGCAATGCTTCGATCCCGATCCGGCCAGCCACACCTGCCGCTCGATGGCGTCGCTGCACCGCAATCCCGATGGCACCTGGGCCACCGCAGTCACCACCATGCCCGATCCCGCCCAGCCACTCACGCTGGAAATCGCCTCGACGGTCGCGGTGCGCAACGGCGCGGTCTGCGGCACGGTCCAGCGCGATCAGGTCATGGCCGGGCATTTGCACTATTTCGGCAAGCCGGTTCCCGCCGACCATGCCCTGCCGGTGCTCGCACAGATTGCCGATGCGCTTGGCGGTGCCATCGGGCGCGAACACTGCACGGTCTATGTCGCGGCCCCCGGCGGCCTCATCGCGCGCCCCGCAATCGGCGGAGCGCCGGTCGCAAACGCCCCCGAACAACGCCTCATCTGGGTCCGCAGCGATTCGGGCTATCACGTCGCCCCGCGCGAAACGCCGCAGTCCGGCGGGTAAACCATAGAATTTTCTAATTTGATCGCAGGGGCTTTTCCATCGGGCCGCGGATCGCCTAGACCCGTCCGCAATAGTCGGCCGCTCCATCGCGGCCGCCACTTGTGCAGGAAAGAACAGGGCCATGGGCATCACGGTTGAGCCGCTTACCCCGGCAATCGGGGCAATCATTTCGGGAATCGATCTGGCGCAGCCGCTCGATGCCGCCACCCGTGCCGCGATCCACGCGGCACTGCTCGATCGTCAGGTGATCTTTTTCCGCGATCAGGACCTTACCGAAGATCAGCAGCGCGATCTCGCCGCCGGCTTCGGCCCTTTGCACATCCACCCGATCTATCCCCGGTCGGATCGCGTGCCCGAAATCATGCTGCTCGATACCGCGCTCAACGATCTGCGCGACAATGCGCTGTGGCACAGCGATATCAGCTTTTCGGAAACGCCCTCGCTCGGCGCGGTCCTGCTCGCGCGCAAAGTGCCACCGCTCGGCGGTGATACGCTCTGGGCCAGTGCCACTGCCGCCTATGACGCGCTGCCCGATACGCTGAAACAGTTCCTCGGCACACTCTCGGCCACGCACGATCTCGCCAAATCGTTTCCCGCCGAACGCTTCGGCGCCGATCCCGATGCAACCGCCCGGCTCGAAGCGGCCAAGCGCGCCAATCCCCCCGTGGTCCACCCGGTGATCCGCACCCATCCGGAAACCGGGCGCAAGGCGATCTTCGTCAGCGAAGGCTTCACCACCGGGATCGTCGGCATGGAACAGACCATGGCCGATCCGCTGCTCGCCATGCTTTTCACCCACGTCACCCGGCCCGAATTCACCGTGCGCTGGAAATGGCGCGTGGGCGATGTCGCCATCTGGGACAATCGCCCCACCCAGCACTATGCCGTCTACGATTATGGCGATGCCCACCGCGTGATGAACCGCGCCACAATCACCGGCGATCGCCCCTATTGAAGGCGGTCCGGCGGCGCGGCGGTGTGGTCAGCTGCTTGCCTGGCGCGCCGCCAGACGCGACCGCACAACGCGCTGCAGCTTGCTCGGGCTGTCGATCCCGAACACCGTGTCTGGGTCGGTGCTGGTGCCGTCATTGCCTCCGGTGCGAAATGCCACAAACGGAAGGTCCAGTTCGTCGGCCAATGCGCGGGCGATCGAAGCGGCGGAACGGTCTTTGCTGTGCGTGGCCATGCTGGCGTCCTGTGGTTCAAACCGCGCTGATTGAATCGATCACACCGACTGTGCGAAGCAGCGTGATGCTTGCCCTGTAATCAAACGATTCTGCGCGCGAAACGATGAAAAAGGGCTTAACCTCCGGCTGCGGCGGTGTCCCTGTAATGGCATTTGACCCGTCGGTTATCAAGAGCGTTGCCGCTTCGCCATCACCCGCCCCGCGGGCGATTTCACCGGCCGCATCATTGGCCGCATCATTGGCCGCCAGCCAGGCGTCACCCGCTCCCCGGTCAATGGTCAACCAGCCGGCTTTTGCCAGGTCAGGCAGGCTTGCCTCGCTCATCAGGCGGGTCAGGAACTGCCCGCCAACCCCCAGCGCACGCAAGGCGCAAACCGCCATCGATCCGGGCAGCGCCGGCCTGTTGTCGTTCCGGGGCATGGCCAGCAGGGCCAACCGGCTCCATTCGGCATTGGTCATCATGGCCGGATCGGTGCGCAATACAACAAGGACAGGGTCGTTATTGGCCGCCGCGCAGACGTCGGCAAAGGTCGTGACGATGCGATCGGCATTGCCGTCGAGCCAGTTGCGGATCGCTTCGACCAGGCGGACCGTTTGTCCCGGGTCGCTTGCCTGCGCAATCCGCGGGGTTTTTGTGTGCCGGTTGATGAATGTCTTAATCGATGCAGAGCTGCCAAGGTCGGTTTCGCGGGGCAGGGGCAGTGCCCCGTCACGAAACCCGGGCCATTCCGTGATATCCTGCTCAAACGGGATCAGCCGGGAAATCCGACCAAGCACCGGACTGGTCCAGATATCATTGGCTTTTTCTTTCGGAAAAATGCGCAAAAGGATCATCAGTGCTGCAATTTTCTGCGAAGACCGATTGAATTCACGCTGAAACTTGCGCCACTCCGCATAATGCAGCCGCGCATCATTTTCTTCGGCCTGATCAGCATCGATTTCAGAAAATGTTTTCAGAATTTGAAAAAATGTTTTCGAATTTGTTGAAATCGAAAATGGCAGTTTTACGATATCGTCAATCGATGTGCCAAATTTCTGGAACATGCTGTGCAGCATTTCCAGGTACAGTTTCGCCGACCGGATGGTCGCATGAATGTCCGGTGTCAGCCGAAACTCGATATCCTCGCCATCCGGGGTATATTCCGCGCGAAATGTCGATGGTGCGGTCTGCGCCAAAATCGGTAATTGCGCGCCCACGATCTCGGACCAATTGGCAAAGTTGAAGTCTGTTGGCGAAAACCGGCCGTTGGTGGGGATCGTTGCCGGATTGCACAGATACCCTGCCACCTGCATCAGGCACTTGTGCAGGATGTCAAGGTCGCCTTCGCCAATCGCGCCGCCCTTGCCAGCCCGGCTTGCCGCAGCGCCATGCGGCCGCGGCCACGCGCCGTCCTTTTTTTCGGGTCGTTCCCGTGCTGTCAGATAAGTGCGCAGGGCGGCCTGTGAACAGTCGATCAGGTAATCGCGGGTCAGCCCCTCATCCTCGCTCTCCTGCGAACGATTGTCGCTGGCATAGACCTCTTTCCAGCGGCGCGAGATGTAAAAAGCGGTATCAAACACCCGGTGGGCGAATGTCGGATCGTCGCGCATGCGCGATTGCAGCGTTTCGGTCTGCAGCATCGCCGTGATGGCAATCTGCACAGTCGCAATGACCTGCCGCGATGCCGACAGCCATTCGTCAACTGTTCCGGGCGTATCGCTGCCACCCCCGCCCAGACGGGACATTTCGCGCGACAGATCGTTGAGATTGAATTGCGATTCATGCACCAGCGTCAGCGCCAGGATCATCCGCGCCCGTGCCACGGCGGGATCGCCGGAATCATCGTCGTCGCTGGCAATCTGGTCAAGGATGAACCGGATCGTTGCAACCGGATCGGGGTACAGCAGAACCCGCGTGCTGAACAAAGTGTGGGCTTCGGGATAGACTTTGTCGCGGATTTCCGCCTCGATCTCCCCATAGCAATGGCGGTTCACCAGAAAACAGAAGAATCCGAAATCGGCGACCAGATGCTTCAGCCGGCGCATGATGGTCTTGATTTCGGCCATCCCGTTGCCGGTAACTTTGTCAAGCTCGTCAATCAGGAACACCGGCGTCAGCCCGGCATCGCGTGCACGCCCGATCACCAGCGGCAGATCGCGCTCCAGGGTCGATGCGTCAGGCTTGCGGATAAAGCTGTATTCCACACTGTCCCTGGTCTTGCGCGTGGTCGACGATTTCCACGACAGCGTCCACGTGCCCAGCGCCCAGACCAGCGCCCCGGCAACAACGGGCCACAGCGCACCCGGCTTGTCCCCGTGCTCTGCAGCACGCGCTCCGATCGCGGTGGCCGCAGCCAGCGCCACGGTCCCCAGCCGCGTGGTCTTGTCGATCGTTTCGCGCGCGGTTTTCGCCTGCGTCGCCCAGCGCGCATTCTGGTCGACCGTTTCTTCGCGATCCAGCCCTTTGTGTTCTTTCTGTTCGTAGGTGACGTTGCCCGAACAGACTTGAAACGCCTGGCCTGCCGTAACCAGCGCGATGATTTCGCGCAGGCCCTGGCCATCCATCTGTTGCACCCGCAAAGTGCTGTCGGCCGATGGCGGCCACAATACCCCGCTCTGCAACCGGCCGATGCTGCGCCACATTTCGCGCAAAACTTTCGGGTCGGCGCCAACATCGAGCGCAAGCGCAAGCTGCGCCGCCCGTTCCAGATGATCATCGCCCGCCTGGCCTGACCTGCTGCAAGCGTGCGCTGTAAAACCCGACACCACTTCCTGTGCCAGCGCCCGGTACAACGCGAGCGTGATCTGCACGAGCACCTGGCGCACAGCGGTGGTCTCCATCAGCGCCGGGTCTTTTGCCGCAGTATCGCGCTTCATGTCCGGCCCGTCGGCAAAGCCCGGTTCCAGCAGCGACGGGCCGTAAAGCCGGACCAGCAGCGGTCGACGGATCGGGCCGGGGTGCAGCGTGGTGCCCTGCCTCGCGCCGCCAGGCAGGCTTTGGCCAAGCACCTCGCGACGTATCGCTTCGATCGCATCGACCACCAGCGATGTCTTGCCGGCGCCGCGATGGCCGGCAATCAGATAAGACCTCCCGCCCATCGCCTTGCGGACATAACGCCGCAGGTCGTGTTCGAACATGCGCCTCGCTGGCAGCACGATGTGCAGCGGCACCGGCGGTTCCGGCCAGTTTTCAACAGTCGGAATATAGTCGGTGCGGTCGATCAGCCGCAATCGCGCGGCGCCTGCTCTTGCGACCGGCCGAGCGTCGGTCATGGGCTGGGCATCCCCATCAGCAAGACCCCGGCGATTGCCAGACTGATCACGCACATCAGGACAGCAGCGGTGGCGGGCAGCATGATCCAGCCGCCACCACCGCCACCCAGGCCGCCCCAGTGCTGTTCAAAGCCGATCGGTTCGCCCTTGCGCAGCAGATCGAGCGCATGGGCCCCGGCCACAACGCCCAGCGCTGCAAGCAGGAACGCGATGACGAAAGCCGGCTTCAGGCTTCCGGTCATGGCCATGGTCGCCAGCGCCGCAATCGCCACGATCGCCACCGGGGCCAGCACGCGCAGCGTCAGGCCCGACAGATCGGGGCGCAGCGCCGGGCCGAAAAATTGCGCCACAGTCGCCGCCCAGGCCAGACCGAGTACAAATGCCGGCACCATGATCTGCCACGCTGGAAGGCTGGCCTTTGGGCCAATGCTCACCGCCGCAACGGCAGTCAGGCCAATATTCCTGGCCGCGAGCACAAACACCAAAGTCATCGCCAGCGAGAAGACGGCAGCGCCGATTTGCCTGATCATTGCAAAGCCCCCACGCCCATCCGCAGAAGCCTGACGGATCAATCAGGAACTGACAATTGCCAATTGCGCTTCATGGCGCCGCAATGCGACTTTCCTGCGAAATTCGAACGGATACTTGCCGAAATCGCCAGATTTCAGATCGGGAAATGCCCTGGCTGGGTTTCCACCGTGATCCAGCGCAGTTCGGTAAAGCTGTCGATCCCCGCCTTGCCGCCAAACCGGCCATAGCCCGAAGCACCCACCCCGCCGAACGGCATCTGCGCCTCGTCGTGCACGGTCGGCCCGTTCACATGGCAAATGCCCGAACGGATCTGGCGCGCCACGCCCAGCCCGCGCGCAATGTCGCGCGTGAACACCGCCGCCGACAGGCCATATTCGCTGTCATTGGCCAGCGCGATGGCCTGCGCCTCGTCCCGCGCCCGCACGATGCCCACCACCGGGCCAAAGCTTTCGTCGCGAAACAGCTTCATGGCCGGCGTCACGCCATCAACCACATGCGCAGGCATCAGCACGTTGTCGGTGGTGTCCCCACCCGTCAGCAATTGCGCTCCATGGGTCAGCGCATCGGCCACCAGCGCCTGGCAATGCGCCACGGTCCTGGCATCCACCACGGCACCGAGCGGCGTCTTGCCTTCGCGCGGGTCGCCCACCGCCATGCCGGCCACTTTCGCGCGAAACTTTTCGGCAAAGGCATCGGCCACCGCCTCAACCACGATGATCCGCTCGGTCGACATGCAGATCTGGCCCTGGTTCATGAACGCGCCAAACGCTGCGGCCTTCACCGCTTCATCCAGGTCCGCATCCTCCAGCACGATCAGCGGCGCCTTGCCGCCCAGTTCCAGCAGGCACGGCTTCAGGTGCTGCGCCGCGCGCATTGCAATGATCCGCCCGACCGCGGTCGATCCGGTAAAGTTGATCCGCCGCACTTCGGGCGCATCGATCAGCGCACCCACCACCGCGGCGGCATCGGCCGGGGCATTGGTCACCACTTGCACCACGCCTTCGGGGAAACCCGCCTCGGCAAAGGCCTCGATGATCAGCGCATGCGTGCGCGGGCAGGTTTCGCTCGCTTTCAGGATCACCGCGTTGCCACAGGCCAGCGGCACCGCAATCGCGCGCACGCCCAGAATGATCGGCGCGTTCCACGGCGCAATTCCCAGAATCACCCCCACCGGTTCGCGCTGCGCCATGGCCAGGCACCCCGGCTTGTCCGAAGGAATCACTTCGCCCGAAATCTGCGTGGTCAACGCCGCCGCCTCGCGCACCATCGATGCCGCCAGCCCCAGGTTGAACAGTGCCCAGCCGGCCGTCGCGCCAATTTCGCCCATCATCGCGGCCACGAAATCATCCTTGCGCGCCTCCAGCGAGGCGGCGGCCTTGGTCAGGATCGCGCGCCGGGCATTGGGCCCCATTGCCCCCCAGGCGCCCTGCGCGGCCGCCGCCCGCGCGGCGATCGCCGGCATGTCCGCCGGCTGCATCGCCACTGCGGTCGATGCGATTGCGCCGGTAATCGGGTTCAAACGGTTGAATTCCATGGACCATGCTCTCCCCATCGCGCAGCCCGGTCACGGGTGCGGCTGTCATATTGATATAAAATATAACGAAATGCCCGGCGGATCAATCCGCTTCACAGGCTCTTTGCACTCATGGCCAGCGGCCCGCAAAGCTGAACGGTGGCTGCACCACCCGCTCCACACCCGTTCATGTTGGCAGCCGTAAAAGTGAACATATCAAGACGAATCGCTGCCGGGCCTCACCTTCAACCCCCTGGCAACGCCGACAAGGAGGCATATCATGAAGACCACCTTCAAGAAGGCCATTCTCGGCACCGCCCTTGCCGCCACTGCGGCGGTCGGCGTGCTCGCCGGGGCAACGCCTGCTGCCGCGCGGCCCTGGGGCGATTATCGGGGCGAACACCACGGCGATGGCGCCGGCATTGCCATTGCCGCCGGCCTGATCGGGCTCGTTGCCGGGGTGGCGATCGCGTCTGATCATGATCACGATCGCAATCGCTACATCGCCCCGCCGCCGGTTGCCTATGCCCCCACCCCCGTGGCCTATGGCGGCTATGACGGCTGCTATGCCGCCTATCCCGGCTATGATGGCGATTGCTATCCCGCCTCGTACTATGTGAATCTCGGCTGGGGCTGGCACGATGGCGGCTGGTGGTATGGCGGTTCGCGCTATGCCCGCCCGTTCGTGGTCGGCGGATACCGCAGCGCAGACCGGGGCGGATATTGGGGCGGCTATCGCAGCGAATATCGCGGCGGCTATGCCCAGGGCGGTGAATACCGCGGCGAAAATCGGGATTATCGCGGTGGCTATGCCCAAGGCGGCGACAATCGCGGCGAATACCGTGGCGACAATCGAGGCGAACAGCGCGGCGATTATCACGGCTATTCCCAGGGCGGCCAGCAGGGCGGCTATGCCCGGGGCGAATTCCACGGCGGCGACCACGAAGGTGAACACGGCCGCCGCTGAAAACCGCCAATCCGCTCTCTGCCCAATCCTTGGCCCGCATTCCGTAACCCCGGGGTGCGGGCCCGGGCATTCCGGCCCTTGCCGCCTTTTGGGACATGGCTCGAAAATCGAGCCTTTCCATTGGGAACCGCACCACTCCTGTGTTAGCCCGGGTGGTCAACACAGTGGTTCGGTGAACAATGCAGCGTCTTGCCAAAGTTAATTGCGCCTGGGGTCGGTTTCACAAGGCAGGATATGGTGGCGCTGGCGCGAAAGGGGCGCTGGCCATGGCCGCGCTCGCCTCGGTCATGGCGGCGCATCCGGCGCGCGCCGGTGACAAACCGCTGTACCAGCCTTTGCCCGAATGGGTCCTGTCGGCACCGCTCGATGCCGCCGTTTCCACCAGCAGCAGCCAGCCGCAACAGCGCATTCACGATTCGCAGGCGCGCATCGATCATGGTCAGGTCTGGACCTATTTCGACAATGCCGTGCGCATCGACAATCCCGAAATGCTCGCACGTGTCGGCACAGTCACCGCCACCTGGGCCCCCGATCATGGCGATCTGATTGTCCATGCCATCACCATCCTGCGCGGCGCAGAACGCATCGATGCGCTTGCCTCCGGCGCCCGGTTCCAGGTCCTCCGGCGTGAGGCACAGCTCGAATCGCTTCAGCTCAATGGCCTGCTCACCGCCACGCTCCTGGTCGAAGGGTTGCGCGTCGGCGATGTGCTCGATGTCCGCATGTCGGTCACCCAGCGCGATCCAGCGCTCGCCGGCCACGGCAATGCCGCCGCCCAGCTTGTCGCACTGCCCCAGGGCCTCGGCTTCGGCCGCGCCCGGCTGCTGTGGCGCGATGATGACAAGGCCACGCTGAAAACCTACCTCGCCGGCGCAACCCCCGAAATCACGCAGCATGGCGGCTGGCACGAAGCGGTGGTCAAACTGCCCGTCGCCAAACAGCCCGATCCCGCGCCCCACGCGCCCGGCCGGTTTGCCAGTCCACCGCTGATCGAACTGTCCGATTTTGCCGATTGGGCCGATGTCAGCCGCACCATGATGCCGCTCTATCGCATCGATACCCCCACCGCCGCGATCAAGCCGGGTGGCGAACTCGATCAGGAGGTGGCGCGCATTGCCGCCGCCTCCACCGATCCGCGCCGCCGCGTCGCGCTCGCGCTGCAACTGGTGCAGGACAAAGTGCGCTATTTCGCGGTCAGCATGGAGGGCGGCAATCTCGTGCCGCAAACCCCGGAACAGACCTGGACCCTGCGCTATGGCGATTGCAAGGCCAAGACTCTGCTGCTGCTCGCGATCCTCGGCAAACTGGGCATCGAGGCAGAGGCGGCGCTCGCCAATCTCGGCAATGGCGATCTGGTTCACGATCGGCTCCCGTCGATCATGGCCTTCAACCACATCATGGTGCTTGCCCATGTCGGCGGCAAAACGCTCTGGCTCGAAGGCACCAGCCTCGGCACCCGCGAATCCGATCTCGATGATGTTTCGCCCTATCACTGGGTCCTGCCTCTGCGCACCTCCGGCGCCGAATTGCTGCAGGCGCCGCCGCGCGCTCCGGCCCATCCGGTGTTCGATATCCAGGGCTATTTCGACATGCGCGCCGGGCTTGCCCAGTTTGCCCCGGTCACCTTGCGCGCGCGGCTTCAGGGTGCGCTCGCCGGCCGGCTGAACAGCATGGTCGCCAGTCTTGATGCCGAATCCCGCGCCAACTTCCTGCGCCCGCTGTTTTCCACCGGCGCCATCAAAAGCATCCTGCTCCGCCCGGCCTTTTCCTATGAACCCATCACCGGCGTCGCCACGATCACCGCAGACGGCCTCACTCTGGCCGATTGGCACCGTGCCGACAGCCGCTACACGTTGAACCCCGCCTTCGTAACGCCCACCACATATCCCGATCGCACCCGCACGATCTGGCAATCGATCCCGGTGGCCATGGGCGATCCTAGCCACAAGGTCATCACCGCCACGATCCTGCTGCCGCGCCATGGCGAAGGCATCACGATGGATGGCGTTGCCGATCAAACGCTTGATCAGCCTGGCGCCGGGTCCAACGCGCTCCACGCCCAGTTGCGCGATGGCACGCTCACCTATTCGGTTTCCTACCTTTCCGATGGCGGCGAATTTCCCGCCTCGGCCATCCCGGCGATGCGCCGCCAGGATGTCGAATTCGCCAACCGCGCCCCGCGCCTGCGCACCACACCGGGCTATCCCGCACCATGGGAAGGGATCGAGGCTGCCCGGCGCGATCATCTGCTCGATCGCCAGCTCCTGCTGATCGACCGCCTGATCGCCGAAAAGCCCGATGATGCGCCGCGCTTCGGCCTGCGCGCGCTGTTCCATGTCTCCACGCTGGAGCTCAAGGCTGCGATTGCCGATCTCGGCAAGGAGCTCGCGCTCAAACAGGACAAGGGCATCTACATGCAGCGGGCCGGGCTCCTGCTTGCCGTCGGCGATCGCAAGGGCGCGCTCGCCGATGCCAGCGCCGCGGTCGATCTCGACAGCTCGGATGTCGCCGCGCTCAATATCAAGACCCGCCTGATGGCCATCGATGGCGATCGTGACAAGGCGCTGGCGCTCGCCGATGCGGCCATCGCGATCGGCGGCGAACAGGAACCGCAGGACCACGCGGTCAAGGCCGAAATCTACGCCTATACCGGCGATGCCACCAATGCCCTGGCCGAAATGGATACCGCGGTCGAAAAACGCTCGGGCAATGCCCAGCTGCTCAACATGCGCTGCCGGATCAAGGCACTGGTCGATCACGATATCGATAGCGCCGTGCAGGATTGCACCCGCGCGATGCAGCTCAGCGATCAGCTCGCCCCGCTCGCGCTGCAAAACCGCGCCATGGCCCATCTGCGCCAGCACGATCTGGTCCAGGCCGGCGCCGATCTTGATGCCGCGCTCGATATCAACCCGTCCAGCGCCGAAGGCTACTACTTGCGCGCCCTGGTTCGCCGCGCGTCGGGCAAGGCGGATGCCGCCGCGCACGATCTCGCCGGCGCGCGGCTGCTGTTCCCGGCCATCGACGATACCTTCCGGCGCTTCGGCCTCGCCTGGTAGGCGCCTTCCAGGCTTATTCCGCCATCGCGGCGTAAAGCGCAAACGGGTCTGTCACCGCGCGCCCCAGCGCCGCCTCGAACACCTCCTGCGATGATGCTTGCCCATAATCGTGCTGCGCCTCACCGCTCAGGTTGGACTGGAAAATGCCCGCCGCGCTCACCGGCAGAAAATCCTCATACGTGATCGGCTCGGGCCCCGTCGCGCCTTCACGCACAAAGATCAGACCCTCGCGCCGCAGCGTGTTCACATCATCGGGAAAGGCGGCAAATGCTGCGGTCAGGCGATCGCCATACGGTGTTGCAGCATCACCTTGCTGTGCCTCGGCCAGCAGCCGGTCATACAGCGCCCGGCCTTTCGGGGTCAGCGCCGCGCCGCGCTGCTCGATTTCGCCAAACCGCGCGGTGTGTCGTCCCGCCTGATCATCCTCCTGCCCGACAAAACGCACGACTTCGGTCAGCGCCTTGAAACTCGTCTGGCGCAGCAGGATCGGCACCTTGCGCGTCGGCGGCCCCTCGATCTGGTCCTTGGCATCGATCCCGCGCGTCAGCATTTCCGCCTGCGCCGCATCGATATCGAGCGTTCGCGGGGTCAGGTGGTTGATATGCGGCCCCTTGAACGCGACAATATCGGCTATCAGCCGATGCTGCGCAGCAAGGCGCTGATATGTTTCAACAGTTACCGTCGCATCGCGGTGCCAGCGAAACGTGTCCAGCAGCGCTGCCACAAAGGCGTCGGCCTGCATCTCGTCCAGCCCGCCATTGCGTTCATCGCGCAAAATCAGATCCAGCGCCTCCGGGGAAAAAATCTCCCGCCGCGCCAGAATCGCGCCCACTTCAGCCCGCAGCGCCTCGTCCGCAATCAGATCGTGCCGCAGCAACGAACAGAACACGCGAAACGGATTGGCCGCCAGCGCCTCCTCGGTCA
Source organism: uncultured Sphingomonadales bacterium (assembly GCA_903832325.1). Lineage (GTDB taxonomy): Bacteria > Pseudomonadota > Alphaproteobacteria > Sphingomonadales > Sphingomonadaceae > Novosphingobium. The sequence goes on along the minus strand of CAILBC010000025.1, from coordinate 52,813 downwards.
CCGGGCGGAATGCGGTCGAATGCACCGGCACACCGGCTGGCGCCAGGTCGTAATATCCCACCGGCTCCATGCCCATCACGGCAAAGGCGCGCGCCATCGTCGCCAGTTCCTGCGCCGTGCCCAGCCGGATCGCACCGTGCCGCTCCACATCCAGCCGCGCGCCATATGCTGCACCCGTATCGTGCCGCACACGTTCGTTCACATCGCTCACGATCGTCAGAAGATCGGCATAAAGCGGCACTTCGGCGCGATACATGTCCGACAAGGCCGCGGCGAACCGCGCGCGGATCACATTGGACTCAACAAAACTGGGCATCACGATCGGTCCCTGGTCAGCGGCGCCCGCATTGCGCCTCGCGCACGAACTGCGCGGTCCCGCCGTCTTAGGCAAGACCCGTTTTTTGTCGCCCATACCGATCAGGCAGCCCGATCAGCCAGCCCGATCGCCCAGGCCGGTCAGCCAGTCGCGAAACCGCGCCAGCGCCGGCGAAACGCTCCCGCGAGCATGGACGAGGTAATAGGCCGCACGGCTTTTCAGCCGATGCGCAAACACCTCGACCAGCGCGCCCGATGCCAGCTCGGGCTCGATCAGAAAGCGCGGGATCAGGGCCAACCCGGCGCCGGCCGCCGCGGCTTGCGCCAGGATCATGAACTGGTCATAGCGCGCGCCCGTCAGCCGCACCGGCGCCGCCAGACCCTGGCTTTCCAGCCAATCGTTCCACGCCGTCGTCCGCAGGCTTTGAAACAGCAGCGGCACTCGCACCACCGCTTCGGGGCGGGTCAGCGCGTGCGCCTGCGCCCAGCCCGGCGCTGCCACCGCCACTTGCTCTTCCTCGAACAGGAAATGGTGTTCGGCATCGGGCCAGTCGGGCGCGCCAAAATGAATTGCCGCATCAAACCCTTCGCGCGCCAGGTCAAACGGATCGATCCGCACGGTCAGGTTGACGATCAGATCGGGATGGCTCGCGCCCAGTTGCGGCAGGCGCGGCGCCAGCCAGCGCATCGCAAACCCCGGCAAAGTCGCCACGGTCAGCTCATTGTCCCGTGCCCGCACCGTGCGTATCGCTCCGGCAATCTGGTCCAGCGCCGGCACCAGCGCGCCATGCACTCGCCGTCCCGCCTCGTTCAGCACCACCCGTCGCCCGCGCCGCTCAAACAGTGCCGTCCCGGCAATCGCTTCGATCACTGCGATCTGCCGGCTCACTGCGCTCTGGCTCAGCCCCAGCCGCGCGCCGGCTGCGGAAAAATTCTCGGTATCGGCCGCTTCGACAAAGGCATGGATCGCGCCCATCGGGGGCAGCAGACTGCGCATGCTCATTCCCTCTGCTGGATGCACCTGCTTGATGCGCCTGCCGCATCAGACAATGCGGATTCGGTGTTTTGAAATGGGCTGTTCATGCGATATCCGCAACAGGCATTTTGTGCAGGCATCATGCAGCATGCGTTTTGCCGCAGCGTTGACCCTCGCGCCAGGTTGGTCACTGCGTGCCACCTTGTGCTACAGATAACCAACAGGAAAAATCCGCAAGAGGCCAGGCGTTCATGACCGACTTTGTGCAATCGATCGATCCGGCCTCCGGGGCCGTGGTGTGGCACGGTGCTGCGGCCGATGCTGCGGCCTGCGCCGATGCCGTTTCCCGCGCCCGCGCCGCCGCGCCCGGCTGGGCGCGGCGCCCGCTGGATCATCGCATCGCGCTGGCCCGCGCCTATGCCGCACAACTCGATGCCCGTCGCGAAGATCTGGCACTGCTGATCTCGCGCGAAACCGGCAAATTGCTGTGGGAAGCCCGCACCGAAGTCGCCGCGATGATCGGCAAAGTCGATATCTCGATCCGCGCCCAGGCCGAACGTGCCGGCACCACCAGCGCCGATCAACCGTTTGGTCGCGCCGTGCTGCGCCATCACCCCCACGGCGTCATGGCCGTGCTCGGCCCCTACAATTTCCCCGGCCATCTGCCCAATGGCCATATCGTCCCGGCGCTCATCGCAGGCAACACCGTGGTGTTCAAACCCTCCGAACTCACCCCCGCGGTGGGCGCCGCCATGGTCGATGCCTGGCACGCCGCCGGCCTGCCGGATGATGTGCTGCAAATTGTCCAGGGCGGCCGCGATACCGGCGCGGCGCTGATCGCGCAGGACATCGATGGCCTGCTGTTCACCGGCTCGGCCAGCGCCGGCCGCCATTTCCGCCGCGCCTTTGTCGATCGCCCCGGCGTCATCCTCGCGCTCGAACTCGGCGGCAACAATCCGCTCGTCGCGTGGGACCCCGCCGCCGATCCTGCCACGCTGGCCAATCTCGTCGTCCACTCCGCTTTCGTCACCACGGGTCAGCGCTGTTCCTGCGCGCGCCGCCTGATCGTGCCGCAGGGTGCCGCCGGCGATGCGCTGGTCGCCGCGCTGGTCGATCTTGCGGCCCGTCTGCCGATCGGCGCCGGCGATGATGCCGCCTTCATGGGCCCGCTCATCGGCACCGCAGCCGCCGGCGGCGCACGCGCCGCGCTGTCCGGCCTCATTGCCGCCGGCTGCACCGTGCTGCTCGATCGCAATCGGGTCGCGGGGCGCGGCGATGCCTTTTTCGGCCCGGTCCTGCTCGATGCCACCGGCATCACCTTGCCCGATGCCGAAATTTTCGCACCCGTGCTGTCGATCGTGCGCGTGCCCGATTTCACCGCAGCCATCGCTGCCGCCAATGCCACCGCGTTCGGCCTCAGCGCCGGGCTCCTGTCGGGCGATGCCGCGTTGTGGGATCGCTTTGTCAGCGAAGTGCGCGCCGGCGTCGTGAACTGGAACCGCCCCACCACTGGCGCCGCTTCGGCCGCACCGTTCGGTGGCCTGGGTGAATCCGGCAATCACCGCCCCAGCGCCTATTATGCCGCAGATTATTGCGCCTATCCGGTGGCAAGTTTCGAATCCGCTGCGCTCACGCCGCTGCCGGTTCCCGGTCTGGCCTGACCGCGCGCCAAACCACGGCCTCGCCCCGGCCCGCTGCGCTTTGCCTCTTTCTCAAAAAATCGTTTTTTCTCTTTGTATTATGATATAAAGGTGATAGCGCTGCTCGCCAAGGAAAAGATGACTGACTGATCCAAAGTCCGGCGATACCAGCCGGTGCGGACAAAAATCAGCAGTCAGTCCGATCCGGGGGTCTTCTAAATGCAATCTGCGCGCCATGATCTGGTGCGATACTGACTGACCTGCACGCCGTGCGGGCAGAGCACTTTGTTGCGCCTTGCTGCACGACGCGTGGGAGGGAGTGTTGACGTATCCGATCCCGGTCAACGAGTTCGAGCGCCTCGAAACCTTGCGCGATTATCGCATTCTCGACAGTGATTTCGACGAACGGTTCGATAGCCTTGCTGCCATCGCGTCCAATCATTTCGGTACTCCGATCGCTCTCGTCTCGCTGGTCGATGATAATCGCCAGTGGTTCAAGGCGGTCGTGGGTCTCGACCTGCGCCAGACCAGGCGCAGCGATGCATTCTGCAATCACGCCATCGCCAGCCCCGATGCCGTCATGGTGATCGAAGACGCCACTCTCGATCCCCGCTTTTCGGCCAAACCGCTGGTAACCGGCGCGCCGCATATCCGGTTCTACGCCGGCGCACCAATCGTTGCCGAAGGCGGCGCGGCTGTCGGCACCGTCTGCGTGATCGATCGCGTGCCCCGCCGTTTCAGCGAGGCCGATCGCCACATGCTGATGCGTCTGGCCGATCACGCCCTTGCCCTGATGGATCTTCATCGCCGCAATATCCTCCTGCGCGAAGCGGCCGAACGCGATGCACTGACCGGCCTCGTCAACCTGCGCGGGCTCGAAAAGGCAATCGATCGCGCAGTCTCCGCCACGCTTGGCGGGCAGACTTGCGGGTTGCTCTATTGCGATCTTGATCAGTTCAAACAGGTCAACACCGCGTCCGGCCACGCCGCCGGCGATGTTGTCTTGCGCGAAACCGCGCGCAGGTTGCAATCGGCTGTGCGTCAGGGCGATCTCGTTGCGCGGGTCGGCGGCGATGAATTCGTTGTTCTCCTGGCTCACCCGGTTGATCAGTCGGTGGTCGATCTGATTGCGCAGCGTATTCAGCACGGCTGCATGGCGCCGGTCATGGTCAATGGTCAGCCCGTGTCGGTCACGCTGTCGATCGGCGCTGCACGCGCGCCGCGCGATGCCATTCTCGGCAGCGATTTGCTTCGTGAGGCCGATCGTGCGCTCCATGCGTCAAAATGCTCAGGCGCCAGCCGCTTTGTGATCGCCGGATCGCGCGGCATCCCCGCCGCAGGTGGCGAAGATTTGGCTTCGTCCGAACTGGCGCACGCCATCGCGCACGATGAACTCTTCCTGGAATGGCAATCGTGCCACGATATCGCCACAGGCGCCGTCAGCAGCTACGAAGCCCTGGTGCGCTGGCAGCATCCGCGGCTGGGGCTGATCGCGCCGGTCAATTTCGTACCTCTGGCCGAGGCTTCGGGCCTGTCCGGTCAGCTCGATGCCTGGGTGCTGTTCAATGCCTGCAACCAGGCTGCTGCGGCACCTGCCGATGCACAATTTTCTGTCAATTTGTCGGGGCAATGGATCGCCAATGGCAATGTCCTGCCGCTCGTCCGCGCGGCGCTCGAACGCAGCGGGCTCGAACCGGCCCGGCTCACGCTGGAAATCACCGAAAGCAGCACGATCGGAGATGAGCAGCAGGCGCGCGGCCACATGAACGAGCTGAAGGCGCTGGGCGTGAAGCTGGCGCTTGATGATTTCGGCACCGGCTATTCTTCGCTCGCCTATCTTCAGCGCTACCCGTTCGATCTGATCAAGCTCGATCACGGCTTTGTCGCCGGAATTGGCACAGAACCGCGCGGCGCGCGGCTGGCCGAGGCGGTCATCCGGTTGGCCGAAATGATCGACATCGGGGTGATTGCCGAAGGCATTGAAACCCCCGCCCAGGCCGAACTGCTGCGTTCCATCGGCTGCCGGCTGGGGCAGGGCTATCTTTGGGCCCGCCCGCGCCGCATGCCGTGGGCCGATCCTGCACCACGTCCCGCCGCCTGATACCAACGCGCGGACAAAGGCGCGGCGCATGCGCTCGGTATCGTGCTGTTCTCCACGCGCTCGCGCGCCACTTCCAGCCGCAATCGCTCCACCGCCCGCGCCGGGCTCACGCCAATCGCTCGTGCAAAGGCGCGCGAAAAATTCCGCGGGCTTAACCGCCGGCATCGATTTCGCGCTCACCGTGCTTGCCGAGATCCTTGCCGGCTATCGCGCGCGCATGGCCGAATTCCTGCCCCGGCGAGAGGCCGAGGCACACACCGCCGCCGCGCGGCTCGATTTTCGCTGACCTTGCCGCCATCGTGATGTAACCAACCCCCGGCGCGCAACGAATACGCAAGGGCAAGAATGCGGCATGCGGCACGGTGATGATCATTTGCGGGCGCTGATGCTTGCGGGCCTGGCGGGCGACAGTGCGGCACATGCCGCGCTGCTGCGCACGCTGTTGCCCGCCTTGCGAGGGTTTTTCCGACGCCGTCTTGGCGGGCGGGATGATGATGTCGAGGATCTCGTGCAGGAAACGTTGATTGCCGTGCACCAGCGCCGGGCCACCTATGATCCGAACCGTCCGTTCGGATCGTGGCTCTATGCGATTGCGCGCTACAAACTGATCGATCGCTATCGCCGGTCGGGGCGCACCACCCCGCTCGAAGATCTGCCCGAACTTGCCGACGAATTCGATTTCGCCGAAGCCAGCGATGCCCGGGCCGATCTCGATCGCTTGCTCGATGCCATCCCGGCAAAGCAGGCTGCGGTGCTGCGCGCCACCCGGATCGAAGGGCTCAGCACTGCCGAAGCGGCCGAACGGCTTGGCCTTGGCGAATCCGATGTGAAAGTTTCCGCCCATCGCGGGATAAAGGCGCTGGCCGATCGGGTGAGGGGGTCCTGGCGATGAACAGCGACGATCTCATCGCCACCCTGGCCAGCGATCTGCGGCCGGTCCCGCGCCATGCGCTGGGGCAGCGCGTGGGGCTGGGGCTGATTGCCGGCGCGGTGGTCACCGCCGCCGCCGTTGTCTGGTGGCTGGGCCTGCGCCCCGATCTCATGCCGGCCATGCACGGCGCCACGTTCTGGATCAAATGGGCCTACACGATCAGCCTGGCCATCTGCGCCACGGCCGCCACCGCGCGGCTGGCGCGCCCCGATGGCGCGACCGGTGTATGGCTGCCGCTGATGGCGTTGCCGGTGCTGGGGCTGGCGCTGATCGCCGGCTGGGAACTGGCAATGACCCCGCCCGCACAATGGCTGGCGATGTGGCTGGGGCAAAGCTGGATGGTCTGTTCGCGCAATGTGTTCCTGCTTGCGCTGCCGATCTTTGCCGGGCTGCTGTGGTCGTTCCGCCGCTTTGCGCCAACGCGGCTTGGCCTTGCCGGGATGACCGGCGGCGTGGCTGCCGGGGCCTGGGGCGCCACGCTCTATTGCCTCCATTGCCCCGAAACTTCGGCGCTGTTCGTGCTTACGTGGTATTCGCTCGGCGTGATCGGGGCGGGGCTCCTGGGGCGTCTGCTCGGCCCTCGGCTGCTCCGCTGGTAGCGCGCGCGCCTCAATCCAGACCCGCAACCAGCCCTTCGCCCAGCCAGCGCCCCAGCACGGTTCCCGCGCGCGTAATCGCTGCTTGTGCGTCGCATTCGGCGGCAATCTCGTCGCAGATCTGCGCAAACCCTGCGCCGGCGATTGATCGGCGCAGCATCAACTGCTCGGTCGCATCGGCACGCCGCATCACCGGCTCGAAACCCTGGCGCCATACCATCAGCGTGGCCGGCAGCGTGGCCGGCAGCGTGGCCGGCAGCGTGGCCGGCTCGGCCCCGGTCTCGCACGCCGGCGCCGGCTCACCGCTGGCCAGCGCCAGCCACAACGCATCGGCATTGCTGGTGATCGTCACCAGGCGCAACGATGGCACCATGCGGATCACCGCCCGGTCCCAATCGACCGTGGCCAGCGCAGCAGGATCGATCGGCACGGCATCGCGCGCGACAAAGGCATCGCCCACCGCGCGATCGATCATGGCCAGATCGGCAATTTCTGCATCATCGGGCCACAGCGAACGCAAAACCTCGGGAAATTGCGTGCCATAGGCATCAATCGTCCAGCTGCTCGGCGGGTGCGCATCGATCTGGTGCGCCGCGGCCGCGTCAAACGCCGCTTCGCCCAGCCACGCCGCCACACGCGCATGCGTTTCGCGCAGCGCCTCGACCAGCGAAACACGATAATTGTTCTGATAGACGACCAGCGCCGGCCCGACGTTCAGCGCCTCGGCCAGCACGCGCGCACGGTCTTCGTCGGGTTCGCGCAGCCAGGCGCAAAACTGCTGCTGCAAATCGTTCAGCGGCATGATCGCACTCACGCCGCCAACTCGCTTGCGCCCGCCAGTATCCGCGCCCCGTCCAGCTCGGCAGTCAGCACGTCCAGATCGGGAAGATTGCCATCGCGCTCGATCATCGTCGCCACCGGCCCGGTGCGCGCGATCGTTTGCGCATAGAGCGCCCATACTGCCGGATCCACCGGCGCATCATGCGTGTCGATCAGCCCGTGCTCGCCCGTGCTGTGCCCGGCAAGGTGTATCTGCCCCACGGCATCCAGCGGCAGCCCGTCCAGCCAGGCCTGCGGATCAAGCCCGTGGTTGGTCGCGCTGACAAACACGTTGTTCACATCCAGCAGCAGGCCACAGCCGGTCCGGCGCGCCATCGCATGCAAAAATTCCCATTCCGGCATAGTCCCCGGAAAGGCGATATAGGTCGATGGGTTTTCAAACAGCATCCGCCGTCCAAGGTGCTCCTGCGCGATGTCGATCGCGCGGCACACGGTATCCAGCGCCTCGTCGGTCAGCGGCACCGGCAGCAGATCGTGCGAATTGAACCCGCCAACCCCGGTCCAGCACAAATGGTCCGAAACGATCGCCGGCTCCACCCGGTCGATCAGGTCCTTCAACAGCGTCAGATACTGCTTGTCGGGCCCGTCGGCCGATCCCACTGACAGCGAAACACCATGCAGGGCCAGCGGATAATGCGCCCGCGCCCGCATCAGTGTATCGATCGGCCGTCCGCCAACCCCCATGAAATTTTCCGAAATGACTTCGAAAAAATCGACCGGCGCCTCGCCCGCGACAAAGCTGGCATAGTGCGGCCGGCGCATGCCCAATCCGAATCCTGACACTGTCGTTGGCATGTCGGGGCTGGTCCCTGGTCATCATGAACGAAAAAAAGGCTGCGGCCGTGCCGGGGGGGGGGGAAGGGCACGGCCGCCAAGGTTGCTTGGTCGTGGTGTTCCGGCTTACTTCGGTTCGGTCAGGCTGCCGCCGTCGGCCATGCACTGGTCCTTGCTTTCGGCCTTGAAACCGGTGCCCTTGCAAGTGTTCTGGCCCTTGCAGCTGTTCTTGGCAGTGGCGCAGTCAGACGTGCCCTTGCAGGTGTTGATGCCATAGCAATGCACGGCCTTGGCCGACTTTGCCGCCATCGCCGGGGCGGGCAGCACGGACAGCGTAGCGGCAAGCAGCGCAGCCTGGCCGGCGATCGAAAGAACGGTGGAAACGGACTTGGTCATGGCAGAATGCTCCTGATGGTGTGCCGGTGTGGCACCCGGCAATACGTTCCGGCCCGTGCCCCGGTTACACGCGATCCAAAAAAATGTTCGCGCAAAATTTTTTGCTGCGCGCAAACTCAAACCGTAACCAGCACCGCAATCCGCACGAATTGGTTGGTCGAGGCAGGGGCAGATTGTTCGCATGACCTCATGACCACCTTTTCACACACCATGTTTTGCACCAGGAGATTTGCCATGACGATTGCCAAAACCGCCTTCGGAACCGCCTTTGCCGCCAGCCTCGCACTCGGTCTTGCCGCCGGGGCCGCCCACGCCGCCGATGCCAAGCCCGCGATGGAAAAATGCTATGGCGTTGCCCAGGCCGGAAAGAACGATTGCGCCGCCGGCCCCGGCACGTCGTGCGCCGGCACGCAAAAGTCCGATTATCAGGGCAATTCGTGGAAACTGGTCAAGGCCGGCACGTGCACCGCGATCAAGACGCCCAAGGGCACCGGTTCGCTGACCCCGCGCTGATCCGCGCCGGCCGGTGACGGCGGTGCAGCGGTTCCCCCCCGATCGCGCACCGCCGAAACCCGGCCACCCAACTGGGAACACCCACCATGATCGCACTTTACGACTGGGCCGCGGGCCTGGCGCGCCGCCTGCTGCCCGATGCCCTGCTGCTGCTTGTCGCGCGCTTTGGTATTGCCGCGGTGTTTTTCATGTCCGGCCGCACCAAAGTGTCGGGCCTGCTCACCATCACCGACAGCGCCTATTACTTGTTCGAAACCGATTATCGCCTGCCGTTCATTCCGCCGCATATCGCCGCGCATCTGGCGGCCTATTCGGAACATCTCTTTCCGATCCTGCTCGTGCTCGGGCTGGGCACGCGCTTTGCCGCTCTCGGGCTGCTCGGCATGACCACCGTGATCGAAGTGTTCGTCTATCCCGATGCCTGGCCCACGCATCTGTCCTGGGCCGGCCTGCTCCTGCCGTTGATCGCCCAGGGCGGCGGCGCGCTCTCGCTCGATCGGCTGCTCGCCCGGCGCCGCGCCGCACTGGCGTAATGCCTGAAAGTCTGAATCAAAATTCGCAAAAAGGCGAATTTTGAACCCGGCACCGGCCCGCTCCCGGCTTCAAAACCCCGGCTCCGCCGGCGGTTTCAATCACACTTTCACACTGCGGGGCCCTCGTCCGGCCCCGCAGCGAGCAACCACGGCACTGTCAGCCCCTGCACGAATATCGAAAACGCCACCACGGCAAACGCCACCATCACCAGCGCATCGCGTTCGGGCAGGTTTGCCGGCACGCCCAGCGCCAAAGCCAGCGCCAGCGCACCGCGCAATCCCCCCCAGATCAGCGTCGCCTTGGCCCGCCCGCTCAGCGCCAGCGCGCTCCGGTCAAACAGCGCGGCCAGCGGATAGACTGCGATCACCCGCCCCGCCAGCACCAGCGCAATACCGATCGCCGCGGCCCGCGCGCCTTGCGCAAAGCCCTCAACTGCAACGCGGCTGCCAATGAGCAGAAACACGATCGAATTGGCCACGAACGCGGCAAAATCCCACAGCCGCATCATCCCCAGCGCGCCATGTTCGCTCAGCCAGCGGCCGCGCCCCCAATTGCCCACCAGCATCCCCGCGGCCAGCGTCGCCAGCACCCCCGATGCCTGCAACCGCTCCGCAATCAGGAACGATCCATAGGCCGCCAGCGCGGTCAGCGTCGTTTCCACCAGGTGATCCTGCGACGATCCGGCCAGCACCAGCAACGCGCCCGTCACCACCAGTCCGCAAACCACGCCGCCGCCGGCAATCCACACCAGCGCCAGCGCGCTGTCACCCGCGCCTGCCCAAAATCCGCCACCGCCCACGTGCCCCGCGCTCCACGCCAGCGCCAGCGCAAACAGCACTGCCGCCGCCCCGTCGTTGACCAGGCTTTCCGCCTCCATCAAAAACCGCAGCCGGGGATCGCGGTCATGCCCTTTCATCAGCGCCAGTACCGAAACCGGATCGGTCGCCGCGATCAGCGCGCCAAACAGCGCCGCCGCCGGCCAGCCCCAGCCCACCGCCCAATGCATCCCCGCCGCCACCGCGCCCGCCGCCAGCAATGTGCCGCCAAATGCGATCGCCAGCACCAGCGGCGCCTCGCGCCGGAACTGCGGCCAGCGCAGATGCAGCGCCCCTTCAAACACGAGCGGCGGCAGCAATCCGTCAAACACCAGTTCGCGCGTCAGCGGAACCGGGCTGGCGATCCCGGCAAAGGCCAGCCCCAGCCCGGTCGCCACCAGCCCGACGGCATAGGGAAATCCCAGCCGCCGCGCGCCGATCGCCACCACGCAGGCAATCAACAGCATCACGCCCAGGCTGAGCCCGGGATTGGCGCCAAGATCGAAAAGTGCCGTCGTCATTGCGGGCCTGTCAGTTGCGCGGATCAGGTGGCGTTGATCAGGGGGCGCTGATCAGCACGCCGCCCTTCATCACCAGCACCACATGGCGCACCGCCCCGATATCGCGCGTCGGGTCCCCCGCCACCGCAATCAGATCCGCCAGCATCCCGCTGCGCACCGCGCCGATCCGGTCGGCCTGGTGGAAAATCCGCGCATTGCCCGATGTCGCCGCCATCAGCACTTGCGCCGGGCTCAGCCCCGCCGCCGCCATCAGCTCCATCTCGCGCGCATTGCTGCCATGGGCAAACACCCCCACATCGCCGCCCATGCACAGCGGCGTGCCGGCCGCCAGCGCCAGGCGAAACGCCCGCTGCGTATCGGCTACCATCCCCGGCGGCGTGCCGCTGCCATCCCATCCGCGATAGCGCGCAATCGAATCCCCCGCGGCCAGCGTCGCGCAATAGCCGATGGCATGGTCGTGCATCGCGCGAAACAGCTCGGCCGTGCCTTCATCGCCATGCTCGATCGTGTCGACCCCGGCGGCAATCGCGCGGCGCATGCCCTCGGCTGTCACCGCATGCACCGCCACCGGGCGCCCGGCATCGTGCGCGGTCGCCACGGCCGCGGCCATTTCCGCCTGGCTCAACGTCGGTCGGCTGGGTTCGCCGCGCTGGTAATGGTAATCGGCATACAGCTTCACCCAGTCGGCCCCCGCCGCAATCTGGCCCCGCGTGGCCCGCACGATCTCGTCAATGCCGGAAACTTCCTCGGCGCCCTGCGGCACGGCCACCCCGGGTTCAAACCCCTTGGGCCCATAGGCGCCGCGCGCCACGATCGCGCGCGTTGCCACCAGCAGGCGCGGCCCGGGCACGATCCCTTGCGCAATCGCCTCGCGCAGGCCCACATCGGCATAGCCGGCGCCTTCGGTGCCCAGATCGCGTTCGGTGGTAAACCCGGCCAGCAGCGTGGCGCGCGCCTGCGCCACGGCCCGCGCCGTGCGCAGCGCCAGCGGCTCGTGCAGCACCTGATCGTCCCACGGCGTCTCGTTATAGGGGTGCAGAAACAAGTGGCCATGCCCCTCGATCATCCCCGGCATCACCGTCGCCCCGGGCAGCGCGATCACCCGCGCCTTCGCCGGCACGCTCAGCGCCGGCCCGGCTGCCACGATCCGCTCGCCATCCACCAGCACCTGCCATCCGGCATGCGGCACCGGATCGATGCCGTCGAACACCGCATCCGGCTTCAGCAGGATCGGCGCGGGCATTGCCGGCTGGGCGCTTAGAGGCTGGGCCGAAATCAGCGCAAAGACCAGGGCAAGCACAAAGGTCGCCGGGCGAAATGGGGCAGGGGTCAGCATGCCGCGCATCGTATGCGCGCCGGGGCCGATGTCCACTGGTCAATTGCGTCCACCCGATCGGGAAACCCCCTTTCCGCCATCCTGCGCGCGCCCTAATACCAATGTGCAGAAAGCTTGACTTGACGCACAGTGGTACAAGCCCGCGCGGCGCCTGAGCGTCACGTTGTGCGATGAGTTTCAAGCATCGCACATCCGTAAAAGGCAGGGGCAGGGCAGCAGGGAAAGGCACAAACCGCATGGCAGGCGCCGCAAACCACGGCCGGATAGGCGCAGCGCTCACGTCGCTGCCGCTGCAAGTGCTTGTGGCCATCATCGCCGGGGTCGCGATTGGGCTGATCGATCCGCCCCTGGGCGAAGCGCTGCGCCCGCTGGGCGATCTGTTCGTCAAACTGGTGCGCATGGTGATCGCCCCGGTGATTTTCGTATCGATCGTCACCGGCATCGCCGGCATGCGCGATCTGGGCGCGCTGGGCCGTGTTGCGGCGCGCGCGCTGGGCTATTTCGCGGTCATGTCGGGTTTTGCGCTCGTGCTCGGGCTGGTCGTGGCCAATGTGGTGCGCCCGGGTGCCGGGCTGGCCGTGGCGCCGGGCGCGCTCGATGGCGCAAAAATCGCCGATTACGTGGCAAAGGCGCATGATACCACGCTCAATGGCTTTGTCCTCGCTCTGGTGCCCGATACGCTGCTGTCCTCGCAAACCGAGGGCAACATTCTCCAGGTGCTGATCGTCGCGGTGCTGTTCGGCATCGCGCTGGTCACCGTTCCGGGCGAAGGCACCGCGCAGCGCATGCTCGGCGTGTTTGAAGATCTGGGCGCGGTGTTGTTCCGCCTTGTCGCCATCCTGATGCGCGCCGCACCCTTTGGCGCGTTCGGCGCGATGGCGTTCACCGTCGGCAAATTCGGCGCGGCCGCGCTTGCCCATCTCGCGCTGCTGGTGCTCACGTTCTACGCCACCTCGCTGATTTTCGTGGTGGGCGTGCTGGGCGCGGTCGGCTGGCTTTCCGGTTTTTCGGTGCTGCGGCTCGGGCGCTATCTGGGGCAGGAATTGCTGCTCGTGCTCGGCACGTCATCTTCGGAAAGTGCACTGCCCGGGCTGATGCAGAAAATGGAGGCGGCAGGCGTGCCGCGCGGGATTGTCGGCGTGGTCGTGCCCACCGGCTACAGCTTCAATCTCGATGGCACCAATATCTACATGACGCTGGCCGCGCTGTTCATCGCCCAGGCGTGCAAGGTCGATCTCACGCTGGGCCAGCAATTGCTGCTGCTCGGCGTGGCGATGATCTCGTCAAAGGGCGCCGCCGGGGTCACCGGCGCGGGGTTCATCACGCTCGCTGCCACGCTGGCGATTGTCCCGTCGATCCCGATTGCCGGCATGGCGCTGATCCTGGGGGTCGATCGCTTCATGTCCGAATGCCGCAGCCTTACCAATTTCATGGGTAATGCCGTCGCCACGCTGGTCATCGCCCGGTGGGAGGGCACGCTCGATCGCACCCGGCTGGATGCGGCGTTGGGTCGCACACCGGGCTGAATCGGTCACCGGCATTGACCGGTCTCGTTCTCCACAGGCATAGTACCACCTGGCGGCCGCGCCACTTGCGCAAATTCAGGGGGGAACAAACGCGACCATGGCCAGGCCTCCCGAAACAGCACCATACCGCGATGTCTGCCTGATCATCGGCGCGGGCGAGGGGCTGGGCCAGGCGCTCGCCCGCCGGTTCGCCGCTGCCGGCCACCCCGTCTGCCTCACCCGTCGTGCCCGCAACTTTGCCCAGATTGAGGCGCTTGCCGCGCAAATCCGCGCCGAAGGCGGCACCGCCCATGCGTATGGCGTCGATGCCCGGTCCGAAGCAGAAACCGTCGCGCTGTTCGATACGATCGAGCGTGATATCGGCCCGATCGGTGTCGTCGTGTTCAACATCGGCGCCAATGTGCAATTCGGCATTCGCGAAACCACCGCGCGGGTTTTCACCAAAGTCTGGGAAATGGCCTGCTTCGCCGGCTTCCTCGCCGGGCGAGAGGCCGCGCGCGTGATGGCGCCGCGCGGGGCCGGCACGATCCTGTTCACCGGTGCCACCGCCAGTTTGCGCGGTCGCGAAGGTTTTGCCGCCTTTGCCGCGGCCAAACACGGCCTGCGCGCGCTGGCCCAGTCGATGGCGCGTGAATTGGGGCCGCAGGGCATCCATGTCGCCCATGTGATCTGCGACGGCGCAATCGACGGCGTGTTCATCCGCGAACGGGTGGGCGATACCGCCCCGCTGCTGCGCGATGACGCCATCCTCAAACCCAACGACATCGCCGCCGCCTATCTCTGGCTGCACCAGCAGCCGCGATCGGCCTGGACTCACGAAATCGACCTGCGCCCCTGGCGCGAACAATGGTGATCGCGTCATGACAGCAGCCAAATCCGCCCCGCTGATCGAATTCGTGTTCGATTTCGCCAGCCCCAATGCCTATCTCGTCCACCAGGTCCTGCCCGCGCTCGCCGCGCGGCACGGTGCCGATCTGCGCCTTGTCCCCTGCCTGCTCGGCGGCCTGTTCAAACTCACCGGAAACCAGGCGCCGATGCGCGCGTTCGGCGCGATCAAGGGCAAGATGGAGTACGAACGGCTCGAAATGCAGCGGTTCATCGATCACCACGGCCTCACCCGCTTCCGCATGAACCCGTGGTTCCCGGTCAACACCCTGCTCCTGATGCGCGGGCTGATCGCCGCGCGCCACCGCGGCGAAGAAGCTGCCTAT
Source organism: uncultured Sphingomonadales bacterium (assembly GCA_903832325.1). Taxonomy (GTDB): domain Bacteria; phylum Pseudomonadota; class Alphaproteobacteria; order Sphingomonadales; family Sphingomonadaceae; genus Novosphingobium. Next base: position 37,788 of record CAILBC010000025.1, on the reverse strand, counting down.
GTCACCGCCGGCCTTGCCGCCATGTGGGAAGACGGCCTGAAACTGGATGAAGCCGACGTGATCGCCGGCGTGATGGACCGTGCCGGCCTCGATGGCGCCGCGCTCATGGCGGCCACGCAGAACGAGGATATAAAGGCCGAACTCGTCACGAGCACAGAGGCCACCGCCGCGCGCGGCGCCTTCGGCATTCCCACCCTGTTCGTCGATGGCGAAATGTACTTCGGCAAGGAACGTCTGCCCCAGATCGAGGTGCAATTGGCCGGGTAAACACCCTGCCAAACGCGGCTGATCCGGCCACTGCGGGATCGGACGTTGCAATTCGGCATGATAACGCCTATATCACGCGGGCTAACGTCGCCTGAGACTGGACTTTCGGCTCCTTCGCCTTCCGATCCTTATCACGCCTCTTCGCTCTGCCGGCATCTTTGTCGGCGGATCATTCTCCCTGTGTAAGGATCCGGATCATGCCAGTAGGCACCGTAAAGTTTTTCAATACCGACAAAGGTTATGGTTTCATCGCGCCCGATGATGGCACCCCCGACAGCTTCGTCCACATCAGCGCCGTCGAACGCGCCGGTCTGCGCACGCTGCTCAAGGACCAGCGCCTGAAGTACGAGCTCGAAACCGACCGTCGCGGCAAAGTGGCAGCGGTTAACCTCGAAGCGGTTTGACCCGATGGCCAAAGAGGATCTGTTGACCCTCGAAGGCCAGATCGATGAAATCCTGCCCGATGGCCGTTTCGGCGTTATGCTCGAAAACGATCACCGGATCATCGCCTACACGGCTGGCAAGATGCGCAAATACCGCATCCGGTCAGTCGTGGGCGACAGGGTCCGCGTCGAAATGACACCTTACGATCTCGAAAAGGGGCGTATTGTCTTCCGGGACAAAGGTCCCGGTGGCAGCAGCGGCCCCGGCCCGCAACGCAAGCGCAGATAATCGGCTCCGCGCGGGGGTAACCGGCAACGGTTTTCCTGCGCGCACCGCCGCAACCATCCGTGCGCAGCACCCGTTCGCGGGCAAATACCAACACAAGACGCCGACAGCGCGTCCAGGATACCAATGTATACACTCACTACCGGTTATAGCGATTTTCATATTCGTACGACACAGAACGCTGGCCACCGCAAATCCGTTTGCGCCGCCATTCCCGGCCTTTCCCGGCCCCCCGTCCGGTCACCCGTGCTGTCCCGCCAGGAACTGCAACGCCTGATCCTCGACATGGTGGGTTGATCCCAGGCCATCCGACCCGGCGGCGCGCCATTTGTGCGCCGCCCTTGTCCGCAGCCGGCTGAAAGGACCCACACATGACTGCATCGAGCCAGTTCTACCTTGCGCAGGCTGCCAATTGTACCAAATCGGCGCAAAACGCCATTCTTGCCAACCAGCGTGACATGTATTTGCGCGCCGGGGCAGCATGGCAGGCACTCGCTGACCGCGAACAGGATGTCACCGCCGCGCGCGAACAGCGCGATGCCGACAAAATCGCGCGTCAGCAGGGTGCCGAATCGCCCGCTATCGACGCGGCAACGGTCTTCGGGGCTGCACTTGGCGGCGAAACCCGCTAAAGCCCGCCCAGGCGGCCACGCGCGCGGGCATCTGTCCGCCTGCCTGCCCGGCTTGCCTTTTGCCTGCAAACCCTGCCATCAGGGCTGCAACCGGCTTCGGCCGTGCCCCGCAGTCCATCCAAAGTTATGAACCTTATGCCTTTTTCTTCACTTCCCCCGCAGATCGCCGCCGCGCTTGCCGAACAGGGCTATGCCGAACCGACCCCGGTTCAGGCCGCCGTTCTCGCGCCCGAAGCGCATGATCGCGATCTGCTGGTGTCCGCACAGACCGGTTCCGGCAAAACCGTCGCCTTTGGCATCGCCATGGCCGAACGCATCCTCGAAACCGAAGATCCGATCGCCGCCGTGGCCCGCTCGCGCGCCCCGCTCGCGCTTGTCATCGCGCCCACGCGCGAACTCGCGCTGCAGGTCAGCCGCGAACTGATGTGGCTCTATGGCAAGACCGGCGCGCGCATCACCACATGCGTCGGCGGCATGGACGCGTCAAAGGAACGCCGCGCGCTGATGCACGGCACGCAGATCGTCGTCGGCACCCCCGGCCGCCTGCGCGATCACCTCGAACGCGGCGCGCTCGATCTCTCGGCGCTGCGCCATGTCGTGCTCGATGAAGCCGATGAAATGCTCGACATGGGCTTTCGCGAAGATCTCGAGGAAATTCTCGAGGCAACGCCGGGCGAACGCCGCACGCTGATGTTTTCGGCAACGATGCCCAAACCGATCGTTGCGCTGGCCAAACGCTACCAGCGCGATGCGCTGCGCATTTCAACCGTGGGCGACAATTCCGGCCACGGCGATATCGAATATCAGGCGGTCGCGGTGTCGCCGGCCGATATCGAAAATGCGGTGATCAATCTTGTCCGCTTTCATGAGGCGGAAACCGCGATCCTGTTCTGCGCCACGCGCGACAATGTCCGCCACCTCCACGCCTCGCTGATCGAACGCGGCTTTGCCGCGGTCGCGCTGTCGGGCGAACACAGCCAGAATGAACGCAACAACGCGCTGCAGGCGCTGCGCGATGGCCGCGCGCGCATTTGCGTCGCCACCGATGTGGCCGCGCGCGGCATCGATATTCCCTCGCTCAGCCTGGTCATCCACGTCGAAACCCCGCGCGATGCCGAAGTCTTGCAGCACCGCTCCGGCCGCACCGGCCGTGCCGGGCGCAAGGGCATCGCCGTGCTCGTCGTGCCCTATCCGCGCCGCCGCCGCGTCGAAGGCATGCTGCGCGATGCCCGCGTCACCGCCAACTGGGTGCCCGTGCCGTCGCCCGATGCGATCCGCGAACGCGATCGCGAACGCACGCTGGCCGAATTGGCCCAGCCGGTCGAATCGAGTGACGCTGATCGCGCGCTGGCCGAACGCCTGATGGAATCGATGACCGCGATCGATATCGCGCTCGCGCTGGTCCACGCGCGCAAACGCGGCGTGCCCGATCCCGAAGAACTGATCGAGGCTTCGCAGCCCGATGGCGGCGCCCGCCCCGAACGCCGCACCGGGTTCGATGATGTCGCCTGGTTCCGCATGGATATCGGCCGCCGCCAGAATGCCGATCCGCGCTGGATTCTGCCGCTGCTGTGCCGGCGCGGGCACATTACCCGCAACGAGATCGGCGCGATCCGCATCGGCGCCAACGAAACCCATTTCCAGGTGCCCCGCGCGGTCGAGGCCAAATTCCGCGCCGCGCTGAAACGCACCGCCATGCCCGGCGCCGAGGATGAAAGCGGCATCACGATCGAGGCTTCGGCCGAACCGGCCGCCAGTCCGCACCCGATGCGCGACCGCGGGAACGATGGCCCGCCGCGCGGCCGCGTGCGCGGCCCCGGCCCTGGCAAACCCGGCGGGCAGGGCTATGCGCGCAAGGGGCCACCCCGCCGCCGCGACTGATCGGGCGCCCCCTGTCGCAATCCCGGCTTGCAAAACGGCGTGCGGTGATCATGGATCGCACCGCACCGCCAGCCGGAGATTGCGCGCATGTCCGAAAACCTGATCGACGTCTTCCATGCCCGTCACCAGGGCCACGCCGACAGGCCCGCGCTGCTCTGGCAGGGCGCAGTGGTCGCCCGGCTGGGTGATCTGCCGCACCATGTCGGCCGCTATCGCGCGGCGCTGCGCGAACTGGGCGTGGCGCGCGGTGATCGCGTGATGGTGAAGGCCGAAAATTCCCCCGGTTTCGTCTTTGCCTACCTCGCGGTGCTCGCTTGCGGCGCGGTCTTCGTGCCACTCAACCCGGCCTATACCGCTGCCGAAGTCGCCGTGCTGATCGACGATGCCGAACCGGTCCTGCTGATCCACGCCAGCACCACCGCCATTCCCGAAACCCCGCATCACCCGGCCTTGCGCCGCGCCACGCTCGATGCCGATGGCACCGGCAGCCTCTGCCACCTTGCCGCCGGCCTCACGCCCGATCTGGCGGTCGAACCCGTCACCGCCGGCGATCTGGCCGCCATCCTGTTCACCTCGGGCACCACCGGCCGGCCAAAGGGCGCCATGCTCACCCACGGCAATCTGGCCAGCAATGTCGCCACGCTCCACGCCGAATGGCATTTTTCCGATGCCGATGCGATTTGCCACGCGCTGCCGCTGTTCCATGTCCACGGGCTGTTCGTCGCGCTCCATCTGGGCCTCTATGCCTGCGCCCCGCTGCACATGCTGCCCAAATTCGATGCCGGCGCGGTCATCGCCATGCTGCCGCAGGTCACCGTGTTCATGGGCGTGCCGACCTTTTACACGCGCCTGCTCGATCATGCCGATTTCACCCACGCACGCGCCGCCCCGCTGCGCCTGTTCATCAGCGGTTCGGCGCCGCTGTTGCCCTCGGTCTTCGCCGCATTCGAAGCGCGCACCGGCCATCGCATTCTCGAACGCTATGGCATGACCGAGGCGCTGATGATCACCTCAAACCCCTATGCGCCCGCCGCGCGCAGGCCCGGTACGGTGGGCTATCCGCTGCCCGGTGTCGCATTGCGCGTGGTCGATGCGGCGCGCGCCGATCTGCCCCCCGGAGAAGTCGGCGAAATTCTGATCAGCGGCCCCAATGTCTGCCACGGATACTGGCGCCGGGCCGAGGCCACGGCGGAAAGTTTTGGCGCTGACGGCTTTTTCCAGACCGGCGATACCGGCTTCAAGGACGCAGACGGCCGCGTCACCATCGCCGGCCGGTCAAAGGACCTGATCATCTCGGGCGGATTCAACGTCTACCCGGCCGAAATCGAAATGCTCCTCGCCGATGTCGCCGGCGTTGCCGATGTCGCGGTCATCGGCGTGCCCCATCCCGATTTCGGCGAAGCCGTGGTCGCCGCGATCACGCTCGATGGCACGTCCTTCGACATGGCCGATTTCCAGGCCGTGATCACCACGCACCTGGCGCGCTTCAAACAGCCAAAGGCCGTCCACGTGCTCGAAGATTTCCCCCGCAACGCCATGGGCAAAATCGTCAAGACCCGCCTGCGCGAAATCTACGCCGGCCAGTTCACCGCGTGACGCAAAAGCCCGCCCTCCGCGTCGCCCCCGGCCTGACCCGGGGCAAGGCCGCCTTTTGCGTGGCGCACTGATCGCAGGCCTTGTCGAAGCGATTGGCTGCTTGCGCCCCAGTTTCGGCCATAGCGTAGCATTACCCCAGCCACACTTTGGTCATGCCGGGCTTGATCCGGCATGACGACAAAGACAACCAAGCGGTACGCTGGTGCAGCGTCCGATCCCCTCCACTGTCCACCCTGCCTAGATGACAAAAAACCCGTGGCTTGCATCGCGCCGCAATTGCTCCACCAGCCCGAATTCCCAATCCAGATAGGCCTGCATCGCCGCCGCCGGATTGTCGGTGCCCTCATACGGCCGCTTGTATCGGCCCTCGCGCCCACGCGGCGGCGGCGCATCATCGGCCCCCGTTTCCAGCGTCGCCTCGGTGGGCCAGTCCAGCACCAGCACGTCCCACCCCATTTGCGCCAGCCACGATGCGGTCATGTCCGCGCGCGGCCCCGCATCGTCGGTCAGCACGATCCGCGCACCGCGCACTGGCGCATTGTGATCGGTTTCCTGCACCAGTTGCCCGCCCTGCGCGTTGCGAAAACCGGGCAGATGCCCCGCGGCATAATCCTCGGGCAGGCGCACATCATACAAATACAGCGTGCGCCCGCCCTGCGCCTGCAGATGGCGCAATTCGTCCATGCCGATATGCCGCACCCCGGCGCGGTACGATACGGCGCGGGCCCGCGCGCGCGCTTCGTCGATTTGCGCGGGATCGGGCGCGGCGGCGCGGCGCGATTGCCCGGTTTCCAGCGTCTGCCCCGCCAAAGTCCACCCGATCGTGCCATTGCGCAGCGCATAGACCGGGTTGGGCAGCCCGGCATTGACCAGCGATTGCGCGCCGATGATGCTGCGCGTGCGGCCCGCGCAATTGACAATGATCGTGGTCGCAGGATCAGGCGCCGCCGCCCGCGCGCGCAACACCAGCTCGGCGCCCGGCGCGCTCATCCCGCCCGGAATCGCCATCGTGGCATATTCGTCAAACCGCCGCGCATCCAGGATCGCGATATCGGCATGCCCATCTATCAGCGCCTGCACTGCGGGCGCCGGCAACGATGGCGTATGGCGCCGGTCTTCGACCAATTCGCCAAACGCCTTGCACCACGAATTCACATCCTCGAACAGCTCAAACCCCGCCGCGCACCAGCCCGCCAGCCCGCCATCAAGCGCGTGCACTTCGCCAAAACCCAGCGCCCCCAGCCGTGCGATCGCCGGCGCCACCAGGCCTTCGCCATTGTCGTAGACCACCACCGGCACGGCGCGCCGGGGCAGCCGCCAGCGCGCCTCCAGCTCCAGCCGGTTCAGCGGGATCTGCGCGGCAAACAGCGGATGGCCCGTGGCAAACGCCGCCTCGTCGCGCAGATCGATCAACGCCACTTCATCGCGCGCGATCAGTGCCCGGCGCACTTCGGCGGGGCTCATGGTCATGACCGGTCCCACAGATTGGGCACGACATCGCTGGCATAGCCCGAAACAAACCGCTTCGCCGTGCCATCGGGCGCATACGTCGCGCGCTCCACCGCGCCGATATTCCCGCCATAAACGTGGATCGAAATCGACGGAGCGTCAGCCTGGGCGTTCCACACCCGGTGGATATCGCCAATCCGCGGCGAAACCGCTTCGACCTGCCCGGGCAGCAACAGATGCTCCGGCCCCTCTGCCAGCAGGCTGCCATCGGGCGCCCACCGATAGCGCTGCGCCGCCTCGCGCCCGCGCAACATCCCGATCAGCCCCCACACGCGATGGTCGTGGATCGGCGTGCCCTGGCCCGGCCCCCACACAAACGCCACCACGCAAAACCGTTCGCGGCTGTCGCAATGCAGCAGGTATTGGCGGTACCGTTCGGGGTGCGGCACGGCAAACGCATCGGGCAGCCAGTCATCGTGCGTCACCAGCCCGGCCAGCAACGGTGTCCCCGCCTCCAGCACCGCGTTTTCGCTGCGCGCGGTCTCCACCAGCTCGGCCAGGCGCGTCACAAATCCGCGCAGCCGGGCCATACCGGCGCGCGCCTCGGGCGCGGTGGTCTTTGTGGCAACCATATGCGGTCTCCCTCCGGGCGCAGGCCCGGCATTCGCAACTTAGTGGTTTACTCGCCCGCGAAAGTCGAGATAGCTTGGCCGCAATGGGTGCGAAATGCCCCGGGTCGACTTTGTCCATCGGGGCTGCATGCCGATTACCTTGCGCGTGTTTCTTGGCGCTGTGGCGCTGTTTGTCCTGGGGCTGGCGGGCCTCCATGCGCTGGCCGGCCCGGCGCGCCATGCCGTGGTCATCGGCTTTCAGACCGAAGTCGATCCCGGCAAACTGGCGCAAGTGGGCGGCGCCTACGATCGCGCGCTGGGCCGGCCGCTGCAATGGCGCAAATTCGATAGCGGCACCGATGTGATCACCGCGCTGGCTGCGGGCGATATCGATTTCGGCTATCTCGGCTCCAGCCCGCTGGCCATCGCCGCCACACGGCAGTTGCCGATCACCACCGTCGTGCTGGCCAGCCGCCTCGGCAGCAGCGAAACGCTGATGGTGCGCGATTCCGCGCATATCGCGCGCGGCGCGGATCTGGCGGGCAAACGCGTGGCCGTGCCGTTCGTTTCCACCAGCCATTACAGCCTGCTTGCCGCGCTGGCCCACTGGCACGTCGCGCCGGATTCGGTGCAGATCATCAATCTGGCCCCGCCGCAAATCGCCGCCGCCTGGGCGCGCGGCGATATCGATGCCGCCTATGTGTGGGAACCGGCGCTCAGCGCGCTGCGCCAGGGCGGCCACGCGCTGGTCGGGTCCGATACCGTGGCCGACTGGGGCGCACCCACGTATGATGCCTGGGTGGTGCGGCGCGAATTCGCCCGCACAAATCCGTCGGTCGTGGCCGCATTCGTGCGCGTCACGCTCGATGCCATGCGCACCTGGCAGCAATCGGGCAGCAAATCGCCCCCCGATCCGGCGCAGATCGGCGCTGTGGCCGCGCTCACCGGCGTGGCCGCCGATGCCGTGCCCGCGATGCTGTCGCGCAACACTTATCCCGATGCCGCGGCGCAGGCCGGGCCGCGCCTGCTCGGCGGCGGGCTGGCGGATGATCTCGCCGCAACCGCCGGTTTCCTGAAATCCCAGGGCAAAGTCGATCGCGTCCTGCCCGATTATCGCCCGTTCATCGATGCGCGCTGGGCCCGCGCCGCAGCACAGGACACGCCATCACAATGAGCACACTGTCCGCCATTGTCGCCGGGGTGACGTATCGCAGCCGCAACGGCGCGGTTGAGGCGCTGTCGGGCGTCACGCTCGATGTCGCCTCGGGCGAAGTGGTCGTGGCGCTGGGCGCTTCGGGTTGCGGCAAATCGACACTGCTCGGCCTGTTCGCCGGGTTTGTCGCGCCCACCGCCGGCCAGGTGCTGATCGATGGTGTGCCCGTCACCGGCCCCGGCCCCGATCGCGCGGTGGTGTTTCAGGATGATGCGCTGATGCCGTGGCTTTCGGCCGAAGACAATGTCGCCTTCGGCTTGCGCTTGCGCGGCGTCGGCCGCGCCGAACGGCAGCAGGTCGCGCGCGACTTGCTGCGCGATGTCGGGCTCGATGGCTTTGCCGGTCACGCGATCAGCGAAATGTCGGGCGGCATGCGCCAACGTGTCGGCCTGGCGCGCGCGCTGGCCGTCAGCCCGCGCTTTCTGCTGATGGATGAACCGCTCGGCGCGCTTGATGAACTCACCCGCGAACGCATGCAGATGCTGCTGCTGCACCTGTGGCAGGCCAGCGGCAAGGGCATTTTCCTGATCACCCATTCGATCGAAGAGGCGCTGTTCCTCGCCACCGAACTCGTGCTGATGAGCCCGCGTCCCGGCCGCATCGTGCAGCGCTATCGCCCCGATTTCGCGCGCCGCTTTCTCGCCGGCGAACCGATCCGGGCGATCAAGGGCGATCCGCAGTTCCTCGCCATGCGCGAAGACCTGGCGGCCACCATCCTTGCCGGGGACGAGGAGTACGCGCGCCATGGATAAGACCGCACGCGGCCACGGCTGGGCCACGCTCGCCACACTTTGCCTGCTGCTCGCCCTTTGGTGGGGGGTAACCGCCAGCGGCCTTGTCGCCCCGTTGTTCCTGCCCGGGCCCGGCGCGGTGGCGGCGCGGCTGGCCGATCTGGCCCGCCACGGCTTTGTCGGCGCCTCGCTGCTGCAACATGCCGGCGCCAGCCTGGCGCGCGTCGGGCTGGCGATGATTTTTGCGGTGGTCACCGCCATTCCCGTGGGCATGGCCATGGGCCTGTGGCCGCGGGTCAATGCCGCGCTCGATCCGGTGATCGAATTCTACCGCCCGGTGCCGCCGCTCGCCTATCTGCCGCTGATCGTGATCTGGTTCGGCATTGGCGAAGCAACCAAAGTGATCCTGATCACCATGGCCATCTTTGCCCCGCTGGCCATCGCCACGGCCAGCGGCGTGCGGCGGGTCGATCCCGATCGGGTGCGCGCGGCGCGCTCGCTGGGCGCCAGCCGCGATCAGGTTGTGTGGCTGGTGATCTTTCCCAGCGCCTTGCCCGATATCCTCACCGGCCTGCGCATTGCGCTGGGGGTGGGCTGGTCCACGCTCGTCGCGGCCGAACTCGTTGCCGCGTCGCGCGGGCTCGGCTTCATGGTGCAGTCGGCCTCGCAGATGCTGGTCACCGATGTGGTGGTCGCCGGCATCCTGCTGATCGCGGTGATCGCGCTGGTGCTGGAATTGCTGCTGCGCTGGGTCGAACGGCGCTTTGCCGGCTGGTCCGGCACACGCTGATCGGGCTGATCGGCGCGCCTCAGTGCCCCCCGGCCGCGGCCTTTTCGATATCGATCAGGTGCGCCTGCAATTGCTGCCCGTTGGCCAGCGTCGCTTTGCGAAACCCGCCGCCATGCTGCCCGTCGCGCAAGGGATTGACTTCAACTGAAACCTGATCGCCCGCTTTCAGCGATTGGCGGCTCCACCCCAGCCGAGTCAGATTGCCCGGGCTGGTCAGTTCCACCGACCACACCCCGGCCTGCCCGCCGGGCCCGGCCACATCGACAAACAGTGAAACATGCGGGTTCACCCAGCGGAATTCCTTCACTTTGCCTTGCAAGGTCACGACTTTTGCGGGGTCGAACATGGCAAAGCTGTGATGGGCCTGGGCCGTAGCGGCCAGACCGGCAAGACCAAGCGAAGCAAGCACAAAGGCGAATTTGCGGGACATTGCGGTTCTCACGGGTTGGGCTGAACAGGGTTCGCCGCAGGGGGCAGCACATTGCCATCCTGCTGACGCGTCGGGATATAGACCGGATTGCCCCACTTGTCGCTCGCCGGTTCGAAATCGCCCTGGTGGCACACGCCTTCGACAATTTCATAGCTGCGCTTGCGGATGCGGTGCCACAGCCGCCGTGTTGGCCACGCGCGGGTCAGGATATGCGGCGCCTCGATCACCAGGTCGTCGGCCATTGTATCGGGCGCGATCAGGTGGATGCGTTCGTGAATCACCGCATCGCCCCCTGTGGGAATCGCCACCGCCTCGCTGATTGCCAGAAACACCTGCGGCAGGATGCCGCGCGTTTCCACCACCAGCGTATCCCCCTCCCAATGCCCCACCGAATACCCGTGAAAGCTGGGATCGGGGTCGGCGGGCATGGCGCGCCCGTCGGTCCAGATCCGGCGCAGCCGGTTGCCATCGGATTCGCCCAGCAGCGTCACGCGTCCGGGGGTAAACAGGAATTCCTGCGCGTTGTGGGTGATCAGCATAAGGCTGGGCATGCCATGCGGCAGGCAATTGATCAGCACGCCATGCGGCCGCCCGGCATTTTCTTCCGCGGTCCAGAAATCGACCTGCTTTTTCAACGCGGGCGTCCACGGCACCGGGTTTGTTTCCACCTGGGCATCCTGATCGCGGATGTCGGGCGTCCACACCCCGCTCCAATCGGGCAGATGCGCCAGCGCGGCCCAGTCGGCGGCGGCGGGCGGCGCAATCACCGCATCGTCGGGCACGGCGCGGGCCGGAATTGCCGTTATCAGGACTATCGCCGCCATCAGGCCCGCCCGGGCGGGCATGGCAAGGCGCCGCAGATTGCAATCGATGGCCACTCTGGCTCCCTGGTTCATGCGCGCGGCAATGCCATGTACCTTATGGCGCAATCGGTCCCGTCTCAACCCGAAACGGCATGGCTCCCCGAAAAGGGCAGGGCCCGACGCGCTTTTACCAGCCCTTGCGCGTCCGCCATCATCTGGCACAACGGGCCGTCAAAAGGAGATTTGCCCTGACGATGTCCGTTTCGCGCGCAATGACCGTGGTGGCCGGCGCTGCCCTCGCGCTGGCCGCGCTTGCCACGCCCGGTGCCGCGCTCCCTTCGCGCCACCACACGCCGCGTTCGGTCGATGCCATCTGGGCCGACCCCGCGGCCCGCGCCCGCGCGCAACAGGCCGGCGCGCCGCTGTTTCAAAAACACTGCGCACAATGCCACGGCGCCGATGCCCGGGGCCTTGCCGGCCATCACACCCCCGATCTCACCGATGATCGCTGGCTGTTTGGCGGTGAAGATATCGATACGTTCCTGATCCGCGCGTCCGACATCGCTTTCACCATCCGCCACGGCATCCGCAGCGGCGATCCGCGCGCGCGCAATCTGGCGGTCATGCCCGCGCTCGGCGTCGGCCACAGTCTCGATCCCGATGAAGTGGCCGCAGTCACCGAATATGTGCTCAAACTCTCGGGCCAGCCGTTTGATGCCACGCAGATCGCCGCCGGACGCGAAACCTTCGAAGGCGAAGGCGGCTGCTATGATTGCCACACGGTGCAGGGCTGGGGCGATGCCGCAATCGGCTCAACCGATCTGACCCGCCCGGCGACTTACCTCTATGGTCATGATCGCACCGCCATCGCCGCCAGCATTACCCAGGGCCGCGCCGGCGTCTCCCCGGCCTTTGCCGGCAAGCTCACTCCGGCGGAAATCCGCGATTTGTCGATCTATGTTCTCGCTCGCGCCAAATCGCGAAAGTATATCTGACGTGGCCACGCACCGCTATTCCGCCGCGCACTGGGGCATTTACGAGGTCACGCGCGAACCGGGTGCCGATCCCGCGCTCAGGCCGCTTTCCGCCGATCCCGATCCCACCCGCATCGGCCTCGACCAGCTCGCCCCCGAAGTGCGGGGCCTGCGCATCGCGCGCCCCGCCGTGCGGCGCGGCTGGCTCGAAGGGCGCAACCGCAACGGCCGGGGCGAAGACGCCTTTGTCGAGCTTGATTGGGACGAAGCGCTTGATCTTGTCGCGGCGGAAATCACCCGCGTCCGCCGCGATCATGGCAACCAGGCGATTTTCGCCGGATCTTACGGCTGGGCCAGCGCCGGCCGATTCCACCACGCGCAAAGCCAGTTGCACCGGTTCTACAACCAGATCGGCGGCTATGTCCGCAGCGTAGACAGCTACAGCCTGGCCGCAGGCCGCGTGATCATGCCGCATATCGCCGCCGATATGGACAGCGCGCTGGTCTCCCACACCAGCTGGGACCAGCTGGCGCAGCATTGCACGCTGTTCGTCGCGTTTGGCGGGGTCCCGCTGAAAAATGCGCAAGTCTCGTCAAGCGGGGCCGGGCGCCACCGCGCGCGCGCCGGGATCGAATCGCTTGTCCGTGCCGGGGTGCGGATCATCAACATCGGCCCGGTGGCCGATAACTTTGGCGACAATTGCGATGCGGCAGAAGGCGCCGAATGGGTCCGCCTGCGCCCCAACACCGATACCGCGCTGATGCTCGCGCTGGCGCACACCGTGCTCCACGATCCCCGGTTTGATCGCACGTTCCTCGACAGCCATACCGTGGGGTTCGATCGCTTTGCCGCCTATCTGCGCGGCGCGGAGGATGGCCAGCCGAAATCGGCCGAATGGGCCGCCGCGATCACCGGTGTCGATGCCGCCACGATCCGCGCGCTGGGCGCTGCGCTGCTGGCAAACCGCACCATGCTGTCTGCCGCCTGGGCGCTTCAGCGTGCCGCCCATGGCGAACAGCCGTTCTGGGCGCTGGTCGCGCTGGCGGCGATGGTCGGGCAGATCGGCCTGCCCGGCGGTGGCTATGGCATCGGCTATGGCCCGATGAACGCGATGGGCAGCAGCCATGTCCGCATTTCGGGCCCCGTGCTGGGGCAGGCGCGCAATCCCGTGGCCGATTTCATCCCCGTGGCACGCATTGCCGACATGCTGCTGGGGCCGGGCACCCCGTTCCGCTATAACGGCGGCGAACATCGCTATCCCGATATCCGGCTGATCCATTGGGCGGGGGGCAATCCGTTCCACCACCATCAGGACCTCAATCGCCTGCGCCGTGCCTGGGCCCGGCCCGACACGATCGTGATCAACGAACCCTATTGGACCGCCGCCGCCCGCCATGCCGATATCGTGCTGCCCGCCACGATCGCGCTGGAACGCAACGATATCGGCTTTGCCTCACTCGAAGGCTATTACATTGCGATGCGCCAGGCGATGGCGCCGCAGGGCCAGGCGCGCAACGATCACGATATCTTCGCCGGCCTGGCCGCGCGCCTCGGCACGCACGATGCCTTTGCCGAAGCGCGCGGCGAAATGGACTGGCTGCGGCATATCTACACCGAAAACCGCGCCCGCGTCGCGGCCGCCGGGGTCGATCTGCCCGATTTCGAAACCTTCTGGGACACGGGGCTGATCGATCTGGCCGCGCACGATGCCCCGCGTGACATGCATGCCGCCTTCCGCGCCGATCCCGCCGCGCACCCGCTCGGCACGCCATCCGGGCGGATCGAGCTCTTTTCTGAACGGATCGCCGGCTTCGGGCTGGATGATTGCCCGGGCCATCCGGTCTGGCGCGAACCGTTCGAATGGCTGGGCTCGCCCCTGGCGCAGCGCTATCCGCTCCATCTGATTTCCGACCAGCCGGCGCGGCGCCTCCACAGCCAGCTCGATCCCTCGCCGTGGAGCCGCGCGGGCAAAGTGCAAGGGCGCGAAGGCGTGCATATCAACCCCGCCGATGCCGCCGCGCGCGGCATTGCCGATGGCGAAGTGGTCGAACTGTTCAATGATCGCGGCCAATGCCTCGCCGGCGCGGTGCTCAATCCCGCAATCATGCCCGGCGTGGTGCGCCTGTCGACCGGCGCCTGGTACGATCCCGATGGCACGCTGGACCGGCACGGAAATCCCAATGTGCTCACGCTCGATCGCGGCGCCTCGTCGCTGTCGCAGGGCAGCAGCGCGCAAACCTGCCTGGTCGATTTGCGCCGATACGAAGGGGTGCCCCCGCCAGTGCGCGCCTTCGATCCGCCCCGGCTCGAACCACGCTGACCGGGCAAGGCCTCATACGGCTGCGGGATAAGACGCCCACCGCCCGACAAGCCCCAGATGCGTGTCGCCAAACGCGGCGGGATACTTCAGGCCATAGCCCATCATCCGGTCAAACCCGATGTGCGCGGTCCAAATCAGGGCAATCGGCCATATCAGGGCAATCGGCCAGATAAGCGCAACCGGATAAACCCAGGGTGCCGCGAGCATGGCGCCCGCCAGGCCCAGCACCGCCGGCGCCAGCGTGCTGTGCCCCGCGTTATAAACCGCCGCACCCACGCGCGGCCCCGCCAGATAGCCCAGCATGCTCAGATCGGGCAGGAAAAACAGCAACGCAAAACGCCCCCAGCCGCCATGCATCAGGCCATAACCCGCGCACGCCGCCACCAGCAGCGCCAGCCCCTCCAGCCGCAGGATCACCCTGACAGCGCCTTCGGCAATTCCGGTGCGGACCGGGGGTTTTGCGGCAAACGGGATTTCGGTTCGGGTCATCACGTCCTCCTTTTGGTGAAAGCACAAATGGACTGGCGCTGCCTTGAAGAAAATTGACCAAACACGCACAATCGCTGTACGATTTTATATGAATGTTGATCGCCTCGATTGGGCGCTGTGCCGCAGCTTTCTCGCCATCCTGCGCGAAGGCAGCCTGTCAGGCGCCGCGCGGCGCCTCAATCTTGCCCACCCGACGATCCGCCGCCACCTTGACGAGCTTGAGGCCACGCTCGGCTCGCCGCTGTTCGCGCGCTCGCAGACCGGCCTCGTGCCGACTGCGCTCGGGCTCGATCTGCGCGATCCGGCAGAGGCGATGGAATCGGCCGCCGCCGCGCTGGTCCGCCTGGCCTCGGCCGAAACCGGGGCCATCGCCGGAACCGTGCGCATCACCGCCAGCGAGATGATCGGGGTGGAGGTCCTGCCGCCGATTCTGTCGCAGCTCCGCGCCGCGCATCCCGCGCTCGATTTCGAACTCGTGCTCACCAGCGCGATCCAGGATATCGCACGCCGCGATGCCGATATCGCGATCCGCATGGTTCGCCCGATCCAGCCCGGTCTGGTCGTGCGCAAACTGGGCATTGTGCCGCTCGGGCTCTATGCGCATCGCCGCTGGGTGGCCGCGCACGGCCTGCCGGCCTCGCGCGCGGCGCTGGTTGCCTCGCGCCACCTGATCGGGCCCGATCGCGAAAATCACGCCCTGCTTCAGGCTTTCGCCAGCCAGGGTGTCCACGCCACGGCGGCTGATTTTGGTCTGCGCTGCGACAGTGATCTGGCCCAGCTTGCCGCGATCCGCGCCGGTCTGGGCGTTGGCGTGGTGCAGGCCGGGATTGCCGCGCGTGATCCCGATCTGGTCCGCATCCTGCCCGATGCGCAGCTTGGCCTCGAAATCTGGCTGGCCATGCCCCCCGGCCACCGCGCCATTGCCCGCCTGCGCGTGGCGGCCGAGGTGCTCGCCACAGGCCTTTCCGCCTATGCCCGCAATACCTCGCCAACCGCCTGATCCAGCGCCACGGCCAGCCGGTCGACAATCACCGCAATCTCGTCCGCGCTCACGATATAGGGCGGGGCAAGCAGGGCGTGGTCGCCGGTCACGCCGTCGATCGTGCCGCTGCCCGGATAAATCCCCAGCCCGTTGCGCAAGGCGGCCGCTTTCAGCCGCTCGCTGAACCGCAGGGCGGGGTCAAACGGGGCGTTGCCCGACCGATCACGCACGAATTCCAGCGCCTGAAACAGCCCGCGCCCGCGGATGTCACCCACATGCGGATGCCCGGAAAACCGGTTGCGCAGCGCCGCATCCAGCACCGCGCCCATCGCGCCCACTTGTGCAATCAGGCCGTCTTCGATCACGATCCGCTGCACTTCCAGCGCGGCGCGGCACGCCACCGGATGCGCCTGATAGGTATGGCCGTGCACAAATGTGGCCGACCCCTGCGCCAGCACCTCAAACACGCGCTGCGCCACCAGAATGCCGGCAATCGGCTGATATCCGCCGCCCAGGCCCTTGCCGATGGCCTGGATATCCGGCGTCACGCCTTCGGCTTGCCAGGCATGGGTCGTTCCCGTTCGCCCCATCCCGCACATGATCTCGTCCAGGATCAGCAGCGCGCCATGCCGGTCGCACACCGCGCGCATCGCCGCGAAATAGCCGGGCAGGGCGGTCACACAGCCCGCCGTCGCGCCCACCACCGGCTCGGCCAGAAACGCGATCACCCTGTCTGGCCCCACGCGCATGAATTCGTCGTCCAGTTCGCGCGCCAGCCGCGCCACATAGGCCGCATCGCTTTCACCATCACGCTGATGGCGAAACGCAAAACAGGGCGAAACGCGGCTGAACCCGGTGGGCAGCACATCCTCATAGATCGCCCGCCGCGCCAGGTTGCCGCTTGCCGCCAAAGTGCCGAACAGGCTGCCGTGATAGCTTTGCCGGCGTGAAATATAATGCACCCGCTGCGGCTCGCCGCGTTCCACATGGTATTGCCGCGCCAGTTTCAGCGCCGCCTCCATTGCCGCCGATCCATCGCTCACGAAATAGGCGCGCGTCAGGCCCCCGGGCGCGCCGTCAAGCAGCAGACTGGCCAGATCTTCGGCCGGCTCGCACGAAAAGAACCCGGTGTGCACATAGCCAAGCCGCGCCGCCTGTTCGCCGATTGCGGCCGCTACGCGTTCGTTGCCATGGCCCAGGCAGGCCACCGCCGCGCCGCCTGTCGCATCGATGATCTCGGTCCCGTCGGCCAGCCGGAGGATCAGCCCTTTTCCCGAAACAGCGCGCGGCGGGGCATTGGCGGTGGTGCGGTGCAGAATGTTCGACATGCCCGCCATTCTAGCAGAACTTCCCAAGCCCCTGTCCATGGGCAATCAGCCGGGCCAACTTCTCGCCCCGGCACCTTTTGCTCCTGTGCAAGGAATTCGCTAAGCACAGGGCCGGTGCTGGAGGATGCAACGATGGCGATTACCCGACGCGACTTTCTCGATGGCGTGGCGCTCGCGGTCGGCGCCGGGGTCACACCGGCCTCGCTGCTTGTCGCCGGCTGCAGCGACAAGGCCGGCCTGGCGCAAGGTGCCGCGGCCTATCCCCCCGCCGCCACGGGCCTGCGCGGCAGCCATGCCGGCGCGTTCGAAGTTGCGCATCGCTTGCGCGATGGCGAAACGTTCGATTTGTCCGCCAAACCGGTGGATGAGCCGGTCTATGATCTGGTCATTGTCGGCTCGGGGATCAGCGGGCTGTCCGCGGCGTGGTTCTGGCGCAAGCGCAATCCCGCCGCCCGGATTCTCATCCTCGACAATCACGATGATTTCGGCGGCCACGCCAAACGCAACGAATTCACCATCAGCGGCAAGACGCTGATCGGCTATGGCGGCACCGAATCGCTGCAATCGCCAAAGGCGCTGTTCAGCCCGGTCGCCAACGGTCTGCTCAAGGATCTGGGCGTCGATATCGGCCGCTTCGAAACTGCGTTTGATCGCGATCACTATCCCCGCCGCGGGATGAGCCGCGCCGTGTTCTTTGACAAGGCGACGTTCGGCACCGACCGGCTGGTCACCGGCAACCCGATGGCCAGTGTGGCGGACGATCTCGATCCGCCGCGCCTCAATGCCCGGCCGCTTGCCAATTTCCTCGCCGATTTCCCGCTGGCCGACGCGCCAAAGCGGCAGCTGCTGGCGCTCTATACGGAAAAGCGGGATTTCTGGCCGGGCGAAGGCCCCGAGGTGATCGCGCACCGGCTTGATCACATGACTTATCTCGAATTTCTGACCAGGTGGTGGAAAGTCGATGCACCGGTCGTGGCCTGCCTGCGCAACGACAGCTGCGATTTCTTTGCCGTCGGCATCGACGCGGTCAGCGCCAACGATGCCTTCCGCTATGGCTATCCCGGCTTTCAGGGCCTCGCGCTCACGCTCGATGCCGAAGCCCGCGCGGAAATGCAGGAACCCTATATCCACCACTTCCCTGATGGCAACGCCTCGCTCGCGCGCATGCTGGTGCGCGGCCTGGTGCCGGGCATCGCGCCGGGCCACACGATGGAAGACATCGTTACCGCGCCGTTCGATTATACCCGGCTCGATGTCGATGGCTCACCCGTGCGCATCCGCCAAAGCGCCACCGTGGTGCGCGTCGAACAGCCAGGCGGTCATCAGGGCAGGGGGCATCTGGGCGGGGGGCAACAGCCAGACGGCCCGGTCGATGTCGGCTATGTCAAGAACGGGACTTTGCACCGGGTCCAGGCAAAATTCTGCATCATGGCCGGGTACAACATGATGATCCCCTATATCATGCCCGGCCTCGCCGCCGATCAGGCCGCCGTGCTGCGCCGCAATGTCAAAGGGCCGCTGACGTATACCAACGTCCTGCTCAAAAACTGGCAGGCGTGGGACCGGCTGAAAGTGCACGCCGTTACCAGCCCTTCGGCCTTTTTCTCGGTGGCAAAGCTCGATTATCCGGTCAGCCTTGGCGAATACCGCTTCTCGCCCGATCCTGCCCAGCCCATTGTGGTGCACATGGTCCACGTGCCCACCGTGCCCGATGCTCCCGCGGATACAGACCTTGCCACCCGCTACCGCATGGCCCGGATGAAGCTGTTCGGCATGACTTTTGCCGATTTCGAAGGCCCCTTGCGCACCCAGCTTGCCGCTATGCTGGGGCCGGGCGGCTTCGATGCCGATCGCGATATCGCCGCGATCACGGTCAACCGCTGGTCCCACGGCTATAGCTACCTCCCCGGCCCGCTCTACGATCAGACCGATACCGTGCCCTTTCCGGAAAAACTGGGCCGCCAGCGCGTGGGCCGCGTCGCCATCGCCAATTCCGACGCCGGCTGGACCGCCTACACCCACGCCGCCATCGACCAGGCCTGGCGCGCAGTGCAGGACCTGCAGGAAGCGCAGCCGGCGTAAGCTGCCCGCCAGCAGCCGCCAATCGGCGCAAAAATGACAAAATCCTGGCTGGGGCGGCAGGATTCGAACCCCCAAGCGGAGCGGCTTGCCGCGCAGCGAAACAAAGGACTCAGCAGGTTCCGGGATTTTTGCGCCAGCAGCCGCCAATCGGCGCTACCGGGCAACAAACCTGGCTGGGGCGGCAGGATTCGAACCTGCGGATGCCGGTACCAAAAACCGGTGCCTTACCACTTGGCGACGCCCCAGCGGGAAGCGCGCGTATAGCGGGTGTGTGGCGGAATAAAAGGGGGGATTGCGCACCACCCGGGCACGCGCCCGATCGGGCAGGGTTTCAGCCCAGCCGTTCCAGCGTGGGGATCAGCTCGTCAAAGTGGTCGATCACCGCATCGGCGCCCAGATCATGCGGCGGCTTGTCGCAAAAACCAAAGCTTACGGCCACCACCGGCAGGCCGGCGGCGCGCGCTGCGCCGATGTCATACGTGGTGTCGCCCACGAATGCGGCGCGCGTTGCCCCGGTGCGGCGCACCATCTCGATCAGCATGTCGGGCTTTGGCTTGGCCCGGTCGAGCCCCAGCGTATCGCCGCCGATCACGGTCGCCAGCCGCGGGCTCAGCCCCAGCTCGTCAAACAGTCGCCGCGCCAGCCCTTCGCGCTTGTTGGTGGCAATCGCGATTTTCACCCCGCGCGCCTCCAGCGCGGCCAGCATCGCCTCACCACCCGGATACAGCGCGGTGTGGCGGGCAATGTTGTCGGCATAGAAATCGACCAGTTTGTCGGTCAGATCGGGCAGCGCATCCTCATCGATCCCGCCGGTGCGGGCCAGGCCGTTGCGCAGCATTTGCGCCGTGCCCCCGCCAATCAGCGATTGCACGTCGCTAAGCGGAATCGCCGGCCGGCCGATCAGCCCCAGCGCATGATTGAGCGCGTGGCCCAGATCGAGCGCCGTATCGAGCAGCGTGCCGTCAAGATCGAATCCGACCACATCAAAAGGGAATGGCGCCATAGCCACAGTGACTGCCCCACGACTGTGCAAACATCAAGTCACCCGATCCGGCCCTTGGGGCAAAGTTCAGTCCCAGGCCTCGTGGTACAGCCCGGCTATCGTCGCCGCATCGGGCACGCGCGGGTTGTTCGCGGGTGATCCCGAATCGAGCGCCTGCTGCGCCATCACCGGGATCAGCGCGGTCCACCGCGCCGCATCGATGCCAAATCCGCGCGGGCTGGGCACGCCCAGATCGCGGTTCACCGCGCGCAGCGCCTCGATCAGCCGGGCCACGCTCGCCTGATCGCCCTCGTCGCCCCGCGCCAGGTCCATCGCCCTGGCGCAATCGGCATAGCGGCCCAGTGCACCGGGCGCCGACCACGCCGTCACCACCGGCAGCAGCATCGCATTCGACAGCCCGTGCGGCACATGGAAATGCGCACCGATCGGCCGGCTCATGCCGTGCACCAGCGCAACCGACGCGTTGGAAAAGGCAATGCCCGCCTGCAACGAACCGGTCATCATCGCCTCGCGCGCGGCGCGGTTGCCGGGATCATCGCACACCGTGCGCAGATTGCCCCAGATCGCGCGCATCGCCGCCAGCGCCATGCCATCGGAAAAGGAATTGGCCCGCACCGACACATAAGCCTCGATCGCATGGGTCAGCGCATCGATCCCGGTATCCGCGGTCAGCCGCAGCGGCTTGGTCAGCGTCAGCTCGTAATCGACAATCGCCAGCGTGGGCAGATAGGCCAGCCCCGCGCACAGCATCTTTTCGTCATTGGCCTCGTCGGTGATGATCGTAAATCGCGTCGCCTCCGATCCGGTGCCCGCAGTGGTCGGAATCGCAATGATCGGCAGCCCCGGCGCGTTTTCCTGATGCGGCGCCTTCAGCGCGCGCAGCGAAACATCGCGCGCGGCGAGCACCGCCACCGCCTTGGCCGTATCGATCGGGCTGCCCCCGCCCAGGCCGATCACGCAATCATGGTGCGCCTGCGCCGCAAAAGCCACCGCCGCCATGACCCCGGCCACGGTCGGATCGGGGGTCACTTCGGTAAACGCGCGCGGCGCCATCCCGGCCTGCGTCAGCCCGTCGATCAGCCGGCCCAGCACACCCGATGTCGCCATCCATCCGTCGGTCACGATCAACGGTGCGCCCAGGCCCAGCTGCGCCAGCGCTTCGGCCGTTTCATTCAGCGCACCGCCACCGATGCGCATCGCCCGGGGCAACAGGATGGTCGACATGGCCGCTGGGTCCTTTCCTTTGCGTCCCGACGCCGGCTGCATCGCGGCAAATCCGGCTATTGCCGCAGCGTTGCCCGTGCCTTCTGGAAACTGCAAGAAAATGCTGGCAAGGGTGTTCGTCATGACCCAGTCCTCCCCGGAATCCGCGCCCGCCCGGCCCCTAGCCCAGCCCCTCGCTATCGTCATCCTGGCGGCGGGCAAAGGCACCCGCATGAAAAGCGATACGCACAAAGTGCTGCACCCGATTGCCGGTCGGCCGATGCTGCTGCACCTGATGGCCAGCGCGGCCACGCTTGCGCCCGCGCACCAGGTCGTGGTGGTCGGCAGCGGCCGCGATCAGCTCGAACGCGCGGTGGGCCATGCCGCCAGCATCGCGGTGCAGGACCCGCAGCATGGCACCGGCCACGCGGTGCAGCAGGCGCAGGGCGTGCTCGGCGATTTCGATGGCGATGTGCTGGTGCTCTATGGCGATGTGCCGTTCGTGCGCCCCGAAACGATGCGCGCCATGCTCGAACGGCTGCATGGCGATGATGCGCCGGCGGTGGTCGTGCTCGGTTTCGAACCCGATGATGCGCTCGCTTATGGCCGGGTCATCGCGCACGATGGCCTGGTGCACAAAATGGTCGAATTCAAGGATGCGACTGCCGCCGAACGCGCCTGCACTTTGTGCAATTCGGGGCTGCTGGCGGCACGCGCGGCCGATCTGTTCGCGCTGCTCGCGCGCGTCGGCAATGATAACGCGCAGGGCGAATATTACTTGCCCGATATCGTCAATATTGCACTCGCCGATGGCCGCCGCGCCGCCGTCGTGGTCACCGCCGATGCCGACGAAGTGGCCGGGATCAACAGCCGTGCCGAACTCGCCCAGGCCGAATCCCGCTGGCAGGATCGCCGCCGCGCGCAGGCCATGGCCGATGGCGCCACGCTGGTCGCGCCCGAAACGGTGTGGTTCGCGTGGGATACGGTGGTCGGTCGCGATGTCACGATCGAACAGAACGTGGTGTTCGGCCCCGGCACCGTGGTTGCCGATCACGTGGTCATCCACGCCTTCAGCCATGTCGAGGGCGCACAGCTGGCCAGCGGCGTCTCGGTCGGTCCGTTCGCCCGGCTCCGCCCCGGCGCGGTGCTGGAAACCGGCAGCCGGGTCGGCAATTTCGTCGAAGTGAAGAACGCGCGGCTGGGCCAGGGGGCCAAAGCCAATCACCTGACTTATCTCGGCGATGCCGATGTCGGCGCGCAGGCCAATATCGGCGCGGGCACGATCACCTGCAACTATGATGGCTATTTCAAATATCGCACGGTGATCGGCGAACGCGCGTTCATCGGCTCGAATTCGGCGCTGATTGCGCCGGTGCGGATCGGCGCCGATGCCATTGTCGCCGCGGGCAGCGCGGTCAGCCGCGATGTCAGCGATGGCGAATTGCGCCTCGTCCGCGCCGAACAATTGGTGAAACCCGGCTGGGCCGACCGCTTTCACGACGCGATGAAAAAGAAAAAGGCCGAACGCAAGGCATAACGGCGGGCAATCTGCCGTTCACACGGGGTTTGCCAGACGGCGATTTCCCTGCTTGGGGCGAGGGCGTGCGGAGGCACCGGCACGCCCTGATGGACACGGGCCGGGCTCCAACAACAAAAGGCGTGGGACATGTGCGGAATTATCGGAATTGTCGGCAAGGATCAGGTTGCAGACCGGCTGGTCGACGGGCTGCGGCGGATGGAATACCGCGGCTATGACAGCGCCGGCGTCTGCACCATCGATCATGGCCAACTGATCCGCCGCCGCGCCGAAGGGAAACTGGGCAATCTGGTGGTCGAACTGGCGCACAATCCGGCGCCAGGCGTGATCGGCATTGCCCACACCCGCTGGGCCACGCACGGTGCGCCCACCACCAACAACGCGCACCCCCATGCCACGGCCGAAGTCGCGCTGGTCCACAACGGCATCATCGAAAATTTCCGCTCGCTGCGCGAAGAACTGATCGGCCGCGGCCGCAGTTTTGAAAGCGAAACCGATACCGAAGTCGTCGCGCACCTGATTTCCGAACAGGTCGAGGCGGGCCTTGCGCCGCAGGATGCCGTAAAGGCGGTCCTGCCGCGGCTGCGCGGCGCCTTCGCGCTGGCCATCGCGTTCCGCAGCCATCCCGACATGCTGATCGGCGCGCGGCTCGGATCGCCACTGGTGGTCGGCTATGGCGATGGCGAAACCTTCCTCGGGTCAGACGCGCTTGCGCTCGCCCCGCTCACCCAGCGCGTGACCTATCTGGAAGAAGGCGACTGGGTGATCATCGATCGCGCCGGCGCCAGCGTGTTCGATGCAGCCAACACCCCGGTCACGCGTGCGATTGTCGCCTCTGGCGCGACCGCGGCAGCGATCGAAAAGGGCAATTTCCGCCATTTCATGCAAAAGGAAATCTACGAACAGCCGATCGTCGTGGCGCAGACCTTGCGGTCCTATCTGCGCCGTTACGAACAGGTTGTTTCGCTGCCGCAGATCGATTTCGATCTGGCCAGCATCCGCCGCGTCACGATCGTCGCCTGCGGCACCAGCTATTACGCCGGAATGGTCGCCAAATACTGGTTCGAACGCTTTGCCCGCCTGCCGGTGGACATCGATGTGGCCAGCGAATTCCGCTATCGCGATCCCGTGCTCGAACCGGGCGGGCTGGCGCTGTTCATCTCGCAATCGGGTGAAACCGCCGATACGCTGGCGGCGCTGCGCCATTGCAAGGCAGCCGGGCAGACGATTGCGGTGGTCGTCAACGTGCCCACCAGCACCATGGCGCGCGAAGCCGACTTGCTGCTGCCGACCCACGCCGGCCCCGAAATCGGCGTCGCCTCGACCAAGGCGTTTACCTGCCAGCTGGCCGTGCTCGCCGCGCTCGCGGTGCATCTGGCGGTCAGGCGCGGGCTGCTCAGCCGTGAAGAGGAAATGGAAATCGTCAGCCAGCTGGATGAAACGCCGGCCGCGCTCAACGCCGCGCTGGCGCACGACGTCGACATTGCCGCGATTGCGCCACTGATCGCGCCGGCGCGCGATGTCTTGTACATGGGGCGCGGGCCAGACTATCCGCTGGCGCTGGAAGGCGCTTTGAAGCTCAAGGAAATCAGCTACATCCACGCCGAAGGCTATGCCAGCGGCGAAATGAAGCACGGCCCCATCGCGCTGATCGACGAATCGGTGCCGGTGATCGTGCTGGCGCCATCGGGCCCGCTGTTCGAAAAAACCGTGTCGAACATGCAGGAAGTGCGCGCACGCGGCGGCAAGATCGTGCTGATTTCCGATGCCGAGGGCCTGGCCGAAGCGGGCGAAGGCTGCCTCGCCACGATCGAGATGCCAAAAGTTCATCCGCTGATCGCGCCATTGGTCTATGCCGTGCCCGTGCAACTGCTCGCGTATCACGTCGCGCTGGCGAAAGGCACCGATGTCGATCAACCGCGCAATCTGGCCAAATCGGTAACCGTGGAATGATCACCGCTGCGGCGTGAAAGCCTGCAGATTTTGCGCCTTTGTTTTGTCCGCGCTTACGATTGGGCAAGCATTGGCCGCTAGATTGGCGTCGTGACTAAATCACCCCGACCCCGATCTGCCGTTCGCCTTGCCGATCAAGCCAAGCCGGCGCTGCCCTCACGCTTGCCGTGGCTGGCGGTGCTGGGCCTGACCGATCCGGTGGATGGCGATTGGGGCCGCCTGCGCAGCCTGCAACTGGCCGGGCTGGCGCGGCTCACGGTGGCGCGGGTTTTTGCCCATGCGCTGGGCGCCATGCTGATGATGCGCGTGCTGCCACAGCGTGTCGGTCTGGTGTTGAGCCTCGGCTGGCTGGCGATCCTGGTGTTCTCGGTGATCGCGTCGACGGTGCTCGATCGGCGCCTGCGCCCGATTGATCAGCGCCGCGTTGGGCGCCGGCCGATTCGCCTCCAGGCCACCGGCTCTGCGGCGCTGGCGATGGTCTGGGCGGCGCCGATACTCGCCTTCGGACCCTGGCTGGGCCAGACCGATACCGGCGTGGTCTGGGCGATCATGGCCATGCTGATGGCGGCGATGGGCTTTGCCTTTGCCGCCGTGCCGCTGGGTGCGCAGGTCTTTGTCACGGTGCTGGGCATCGCCGGCATCACCGCTTTTCTGGGGCGCGGCGAAGTGACCGCTGCCGCCGTGGCCGCCTGTTTCCAGGTTTTCGTGGCGATCGGCGCCTTTGAAACCGCACGCATGTTCCTCGATGGCAAGCTCGCCGAGGCTGGCCTTGTGGACAAGGACGATGTGGTTTCGCTGCTGCTGCGCGAATTCGAAGAAGGCGATGCCGATTGGCTGTGGCAGGTCGATGCCAGCCGCCGCGTGCGCAATGTATCCCCGCGCTTTGCCTTTGCACTGGGCGAAGAATCCGATGATATCGAGGGCAAGCCGCTGATCCAGCTGATCGCCGGCGATAGCTGGGACACCGGCTTTTTCCATTCCTCGCTCCACGATCTGGCCGAACGGGTCAAACGCCGCGAAAGCTTTTCCAACTTGCTCGTGCGCGTGACCATCAAGGGTCAGTCGCGCTGGTGGGAACTCTCGGCCAGCCCGCGCGTCGATGAAAACGGCACTTTTGTCGGCTTTCGCGGCGTCGGCTCCGACGTGACCGAACGGCGCGAAAGCGAAGAACAGATCGCCTATCTCGCCCGGTTCGACACGCTGACCGCGCTGCCCAACCGCCTGCAACTGACCGAGGCGCTGGATGCCGCGATGCGCCGCGCCGATCAATTCCGCAGCCGCTGCGCCTTCCTGATGATCGACCTCGACCGGTTCAAGGCAGTCAACGATACGCTTGGCCACCTGATCGGCGACAAGCTGCTCGAACGCGTTGCCGACCGGCTGGGCACGCTGGTGGGCGATGCCGGGATGTGTGGCCGGCTGGGCGGCGATGAATTCGGCGTTGTGCTGGGCCAGGGGGTCGACAGCGACGCCATCCATACCGTGGCACAGCGCATCATCACCGGCCTGTCGCATTCCTATCTGGTCGATCACCACACGCTCTACATCGGCGCCAGTGTCGGTTCTGCCATCGGCCCGCGTGACGGCGCCACTGTGGAAACGCTGATGCGCAATGCCGATCTTGCGCTCTATCGCGCCAAGGATGAAGGCGGCGGCACGCATTTCTGCTATGAACCGTCGCTCCACACCGATGCCGAACAGCGCCGCCAGCTCGAACTGTCGATGCGTCACGCGCTGGAACGCAGCGAATTCTCGCTGGTTTATCAGCCGGTGGTCGATGCCAATACCGGCGCCGTGCTCAGCTTTGAGGCTCTCGCCCGCTGGACCAGCGCCGAACACGGCCCGGTCAGCCCGGCAAAATTCATCCCCGTGGCCGAAGATGCCCGGTTGATCGTGCCGATCGGCGATTGGGCGCTGCGCACGGCCTGCCACGAAGCGGCCCGCTGGCCCGATCCGATCAAGATCGCGGTCAACGTATCGGGCGAACAGCTGCTTGATGGCGCCTTTGCCGAAACCGTGGTCAGTGCGCTTGCTTCCAGCGGATTGCCCTCGCACCGGCTGGAAATCGAAGTGACCGAAAGCGTGTTTCTGCGCGATGGCACCGTGGCGCTGGAAACGCTCAACCGGGTCATCGCGCTGGGCTGCGGCGTGGCGCTCGACGATTTCGGCACCGGCTATTCCTCGCTCGGTTATCTGCGCAAGATCCGCTTTTCCACGATCAAGGTCGATCGCAGCTTTGTCCAGGGTGCCGCACGGCACAATCCCGAAAGCCTGGCGATCCTGCGTGCGGTGGTCGCCATGGCCGACAGCCTGGAAATGTCGACCACGGCCGAAGGCGTCGAAACCGAAGAAGAACTCGCCATGGTCCGCCAACTCGGCTGTCGCAAGATCCAGGGCTATTATTTCGGCCGCCCGATGAAACCGGAAGACGCCTTTGACCTCGTGAAGCCGCGCGCGCCGAAAAAGCGCAAATCAATCGAAGATATGGCCCAGTCGGCGCACGACGCGGCGGCCTGATGCGGCCCTGCGCCGCGGCAGTCAGGTATCGTCGCGGTTGCTGTCGGTAAAATCCAGCAGTTGCGCGGCAAAGGCCCGCCGCCAGGCGGGTCGTGCCTCGGCCCGGGCGATATAGGCGCCAAGCGTCGGATAGCTATCGAACACACCCGATTCGAACAGCACCAGATCACCCAGTTCTTACGTCGGAATCTGCCCGAACGGATTGCGCGCTCGATGTTCCGCGCCTTTCAGCGTGGATAGCGGGATCAGCCGCACCCCATGGTCCAGCCCCAGCTCCTCCAGCGCCCAGCGCACCGGCATGTCGCGCGCCAGACCCCGCCCGCGGTCGGGCGAACCTGCAAACGCGGTGATCACCGGAATTGCCACGGCCTCACGCCGCCACGCGCAGCCCCCGCAGCACGCTTTCAAACAGCACGCGGCCGTCGCTGCCGCCCTGCGCCGGCTCGATCATGCGTTCGGGGTGCGGCATCATGCCCAGCACGTTGCCGGCCTCGTTCAGCACGCCCGCGATATTGCGCTGCGATCCGTTCACCGGCTCGGCATAGCGGAATGCCACGCGGTCTTCGCCTTCCAGCCGGTCCAGCGTCGCCGCGTCGGCATAATAATTGCCATCATGGTGCGCCACCGGCACCGTGATGCGCTGGTCCTTGAACCACCCGCTGGTAAACAGCGATTGGCTGGTCCCCACGGTCAGCGCGACATCGCGGCACACAAACCGCTGGCCCGCATTGCGCAGCAACGCGCCCGGCAGCAATCCGGCCTCGGTCAGCACCTGAAACCCGTTGCACACGCCCAGCACCGCCACCCCGCGCGCGGCCTCTGCCACTACCGCCTGCATGATCGGCGATCGCGCCGCCATTGCGCCCGACCGCAGATAGTCGCCATAGGAAAACCCGCCGGGCAGCGCGATGAAATCCAGCCGTTCGGGCAGCACCGCGTCGCCGTGCCACACCCGATGAACCGTGCCCCCGGTGATCGCTTCGATCGCCACGGCCATGTCGCGGTCGCAGTTCGACCCGGGAAAAGTGATGACCGCAGCGGCAAATCCCATGGTTCAGGCCACCTTTTCAATGCGATAGTTTTCGATCACCTGGTTGGCCAGCAGCTTGCGGCACATATCGTCCAGCGCTTCGTCGGTTACGCTGTCGGCCACATCCAGCTCGATCAGCCGCCCAGCGCGCACATCTTCAATCCCGGCAAAGCCCATGCCTTCCAGCGCGTGGTGGATGGCGCGGCCCTGCGGATCGAGCACGCCGTTCTTCAGGCTGACATGGACGCGCACTTTCATGGTTCGCAACTCTTTCATGGCGGAAGTCGCCTGCCCTATGCCTCTGTCGCGGGCCCGGATCAAGCCGGTTCGGGCCAGCCCCGCCAATCACCCCGCGCCGTCTCGAACCACTGCGCCACGCGCAGCACGCCATGGTCATCAAACCGCCGCCCGCTGATCTGCAGCCCGATCGGCAGGCCACCGGGCGTCACCCCGCAATCGATCGAGGCGGATGGCTGCTCGGTCATGTTGCACGGCATGGTAAAGGCGATGTGGTCAAACGGCCGCGACGGATCGTTGTTCGGCCCGGGCAGGCACGCATCAAACGCCGCCATCGGCGCCACCGGTGACAGCACATAGTCAAATCGCTGGCTGAAGCGCACGCCTGCCTCGCGGATCGCGACCAGTTGCTGGTATCCCTGATACAGCTCCAGCGCGCTTGTCCCGCTCGCCGGTTCGACCCAGGCGCGGATATAGGGCAGGATGCGTTCATACCGTTCGGGCGGCAGGTCCCGGGTTTCGGCCCAGAACCGCGTGCGGAAAAACGTGTCGAACCCGTCGAACATCGCCGGGGTCAAAAACGGTTCTGCCATCGCGACATGCGCGCCGCCCGCTTCGAACACGCGCGCCGCCGCCATCACCGCATCGCGCACCGCCGGCTCCACCGCGGTGCCGGCGCCCGCATCCATCATCAGGCCAATGCGCAGGCCCCGCACATCGCCGTCCAGCGCCATCCAGTCGATACCCTGCCACGGCAGGCTCATGTGGTCGCGCGCATCGGGCCGGGTGATCGCGGTCATCATCAGCGCGGCATCGGCCACGGTGCGCGTCATCGGCCCGGCCACACGGCCCAGATAGGGCGGATCGATCGGCACCCGGCCGTTCGACGGCTTCAGCCCGAAAATCCCGCACCACCCCGCGGGCAGCCGGATCGATCCGCCAATGTCGGTGCCCAGATGCAGCGGGCCATAGCCGGCCGCCGCCGCCGCGCCCGCGCCGCTGCTCGATCCGCCGGGCGTGCGCGTCAGGTCCCACGGGTTCCGGGTCAGCGGGTGAAAGCTCGACAGGCCGGATGACAGCATGCCGTAATCGGGCGCCGTGGTCTTGGCAAAGATCACCGCGCCCGCCTCGCGCAGCCGGGCCGGCGCCGGAGCATCGGCCGGGGCCGGGGTCAGCATGCTGGCGGCGGTGCCCATGGGCGTTGGCACACCGCGCGTGGCCACCATTTCCTTGATCGTCACCGGCACGCCATCGAGCGGTCCCAGCGCCATCCCGCTGCGCCAGCGCGCCTCTGCCGCGCGCGCCGCAGCCCGCGCGCCTTCGGGATCGAGCGCATAAGTCGCGCAAAGATCGCCCTCCCACGCGGCCACGCGCGCCAGCACCGCCTCGATCACCTCGACCGGAGACAGCGCCCCGCTGGCAAAGGCCGGCGCCAATGCGGTGGCGGCCCAATCGGCCGGATCGGCGGGTGTGGTGTCGGCGCTTTCGGTCATCGCCCATATCATGGCGTGCAGCGGGCGGGGCGGGAAGGGGGCCTGGCCACCATCGTCCCCGGCTTTTTTCACGCGCCGGGCGCTGCGGCCCCGGCCGGCAGCACCAGCACCTCCACCGCCCGGTCGGGCGCCAGAAACCGCGCCGCGGCCTCGCGCAAGTCCGCGGCGGTAATCCCCTCCAGCAACGAACGCGCCGCCATATGGCGCGCTATCCGTTCCGGCCTGGTCTGCGCACGGGCGACCAGCGCCATCCACCCGCCATTGCCTTTCAACGCGTTGTCGATCCGCTGCACCAGCGGGGCGCGCGCGCGGGCAATCAGGTCGGCATCGGCCGGCGCGGCAATCAGCCCGGCCATCGTCGCACGCATCGCCGCGCGCGTCGCCGCCAGATCGGCCGTGGCCACCGCCGCCTGCACCTGAAACGTGCCCCAGCCCGGCCAGAAATCCGATTGCGCCGAGGATGCGCGCGGAGAATACGTCTTGCCCATCGCTTCGCGCAACGTGTCTTCCACCGCGATCGTCACCATGTCCTGCAACAAGTCCAGCGTCAGCTCCAGCCGTTCATCGCGGTCATCGGTGGTCGGCCATTCCATGCGCACGATCGCCTGGTCTGCCGGGCCGTCGTGGCGCACCACCACCGCCCCGCGATGATCGGTAAAGTGCCGATCCAGCGCGGCAGGATCGATCCGGAATTCGGCTTCGCGCGGCGGCAGCGCGCCCAGCGTCTGCGCCACTGCGGCAATCGCCGCGCTTTCGTCGATATCGCCCACCATGCCGATCTCGATCGCACCATGCGCCAGCCGTTCGCCCACATCGGCGCGCAACCGCGCAAAGTTCAGCGCGCGATAGGCCTCGGGCGCGGCCAGGGTAAAGCGCGGATCGTTGTCCGACAGCACGCCGCCAATGGCATTGCCCAGCGCGCTGCGCGCCGTGGCATTGCGCCGCGCCAGCACTTGCGCGATGGATTGGTGAAATGTCGCCTCGGCCTCGGGGCGATAGCCGGGATCGGTGATCAGCGCCGCCAGATAGGCGCATTGCATGGCCAGATCGCGCGGCGTGGTCGTCCCTTCTGCCACAAACGCATCGCCATCGGGCGTCAGCGATCCGCCCACCGCGCGCCCCGCCAGCAGCGTTTGCAAATCGTCTGCGCTGTGCCGGCCCAGCCCGCCCTGGGCCAGCACCGGCACCATCGCCACGGCCAGCGGATTGGCGCGTGTGCCCAGCGTTTCGCCTCCGGCCAGCGCCAGGCTCACGCGGATGCGGTCGTGTTCCAGGTCGGTGTGCTTCAGGTTCAGCCGCACGCCATTGGCAAAACGCACCTGGCGCAGGCCCAGCACGGGCTCGCGCCGGTCTTCCACGATCGTGCCCGCCGCGCCAAACCGGTCATAGGCAAACTGGCCGGTTACGGGTGTATAGACC
This sequence comes from uncultured Sphingomonadales bacterium, assembly GCA_903832325.1. Lineage (GTDB taxonomy): Bacteria > Pseudomonadota > Alphaproteobacteria > Sphingomonadales > Sphingomonadaceae > Novosphingobium. The sequence continues at coordinate 6,149 of CAILBC010000025.1, read as the reverse complement.
GTTGCCGTTGCCCGCGTGCCTTCGTCCCAGGCCGCGCGCAGCGCCGCGCTGCCGCCTTCGGGTGCGTGGCGGCCATGAAACCGGATCAACGGCTGATCCAGCGGCACCGCATCGGCGGCCAGCGCTTCGCGCACCAGCGGCAGTGTGATTGTCGGGGCAAAGGCGTTGAATCGCGCCAGCGCATCGGCCGGGGTTGTCGGAATCCGCTGGTCGGTGATCAACGCCAGCGCCGCCTGCACCAGCGCCCCGTGCGACCGGGTATCACCCGCCGCCGCGGCATTCTCGAAATCGGCACGCAGCCCGGCCAGCTGCTCGTCCAGTTCGGCGCGGGTGAACCCTTGCGTCAGCGCCTGGCGCAGCACGGCCCCTGCAGCGATCATCCCGCGCCGCCACTGCCCGTCCTGCGTGTCGATCACCAGATTGGTCGTGCGCCCGATGTGAAACACCGGCGCCGTGCCAAATCCTGCCCCGCGAAACGGCGGTATGCTGCGCCGCGCCACGCTTTGCAGCCGCCGGTCGATCATGCGATAGCCGATCAGGCGCAGCAGCGCGTGCCGCCGCGCGGCAATCGTATCGCGCTCTTCAATCCAGCGCCCGTGGCGCGATATCGTCACCCGCTCGGTCAACGCCGGGTCGATATGGATGTCCACCAGGTCGCGCCGATCAGGCTCCACCCGGCCCGGGTCCGGCCGCGGCGGCGCAGCTGCTGCCCCAGCCCCAGCCCCACCACCTGCCTGCCAGTCGGCAAAATGTGCGGCAATCGCGCGCGTCATCACCGCTGCCGGAAAATCGCCCACGATCACCACGCTGGCGCGGTCCGGCCGGTAATGCGCCTGCCAGAATGCGCGCAGCGTCGCGGCATCGGCCTGCCGCACGCTGGCCTCGGTGCCGATCGGCAGCCGCTCGATATAGCGCGCATGGGGATAGAGAAAGCGCATCATGTCCTGCCGGTCGGCCAGGGCATAGCCGCGCCCTTCGCGCATTTCCGACAGCACCACGCCGCGTTCGCGATCCACCGCCGCCGGATCAAAGCTCAGCTCGCTGGCGGTTTCGCGCATCAGCATCAGCGCGGTGTCCAAAAGCGCCGGATCGGCACGCGGCAGGTCCAGTTGATAGATCGTGCGTTCAAACCCGGTCGAGGCATTGGTATCCGCGCCAAATGCCAGCCCGTCGCGCTGCAACAGACGGACCATTTCGCCCTCGCGCACATGGCGGCTGCCGTTGAACGCCATGTGCTCCACAAAATGGGCAGTCCCGCGCTCGTCTTCGGCTTCATCCAGCGATCCGGCTTCGATCACCAGCCGCACCTGGGCCGTGCCCGCCGGCGTCGCATTGGACCGCACGATCGTGCGCAATCCATTGTCCAGCACAGCCATCCGGAAACCGGGATCGGGCACAATATCGCTGGTGGCAAATCCGCGAGCCATCGGCGCTGGCGGTGCAGCGCCACGCAGTCCGGCACCGGTACATCCGGTCAGCAGCGCGGCGCAGACCATAACGATGCCAGGCACGATACCAGGCGCGATACCAGGCACGGGCGCGGTATGGCGGACAAAGGGCGGGATCAGGAACGGCATGGCGCCCGCACCTTGTGCCGCGTTACCCGGCGCGCGGCAATGCCATTGCCCCTTTCGCCAGAATCTGCGCGATCACCAGAATCTGCCCGATCACCTGGGTCAGCGCGATCATCTGGCCGCCCCCGGCATCGCACCGGGGGCGGCAGAATTGCTCAGTTCACCACGGGCAGGTCGATCGCGCTGCCCCCGGCGCCGCCCACGCTCACCGATTGGGTCGCCTTCACATAGTCGGCGGGCCTTGCATCGGTGATCGACGGCACGAATGTCTGCGGGTTGCGGTCATACAGCGGGAACCAGCTTGACTGGACCTGCACCATGATCCGGTGCCCGGGCAGAAACACGTGGTTCGCCGGCGGCAGCGCAAAGTCATAGGCCAGCGGCGCACCCGGGGTGATCGCTTTCGCCTGCGACAAGTCCTGGCGATAGCGGCCACGGAAAATGTCCATGCCCACCGCCAGTTCATAGCCGCCCATCGCCTTGTCCATCGGCACTTCATCGGGATAGACATCGATCAGCTTGACCACCCAGTCGCTGTCGGTGCCGGTGGTCGCCGCCACCAGATGCACCATCGGCGTCCCGGCAATCGTCACCGGCTTGTCCAGCACCGGCCCGGTAAAAGTCAGCACGTCGGGCCGGCCCGAAACGGTGCGCTGGTCGCTGGTCAGCCAGGTTGGCCAGGGATTGCCGTCATACCCCACTTTCAGGTTCGGCCGCGGCAGATACGTCACCGGGTTGGCCGGGTCCGACACATAATCCAGATGCGTGCCCGCCCCCTGCGGCGCAAAACCCAGCGACTGGTCGGCATTCAGATACATCCGCGTCGGCGTTTTCGCGGTGGGCCAGCCCGGCAGTTTCTGCCAGTCATTGGTGCCCGATTGAAACGCCGTCACGGTCGGCACATCCATCGGCGCGTCATACAGGTAATGCGCCAGAAACGGCGCGAGCACGTGCATCCGCCACCATTTTCCGGTGTCGCTGTCCCATCGCACCGGGCCCAGCGTATCGGCGCGTTCGATTTCCTGCCCGTGGTACCAGGGCCCCATGGAAAGGAACAGCTTGCCGTCCTTGTCCATCGGCTTCAGCATTTTCCACACTGCGGGGGCGCCATAGATATCTTCCTGGTCCCACAGCGAATGGACCAGCATGGTCGGCACGGTGATCCCCTCCTTGGCCAGGATGCGGTCCATCGCCTGCTCCTGCCAGAACGCGTCATAGGCGGGGTGCGCCTTGATCTTCTGCCAGAATCCGATCTGGTCCAGCCCGTGCTGCGTCGCGGCCGCGCCCGCCGACCCGGCGCGCATGAAATGGGTATAAAGATCGGCCTCCGGGTATTCATACACGATCGAATTGTCGCGGCTGGCCACCTGGTTCAGGATGTAATCGTTGCCCAGCATGCGCATCGCGCCGTTGTGAAACCAGTCATCGCCGCGCCAGCCATCGACCATCGGGTTCATCGGCACCGCAACTTTCAGCGCCGGGTGCGGGTGGACCAGCGCCGCCAGCGCGGTAAACCCGTCATAACTGATGCCCAGAATGCCCACGCGCCCATTGGATTCGGGCACATGCTTCACCAGCCAGTCGATCGTGTCATAGGTATCGGTGGCATGGTCGACTTTGGTCGGATTGAGCGACGATCCGACAAACGGCCGGTTCATCACATAGGCGCCTTCAGACCCGTATTTGCCGCGCACGTCCTGCACCACGCGGATGTAATGCCCCGCGGCAATCACGTCGGGCGCATTGTCATACCCGTCCAGCCGCGCTGCCATATGCGGCGAATGGCCATAACCGGTTTGTTCCTCGGCATTGTAGGGCGTGCGCGTCAGCAGCATCGCCGCGCCATGCGCGCCCTTTGGCACCAGGATCACGGTGTGCAGCTTTACCCCGTCGCGCATCGGAATATCGACCACGCGCCGGTCGAAATCGCGAATGTCCTTCGGTTCTTCAAACTTGGCGGGCCGTTCGTCATAGGCAGGTGCGGTTGGCGCCTTTTGCGGCGCGGCCAGCGCGGGCAGGGCGGTGCCCAGCAACAGGGCGCTGGCCAGAATCATCTTGAATGTCATCGTTTTTCTCTCCCGGATGTCAGGCATTCGCGCGGTCAAGCCGGTCACCGATAATGCTGCCCAGCCGCGCCAGCTGGGCCTTTGCCAGCCGCAATTCGGTTTCAACCAATCCAACATGCAGGGCCGCCATGGCAAGCCCCGTTTCGTGCGCCACCCAGCCCAACAGGGCAATCTCGTCGGGCCGGTACAGCGCACCATTGCCTTTCAGATCCATCAGCACCAGCCCCGCCAGCGCGCCATGGTCGATCATCGGCAGCGCCAGCGCGCCGGGCAGGCTGGTTTGCGCATCGGTCAGATCGAGCGGCCGCCGCGTCGCGCGCAGCGTGGCAAAGGCCCGATCATCCTCGCGAAAATGCCGCGGGCTGGCCTCCCAGTTGCCCGCCACGCGATTCAGCGCGCCTTCGTTGCGGCGATAAAACGCCACCCGCGCACCCCCGCCAAACCGCGCCAGCTCTTCGGCAAAGGCCCGCGCCAGCGCGCCCGCATCTTCGAAATGCGGCGCCACCGCCACAAACTGCCGCAGCGCATCCTCGTTCGCCTGCCACTGGCGGAAAAACAGATGCTCGACCCGGTGCTCCACCCAATCGTGAACCCGGTGGAATGCCAGGTACACCACCACCGCCGCGCCCGCATCGATCCACGCACTGGCTTTCACCCATTCTTCGGGCAGCAGATGTTCAACACCCCATTCGATCAGGCCGAAACTGCCCAGCAGGATCGCGCTGAACGTACCGTAGACCAGCGTGCGGTTGAACGCGAAGCCGATGTCGATCACGCGGTGGCGCAAAACCGCGTAAACCAGCAGCAGCGGGAACACCGTCGACCCGAGCAATTCCGCCACGGTTCTCAGGATCGAAACCGATTTTCCTGTCAGTGCGTTCAAGGGGATCAGCGCAGAACAGGCCACCGAAAGTGCTAAAATCGCAAACGCGACAAGCAGTGTGGCAAACCGGTTGCGCCCGGCCGGTGGCGCATCGCAATAGCCGCGCCAGGCCCACCAGACAGCCATGACGATGGCAACCAAAGCGACGGCGAGGAAAGCCGGCAAGATGGTGAAAAAGGCCGGATTCGCCCAAATGTTCAGCCATTCGCTCCAGGTCGACAATGCGCAAAAACCCAGCACTATGCTCGCCGTAACCCGCACGGCAAAGGGGCCGGGGTTGCGGACATGCCGGGCATAGAGCAAGGGCACAACGCTGAGCAGTGCGCCATTGACGGCTGCAAAGTTGATACCATGCAGCGCGACAAAAACAGTGGTCCATGGCTGGTCGATGGCCCACGCGGGTATCGCACCGCCACTGGCACCCGCCGTCAGGCCCATGCCCAGCACCACCGCCGGATATTGCCCCCAGCCGCGCACGAGCACCGTCAGGCCCAGCATGAAAGCAAACACGGCGCCGACAAAGGCGCCGTAAAACCCCGCAGTCAACGCGGGGTCCTGCATCGGGTCAAACCGGCGATAGACAAGCATCGCCCGGCGTTCATGGCCCCGGTGACGGACGGTGATTTCCATTCTGGTTCCGGGTAGTCGGCTGGAATTGGCATACAGGGGATCGGGCAGCCGAACCTCGTCGCCCGGCACGAGCCCGATTGCCTCTGCCGCGCCACCCGGTTCCACAACGGGGATCTCCCACCAGCCGGGGGCATGACCCGGTGCGCCGCCATAAAGCCCCATGCGGCCGGCGCGATCCGGAAACACACCCGTGAATTCGGCTTGCGTGAACAGCGAAATGCCAGACAGGGTCAGCGACACCAGCACGACCAGCACCAGCACCGCGCCGCGCCACCCGGTGAAAAGAAGGGATTGCGGTTCGGTCACGCGCGGCCGGTTCATGCGCTTGCCCTTTCCTGCCATCCGGCGATCACCGCGCGCAATTCCGCGTTCGCACCCCGCAATTCGGCGTTCTGAATACGCATCCTGTCAACTTCGGCATCGGTCGCGCGGGCCTTGAGCGCCGCCAGCGCCAGCCCGACTTCGTGCGCGGCCCAGCCCAGCAGGGTGACTTCATCGGGCCGGTACAGCGCCTCGTTGTTCTTCAGATCCATCAGCACCAGCCCGGCCAGCGCCCCATGATCGAGCATCGGCAGCGCCAGCACGCCGTGCAGGTCGGTCGGCGTTTCGGCCAGATCAAGCGGCCTGCGTTCTGCCCGCATCAGCGCAAAGGCCGGGTCGTCGTCGCGAAATTGGGCAGGAGCGGTGTCCCACGACCCGCCCACCCGATTGAGCGCGCCGGCTTCGCGCCGATAGACCGCCACCCGTGCGCCGCCACCAAACCGCGCCAGTTCGTCGGCAAACCCCCGCGCCAGCGCGCGCTCGTCCTCAAAATGCGCCGCCGACGCCACAAACCGGCGCAAGGCATCTTCGTTGGCCTGCCAGTGCCCAAAAAACAGCTGCTCCACCCGGTGCTCCACCGCATCGTGCACGCGGTGAAACGCCAGATAGACCAGCACCGCCGCCCCGGCGTCGATCCACGCGCTGGCTTTCACCCATTCCTCGGGCAGCAGGTGT